>CAVPJJ010000011.1:0-545972 GCA_963705405.1 uncultured Gammaproteobacteria bacterium | reverse complement strand
CACGCCCGCAACCGTCCAGGCTGCCATTACCAGGAGCGGCGAGCCGACCGCCTGGGCCATCGGCGCAGATTTCAGGAATACGCCCGTGCCGATCGTGATGCCGACGACGATCGCGATACCGTGGGTCAGCGTCAGGTCGCGGCGCAGTTCCGTCATGGCGGGCGAGCATAGCAGGGCCTGCGCAAGCCGGGCCCGCGGGCTATCCTAGGCGCCATGGCAACCGAAAATCCGCGCCCGCCGTTTCCGCCCTTCGATGCAGAGACCGCGGCGAAGAAAGTCCGCATGGCGGAGGACGCCTGGAACACCCGCGAGCCCGAGCGCGTCGCCCTCGCTTATACCCCGGACAGCACCTGGCGCAACCGCTCGGAGTTCTTGAGCGGCCGCGAAGCCATCGTCCAGTTCCTGATCCGCAAGTGGAACAAGGAACTCGACTATCGCCTGATCAAGGAACTGTGGGCGTTCCACGGCAACCGCATCGCCGTGCGCTTCGCCTACGAGTGGCACGACGACTCGGGGCACTGGTTCCGTTCCTACGGCAACGAGAACTGGGAGTTCGACGCCGCAGGGCTTCATGCAGCGGCGCATCGCCAGCATCAACGACCTGCCGATCAAGGAGAGCGAGCGAAAATATCACTGGCCGCTCGGGCGGCGGCCTGACGACTACCCCGGACTCTCCGACCTGGGACTTTGACGCAAATCGGGTGCGTCAGTTTTTCTGGTAGGTGCCCATCAGCTCGACATTGCCGAGCACATGGCCTTCCATCGCTTTCTCGAGCGCCTCCTTGGTCGGGTGCTTGAGATCCGGCAGCGTCACATCGAGTGCGTAGAGCTTGTGGTAATAGCGGTGCCGGCCGATCGGCGGGCAGGGCCCGCCGTAGCCGCTGCGCTGCCAGTCGTTGATTCCTTCACGTGTGCCGGCTGGCAACGCCCCCGGTGCGACAGCTTCCTTCAATTCCTTTGCGCTCACCGGAATGTTGTAGAGCACCCAGTGCACCCAGATCATCTTGGGCGCGGCCGGATCCGGTGCATCCGGATCGTCCACGATCAGCGCCAGGCTTTTCGTGCCCTTCGGCACGCCGCTCCACGCGAGTGCGGGCGAGACGTTCTTGCCCTGGCAGGTGTATTGCTTGGGAATCGGACCGTTATGGTTAAACGCCGACGAGGTCAGTGCGATTGCCATGACGAACTCCAGCATTTGTACCGCCCAGAATACTCCGCTAAGCCCATGATTCCAGTGCTACCTGCGCCGCCACCTCCGGCCGGGCGTAAAATCGGCTGACAATTAGCTGGGTCGGCCGTGACTTCGGGGAGGGTCAGGGCATGAAACTGGCAACCGCGCGACTGGGGGTTCTCCTTCTATTCGCTGCGCTGCTGCAAGCCTGCGGCGGCGGCGGTGGTAGTGGCGGCAATCCGGCGGGTTCCGCCACGCGCGTTAACGCAAGCACCGGCAACGTCTCTGTCACCGCGACCCCGGGCGACCAGGCGCCGATCGGCAACGTTGTGCTGACGGTCACCAACCCGCCCGCAGCCGGGCTCTTCGTGGAAGGATCCTATTCGGTCGCGGGCATCGACACAGTCGATCTCATCGTCAGCAGCGCGACGCAAGCGACCGTGCAAATCATCTTCCGCTCCCCCGGCTCGCTCCAGAACAACACCTACGCCGACAACATCCAGCTGCGCGTTTGCACCGAGCAGCCCTGCGTCAAGCAGATTGCAGGCAGCCCCTTGACGATTACGACGTCCTACGTCGTGAGCGGAAACGGCACGGCCACGGCGACTATCGACCGCAGTTCGGTGCAGGTCGCGGCGACTGTCGGCGAAACGACCAACCGCAGCGAATCCGTATTTGTCTCGATCTCCCCGGTGCCGGCCGCTGGCACCTACGTGCAGACCAGCAACTCGTCGAACGGCATCCAGGGCGTCACGACCCAGATACTCGCCGCAAGCGCAATTGCGGAAGTGAGTATCACTTTCAAGTCGGCCCAGCAACTCAACTCCGGTTCGTACAACGACACGGTCGACGTCACGGTCTGTTACGACCAAAGCTGTGTGCGGCAGGTGCAGGGCAGCCCATTCGCGATATCAACGACGATCAGCGTCGGCGCCGGTCCGGAACCGGGCGTCACGCCGCTCGATGTCGCAAGCCGCGTGGCGCTGCCGCACAACGTCGTCGATGCGGAATTCAGCAAGGCATTGAACCGGCTCGTCATGGTCGCGAGCTATCCGGTGAACGCACTCTACGTCTACGATGTCGCGACCTCGACCGAGACCCGGCAATTGCTGAACAAGGTCCCGACGTCCGTCTCGATTTCGCCTGACGGCCAGACCGCGGCCGTCGGTCACGATGCGCTGATCTCGATCGTCAACCTGGCCACCGTCGGCCAGGTGGGGGCACCGACTCCGATACTCCTGAATGTGAGCGCCGACGTGTTCGACATCGTGCTGGACGGCCGCGGCAGCGTGCACGCGTTCCCGCGGGTCGACCAGTGGGTGCAGCCGCATTCGATCGACATTGCGACCAATACCGAGACGCTCGGCAGCTACCCATTGCGTGCCGGCTCGCACGCACGCCTGCATCCGTCCTCAGACTTCGTCTACACGGCGGACAATGACCTCTCGCCCAGCGACATCCAGAAGTGGGATATCACGTCGGGCGTCGCCACGCTTCTCTACGACTCGCCGTACCACGGCGACTACGGGATGTGCGGAGATCTCTGGTTCGAGGAAACGGGCGTCACGATCTACACGCCCTGCGGCAATACGTTCCGGTCGAGCGCCGTCCAGGCCCAGGACATGATCTATTCGGGGGCGCTCGAACTTTCGACCTCGCAATACTACGGATTCCGCATTCGTTCCCTGAGCCAGTCCGCCGCGCGCAAGGAGATTGCGCTGGTCGAATACGAGACCTACCAATGCGAGCTCGTGCCCGGGGCTGCGGGCCCGTGCTACACGCACCTGGCGTTCTACGAGAGTGACTTCCTCAATCGCCAGGGCGTGTATGCGATCGGGCCCGTGTCGGTCAATGGCGTGTCCTATGCCCAATACGGATTGTTCGTCTTCCATGATGCGATCGGCAGCAACAAGTACCTGATCAGCAAGCTGGCGGCCATGCCGAATCCGGATGCGGAGTACTACCTGAGCGTGGTCCCCTGACGAACCCGATGGGCCGCGGCCAATTTCCCTGCGAAGTCCGCATGGCCTCATAATTGCTGCCGGAATATCTCCAACTCCGGGCAGAACTGATGATCAAGGTCCTCATCTCCATCATCGTCGCGGTCGCCCTCTTCTTCGCGGGCATGACCTGGCTCACCCTGCAGTGGACCTATTCCGACGGCGAACGCGCGGGCTACGTGCAGAAGCTTTCGAGGAAGGGTTGGATCTGCAAGACCTGGGAAGGCGAAATGGCGCTGGTGACGATACCGGGCACCGTGTCCGACAAATTCTATTTCACGGTTCTAGATGACGCCGTGGCGGGCCAGATCAACGTCAGCGTCGGCAAGCGCGTGGCCTTGCACTACGAACAGCACAAGTGGATTCCTACTTCCTGCTTCGGCGACACCGAGTTCTTCATCACGGGCGTGCGGGTAGTGGAGTGAGCCGCGCCGTGCCGAACGCCGCTACCTGCAGCAAGCCACCCGCGATCGCCAGGTTCTTCATGAAGTGGATGAACTGATTCTGGTCGCCGAAATTGCTGTGGAAAGCGATGCCGGCCACGAGCGTGAACACCGCAAGTGCCAGTGCCGCGATCCGCGCCTGGTAGCCGAGGACCAGCAATAGCCCGCCGCCGACTTCAATGATGACGGCAAGTGCATAGCCAAGTTCCGGCAATGGCAGGCCGACCGCCGTGATGTAGCCGATCGTGCCGGCGGGGTCCATCAGCTTGCCGAAGCCGCTGACGAGGAAAATCGCGGCCAGCAGCCAGCGGCCGAGCGTCGCTGCGTAAGTTACGGAAGTACTCATAATGATGTCTCCTTGCAATGTTTCGAAAGTTGCTTACGCGGCGAGCCGCCCGGCGCGGAAGTCCGCCACCGCCTGCTCGATCTCTTCGCGCGTGTTCATGACGAACGGGCCGTACTGGACCACGGGCTCGTTGAGCGGCCGGCCTGCGACCAGCACAAAGCGCGCGCCAGCAGCACCCGCGCGCACGGTGACCAGGTCGCCATCCGTCAGCACGGCGGCACTGAACTGCGGCACGCTCTCACCCGCGATTACGACCTCGCCTTCAAACGGATAGACAAAGGCGTTGTGGCCCGCGGTGACCGGCAGACCTATGGCTGCGCCCGCCGAGAGCGTCACATCCACATAGAGCGGATCCGTCGCCATTGAACCAGGCTCGGTATTCAGCGGCCCAACCACGGTCTTGCCATCGAGCGCAAGCCGCCCCGCGATCAGCTTCAGCTGGCCACGCCCCGGCAGTTCAACCACCGGAATCTCCGCGGCCGGCACATCACGATAGCGGGCCGGCTGCATCTTGTCGCGCGCCGGCAAGTTGATCCAGAGCTGGAAACCGCGCATGCGCCCGCTTTCCTGCTGCGGCATTTCCGAATGGATGATGCCGCGCCCGGCCGTCATCCACTGCACGCCGCCGCTCTTCAGTTCGCCGACATGACCCAGGTGATCTTCATGGCGCATGTGGCCGTCGATCATGTAGGTGACGGTCTCGAACCCGCGGTGCGGGTGCGGCGGGAATCCGGCGATGTAGTCCTCCGGGTTGTCCGTGCCGAATTCATCGAACAGCAGGAACGGATCGAGCCTGAGTGCGGCCTGCGAGCCGAGGCTGCGGCGAAGCTTCACGCCCGCGCCGTCCGAGGTCCTGGTGCTGAGGATGATCTTGTCGATGATGCGTGCATTCATGTTGCTCTCCTAGGCGGCCAGGCGATCGACGGCAGTGCCGGCATCACGCATGGCGCGCTCCTTTGATTCCGCGCTGACATTCAGCCCCTCGACATAGACGAACTCGATGTCCTTGATGCCGAGCAGCCTGAAAAAATTGGTGACGAAGGGCGTCTGGGTATCCGCAGGCGTGCCCTGGTAGAAGCCGCCGCGCGCCGCCATCACGTAGACCTTGCGATCGCCGATCAGGCCCACGGGCCCCTGCGCCGTGTAGCGGAAGCTGACGCCGGCCCGGGCGATGTGATCGAACCAGGTCTTGAGCGTCGAAGGGATGCCGAAGTTGTAGAGCGGCAGCCCGATCACGACCACGTCCGCGGATTTCAGCTCCGCGATCAGCGCATCGGAAATATCCACGATCGCCTGCTGCTCGGGTGTGCGGCCCTCGGGCTTGCTGAATAGCGCACCGATGCGCTCCGCATCCAGGTGCGGCAGCGGATCGCCTTGCAGATCGCGGACCACAACCCGGCCCTCGGGATGGGCGGCCTGCCAGCGCTTGATGAAGCGCCGGGTCAATTGCGAGGAATTGCCGCGCTCGCCGAACAGGCTGGTGTTGATCTGGAGCAGGGTTGTCACGAAGCATCTCCTTGGGGTCGGTGCTATTAAAGTATTTGCGCATTCGATTAAAAAGCAGATAAATTCGGGTGTACTAATCGAACAGTTCGATATGACAGCACCCCGAATCAGCCTGGAGCAGTGGCGCGCCCTGGTCGCAGTGGTCGAGGCCGGCGGCTATGCGCAGGCCGCTGAGCAGATCCACAAGACCCAATCGACCGTCAGTTACGCGGTGCAGAAGATCGAGCAGCAGCTCGACGTAAAGCTCTTCGGGATTCGCGGCCGCAAAGCGGAGCTCACGCCCGCCGGCCAGGTGCTTTACCGCCGGGCACAGTTATTGCTGGAGCGCGCCTCCTCGCTCGAGCGCGGCGCTTTGAGTTTTGCCGCCGGCTGGGAGCCGGAAGTGCGGCTCGCCATCGAGGTGCTCTTTCCCACCTGGGTAGCCTTGCGTTCGCTCGACAGCTTCGCGAAGGAGCGGCCGGAAATTCGCGTACAACTCTATGAAACCGTGCTCGGCGGAACCGACGAGGCACTACAGGAACGGCTGGTGGATTTCGCGATCGTCGATTCGGTTCCCCAGGGATTTTTCGGTACGCCGCTCCTGCGCGCACGCTTGGTCCTCGCGGCAAACCCCGATCACCCGCTCCACAAGCTGGGCCGGCCGGTGACCCCCGACGACCTGCGCGAACATCGCCATCTCGTCATCCGCGACACTGCCCTCCAGCATATGCGCGAATCGGGCGGCTGGCTGGGCGCCGAGCAGCGCTGGACCGTCTCGCACAAGGCGACCCAGATCGCCGCCGCTTGCATGGGCCTGGGATTTGCGTGGTTCGCGGAAGAAACGATCCGGCGAGAGCTCGAAGCCGGCCACCTCAAGCAGCTGCCGATGCAGGAAGGCGGCGAGCGCTACGGGCAGTTGTACCAGGTGTTCGCAGATCCGGAAAATCCTGGCAAGGCGGCGTCAAGGCTCGCGGAGATATTGCGGGAGGATGTAGATAAGTTGTGTCGGGAAATTGGTGCCGGGTCGCAGGCTCACAGTTAGCGACATCGAGTCGAGCAACTACGTGAGGCGGTTCACCGAATTGTCAGGTGCTTGGGCGGGATATCAACGGAAATCTTTCCGGACTGCGGATCGACTCGATCGCCAGATCAACGTCCAGATCCGGCCAGCGTAGATGGTGCGGAGACGGCAACTCGACGCGCGTGAGTTGGGCAATGGATGCGTCCCGGAACCATGGGAATTTGTCAAAGGACACAAATAATTCGTCGCCACCGATGAGCAGCCAGAATCCATGCGGCGAGACGTTAGTGACTTCAACCGATGAAGTGCCTGTCCCAAGCGGTGCGGATTTCATCTGCGTGTTCCTCGATCAGGACCAGTGCCAGCCGGATCTCTCGGTCGTTCAGGCCATAATTCTGCGCCAGGGCTATCTGGGGCTCAAGCCAGAACTTGGCTTCCCCATCAGGGCATTGCACGTGAACATGGCGCCGGAGTTCCTCGCGCGAGAAAAAGTAGAATCGGAAACTTCCATCGCGAAAGATCGTGGGGCTCATCGCACGGCTCTACGCGACCACGAGCTCGGTTCAGTCGTTTTGGTTCAGGGCCACTGACTGCGACCTTGGAAAGTCGTGGAATACCCTGCATGGCGCTAATCAGCCCGAGTTCTTCGGAAATGCGAGGATCTGTCATGGTCTCCTACGGGCAGTCGCGCCCGAATTATCGTGGTCCGTCTGCGCCGATTCCCTGGCTGGATACATGCCGCAGCCGAAATTCGAACCCTTCAGCCCCTGTTCATGTCCAAGGGGTAGGATAGATTCGCCATGAGTGTGCGCGCCACAGCATTGATTCTCTTGCTCGCGGCATCGAGCCTCGCCTGGGGCGAGACTCTCGATCCGCCGGAGCGCCTCGCCAACCTGAGCTATGTTGAAGGCGCGGTGACCTTCGAAGGCGCCCACTCGCCCGCGACCTCCACCCTCCCCGACCGCCCGCTCGCGCCCGGCGACCGCCTCGTCACCGAGCGTGACGGGCGCGCCGAACTCGCCTTCGGCACGGCCACAATCCGCCTCGACGAGGACAGCGAGCTTTCCATCGTCGATCTCGATTCATCCACAGTCCGGATTGAATTGAACGCCGGCACAGCAAGCATTTATCTGCTCGATCTGCTCGAAGACGAGAGCTTCGAGATCGTCACGCCGAACGCCACCATCGCGCTCATCGAGCCCGGCGAATATCGCGTTGACATCAACTCGGATGACGTAAGCGCCCTCACCGTGCGCAACGGTGCGGCGGAGATCGCAACGGCCGGCGGCCCCGTGCAGGTCGCTGGCAATCAGCGCGTGCGGCTGGAGGGGCGCGATGCACTCGCGCGCCTCGAGTCACCGCGGCCGTCGGATGAGTTCGACGACTGGGTGCTGGAGCGCGAAGTACGGCTCGCCGATCAGGAGCCGCCGCGCTACACCCCATTCGAGGGCGGCGGA
The DNA here is from genome assembly GCA_963705405.1 of uncultured Gammaproteobacteria bacterium. Classification (GTDB taxonomy): domain Bacteria; phylum Pseudomonadota; class Gammaproteobacteria; order Steroidobacterales; family Steroidobacteraceae; genus SCUD01. Next base: position 538,049 of record CAVPJJ010000011.1, on the reverse strand, counting down.
TACCAGGAGCTCGACCGTTACGGCGAGTGGTACGACGAACCGCGCTACGGGCGCGTGTGGATGCCAGCCTACGGCTACTCCGGCTGGTCGCCGTACCGCGGCGGCTACTGGCAACGCGCCGGATACGGCTGGAGCTGGTACGACCCCGCGCCCTGGGGATTCTTCACCTACTACAGCGGCCGCTGGGCGTACCTGCCGCACCGGAACCGCTGGTGCTGGGTGCCGGAGTCGCGACATCACGAGCGGCGCTTCGCGCACGAAGATACCCGGCCATTCGGGCGGCCTCGCGGTGGTTGGAATGAGCGGGACCGGCACGACCGCGATGAGCCGCGCGATAACTGGCAGAACCCGCGACGCGAAGAACCGCGCAGGCCGGTGGCGGGACTGGACCGGGGCACGCCGCCGGTGCATGCGGAGCCGCGTCCGACACAACAAATCCAGGCGGCTCGGGAAGAGCGACTGCGCCGCGGTGTTTACAGGCGCAATGTCACTCCCGCACAGAGTCCGCCGCCACGGATTGTGGACGCGCCGCGGGGCGGCAACGTAACGATGCGGCCCGTGCGTGCTGCTGAGGCGCGGGCGTTGGCGACGCCGGAGAGGACGCAAGGCAGGCGTGAGTTTGGCGCGCGGCGCGAGCCTTAGGGCTCGGCAATTCAGAATTCATCCGTCTAATCTTTCTTCGCGATGTCCGCGGCGAATCCAATCGGCGGGAGGCAAAGATTTCGGAACCTTCGTGAGGCGGTCGCAATTTGCGACCACCTATCGCCTAACTCATTGATTTCTAGGTGAAATGCAAAACCATCCGGAAACTTTGCTTGATTCCTTCGAACTTGCACGTTTACACGCTTCGCCATTACGCCATAAAGATCAGCGAGATCCGTATCGAGCAAAACACGCTTGCCACGCAGGTCGTCTTGGCGTCTTCGTCAGCCAAGTCGGTGAATCGCCTTCACCATCCCGAGAAATTCACTCTCCGTGATTTCCTTCCCGTAGAGGACCGGGACGAACGGGTGGATCTCGTGAATCGGGTGGGTGGACCAGTCTTCCGCGTAGTCCATCATGTCAAATAGCGCGATCGGTTTGCCGTTCAAGTCATAGAAGACAGCTTGCCCGTCAAAGCCATGCGCCAGCGATTCGGCAATTGTCGGCGGCACGAAGCCAGGGGGCGGCGGGAGCATAGTCCCCATCATGCAACCGTCATTCTCATCAACCATAAGCATCGTCATCGCACACCTCTCTTCCAGGCGCGCCACGCGACAATCCCTCGCCGCGCCACGCGCGGTTTCCCGGCCGCCCGCGGTCGGCCATATACATCAATCGAAGATCTATAGCGTGTGTGCGGGATCGATGATTACACGGCCAACCGCATGCGGTCGTATGTGAAGTTCGAAGGTGCGACCGGAAAGCGCTAGATCCAAAGCCGCATGGCAGCGATCGTCAGGCCGAAGCCGACGATAAGCATAGTACCCAGTTTGACGGTCAACCTGAGTTCGAGCGTATCGATCTTCTGATTCTGAAGTGAAAATCGGCTATCCATCTGCTGGCGGAGTTCCGTGATCGCGCCTGTCATCTCCTGCTTCAGGAGCATCAGGTACTGCCTCGTCGCCAGCAAATCCTCTCTGGTTGCCAAAGGCAACAGGTCTTGCTTTGTCGCCAGCGTGGTACCCATGTCCCGCTCCATCGCATCCACCACCGCCCGCGCCTTGTCAGACGGGACGCTGATGCTGACGAGGGCATCATACAGCGAGTACAGGTAATTCATGACTTGCACCAAAGACTGATGACCAAGGATCACACTCGCAGACACAAGTTGCTGATTTGAAAAGTGCCGTAAGTATTTAATTACGGCCGCCGCCCCTCCGAAACTGCTCCGACATTCCGCCTGTTACACCGTTCTCCCCGCCTCCCACACCGCATCGAACCTCTCCGCCAACCCCGGATTTGCGCCCCGTACCTGATCCACCACCGCCTTCGCCCAGTCGAAATACTCGCGCTTGCGCTTCTCCGACCACTTCGCCGGCGGGCTCGCGAGCATGTCGCGCAGGTTGCAGAGCTTGTCGGCGATCTTCACCTGCTGCGCCGCCGCACTCGCGTGAGCGGCTTTCGAAAGTTGCAATCGCTTGCGCGACTGCTTGCCGAGGAACTTGGTGTCCGTGACCTCAACGACGACATCCGCGATGCGTGCGCCGAACTGCCCGCGCGGCTCGTCGTAGCTAGTCTCGGTGTCTTCGATCGTGTCGTGCAGCAGCGCCGCCGCCAGGATGACCGGATCATCCACGTCACCCTCTTCGCAGAGCGCCTGCGCGAGGGCGAGCGGGTGATTGATGTAGGGCGTCGCTTTCACGTCCTTGCGCCGCTGATCCTTGTGCTTGTGGGCGGCAAAGGCGGCGGCATTCAGTACTAGTGACATGTCTCTCATATCTCACCTCGAGCTCGCAGTCCTCACCAGCGTCGCTTGAATTGGGTGCATTGACGCATCCTCGCTGCCGTCCTGCTTCCTGCTACATCAAGATTCTAGTGAGCCAATTTCCTTCCGCTTTCCGGCAGCTCCGCCGCCGCCCTGAATAACCACTTCACGTTGAACTCGTCGGTGCGGTACGCGGAGATATTGTGTGGACCGCGCGCCAGGTTGTAGCGTAGCGACTCCTCAAGCTCGTTCTTCAGGTAATCTACTTTCACCTTGTATCCGACACCCTTCATTGCATCGATCAGTGCTAACGCGCACTTGTTCTCGATGTAGTGAACCTCCGTCACTATGTTGTGGCGCCCTTCGACCGCGACCTTGGCAATCATGATGCCGATGAGATCAATAACCTGACGGTGCTCGCCCGGGAAGTCGAGTATCCGGTCGCCCTCAAGACGCCGGAAAATGTCACCGGCATCCACATTGACGTGGCTTTTCGCGTAGTTCGCATGCCGGTACCGGGTTTTTCCGCAAACGCTGGTGCCCGTGATCAGCACGAACTCCGGCTCGGCGCTGCGGCGATCGTATTTGAACCAGCGCTCCATCACCTCGTCGATGGTGAGCCCATTCAGAAGTTCGGGGTTGTCTGTCGTCATCGCACACCTCTCTATCAGGCGCGCCACGCGACAATCCCTCGCCGCGCCACGCGCGGTTTCCCGGCCGCCGTCCTCGACGGCCGCTCAATCAGCTTCGAAATGTTGGAGCCGGGCCCGCTCCGATCTTCTTAGGCCCGCTTGAATTCACGTTTGCCTTGCGGCCATGTGCTCCGGTTGCCAGAGGAACCACCGTGCCCATCAGGTCGGTTGGTGGGAGCGATTGCTCCACTCTTCACCGGACTAATTCTAGCATTTTTCCGCAGATTTCGCGGCAATTTGGCAGTGTGAGGTAACGTGAACTACGACGATCGCCCGCCCGTCGTGCGGGAGTAGAGTTGCTTCAAATGCCAACCCTGATTGCCATCGCGCTCAAGTGGATTTTCCAGAAGCTGGGTCTGCTGCTCCTGATCCTGGCCATACTGCTGGTCGGCTCCTGGCTGCGGAACGAATGGCAGGAGCAGCGGAAGCTCAGCGGGGCGATTGAGCGCCAGGAAACGCTGCTCGCCGGGCTGCGTACCGAGTTGGACGAAAAGGAAGCTGCCCTCGTGACGGAAACCGCACAGTGGCGGCAGCAGGCTGCGCTCGCGACCCAGGCGCTGCTCGCGCAACTCGATGCATTGAATACGCAGATCGCCGAATCCGAACGACAATGGCAGATCGACCTCGAAGGGTTCTCGAATCTCAAGCGCATGACTGCAGACGCCGCGGCGGCGGCGGCGCGTGCGAAACGCAGGGTGGCGGCGCTTGAAAAGGACTTCTGGTTTTGGGATCGTTTTCTCTCGCCCGACAAACTCGTCGCGCTCGAAGCGGCGCGTCTGAATTACGCGGCGCTCGAAAAGAACGCACAAACCTGGAAGGCCGCGCGCGACCGGGTCGCGCCCGAGTTCAGGACATCGCCGGTCGAGCCCTTGTACCAGCGCCGTGCCCTGCTTTCCCGCGAGCTGGACGATCGCGCGAAGACCGTTTCGCCGCGCCACGCGGAGCTCGCCGCCGATCGCGAGCGAAAGCAGCAGCAGGTACAGGCGGCCGAAGCGCAGTTGGCAGATCAGCAGCAACGTGCCACTGAAGACCCGCGCTCGGTCCTGTTCGGCACCATCAAGGCGAGCCTCCCGGTCGCACTCGGCGTGCTCGCGGGCATCCTGCTGATGCCGGTCTTCATCCGCGCTTTTTTCTATTTCGTGCTGGCCCCGCTCGCCAGCCGTCTGCCGCCGATCCGGATCTTGCCGAATGACCGCGCGCCGACCATCGCGCCCTCGCCGCCATCCAGCGTCTCGGTCGCGCTCGATGTCATACCCGGCCAGGAGCTCCTGGTGCAGCCCGGCTTCCTGCAAAGCAGCAGCCTGCCGGCGCGCAAAGAGACGAAATGGTTTCTGAATCCGCGTTTGCCGTTCGCGAGCATTGCATCGGGCATGTTCGCGCTGACGCGCGTGCGTCCCGAGGGCGATACCGGCACACACGTGGTCGTGTCGTCGCAGGACGATGCCTTCGGCGAAGTGGGCGTGATCGAGCTGCCGGAGGGCGCCGCGATGGTGATCCAGCCGCGCTCGCTCGCCGGCATCGTGAAGCGCGAGGGCCTGCCCATCGCGATGACGCGCCACTGGCGGCTCGGCAGCCTGCATGCCTGGCTGACCTTGCAGCTCCGATATCTGGTCTTCCACGGCCCCTGCCGGCTGATCCTCAAAGGCTGCCGCGGCGTGCGCGCGGAAGAGCCGCGCGTGGGCCAGCCGCGCTTGATCAACCAGGCGGCGACGCTCGGATTCAGCGCGAATCTCGACTACAAGACCGTGCGCTGCGAGACCTTCGTGCCATATCTGCGCGGGCGCGAGGATCTGTTCAATGACCTCTTCGGCGGCGGACCGGGGCGGTTTGTGTACGAGGAGATGCCCGCACGCGGCGGGGGGCGCGGCGTGAGTGGACGCGGGCTCGAAGGGATCACGGATGCCGTGCTCAAGGCGTTCGGAATCTGAACGGACTCAAGCCCAGAGACGAAATGCAGCAGTCGTCAGTCCGAAACCAACGACGATCATGCCGCCTCGATTGCCCTGACGAGGCGTTGGCAAATGCTGATCAGCTCCTCGACCAGCTCTTCCGTCGCTTGCGATTCCCCTTCGTATTCCGCCAAGTTCCGCAGCTCATGGCACCTGGACAGAACCCGCCAGACTTCGGGGCCAAGCCCCAGGGTGTGCGGGAGTGCCTGAAAAACGATGTAGCGCTGCGTCGCCCGGTAGCCGCGGCGCCGGAGCGCCACCAGGCACAGCGCGTGCGCTGCACCATAGGCCAGGTCGAATCGACTGTCGAGTGTGAGGTCCTTCCTCGCAGCGTCCTTCAATCGGCCCTGTGCGGACCGCATCAGTCCGGCGATTTCCGCCTCATCCGGCGGCTCGGCTTTCAGCGGCCCGCCGGGACCGCAGAGATTCTCAAGCGCGGAGCTCATTGTCGGACCCGATAATCCAGATCTTCGGCTGGGCCATCACGCGCGTGGCGAATGCGCTCCGGGTGGCCAGGCGCTTCACCCAGTCTCGCTGCGTGAGCACCGTCGGATTCACGCGACGGCCGAGCGTGCGCGTCAGCGGTTCCAGCGCCGCGAGTAATTCCCCGTACGACAGCTTGTCCGCAATGACCATGAGGTCGATATCGCTGGACGCCGTGTCCTCCTTTTTGGCGATTGAACCGAAGACGAATGCCGCCTGGATTCGCGGCGCATGTGCTTCGAGCGCTTGGCGCAGCGGATCGGCAAGGCCGAAGGTCTTTCTCGTGACAGCGCAGAGTTCGTCAAAGACCGGTGAATCAGGATTTGCGCGATAGTGCTTCTGATTGCCGACGGCGCGCACAGTTACCAGCCCGCTCCGGGTCAGCCGCTCGAGCTCCCGCTGCACCGCGCCGCTTCCGCTGGCCGCAAGGCCAATCAGCTCCCTGAGGTAGTAGCTGCGCGCCGGGTCACCGAATAGTGCGCCGAGCAACCGCTGGCGTGTGCCGGTGAACAGGGCGTCGCCCAGACTGGCCTTCCGCCGCGGGACTGAGCGACGACTGGTAGTACCCATAATGGGTACGATCGTACCCAATACGGGTACCTTAAGGCAAGACGGTGAGTGCGGGACTTGGGGAAACATTGCTGCGTGTCACAGTCGGAGTTCTGGTGCCGGGTCGCAGTTTCGTAGTTAGCGATTCTTCCCGATGTCTGCGGTAAACCCGATCGGTCGAGACTCTGCGGCCGGTGGCGCCATCAGCGCGCGGATCGCACGGTAAACTGCTTCGAACTGCTTTCGCGTCCTGGCATCGAGCGTCGCGACCGATTTCTCCAGCGCTCCGTGCTCAGTAAATGCTAGATGCGGTGCTCTGCGTCCGCCCCAACTTGAGGATGCAAATTGCATCCTCAAGTTCACCGTCTCAGACGCGCTTAGTTCAAACGCAAAATCTTGCGGAAATCGGTCCCGATTTCGACGAACCTGCTGATTCACGCGCTTGACCGTAACGCCGTAAAGCTGCGCCAGGTCCGTATCCAGCAATACCCGCTGGCCCCGCGCAAAGACAATCCGCGTGGCGATCTCGACTTCCGGTGGTGCTTTTACCGATACAGTCATCTACCACGAGTATTGCGGCGTATCTCGTCATCAATTCGTCGGATATCTGGCTGATGTATAAACTTTTGAATTTCCCAAGGTAGTCACAAATTGTGACCACCCTGACCTTTTCCAATGTATTGATTCGGAAAGCAAAGTCGGTTGGGCTGCGTTGAATTCGTGTTTGCAAGCGCCTTTCACGTATCTATCTGATTTTCCTCCCGCCCCTCGCCACCCCTTCAGCCTCCATTCACCTTCCCCGAGCGTAAGATGGAGCCACTATGCTGCTGCGCCCGGCCCTGCTGGTACTCGCGCTCACGGCATCGAGCCTCGCCTGGGGCGAGCCCCTCGATGCGCCGGAGCGCCTTGCACGCCTCTCATACGTCGAAGGCGAGGTGACATTTGCGGGTGCGCGGGAAGCGGCCACCTCCACCCTGCCCGAACGCCCGCTCGCACCCGGCGATCGCATCACGACTGATTCCAACGCACGCGCGGAGCTTGCGCTCGGCGCCGCGACCATCCGGCTCGACGAGCAGACCGAATTCACGATCGTTGACCTCTACCCGAATGCGATTCGCATCGAAGTCGCGAGCGGCAGCGCGAGCGTGTACCTGCGCGATCTTTTCGATGACGAGACCTTCGAGATCGTTACGCCCAACGCCGAAATCACACTCGACGCCCCCGGCGAATACCGCGTGGATATCATGAGCGAGCGCGCCTCGGCGTTGACCGTGCGCGCCGGTGTCGCCCAAATCGCGAGCGCCGGCGGGCCGGTGCGCGTCGCCGACGGCCAGCGCGTGCGGATCGAGGGGCGCGATGCCATCGCCCGCCTCGAGACGCCGCGCCCGGCGGATGCATTCGACGACTGGATGCTGGAGCGCGAAGTAAGCCTCGCCGAAGCCGAGCCGCCGCAATACACGCCTTACGAAGGCGAGGAATATGAGGAGCTCGACCGCAACGGCGAGTGGTACGACGAGCCGCGTTACGGGCGCGTGTGGATGCCGAGTTACGGCTACTCGAGCTGGTCGCCATACGGTAGCGGCTACTGGCAGCGCGCCGGATTCGGCTGGAGCTGGTACGACCCCGCGCCCTGGGGCTTCTACACACTGCACTACGGCCGCTGGGCCTACCTGCGTGAGCGCAATCGCTGGTGCTGGGTGCCGGGCCCGCGCAATTACCCCAGGCACCACCCGCGCAATGACTGGCCGGACCGCCCGCGCCACCATCCGCGCGACCGCGACACGCCCGAGTCTGGGCCGCGAACTGCCAGCAGGCGATTGAATGCGGCGGATGTTGATCAGCTGCCGCGCACCGTGACGCCGACCACGATACCGCGCCGCGTTGATAATGATCGACGGCCTCCGCAGGCGCGTGAGAATCCGAGGGACGAGCGGCCACGCGGTGGAACCTATGCGCGCGGTGGAGATCGCGAGCGCGAGCCTGCGACACCTCCGGCCGACGTACAACCGCGCGATGGTGGAGCGACGATGCGGTCGTCGCGGAGGTCAGTCGCGAACGGCAATGCGGCGCCGACTATGGTGCCGCGGATGAAGGGCGACACAGGCAGGCGCGATAAGCCCTGATTAGTCAGTCCCTGCCTTTCTCACACAGGTAGGCAATCACCTCCGATTCTGCACCCAAGTAATCGAACAGGTCGTCGTCGACCACCCGCTCGGGATTGACACGCACGATGTCAATGACCCCGTAACGAATGTGAAGGCCAAAGCGCCTCAACTTGTAGCCATATCGAAATGCCGACCGTAATCGCGATTCTCGCGGGCCAGAAATGCTCATTGCCTTGACTTCCGGTCCCTTGGCCTCGAGCCGCCAGTCCTCGGCCCCGTATCTCTTATGCTGATCTTCCTGAAATGCCGCTTGCAGACCGACCGCGGCCGCATCAACAGCTTCCTTCTCCCGGTCGAACGTATCGACCAGTTCGATCCGGTCATACCACGAACCATCGACCTCGATCTCGTTGCGCTTGAGCAGCAGAAGCCAGGGCCGCCCACGCAGACGCTCACGCTCACGAAAGAGTCCCCGCTGTAATTCAAAGTGCGCCCCGGAAATCAGTGATGACCGGGCATTCTTGAACACGCTTGATACCGGAATCAGGGGTTGCCGCTGGCGTTTCTCCGCCGATGAACTAGTCATTGATGCGCTCCTTTTCAGGCGCGCCACGCGACAGTCCCTCGCCGCGCCACGCGCGGTTTCCCGGCCGCCGTCTTCGACGGCCGCACAATCAGCTTCGGAATGTCGGAGCCGGGCCTGCTCCGGTTTTCATGACCCGATCAAGGTCACCTCTGGTGACCGTTTGCCTTGCGGCCTTGTGCCCCGGTTGCCGGGGGAACCACCGTGCCCTGAAGGTCGGTTGGTGGGAGCGGTTGCTCCACTCTACATAAGTAAATTGTGGTGGCGCCGCTTCTGATTTCAAGTGACTCGGGAGGCTTTCCAGCTCTTGTGCCTCAGCCAAATATGAACGCCATCACGGCGAATCTTGACAATGAATGGCTGCTTTTCCTTTCGCAATATTTTTTCGATCTTCTTGCGTGATTGGAGAAACAACTCTGCAGCCTCATCCGTCGTCAGCTTTCCGACGAGCACAAACAATCGTGCACCCGACGTCATCAAGACGTTCAACGCGAGAGGTGAATACCGAATCCGAGCATCTCGGGAAACTGCCACCCAGCCACGCCGGCCGATCTCGGCGATCCACTCCGAGTCCGGTGTTGGCGGGCCGAAGTGATCGTCGTGTCGCTCGACTCTGATGCCGGATTTCCTGAGGCGTGTTGGAAATCGATGGCCTAGATCGCGATCCGTGAAGAAAACCAGCTCACGCGGCTCGTTCATAGGCGAGCGCGTCCATGATCTCCTCGCCGGTTGCCCCGTAGTCCTTTGCGACTTCGGCCGGCTCTTCGCCGGCATTAATGCGATCGACGATTACCGCGGTAGTTACGCCGAGGCGCGTCAGGACCGGGCGTCCGAATGACACCGTGGGATCCAGCATCACCGACTTGGCCTCGGGCCGACTGGGCAGTGGCGGAAAGAACCGGACCGCCAGCTTGTTATCCCACTGAATTCTGGCGAGTAGCCCTTGGAGCACTGCGCGGATGCCTAGCTGACCTGCACGATTAAGGTTGATCAACTGGCCGTAGCGATCCAGGAACAACTCTCCAGGGCGCGCACATGCATATAGATCGCGGCTTGCCAGCAGCGCGGAAACGCCAAGCTCTTGCTGCGCAAACTGGAGCGCCTCCCGGACGGCGGATAGCTTGAACTCGTGCTCTTTGCGCAGGGCACGAAGAGCCGCCAGTTCGATCAAATTCCGGAATGACAGCCGGTGGCTCGGATCCTTGGGAAGGCTGACCACAGGCTCAAAGCGCGCCTGCCCGGACTGCCGCGGGTAATCGCGGCCAACTACCCACGAACGCACGGTCGGAGCCGGGATCCAGAGATAGCGGGCCGCTTCTGCAATCGTGTAAGCGGGAGCCTGGCGAGGGTCAATTTTTGCCACAAGTCTATGCCCCTATTCCGGGTGACGCGTGATTCTAGCGAGTTGTCGCAGTATCGACATTCAGATCAGCCAATTGAAGTGGCCAGTGTCACGTAGCCTGCCTGAGCGATGTCACTGAATATCTTCAGTATTTGCGGGCATTCCTGCAGGCTGCGCCAGCCGAGGTGTTCGACGCACTACCTCCCCGCCTCCAAAAACCTCAAATGCCTACGCTCTAACCGCTCCCGATCAGGCCGATGTGCCGCGCGCCTGGGCAGCTGGATCGATGCCCCATGCAGCCCCTGTAGCGCGTGCTTCAGCACGGGGCCATCGACCTCCTCCAGCACGTCGCGACGAATCTCGATGACATAGTCCGGCCGGATCGAAAGGAAGAAGGCATCAAACGCCGTGTGATGTAGCTTGCAGAGCGCGAGCCCGTTCGCGACGACCGGTTCGCCGCCCTCTTCCAGGTCGGGGATGATGTGGGCCGCGTCGAGCAGCTCGCGATGACGGAGCCGGCACAGCGTGCATTGCTCCTTGTAGGCTTCGAGGATCCGCTCGCGAAACGCCGCCTGGTGCACGCGTTGCCGGGTCGTCGCCGTAACGTATCGGCGCCGGATCGAAGTCTCGGTGTCATCCGCGATGCGGTCGGTCGGTTCGCCGACGGCCAGGCGCGCCAGCTTGTGATCGTCGACTGCGACGCTGAACGTCAGAGCTTTTGGATCATCCCCGACGACATATACGGGCCAGAGCGCGTAGTAGCGGCCGGGCATCAGCGCGTGAAAGTAGACTAACGGCTTGCGCGTGCGCATCAGCTCCCGAAGGCCGACGTTGTCCGGGTGATTGGGGTCCTTGCCGCGGTAGCGATAGTGCAGGAGATCGTCGGCGCCGATAGAGTCGTCGTAAGGGCCATCTGCGATCGTTGTGATCGAGAGCGGCAAGTCCATGTCCTTCGGCTTGAAGATCCCTTTCGGGCCGACGAACTTGATCATCTGACCGGCGTAATCGAAGCCTCGGAGTAGCTGCTCACGGGGGAAAACGCTGTTGTTCAGCTCGGAGTGGCCGGCTAGCCAATCAAAAGCCGCCTTGCGAATGAACGCGTCCAATTGTTTGCGCAATGCCTAGCGCCGCAGTTCATTCAGCGGCACCCAGTCTCCCGGCGCTCTTTCATACGACCAAAAATGCCAGCCATTTACCGCGCGTCGCCGCCCGATCGCCGCATACGCAGCTAGCGACGGTGAATTGAATTTCTTCCCATGAAACCGAATGCTGCCATCGGTGCCCACTCGAGCGCGCAGCGTCTTGCCCTTGAATCGTGCCCGCAGGTGGAAACCTCCGTCACTCCATTTACTCAAGATCGGTGTGCGCCCCTCTAGGCTCTTTGTCCCTCGTCCTTGCTTGCGCGTTGGTAACACATCTCTCCCTAACAGTGCGTCTAACTTGCGTTTGGCATCCGCGCGAATCTTTCTGGCAAAATCACGGCGTAGGTTCTCCGCTCGTGGCAGCTTGCCAAGCTGCCGGTTCCCGGCCGGTTGGGCAATTCGCATGACCAGCGATTCCAGCTCTCGGATATGGTCGTCTCCGATGGTCAGATAGATGCTGAACCGATCCCACTTGTCGCGATGCCGGTCCTTAAGGTGGGTTTTGAGGCGACCGCGTAAGTCACGCGCGAGGCCCACATAGTGAAGCCGTCCCTTGCGATATAGGGCATAGACGCCATTTCGGCGTTTCGCAAAGCCCTTGAAGATTGCCTGATATTCCTCCAGCGCATCGCCAGAGATCTTCTCCATATACTGAGAAACGAGGTTGGCTTTTCTTCTCTTCATGTTTTCTCCCGCCCAATCAGCTTGGCAACCACGAAAGCGACGTCGTTCTCATAGTCGGCATCAATACACTTCTTGAGATCCTCGACGATTTCATTCGGCCCGATCAGACGCCAGCCGTGTTGGCGGAAATGTGCGTTCAAATCGGCGCGATTGGTTCCGGTCCATAACTTCCCAGCCGCAAGACATAGTTTGATCTTAGGCCGTGCGCGACAGTGGCCGCTGCTCGAGAGTTGACGCGCCAGGCGCCCTAACACAACGCGCCTAGTCTTGGCCTCGGAGAACAGTTTGTAGCGGGTCGCAGATATGAACGCGCCGTCTCGGAATTGGACTCCTGGAGAGTCCAGAAAGGACTTGCATTCGATTGCTAGGACTTCGTTATTTCTGGGCCTGTAGGCGACAAGGTCGATCTCCCAGCGCGGGGTTGACGGCCGCCTAATCGCGCGTTTTTCGGCTCTTGTAAGCTCCACTTTGTAGGACTGCTGCACCCAGTAGCCTTGCCGACGCAATAACAAGGCAACGACTGATTCAAACGCATCCATAGCGTACTTGCTCGCGCCTCACCTGCAATGTTCGGGCCCTGTCGAACGACTATGTGTGGTTCGAGAGTCTTCGTGCCGGCCTGCCATCTTTTGATCTAATGCTTCCGATTATACTGCGTGTGAATGCTGTTCGATGCTAGGCCGCATCTGCATCCAGCCCCACATACGAAGACTGCAGTTTCTCATGTAGCGAGCGAATTTGAGCAATGCTTTGGTGGTCCGCAAGCGACTGAACATCAAAGGATATGCAAATACTGATGTCTTCTTGCGACATGTAATTGTCGTGGATCAGCACCTCGCGGATTTGGTCGGCGGCCTCGGCATACTCGCGTTCATCGGGGTCGTGGTTCTGGAGCAGGAACTCTCGGTAGCAGTGCTCGATGACCGGCTTCGAGTGGGTCTGGATCTCGGCCACCACGCGCAGGATCTCGGTGATCTTGAGTCGAGCGCGCGCCTGCGGTGCTGTAGAAGATGTTGCCGTTGGGGTGGGCGGATTCGTTGCGGTCGTCCACCAGCTTGGCGTAGGTGCCGATCTTGCCGTTGTCGCAGGCGATGAGCTTGAGGAAGCGCAGGATGGTGCGTTCGTTCACGGCGCTGAACACGAAGGGCGAGGTCGCGTCGAGCAGGCTCTTCTCGATGTCCTTGCCGAAGCCGATGAGGCCCTTCGCGAAATCCTTCGGCTCCGTCTGCTTGATCTGCCAGATGTTGAAATAGACGAAGCTCATCGTGAGCATGTGGTAGGCGAGGAAGGCGAACTGGTATTTGCCGTGCGTGTAGTTCGTCTCGAAGGCGTCCCACAGGAAGTCGATGTATTCCTGCTCCTTCGGGGTCTTGAAGGAGAGCGGCAGGTAGTTGGCGAGGTAAGCGGCTTCTTCCATCCCTTAGGCCTCGTCTGCGTCCGGGCTAACAGCCCAATGGCGCTGATACTTCGGTCCGTCCGATTGTGGCTTCGTTGTGGGCTCGTGAATCTGGATTGTCAGCGGAATCGGGAAGTCCGTTCCGATGATTGCGGCCTCACCGGGGCGCAGGTTGGGCAGGAATGCTGATGCCGCGCGATCGATCTCACCGCAGGCACGCTCCACCACTTCGCGATCACGGTCGTTCGTTAACCGGTGCACGATCAAGGTGCCCATTTGGCTCAATACGCCCTCTGTGATGTCTCGAGGACGTTGGCTGGCTAGGCAGATGTTTAGGCCGTACTTTCGGCCTTCCTTGGCGATCAACTCGAAAGCATCGAGCTTGGCGGCATAGTCCTCCGCACCGATTTGGCGACCGAGAAAGTTGTGCGCCTCGTCCACCAAGACCACCGTCGGACGTTGCTGAAACGCGCTGCCACGTGCCTGGGTCAAGAGATGTCTGCCGATAACATTGGCAATGATTTCGCGCGCATGAAACTCGTAGGCAATACCGCTAAGGCAGAGTCGCAGCAGCTTGTCGCTCCCGCTGATAAAGGCATCGATCTTCGTCGTCAACGCGCGTTCGGTGTCAGCTTGGAAGACGCATTGAAAGGCCGGGGAGTTCAGGACGCCGTTGATGCGCGCAAAGAGCGAGAGGCAGTTAGCGTAACTTCCCTCGTCAGGCCCGCCCCATCTCGTCGGATCGGGCGCTCGCTGTGTGCCGCCGTTCGGCCACACGCATTCTTGTTCGATCTGCCGTACCAGATGGGTCACATCAAATGGCTGTCGTGGATTGTCCAGCAGGGACGAAGTAGTAGGATCCAACTCGGCATCGGTTAATGGTTGCTTGAGCTGGTCATGCTTCCGGATGTATCCGTTAGTAGCAAGTGCGGGCTGTATCCCCGCTAACCGCAAGCTTCTCATTGCCGCACGCATCTTCGGTCCTTGCACCTTACCCGCGGGCTCGAATAGTGCCACGAAGTCTGATTCCAAAAAGCTCGTTGGGGGCAGAGAACATGAGACCGAGCCGGTGGCCCGCTTGACCGGCTCGCCAAGATGGCAATGCAACACTCCATCGCCGGTGAAGTCCCGATATTCACCGGTGGCATCGATCAGGATCAGCTTCGCCTTGTACCGCATGCATTCCTCGATGATCCGTGCCGTCGTCCAACTCTTGCCGCCGCCCGTTGCACCGAGGATCGCGCAATGACGTCCGAATAGGCGCTCCGGCTTCACCGCAACAAGGCTGTCCTGCGCCACATCGATAGCGCCGAGTTTCAAGACGACGGATTCGCCATCACTCTCCGTGCGCTCCATCAGGCGCGGTAGTAGCGCGATGAACCGATGCGGCGCGGCGTAGATGCGATCCCCGAGGCGCGGGTAGGCATCGACGCCTGCGGTTACCAGCAGGTCGTCCATGGAAACGCAGCCTAGGAGCTGGATCTGTCCGAGCGCGTCCAGATCGCTATTACCGACGAAGTCGCGCCTGATGGAGCGGCGCTCCGGTTCGCGCAGGTGGATCTCGGCAATACGGCCCAGCAGAAGGCTTTGCTGACCTTCGATCAAGACGAATTCGCCGACCTCTCCGCGGCCATAGCGGCCACCTGCGAAATGGGAACCACTCGGCTGGCCGGCCTCGCTGAGATTGACGCCGACCGTTCGGGCAGTGACCGAGGACGCCACACCCAGGAAGAGCTCCGAGCGTAGCAGTCCTTTTGGGAAAACCTCATCAATGTTCAACCTACTCATGGGTCCCTCGTCACGCCCTTGATGGCCTTCATGAGGGTGTCCGCTGGCGTCAGTGATTTCAGGTCAGGGACCATCTGGGCAAAGTCACCGAACGACGCCTTGATGAACCACACGTCTTCGCCGCGGCCGCCAAGCTCGGTAAACGCCCTCCAGAATCGATTGTCCGTTGCTTCCTTGGCTCTCGCGTGCGCCTCCTTGTCGACTATGATCAAGCGCAGATGTGGGTTGGACTGCGCCGCAGCCAGTAGCGGCTCTGCGAGATGATCGTCATTGAAGCCGAAGCCTACGGCGAGCAGGCACGTGTTCGGTTCGCGCACGGCGGCAAGATACTGCGTCATCGATTCGAGATGGGGTTGGACGAAGCTCTGCTGATACTTCCCCCTCGCGGGGTAGATCAAGCAGGCTTCGGCTGGCGTCGGCTTGTCATTCTCGTAGATCGTTCCTTCCTCACCCTTCGCCCAGTTCACTGATCCATGGAGCTTGTAGAGTAGGAACACGCCCTCGAGGTAATGCCCAAGGTCGTCGCCGCTGCGCGGTCGTCGGATGATGTCGTAGCCGAAGAAGCGCGGGTCGTAACGGCGAGGAGCGGTGAATGAGAATCCGTCCAGTGCCACTCCGCCCAACTCGGCGGCTGCCCGTTCAAAACAAAGGTCATAGTTCGTGGTGAACACTTGTAGGCGTTGATCCCGAACACGGCGGCGAGAGAGTCGATGCAGAAACGTCTTGTGGTCCCCCAGTTTGCCGGGGTCTAGAAACGCCGAGCACTTGTCCAGAATCACTTGCTTGCTTGAGTTCAGAAACTCGCTGACGACGTTGTCCTGATTCACCTGCAAGAAGGCCTCGACCCTGGAAAGGAGTGCCTCAATATTCTGATCCTTGAGGTCGTGGTAGACCTTTCCCGCCGTCGTTCTCGCGTCAACTGTTGGTTCTCCACCGACTGCGGCATCCCACAAGTCCTGCATCGTTGGTCCACCAGCGGCCTGGGAACATCCGGAACCGGCGAGGACTACAAGGTGCTGCATCTGCAAGGACGCCCGCAGTACGTTTTTCAGTTCGTCCTTGGCCTTCCGGGCCTCCTCTTGCTGGTCCTTGTCGTCTGCGTTCTCAGCCATTAGTTCACGCCAGTCGTCCGCGCCTGGTGCGCAAAAAGCGGAAGCTGCTGTCGTTCGTTCGGGCGCGGTCATTTCGGCGTGTCTCCTGTTCCTTCCCCCCAGACGCGGGAGAGGGTAACTTGGATTTTTTGCTCAAAGCGCGTGATCAATTCGCAGTTGGCGGCGACCAGTGCTTGCTCGGCTTCGATCTCGGCCACGATGGCTTGCTGCGCGGCGAGGGGCGGGAGAGGGATTTCATGCGCCTCTACAGTTGTCTTTCGCATTGATGGTGGCTGCGATTCGCTGGCCCAGCGAGACAGATCAAATGCAAGCAAGTAGGTGTGAAGGAAGTCGGAAAGCAGGCGCTCCTTGTTCGGAATGATGCCCATGACATTGTTGTCGTAGGTTGAGTCTCGCGTGAGGATTCGTTTCTTGTTGGTGGCGATTGCCGCACCAATCTTGGGGAAGATCACCGTGCCCTTGGGATAAGCTTCGCCTTTCAACTCGCGCAAGACCTCGCGAGATATGCTGTGATTCCAAGAAACAATCTCCTTCTCGTTTCCGGGAAGGTTCATGTCGCTTACTTTCAGAAACGGTATCTCCTCATTGGACTTACCTTGGTAATCCAACGGAAAGCCGAAACCACTTTCGACAGCCGCAACTTCATTCATCGGCACCATCGGCCAGTCGGGGCGGATGGGGATGTGGGGGCGGTAGTGGTCGAGGACGGCGCGAGCGCCGTTGATAACTTTCTGGTAGCCCTCGATTTCAGCCACGATCTCCTTCTGCACCTCTGGTGGCGGCAGGGGGATTTCAATCGCACCGATCTCGGTCAGCCTCAGCGACGGATAAGCTTGGTCTGGTGTGATGCTTCGAGCATCAACTCGACACAACAGTGAATACACATACTTTGGGAGAGCTTTTTTTTCGTCGCAGATTATGCAGGCAAGATGACTGGAAACGTAGGCGGGTGCGCCCATCACGGCGCGGTGATTTAGAAAGGTGGAAGCGCCGCTCTTTGGAAATAAAATCGTTCCGGCAGGGAATAGCTCCAACCGCAGTTCCTCAATAGCCTTGGCGTTGAGTTTGTCGGCGGCTCCGACAAAATTGTCTGAGAGGTGAACCGCACCAACGTCCGATGTGCGAATGAAAGGGGCATCGCCGCCGGCAAAGTATTCGTCGCCCTGTGGCGCGGAATTTCCAGCAGTGATTCTCGCCATCTCATCGAGACGGACATGCGGGAACAATGCGTTTTGCGCTGCCCCCTCCCGATACCGCTCGCCGCTGAGATTGTAGTCGCCATTCGCAGCGATCTTCTCTTTCGGCACGATCAACCCGCACGTCGACTGGAGGTCGGCGACGGACTTTTTGCTGCGGAGGGCTTGGAGGTAGGCGGCGAGTTCGCCCTGGACTTGCGGGAGGTCGTTCTTGTCGAAGGCTCGTCGCTGGGCGCCAAGGCCGAAGCCGTCGTTATCCACTTTGAAAAAGGCGATGGTTTCGCTCTCGCGGGCGATGGATCTGTCGAGGATGAGAATCGAAGTCTTCACGCCGGAATAGGGATTGAAGACGCCGGCCGGCAGCGAGACGACCGCGACGAGGTACTCCTCCACTAGCATCTTGCGCAGCTGCGTGTAAGCGGTCTGGCTCTGGAAAATGATGCCTTCCGGCACGATGATGCCGGCGCGGCCGGTGGGCGTGAGGTGCTCGGCCATGTAGTCCACGAAGAGCACTTCGCTGCGCTTTGCCTGGATCGAGAAGCGTTTGTGCGGGCTTGATGCCGCCTTTCGGGGACATGAATGGCGGGTTGGCGAGGATCACGTCCGCGAATTCGTTCCAGCGCTCCTCGGAGGTGAGGGTGTCGTATTCGTAGATGTGCGGATCGGTGAAGCCGTGCAGATACAGGTTCACCAGCGAGAGGCGCACCATGTCGGGCGAGATGTCGTAGCCTTTGAAGTTCTTGGCGAGACGGCCCTTTTCGTCGGGCGTGAGCTTGCTGTGGCCCTTGGCGTCGGTGTTGGCGCGGAAAATGTGCTTGTAGGCCGAGATGAGGAAGCCGGCGGTGCCGCAGGCGGGGTCGAGGATGGTTTCGCTCTTCAGCGGAGCGACGACCTCGACCATGAAATCGATGATGTGGCGCGGGGTGCGGAACTGGCCGGCATCGCCCTGCGAGCCGAGGACGCTGAGCAGATACTCGAAGGCGTCGCCGAGGCGCTCGCTGTGGTCGTAGCTGAACTCGTCGATGATCTTGAGGAAGGCCCTGAGCGTCTCGGGGTCGCGGTAAGGCAGGTAGGCGTTCTTGAAGATGTCGCGAAAGAGCGGCGGGATGCCGGGGTTCTCGGGCATCTTGGAGATGCCTTCGCCGTAGAGGCCGAGCATCTCGTGGCCGCCTATTCGCGGATTCATTAGCTGGGCCCAGCCGTAGCGGGCGAAGTCGCCAGTGAAGAACTTCCGCTTGCCCGCCGAGTTCCTCAGACTCCGCGTCCATGTCATCCATGAACTTGTAGATCAGCGCGATGGTGATCTGCTCGACCTGGGATTTCGGGTCGGGGACTTTGCCCACGAGGATGTCCCGGGCGGTGTCGATGCGGCGTTTGGTGTCGGTGTCGAGCATGTGGTCCTTTTACGCTGCAAACTGATTCAGGGACACGTAATCCTTGACGTAGTCAGGAATGAGGGCGCGGTACTTGGCTGGCACGGCTCTGAAATCATGGGTTGAAAAGTAAGGGTTGGTTGCCAGATCAGTGAACTGCTTGCTCTCAATGATGTCGCGGACCAAACCGCTCGTGATGTAGGCCTTGAAGTAGGTCTTGATGGCCGGGATGGCAGCAGCCTCATCGGGCTTGGTGTCGGCGACGAACTTCGAGAACTCCTCTTCCAGCAGCTCATCCTTGGATTTGAAGCGCGGGATGAGGCCGAAGACCTTCTCCAGGATCTCGCGCAGCGTCAGGCGGCGGTCCACTGCTGCGGCTTTGCGCAGTTTGTCGAGGGTGTAGTACTCCTCGGGCCTGTCAAAGACCTCGCGGTTCACGTAGTCGATGACGCGGTCCCACTGCCCGGCTTCGACCGCCGAGGCGACTGTGTCATTGGCGCGGATGACGTCTTCGAATTTCTCAAAGAACATGCGGTCGATCTTCATGCCCTCGGAGGTGATCTGCTCGATGCGCATCGACGCGAGGATGTCGGCGCCGAGGTGCTCATACGTGCCTCCTACGACCACCGGGCCTTGGCCTCCCCCATCGTCGCGGCCCTTCGCTTTGGGCGGAGGGAGCTGCAGCACTTCATCGTAATTGAACTCCTCTTCGAAGTATTCGCAGTTGGCGAAGAAGTCGAAGAGCTTGAAGGCCGTCTTTGAAGGGTGCTGCACGCCTTCCTTGACGCCGTCGTCAAAGATCAGCTCGCGAAAGTCGTGTTTTCGGGTGCCGCGCCCTTTGATCTGGATGAAATCCGTGGGCGAAAAGATCGGGCGGAAGAGACCGAGGTTGAGGATGTCGGTGCAGTCGTAGCCGGTTGTCATCATGCCGACCGTCACGCAGATACGCGCCTTGCTGGTTTTGTACGCGGAAATGAAATTGCCAGAGCCAAGCAGGTTGTTGTTGCTGAAGTTGATGGTGAACTGCTGGGCGTCGGGTATCTGGGAGGTCACTTGCACGGCGAAGTCAGACTGGTACTTGTCAGGGAACATGCGATCGGCCATCTGATTGAGTATCTGCGCCAGTTTGGCAGCATGGTTCTGGCTGACGGCAAAGATGATCGACTTGCCGATTTCGCCGCTGACCGGGTCGCGCAGAGCGTTCTCGAGAAACGTCTTGCAGAAGAGTTGGTTGGTGCCGGGCGAAAAGAATCGCTTTTCGAACTCGCTTTGTTTGAAGGCCTGCTGCTGATCTTCGCCGGCGTCATCCGTGAATGAGACGACGAATCCTTCTTCAGAAAGCAGCGTGGTGGTGACCTCGGTGCGAGCGTCCACCACGGTCGGGTTGATCAAGTAACCCTCTTTCACGCCATCGAGCAACGAGTAGCGGAAAGTCGGCTGGCTGTTCTCGCAGCCGAAGGTGCGGTAGGTGTCCAGCAGCAGGCGGCGCTCGGCCTCGCGCGGGTCGCGGGTACCGGGCTTCGAGCCGTCAAACCGGCGGAGATAATCGCGCGGCGTGGCCGTGAGCCCCAGTTTGTAGCCAATGAAGTAGTCGAATACAGCCCGGGCATTGCCGCCAATGGAGCGGTGCGCTTCATCAGAGATGACGAGATCGAAGTCCGTCGGCGAGAATTGCCTCTGGTACTTGTTGTTGAAAAGCAGAGATTGCACGGTGGTAACGACAATCTCAGCGCGTCGCCAGTCGTCACGGTTCTCCTTGTAGATCACGGTCTTATAGTCCGCGGCCAGCACGGCTGCGAAGGCCTTCTTCGCCTGGTCCTCCAGCTCAAGGCGGTCCACGAGGAACAGGACGCGCCGAACGTTGCCTGACCGAAGAAAGAGCTTGATGACGGCGGCGGCAGTCAGGGTTTTGCCGGTGCCGGTTGCCATCTCGAAGAGGAAACGGTCCTTACCTTCGCCGACTGCGGCCTGGAGGCTGTGAATGGCCTTGAGCTGATAGGGCCGTAGAAAGCGAAGCTTGTTTGCCCGGACGTATCCGGGGCGCTCCGATTCGCTACGCCACCCGGCTTCTGACTCGTAGTTCGGACGCTGGGTGCGAACAAGATAGTCTGCGCCTACCTGGTCTTCGATCAGGCGCTGTGGATTAGGCGTGACTTTCTGGTAGCCGATGACCGAGTCAGGTGTCGGAAACGAGGTGATGACGTAAGGGTTGCCGCGTTCGAGGTCCCAGAAGTAGTGCAGGTTGCCGTTGGAGAGGACGACGAAACGGCAGTTCTGGGATTTCGCGTACTTGCGGGCCTGCTCCTTTGCGACGAGCGGATTCTTGTCCTCGGCTTTGGCTTCGAGGACGAGCAGCGGGAAGCCCTTCGCGTCGAGCAAAAGAAAGTCGACGAAACCTTTTGTGGTCTTCTCGAAATTGTCGCCGAGCGCGTCAATATCAGTTGACCTGATTGCGACGCTGGGTTCAAGACGAATATTTGCGGACGCGGCGCCATCCTGGAAGAAACGCCAGCCAGCCGCTTCGAGCAGCTTGTTTATTTTGATCCGGGCGGTGGCCTCTTTCATTCCTGCTGAACTCAAAGGATGACGTGCTTGTACACGGCCGCATCCATGTTGTTGCGCAGCACATCGGCGGCGGCCAATAGCGTGGCATCGAAGCCGAGGTTGGCTTCAGTGCTGATTTTGGTTTGGCTAGTCTCCTTCGGTGCACCTTTTGCCACTAGATCCCCTTGATCGATCGGCAATCAGAACTGATAGTTCAGCGCCGTATCTGTCCCTGCAACAAGCTTAGCCTTGAATAGCTGATCGATTGCTGCAGTTACCTGCTCAGCTGACATCTTTGTCTTGAAATGGTTGACCACATGATTTGTGAGCTTCTTGCGCTTGCTCGGTCGCTTGCTTTTTTCAGTTAGACCTAGAAACTCAACAACCTGCATTGCGCTTGCATCCAAGCCAGACTTCACGACCGGTTTGGTTCGAGAGCTCGGCGCTTCGCGCCTGCAGCGAAGTCCTTTATTGTTGAGATGGCGAAGCAACGGGTCGAATCCCGTGTCACCGGACAGTACTACGAACTCGGACTGCGCCGTCCCTGCCAGGGCCTCGCCCAGGTGGCAGGCTATATAGAAGTCGAGAACATTCTTGCCTGTGCCATCGATCCAGACCCACTTGAACCGATCGCCCATTGATTCGCGCAGCTGTATCAGTGACGTCGGTATCTTGGTTTGCTTTGCGCCAACGAAGACTTTGAGTCGCGCTTCAGCTGGGATTTGTGCCGCGTCGACTTTCTGTACGTTTTCCAAGTCCACCAGCAGCACAATCTCTTTCATTATCGATGGCTCCCAGAGCCGCTCCGCCCCTATTAATACATAGTGTCACGACACCCCCCAAAGTCTCACTTCTGCGACGTCAACCGCTCCCCCTCCCGCCCGTTCTCTCCCCATACTCGCCATGAAACCGGGAGCGAACCATGTTGTCCCTCGCCCTGACTACCTTATGTGAAACAAGCGCTTGGGCGCGCCTGCGCGCTCTATTGATAGCGCCCATCCTGATTGCCCTCTTTGCCCTCGCCGCCTGCGGCGGCGGCGGCAGCGGAAATGGTAACCCCAACCCCATCCCCAGCCAGGGCTGCGACCCCAATAGTTGCGGCACGCTGCTGGTCGGGCTCACCGACGACGACGGCGATTTCCTCAACTACAAGGTGGATGTCGTTTCGCTGACGCTCACCAAGGCGAATGGCTCCATCGTGCAGGCCCTGCCCACGCGTCAGCGCGTGGATTTCGCGGACCTGGTGGACCTGACGGAACTCGTCACGGCCGCGACCATCCCGAACGGCACTTATGTCAGCGCCTCGATCCAGCTCGACTACGCGAATGCGGAGGTCAGCGTTGAGGTGAATGGCGATCCCGTTCCGGCCACGGTCGTGGATACCAATGGCCAGGCGCTCGGCGTCGTCGATCTCGACCTGATGCTGGATAACCGCAATCACGTCGTGATCGCGCCGGGCATCCCGGCGCTCCTGCAGCTCGACTTCGATCTGGCCGCCTCGCACGCGGTGGACATCAGCACCAATCCGGCGATTGCGGTGGCGGAACCGTTTGTCGTGGCGACCGTCGAGCCGGTGGAGGACAAGGAGCTCCGCGTGCGCGGGCCGCTGGTCTCCGTCGACACGAATGCCTCGAACTACGTGATTGATCTCCGGCCCTTCGATCATCCGTCGGCGCGGCTCGGGCGGTTCACTGTTTCAACGACCGCCGGCACGGCGTTTGAAATCGACGGCGTGGAGTATGAAGGTACGGCGGGGCTTGCGACTCTCGCAGGAAAGCCTGCGGGCACGGCGACCGCCGCCTTCGGCGTGCTGGATCTCTCGGATCGCTCGTTCACGGCGACCGATGTGCTGGCCGGCGATTCCGTGCCGGGACCGCGCTTCGACGTGGTGCGCGGCAATGTGATCGCGCGCGCGGGCAATATGCTCACCGTGCGCGGTGGCACCGTGGTCCGCCGCGATGGCAGCATCCGGTATCTGCGCGGCGACATCACCGTGCTGATCGGCCCCAACACGATCGTCACGCGCGACGGCGGCGGGCGGAACCTGCTCAGGCCCATCGCGATCTCGGTCGGCCAGCGCATCAATGCCTTTGGCCAGGTGACGGCGACACCGACTGTTGATTCGCTCACCCTCGATGCGACTAGCGGCCGCGTGCGCATGAAGCTCACGCATCTCTCGGGTAGCGTGGTCTCCGCAAGCCCGGGGCAGCTCAATCTCGATCTCTTCGCGATCGACGGGCGTCGTCCGGCGATCTTTGACTTCAGCGGCACGGGCGCATCCAGCGCGATGGACGCGAACCCGGCGGACTATGAGGTCTTGACCGGCGTGCTCGATCTAGCGAGCCTCGCGCCCGACTCCCCGGCCCGCGTGTTCGGCTTCGTGACGCCGTTTGGCTTCGCGCCGCCGGACTTCGTCGGCCGCACGGTCGTGGATGTGCGTGATCTGCGCGCCGAGCTTGGCATCGGCTGGGGCGTGGATGGCACATCAATGCCCTTCTCGTCGATGGGAGACGCGGGGCTCGTGCTGAACCCGGCGACCCTGGGGGTCGGCCTGCGCCATCACATCCGGATCGGGTTCCGGGTCATCGACCTCACCGGGCTCGCAACACCCGTGACCGTGGCGCCTGCCATGGGCCGGCGGCTGTTCGCGATCGGCGAGCCTGGCCATGTGGAACTCTTCCGCGACTGGCCGGCGTTTGTTGCGCGCCTGACCGAGAAGCTGAATGGCGGTGCGAATGCCCGGGCGATGTATGCGCGCGGCGCCTACGACGCCGGCGGCTTCACGCTCACGGCGAACTACGTGGCGATCGCGCTCCAGAGACCCTGACCGAAAGCCTGACTGAACTGCCCTCTTAAGCAGTCCTGGGCCCGCGCTGAAAGCCGCGGGCCTTTCTTTTTGGCTCGTCCACGAAACTGAGTGGACGCCGCAGTTTTCCGAATGGCCACGCTTTGGCGCCGAAGCTACGTTTGTAGCCCAGCCAAGCGTCGGGTGAATGCCATGACCAACGGGGTGATCGAACGCCTCCGCGATGAAGCCCTCAATCTGCCTCAGGCGGAACGCGCTGAACTCGCCTGCGAGCTCGTACAAAGCCTTGCCGATCCAGACGCTACCCAAGCCCGCAGCCCCGAGACTTTTGGCAGGCTCGTCGGGTGCGCGTCGGAAAATACCCAGGTCATCAGCCGCGCCGAATTTTTCCGGTACATGCGCGAGCGGATCGAGCAGCCCTGAGGCGCACTGTCCGGCTCTATCAGGCGGCGATTCGGCGCACCTTTGGCTTACCCAGTTGCCTCGCCTGCCAGAGGTCATGGTTCGCCTGCATCTGCACCCACATCTCGGCACTTGTGCCGAGAGCAGCCTCGAGCCGCAATGCCATCTCGGCGCTGACCCCAGCACGACCATTGAGCAGTGCAGAAAGCGCCTGGCGCGAAACCCCCAGGCGATTTGCGATTTCCCCCACCGGCAGGTCATCTGGCAGAAACTCCCGCAGCACTGCACCTGGGTGAGCCGGGTTATGCATGCGCGACATTTTTTGTTCCTCAATGGTAGTCAACGTAGTCCACGTCCACTGCATGGCCGACCTCGAACCGGAAAATCACCCGCCAGTTCGCGCTCACGGTTACCGCATGAAAGCCCTTCAGTCGACCGTGCAGCGGATGCATCCGCCAGCCAGATGAATTCATATCGCCTGGCCGGCGGGCGCTATCTAGCGCTGTCAGGATCAGGCGCAACCATGCTGCATGACGGGGTTGGATCCTTGCACGGAAGCCATGCAGGAACAACGCTTCCAGGCCCTTGTGGCGGAAGCTCCTGATCACGACGAAGTGTAATGTGTCACGTGACGCTTTACAACCGGTAACTACCGGTTGTCGTCACGACGTTACAGCCTAGAGTCCGAGGCCGGTCTCGCGAATTGTAGCGATCTGGCCCAGAAATCCCGCCAGCCGACAGTACAAGCACCCGTCCAGGCCCGGTCGCGTGACTGTCCCCGCGAAACCCAGTGATGATTTGGCACCGGGCACTCTGGGCAGTATCCTGAAACAGTCTGGGCTAAGGAAATAAGGTAACCCCTGTGCGCTACGCCATCGTCATTGAGAACGCGGGCAGCAATTATTCGGCCTACGTCCCGGATCTTCCTGGCTGCATCGCCACGGGTGAAACGGTTGCCGAGACCGAAAGGCTGATTCGTGAAGCCATTGAGTTTCACCTCGAGGGCTTGCGGGCGGACGGCACGCCGATTCCACCGCCGTCAAGCCGCGGCGACTACGTCGAAGTCGCCGCCTGACCGGCAGCCATGAACCGCAACCTCATCTTCGCCCCGGTCCTGGTCCAGGTGCTGCTGACCCTGACGGTCTACACCCTGCTCGCCTACGCCAAGGCCCGCGCGATCAAGCTCGGCCAGGTGAACATGGCGCGGCGCGCACTGCACGACGACGCCTGGCCCGAGAACGTGATGAAGATCAACAACAACATCCGCAACCAGTTCGAGGTTCCGGTGGTGTTCTACGCGGCGTCCTTCGCGCTATGGGCGCTGGATGCGGTGGGGATCGCAGCGCTGGTGGCGGCCTGGCTCTTTGCCGCGAGCCGTATCGTGCATGCCTACAGCCACATTGTCCCCAACTACGTGCCAGTGCGGGTCAAGGTTTTCACCTTTGGCTGGGCAATGGTGATGGTGATGACCTTGATCGCGGTGTGGGATCTATTGGATCCGTCTAATTTGCTTTAGCACGGCGCCGGCGAACCAATCGCCGGATACCCCAGACAATCGCGAACAGGAACACGAGGCCGAAGGCCGCGTTCAGGTAAATGCGCTTGCCCGGCCGGTCGAGTACGCGTGACGCCAGCGACGGCCCTGCCTCGCCGGCGCGCGGCAAGGCATAGGCGATGACGTAGTCGCCCTTCTTGGTTTCCATTTCCTTGTGCCCGCCGGCGGCGATGACCACGTACTGGCGATCGCCGTACACGTAGCTCATCGGGCTTGCCTGGCCGCCCGCCGGGAGCCTGCCCTGCCATAACTCGGCACCCGTCTTTGCATCGAAGGCGCGCAGATAGTTATCCATCGCCGCGCTGATGAAGACGAGACCGCCGGCGGTGACCAGCGGGCCGCCCGCAGTCGGCGTTCCGGTGTGCATCGCGAATCCGAGCGGGGCGATCTCCTCGGTGGTACCGAGCACGGACTCCCAGATGACTTCTCCGCTGTTCATGTCGATTGCGTGCAGCAGGCCCCAGGGCGGTGGATTGCAGGGAATCCCGAAGGGGCTCAACACGGTCACCCGCTGCATCGCATAGGGCGCGCCGCTCATGGGCGCCTGCTCGCCGTTCTTTATTCCGTGCCATTCCTCGTCGGTCTCGGCACGCGGAATCAGCGTGATGCGATGCATCATGCTGGAGGTGTTGACGAACAGGCGATTCGTCGTCGGATCAAACGCAGCGCTGCCCCAGTTGACGCCGCCGCCCGTGAACGGAAATTCGATCGAGCCCTGCAGTGATGGCGGCGTATAGAGCCCATCGCGGCGTGCCGATTCGATCTGGCGGGCGCAGGCCTTGCGATCATAGGGCGTGAATCCCCAGGCCTCCTCCGGTGTGATGGTCGAGGCCGACAATGGGCGCGGGCGGACCGGGAATGGCTGGGTCGGCGACAGCACCTCCCCTGCCACGCCATCCTGCGGAACGCGGCGCTCTTCCACCGGGAATACGGGCTCCCCGGTATCGCGATCGAGCGTGAAGATGAGACCCATCTTCGTGGCCTCGATCACGACCTCGCGCGGCGCACCATCCACGGTGATCGTCGCGAGCAGCGGCTGTGCCGCGAGATCGTAGTCCCACACATCGTGGTGGACGGTCTGGAATGCCCAGCGCAGCGCGCCCGTTGCGGCGTCGATTGCGACCACGGAATCGGCGTACCGATTGTCGCCAGGCCGCAGGCCGCCGTAGAAATCGGGGCTCGGGCTGGAAGTCGGCAGGAACACCAGGCCGCGCGTTTCGTCAACCGACATCGGCGCCCAGACATTGGCGTGGCCTTCGACCGGAATCGCCCCGCCCTGCCAACCCTGCGCAGCGGCGGCTTCCGCATCGCGCGGGATCGGATCGAATGCCCAGCGCGGCGCGCCGCTCCGGGCATCGAAGGCGCGCACAGTGCCGCGCGGCGCCTGCACCCGCATGTTGTCGGAAATGGCTGAACCCACGATGACCGTGTCGGCGGCCACGACCGGTGCGGAGCTGATCTGGTATTCGCCTGGCCACTCGAGCGCGATTTCGGGCTCGATGACTGACCTCGCCGCCCGTGCCGAAATCCTCGCAGCGCTGCCCGTCCGCGAGGTCCACCGCGATGACCCGATGGTCGTTCGTGCCGGTGAAGATGCGCGCCGCGCATGTTCTCCTGGGGCGGCGCCTGGCGATCACGCCAATAGGCGACGCCGCGGCAGATATAGCCATTCGCGGGCCGCTGCTCCATGTTGATCTTCGGATCGTGACGCCAGATCTCGGCGCCGGTGGCGGGATCGAGCGCGATGATTACGTTGAATGGCGTGCACAGCACCAGCTTGTCTTCGACGAGTATCGGCGTCGCTTCGAATTTCGACCGCTCGCGCGCGTCTTCCGGCGCCTGCATATGGCCCGTGCGATGGGTCCAGACTGGAACGAGGTCGTCGACATTGTCCGGCGTGATCTCGGCCGCCGTCGTGTAGCGCATGCCGCCAGCGTCGGCCCCAAAGTGAGACCACTCGGTGGCAGCGGAGAGGCAGACGCTACTGGCGGTGATCCCTGCCAGCGCGACGAGGCAGAGTGAGCGCCTCATGAGCGTCATATTACGTTATGAGGCACTCATTTCAATGACGCCGCAGATCAACGCCCGAACAGCCGCGGGATGTAGCGTGGCACCCTCTTCGCGTACTCCGCATATTCCGCATGGAAGCTCCTGAGGTCGTGCTCCTCGAGCAGCGTGCCGACCACGATATAGGCCGAGGCCATCACCGCGAATACCAGGTGCGTGACGGTCATCGTCGGCGCCGCCCAGAAGGCGATGAAGAACCCGACGTACAGCGGATGGCGCATCTGCTTGTACAGCCAGGGCTGCTTGAACTGGACCGGCTTGTACTCGCGCTCCATCAGGGCGAGCCATACCTGGCGCAGGCCGAAGAGATCGAAATGATTGATCAGGAATGTGCTGTAAAGCAGGAGCGCCCAGCCGAGCGCAAACAGCACGTGCAGGATCTTGACGCCGATGTCCGACTCGACATTCCAGACCACGCCGCCGAGCGGTTGCCAGTAATAGACCAGCAGGATCAGCGCGAGGCTCGAGGCCAGCACGTAGGTGCTGCGCTCGGCTGCGGCTGGAATGATTTTCCTGATTCCGCGCTTGAAGGCTGGCCGCGCCATCACGCTATGCTGCACCGCGAAAATCCCAAGCAGCACCAGGTCGACCACGAGCGCCGGGCCGAGCGCGCCGGTCGCCGGTGAATCCATGGATTTCGGCACCCAGAGATTGCCGATGAACCCGACCATGTAGAGGAAGGTTCCCAGGAAAAGCAGGTAGCAGAGAATGCCGTAAACGAAAATTATTAGTCTTTTCATGATGTTATCCCCTCAAGCCATCATGTCCCGGGCCATAGAGTGCACCCATACGGCGTGCGGGTCCAGAATGCCAGCCCTATTGAATCCTGTGGATCTCCGCGAGCACGGCTTGCGGTGACGGCGGCCGCCCGAGCAGCGCGAGCATCAGCACCGTCGCGCTGTACTCCGATCCGTACTTGAGCAACTGCTCGGTGTTCCAGCCATACCAGGCGGCATTGCCGGCGTCGAAGGGCCCGATCGCCTTTCTTGTTTCCGCACGGATTTCGGCGGTGAGCACCGCGCCCAGGCCGTAGTTCACCATGTAACCGGGACTATCCACGAGCTGCACGCGCATCGCCCACCAGGGCACTTCCGGGTGCGGAAGGATGCGTAGGTACTCGTGCGTGATCTCGGTCCACACGGCATTCGGGTTTCCCGCGGGTTCGCGCAGCATGCGGATCTCGAAGAGCGACCAGGCGACATCGAGCATGACCGCGCCGTAAAGCGCACGGAGCGAAATCGCCTCGGGGATTTCCGTGCCGAGGTATTTTTTCTGCCAGGCCGGTTCATAGACGCTCCAGGATGGAACGTCGGCGAAGGCCTCGGTGAAGAGCGTGTCCGGCCAGTCGGTGAATGCCGGGCGGTTCTTGATGGCGGCTATGTGCACGGCGTGGCCGTTCTCGTGCACGAGTTCATTCAGGGAGAACAAGCCGCCCAGCGGGTAACGCCCGACGACGCGCGCGATCGTGTAGCGCCATTCGCCATTGACCATGCGCCCGCGCGAGAGGAAATCCGTGTATGCAAGCGGCGACTTGTCCGAACGCTCGCCCAGGTCGTAGACGACGCCGAGCTTGTCGAGGTCCGCGCCGAGATCCCGATAGAAGCGGTCATTGAGCGGCACGAGTCCTGCGGCGGGTATCTTGTCTGCGAGCCGACGATTGGCCTCGCTGATCGAGTAGCGGTAATCCCAGGGCTCGACCATTTCCGGTCCGTTCGCGTTTCGCCAGGCCTCGAGGATCTGCAACAGCCATTGCTCCACATCTGCGGTCGTGACACCGATCGCGCGCGCTGCGGCTTCTATCCCCGAGCCATTGCTCGCGGCCTCCTTCGCAGCCATTCGTATCAGCCTTCTGTAAGGACTATCGGGTTCGTTCCCGGCGTTGAGTGCCGACCAGAGCGGCAGAAAGGCATTGAAGAGCGCCTTGCGGCGCGCGGGTTCATCGAGGTCGCCGAGGAGCCCGAGCGCGCTGCCGCGATCGATCCTGCCGTCCTCGAATTTCATCTGGTTGCCGATCTCGCGGTAGCAGGCGGCGAGCGCGGCGCGCAATCCATCGAAATCCAGGTCGCTGCGTTTCGCATCCATGCAGCGCAGCGAGGCCGGATCATTGGTGAGCGCCGGGTTCGGGTCATCGTAGTAGGCGAGTGTTGCGCGCATGGCGGCGACGGCGGCCTGGTCTTCGGCCGAAAGCCCGGCCTTGTCCGTGGCTGCCAGTTGCTCGGTCAGTTCCTGGTAGGTGATGCGCTGCAACTGGTCCCAGATGGCGCGGCTGCGGCCCTGGTACTCGGTGAAGAGCCCCGAATCGATGGCGCCCACCGCATTCGCGGCGTCGAGGAAGTCGAGGAATGTTGCCTCGGCCGTCCCGACGGGGTCGGTATCGGCAGCGCTCGCGATGCTTGCGCTGCCAAGCAGCAGGCTGAGAAGTAATATGATCCGCATGCTGCTATCCGGGGAGCGCCTATGTACCGCCAACTGCTGATCGCCGCGATCGCCCTTTTTGCGACTGCCGCCCAGGGCCAGCCCGGCAAGGACACCATCTATATCACCGGCGTGACGGTCGTGCACCCGGAACGCGAAGGCGCCACCGTGCTGGAACCGGACTCGACGGTGATCATCCAGGGCAATCGCATCCAGGCCGTGCTGCAGCACGCCGCGATCGAGCTGACCCAGGGCGCGACGGTAATCAACGGCAGCGGCAAGTGGGTCGTGCCGGGGCTCATCGACTCACATGTGCATTTCTTCCAGTCCGGAAATCTTTACACGCGACCGGATGTCGCGGATTTCAATGCCGTCGTGCCCTATGCGCAGGAAGTCGCGCGCAACAAGGCGAGACTCGATGCGACCTTCAAGGTCTGGCTCGCGAATGGCGTGACCGGCGTGGTGGACATCGGCGGGCCATTCTGGAATTTCGAGGTGCGCGACAGAGCTGCCACGGTTGCCGCAGCGCCGCGCATGGCGGTCGCAGGACCCCTGATCTCGATGGTTGCGCGCCCGCAGCTCGATCTGGGCGATCCGCCGATCATCCGCATCGATTCCGTCGAGGCCGGGCTGGCGCTGGTGAAACGCGAACTCGAGCGCAATCCGGATTACATCAAGGTCTGGTTCATCCACCAGCCGGGCGATGACCTGGCCGCGCAGGAAGCAATCGTCAAGGCCGCGGGCGATGCTGCGCATGCGGCCGGCAAGAAGCTCGCGGTCCATGCAACTGAACTCATCGTCGCCAAGGCCGCGCTGCGCGCTGGCGCCGATTACCTGGTCCATTCGGTATTCGATGCGCCTGTGGACGATGAATTCATCGCACTCGCGCGCCGCAACAAGGTGATCTACTGCCCGACATTCTTTGTCATGCAGGGTTACCCGCTCGCGCTATCCAACCAGTGGCATGCCACGCCCGAAGAGCAGCGCCGTGCCGACCCGGAGATTCTCGCGGCGATGGACGACCTGAACGACATTCCGGCGGACAAGTGGCCCCCACTGGTGGCGAAGCTGATGGCCGAAGCCAAGCCGCCTGCGGCGTCGACCATTGCAATGGAGAATCTGGGCAAGCTGCTGGAAGCGGGCATCACGGTCGTGATGGGCACCGACGCGGGCAACATCGGCACGCTGCACGGGCCTTCGATCTACCGCGAGATGCGCCTGATGCAGGATGCCGGGCTGACGCCGCTCCAGGTGCTGCGCAGTGCCACGACCGACGGCGCGAAGGCGCTGGGGATGGAAAAGGATCTGGGTGTGATCGAGCCAGGCAGGCTTGCCGATCTCGTCATTCTCGATGCCGATCCGCTCGCGGACAGCGGCAATCTCGCCCGCATCTATCGCGTCATCAAGGACGGCCGCGTTTACGACCCCAACGAATTGATGAAGTCCCTGCACTAGCCCGTGGCGCAGAGCGGCTTCTTGCGGGCGATAGCTCCCGGCCTCGTATTCGCGGCCGCCCTCGCCATTGCGGCAAAGGCTGGCTCGCTCGCGACTGGCGGTGCTGTCAGCGCCGTGCTCTGCGCCATCGTGCTCGGCGTGTTGTGGAGGAATCTCCTCGGTGTCGGTGCCTGGGCCGAGCGCGGCCTCGAGTTTGCGGGCCAAACCCTGCTGCGGGCCGGTATTGCGCTCGTCGGCCTGCGGCTCACGCTCGCCGTGCTCGGCGATGTGAGCCTGATGGCGGTTCCCGTGGTGCTCTCCTGCGTCGCCGTTGCGCTGACGGCGGCGCTCGGCATCGGCCGCCTGCTCGGCGTTGCGCCGGTGATGCGTCAATTGCTCGCGGCGGGCACGGCGATCTGCGGCTGCACGGCGATCATCGCCGTGGCGCCTTTGCTGAATGCGCGCAAGGCCGATATCGGCATCGCGCTCACCTGCGTCGTGCTGTTCGGCTCGATGGCGATGATCGGCTATCCCTGGCTCGCCGGGGCGCTGTTCGACTCTCCGGTCACGGTGGGCATTTTCTTCGGCGCCTCGATCCACGACACCTCGCAGGTCGTCGGTGCCTCGCTCATCTATGCCCAGCAGTTCGATGCGCCCGAGGCGGTCGCCATCGCCGGGCTCACCAAGTTCATGCGCACGCTCGGGCTATTGGTCCTCGTGCCACTCGCCGCCTGGTGGGGTGCGCGCGGCGATGTCGCGCAGCATATCGAGCTGCCGCAGGGCCTGCGGCGCAAGGCAGTGCCGGCATTCGTGCTGTTCTTCATCGGCTTTGTCGTGCTCCGCACGCTGGGCGATGGCCTGAGCGGCGGATCCGCAGCATGGTTGCCGAAGTGGCAGCAGTTCCTGGCGTTTGCCAATCTCGCCTCGGAATGGCTGCTGCTCTGCGGCATGGCCGCGGTCGGGCTTGGCGTCACCGTCTCGCATCTGCAGGACGCAGGCTGGCGGCCCATCCTGCTGTCATTGCTTGCTGCCCTGCTCACCGGCCTCTGCGCCCTGCTGTGGTGCGGGCTCGTGCTTGCCTAGACCGCCACGGGGTGTACGATCCGGCGGGTTCGACAAGGGAGGACCGGCATGAATTTCCGCAGCCTGGTACTGCTTCCGATTGCCGCGGTGTGCGTTGCCTGCGGCGGCGGCTCGAGTTCGAAGGGGCACCTCATTTACGAGGGCCAGAACAATATGCGGCCCGGGGGCTTCGATATCTGGGATGTCGTGATCGATGGCGGCGTTGCAACGGGCGCGCCCGTCAACCTGACGCAGAGCGCGGGCGATGACATGGACGCGGACTGGAACCAGTCGCGGGGGAAGATCGCATTCGCCTCGAACCGCGCGGGCAATTACGACCTGTATACGATGAACGCCGACGGCAGCAATGTATTCCAGGTCACGAACTCATCGCACATGGAACGCCTGCCGACCTGGGAGCCGAATGGCGACCACATCGCCTATACCACCGATGAAGACGGAGACTTCGAAATCTTCAAGGTCCGGCCCAATGGCAATGATGCGGGAAGGCTCACGAACAACAACTGCCTGGATTCCGATCCCGCCTGGTCGCCCGACGGCACGCGTATCGCATACGTGACGAATTGCGACGACCCGACCAATCTCGAACTGCACGTAATGGGCAGCAACGGCCTCAATGACCTGCGCCTGACCAATCGGCCGTCCACGGATGAATTCCACCCGACCTGGTCGCCGGACAGCACGAAGATTGCATTCGAGAGCGTGCAGGCCGGGGGCGGCGCGCATATGGATACGGAAATCATGATCGTGAATGCGGACGGCACGAATCTGCAATCGCTCACCATCGACCCATCGACGCGCGACCTCATTCATCCGGCCTGGTGGCCGGGTGGCGCGCTCCTGGCCGTTTCTCGGGTGGATGCAAGCGGCGACTACAACCTCTATACGATCAGCACCAACGGCGGCGTTGCCACGCGCATGCTCGATCAGCCGCTGACGCAGTGGTCGCCGGTCTGGGGAAATCCGGCGCCGTAACCTCGGCGCCCCGGATTCGCTAGAATCCGCCGATGGAACTGCTCACCTCGTTCGTCGCCCTGCTCGTCTCGCTGTTCGACATTGCGATGCACCTCGACGTGCACCTGCAGGAACTGATCGCCGAGTACCACACCGGGATCTACGTAATCCTGTTCCTGATCATCTTCATCGAAACCGGCCTCGTGGTCTGGCCGTTCCTGCCGGGGGACTCACTCTTGTTCGTCAGTGGCACGATTGCCGCCGCCGGCGACATGGACATCGCGACGCTCATCGCCGTGCTGATCACTGCGGCGCTGACCGGGGACAATGTGAACTACGGCATCGGGCGGCTGGTCGGGCCGAAAGTGTTCCATTACGAGCGCTCGCGCTGGTTCAACCCGGCGCATCTCGCGCGCGCCCACGATTTCTACGAGCGCCACGGCGGCAAGACCCTGATCCTCGCGCGCTTCATCCCGATCGTCCGCACCTATGCGCCATTCGTCGCGGGCATCGGCGCGATGCCCTATCTCCGCTACCTCGGCTACTGTGTCGTCGCCGCGATTCTGTGGGTGGCTTCGCTGTCGCTCGCCGGCTATTTCTTCGGCAACATCCCCTGGGTCAAGCAGAATCTGAGCATCGTGATCGTGCTGATCGTGCTGCTCTCGATCTCGCCGGGAATTTTCGCCTGGCTGCGCAGCCGCTGGCGCCGCGGCTGAAGCTCACTGCTGCCAGTTGGCCTTGCGCTTCATGTCGCCCCACAGCACGCGCTGGCCGGTGACCCAGCCATAGAGCGCCTGCAGTTTCCACACCGACATCACCTGCCGGTAGCCGAAGTTCTCGAGGATGGCGACGACGAAGAGTGCGAGCACCTGGCGCACCTTGGGATAAGTATGGAATGAAAGTTCCTCGAGCAGGAGCGCAGTGGTCGAGAGCATCACGCCGAGCGCAAATGCCGCCGCGACGAATGCGAGGAATGAGGTCCCGGCCATCATGCCAAGCGCGAACGCGACGCCCATGACCAGGAATCCGCCGACCTCGATCACCGGGCTCAGCAGTTCGAACAGCACGAAGAACGGGAATGCGATCCAGCCGGCGGAGCCGCTGTTCTTCGCAAAGCACAGCTTGCGGTTCTCCCAGAGGCTTTCGGCGAGCCCCCGATGCCAGCGCTTGCGCTGCTTGGCGAGCGTCGCAATGTCCTCCGGTGCGTCGGTCCAGCACACGGGATCCGGGATGAACGCCACGCGATAGCGCGCGCCGCTCGCACTCAGCTTGCGATGCAGTCGCACGGTCATTTCCATGTCCTCGCCGATCACGTCGGAGCGGAAGCCGCCGGCGGCCACCACGGTGTCGCGATGGAACACGCCGAATGCGCCCGACACGATCAGCATGCCGTTGATCGCGCTCCAGCCGAGGCGCCCGCCGAGGAATGCGCGCAGGTACTCGACGACCTGGCACGAGCGCCAGCGGATTGCGCGGCAGTCCGACTTTCTCCAGCACGCCGCCGCGCACCGTGCAGCCATTGATGATGCGCACCGTGCCGCCGCAGGCGACCGTGCGCGGGTCCTCGAGGAACGGCCGGACGACATTCTCCATGCTGTGCGGGTCGAGCACCGAGTCGGCATCGCCGCAGTAGAAGATCGGATGGCGCGCGGCATTGATGCCGGCATTCGTGGCATCGGCTTTGCCGCCGCCATTCTCCTTGTCGATCACGCGCAGGTTCGGGTGCGTCAGCGATCGGTAGACGCCGCGCACCGGCTTGGTCTTGATCTGCACGCGATAGGCTTCGGGGAACGGCTGCAGCTCGAAGTCGCGCTTCATGACTTCGAGCGTGTCGTCCTTCGAGCCGTCATTGACGATGACCACCTCGAAGTGCTGGTAGCGCAGCTGCAGCAGCGCGCGGATCGAGGTCGTGATCGTCGCCGCCTCGTTGTAGGCGGGCACGACCAGCGAAATCGGCATCTGCAGGTGCGAGTACACGCGCTCGGCGACGCTGATGCCGTTCATGTAGCGGCGCAGGCCGAATAGCGCCACGAATGCGAGCCCCAGGTAGATGCTGTTCAGGACGATGAAATAGCCGAGGAACAGCCACTGCACGCCCTCGAGTGCCGCGCGCAGGCTCATGCGAGCGCTGCCTCCGCGCGCACATGCTTCAGCATGTCGCGCGCGTACGGATCGGTGAGCCGCGCGCGCACCGACTCCAGGAGCTTCCCCTTTCATGCCCTTGCAGTTTCAGGAGTGCCTGCGCCGCGCGATAGCGCACCCACCAGACGCGGTCGCACATCAACTGCATCACGAGTTCCACTTCGGCCAGGTCGCCCAGGTTGCCGATCGGCAATCGCCAGGCTTTCACGGACATCGGCATCGGGCGACAACGCAAAATGCCGCGCGTTCGGCAACGCTGCAGGATCCAGCAGAACAAGGAGCGCCGCCGCGACGATGGCATCGTCGCCCCGGTGGCGGCGCAGCAGTTCGACCGCGACTTCGCTGCCGAGCACCGCGTCGACGTGTGAGAGCCAGGGCAGTAGCGGCGGCACCTTTGCGGGCTCGAGCGAAAGCATCAGCGCGCGGATCGGTTCGCGCGCGACATCGGCACCGGCATCCACCAGCAGCCGGGACATCGCCTCGCCGGGCCAGCTCTCGCGCTCGGCGACCTGCAGCATGATTCCGGGCATCGCGCGCTGGGCGTCGATCCGCACCAATGCCGCGGCGGCATAGAAGGACACCAGCGCATTCGTCGAAACCAGCTTCTCCTGCAGCGATTTCCAGGACGTCGGGTCGGAAAGATGGCCGAGCGTGCGGATCGCGAGGATCTGCTTGCCGATCTCGCGCGAATTCATCAGGTGGCGCGCGATGTTGTCGAGGCCGAGTTTCAGCGCGGTTTCGTTGAGTCTCGCCGTCGACTCCCCGCGCACGGCGTCATGCAGCGCGTTCCATTCCTCCAGCAGATAGGTCACGTGGCGGCCGGGCAAACGCGGCAGCGATTCAGTTGCCAGTTCCTGGAGTACGATCCTTGTCAGGAGCGGCCGCCAGACGGCGATGACCCTGGCCTGGACGCGATCCTGCCACTGCAGGTAGCGGCGAACGATCAGGGCGACCGCAAGCATCGCTGCCGCGGAGACGGCCGCGACCTGTGCGCTGCGCCACGCCACCGTGACGACGAGGTCAGAACCGGTGTTGAAGTCCAAGGCTGATCCTCACCCGGTTGTAGAGATCGCCCTGTTCATACCAACCCGCTTCCCAGGAGAAACCCCAGGCCGCATTGCGCCAATGCACGCCGTTGACGCCGATGCCCTTGTTGCGCGTGACCAGCACGACACCGGGCGCAATGGTCTCGGCTTCCTCCCCGGCACTCAGCGCAAGCGTCACGTGGCTGGCATCACCATAGTCGTGCGCAATGCGCAGCGCATGGCCGAAGCTCGTGCCGAGCCCCGAAGGCTGCGCCCCGGTCAGCGTGTAGGCGATGCGGAATTGCGCGGCGTACTGCTCGATTGTCGCGGCGAGTGAATCGACATCCACCGTCGAGTAACTGGCATGCCGTGCGCGTACGCCGATGCTGCGAGCGCCCGGCAGTGAGCGGGCCGCTTCCGCGACGAAACTCCACTCCGGCAGCACCTCGGCGTTGGGCGAGAGATCGCCGGAGACGCTCCATGACCAGGCATTCGACACCTTGTCCACGTAGCCCAACGAAAGCTGCCCGTCGCGCGTATTGAAGCGCTCCTCGGCGTGCAGGCCGCCCTGGATCCGCCGGCGGTCGTCGAGCGGCTTGTCCAGGTCGAGTGCGATTGCACGCCAGGGATCGCGGCCGCCCGAAAGGCTTTCATGACTGGCCGCGAACGAGACGCGGGTGCCGCGGCGCAGCAATCGCCGTTCCGCAAGCGCTTTGCGCTTTTCGGCAGGCCAGCGGGACTCGGGAAATTGCCGCTCCGCTTCAGCGAGCAATGCGTCGCCGCGCCCGTAATCGTCCAGCAGGTCGAGTGCCGTCGCATTTGTGCGCCAGATGTCTTCGTAGTCCGGCGCAATGCTCCGTCCGCGCTCGAGGAGCGGCAGCGCCTCGGCAGGACGCTGCAATGCGATCAATGCCTGCGACTTGCCGAGCAGCCAGTCGGCGTTGTTCGCATCCCGCGCGAGCAGCCGATCGTATTGCGCGAGCGCCTCGGCCTGGCGCCCGGCGCGCGCGCAGGAGCGCGCGAGTGCGTCGCGCGCGTCGGTGTCATGCGCATCTTGCGCGACGCGCTCGCGTGCCGCCTCGTTGCAGGCCTGGGCGGCGCCTGCGGCGCTCGCCAGGCAAAGGCAGGCCAATAACTGGCGAATCGTGAACCCGCTCATGTGGCGCGCAGCCGCCGCCGGATGCGGGCGACGAGCTCCGGCGGGCTGAAGGGCTTGGTCAGGTAGTCGTCGGCGCCGAGGCTGAGCGCCCGCACGGCGTCGTGCTCGCGGGTGCGCGAGGTCAGGATGATGACCGGCACGTCCTTCCAGTCCGGATTCGCGCGCAGCTGCGCGAGCAGCTCGAAGCCGTCGGTGTAGGGCAGCATCACGTCGAGCAGCACGAGGTCCACGGCCGGGCCGGCGTCGATGCGCTCCACGCGCCTTGCGCCCGTCGGCGATCGTCTCGACCGCAAAGCGCTCCTTCTCGGCCAGGTAGCCGAGAAGATAGGCCATGTGCACGTCGTCCTCGACGATCAGCAGACGCTGCTGTGCGCTAGAATCCGCGGTCATGACTGCGTTTACCCGGCGCAGGATACTAGAACGGCACGGCCTCCGGTGGCGTGAACCGCTCCCGGTAGGGGTGTTCTTGAGCGATTCCGGGGACCCGCGCATCGCCGAACTCGAGCGCAGCTCGCCGAACTGGCGGCCGCTCGCCGACGCGCGCGAGCAGGCCGAGGCCGCCAGCCGGGCGCGCAGCGAGTTCCTCTCGAATGTGAGCCACGAGGTCCGCACGCCGATGAACGGCGTGATCGGCATGACGACGCTGCTGCTCGACACCGACCTCGACCGCCGCCAGCGCGAGTACGCGAGCGTCATCCGCTCGAGCGCCGATGCCCTGCTCGTGGTGATCAACGACCTGCTCGACTACTCGAAGATCGAGGCCGGCAAGCTCGAGCTCGAGCGCATCGAGATGGACCTGCGCGCCCACGTCGAGGAAGTCGCGACCAACGCTCGCGGTCGCAGGCGGCGGCCAAGAGCCTCGAGCTGGTCGTGGACGTTGCGCACGACCTGCCGGAACGCGTGCTGGGCGACCCGGGGCGCATCCGCCAGGCGCTCGACCAACCTCGTGTCGAACGCGATCAAGTTCACGCGCCGCAGGCGAAGTACTGATCCGCGTCACGCACGAGCGCGCCCTCGGCGCAGCCATCTCGTCCGCTTCTCGGTGCGCGACACCGGCATCGGCCTCGCGCCGGACGCAGCTGCCGAAGCTGTTCCAGCCTTTCATGCAGGCCGATGCCTCGACCGCGCGCCAGTACGGCGGCACCGGCCTCGGGCTCTCGATCGTCAAGCGGCTCGCCGAACTGATGAGCGGCGATGTCGGCGTCAAGAGCACGCCGGGCAGCGGCTCCATCTTCTGGTTCACCGCGCGCCTGCCGCCCTGCGCGCGCGAGGTTCGCTGCGGCGGCCAGCGAGCCGGCTCGCAGGCGGGCCGAAGCGCGTGCTGGTGGTGGACGACAACGACACCAACCGGCGCGTGATCGGCGGAGCTGCTCAGCAGCGCCGAGTACGATGTCGAGGCCGCCGACATCGGCATCGAGGCGCTCACCGTGCTGCAGCGCGCGGTGGAATCCGGCGCGCCGTTCCAGGTCGTGCTGACCGATCACCGCATGCCGGGCATCGACGGCCTCGAGCTCGCGCGGCGCATCCGCAAGATCGAATCGCGATCGCCGATGCGCGGCTCGTGCTGTACAGCTCGATCGACGACAGTCGAACCGCCAGGAACTGCGCGAGCTCGGGTTTGCCGGCCAGCTCTCCAAGCCGATGCGGCGCGCCGAACTGCTCGCTGACCATGGAGCGCGTGCTGTCGCACGCAGGCGCTCGACTTCACGCAGCGCCTGCGCGCGATCGTCACGCGCGACGTGATCGTCGAGGAGCAGCACCGCCGCGGGCGCACCGTGCTGCTGGTCGAGGACAACCCGACCAACCAGCGCGTGGCGCAGCTCTTCCTCGAGCGCGCCGGCTGCGAGGTCGTGCTCGCCGCCGACGGCGCGCGAGGCGCTTGCGGCCCTCAAGAACAGGGCGATTCGACCTCGTGCTGATGGACGTGCAGATGCCGGTGATGGACGGGCTCGAAGCGACGCGCCGCATCCGCGCAGGCGAGCGCGGGCGGCGCACGCCGATCGTCGGCGCTCACAGCGAACGCGCATGAAGGAGCAGGTCGACGAGCTGCAGGGCGGATGGCATGGACGACGTGCTGCGCGAAGCCGATCGACCGCGAGCAGCTCGAGGCCGTGCTGGACCGCTATGCGCCTGCGGGTGCGACAAAGACCGGACGGCACCACGTAAAGCCGGCGCCGGAAAAAACCGAAGGGCCCTCCGATGTCTCGATGGCGCGATTCCGCGAAGTAACGGGTGGCGACGCGGAGCTGGCGCGCGGGCTTGTGAGCAGCTTCGTCGAAAGCGTCGAGCGCGTGCTTGCCGACATCAAGTCGGGCCTCGAGCGCCAGGACCTGGCGCTGGTGCGCCGTTCAGCGCATACGCTGGTCGGCGCGAGCGCCAACATGGGCGCGACACGGCTGCAGGCGATTGCGATCGCGATGGAGGATTCCGCCGAGCAAGGAAAGGGCGAGGCGGTCGGCGGCCTGCTGGACGCGGCGCAGAGCCGGTTCACGGCTGCGCGCGTGGCACTCGAAGCGGAAAGTGCCGGGTCGTAAGGCCACGACCCGGCACCGGTAATCACATCTCTACGTTGACCGGCCGATCGAGCGTAAAGCCGATGACCGTGCCCGCGGGCAGCTCGACTTCGGTACCCGTCTTCTTCGCGGCAGCGGCGCCGACCGCAGCACCCAACAGGCCGCCGACGATCTTGCCGTTCTTGCTGTTTACCTGGTGACCGAGGATCGCGCCGACGGCGGCGCCGCCAGCGATTTTCGCGGTGTCACGCCCGGTGTCGCTCTTCTCGGAAACCTGGGTGATCCGTCCGGAGACGGGCGTGTCGCTGCCATCAGCGAGCACCAGGCTGTCGAATGCGAGGCTGATCGATGGCGTGCCGCCGATCTTGTGGCTGCCCGAGACGACTTCGGTCACCGAGCCCTGCAACAGCGCGCCCGCCTTCGAAATCACCTTGCCGTCGACCACGAGGTCGTTCGACAGGTTGGCCGCCACGCGATCGCCGACCTTCGCGGTCTTGGTCGTGATGGTCGCCGGCAGCTGCACCGAGAGCGATGTGCCCGCAGGTACCGTGTACTTGCGCGGACCGGCGGGTACCGGCTTCGGCGCAGGAGCGGGCGCGGGAGCTGTCGCAGCGGTAGTGGCGGCAGGCTTCGGCTTCGATTTCGCCGAACTTGCCTTGGCAAGGTCCGCCTCGCGGCGCGCGAGATCCGCCTCGCTCTCCTTCAGCGCAAGCTCGGCTTCGCTGCGGGCGAGTTCTTCTTCCTTCGCCTTCATCTCGGCGTCCTTGTCGATCTGCGCCTGCACTTCCGGGTTCTCGCTGGAAGGCGGCGTCTGCTGGCCGCAGGCGGCGAGCGCGAGGAATGCGACCGTCGCTGGAATCAGCAGCGCGCGCGATAGGTACCTTGTCTTCAACATGGCTAATTGTCTCCGTATGTCGGGTGAAGCTAGTGCTTCAGGAAATTGATGCGCTGGTACAGGTCCTCGAGTTCGGGGACGAACTGATTCCAGTCATCGGTGTGCGCGTCGTAATTCCAGTCAGGGGTAGCCAGAGATTCGACGCGAAGTTCAGTCATCAAGAGATAAAAGCGTTTGTCGTGGGCGACGACCGCCATGCCGCGCCAGGAGTCGTTATGAACGGGCTCGTCATGGCCGTAGACGATTCTTCCGAGCGGTGAGCCGCCCGGCAGGTGTGCGACCGCGATCCAGGCCGGCTTGCCCGCGATTTCGCCAGGTTCATCGCGCAGGATTTCCGCGTTCGCAAGGCTCACCTTGAAGAATTTCGGGAAGCCGGTCTCGCGCAACCAGTCGCGCATTTCCTCGGGCTTGATGTCATCGGCCGGCTTGATCCGGTTGTCCATGTACAGGATGCCGCGCAGCTCGCCGGTCTGGTCGATGAAGGACACGGCGCCGGCGCCATTATTGTCTGGCTCGATACCGTCGAGGACCGCCGGCTTGCCCGGGAATGGCGAGCGTACCGTAAAGATCTTCTGCGGGTTCTCGTAAACGCCATCGGTGAACCAGCCGAGGATCCGCTCGGCCCGGGCGGGCGTCGAGCAGAGGGCGGCGGCCAGGAGCGCGGCGGCTATGATTCGGAAGTTGCTCATAATCATCGGTATTTTAACGTTTTTTCCGTCAATTGCACGGTTTCCGATGTCGTGTGACGGCAACACCGGCCGGGCTACCCGCGTGGCAATGCCTTTTCATGGGCTTCGATCGCGGGCAACTGCTTCCGCAGGTACTCCAACTCGTCGATGCCGTTCAGCAGGCAGTGACGCGCGAACGCCCCGATCGAGAATCCGGTCCGGCGGCCATCGGGCAGTATCACTGTCGTCATCTCGAGATCGACATCTACTTCGGCACCGGGATGCGCCAGCAGCCATCCGTGCGTGTCCTCATCGACCAGGATCGGCAGCAACCCGTTCTTGACTGCGTTGTTGAAAAAAATATCGGCGATCGAGGTGCTGATCACGGCCCGG
This sequence comes from uncultured Gammaproteobacteria bacterium, assembly GCA_963705405.1. Classification (GTDB taxonomy): domain Bacteria; phylum Pseudomonadota; class Gammaproteobacteria; order Steroidobacterales; family Steroidobacteraceae; genus SCUD01. The sequence goes on along the minus strand of CAVPJJ010000011.1, from coordinate 495,193 downwards.
ATTCCATGGTCGTGCAGCGCCCAGGCGGCGTGCTCGCGCGAGGAACCGCAACCGAAGTTACCGCCTGCGACGAGAATCGAGCATCCGGCCGCATCCGGTCGGTTCAGCACGAAGTCGGGCCGCGGTCGGCCCTCGGCGTCGAAGCGCCAGTCCGCGAACAAGGCCTGGCCATGACCTTCGTTACTCGTCGTGGTCAGGAAGCGCGCCGGAAAGATCTGGTCGGTATCGATATCGGATGCCGGCAGCACGATCGTTCGCGAGCGGAATCGGCGGATGGCTTGCATGATTCGGGGTCCCGGCCGGGTCAGGCCATCAGTTCGCGTGGATCGGTGATGCGCCCGGTGATCGCGGCGGCGGCGGCCGTTGCCGGGCTCGCGAGCAGCGTGCGTGCGCCCTGGCCCTGGCGCCCCTCGAAATTGCGGTTGCTGGTGCTGACGACGTAACGTCCGGCGGCGGCCGTGTCGCCATTGATGCCGACGCACATCGAGCAACCGGACTCGCGCCATTCCGCGCCGGCTCCGGTGAATACCTCGTGCAGGCCCTCGGCCTCGGCCGCGCGCTTCACCTGCTGCGAGCCGGGCACGACCAACATGCGCACGCCCGCCGCGACCCTGCGCCCCTGCAGCAGTGCCGCGGCGGTGCGCAGGTCCGACAGCCTGCGAATTCGTGCAACTGCCGATGAATACGACGTCGACTGGCTTGCCGGCAAGCGCCTCACCTGGCGCGAACCCCATGTAATGCAGGGCTTTCAGGAATGTCTCGTCGTCCCGCACCGGAATACTGCCGCCGATCGGGATCGTCATGCCGGGGTTGGTGCCGTAACTGACCATCGGCTCGACTGCTGCGGCGTCGATTGAGATTTCCTGGTCGAATGTCGCGTCCTTGTCGCCCGGCAACCGGCGCCATGCTGCAACAGAACGATCCCAGTCCCCCGCCGACGGAGCGCGCGGACGTCCGCGCAGATACTCAAATGTCGTCTCATCCGGGGCAACCATACCCGCCCTCGCACCGGCTTCGATCGACATGTTGCAGACCGTCATGCGCTCTTCCATGGAAAGCGCACGAATGGCTTCACCACGATATTCGATGACCTTTCCGATGCCGCCTGCCACCCCTGTCTTTGCGATGATCGCCAGCACGAGATCCTTTGCAGCGACACCCCGCGACAATCTGCCCCGCACTTCGACGGCGAGCGTTTTTGGCTTGTGCTGTAGCAGGCACTGGGTCGCAAGCACATGGCCGATCTCGGTCGTGCCGATGGCGAATGCGAGTGCGCCGAAGGCACCATGCGTGCTGGTGTGGCTGTCGCCGCAAACGATCGTCATGCCCGGCTGGGTCAGGCCCAGCTCAGGACCGATGACGTGCACGATGCCGCGCCGTTCGTCGCGCAGCCCCAGCAGCTCGATTCCGGACTCGGCCGCATTTCGCTCGAGCTCGGCGATCTGCCGGGCCGCCGACTCAAGCCGGATCGGCACGCCGCCGAATATCTGCTGCGCATCGGTCGGCGTCGCGTGATCGAGCGTCGCCAGGCTGCGATCGGGACGGCGGACGCGTATCCCACGCGAACGCAGGAGCGCAAAGGCCTGGGGCGAAGTGACCTCGTGAATCAGGTGCAGGTCGACATACAGCACGGCCGGAGTCTCGCCCGATTCCGGCACGACCTCGTGGGCTCGCCAGATCTTCTCGAACATCGACTGCGCGGTCATGTGCCGGCCCAAGTGTAGCGGCTGGCAAGGCGAGCCCAGCCGATCATCGTGTATACCATCCCGACAGGACTTCCCTGTATTGCAGCCCCATTGGGCCTAAGAGTATGATCCGGGCGCCTGTTTTGTATACAACAATGGGGTTGTCGCCCTGACCCCTGCGAGGGAGCCCATGCAGCATTTCAAGCCGCACCACGCCCGTCCATTGCCATCGCCATCGCAAGCATCCTGGCCGCGGCGAATGCAGCCGCCGAACCGCAGGCGACATCGGCACTTCCGGAGGTCGTCGTCACGGCCCGGCAGCGCGCCGAGAAGATCGAGGACGTGCCGGTCACCGTCCAGGCCTTCACCGAGGACGAGATCAAGTCGGCAGGCATCGAGCGGCCGGCAGGACTTCATTGCGCTGACGCCGGGCGTTGCCCAGGTGCAGACGGCCGAGGCCGGCGACTTGCAGGTCGTGATCCGCGGCATCAACACGGGCCGCGACGCCGAGACGAACTTCGCGCTCGTCGTCGACGGCGTGCTGCAGACCAATCCCAATGCGCTGAACCAGGAACTCAACAACGTCACGCAGATCGAAGTCCTGAAAGGTCCGCAGGGCGCGCTCTATGGCCGCAATGCGCTTGCCGGCGCGATGATCCTCACGACGCGCAAGCCGGGCGACACGAGCGAGATCGAGGTCGGCGCCGGCTACGGCAGCGACAACACCTACAAGGGCAACCTCTACCTCGAGCGGGCCGCTCGGCGACACCGCCAAGGGCAGCCTGTCCGCTCTATACACGCAGCACCGACGGCCAGTGGAATAACACCCTGCTCGACTGCGACGATTGCGTCGACTACTTCGAGGAGAACGGCGCCTCGGGGCGCCTGACTTCGATGCGGGCAGCGGGCACTTCGACGTGAAGGCGAAGTACTCGAAGGTCAAGTCCGGCGCCATCAATTTCAACGCGGCGGTGTCATTTTCGAGGCGGCCGCAATATTCGGCGCCCCGCCCTTCGATGAGGACCCGAACCAGCACAGCTTCTTCTATACCAACAACATCAAGCCCCGGAACGAGCAGGAGAACATGAACCTGTCGATCAAGGGCGACTGGGACGTTGGCGTCGGAGAGCTGACCGCGGTGCTCGCATACAACGACCAGACCAATTTCTTCCTGACCGACGGCGCGAGTGACGCGTTCTTCCTGTACGCGCTCACGCCGTCATGCGCAGATTCATTTGCCGCGCGGCTCGGCGACACGCCGCTTCCGGCGCCGTTCAACTACGGCAACCCGCCGGGCACGATCGTCTCGTTCACGCCCTATGCATCGTCGTTCCAGCCTCCGTATGGACCGACGACCTGCGGTGGCTACCAGTATCAGCAGCGTGACCAGAAGGACTCGAGCGTCGAGTTGCGCCTGACCTCACCCGGCGACCAGCGCCTGCGCTGGCTCGCCGGCATCTACTTCGCCGACATCGAGCGCCACGTCGTGGTCTCCCAGGGCGCCGACAATACCGGCGCTTCGTTGCAGCAGAATTTCCTGGCGCAGGCGTTCGTGCCGACGAGCGGACCGAACCCCACCGACCTGCTGTACGACGACACATTCAACAGCAAGGTGTACGCAGGCTTCGGACAGCTCGCCTACGACATTTCCGAGGGCGTCGAGCTCGCGCTGGCATTGCGCTATGACAGCGAGAAGCGCGATGTCGACAACAACGTGCCGACCGGCGCCAATGCCTTCGCGCAGACGCCCGAGTTTGCGTTCTTCTCGAACCCGTACATCAACCCTGCGTACACGGCGAATCCCGCATTTGCCACCTCGGGCATCCCGAGCCGTTCCAGGACCTTCAGCCAGTTCCAGCCGAAGCTCTCGCTGAACTGGAAGACGTCGGATGAGATGACGGTCTACGCGTCGTACGGCTACGGGTTCCGAAGCGGCGGCTTCAACTCGTCGGGCAGCGAGGCCACGGTCAACCAGTTCTATAACAATGCGGCCATACCCGGCCAGGACCTTTGCCTCGGACCGAGCACCGACTTCGATACCAGCTTCGGCTTCACGCTGCCGCTCGGTCTGCCCGTCTGCACCCCGACTTCGGTCCACAACCTCACCGACGTCCATCGACGACTACCGAAAGGAAGTGTCGAAGGCGGCGGAGATCGGCTTCAAGTCGAATCTCATGGACCGCACGCTGTCGATCAACGGCGCGATCTACCAGACCAAGGTCGAGGACATGCAGTTCTTCAACTTCTTCGCCGGTCCATTCGGCCTGCTGCGGGTCGTGACCAATCTCGACGAAGTCACGATCAAGGGCGCCGAGATCGACTTCCGCTGGCGCGCCACCGATGACCTCGACGTTGTTCGGCGGCATCGGGTTCACGGACGGCGAGATCGACCGCTACGACGGTCGGCCGTACACCAACGGCAACAAGCTGCCGTACTCGCCGGAGTACACGGGCAACCTCGGCGCCGAACTGGCTGTCCCGATGGGCGGTTCGGGACCTGGAACTGGTCGCGCGCGTCGATGGCATCTTCGTCGGCGAGACCTGGTTCCACCCGGTGCAGAACGAGACCGTGCCGAACCTGGTGACCGCAGTTCGGCTTTGGCCAGGGCAACTACGGCAAGCAGAAGCGCGATCCGTACGAGGTGATCAACGCGCGCCTGACGCTGCGGGGCGAGCAGCTGGAGTGCGACGGCCTGGGGCCGCAACATCGCCGACAAGAAGTACCTGCAGGAAGTGATCGTGGCGCCGGAATTCGGCGGTGCGTTCATCCACGATTCGCCCGGCAGCAGCTACGGCCTGGACGTGAGCTACTCGTTCAAATGACGTTGGCGGCCTTGAGTCGCTCGTAACGCTCGCGGGGCATGCCGAGGAATTCGAGGTAGATCTCGTCGTTGTGCTGCCCGAGCGCCGGTGACGGCGCGCGGATCCCGCCCGGCGTCTCGGAGAGCCGCGGCGCAACATTCTGCATGCGGATCTGCCCGAACTGCGGGTGCGCGACGCTGACGATCGCCTCGCGCGCCGCGAAATGAGGGTCCTCCAGCATCTCCGGCGCGCGGTAGATCTGCCCGGCCGGCACGCCGTGGCGATCCATCAGCTCGAGGAGTCCTGCGCGGTCGTGTGGCCCGCGGTCCAGCGCCCGATCAGCTCGTCGAGTTCCTTCTGGTTCGTGCCGCGCGACTGGTGGCTGTCGTAGCGCGGATCGGTGGCGAGTTCCGCGCGGCCCATCGCCTCGCACAGGCGGCGGAACACCGTGTCCTGGTTGGCGGCGATCAGCACCAGGCCGTCCTTCGTCGGATAGACATTGGACGGCGCGACATTCGGCAGGATCGCGCCGGTGCGCTCGCGGATGTAGCCGGTCTGGTCGTAGTCGGTGATCAGCGATTCCATCATGCCGAGCACGGCCTCGTAGATCGCCGAGTCGATCACCTGGCCGCGGCCGGTGCGCTCGCGGTAATTGCAGCGCCGCAGAGTCGCGCCGACGCAGGCGAAGGTCGCGGCGAGCGAATCGCCGATCGAGATGCCGACGCGCGACGGCGGCGTGGACGGATCGCCGACCACGTAGCGCAGTCCGCCCATCGCCTCGCCGATCGCGCCGAAGCCGGCGCGACGCGCGTAGGGCCCGGTCTGGCCGAAGCCGGACACGCGGATCATGATCAGCCGCGGATTGACGGCCGACAGCTGTTCCCAGCCGAGTCCCCATTTCTCGAGCGTGCCCGGCCGGAAGTTCTCGATCAGGAAATCGGACTTCGCGACGAGTTCCCTCAGGACCTGCTGGCCCTCGGCCTGGCGCAGGTCGAGCGTGATCGCCTTCTTGTTGCGGCCGACCACGGGCCACCACAACGAAGGCTCGCCCTGCTTCTGCCGGCCCCACACCCGCATCGGGTCGCCCTGCCCCGGCGGCTCGACCTTGATGACTTCGGCGCCCAGGTCGCCCAGCAACTGGCCGCAGAACGGCCCGGCCAGCAGCGTGCCCATCTCGATGACCCGCAGATCGGACAGGGGGCCGTTCCTGAAACTCTCGTCCAGCCATGCCGCCTGTGTATACAATTCATGGCCGCTCCGGTGGTCAACTGGCCGGCCGAGCTCTGGATCACCGTGCCAGTTCGTGTATACAATTCGGCTCGTCGAATGACCTGTCGACCGGAAAATCGAGATCGTCGAGGTGGGTCCGCGCGACGGCCTGCAGAACGAGCCGGGCGTGTTTCCGACCGCGCCAAGGTCGAGTTCATCAACCGCATCGTCGCGGCCGGCACGCGGCGCATCGAGGTCGCGAGTTTCGTCAATCCGAAGCGCGTGCCGCAGATGGCCGATGCCGAGGAGGTCATGAAGGCGCTGCCGCGACTCGACGGGCGTGCGCTACGTCGGCCTGGTGCTGAACCGGCGCGGCTTCGACCGTGCCGCTCGCCGTCGGGTTGCGACGAGATCGGCATGGTCGTCGTGGCGAGCGACAGCTTCAACCAGCGCAACCAGGGCGTGACGACGCGCGAGTCGATCGCTGATCTGGCTCGAGATCGCCGCCGCCGCGCACGCGGCCGGCATCCGCGCGCAGGTCACGATCTCCGGTTGCCTTCGGCTGCCCGTTCGAGGGCGAGGTCGCTGCCGCGAAGAGTCATCGCGATTGCGCGCGAAGCTGGCCGATGGCAATCCCGTCGAGATCGCGATCGCCGACACCATCGGTGTCGGCGTGCCGACCCAGGTGACGGACCTGCTGCAGCGCCTGAGGGAGGCGTTGCCCGGCATGCCGCTGCGCGGCCATTTCCACAACACGCGCAACACCGGCATCGCGAATGCCTACGCCGCGGTCGAGGGCGGCGCCGACGTCGCTCGATGCGAGCATCGGCGGCATCGGCGGCTGCCCGTTCGCGCCGGCCGCGACCGGCAACATCCCGACCGAGGATCTCCTCTACATGCTCGGCCGCATGGGCATCGAGACCGGCGTCGACCTCGAGCGCGACGATCGCGACCAGCCGGTGGCTGCAGCAGCAGTTCGGCCGGCACGGTGCCCGGCATGCTGGTGAAAGCCGGCCCATTTCCCGGCGCGAAGGAGACGGACGTGACATACAGACTCGGCATCGACGTCGGCGGCACGTTCACCGACCTGCTGCTCGTCAACGAGAAGACCGGCGGCACCTGGAGCGCCAAGGTGCCGAGCACGCCCGAGGACCAGTCGATCGGCGTGCTGAGTGGCCTGATGCGCATCTGCAAGCAGGCAGGCATCGATCCGCAAGGCCATCGAACACGTGATGCACGGCACGACGGTCGCGACCAACACGGTGCTGACCAGCTCGGGCGCGCGCGTCGGGCTCGTCACGACCCAGGGCTATCGCCAGGTGCTGCAGATCGCGCGCTCCTTCGTGCCGGGCGGCCTCGGCGGCTGGGTCATCTACAACAAGTCGCTGCCGATGGCGCCGCTCAAGCTCACGATCGAGGCTGACGAGCGCATCGGCGCGCGCGGCGACGTGGTGCGCGCGCTCGACGAGGCGGCGCTGCGAAGCGAACTCGCTGAAGCTGAAATCCGGGAAGATCGAGGCGCTGACCGTCTCGCTGATCAATGCCTTCGCGAACGACGCGCACGAGCGGCGCATCCGCGAGATCGCAGCCGACGTGCTGCCCGGCGTGCCGGTCTCGCTGTCCTCCGAGGTCGTGCCGGAAATGCAGGAGTACGAGCGCACGGTGACGACCGTCGCAAATTCCTACGTGCGGCCGGTCGTGCAGCGCTACGTGCGCAATCTCAAGGACAAGCTTGCGTCCAGGGCCGGGCGCGTGAAGCTGCATATCCTGCGCTCCGACGGTGGGCTCGCCTCGGCAGCCTCCGCCGAGGAGTATCCGGTCAATCTGCTGATGTCGGGCCCGGCCGGCGGCGTCACCGGTGCGCTGTGGGTCGCACTGCAGGCGGGCTTCCCGAATCTGCTGACGGTGGACGTCGGCGGCACCTCGACCGACGTCGCGCTGATCATGAAGGGCGTGCCGCGCCTGCGGCGCGAGACGACAGTCGGCGACGTGACCGTGCGCGCCTCGTCCGTCGACGTCCGCACCGTCGGCGCCGGTGGCGGATCGATCGCGCATGTGCCGGAACTCACCAAGGCGCTGCGCGTCGGCCCGCAGTCAGCGGGTGCGGATCCGGGGCCGGCGGCCTACGGCCGCGGCGGCACCGAGCCGACGGTCACCGATGCGAATGTGGTGCTCGGTTATCTGCCGGAAATGCAGCGGCTCGGCGGCGAACTGGAGCTCAAGCCGGAACTTTCGAAGCAGGCGGTCGGGAAGATAGCGACTGCGCTCGACAAGTCGCTGACGGACGCGGCACTCGGCATCTACGACATCGTCAACGAAAACATGGTCGGCGCACTGCGGCTCGTCTCCGTCGAACAGGGCCACGACCCACGCGACTACGCGCTGATCGCCTTCGGCGGCGCAGGCCCGCTGCACGCGAACGCACTGTCGATATTGCTCGGCTCCTGGCCGGCGATCATTCCGCCGGGACCGGGCGTACTGTGCGCACTCGGCGACGCGACGACTGCGTTGCGCGATGAGTCCGCGCGCACCTACATCCGCAAGTTCTCGGAGACTTCGCCCAGGGAGATCGCGAAAATCCTCGAGCGGCTTTCGGCAACCGCGGCGAAGGCGCTGGAGCGCGAGAAGGTGCCGCTTGCCGAGATGAAGCGCAGCTACCAGGTCGACGTGCGCTATCACGGCCAGGGCCTGCGGCTTACCATCGACGTGGACATCAATGCGCTGAAGAAGCGCGGCCTGAAGGCGGTTTCGGCGCCATTCGACGAAGAGCACAAGCGGCTCTTCACCTTCGCCCTGCCGCTCGAACACGAATTTGTTGCGCTGCGCGCGGTCGTCCAGGGCCGTGGAATCTCGGTCCGCCAGGCCGCCATCGCGCGCGGCGACCGCGAACCCGAAGGCTGCGGCATCGGCACCCAGTCCGTGTACATGAACCGCAAGAAGCAGAAGGCCACCGTCTATGACCGCGCGAAGCTGAAGGCCGGCAATCGCGTCCGCGGGCCCGCGATCGTCATCGAAATGGATTCGACGACCGTGATCCTGCCGAAGCACACCGGCCTGGTGGACCGCCTCGGCAACATCCTGATCTACCCGGATTCCCACAAGAAGCTGGCCTGAAGAGCGCGACGGAGAGAAACCCATGCCCGCGAAGATCATCGAGCGAAGCCGGAAGCCCTTCCGCAAGGTCAAGGTAGACAGCGTCACGATCGACATCATCGAAAACGCGCTGCGCAACGCGCGCTTCGAGATGGACACCGTGCTGTTCCGCACCGCGATGTCGCCCGGCATCCGCGAGCAGCACGACGAGTTTCCGCTGATCGCGAATCTCGAAGGCAAGATGGTCGTCGGCCAGTTCGGCTCCTTCATCCACGGCTTCATGCAGGGCTACGACGGCACGGTCGAGGAAGGCGACGTTTTCCTGACCAACGATCCGTACTCCTGCAACGGCGCGATCAGCCACATCAACGACTGGCTGCTGCTGATGCCGATCTACAAGGACGGCCGCGTGATCGCCTGGTCCGCGATGTTCGGCCACATGACCGACGTCGGCGGCAAGGTGCCGGGATCGCTGCCGACCGACGCGCGCACGATCTTCGAGGAAGGCGTCGCCGTGCCGCCGGTCAAGATCATCCGCGGCGGCAAGCTTCAGGACGACCTGCTGAAGCTCATCCTGCACAACTGCCGGCTGCCGATCTGGAACTTCTCCGACTTCAACGCGATCGTCGCGGCGCTGCGCACCGCCGCGATCCGCTGCGTCGAGATCAGCCGGCGCTTCGGCGACGACGTGTTCTATTCGGCGATGGATGCGATGCTGGAGCGCAACAAGCGCGCGATGCGCGAATTGATCCGGCGCACCGTGCCGGAGACGAAACAGTACTTCGAGGACTACATCTGCGACGACGGCATGAACATGGGCCCGTACAAGATCGCCTGCACGATGTGGCGCGAGGGCGACAAGTGCATCTTCGATTTCGCCGGCACCGATCCGCAGTCCGTTTCCTCGATCAACTTCCTGCTCAACGAGGAAATGTTCAAGATGTTCGCGGGCGTCTACATGATCATGGTGTTCGACCCGCAGATCCTGTTCAACGACGGCTTCTACGACCTGATGGAAGTCCGCATCCCCGAGGGCACGCTGCTGAAGCCGATCAAGCCCGCCGCGCTGTCCTGCCGCACCCATGCGCTCGGCCGCATCTTCGACGTGCTGGGCGGCCTGCTCGGCCAGGGCAACCCGGCGTTCATGTGCGCGGCCGGCTTCTCGGACAGCCCGCACTTCATGTACTCGGGCTACAACAAGGACGGCGAGTGGTACCAGCTCTACCAGATCGGCTTCGGCGGCATTCCGGGCAAGCCGTTCGGCGACGGTCCGGACGGGCATTCCCTGTGGCCGTCGTTCACCAACGTGCCGAACGAATTCCTCGAGAGCTACTTTCCGCTGCGCATCGAGACCTATGAGACGATCACGGATTCCGGCGGTCCCGGGCAAATTCCGCGGCGGCAACGGCATCCGGATCGGCTACCGCTTCCTCGAGCCCGGCGAGATCTCCATCCACGACGACCGCTGGTTGACCTATCCCTGGGGCGTCAATGGCGGCCTGCCCGGCGATCGCGCAGCCGCAAGCGCCTGCAACGCAGCGGACGGCAGCGAGGAACTGCTGCCATCGAAGACCGATCGCATCAAGGTCGAGGTCGGCGACCTTCTGCTGTACGAGACCTGGGGCGGCGGCGGCTGCGGCGATCCCGCTCGAACGCGATCCGGAACTTGTGCTGTTCGACGTCGAGGCCGGTCTCGTGAGCGAAGCCGGTGCGCGCCGTTACGGCGTCGCGCTGCGCAACGGTCGCGTCGACAAGGAAGCGACTGCGGCACTGCGTTCGCGGATGGCGAAGGAGCGCGGCCAGGTGCCGCTCTTCGACCGCGGATTCGCGAACATCGACGAGCTGAAATCGCGTTGCCAGTCCGAAACCGGCCTGCCGCCGCCGGCGGCGCCGCAATTCTCGGGGTTCAAGCGCGCGCGCGCCAAGGCACCTCTAGGAATAAGATAGGGACATGGCGGAAGCCCAGGCATTGCGCGCGGTCGACCGGGCATACGAAGCCGTCAGGTCCAGCATCATCGCCGGCAGGTACCTCGCGGGCTCGCGCCTGACGGAACAGGAAATCGCTACGACCGTTGGCGTCAGCCGCACGCCCGTACGCGAGGCGCTGCGCCGCCTCGACGCGGAAGGGCTCGTCGAATTCACGCCGAATCTCGGCGCCGTTGTCACCACCTGGAATGAGGCGGATTCCGACGAGATCTTCGACCTTCGTGCCATGCTGGAATCCTATGGCGCGCGGCGCGCAACCGTTCGCGCCACCGACGCGCAGATCGCCGAGATGGGGCGCCTCGCGGAATTGCAGTACCGCGAGTCGGTCGAGCGCGGGGCTGGGCACCTCGAGCGCATCGGCGAATTGAACAGCCAGTTTCACCGCCGTATGCAGGAGGCCTCCGCGAGTCCGCGCCTGGTACGCGCGCTAGCCGGCTTGATCGAGGCGCCCCTGATGATGAGGACCTTCCAGAAATACACGCCCGAGGACCTGCAGCGAAGCGCGCAGCATCACCTGGAGATCGTCCGCGCGCTCGAGGCGCGCGACGCCGAGTGGGCGGCGTCCGTGATGCTCTCGCATGTTCACGCCGCTCGCGGCGCGTTGAACCGCTGATCGCGGTCGACGGCAATGTCGACCGCGGAACAACCGGACCTTCCAGAGCAGCACCTGCAGCCGGGCCGTCGTCCCGCGCTGCTGGTCGTCGACTTCGTCCGCGCCTATCTCGTGCCGGGCTCGCCGCTCTATGCCGGCGTCGAGGCTGCGCGCGACGCCTGCGGCAAGCTGCTCGGTGCGCGCGCGCGCGGCGCGCACTCCCGGTGATTCATACGCAATGTCGTGTACCAGCCGCGGCGGCCGGGACGGCGGCGTGTTCTTCCGGAAGCTCCCGGCGCTCACCTGCTTCGAGCGCGGCCTGCATCCCGATCTCGCGGCATTCGCGCGAGGGCCTCGAGCCGGCCGACGGCGAGACCGTCATCAGCAAGCAGTATGCGAGCGCATTCTTCGGCACGTCGCTCGCCGCGACGCTGACGTCGCTCGGCGTGGACACGGTGCTGATCGCCGGCGTGTCGACCAGTGGCTGCGTGCGCGCAACCGCGGTCGATGCCTGCCAGCATGGTTTCATTCCGCTTGTCGTGCGCGACGCCGTCGGCGACCGCCACCCGGCGCCGCACGACGCGAACCTCTTCGACCTGCAGGCGAAGTACGCCGAAGTCATCAGCCTCGAGTCTGCGCAGAAATATCTTGCGGGCCTGAAGCAGGCCTGCACGCATGGGTCCGCTGCACGGCATCAGGGTACTCGACCTCAGCCGCATCCTCGCCGGTCCCTGGGCGACGCAATGCCTCGCCGATTTTGGCGCGACGGTCTGGAAGATCGAGAAACCGGGCGCCGGCGACGACACGCGGCACTGGGGCCCGCCCTGGATGAAGGATGCCGCGGGCCGCGACACGGCCGAGGCCGCGTATTACCTCGAGCAGCAACCGCGGCAAGCGCTCGCTCGCCATCGATTTCACCAAGACCGCCGGGCAGAAGCTGATCCGCGGGCTCGCCGAGCGCGCCGACGTGCTCATCGAGAACTTCCGGGTCGGCACGCTCGCGCGCTATGGGCTCGGCTACCAGGACCTGAAAACGCGCTGATCCGCGGCTGATCTATTGCTCGATCTCGGCTTTCGGCCAGGACGGCCCCGATGCGGGCGGGGCGGGCTACGACGCGATGATCCAGGCGATGTCGGGACTCATGAGCGTCACCGGCAGTGCCGGATGGCGAGCCGGGGGCGGGTCCGGTCAAGGTCGGAGTCGCGGTTTCCGACCTGATCAGCGGCATGTATGCCCTTTCCGCCGTTCTTGGCGCGCTTTATGAGCGCGAGCACTCCGGGCAGGGCCAGGCCATCGACCTGGCGCTGCTCGATTCCCAGGTAGCGGCGCTTGCAAATCAAGGGCTTAACTACCTGATTTCGGGCCAGCCGCCCGGCCGCCGGGGCACGGCGCATCCAAATATCGTTCCATATCAAGCATTTACGACCGCTGACGGCTACCTGATGCTGGCCGTCGGCAACGACCGGCAGTTTGCGAGCTTTTGCGCCGTCGGCCGGCTGTCCGGAGCTGGCCGCGGACGACCGATTCAGGAGCAACGCGGGTCGCGTATCCAACCGGGCGACGCTGGTGCCGAAAATCGATCGACTGTGCCGGCAAAAGACGACCCGGCAGTGGCTCGTCGCATTGGCGCCGGCGGGCGTGCCCTGTGGGCCGATCAATAACCTGGCGGAAGTTTTCGACGAGCCGCAGGTGAAGCACCGGCGCATGCGATTCGACCTGCCACACCCGCTCGGCGGCGCAGTGCCGCAGGTTCGAAACCCCGTGCTCTATTCACGCAGCGATCTCGAGTACCGCGACCCGCCGCCATTGCTCGGCCAGCACACGCAGGAAGTGCTGCAGCAGGAACTCGGCATCAGCGCTTCGGAGTTCGAGTCTTTGCGCTCGGACGGTGTGCTGGCTTGAGCGGTTTGTGTTTCGGTTTCGGTTTCGATTTCGTTTCCGACCGCCACAGCTTGCGGCGACTGCCGCGCAGAAGTTTTGCCGCGAGTCGCTCCTTGCGACGCTCGCGTTCTCGCGGTCGCAGGTTCGGGTTGGGAGACGCCTCCAGTTTTTCCTTCAGCAAGACTTCCGCGCGCGCGAGCGCCTGCAGTGCGCGCACATCCTGCAGCGTGCCCTGCTTCGGCACGATCGCGAACGCGACGCGGCAACCCATCGCTTGCGCGAGACGATCGAGACTCGCAAGCGTGATGCGGCGGCGTCCTTCGGCACGTTCCATCTGCTGCACGGTGGCGCGCGAGATGCCGGCGCGCGCCGCGAGCTGTGACTGCGAAATACCGAGCGCGTCGCGGATCTCGCGCACCCAGCCCTGCTTCGGAATCAGCTCCGGATTCATGCGCGGAAACCCGCGCGCAGCGGCTGCCAGTTTTGCGCGCTTCCCCCGGGGCCCGCGATCGCTGATCATGTGGCGAGACACCTTTTCACGGGCCCGGAACGGGCCACTGTACGGATGCTTTTAAGCATCATATATTAGTCCAAGCCGATGAAATCAATAACGGCTCAGCCGGAGCTTCCTCATGAACAAGAAAATGCCTGCAATGCTGGCACGCGCGTGCCTCATATTCGCCCTGATTTCACCACTCGCGCTCGCCGCGGCGATCGGTGAAAAAAAGCCGAAGGAATTCGGCGCGCTCGAATACCGGTTGATCGGTCCCGCAGTCAGCGGGCGCATCAGCGCCGTCGCCGGCGTGCCCGGCGACAGCCAGGTTTTCTACGCGAGCGCAGCGCAGGGCGGATTGTGGAAATCCACCGACGGCGGGCGCGAATGGAAGCCGCTGTTCGATGAGCAGGCATCGCAGTCGATCGGCTCGTTTGCGCTCGCGCCTTCTGATCCCAATGTCATTTACGTCGGCGGCGGCGAGGCCAACACGCGCGGCAATGTCGCCATAGGTCTCGGCATCTGGAAGTCGCTCGATGCCGGCGCGACCTGGCAGCAGGTCTGGAATGGCCGCGGCCAGATCGGCCAGATGATCGTGCACCCGACCAATCCCGACATCGCATTCGCGGCGGTGCTCGGTTCGCCGTTCGGTCCGTCGGAAACGCGCGGCGTGTACCGCACGCTGGATGGCGGCAAGAGCTGGCAGCGCGTGCTCTTCAAGAATGCGGACAGCGGCGCCTCCGATGTCGTGTTCGATCCCAACAATGCAAACATCGTGTTCGCCGGTCTCTGGCAGATGCGTCGCACGCCCTGGAGCATGACCAGCGGCGGCCCGGGCAGCGGACTCTATCGTTCCGCCGACGGCGGCAATACCTGGATCCAGCTGACCGGCGCCGGCCTGCCGGACGGCGACTGGGGCAAGGTCGGTGTCGCAGTCGCACCCAGCAACTCGAACCGGGTCTATGCGCTCATCGAGGCCAAGGAAGGCGGCCTGTTCCGCTCCGATGACGCCGGCGCCAAGTGGGACCGGGTCAATTCCCACCGTTCGCTGCGCCAGCGCCACTGGTATTACACGGTCCTGACCGTCGATCCGGCCAATGCCGACGTGGTCTGGTTCCCGCAGGTGCCGCTCCTGAAGTCCATCGACGGCGGAAAGACCGTTTCCCAGGTCAAGGGACCCCATCATGGCGACCATCACGACATCTGGATCGATCCGGAACAGCCCGGACGCATGATCGACGGCAATGATGGCGGCATCGACATGTCTTTCGACGGCGGAAAGACCTGGTTTGATGCGGCGCTGCCGCTTTCCCAGTTCTACAACATCGACGTGGACGACCGCGTGCCCTACCACGTGGGCGGGACCATGCAGGACTGGGGCACGGCCAGCGGCCCGTCGCGTTCGCTGGAAAGCCCGGGTCTCGGCGGCGGCCGCCGGGGCGAGGCCAGCGCGCTCGCCGACTGGATGGTCGTGGGCGGCGGCGAGGCAGGCGATTTTGTCTACGACCGCAGCCAGCCCGGCGGCATATTCGCCGGCGAATACTCGGGAATCATCACCAATTACCTCGAGGGAACCGGCCAGAACCGCATGATTACGGCCTATCCGACCTCCTCATCGGGTCGCCCGGCCGAACAGCTGAAGTACCGCTTCCAGTGGACGGCGCCGATTGCGGCCTCGCCGCATGACCCGAAAGTCATCTACCACGGTGCCAATGTGCTCTTCCGCACGCGCGATCGTGGTGCCACATGGCAGGCGATCAGCGGGGATTTGACGCGCAACGACCGCAGCAAGCAGCAATGGTCGGGCGGGCCGATCACCGGCGACCTGACCGGCGTCGAGACCTACGGCACGATTTTTTCCATCGCCGAAGCCTATGCGGCAAGCGGCATCATCTGGACGGGCAGCGACGACGGCCTGGTGCATGTGAGCCGCGATGACGGCGGCAGCTGGAACGACGTCACGCCGCGCGCCCTGCCGGTGGATGCGACCATTGAATCCATCGAGCCCTCGCGCGGCGAAGCGGGCACGGCCTATGTCGTGGCCCATCGCTACCGGCTCGACGATTTCCGGCCCTACCTCTATCGCACGCGCGATTTCGGCAAGACCTGGCAGTCGCTCACCACGGGCCTGCCCGCGGACCTGCCCTTATGGGCCGTGCGCGAGGACCCGGCCGATCCGGACTATCTCTACCTGGGCACGGACCGTGGCGTCTGGTTCTCGAGCGACGCCGGGCAGCATTGGCGCGAATTGCGCCTGAATCTGCCTGCCGCGACGGTCACCGACCTCGAGGCCAAACACGGCGACCTGGTCGTGGGCACTCGCGGGCGCAGCATCTGGGTGCTCGAGGACCTGGCTGCACTCCGCGCCCAGAAGACGGCACCGACCGCGACCGCCATTCTGTCGGTCGAAAACGGTATCCGCTTCCGCTCCGACCGCCGCTGGGACTACCAGCCGGCCGGAAAGATCGCGAATGCGCCCTATGGGGCCCTGATCAGCTACTGGCTCACCGCAGAACCCAGGGACAAGCTCGAATTGCTGGTCACGGATGCCTCCGGGCAACTGGTGCGCACGCTCAGCAGTGAAATCAAGCCACCGAAATACGCGAAAGACGATCCGGATGAGCCGTCGGGTGAGCCGAAGGCCGAGCTGACGAAGGACGCGGGCTTCAATCGCGCTTCCTGGGACCTGCGCATGGAAGGCGCCAAGCGCATTCCTGCCAAAACCGATAGCGGGAGTGTGGAAACAGGCCCGCTCGCGCCGCCCGGCAAGTACACGCTGACGCTTCGCGGTGCAGGCGCCGACGTGCAGGCCGCGGTCGTGATCGAACCCGACCCGCGCGCAGCGATGTCGGTCGAGGATGTGCGCACGAATGTCGCCTACACGCTTGCCGTTCGCGATGCGCTCAACACCGTCGTGGACGACATCGCCGAGATCACGGCGATTCGCACACAGGTCGGCGACCTGCGCGGCCGGCTCGACAGCAGCCCCGCGATGGCCGAGCTCGCGGCGACCGCCGATCGCGTACTCGCAGCCTGCGACACCATCGAAGGCGAACTGCACACGCCGAAAGCCGAGGTGAATTACGACGTGCTCGCGGGCCGCGAAGGCGGCGCCAAGTTGTATTCGCAACTCGGTTGGTTGTACGACGAGAACGACTCGTCGGACTACCCGCCGGCGCAGGGATTGCGCGAGCGTTATGCCGAACTCGCCGCCGAATTGCAGCAGCGCCAGGACGAACTCAGAGCACTTCGAAGCGGCGATCTCGCATTGCTCGAAAAACAGGTGGATGCGGCTGGATTGCCGCGCTTCATCGTGCCTGGAAGCCCATAAAAAGGGATGCCTATAAACATCTGATATTGGCGTAAACCCATGAAAGCAATTGCACGGCCCGCGAATCCGCTCAAATTGAAGGCCAGCACCGGTTCCGGATACCCGGAACCGTTCCGATCACGCGTCGTGCCGCGCGAAAAACGCGCGCTCGGCGATGCCGCGGGGCTCACGAAGATCGGCGTCAACCACACGGTGCTGGCGCCTGGCAAGGAATCCTCGATGCGCCACTGGCACACGCACGAGGACGAGCTCGTATACATGCTCGCGGGCGAAGTCGTGCTCGTCACCGACGCCGGTGAGCAGCTGCTGAAAGCGGGACAGTACGCCGCCTTCCCTGCCGGAAATCCCGATGGCCATCACCTGGTCAATCGCAGCACCGTGCCGGCGGTGTATCTAGAGATCAGCAATCGCGACGACGCGGATGGCGCGACCTATCCGGATGTGGACCTGCGCTGGAATGCGCCCGACGCACGCGGCGAGTATT
This sequence comes from uncultured Gammaproteobacteria bacterium, assembly GCA_963705405.1. GTDB lineage: Bacteria > Pseudomonadota > Gammaproteobacteria > Steroidobacterales > Steroidobacteraceae > SCUD01. The sequence continues at coordinate 477,636 of CAVPJJ010000011.1, read as the reverse complement.
CGCACAAGGACGGGCGGCCGTACTGAGCGGGGGCCTGGCCCGGCAGCCGTTACTGCTTGGTCGCGGTGATGATCTGGAAGTTTCCGAAGAAATACGTGGTGCGTTCACACGCCCAGCCACCCATCTTCTCCAGACAGTCGAGCGGGTCGTGCGTGTCCCAGAGCGCCAGGCCGAGCGGTTCGAATACCTTGAAGTAAGTCCAGCTCAGCGCGCGCAGCACCCGCAATTCGGGGCGATGGAATTCCGCCAGATAGAGCTTGCCCCCTGGGGCGAGCATGCGCCCCGCCTCGCTCAGGGCCTGGGCCTTCAGGTGGTGCGGCAACTCGTGCAACAGGAAGAACATGACGTTGGCGGCAACATGGCTCCCGGGCCGTTTCATTGCCGTGGCGTCGTCCTCGATGAAGTCCACTTTTCCCGAAAAGTGGCAAAGCTTGCTCTGCGCGTGAAGGAGCTCGTTGTGGATGAGATCCGCGATCACGACGCGCGCGGCACCTCCTTGAACGGCCGCATTCACGACCCGCGGCAGCACATTTCCAAACGCGCAGGAAGTGACCAGTACGTTCTTGCCTTTCAGGTCCGACTGGCTCAATCCCTGGACAATCTTCAGGACCAGGCGGTTGTATTGAAACAACAATATTGCCGAGATGAGCGGCTGAAAATCCACCAGCTTGATGAGCCACATGTTCGAGTAGATCGGGTAGACGTGCGATTTCTCGCTGGCCTGGCCCAGCGACAGTCCGCGCACGAGCAATGCCCCCCGCGTCACCACGAAGAAGAACAGGCCGGTTGATGCTGCGAGGAACAGCACCACCGCCAGCCCATTGACGATCCACATATTCATGGTGCTCCCTGAGCGTTGAAATCGGGCCGATGTGCAACCCGACGACACCCTACCGCGCCAGCGGCCAGGATGCTTTGACGGGCATCAAATCAGCGCCGGGCGACTGCACGACCAAGGCGGCCCCGACGACGGCATCCGCGGTGCGGCGCGGCGGCCGCGGGACACGGAAAGGCGCAGTTATCGGATGGATATAAGCATCCGATTTTTCAACAAACAGTTAAGCAACATCAAATTGCCGAAGATCGGACCCGATTGAGGGTCTCCAGTCACTTCGCGGACCCAAGATGGGTTTATCGGGAGGCCTCCATGTACGCCCGCAGCACGGCATTGATGCGGGTCTGGTAGCCCGCACCCCGGGCCCTGAACCAGTCCAGGACATCCGCGTCGAGACGCAGTGAAATCGCTGCCTTTCTGGGTACCAGCGGCAGTCCCCGATGGGCGATGCCGCGGACGATTTCGGTGACGGCCGTGGCAGGTTCAGCGGTAGCTAGGACTGCCTCTTCCGGTGGCCCTGCCGGGCTGTCGGCGCTCGGTTGGCGGTTGAATCTCGAGAAGAACCCCTGGGCCATGACACCCCCCGTTCCCGGTCGAATCCTGTCAGTAGTGACGAATTGTATATACAAACCCCATGATCAGGCGAGCCGCGTTAAAGCTGACAGGACCCCCTACCAACGGAGCCTGCCATGAACCGATTCTGCCTTCGGGCTGCCGCCATTCTGAGCCTGATCTTCCCGCTCGCGGCCCTCGCGCGAGCGCCGGTGGATGTCGAGATTTTCGACCGCACTGCGAGCCGTCTCCTGCCTGTTTACTGGCACGCCGGAGAGCGCTATGTCGCCGGCGAGCCGGGCCACGAATACGAGGTGCGGATCCGCAATCGCTGCCCCGGGCGGGTGCTCGCCGTGACCTCGGTGGATGGCGTCAATGTGATCAACGGACGCACGGCGGCCCCCAACCAGAGCGGCTACGTACTGGACCCACATGGACGGGTTGAAATCGACGGCTGGCGCAAGAGCATGAACGAGGTCGCCGCCTTCTATTTCACCACCCTGCCCGACTCCTACGCAGCCCGCACCGGGCGGCCCGATAACGTGGGGGTCATAGGTGTCGCCTTGTTCAGCGAACGCGTGGTCCGGCCCCTGCTGCAGGAGCGGGAATCGGTCGCCGCCGCCGATGCCGAGCCGCTGCACCCGGGAGCCCGGCCTGAATCATCCGCCGCCGTGCCCGAATCGAGGCGCGACAGCGCCAAGGCCGAGGGTTTGACGGGCCGGCTGGGCACCGGCCACGGCGAACGCCGGGATTCAGGCGCGACCTGGACGAATTTTGAGCGCGCCAGCGACGAACCCGAGGCCGTGATCCGGATTTTCTACGATTCGACCCGGAATCTGGTCGCCCAGGGCGTGATTCCATCCCGCCATTACGCGCAAAACACGCCCGATCCGTTCCCGGGCGGCTTCGTGCCGGATCCTTGAGCATTCCCGCGCCATAATCCTCCGTCGCACCGGCAATTCAAGGATGCGGCGGGGGATTCATGGCAACCGAGCTTCTTTTTCGCGATGACGCGTACCTGAAGACGGCGACCGCCCGTATCACGGCGTCGGGCGACGGCTTCATCGAGCTCGACCGCACGATTTTCTATCCGCTGGGCGGCGGCCAGCCCGGTGACACCGGATTTGTCGTGCGTGAAAGCGGTGAACGGATCGCCATCGCCGACACGCGCAAGGGCGACGGTCCCGGCACGGTGCGCCATCTGCTGGCGCAGGGCGGCGCACGGCCGGAATCCGGTGAGCAGGTGTCGCTGGAACTCGACTGGCCGCGCCGCTATGCGCTGATGCGCCTGCACACCGCGCTGCACGTGATGTCCTGCGTCATCATCGCACCGGTGACCGGTGGAAATATTTCTTCCGACAAGGCACGGCTCGATTTCGACATCGACATGACGCTACTCGACGCAGCAAAGATCGAGGCCGGCACGAATGAACTGATCGCGCGCGGCGTGGATACGGAGACCGTCTGGATCACCGACGCCGAACTCGACGCGCAGCCGGAACTCGTCAAGACCATGAGCGTGCAGCCGCCGCGTGGCGCGGGACGGATCCGGCTGCTGCGCATTCCTGGCATCGACCTGCAGCCCTGCGGCGGCACGCACGTGAAGAACATCGCCGAGATCGGCGGCATCCGCGTGACCAGGATCAGGAACGAGGGCAAGCGCAACAAGCGCGTGGAAATTGTATTGGCCTGAATGCGAGATCGCTATGCGGGCCGGTCGGCAAGCCGCTCGCGCATCACGCGCCGCAGCAGCATGAGGCTGATGACCGCCTGTGTTGCAACGCTCGCGACCGACAGGAACCAGACGTGATCGAGTTCCAGGCCCGGCAGTGTCGACAGCCAGATCGCCGGCAGCACAAATGTGAGGATGCGCGACGATGTGCTCGCGAGCGCGGGCCAGGTGTTGCCGAGCCCCTGGAATACGCCAGAGCAGGTGAAGATCAGGCCCGAAGCGACGAAATTCCACGAAATGATGCGCAGGAATCGCGAGCCGACCGCAATGACCTCGGGGTCGCTCGTGAATTTCGCAACCAGCCAGCCCGGATTCCACTGGCACACCAGCGTTAACGCCAACATCAGCACGCTGCTCGTGATCGCCGCCGTGCGGAAGGTTTCGCGCACCCGCGCGTACTGCTTCGCGCCGTAATTCTGGCCTGCCATCGGCCCGGTTGCGAAGGCGATCGCCATCGCCGGCAGGAAGATCGCCTGCATCAGGCGCGTACCGACGCCGAAGCCGGCCTGCGCCGCCGCGCCGAAGTCGCGGATCACCCAGTAGATCACCGCCATGTAGATGAACATCAGCGCGAACTCGCCACCCGCGGGGATGCCGATGTTAAGCATGCGGCCCCACACCCTGAATCGCGGCCGCCACAGGCCCGCATGGAAGTGCACGTATTTCTCGAGACGCACGAAATAGAAAGACAGCAGCAGCACGCCGGCCGCGACCGAGATCGTGCTCGCGAGCCCTGCTCCTGCGACGCCGAGCGGCCGCCCCGTGCCGATGCCGGCGATCAGCACCGGCGCAAGCACAACATTCAGGAGCACCGTGACCATCTGCACGATCATCGTTGGCTTCACGACGCCCGTTCCACGCAGCGCCGACATCATCACGATCGACACGTATTGCAGCGCGAGGCCCGGCAGGAACCAGTAGAGATAACTGATGCCTGCTTCGGCGGTCGCCACGTCCGCGCCGATCGAATGCATGTAGGCGGAGGTCACTCCATAGCCGCCGGCCAGTGTCGCGAATACGCAGATCGCGCCAAGTACCAGCGACTGGTTGAAAACCAGGTTCGCATCACCCGGGTCCTTGCGCCCGACTGCCTGCGACACGAGCGCCGCCGTGCCGACGCCGAGCGTCTGGGTCAGCGCCATGACGAGAAACATCGCAATGCCCGCAGCGCTGACGCCCGCGATCGCCGCGTCGCCCAGTTGCGCGACGAAATAGAGATCGACCAGGAAATAGAGTGTCTGCGCCAGCATGCCGACGGCAATCGGCAGCGCCATGTGAAAGAGGTTGCCCGGTATCGGGCCCTGGGTCAGGTCGCGCATGAAATCCCCCGGCGGGGTTACAATGGTACATGAGCGCCGGAAACGGCAATTGATAATCAAGCACTTGAAGGGGGGAACCGTGAATATCCTGAAATCTGCTGCAGTCATTGCAGTGAGTGTGGTCGCGCTTGCGGCCTGCAAACCCGCCGCGGTGGACACCACGGCTGATGAAGCCACGATCCGCGCATCGGCGCCGGCCTGGGCCACCGCTTTCAACGCAGGCGATGCTGATGCAATTGCTGCGTTCTATGCGGAGGACGGAGTGCTTCAACCGCCAAACGCCCCTGCTGTCGCCGGTCGTGATGCGATTCGCGCGTTCATGGCCGATTTTATCGAAGGCGCCAAAGCAGCCGGCCAGACAGTCAATATTCCCGCCAGCGAGGCCATCGGCGTGTCGGGTGACATGGCTTACGATGCCGGCGCATTCACGGTAACCGACGCTTCCGGGGCGACGGTTGATACCGGCAAATTTCTGGCCGTCTACAAGAAGAAAGACGGCAAGTGGCTATACGTCCGCGACATCTGGAACTCCGACATGCCCGCCGCACCGGCAATGCCTACGGGCGAGGCTGCCACGCAGTAGTCTGATTCGAGCCGATAGCGATGAAGGCCCCCGCATTGGGGGCCTTCTCTTTTCAGAATTTCCAGACGAAGCCGGCGGAAGGAATCAGCGGCAGTGAATCCAGGATTTCGACATCCAGCGTGACAGGATCGAGGTCCGTCTCGAGTTGATAGTCGACGCAGCACTGGTTCGTGCGCCTCGCGACATTGTTGACCTCGACAAAGGCCGTGAGCTCACCGGCCGATCTCAGGTCGAATCGCCGTGCAACGCGCAGGTCGATGCTCGCAAAGTCGGCGAGATGCAGGTCATTGCGCTTGCCGACTGACACCAGCGGAAATGGATCCAGCGTCTCGAGTTCGATCATGGTCGTACGCCAGCCGGTATGCCAGGTCCCCGCGATCGACGCTTCCCATCTGGCGCCGCGCCAGTTCAGCCCGCCACTGGCGTAATTGCGCTGGTCCCAGCGCCTGCGGATATTCTCGCCGTCCACGCGATCGAAAACCTTCGATGCGCTGTAACTGAGCCAGCCGGACAACGGACCAGCATCGTAATTCAGCGAAACCTCGACGCCTTCCGCGCGCGCGGAGTCCGGCGCGATCCGGATGCGATCCGGCCGGAGCTCCGGCAGCACGACGAGCGCGTTCATCAGCAGTTCGTAGCGCGGCAGCGGGTGCCTGTAGTCCTTGCGGTATCCCTCCGCGCGCAGTTTCAGTTCGGGCGTGAGGTCGTGCTCGATGCTCCCCACCAGGTGGGTCGCGCGCTGCGACGGGGAAAAACTCCGCTCGCCGTCAGGCGCGGGCAGTTCGTTAATGCCCTGGGCCTGGAAATAGCGGCCCCAGGAAAGACGAAGCCGCGTGTCAACGCGCGGCCGCCACATCAGCATTGCGCGCGGGCTCGTCTGCGAACCGTCCTGCTCTGCGAGCGTCTCGCGATCCCATCGCAGGCCGAGATCCGTGGTCAACGTCTTCGTCGGCTCGTAGCGCCAGTTCACATAGGCGCCGGTCTGGTGACCCGACGGATTCGCCACGACGGAACGCTGGCGCGAACTCTCGGTCGGTGCGCCTGGCGTCAAAAACAGCATGCCGAAGTCGGCCTGGTCCGAGTAACGGTAACGGCCGCTCATCTGCCGCCATTCGGCGCCGGCCTGCAGCACCGAGCGCGCGCCCGGCCGCCACCAGCCGTCGGCCTGGATCGAATTGATGATGAAGTCGCGCTCGTCCTCCAGCGTTCCGGTTGCGATGCCGGGGAGATTCGTGGTGCCGGATCGATCGGCACCGAGTTCCGTGCGCGCCACCAGCATCCGGCCGCCCAGTCCGTCCGGTCCGCCAAGGTCCAGGCGCATCCAGTAATAGGCGTCGCGGTACTCAGCGCGCGCGACTTCCTCCTGGTCGGTATCCGATGCCACGATCTGGTCCACGAACGCGAGCGCGTTGGCGGATATCGCAAGCTGGTCGCTGATTCGGCGACCGACGTGCGCATAGAGGTCGTGGTAGTCCGGTTCGCCGAGCGACTGGTTCGTGAGATCGAAGAACAGGCCGAGATTGCTGCGGCGTGCGGCAAGCGCCCAGTCGCCGGCGCCGTCATCGTAGGAACCGTTGCCCGAAACGCCGGCGGTGAACAACGAGAACTCGGCCTGGCCATGGAACTGCCTTTCCGGCAGCCTCGGCGAGACTTCCACGACGCCGCTGCTGCGGTCGCCGAAGGCCACGGGAAAGCCGCCCGTGTACACGCGGATGTCGCTGACGATGCCTGGATCGATCGCGCTGAAAATGCCGTAGAAATCCTTGAAGTGAAACGGGTCGTACAGGCGCAGGTCGTCAAAGCGCACCAGGGTCTCGTCGTAGGCGCCGCCACGCAGGTGCACGCGGCTCGAGAAATCCTGGCGCGCGACGCCCGGCAAGCGTGCCACGGCGCGAATCGGGTCTTCGCCGATTTCCGGCAGCATCTCGAGGTCGCCGGCATTCAATACGGTCGAGGACTGAAGCGCGTCGCCACCCAGCATGTAGGAACTTGCGCTGACGACGACGGCATCGAGCGGTGTCGGTGCGGGACGGCGTGGCGCGCCCGGCACCGCCTGTCGCGGCGAACGCTGGACCTCGCGCACGAGTATCAGCGCACCGTCAGGACCGTCGGTCACAGTGATGCCGTGCGGCGCCAGGATTTCGACCAGCAGGGCGCGGGGTTCGCGGGCTACCGGTTCACGCTCGATTCGCATCCACGGCTTGACGAGATCGCTGCTGTAGAAAAGCGGGATGCCGCCCGCGCGCAATTGTTCGAGCGCCTGCTCAACGGTCTGTCCCTGGTATGCCGCCGCCTCGACGAGGCCCGGCATGCAGGCCAGCAGAAGCGTCGCCGGTATTTTCACTACGAGCGTCAGAACTCGCTGCGGATGCGGATCTCCATTGTATCGCCGAACAACGCATATTCGAGATCGGTGGTCGCGAGCATCACGTCGAGTGCGGCCAGCGGTGCGAGGTGGCGGATATTGCCATGCAATATGACGGTGGCCGCCCGGCTTTCCACGGCCTGTGACTCATAGTGCAGCTGCCTGCCTGTTTCGCGGGCAACCCAGGAGAGCAGAACGCTCGCGGGCTGGCCCTCGATGTCCGGCGCCGGCGCGATCGACTCCGCCCACTGCCACTCGGCGTCGGTCGTCGCTATCGATGAGCGAGTGACGCCGCCAAGCGCCCCGATTTCCAGCTGTTCACCGGCCGCACCGCTCAGGTGCAGGCCCGCCCGATCGATATCGACGCTTCCTTCGCGCACGCGAACGCGCAATACGCCGTCGCTGACACGCAGTTCGAATTGCGTGCCCACATCACGTGCAGTGCCCACAGGAGTCTCGATCTCGTAGCCGGTACCGACGCTCCCCGTATTGTCGAGGTAGATCGTCCCCGACAGCAGCAGTACCCGCCGCGGACCGCCCAGCTGGACTTCGGTCGCGGCAGCCAGGCGCAGGGACGCGCCGCCATCGAGCACGAGCGCAACAGCGCCGCCCGCCAGCGTACGAAGCAGGTCGCCCTTCCCCAGCGCACCACCTGGCCTTGCCATCGGCTGCCAGTTGACGCCGACCGCAAGCTCCGCCGATCCGACGACACGCGCCACGGTCGCCATGTCTGCCTTCGCGGAAGGCATGCTCCACTGCGTCGCCAGCGCGATTGCGATCGCCGCCACACTGGCCGCAGCTGCCGAGAGCATTACCAAACGCGTGCGCCGTTTCGCGGCCTTTTCCCGGAACGCCACTGTCGCCGCCGTCAGCACCCGCTGGTAGGCGTCCGCGGGCGGTTCCTTGCGGCGGCCCGCCGCGCGCATGAGCGCCGCAACCAGATCGCGGCCGTTCCCGGGTTCCTGTGATTCGTGTTCCATGTTCCTACCCCGGGCTCCCGCCCAGCGATCCCGTCAGTTCATCCGCCGCACCGGCGAGATCCGTGAGGGCGGCGCGAAATGCGCCGCGTGCCCGCGTCAGCAATGATTCCGCCGCCTTCGGGCCAAGCTCGAGGCGACGCGCGATTTCCTCGACTGACTCCCCGTCCACGTATTTCCATTCGAGCACTTCGCCGTAGTGTCCCGGCAGCGTATCGAGTGTCGCCTCGACGACACGGTGCACCTGCTGCCGCCACACGCCGGTGTCCGGCTCATCGTCGACAGGCGCCGCAAGGGCTTCGAGTATCGCCCGCACATTCGGCTGGTCCTCCAGCAGCACGACGCGCTCCGCGCCCCTCTGCTGCTTGCGATAGTGATCCGTTATCACGTTGCGGCAGATCTGGCAGAACCAGGTATAGAGCGCGGCCTCGCCGCGATACTGCTCGAGACGCTCGATCGCATTGCAGAATGTCTGCTGCACGGCGTCGCGGGCAGCCTCCTGGTCGCGGTCCAGCCGCGCCAGCGCGAAGCGGTACAAGCGCGGGAAAAAGCGGTCGAACAGCTCCCGGAACGAAGCCTCGTCTCCCGCGAGGATGCGGCGCGCCACGGCGCGGTCGACATGAACCATGTCAGCCATGTTTATTTGGACGTCCGCCGGCCGCAAATCCTTTGATATTGGCGGGATAATGTGTGATGCGGGCCGGGATTTCGACGGCTAAAGGGCGCCGGGGCGGCGCCTTATTGATCGCGGCCTCCAGGCATGGGCGTTCACCGTCAGGCGACGATGAAGGCAGCAACATCGACCAATGGCTGCAGGGCCCTGCCCTGCAGCTGTCCGCGTGTCAGTCGTCGAGTCTGCGGTCTTTCCAGTTCCACCACTTCAGCAATTCTTCCTGCGGCTCCGGCGTGCGCGCGGCATAGGTTGCGCAGCGGAACGTATAAAGCAGGCAGGGTTCCTGTTCGTGGCCGGTGATATTCCGAAGTCTGGCGTAGAGCTGTTCCGGGTTTGACTCGGCGAGGTCCCGGATCGAGTGAATGCCGAGGTGGCGGAGATCCGCCGCGATGGCGGGCCCGACACCGGGCAGCGTGGTCAGCTCGTCGTGCATTGGCAGGATCCTCCTACGGCTTGTCCACGGCCAAAGATTACACCTCCTGACAGGAATTGAAACTGGTCCCGCGGAGCCTCGGCTGCGTATGCGGTTCCTGCTATCCTCAGCCGTTGCCAGTTCGCAAGTCCTTGATTGGCGGCGCACCACGATGAAGTTTCCCCACGAATTGCTGCGGGCCGTCGATGTCGCCGGCCGGAACAGGGAGTTCACCGCTGCTCGCCTGCTGCTGCCACTCGCCGCCGCCCTGCTCGCAGCCTGCGCGCAGTTTCCCGCGCAGCAGGAAGCGCGCGTCGTCCACGAGGCCGGCATCGCCGCCGCGAATCCGATGGCCGTCGATGCCGGACTGGAAGTGCTCGCAGCCGGCGGCAGCGCAGCGGATGCCGCCGTCGCCGTCCAGGCCATGCTCGGGCTCGTCGAGCCGCAGAGCTCCGGCCTGGGTGGCGGAGGATTCCTGCTGTACTTCGATGCGGCGACGCAGCACGTCACGGCGTTCGACGGCCGCGAGACTGCGCCGGCGGCCGCTTCACCCGGCATGTTCCTCGATGAAAATGGCGAGCCGTTTTCCTATCGCGACGCCGTGGTGTCCGGGCGCTCGACCGGCGTGCCAGGCGCGATCGTGATGCTGGGCGCCGTGCATGCACGCTTCGGCACGCTGCCCTGGCTGAAGCTGTTCGACCCGGCAATCCGCGCTGCGGAAAATGGATTCGCGGTGCCAGAGCGCCTGGCGCGCTTCGCGAACAGCAATTTTCCACAGGCCGCTGAACCCGATGTTCGCGCACTGTTCTCCCGCCCCGACGGCAGCCCCGTGCAGGCCGGCGATCAGCTGAGGAACGCCGCCTACGCAGCTACGCTCCGCCAGGTTGCGATGCACGGTCCGCGCACATTGCTCGAACCGCCGATCAGCGACGCCATCATCGCGCGCACTCATGCGGGGCCGCGGCCCGGCACATTGTCGGCGCAGGATTTTTCAGCCTACCAGCCAGGCGTCGGCGAACCACTGTGCGGGCCGTTCCTCGTTTACGTTGTCTGCGTGCCACCGCCGCCGTCTTCCGGTGTCTCGTTGCTGGAGCTGCTCGCGATACTCGATCGCACCGACATTGCGCTGCGCGGACCCGGCGATCCCCGGGCCTGGTTCCTGTTCACCGAAGCAAGCCGCCTGATGTACGCCGATCGCGATCAATATGTCGCGGACCCCGCCTTTATCGACGTTCCGGTTGAAGGATTGCTGGACCCTGATTATGTGGTGAGGCGGGCAGCGTTGATCGGCGCAACCGCCGGCCCCACACCTGCTGCAGGCCTTCCAGCGCCGATCCAACGAGGTGCGGATGCATCGAACGAAGCTGCCGGCACCAGCCACTTTGTGGTGGTGGACGCCGCAGGCAACGTGGCATCAATGACGACCACAGTTGAGTCGCTGTTCGGTTCGGGCCGTGCCGTGGCCGGATTCATGCTGAACAACCAGCTCACCGATTTCTCGTACCGCCCGGTGATCGACGGGCAGCCGGTTGCGAATGCCGTGGCCGGTGGCAAGCGTCCGCGCTCCTCGATGTCGCCGGTGATCGTGCTCGATCGCGATGGAAATCTCGTTGCGGCACTCGGATCACCCGGCGGTTCGGCGATCCTCGCCTATAACGCCAAGACCCTGGTCGGCCTGCTGGCCTGGGACCTGTCGCTGCAGCAGGCGATCGACCTGCCGAATGTCATGGCGCGTGGCGATGACTACTTCGGCGAGGCATCGAAGTTCCCGCCGCGGGTCGTCGCCGGCCTTGCGAAGCTCGGCGTGACGATCAAGCCCGGCCGGGGCGAGGAATCCGGGCTGCACGGCGTCGTCGTGCGCGAAGACGGGCGCCTCGAAGGTGCCGCGGATCCGCGCAGGGAAGGAATCTGGAAGACCTTGCCTAGCGACTGACGGGGCGCGCGGCGCGCCACTTGCCGTAGGCGCGACGGAATGCCGCCTCGCTTTCATAACCGACTTCGGCCGCGACGCTTCCGACCGGGCGCCCACCCGGCGCCAGCAACGCCTGCGCCTTGTGCATCCGCAGGCGTGTGAGCCAGCGCAGCGGTGTCGTGCCCATCAAGGCACGGAAGCGTTGAGTGAAAACCGTGCGTGACATGCCGGCACGCTTCGCCAGTGATTGCAATGTCCAGGATGCCGCAGGATCGCCGTGCATCGCGGCAATTGCGTGCGACAGCCTCGCATCCGTCAGCGCCGCGAGCAGCCCGCGCGTAATCACGCCGCGCTCCATCAGGTGGCGCAGCACGGCGATGAACAAGAGATCTGACAGCCGGTCGAGCGCAACCTGCCGTCCCGGCGCTTCGGTCGCCGCCTCCATCGCCAGCAGGCGAGCGAGTCCTTCGAGGCGCGTCGAGTCGTTGCGGACCACCAGCAGGTCCGGCAGGTCGTCCAGGATTTCGCCCGCGAGCGAGTCGCCGAAATCGAAGCGGCCGCAGATGAGCTCGGTGACCGGCTCCTCATGCGACGCCTGCGCCGGCAATCGCGTCTCGTCACCGTCGAACTCCTGGCGTGCCGACAGCACATGGCGGCCACCCCGGAGCATGACGACGAGATCCCCGGCGGCAAGCGGCAGCGGCGCGCGATCCTCGGCATGCAGCCAGCAAGCGCCGCGAGCCAGAAGATGGAACACCGGCCGCGTCGCCGTGCCTGCGATCTGCCAGGCACCGAAACCGCGCGGATTGGCGAATACTGTCGCTTTCAGGTGCGACGACTCCAGAAGTTCTGAAATAAGATCTATATCCGTACGATCAGTCATGTTTTATGTATCTTAGAGCATTGTAAGTACTATCAATACATCCTATCATGGACATGTTAATTGTAAAAGACAGAGGAATACACATGACCCATTTCAAGATGCACACGATCGAGACCGCCCCGGAAGCCTCGCGGCCAATGCTTAAGGCGTCCCGGAAGGAACTCGGTTTCGTGCCCAACCAGTACGCTGGCCTGGCGGATTCGCCGGTCGCACTGAAGGCCTATCTGACGCTGTCCGATCTGTTCGCGAAGAGCAGCCTCTCGCCGATCGAGCAGCAGGTTGTCGCTCTCGCCGTTTCGGTCGAGAACGAGTGCGAGTTCTGCGTGAGCGCGCATTCGACGATCGCGCGCGGCGCGGTCAAGGTGCCGACGCCGATCATCGATGCCCTGCGTGAAGGCAGAAAGCTGCCCGACGCGAAGCTCGAGATTCTCGCCAGCTTCGTCCGCACAGTCATCCGCAGCCACGGCTGGGTGAATGACTCGGTGGTCAAGACCTTCATCGACGCCGGTTACACCCGCGCGCAGATGCTGGACGTCATACTCGGCGTGTCCATGAAGACACTGTCGAACTACACCAACAACATCCTCAGGACGCCGCTGAACAAGGAGTTCGAGGGTGAACGCTGGACCAGGGCGAAGAAAGCAGCCTGATCAAATCTCCGGCTCCGGCCAGGGACACTGCGGAAAACGGGCGCTTCGGCGCCCGTTTTCTTTTGTGCTATTTCAACGTTTCTTCGCCGCGAGCCGGTCGCGTATGTCGCGCAACTTCATCTTGACGCGCGCCGCATTACCCGGGCCCATGCGCAGCAGCAACTTGCGGCCCGCCGATTGCGCCTCGAGCGCGGGATCCGCGAATTCATAAAGCACATTGGGCCGCACCAGCGCGATCGTCTCCGGCGGTTCCGGTGTCGCGAGCAGATGATCGATGACTGCAATGACGCGATCGTTGAAATAACCGGTCGGGTTGCCGAGGCTCTCGTACGCCGCCTGGAACTGCGGATACAGGCGCCGGTACAACTCGAATGTCGCGTCGGGGTCCAGCGCATCGACCAGCTCGATCCAGGGCGTATAGCGTTCGAAATTCGCCGCGCCCAGCACCATGCGCTCTTCGCCGCCAACGGTCACGAAAGCGCCGGCCGGAGGTCTTGCCGGCGACAGCTGCGTCGCGACTTTCTGCCGCGGCAGATTGTCCACGGTGGCGACAATGCGCCTGACGATGTCATCGCCGATGAACAGGGATTCGAAGCGCGGCGCGCCGACCAGCGCCGCGATCCGGTCCGCGGCCGACTGGTTCGTGCCGTCGTCGGCGGCGGTATCGATGGGATTGAGGATCTGGCCCTCATCGGTCGCGATCGCCTCGTTCGTGACCGGCGGCACGTCCTCCGCTGATTGCCGCTTCTGCCAGTACCAGATGCCGGCGCCGACCGCGATCAGCACCACGCCGCCGAGTATCCAGCGGCCGAGCTGCTCATCCGGTTGTGCGGGCTGCTCGCGCTTTTCTGCGTACATGGGCGCTACTCTAGTTGATACCTTTCCGATAGGCACCATGTAGAAAGGCCATCCCGCCATGAGCCCGGTTCCCGTGCCATTGATACCCCTGACCAGCGAGCTCTCGCCCCCCGCCTGCGCCGACTGCGCGCTGGTGCTGGATTCGGCCGGTATTCGCTATGAACGGCGGACAACCGTGGATGGCTCCAGTCTCTGGGTCCTGCCTGCCGATCACGCCCGGGCGGCATTCGAACTCCAGCATTACCTGCACGAGAACCGCCTGCCGCCTGCGGCGCCGGTGCTCTGGCCGAGCCACCCCCACGCCCTCTATGGCGTATTCGGTTATGCGCTGGTGCTGATCGCGGTGACGCTCGCCGCCATGCTGCACCTGGGCGGCAAGAACTGGCACAACGCGGGCGTACTCGACGCCGGCTTCCTGGAGCGCGGCGAAGCATGGCGCGTGCTCACCGCGCTGACACTGCATGCCGACCTGGCGCATCTCCTGTCCAATCTCGCCTTCGGCGCGCTGTTCGGCTACCCGGCGGCGCGCTTGTTCGGGCCGGGCGTCGCCTGGCTCCTGATATTGCTGGGCGGCGGCATTGCCTATGGCGCAGACGCCCTGCTGCATCCGCCAAATCATTATCTGCTGGGCGCTTCGACGGCTGTTTTCACGGCACTCGGCCTGGTCGCGGCCTATGGATGGCGGCGGAACATGAGGAACTGGTCGCCGTGGATGCGCAGGACTGCCCCGCTGATCGGCGGTATCGCGCTCCTGGCATTCACCGGCACGGGCGGGGAGAACACCGACGTGCTCGCGCACCTGGCCGGGTTCGCGGTCGGCGCGGGCCAGGGCGCCCTGTGCGCGCGACTGCCGATGCCGACTCCCGGCCGGACTGGCCTGCAATGGGCGGCCGGCCTCGTGACGATAGCGCTCCTGACATCCGCCTGGGGCTTCGCGCTCGCCTGAAAAATTGCGCGATACTTTGTCGATGCTCCCGCACTCCGACGCCTGCGAACGCAACAAGGGGCCGATACTCGAGGTCCTGCGCACGGCATTTGCGGAATGCGCCCATATCCTCGAGATCGGCAGCGGCACGGGCCAGCATGGCGTTCATTTCGCGAATGAGATGCCCTGGCTGGTCTGGCAGCCGAGCGAGCGGGCGGAGGAGATGCCGGGCCTGCGCAAGCGCATCATGCAAGAGGGGCCACAGAATCTGCGTGCGCCGGTCGAGCTCGACGTCACGCAGCCGCCCTGGGACGTGCGGCGTATCGATGGCGTATTCACGGCGAATACGCTCCACATCATGGGCTGGCCTGAAGTCGAGGCACTCTTTGCCAATCTTCCGGCGATCCTGAAACCCGGCGCCGTGCTCGCTATCTACGGCCCGTTCCATTATGCGGGGAAGTACACCTCGGAAAGCAACGCATCCTTCGACGAGATGCTGCGCGCGCGCGATCCAGCAAGCGGCGTCCGGGATTTCGAGGCAGTGGACGCGCTGGCACGCGGCATCGGGTTCACGTTGCAGGCCGATCACCGCATGCCGGCCAACAACCAGACGCTGGTCTGGAAGCTTCCGCTCAATCCCTCCTGGATTTGTTCGCCTCGCGTCGCTGGCGGGCGCGCCACCAGCCGTGCGCAATGAAAGCAATCAGGACCAGCGGCCCGATCAGCTTGGTCCAGTCGCCCTTGGCACGTGCCTCAAAAAATACGCGGATTGCGATCACGATCAGGACGCCCGCGATGGCCAGGAAAATGAATCCGGGTCGCCCGCCTGATGCAGCGGCCGGTGGTGGCGGCTCCTCCTGCGCGGGCGCCGCCCGTGGCTGCGCATCATCAACGCGCGCGTGACTGATCAGTTCCTCGAGCAGTTCCTGGGTCATCGGCTGGGACTGCGGTTCCGGCTTTTGCGCAGATGCCGAGAGCCGCCAGGGATTAGCGCCGCGGCGCGGTGGCGCAGGCGGCCTCGGAAGGCCCTTGTTTCCACTGTCCTCGAGCCTGGCCATCGGATTCCCCGGTTGTCCGCATGAATACTAGCGCCTTCGCCGCTGCGCTAACATCCGGTCATGCCGGACATGCGCGAACAGATACGCAGCAACCTGGTGGCCCTGATCAGCCTCGTGGTAGCCCTGTCGGCACTCGGGTACAACACCTGGCGAAACGAGCGCACCGAGAGAAACCGCAATCTCCGGGCTGCCGGATTTGAACTGCTGACCGAGATCGGCTCGCTGCAACAGATCATCTCCTATGCCCACTTCGAGGAACCCGACGAGGACGGCAAGCGCGACCCGCGCGGGGATCCGCGCATGGGCTGGGCCGACATGCTAACGATTAGCGACCTCGCCGAATTGATGCCTGCGGCCGTCGTGCACGATGCCGCCGAGCTCCGGACCGTCTGGGAGGCCGACTCCGCGGGTCTTGTCGAGGATGACGCAGCATACCAGCGCATCGATGAAGCGATCGACGCGCTGCGCCAGACCACTCTCGAGTCGCTGCGCGCTCTCAAGTAGCCAGGCGCGGGGCGCGCAGTCAGAGCGCGGGTTTCAGCACCATCAGCGTGAGGCCTGCAAGCGGCGTCAATAGCGCCACGGCACCCCAGAGTTCCCAGCGCTTCGCGACGCTCGCGTAGCCCGCGTAGTCAAAACTTCCTGCCGTTCCGGCCTGCGCCAGCGCGAGCAGCCGCCGCTGCAGCGGCGCGACGCGGAACATGAAGACCAGGCCCGAAATGCCGAACAGGACCAGCGTCCAGGCGATCCAGCCCGTGCGCAGCAATGGCAGCCCGGCTGCGACCGCCGCAAAAATACCGGTCGCAATGATCACGATGACGCCCGGCATCGTGAACAGCCGGTCGCTCCTGATGATGCCGTCCACCGTGTGCGCGAGCAGCCGCGGATCGCGGGTGCGCGCCGCGTGGATGTGCCAGAAAAGCCCGGTCGCGATATTGCCTAGAAAGGCGATCACGGCGACGACGTGCAGCAGCTTCATCAACAGATACATAAAACCCTCACTTTCCGGCGCGCCGCGCGTAGCGCCTTTGAATCGACACCATCCAGCGCAAGTATGCGCCCGGCGCCAGGCGCTTGAATCGCCACAGCCAGCGATAACGGCTCGGCAGCACGATGTGCGTCGCGCCGGCCGCCGCACGCGAGACAATCTCCAGCGCGACGGCATCCGCCTCGAGATTGGACGCCTGCATCATCCTCTGCGCAAATCCGGCCACACCGGCAGGCGCCCGCGCGTGGTCCATCAGCCGCGTACGGAAGAATCCGGGCATCGCAGCCGCGACGTGCACATTCCGGTCCGCGAATTCCTGGTAAAGCGTCTCCGAAAGCGCCACGACGGCGGCCTTTGAGGCACCGTAGGCGCTCATCTGGCTGCTGGAGGCAAAGCTCGCAGCGCTGGCGATATTGATGATGATGCCGCCGCCAGATGCGGCTAGCTGCGGCAACTCCGCGCGGCAGCAATGCGCGACACCCAGCACGTTGATGTTCATGATCCAGTCCCAGTCCGCCGCAGGAGTATCGAGCATGCTGCCGGCGACGGCGACGCCCGCCGAGTTCATCGCAAAATCGAGTCCGCCGCAGCGTGCGGCAAATTCATCCACCGCGGATTTCACGGCCGCTTCATCCGTCGTATCCAGCGCATACGTTTCGCACAGCGGGCTCCCGCTGCGGCGCAGATCGGCGGCCGCGGCTGCGAGCGGCGCCGCGTCGCGATCAAGCAGGCCAAGTCGCCAGCCGCGCACGGCGAGCAGCTCCGCGGTTGCGAGACCGAGCCCGCTCGCGGCACCGGTGATCAGTGCGCGCTTCGAGGGAAATTTTGAGTCGAGTCTGGCCAGACTCATGATGAATTATCGGCGCAGGCAAAAGAAAAGGCCCCGGTCCCTGCCGGACCAGGGCCCCTCAATGCCGGTTCCTAATTCCTGGCAGGAGACAGCTTTTCGGCGATCCAGCCGAGCACGACGCCGCCGATCAGGAGGTAGGCAGCCGCCTCGACGCTCCACCACATCCATATCTTGACTGGCAGGTTGAAGACGCCCTGAAAACCCAGGACTGCCACGAGGCTGAAGAGATAGGCGATAAAGCCGAACTTGAGCCCGCGCTGCCAGCCGGCGCCGGCGAGTGCCGGGCGGATCCACCCATAGATCGCAGCGGACAGGAAGGCGCTGATCAGTCCGGTCGTGATCCACATCGGCAACAGTGCCGCCATGTCGGGCGGCTGCCTTGTCAGTTCCGGCCGCCAGAACGATGCGGTGGCCTGGTAGGCCTCGACCAGCACACCGTTATGGATCAGCGGCCCCGTGGCCATGCCGACCAGCCATTGCGCGGCGTAATAGACCACGCCGCCGATGAAGATAATCCTCCAGTTCATTTGGCTCCCCCCGCGATCTTGTTGGAGGGCGCATGTTGCGCCGGTGCTGGCACCGGCGCAACCGTTCGGCGGAAATGCCCCTGCTTCGGCTGTCTCGCGGCCGCAGGTCAACGCGGGTCGAAGAGGTCCAGCGCCATCACCTTCGTCCACGCTGCAACGAAGTCATTCGCGAACTTCCCATTCGAGTCTGCGCAAGCATAGACTTCCGCGAGGGCGCGCAGCTGGGCGTGCGAGCCGAAGACCAGGTCAACTCGCGTGCCGGTCCACTTGATCTTGTTCGTGTTCCGGTCGCGCCCTTCGTACACGCCTTCCGTTCCGGCGCTCGGCTGCCATCGCGTGCCCATGTCGAGCAGGTTGACGAAGAAGTCGTTCGTGAGCGCCCCTGGCCGCTTCGTGAAGACGCCGTGCGCGGACTTTCCTGCATTTGCGCCGAGGACCCGCAGGCCGCCAACAAGGACGGTCATTTCCGGTGCCGTCAGCGTCAGCGCCTGTGCACGATTCACCAGCAGTTGCTCAGCGGGCAAGCGTTGCCTGCCGCGCGAGTAGTTGCGGAAACCGTCAGCAGTCGGTTCAAGCGGCGCAAAGGAATCGGCATCGGTCTGCTCCGGCGACGCGTCCATGCGCCCCGGCTTGAAGGGGACCTTGATATCGTGTCCGGCGGCCTTCGCGGCTTTCTCGATTGCGGCACAGCCGCCGAGGACGATCAGGTCGGCGAGCGAGACTCTCTTGCGGCGGGACTGCGCAGCGTTGAATTTCTTCTGGATCCCTTCGAGCGTGCGCAGCACCTTCGCAAGCTGGGCCGGCTGGTTGGCGTCCCAGTCCTTCTGCGGCGCAAGGCGAATGCGGGCGCCATTCGCGCCGCCGCGCTTGTCGGAGCCGCGGAATGTCGCTGCCGACGCCCAGGCTGTCGAAACCAGCTGGGACACAGACAGTCCTGACGCGAGGATTTTGGCCTTCAGGGCACTGATATCCTGCTTGCCGATCAGCGGATGGTCGACTGCGGGAATCGGATCCTGCCACGCCAGTTGCTCTTTCGGCACGAGCGGGCCGAGATAGCGCGCGAGCGGTCCCATGTCGCGGTGCGTCAGCTTGAACCATGCGCGTGCAAACGCGTCTGCAAACTGGTCAGGATGCTTGTAGAAGCGTCTCGAGATTTTTTCGTAGGCCGGGTCGACTCGCAGTGAAAGATCCGTGGTCAGCATGGTCGGCACATGCCGCTTCGATGGATCGTGGGCATCTGGAATCGTGGCGGCGGCGCCCCTCGCCTTCCATTGATGGGCCCCGGCCGGGCTCTTGCTCAACTCCCATTCATTCTCGAACAGGTTCTTGAAGAAATGGTTGCTCCATTTCGTCGGCGTCTGCGTCCACGTAACCTCCGGGCCGCCGGTGATCGTGTCGCCCGCTTTGCCAGAGCCGTGGCGGCTGATCCAGCCCAGACCCTGTGCTTCGATGGGCGCCGCTTCGGGCTCCGGTCCCACCAGTGACGCATCGCCAGCGCCGTGGGCCTTGCCGAAGCTGTGGCCGCCGGCAATCAGCGCGACCGTTTCCTCGTCGTTCATCGCCATACGGCCGAAGGTTTCGCGAATATCCCTGGCCGCCGCAAGGGGATCCGGTTTGCCATTTGGCCCTTCCGGATTCACGTAGATCAGACCCATTTGCACGGCAGCGAGAGGATCCTGAAGATCACGATCGCCGGTGAAGCGTTCGTCCGCCAGCCACTTGGCTTCGGGGCCCCAGTAAATGTCCTCTTCGGGCTCCCAGACATCCTCGCGTCCACCGCCGAAACCAAAGGTCTTGAAGCCCATCGACTCGAGGGCGACGTTGCCCGCGAGAATCATTAGGTCGGACCAGGAGATTTTCCGGCCATATTTCTGCTTGATCGGCCACAGCAGCCGGCGTGCCTTATCGAGGTTCGCGTTGTCTGGCCAGCTGTTGAGCGGCGCGAAGCGTTGCTGGCCGCCTCCGGCGCCGCCGCGGCCGTCGCCGATGCGGTACGTGCCTGCGCTGTGCCATGCCATGCGGATGAACAGCCCACCGTAGTGGCCGAAATCGGCCGGCCACCAATCCTGGGAATCCGTCATCAAGGTGCGCAGGTCCTTGATCACGGCGTTCAAGTCGAGGCTCTTGAATTCCCTGGCGTAGTCGAACGCTTCACCCATCGGATTGGAGAGGGTGGAATGCTGGTGAAGTGCCTGAAGGTTCAACTGGTGGTTCGGCCACCAGTCGCGATTCGACCTGGCAGTGGCAGCCGTGTGCATGACCGGGCACTTGCCCGCGCCCCTGGTATCGGTCTCTGTTGCCTGGCTCATCGGATTACCCCTTGCGAATTCATGCCGAGCGGACGGTATCTAGGATGGAGCAGGATGGCGCAAAGTTCGCTATTTGTACAATCGATTGATACCATGATTACCATAGTCATAGTCTATGGTTGATCCTTGAATCTCCGCGACCTGCAATACCTCGTGGCGCTGGCCGAAACCCGGCATTTCGGCCGCGCCGCGCGCCAGTGCCATGTCAGCCAGCCGACGCTTTCCGCCCAGCTCAGGAAGCTGGAGGAATCGCTCGGCGTAGCGCTGATCGAGCGCCAGCCGCGGCGCATCGCGCTGACCGCGGCCGGAACCGCGGTGGTCGAGCGCGCGCGGCGCATGCTGCGCGATGCCGATGACATCAAGAGCCTTGCCCGCGCCAGCCAGGATCCGCTCGGCGGACAGCTGAAGATCGGGCTGATCCCCACGCTGGGCCCATACCTGCTCCCGCGCATTGCGCCGCGCCTCAAGCGCGCACTGCCAAAACTGCAGCTGCTGCTGCACGAGCACCAGACCGCGCCACTCATTGCCCGCGTCCTGGAAGGCGAACTGGATCTGGCGCTGCTCGCGCTGCCGACCGATACACGCGGCCTCGAAACGCGCTCTTTGTTCGCAGAAGCCTTCGTGGTTGCAATACCTGATCGTCACCGGCTCGCGGCGAAACGCAGGGTCAGGACCGCCGACCTTGCCGGCGAAAAACTCCTGCTTCTCGAGGACGGCCATTGCCTGCGCGACCAGGCACTTGATGTCTGCCGCAAGGCCGGCACGGCGGAGCAGGATTTCGGCGCGACCAGCCTCGAGACACTGCGCCAGATGGTTGCAGCCGGTCTTGGCCTCACGTTGCTGCCGCGCCTCGCGGTCGAGGGCCCGTTCGGCGCTGCGCGTGGGCTCGCCATCAGGCCATTCGCGCCGCCGTCCCCGTCGCGCCTGATCGGCGCGGCCTGGCGTCGCTCGACGACACGCGGCGAGGCGATTGCGGCGGTGTGCGACGTCATATCGCGCGCCGCGATTTGAGACTGGGGCATCCGCGACTTCACGGTCATTACCAGGCGGCGATGCCCGCGCAGGCAGCGGCAGGCTACACGCCGAACAGGATTACGGCCAGTATTACGCCGATCAGCGGGACGATGACTGTCAGCGCCGCCATCGCGGGATATGCGTCCCGGAAGGATTCGCGGCAGATCGCCCGGATCGTCGTTACGACGTATCCGTTGTGCGGCAATGAGTCCAGTCCGCCGGAACTGATCGCAACGATGCGGTGCAGCGCCTCAGGGTTAACGCCCAGGTCGATGTAATGTGGCGCGAGGATTGGCAGGGCGATCGCCTGTCCACCTGATGCCGAGCCGGCGAGCCCGGCGATGACGCTGACCGCCACAGCGGCGCCGACCAGCGGCGGACCCGGCAGGTCCGTGATGAATGCTACTGCCTGCGCGAAAGCCGGCGACAACTTTGCTACGCCGCCGAAACCGACCACCGCCGACGTGTTGGCGATCGCGACCAGTGCGCCCAGCGCGCCGGCTGTGACCGGTTCCTGCAGGCTCGCGATAAAACGCCAATGGACCAGCGCGCTGACCAGGATCCCGCCGGTCAGGGCGACGATCAGCGCCGATTCCTGAAGCCGACCATGAAGCGCGAATGAAAGGCCCAATACCGTCGCCAGCGGTAGCAGGCTTGTGGCGACCCGCGGCAGTTCGCGCCGCCCATCCTCGGGATCATCGGCGCGTGCTTCGAATCGCTCGCCGGCGACCGTGGCGCGGCGCAGCATGAAGCGCAGCCACAGGGCGCCGATCGCCGCCATCACGATTGCAACCGGCAGCGATACTTCCCAGCCGGCCCAGGGCGAGGTGCCGAGGTACTTGATTGGAATCCAGTTCTGGATCTCCGGGGAACCCGCCGAAGTCATCGTGAATGTCACCGACCCGAAGGCGATGGTGCCGGGTATGAAGCGCCGCGGCAGGTCCGCCGCCCGGAACAACGACAGCGTCATCGGATAGACAGAGAACGCGACGACGAACAGGCTGACTCCGCCATATGTCAGCACCGCACAAGCCAGCACGATCGCAAGCACGGCGCTGCGGACGCCAAGTCGTCCGACGACCCAGCGCGCCACGCTCTCGGCGGCTCCACTCGCTTCCATGAATTTCCCGAACAGCGAGCCGAGCAGGAACATGAAGAACCAGTTCACCATGAATCCGGTGAACCCGGTCATGTATGCGCCCGTAAAACTTGGCGCGCCGGCGGCCGCCAGCTGTGGGAATAATTCGAAGCCACTGGTCAGTGCAACCAGCAGCGCACAGAGGGGCGCAGCAATCAGCAGTTCGACGCCCCCGAGTGTCAGCAGCATCAGCAGGCCCAGCCCGGCGAGCAGGCCGATCATGCTCAGCATGCCGGGCGCCCGCAGACTTGCCTGAATCCTGCGGCAGCAAATTCGACCATCCTTGGCTCGATCGACTGGATATCTGTTGAGCGGCAGATGCCCTGCGAAAGGCGGTCGATTCGATCCGTTTCGGAGAGGGTCATGATGAGGGCGCCCGAAAGGAAGTAGTAGGCCCAGTACAGGTCGACTTCGCGCGCCTTTGGCATCGCCCTCCTGATCACCACGATGAGGCGCTGGATCACCGGATCGAACGACCTGGTCATCACTGCGCCGCCCCATTCATGGTTGTTTCCGACCTGCGCTACCAGCGCAAGGTAGTGCCGCCAGCCATCGCCACCGCGGTCAAGCTTGTCGAGGACCGGCCGCAGGAACGTCTGTATCGCGCCTTCGACCGTGACCCGATCGCCCGCGTCCGCTTCGTAGGCGTCGAGCGCTGCCATGCGCTCCCTGTTCACGACGTCGGCGCGACGCGCGAAAACCGCATCGAACAGTTCTCGCTTGCTATTGAAATAGTAATGAATCATCGCCGCAGTCGTGCCGGCCTGGCGCGCGACCGCTCGCGTCGTGACTGCGTCGAAGCCCCGCTTCGCAAACTGCTCTTCGGCGCAATCCAGCATTCGGTCGCGCAAGTCGTGGCCGCGGCCGCCCCCGGGGGGCCGGCCGGCGCGCGCCGGCTGCTTTGGTCTGGCCGTGCTGGTATGCGAACGGGTCTTTGGCACGTTTGTTCCTCCGCTGGCGGCCTGGCAGCCGCGGCATGGCCGGTCGGGGGCCGCCGCAGCCCCTGGGCGGGTCCTTTGAGACCGGAGCTTGACAACTAGTATCGCGAAGTGCGACAAATTGCAATAATTAATCGGCCGGCTGATTAATAAATTATGAGGGGAGATATCGTCATGCAATCCAAATGGTTCGCCATCCTGTGCTGCGGTGCCGCCGGGATGACCCTCGGAGGTACCGCGGTCGCCGCGACACTGCTGGATCAGGAAATCGTCGTTACCGCGCGGCGCATGGCGGAATCGCTCCAGGACGTGCCCGGCTCGGTGTCGGCTTTCTCCGAGGAGACGCTCGAGCGCATCGGCGCCACCGACAGCACGAGTTTGCAGGGCATCGTTCCCAACCTCAACATTGTCCAGGGCCGCGGCTCTTCCAATGCGACCAACATCTATATCCGGGGCGTCGGACAGCCCGATGCGCTGCAGACCTTCGATCCGGCGGTCGGCTTCTATGTCGACGATGTCTATTATTCGCGCATCCGCGGTACGCAGCTCGATCTGTTCGACATTGAGCGCATCGAAGTGCTGCGCGGACCCCAGGGCACTTTGTACGGCAAGAACACGATCGGCGGCGCACTGAAGGTCATCACCCACCGGCCGAGCCAGGAGCGGCAGACCCTGTTGCAGGGAACAGTCGGCAACTACAACGAGCTCGATGGCCGCATCTCTGTTTCGGGACCCCTCAGCGATAGCCTTGCCGGCGGCATATCGTTGTTCAGCGCAACGCATGACGGTTATGTCACCAATCCGACTTCAAGCGCTGAATACAATGACCGCAATGTCCATGCCGGTCGCGTTGCACTTGCGTGGAATCCCACCACGAATGTCGCCGTAGACTGGTCGGCGGACTATTCCCAGGAAGACAACGCCCTGGTGATGGGCCAACCCATCAACACCCTCACGACACTGTTCGGCGTGCCGCTAATCGTGCTGCCGGCGGAAGTTCCTGAATACAGGTTTACCGCGACTCCGTCGCCCGGCTTGCCTAATTCGACCAAGTTGACCCACCAGGGAACGGCCCTCAACGTGGCGTGGAACGTGACGGACGCGTTCTCGTTGCGCTCGATCACCGCCTACAGGGATCTCGAGAACACCGACTACGTCGACATCGACGCGACGGTACTGGAGACAGGCGACGTGCTCGTGGACGTCGACCAGCACCAGTTCAGCCAGGAATTCCAGGGCACGTATGAAGCTGGACGCACCACATTCGTGGGCGGGCTCTACTACCTGCAGGAAAATATCGTGTCGCACCAGGAGGCCTATGCGGACGACCTGCTGACGGGGCCCGGCGGCTTCACCTTCCTGCGCACGATAGACGACGACCTCGAGACGACCAACTGGGCCGCCTATGCCAACCTCACGTATGCGTTCACCGATCGCGTGAATGTTTCCGCCGGCCTGCGCTACACGGAGGAAAAGAAGGACTACGCTCGCTCGACTTCGACCTTCTCCAGTTTCCCGGGGGTGACGGCCGATCCGGCGTTCGCCTTCGTGATCAATCACACCTGGACCGATACGTCGCCGATGGCTTCGGTCGACTTCCAGGCCACGGACAATGTGCTGATCTACGGCCGCGTTGCGCGCGGCTTCAAGTCGGGCGGATTCAACGGTCGCGCCAACAATCCCGGCGAACAGGCGCCCTATCAGCCGGAAGTCCTGACTTCCTATGAAGTCGGCATGAAATCCGACTGGATGGACAATTCCCTGCGCGCGAATCTGGCGGTCTTCTACAACGATTACACGGACTTCCAGGCGCGGGTCTCCGGCCTCACGACGGATCCGGGCACCGGCCTGCCGAGCCCTGAGCTGACGGTCCTGAATGCGGGATCACTGGACATCTCCGGCGCCGAACTGGAATTGAGCTACCAGCCGGTACAGGCACTCCTGCTGGACGCGCAGATCGGCTATCTGGACGCCAAGTACGGCAGTTTCGACGACACCCGCTTCGTCGCCTTTGGCGGAAGCAGGGACTTCCAGGTTCCCGCGTTCTCACCGGAGTGGACCACGCGGCTCGGCGCCCTGTATCAGTTCGATCTCGCCAGCGGCGGATCGCTGCGGCTCGCCGGTTCGGCACGCTATCGCTCACGGATGGCGCTCTCGGTCGACAACACGCCGGTCAATTCGAATGTCGAGATCGACGGCCTGTTCCAGGACGATTACTGGGTTTACGACGCAAGCGCGCTCTGGACCGGCAGCGACGGGCGCCTGAGCGTCGGCGTATACGGCCGCAATCTGGCCGACAAGGCCTACCGCACGGATGGCCAGGAATTCTCCTCCGTCGGCAATATCCGCACGGTGTACTACGGCGCACCCCGCACTGTGAGTCTTGTCGTCACAGGCCGATTCTAGGATTCCCGCGCCAGGGGCGGGCGGCAGAGGCCGCCCGCAAATCCTCTGGTGCGGAATTGCATCAGGGACCGCCAGTGCAGGACTACCAGCCGCTATTCCCGGAGATCCTGGGCCTCCACGGCCACTGGCGAGCACGCCATCCTGCGGTTATCGCCCAGGACCGGACACTGGACTGGCAGGAACTGGATGAGGAAGCCAACCGGATTGCCAACGGCCTGATCGCCGCGGGTTGCACGAAAGGATCGCGGGTAGGCCTGGTGATGGCCAACAGCTCGGCCATGGCTGCCGTCATCGTCGGCACGATCAAGGCGGGCGCCATCGTCGTGCCGCTCAATACTTCCGTTGCCGATGATTCCCTCAATGCCATGCTGGCGGATGCGGGTGTCACAGCCGTCATCGTCTCGTCCGGATTTGCCGCGCGACTGTCCGACAGCACGCTTTGCCAATGCGTGCTGCGCCTCGTGCATGCGCCTTCCGTGGAGCTGACAGGAAATGGCTGGAAATCGTTCGAGTCGTGGCGCGCCCTGCAGTCGAGCGCAGCGCCGCAGGTCGAACTGGCGCGCGACGACGTCTGCAACATCATCTATTCCTCTGGCACCACCGGCCAGCCCAAGGGGATCGTTCATACTCATGGCGCGCGCCTGGACTGGGCCCACGATCTCGCGCACGCCCTGCGCTACGACAGCGCCGCACGAACGCTGGTCGTGACCGGTCTTTATTCGAACATCAGCTGGGCCAGCATGCTGCCTGCCCTGCTGATGGGCGCGACACTGGTCATCCGGGATGCATTCCACGCCAGCGAAGTGCTGCACAGCATCGAGCGCGAGCGCATCACTCACACCTCGATGGTGCCGGTCCAGTTCCAGCGCATTCTCGATGACCCGGATTTTGGCTCTCGGGACATTTCATCCATGCGGGCCATGATGTGCTGTGGCGCACCACTGCCGGCGCGAGTCAAAGAGGGCTTGTTCCAGCATTTCGCGTGCGGGGTCATCGAACTCTATGGCTCCACCGAGGGCGTCATAACGACGCTGGCCCCGGAGGAAGCCCGGCCCCGCATGAGTTCGGTTGGCAAGCCGCTTCCCGGTGAGGACCTGGCAATCCTCGGCGACGACGATCAGCAGTTGCCCAGGGGCGAGACCGGTGAGATCGTCGCATTGAGCCGCTTCGCCACGACGGGTTATTGGAACAATCCAACCGCCACCGCGGCGGCATTCTGGAGCGACGCGCGGGGACGGCTCTGGCTGCGTTCCGGCGACATAGGCCGGCTCGATAAGGACGGCTATCTCTACATCACCGACCGCAAGAAGGACATGATCCTGTCCGGCGGCCAGAATGTTTATCCGGCCGATCTCGAGGCTGTCCTGATGCGCCACGCCGACGTGGCGGATTGCGCCGTATTCGGCATTCCAAGCGAGCGCTGGGGCGAAACGCCGCTGGCACACGTCGTGCTGCGCCCGCCCGCGACCATCACCGCCGAGGAGATCCGCGGCTGGGCGAACGCGCAACTGGGCAGGCAGCAGCGCATTCATGCCGTGGAATTGCGCGACTCCCTGCCCCGCAATGCCAATGGCAAGTTGCTGAAGCGCGAATTGCGCGCGCCATACTGGCGCATGAACGGGGAGCCCGGACCAGGATGACAGGCGCCGGATACGATGAATATCGCTGGACCTCTGATGACGGGCTTGCGCTGTGTGCGCGCGACTACGCCGGGGGAAGCGACAAGCTGCCTGTCATCTGCATCCCGGGCCTGACGCGCAATTGCCGCGATTTTGAGGCCGTGGCGCCATGGATCGCGGGACTCGGCCGGCGTGTGCTCGCGGTCGATCTCCGTGGGCGCGGCCGATCAGCGCGCGACCCGGACCCGCGGCACTACAAGCCGGCAACTTATGCCGCCGATGTCTCGGCCTTGTTGCGGTCTCTGCAGTTGCCGCGCGCATTGTTCCTGGGAACGTCCCTCGGCGGCATCGTGATCATGACGCTGGCGGCGCGCCGGCTGCCCGAAATCGGCGGGGCCATCCTCAACGACGTGGGCCCGCGTGTTGCCGCCGCGGGACTGGCCCGAATTGCCGGCTACGCCGGCAAGGGCGCGCCGGTCGCCAACTGGGATGACGCTGCCGCGTACGCGCGTCGCACAAACGGAGCAGCGTTCCCGCATTACGGCGATGCAGAGTGGCAAGCATTTGCACGGCGGACTTTCAAGGAAGGTGATAACGGGCGGCCGGAGCTGGATTACGACGCGCGCGTCGTTGCGCCGGTGAACCGCCTGGTCATGAAGCTGATGTCGCCGTTGGCCTGGGCCGCCTTCAGGCGGCTGGCGCGGAATCGGCAGGTCCTGTTGATCAGGGGCGCGCAGTCGGACATCCTGGACAGTGCGACCGCCGCGCGCATGAAGCGCACTGCGCCGTCGATGAGCATTGCGGAGATTCCGGGCATCGGCCATGCGCCGATGCTCGACGAACCCGTGGCAAGAGCCGCCATCCAGGCCTTCCTGGATTCTGCGCCCTGAATGGCAGAGCCAGGCCTTATTCAGGGATAACCAGCGCACCGTGGCGAAAACGGATTGCGTCGCCATGCGGTTTCTCGCGTATCACCCCGAGATTTTCCACGCCCAATGGATCCGGCTTTCCGTCGATGACGCGGCGCGGCCTCGAGCGGACGACCTGACTGGGCGGCAGGCGCCCGCCGGTCGTCAGGTGCCTGTGCATCAGATCCATTGCAGCGAGCAGTTGCGGCTGCAGCGGCACGAAGCGTTCATCCCAACCCGGCAGCGCGATGAGCCCGTCAAAATGCTGCCCATGCTCGACCTCGTAATAGCGGGCGGAATGCTCGCCCTGCTTGCAGTGCAGCGCATACCAGGCGCGCGAGCTGAGGTTGACCGGGACCAGCCCGTCACGACGCCCATGCACTATGATCACCGGCTTGCCGTGCAGATGCGCACTCATCCGGATCTCCTCAATGCCCCGGCGCAGGCGTTGCGAAAGCTCGTCACGAGCCGTTTCGAGAGGGTCCCCCGATAGCGTTCGTCCAGTCGCCAGTTCGCGCAGGCAGAGCGCGTGCTCGATGCTGCCAAGAGACGCGAAGCGACCGGCCTCATCGACCAGCTGAATGCCGCCGGTGGGCGGCACGCCGACGGAATCGGCGGCCAGGCGTGCGAGCTCTTCACCGGTCAATGCACGCGCGGCGAACTGCGAGTCCGTAGCGGCATAGGAAAGGCCGCAGGGAGACTCCTGCGGACCGAGACGAGCGTAGGCGCTGGCATAGGCCTCGCCGATCGCCGGCCATAATCCGAAGCTGACATTTGCGATGCCGCTGTCCAGCGCCTCGCGAAGAACGCCTGCGGCTTCGAGCTGGCGGCGGGCATCGCGCGCGCGTTGCTCGAGGGTTTCGCCGGTGACGAGCCCGAGTTCTGCAAGTTTCGCGGCCCATGCCTCCCACAGTGGGCGTTGCAGCGCCGGCACTTCCGTCATCGCGGATGCCTTCTCCGGCACGAGCACCGCCGCCGGCTGCAACAGGTAGTGCAGCAGCGCATAGTCGAACAGCGCCAGTGAGGGATTCGCCGGCGGTGGCCGTGTGCCCATCTCGATCCTGATCCCGCGGCCCGCTGGCACCACCACACTCGGCTCCGAGACCACCGCAGCGTCCAGCAGTCCCTCGGCATCCGCCTCGATTGCGCGCAGCACTGCCCCGCCGCCGTTGGAGATGCCCGAGGCAATGACTGTTGTTCGCTCTCGAGTGATGGCGGGTCGAGTGTCCGTCGCCGGAAATTCCCGCTGCAGCAGCATGAAGCCGGTCTTGACCGCCTGCAGCAGGTACTGGCCCCACTCGCGCTCGGGGTTGTCGCTGCCGTGTGCGTGTTTGACCGCAACGCGGTGCGCATGCGTGCGGCGCCATTCGGCCAATCCCGCCGAGTCCGGCAGTTGCCAGTTCACCAACGGATCGCCCGTGTCCTTCGTCGACCTCAGGTCGATGCGGTAAACCGTCCCGGTGTCGAGGTCTGCAAAGCCGGTGCCAGTGCCCTTGTCGGTGTAGGCAACGGCGCAGCCCTTGCGCAGGCCCCATTCACCCGCAGTCGGCAACGCCCCGTAGATGCCGCGCGAGCCGGAGGACGCCGCCGCCACCATGCAGGGCCTGGCTGGATTGAAATGCGCCGGGATTTGCAGCAGGACGGTCGTGATGCCGACCTTGCCTGGCTTCTTCACGGCGGCCAGGTACTCGACGCCCGCGATGCGCTCCCCGTCGCGCGGGCCGGAAAGCCTGCCAAAGCCGCCGTCGGGACTCGTGTCGGCCAGGCCACGGTAGTTCACCCAGATTGCGCGGCGCCGCAGTTCGAGCACCGTTGGGTTCGCGGGATCAGCAAATCCCGGAGCCGGCCCGCGCAGCCCTTCGACACCGAGTCCCGCACTCAGAAGATCGTCATTGCGGCCGTCAAATTCATGCCGGATCAGATCCGCAGCCAGTTCCGCCGGCAGGCTTGCTCCGGCAGGCGCTGCGAATACCGCCGTCAGGAGTGCGGCGGCCAGACCTGGTCCTGCCGGAAATGCGATTTTCATTGCCCGGACCCCATTTTCCCGCCTTGGCCATTGGCCGATTCGAGGTGAATAGTACTAGCGTATGAAGTCTAATTGCCTGTCTGGCGCCACCATTACGCACGGAGATCGTCCTGCAGAAGCGCAACATCCTTGTCACCGGAGCTGGCAGCGGAATCGGTGCCGGCCTGGCCGTCCATCTGGCCGAATCCGGACACCGGCTCATCGTGGCCGACCTCGAAGGTTCCGCTGCCGATTCCGTGGCGCATGGCATCCGCGCTGCGGGCGGGCAGGCCGAGGCAGCAACCGTCGATGTCTCGCACGATGCAGCAGTCAAGTCACTGATCGCCGATCCGAATACTGGCCCGGTGGACGTGCTCATCAACAATGCCGGCCTCCAGCATGTCAGCCGGCTCGAGGACTTCGACGCCGCGCGCTGGCAATTGCTGGTCAACGTCATGCTGGTCGGTGCGGCCAACATGATGCGCGCGGTCCTGCCCGGCATGCGCGCGCGCGGCCACGGCCGGATCATCAATATCGGATCGATACATTCGCTGGTGGGCGCTGCATACAAGAGCGCCTACGTCGCCGCAAAGCACGGATTGATAGGGTTATCAAAGGTGGTGGCGCTCGAAACCGCCGACGTGGACATCACGGTCAACACGATCTGCCCCGCCTACGTTCGTACGCCATTGCTGGACCGGCAGATTGCGAGCCAGGCTGCTGAGCATGGGCTGCCAGAGGATCGGGTGATCTCCGAGATCATGCTGAAGCCAATGCCGAAAGAGTCTTTCATCACGGTCGCGGAGATCTGCGTTGCCGTCGAATATTTCATGAGTGACGGCGCGCGCAATGCAACGGCGCAGGCACTCGCCCTGGACGGCGGCTGGACCGCACAATAAGCCTAGACGACGGCGGTCGCCTCGATCTCGACCTTGGCGCGCGGCTCGAGCAGCCCTGCCACCATCACGACCGACATTGCCGGAAAATGCCGGCCGATGACATCGCGATAAGCGGCGCCGATGGCTTTGATCGAGGCCTTGTACTCCTCGCGGCTGGTGACGTACCAGGTCAGGCGCACGAGGTGCTCGGGCTTTGCATTCGCGCAGGCGAGCACCTCAACGATGTTCGCGAGCGCCTGGCGCACCTGTGCCGCCAGCTCGTCGCCGGCGAACTGCTGCCTGGCATCCCAGCCGATCTGGCCGGACACGAAGACCTGGCGGCCCCCGGCGGCCACACCATGGGCGTAGCCGCTCGGCCGCGGCCATCCTGCCGGCTGCAGGATTTCACGACTCATTTCAGGAGCTCCCGGCCGATGATCAGCTTCTGCACTTCGCTCGCGCCTTCGTAGATCCGAAGCGCGCGGATCTCGCGGTACAGCCGCTCGACAACCTCGCCCTGCATCACGCCCCGGCCACCGAACATCTGCAGCGCGCGGTCGATTACCATCTGGGCATTCTCGGTTGCGGTCAGCTTCGCCATCGCCGCGGCGGCAGTGAAGGTCTGGCCGCGATCGCGCAGCCAGGCCGCGCGATAGGTCAGCAGTTCTGCTGCATCGAGGCCGGTCGCCATGTCGGCGAGTGCCGCCTGGGTCAGCTGGAACTCCGCCAGCTTGTGGCCGAACATGGATCGCTCGAGCACATGCTTGAGCGCTTCATCGAACGCACGGCGGGCGAAACCGCAGGCCGCTGCCGCGACCGACGTGCGGAAAATATCGAGCGTCCGCATCGCAATGCGGAATCCCTCGCCTTCCGCGCCGATCAGGCGCGCCGCCGGAATCCGGCAATCCTCGAATGTCAGGCGCGCAAGGGGATGCGGCGCCATCGCGTCCAGGCGTTCGGCGATCGTGAAGCCCGCGTCACCCGGCTTGACGACGAATGCGCTGATGCCTTCGGCCGAGATGCTGCCGTCCGCGCGGCGCACCCCCGGGGCCGTGCGCGCAAATACGCAGTAGAAATCGGCAATTCCGCCGTTCGAGATCCAGGTCTTGGAGCCGTTCAGCGCGTAGTAGCTGCCTTCCCGGTGGGCTGTCGTCTGCATCGCGGCGACATCCGAGCCTGCTTCCGGTTCCGACAGGGCGAACGCAGCGATCGCCGTTCCGGTGGCGACCCGCGGCAGCCACAGGCCGCGCATCTGCTCCGAGCCTGCGAGCGACAACGGGGCGCTGCCGAGCCCCTGCATCGCGAAGGCGAAGTCCGCGAGGCCGTCGTGATATGCAAGCGTATGTCGCAGCACGCATATCGAGCGGGCATCGAAATCCACGGCGATACCGCCGTCCGCCGCGCGCAGGCAGTGCCGCAGCAGGCCGGCCTTGCCGAGCCCTGCGACCAGCGCGCGGCAGCGCGCGTCCACGGCAGCACGTTCCGCCGGATGCGCATTGGCAGGGATATTCGCCGCGGCCCATTCTTCCCCTTCCCCGGCAAGCTGCCGGTGCGATTCGTCGAAGAAAGGCCATTTCAGGCTGTCGTTCTGGATAGGCATCAGTTGCCCTCGAATACGGGTTTGCGTTTCTCCGCGAATGCCTCGTAGGCGCGCTTGAAATCCTTCGTCTGCATGCACACGGCCTGCGCCTTGGATTCTGCGTCGAGCGCCTCGTCGATGCCCATATTCCACTCGCGATGCAGCATCTTCTTGGTCATCGCGTGCGCAAATGTCGGCCCCGTGGCAATTTCACCCGCCAGGCGCATGGCCTCCGGCACCAACGCTTCGGCCTGCACGATGGAATTATAGAAGCCCCAGCGCTCGCCCTCCCCGGCACTGAATGAGCGCCCCGTATAAAGCAGCTCCGCGGCCCGGCCCTGGCCGACCAGCCTGGGCAGCAGTGCGCAGGCGCCCATGTCGCAGCCCGCGAGGCCGACGCGCACGAACAGGAATGCCGTACGCGTGGCGGGCGTCGCGATGCGGAAATCGGAAGCGAGCGCCAGGATGGCGCCGGCACCCGCGCAGATGCCGTCGACGGCCGCGATGATCGGCTGCGGGCAGGCACGCATCGCGCGCACCAGGTCGCCGGTCATGCGCGTGAAGTTGAGAAGCCCGGGCTTCGCCATTTTGGTCAGCGGCCCGATGATCTCGTGCACGTCGCCGCCCGAGCAGAAATTGCCGCCCGCGCCGTCGATCACGACCGCGCGCACCTTGCTGTCCGTCGTCAGCTCCCGGAACAGGTCACGAAGCTCGGCATAGGACTCGAATGTCAGCGGATTCTTGCGTTCGGGGCGGTTCAGCGTCACGTGGCCGACCTTCCCCTCGACATTCCACAGGAAATGCTTCACCGATTTGATGCTCATGCGTCTCGCTCCTCGAGTGAACGGACATGCGTCTTCAGCCGTGCCAGACTGGCCGCCATCGCCGATATTTCGCGCGTGCCCAGCGCACCGAATGCTTCCACGACCCAGTGCTCATGCTCGCGCGCCATGCGTGCGAATGCGCGGCGCCCCGCCGGCGTCAGCCGCACGAGCCAGGCGCGCCGGTCATCCGGATCGTCGACGCGCTTGACCAGGCCCTCCCGGACAAGTCCGTCGGTGATGCCGGTGACATTGCCGCCGGTCACCATCATGCGCCTGGACAGCTCGCCCATCTTGAGCCCGGCGGGCATGCGCTCGAGCTGCGCCATCAGGTCGAAGCGCGGCAGCGTGGTCGCATAGCGATCCTGCAACAGCCGGCGGGTGCGGGCCTCGATTAGCCTGTTCGTGGCGAGCATGCGCAGCCACAGCCTGATGGCGGCATGGTCGTTGCGCGCGGCACGCGTTTCAGCATCGGTTGCCGCGCGCGCCATCAGACCGTGCCCGCCATCTGCGCGGCGCGCTCGAGATTGCGCTCGAGCTGCTGCTTTGCTGTTTCATAGGGTTTTGGCCACCATTGTTCGTGATAGCCCTGGGCAGCCGCGGCATGCAGCGTCCAGGCCGCATCGGCTAGGTGCGGGCGCGCAAGCGCGCAGAGATCGGCGCGTCCGGAGGCGATGATCGAGTTCACGTGGTCCGGCTCGTAGATGTTGCCGACCGCGATGGTCGGGATGCCGGTGATATTGCGCACCTGGTCCGAGAATGGCGTCTGCCACATGCGCCCGTAGACGGGCTTCTGCCAAGGCACGGTCTGCCCGCTCGAGAGGTCGAGGATGTCGGCGCCGGCGGCCTTCATCGCCCGCGCGATGTCGATCAGCTCGTCCTCGCCCAGGCCGCCCTCGGCCCAGTCGCTGGCCGAGATCCGCACCGAGAGGGGCTTGTCCGCAGGCCAGGTCTCGCGTACCGCTTTCAGCAATTCGAGGGGATATCGCAGGCGATTCGCGAGCGAACCACCATAGTCGTCCTCGCGCCGGTTGGTCAGCGGCGACAGGAAGCTGGCGAGCAGGTAGCCGTGCGCCATGTGCAGTTCCAGCATGTCGAATCCCGTTTCGGCGCCCAGCCGCGTCGCGCGCAGGAAATCCGCCAGCACCTTGTCCATGTCGGCGCGGGTCATCGCGCGCGGTGGCGAGCTGATGCCCTCGTAATAGGGAATCGGCGAAGGCGCAATCGTCTCCCAGTTGCCGCTTTCCAGGGGGTGGTCGGATTTCTCCCAGCCGAGCTGGGTCGAGCCCTTGCGGCCGGAATGCCCGAGTTGCAGGCAGATCTTCGCCGGGCTCGCCTCGTGAATGAAATCGACGATGCGCCGCCATGCCGCGCCCTGCGCCCCGCTCCAGAGTCCGGTGCAACCGGGCGAGATGCGTCCTTCCGGCGACACGCAGGTCATCTCCGTGAACACGAGACCCGCGCCGCCCGTCGCGCGCGCGCCCAGGTGCACCAGGTGCCAGTCGCCGGGCATGCCGTCCACCGCCAGGTACTGCGCCATCGGCGAGACGACGACGCGATTCTCGAGCTTCATGCCGCGGAGCACGAATGGCAGGAACATCGGCGGCCGCGGCGATGCAGTGCCCGCGCCGGCGGCGAGCTTCGACTCGACATCGCTCACGAATGCCGGATCGCGCAGCCGCAGGTTGTCGTGGCCGATGCGCTGGCTGCCGGTCAGCAGGCTGTAGGTGAACTGCCAGGGCTCGAAGTTCACGTAGCGCACGACTTCCTCGAACCAGCGCATGCGGTTGCGCGCGGCACTCTGCAGCTTCAGCGCCTCGAGCGAGCGCTCTTCCTGATAGCGTGCGAGCCCCGCCGGCACGTCGGTCGCATGCGCGACCCGCGCAGTGAGCTCGATCGCATCTTCCATCGCGAGCTTGGTGCCGGAGCCGATGGAAAAATGCGCGGTGTGCGCTGCATCGCCGATCAACACGAGGTTGCGGTGGTGCCAGCGCTTGCACAGCACGCGATTGAAATTGAGCCAGGCGGAGCCGCGCAGGTGCGAGGCATTGCTCATCAGCGGATGACCGCCCAGGTAGCTGCCGAACAACTTCTCGCAGAATGCGATGGACTGCTGGTGATTCGCCTTGTCGAGCCCGTGCGCGCGCCAGGTCTCCTCGCGGGTCTCGACGATCACCGTCGAGAGGTCGGCGCTGAACTGGTAGGCATGAATCTGGAACCAGCCATGCTCCGTCTGCTCGAAGGCAAATGTAAAGGCCGGAAAGTGCTGCGTCGTTCCGAGCCAGATGAAGCGGCACTGGCGCACGTCGATGTCGGGTTCGAAGACGTCCGCATGGCGCGCGCGGGTCTTGCTGTTCACGCCGTCCGCGGCGATCACGAGATCGGCGTCAGCGTAGGGCGCATCATCCTCGACCTCGTGCTCGAAGGTCTGGTGCACGCCGAGCTCCGCCGCCCTCTGCTGCAGGATGTTCAGCAGGCGCTTGCGGCTGATGCCGCAGAACCCGTGCCCGCCGGTCGCTGGTCACGGTGCCGCGGTAGTGGACGTCGATGTCGTCCCAGTGGTGGAAGCCGGCCGTGATCGCGCCGTGAGTCGGGGCGTCAGCCGCATGGAATCCCTCCATCGTGCGGTCGGAAAACACGACGCCCCAGCCGAAGGTATCGTCCGGGCGATTGCGCTCATGGACCTCGACCCGCGCGCGCGGCAGCGCCTTCCTGAACAGGATGGCCGAGTACAGGCCGGCGGGGCCGCCGCCCAGGCAGACGATTCGCTTCAAGGGACCCCCCGGATGACGAGAGAATTACAAGCCTACATTATTTAGATGTCAAGTATTTGGACGGCAAATGCGACCCCGGTCGCGAACTCCCCGGCGCCTATTTGCGCAGCGCCTTGCGCTGCAACTTGCCGGTCGGGGTCTTCGGCAACGCCTCGAGAAACTCGATCTGGCGCGGGTACTTGTAGGGCGCGATGCGCTGCTTGACGAAGTCCTGGAGCTCGCGCGCGAGCGCGGTGTCCGGCGCCCTGCCCCGGCTGCGGCACGATGTAGGCCTTCACGACCATGCCGCGCTCTGCATCCGGCGCGCCGACAACCGCACATTCGCGCACGGCCGGATGGGCGAGCAATGCCCACTCCACCTCGAGGCCCGGCGATGTTGTAGCCGGCGGAGACGATCATGTCGTCGGCACGCGAGACGAACCAGAAATAGCCTTCCTCGTCCACGCGATAGAGATCGCCGGTCACATTCCAGCCGGACTGCACGTAGTCGCGCTGGCGTTCGTCGTCGAGATAACGGCAGCCGGTCGGTCCGGTGACGGCGAGGCGTCCGGTGCTCGCCCGGCGGTAATGGCCTGCCCGTCGTCATCCAGCACGCAGGCCGCGTAACCGGGCAGCGGCTTTCCCGTCGCGCCCGGCCGGATCGCCTCACCCGCTCGCCGAGATGAAGATGTGGATCATCTCGGTCGTGCCGATGCCGTCGATGATGCGGATGCCCGTGCGTTCAAGCCAGGAATCGGAGACGACCTTTGGCAGGAACTCGCCGGCCGACACGCATTGCCGCAGCGAGCCGAGGTCGCGGCCCTCGAGTTCGGCCATCAGCGCCCGATAGGCGAATGGCGCCGTGAAAAGGCAGGTGGCCCTGTGCTTCTCGATCGCGGCGAGCAACGCCGCCGGTGCCGGCGCTTCGACCGGTGCCACGGCGGCACGAAAGCGAAATGGAAATACCAGCAGCGCCCCGAGCCCGAATGTGAAGCCCAGCGGCGGGCTGCCCGTATAGACATCGCCGGGCGCGGTGTGCAGCAGGTGGCGCGCGACGACATCGGCCATCGCGAGCACGTCGCGGTGGAAATGCGCGCAGGCCTTGGGCCGCCCGGTCGTGCCCGAGGTGAATGCCAGCAGGCAGACGTCGTCTGAGGCGGTATCCACGTTGCTGAACCGATCCTGCGCGGCGGCCATGCGGCCCTCGAGATCGCCGTCACCCCAGCCGATGACCGGCCGAGGCCGGTGGCCTCGCCTGCGGTGCTCAGTTCCGCCAGCAGCCGGTGGTCGGAGAGCGCCACGGCCGGCCGGCTTTTGTCGATGATCGCAGTCAGCTCCGGCGCCCGGAGCATCGGCATGGTCGTGACCGCGATCGCGCCCGCCTTCATGACAGCCAGCCAGCAGGCGTAGAGCTCGGGACTGTTGTAGCCGCGCAGCAGCACGCGGTTGCCCGGCACGACGCCCGCGGCCTTCAGCACATTGGCGATGCGATTCGCGCGGGCCAGCAGTTCGCGGTAACTGATGGCACCGGCATCGGTCAGTATTGCCGGCCGCTCGCCATGGCCTTCGGCGACTGCATCGTCAAGCAGGACGGTCGCGCAATTGAGCGTTCCGGATAGCGCAGTTCCGGCAGGTCGAAATGCAGCCGCGGCCACTGGTCGGTCGGCGGCAGCCGGTCGCGGGCGAATGTATCCACGTGCGCGGTGCGCTGCGTCATGCTTTCCATCTTACATTCGCCTGTAGAATCGCCGGATGTCATCGTATCTGGAGGCCGACCAGGAACTGTCTCGGCTTGCCCGGCGCGCGGCGGGCATGCGCGGCGGGCCGCGCGTCCTGATCCTGCCGGGCATCATGGGCTCGACGCTTGGCCGTCCGCGCAAGGGCCTGCCCGACGACATCAAGTGGTTCGACCCTGTCGGAAATAGCGCTGGGCGGCCTGGCCAGGCTCGCCCTGCCGCGCGGTCGCCGCTACGGGCCACTGGGCGTCCTGCGTTTCGCCTATGAGCGGCTGCGCCTGGTCCTGCGCATCGCGGGCTTCGACGCGATATTCCATCCCTATGACTGGCGCCTCGATCTCGCGACAAACGGCCGCGCGCTGGCTGAACGCCTGGTCAGCGAACGCCGCAGGGACGTCGTGCTGGTCGGCCACAGCATGGGTGGCCTGCTTGCGCGCGCGGCGCTTGCGCAGAATGGCGCAGAACGCATCGCCCGCGTGATACAGCTCGGCACGCCCAATCGCGGTGCCTTCGTCGCGGTCCAGGCGCTGCGCGGAACCTATCCGCTGATCCGGCGCCTTGCGATGCTGGACCTCCTGCACGACGCCGAGGAAATCGCGCGTCTCGCACTTACGACATTCCCGGGACTCTGCGAGCTGCTGCCCCCGGCCACGGCCTGCAAGGAACTTCGATCCCTTCGATGCAGGGCAATGGCCCGAGGGGCCGGTTCCGGCCGAGGGCCTGCTCGCCAACGCAGGGCGCGCGCTCGAATCGCTGCCGCCGCCCGACGAACGCTTCCGCGCTGATCGCCGGTTTCGGCCAGGACACGGTGCTCGGCCTCAGGCGCACAGCCCAACGCCTCGAATTCGGCCGCGGCCCGGCGGGCGACGGCACCGTGCCGCTCACGCTCGCGCACTGGCCGGGCCTGCCCGACCTGGTATGTCGAGGAAAGCCACGGGTCGCTGCCCGGCAACGCGGACGTCGGCCGGGCCGTGATCGACCTCGCAAGCGGCGACACGACGTCGGCATTGCCGCACGTACTGCCGCGCCGGCGCGGCGTGCCGACGCTGTGGCAGGACGACACCCGCGCACCGCCGTCGGTAGAAGATCGCCTGGAACGACCTGTCCGAGCGGCAGCAGCGCGAATTCCTGCGCGAGTTCGTCGGGTCGCGGAACCTGCCGCGAGCGCCGTGCCCGCCGCAAGGCGCGGCGCCCAGTCACGCCCTGTCGAGATTGCACTTCGTCGAGGGCAGCATCACGCAGAGCGATGCTTCGGCGCTCGTGCTCGGCGCATTTGCAAATGTCGAGCCGGCGGGTGCTGCACTTGCCGTGGACACGATCCTGCACGGCGCGATCAGCGACCTGGCGCGCCGGCGCGCGATCGGCGCCGCCGCCGGCGAAGTGTTCGTGCTCCCGGTCGGCCGGCGCGGGCTCGCGGCAAGACTCGTCGTGCTCGCCGGTCTCGGCGATTTCGGACGCTACGGACCCGACGTCCAGCGGCTCGCCGCCGCCAATGTGACGCGCACGCTTGCGCTTGCCGGCGTCGACGATTTCGCGATGGTCCTGTGGGGCACGGCCTCGGGCGCCGAACCGGCCGATGCTGCGCGGGCCCAGATCGAGGGCGTTCTGACGGCGCTATCCGACCTGGCGCCGGAACTGCGGCTGCGGCGCATCACGATCCTGTCGCGGAATCGCTGGAAGGCTTGCCGCTGCGCGCCAGGTCGCCGAGGACCTACTGCGCATGCATCCCGCCGGGCCGCTGCTTCGACTGCAGCCCGTGCGCAAGTCATTGCGGAAGCCGGGGCGCGCGCCCAAGCCGACAGCCACGCCGATGGCCTGGCTGTTCGTACAGGAATCGGTCGGGCAGATACGCGCGGCCCTGCTCGGCACCACGCCAAAGGCGACCGCGCTGACCGCGACCCGGCGCCTTGACATGCGCGCGCTGGAGCGCGAGCACGCGCGCCTGGTGCCCGGCATGCCGGTTGCGGAACTCGCGGATTTCGGCGAGCGGCTGGCGGAACTGCTGCTGCCGGAGGACATCATCGAGGCATTGCCTTCGGAAAGAGCGGCACCGCTCGTCATCGTGCACGACAGTGCGAGCGCACGCTGGCCCTGGGAGGCATTGAGCGTCAAGGGCTGGGCGCCGGCAGCCGAGGCCGGATTGAGCCGGCGATATGCTGCCGAGGGCATGTCCGTTGCCAAGTGGCGCGAGCAGCGCCGTCGCGAGCGCGGCCTCAACGTGCTGCTCGTCGTCAACCCGACCGGCGACCTGCCGGGCGCGGTCGAGGAAGGCGAGCGCGTGGCGCGGTTGCTTGCCCGCCTCGAGGGAACCGGCATCACGGCGATCCGCGGCGGCGAGGCGACGCGCGCGCGGCTGCTTGCCGAGTTCCGTTCCGGCGACTACGACGCGATCCACTACGCCGGCCACGCATTCTTCGATCCGGCCGCGCCCGCTTCCAGCGGCATCCTGTGCGCCGGCGGCCGCGTGCTCTCGGGCTCCGATCTCGCGGCCATGGATTCCGTGCCGGCACTCGTCTTCTTCAATGCCTGCGAATCCGGCCGCCTGCGCAATGCAGTCAAGCCGATGCGGCAGCTGGACCGTAGCGTCGGCTTTGCCGAGGCATTCCTGCGTGGCGGCGTCGCAAACTTCATCGGCACCTGGTGGCCGGTATCGGACGCGGGCGCCACGGCCTTTGCTACGCCGCTTTATCGCGATCTCGCGAAGGGCGACTCCATCGGCATGGCGCTCAATGCGGCGCGTTCCGCCGTGCGTGAACTGCCGTCCGCCGACTGGGCCAATTACCTTCACTACGGGAGCTTCGACTTCGCACTGAAGACGAAGCGCTGAAATGCCGCGTCTGCTCGTGTTCCAGCATGTCGCTGCCGAAACGGCGGGCACGCTCGATCCGTTCCTGCGCGGTGCGGGTTTCCGGATCCGCTATGTCAATTTCGAGCGCACGCCCGATGCCGACCCCGATCCGCGCCGCTACGACGGCCTGGTGATTCTCGGCGGTCCCATGAATGTGGACCAGGCGGGCGAGTTTCCGTATCTCGTGACCGAGATCGAGGTCCTGAAGGAGGCGCTCGCCCGCGAGATGCCCATCCTCGGCATCTGCCTGGGGGCGCAGCTCCTGGCATCGGCTCTGGGCGCCCCGGTGCACCCGGCGCCGGTTCAGGAAATCGGCTGGTACCCTTTGCTGCCGGCTCCGGCGGCGAGCGATGACCCGCTGCTGCGCCATCTCACGCGGGGACAGCACGTGTTCCAGTGGCATTCCTACACATTCGCCGTGCCGCCCGATGCCGTGCACCTGGCGAGCACCGGGACCTGCCCGAACCAGGCGTTCCGGCACAGCAGCAATGCCTACGGGCTCCAGTTCCACCTCGAGGTCGATCGCGAAATCATCGCGCGCTGGCTGTCTGTTCCCTCCTGGCGCGAAGAACTCGAAGCCCTGCGGGGCCCGGAACATGCCCGCGAGGTGCATGCAGACACTCACCGCCACATCGGCCCCGCGACCAAGGCCGCGACCCGGGTTTTCGACGCATTTGCGGCGTTGTTCCGCCGTGGCCCGCGTTATCGCGTGCTTGACTCGCGCTAAGCTACGCCGATGGCCAGCATCGCGAGCCTCCACGTCTACCCGGTGAAATCCTGCCGCGGCATCGATCTCACCGAGGCGCGCCTGACATTGACGGGCCTGGACTGGGACCGGCGCTGGATGGTCGTGGATGGCAAGGACCGCTTTGTGACACAGCGCGAGCAGCCGGGACTTGCGACTATCACGACTGCGATCGCCAATGGCCGCCTGGAGCTGTCCGCCGACGGCCATGCGCCGCTCGTCGTTGCCGCGCGCGCGGCAGGCATTGTGCGAACGGTCGAGATCTGGAAGGAAAAATGCCCAGGCATCGATGCCGGCGATGATGCAGCCCGGTGGCTATCCGGCGTGCTCGGCGGCGAGTTCCGGCTCGTGCGCATCGATGACCAGGCGCCGCGACATGCCAATCCTGAACATGTGGGGCCGCGGTTGCAGCCCGTCACCTTCACGGACGGCTATCCCGTGCTGATGACGTCCCGGGAATCGCTGGCGGAACTCAATCGCCGCCTGCCGGCACCGATACCGATGGCGCGCTTCCGGCCCAACGTCGTAATCGAGGGCGTCGAAGTGCATGCGGAAGACGCAATGGCCTTATTCCGCTTCGGCGGCGTCGTGTTGCGCGGCGTCAAGCATTGCACGCGCTGCTCGGTGACAACCACCGACCAGCGGGACGGCTCCCGCGATCCGCGGCAGGAGCCGTTGCGCACGCTGCATGCTTATCGCCACGACCGCAAATTGCGCGGCGTCGTCTTCGGCCAGAACTGCGTCGTGGAAAGAGGTGTCGGCGAGCTGCTAGCGGTCGGCGCGCCGGTGACCGTCGAGGCTCACCAGGTGTAACGGACCCGGTAGGTCACGATCGCTTCACCGTTCGCCGCAACCCGCACCGGGAACTCGATCGTCCGCGCGTCTTTCTTCTCGGATGGCGCGGATTGCTGGATCAGCGTCCACTGGCTCCAGCGATAAGGATTCTCGCGCACGATCACGTCCACCGCCTGGTCCTTGTGGTTGCGAACCTTGATTTCGAAGGCCTCCTCCATGACGCGGCCCTTCGAATTCAGCGCAAAATCCGTCTGGCGGCGTTCGCCGACGACATCGAAGGCGGTGCCGAGCTTCACGCGCAGGTCTTCGTCCTTGGGCGTGTGGTCGATCTTGTCCTCGCCGATGAACTCCATGCTGCCGTCCGCCTTGTCCTGCTGCGAGACGCGGACGCGGCCGGCCGGCAGCGGCATGCCGAGGCCCGAGGCCTTATCGTTCTTGAGTGCCAGCCAGACATCCACCTTGGTGTTGGAGGTGGGGCCGAAATCGCGGTCCAGCATCAGCCCGCCGTAGTAGCCGTAGCCCTCGGCGCCGTAGTAGACGAGCTGTTTCTTGGCAGGCACGCGCGTCGCCGCGTCAAAGAGCTCGATCTGCTTGGTGGAATTATTGGGGATCGTCGCTGGCCGGCCGAGCGTGTAGAGGTGGTACTCGAAGAAAGACTTCTCTTCGAAGCCCGGGGCATCGGCCATCGACTCCATCGTCTTCCTGCGGGCCGCCATCACGATGATATTCTGCAGGTCCGGCTGCACCCGATTGACGTCACCGGCAATCAGCTTGAGCTTTGCATCCTGGTAGCTCGCGCCGGACTGGTTCAGGAGACTGACCCAGGCGCCGACGTCCACGAAGCCCGAGTTCGCGTCCGCACCCTCGGTGAAGATCAGGTTGTAGTCGGCCCACCAGGTGATGCCGCCGGTCTGGTAGGAGACGCGCGCCCGGTGATTGCCGCCCTTTGCGGCCAGGACGTCCCACTCGAGTGTCGGTCGCGTGATCAGTCCGCCCGGCAGTTCACCGAATTTCATGCCGTTCCAGTTGCGCATCGCATGGATCTGCCCGTCGTCGCCGCGCAGCACGAGCCCATCATTGGCGGAGAGCAGCGTGCCCTCGGTGAGCCTGACGCCATCGCCCTGCTGGCTCTCGACGCTGACCCTGCGATCCACATAGCGCGACAGGAGCTTCTCGGTGCTGACCAGGTCGAACTGGAAATTCTGCTCCAGCACCTTCGTGCCGTTCGGGTCGGTGAGCGAGCGGAATTGCACGGTGGTCGGGTCAATGAGCGCCGCGATGTCAGTGAATTTCAGCGTGCTGCGCCCGCGCGCCAGTTCCAGGTCCCGGTCCACGCGCACCAGCGCGAATCCTGGCAATGAGCTTGCCTGCGGCGTGCCCATGCCGGGCAGCGGCCGGTACCACTCGGCCGGGATGCCGCCAGGCTGAGCCGAACTGTAGACGGTCAGTGCCGTCTGCGGATCGGCTGCCATGGCGGATGCGGCCAGCAGGCCACCGGCGAGCAAAACGCGAATCCGCGCGGACAAGGAAATCATGTCGGGCACTCCTCGGTCTCTGGACGCATAGAATAAACGCAGCGAGTCACGGAGTCGGGTCAATGAACGTCGAATTTCCGGATTGGATGGCCGCTTGCCTCAAGCCCCAGGTGCTGGTCGGGGGCGCAATCCTGATCCTGGCGCTGGCGCTGGCCCTGGGCTGGACCGCCTGGCGCTGGAATGTCGCCCTCGACCGCATGGAAATGATGCAGGCGCAGGCGGCCGAGGGTTTCATCCGGCCACCCTCTTCGACGCAGTCGCTTCGCATCGATCCGCGGGCGGGACGCCTTGCAAGCGTCGACGCCAGGGGACTGCCGAAGCGCATCGACCTTGCAATCACCGTCATCAGCGACCGCTACGACCGCTACCGCATCTCGCTCTCCCGCGATGACGGCACGGCCCTCATGCACATGGAACGACTCGCGCCGGACTCCAACGGCAACCTGCATCTCTCTTTGAACACCTCGCTGCTGCCGGATGACGTCTATCGCCTGCGCGTCGAGGGCTACACGCGCCGCGGAGACCTGCAGCGTTACGGCGAGTCGAAACTGCGGGTCCAGGGACGCTGAAACCTACGCCTGCCGCAGCGTGCTTATGGGTGGATGATTGATGACGCCACGCGCGGCAAAGGTGCCGGCGCCGCCGACAATGATCGTGCCCGCCGCCAGGCCGATGACCCAGACCCAGGGATCCAACGTGTATTCCAGGTCGAAGACCTGCACCGC
This sequence comes from uncultured Gammaproteobacteria bacterium, assembly GCA_963705405.1. Taxonomy (GTDB): domain Bacteria; phylum Pseudomonadota; class Gammaproteobacteria; order Steroidobacterales; family Steroidobacteraceae; genus SCUD01. Next base: position 432,785 of record CAVPJJ010000011.1, on the reverse strand, counting down.
GAGCAGCCAGCCCGCGAGCGTTGCCCCCAATGCCGCAAGCGTGCCGGACAGCATGCCGAGCGCCGCGAACTCGGATGCGACGCCCGCAAGTACCACGCGTCGACTTGCGCCCAGCGTGCGCAGCATGGCGCTCTCGTAGCGGCGTTCGTCGCGCGTCGACTGGATCGCCGCGAGCAATACCGTAATGCCCGCAGCCAGCGTAAACAGGAACACGTACTGCACCGCGAGCGAAGCGCGATCCATGATGTCACGCACCTGCGCGAGGATCGAATCGATGTCGAATATCGACACCGACGGGAAGCGCCGCACCAGGTCGGCCAGGAGTGGGCGCTGCTCCGGTTTCAGCCGCAGGCTCGTGAGCCAGGTTCCGATGAGGCCATCGAGCGTGCCAGGCGAGAAGACGAGGAAGAAATTCGGCTGAAAGCCGTCCCACTGCACGTCGCGGAAGCTCGAGATTTCCGCATCCAGTGGTTCGCCCGCGACATCGAAGCCGAGCCGGTCGCCGAGCCTGAGTCCCAGTTCCTCCTGGTACTCGGTCGTGACCGAAACCAGCTTGCGGCCGCGATCGGCGGCGGTCCACCAACGGCCTGCAACGATGCGGTTGTCGCGCTGCAGGTTTTCTGCCCAGGAAAGGTTCTGCTCGCGCTCGGCAAAGGCCTGTCCGCGATCGGTCTTCCGAGCCAGCTCCGCCACGGGCCGGCCATTGACCTCGGTCAGGCGCGCACGAATCATCGGAAACAGGTTCGGCCGCGGCAGGCCGCGTTCTTCGACGAATTGCGCGAACGCCTCCGTCTCCGTCGCCGGGATATTGACCATGAAGTAGTTCGGCGTGTCCTCGGGCAGGCTCGCGCGCCAGTCCTCCAGCAGGTCGTTGCGCACGACCGCGAGCAGCAGCAGCACCATGAGCCCGAGGCCGAAGGCGACGACCTGGACGATGCTCTCGCGGCCGCGTCGCGCGAGATTGGCGAGTCCGTAGCGCCAGGCAACGCCCACCGCGCCGCGAAAGCGCCCGGCGAGGCGCACCAGCAGGCAGCCCGCGCCGAACAGCACGGCGAGCGTCACCGCCGACGCCCGCGGCGACGTACAGCGACGAGGCGTGCATCGCGCACCAGCCAGTACAGCACGGCCAGGAGCGCCGCGAGCGCCAGCCCGTAGGACACGGAGTAACGCAGCGGCGGCGGTTCGAGATTGCGGCGCAGTACGCGCGCTGGCGGCACGCGCTTCAGCTGCAGCATCGGCGGCATGGCGAAACCCGACCAGGATCGCAAGCGACGTTACGGCGCCCATGATCGCCGGTGCCGCGGTCGGCGGCGGCAGATCCGCGCGCACGATGTCCGCCGAGCAGCCAGGTGAGCACTTCCTGCGCGAGATATCCGAGCGCGCTGCCGACGCCGGCCGCGATCAGCGCAAGCAGCGCCAGTTCGATCGTCGTGACCTGCAGCACGAGCGCTGCGGCGCGCCCAGGCATTTCATCACCGCGACATTGTCGAGGTGGCGCTGCGGTGTAGCGGCGTGCCGCCATGGCGACCGCGACCGCCGCGAGCAGCACCGTGATCAGCGCGGAAAGATTGAGGAAGCGCCCGGCGCGATCGGTGGACGAGCGGATCTGCGGGCTCGCCTCGGCGACATCGACGAGCCGCTCGCCAGGCTTGTGCCGCTCCGGCAAGCATTGTCTTGAACTCGCGGATCGCCGCACGGTTCGCCCGCAAACAGCAGCGACCAGGTCACGCGGCTGCCGGGGCCGAGCAGTTCCGTCGGCTCGAGATCCGCGAGACTGATCAGGAGCGACGGCGCGAGGTCCACGAATGCCGAGCCCTGGTCCGGCCGGTAATCCAGCACCCGGGTCACGGTGAATGCTCGCTGCGCCGACGTTGACGCGATCGCCGACCTTCGGGCGCCGAGGCGCGCCAGCAGGCGCGAATCGAGCCAGGCCTCGCCGCGCGCCGGCAAGATCCGTGGTCTCGCGCGCAGGCTCGAAGGGCGCGTCCGAGATCTTGAGCCGGCCGCGCAGCGGATAGCCGGGGCCCGCGGCGCGCACGCGAAGTCAGCGCGGACTCCTCGCCGAAGAAGACGACGCTCGGGAATGAGACCGTGCGTCGCCGTCACGATGCCCCGCTCGGCTGCGAGCGCCTCGTATGCCGGGTCGAGCGGCTGTCCCGGACTGCAGCCGAAGGTCCGCCGCGAGCACCTCCGCCGCGCGCAGTTCGCACCGCCTGGCCGATGCGATCGGTGAAGAACCCGACGCCGGTCAGCGCGGTGACCGCGACCAGACAGCGCCGCCAGCAGCACGGCAAGTTCGCCCGGAGCGCCAGTCGCGGAGCAGCGCCAGCAGGGCAAAGCGCAGGGCCCGCACTCAGTGCACCCGCTCAATGAACGAGCCGGCCGGCATCCAGCTCGATGATGCGGCCGCAGCGCGCGGCGATTTCGCGATCGTGCGTCACCAGCACGAGCGTCGTGCCGGATGCGCGGCATTGAGGTCGAACAGGAGCTGCATCACGCGCGCGCCGGTCGCCGTGTCGAGATTGCCGGTCGGTTCGTCGGCAAACAGCACCGAGGGCCGGGTCACGAAGGCGCGCGCGATCGCGACGCGCTGCTGCTCGCCGCCGGAGAGCTGGCGCGGGTAATGGCCGAGGCGGCCCTCGAGGCCCACCTGCCCTCAGCACTTCGCGCGCGGTGGCACGCGCATCGCGCGCGGCCCGCCAGCTCGAGCGGCAGCATCACGTTCTCGAGCGCCGTCAGCGACGGAATCAGGTGGAAAGACTGGAACACGAAACCGACGTGCCGCGCCCGCGCCGCTGCGCGGCCGTCCTCGTCGAGCGCCGACAGCTCGATGCCCTCGAGCCAGACAGCGCCCGCGGCTCGGCTCGTCGAGGCCGGCCAGCAGCGCCAGCAGCGTGGACTTGCCGGCGCCCGAGGCGCCGACGACGGCGACCGACTCGCCGGCCGCGACCGCGAGGCTGACGTCATCGAGGATGGTCAGCATTCCCTCCGGGCTGGTAACCTGCTTGCGCAAACTTCTGGCTTCGAGAACTGTCTTCCTGTCCATGCGTCTCGTCCTGTCACTCGCGCTATGTCTTGTCGCCGCCGCGCCCCGTGCCGCGCGGGCCGTCGAACCGCCGGTCATCCTGGTCGTGGGCGACTCGCTGTCGGCCGGCTACGGGCTCGATGCCCGGGCAGGGCTGGGTGGCACTGCTGCAGCAGCGGCTGAAGAAGCGAAGGTTACGGTCACCGTGTCGTCAACGCCAGCGTCACCGGCGAGACGACCGACGGCGGCGTGCAGCGGCTCGATCGCGCGCTCGCACCAGCACAATCCGCGGATCGTGATCATCGAACTCGGCGGCAATGACGGCCTGCGCGGCCTGCCCGTCTCGCGCGTGCGGGCGAACCTGGAGCTACTGATCACGAAGAGCCGCGCCGCGGGCGCCGAGGTGCTCCTGGTCGCGATCCGCGTGCCGACCAACTACGGGCCGCAATACACGACGTCGTTCCAGGAGCATCTACCACGACCTTGCGACGCGCTATCGGCATCGGCCTCGTGCCGCTTCCTGTCGAACGACCAGGTCGCGCGTTGACCTGGCGCTGTTCCAGCCGGATGGCATCCATCCGAATGCCACGGCGCAGCCGCTCCTGCTCGACAGTCGGATCAGCCCACCGCTCTTGCGCCCAGCCAAAGCCGCGTCAATCCGCGTTGCCGGCTGCAGCACGGCGCTTTTGCAGTGCACAATGAATGACCGGATCCGGCGCGACAAGTCTGGCTCAGGGACTATCCGCCGGACGTGCCGGCGGAGATCGATCCGGACGCGATCCGTTCGCTGAAGCAGATGTTCGAGGACGCCTGCCGCGACTACGCGGCGCGACCGGCGTTCTCGAACATGGGGCGCACGCTGAGCTACGCCGAGATCGACGAGCAGTCGCGGCGCTTCGCCGCCTGGCTGCAGAAGGTAGGCGGGCGTGAAGAAAGGCGACCGCGTCGCGCTGATGATGCCGAACATCCTGCAGTACCCGATCGCGATCATCGGTGCGCTGCGCGCCGGCTGCGCGGTCGTCAACGTCAACCCGCTCTACACCGCGCGCGAACTCGAGCACCAGCTGAACGATTCCGGCGCGACCGTGATCGTGATCTTCGAGAATGCCTGCGCGACGCTCGAGCAGGTCGTCGCCCGCACGCCGGTCAAGCACGTCATCGTGACCGGCATCGGCGACCTGCTCGGCTTTCCCGAAGGGGCCGATCACCAATTTCGTGATCCGCCGCGTCAAGAAGATGGTGCCGCCGTACTCGCTGCCGGGCGCCGCTGACAGTTCAACGACGTGCGTGCGAAGCGGCGCGGCGCTCACGCCTGACCCGGTGGACGTCGAGCGGCGAGGACATCGCCTTCCTGCAATACACCGGCGGCACGACCGGCGTCTCCAAGGGCGCGGTGCTGACGCACCGCAACATGGTCGCCAACACGCTGCAGGTCGTCGCCTTCATGCCGGAGCTGGCGCAGCATCGAGGACGCGGTCGTCATCACGGCGCTGCCGCTCTATCACATCTTTGCGCTGACCTCGAACATGCTGGTGTTCACGCGGGTCGGCGGCGAGAACGTGCTGATCACGAATCCGCGCGACATGGCCGGGCTTCGTCAGGGAATTGTGCACGCGTGCGCTTCACCTTCATCACCGGCGTCAACACGCTCTTCAACGCGCTGCTGAACACGCCGGGCTTCGACAAGCTCGACTTCAGCTCGCTGAAGGTCGCGCTCGGCGGCGGCATGGCGGTGCAGGCGGCGGTATCCGAGCGCTGGCGAGCAGGTCACCGGCCGGCACATCTGCCAGGGCTGGGGGCTCACCGAGTCCTCGCCGGTGGGCACGGCGAACCTGCCGGGAACGACCGAGTTCAACGGCTCGATCGGCTACCCGCTGCCCTCCACCGAGATCTCGATCCGCGACGACGACGGCAAGCGCGCTGCCGATCGGTTCGCGTCGGCGAGATCTGCCTGCGCGGGCCGCAGGTGATGCGCGGCTACTGGAATCGGCCCGAGGAAACGGCGCAGGTCATGCTGCCGGGCGGGTGGCTGCGCACCGGCGACATCGGCCGCATGGATGAGCACGGCCGCACCTACATCGAAGACCGCAAGAAAGACATGATCCTCGTATCCGGCTTCAACGTGTACCCGAACGAGGTCGAGGGCGTCGTCGCGAAGATGCCGGGCGTGCTCGAGGTCGCGGCGGTCGCGCAGCCGGACGAGAAATCCGGCGAGGTCGTCGCGCTCTTCATCGTCAAGAAGGACCCGGCGCTCACGAGCGAGCAGGTCATCGCCTTCTGCAGCGGCGAGCTGACCGGCTACAAGGTGCCGCGCTCCGTCTATTTCCGCGACGAGCTGCCGAAGACGAATGTCGGCAAGATCCTGCGCCGCGCGCTGCGAAACGAACTGAGCGCCGTGTAGCCGCAGCCGGCCGCGGGCTCAGCGGTGATAGGCCGGCGACAGTTCGTGCACGGCCGCGATCATTGCGGCGACGTGCTCCGGATCCGTCCCGGCTGCACGCCATGACCCAGGTTGAACACATGGCCGGGCCCGCGCCCGTAGCTCTCGAGCACGCGCGCGACCTCCGCGGTGAATCCGTCCGGCGGCTCGTGCAGCAGGCTCGGGTCGAGATTGCCCTGCAGCGCGACGCGATCACCCGTCGCCTTGCGTGCGTCACCGAGGTCCGTCATCCGAGTCGATGCCGAGCGCATCCGCACCGCTCGCCGCCAGGCGGTAAAGCCAGATGCCGCCGCCCTTCGTGAACAGGATCACCGGCACCCGCCTGCCCTCGGGCTCGCGCATGAGGTCCGCCACTATCTGCTCCATGTAGGCGAGCGAAAACTCCAGATAGTCCGGCGTCGCCAGTGCGCCGCCCCAGGTATCGAAGATCATCACCGCCTGCACGCCGGCGGCGATCTGCGCATTGAGATAGGCGGTGGTCGCGCGTGCGAGCTTTTCGAGCAGCGCGTGCAGGGTCCGGGGGTCAGCCTGCAGCATTCCGCGAATCCGCGGAAAGTTCCTGCTCGATGCGCCTTCGACCATGTAGGTCGCGACAGTCCACGGGGATCCTGCAAAGCCGATCAGCGGCACGCGCCCGGCGAGCTCGTGGCGGATCAGGCGGATCGTGTCGAGCACGAAAGCCAGCTTGTCTTCCGGATCCGGCACCGGCAGGGCCTGCACCGCGGCTTCATTGTGGACGGGCCTTGCGATGCGCGGGCCCTCGCCTTCCGCGAAACTGAGCCCGAGGCCCATCGCATTCGGGCATGACCAGGATGTCGGAGAAGAGGATCGCGGCGTCGAGGGGATAACGCGCGATCGGCTGCAGCGTCACCTCGCAGGCGAGCTCCGGATTGCTGCACAGCGCCATGAAGCTGCCGGCCTTGGCGCGCATCGCGCGGTACTCGGGCAGGTAGCGCCCCGCCTGGCGCATGATCCAGACCGGCGTGCGATCCACGGGCTGGCGCAGCAGCGCGCGCAGCAGCCGGTCATTCCCGGGCGGCGCGCTCATCGGTGGGGGAAGACGCCCGCGATCGTCGCCTGGATCTGCATCGGCGGCGGCGCGCGGATCGGCTGCGTCGCGGATCGGCCGACCGACCACGATGTAGTCGGCGCCGTTCGCGAACGCCTCGGCGACGCCCACGATCCGCTTCTGGTCGTCGGCCGGGCGATTCTCCACCGGCCTGATCCCCGGCGTGACGACGATCAGGCGATCGTCCACGCCCGCACGCAGCACCTTTGCCTCGAGCCCGGAGGAAACCACGCCTGCGCAACCTGCCTCGAGCGCGCGGCGCGCGCGCGACAGCACGAGCTGCTTCCACGTCGCACTGGAATCCGAGGTCATCGAGGTCGCCGCGGTCGAGGCTGGTCAGCACGGTGACCGCGAGAATGCCGACGTCGCCAGCGGCCGCGACCGCCGCCTCCATGATCGACTGGTTGCCGTGCACGGTTGCGAATGTCACGCCGCGATTGCGCAGGTTGCGCACGGCCGCAGCGACCGTCGCCGGCACGTCGAAGAACTTCAGGTCGACGAACACGCGTTTGCCGCGGCCGACCATCCAGTCGAGCAGCTCGAAGGTGTCGCCAGCCATGAACAGCTCGAGCCCGAGCTTGTAGAAGGACACGGAGTCGCCGAGCGTGTCCGTGAGCCGGCGCGCAGCGTCCGGCGTTCGGCACGTCCATCGCGAAGATCAGTCGTTCCCGTGCGGGGATGTCGGCCCTGGCCACCCGGTACTCCTTAATTTGCCGCGCGATGGTATCAAACGGGGCTGGCGCCGGAGAGCCGCGCGTGTTCCTGGAAAGCATAGCGATCGGTCATGCCGGCGACGTAGTCGGCCACCCCGCGGGCGCGGCCCGCCGCTCCCGATGCCTGCTCCATGGCGAGTGCCGCATCGCGGTGCTCCGACGGCATCCGCGTCACGTCCTGCATGAAACCTTCGAACAGGTCCCGCAGCACCTGTGCCGGCGCCGATTCGTTTGCGCTTCGATGTGCTCGTGGCGGTAGAGCCGCGTGCGCAGGAATTTCTTCAGTTCCAGGTGCTCGGCGTTGCCGGACTCCGAGAATGACCACCAGCGGCTGCGGCAGCCGCGCACGGCCTCGATGTCGGCGGGCTTCGCATCGGCCAGGCGCCGTGCGGTCTCCTCGATCAGGTCGGTCACGACATCGTGGATCATGCGCCGCACGATCTCGTGGATCATGCGGCGTTGCGGCAGGTCCTTGTGCGCGGCACTGACCATTGCATGATGGCGCGCGAACAGCGTTACTTCGCAGCAGGTCGTCGATGGTCACGAGGCCCGAGCGCAGGCCGTCGTCGACGTCGTGATTGTTGTAGGCGATCGCGTCGGCAAGGTCCGCGATCTGCGCCTCGAGCCCGGGCTGGCGGCGCTCGATGAAGCGCCGGCCGAGGTCGCCGAGCTGCCGCGCATTGGCGAGTGAGCAATGCTTCAGAATCCCCTCGCGGGTCTCGAAGCGTCAGGTTGAGGCCGCGAAACTGCGCGTAGCGCTCCTCGAGCTCGTCCACGACCCGCAGCGACTGCAGGTTGTGCTCGAAGCCGCCGTACTCGCGCATGCATTCGTTCAGCACGTCCTGGCCCGGCATGGCCGAATGGCGTGTGGCCGAGGTCGTGGGCCAGGCAGATCGCCTCGGTCAGCGGCTCGGAAAGCGCCAGCGCATTCGCGACCGAGCGGCCGATCTGCGCGACCTCGAGCGAATGCGTGAGCCGCGTGCGGTACATGTCGCCTTCGTGATTGATGAACACCTGGGTCTTGTAGACCAGGCGCCGGAAGGCGCTCGAATGCACGATGCGGTCGCGATCGCGCTGGAACTCGCCGCGGTAGTCGGCCGGCGGTCTCCGGGATGACGGCGCCCGCGCGACGTCGCGATCGAGCGCTGCACAGGGCGCGAGCCCGGTGTCCGGATCGCGGCCCTTTCTCACGCCCGCCCGTTCCGTCCTGTCCCCGAGCAGGTTCTCGAGCGCATCGCGCGAGATAGTCGGCGGTGACCGTTCGCGGCGCCGATCGCGTCGAGCAGCACGAGACGCAGGTGCCCGCCCGCGACCTTCTTGTCCATGCCGAGGAGCGTCGAGCATCGCGCGCGCGCCCGAGCCGCGGCGGGTCGACCGGCAGCCCGGCGCGCGGCGAGCAATGAGCGTATCCGCGACGGCTTCCGCCGTCGCCAGGCAGCCGCCCGTTGCGCGCCGAGAGCTCGGCGGCCAGCACGATGCCGGCGGCGACCGCTTCGCCGTGCAGCACGTGTCCGTAGCCGAGCCCGGTCTCGATCGCGTGCCCGAAGGTATGTCCGAGGTTGAGGAGCGCACGGCGGCCCTGTTCGCGTTCATCCTCGGCGACGATCGTGGCCTTGATCTCGCAGGCGCGCCGGATCGCGTCAGCGAGCGCTTCCGGCTCGCGCGCGAGCAGCGCTTCGATCCGCTCTCGAGCCAGGCGAAGAATGCGCCGTCGGCGATCAACGCCGCCTTGACGATCTCCGCGAGCCCGGCGCGCAGTTCCCGGTCCGGCAGCGTGCGCGAGCGTATCGGTGTCGGTGATGACCGCCGAGGGCTGGTGGAATGCGCCGATCAGGTTCTTGCCGCCCGGGTGATTGACGCCGGTCTTGCCGCCGACCGCCGAATCGACCTGCGCGAGCAGCGTGGTCGGCAACTGCACGACAGGCGACGCCGCGCTGGTAGGACGCCGCCGCGAAGCCCGCGATGTCGCCGATCACCCCGCCGCCGAGCGCGAGCACCATGCAGTCGCGATTGATGCGCGCTGCGACGAGCGCATCGATGACCTTCGCGGCACTTGCCAGAGCGTCTTGTGCTGCTCGCCATCCCGGCAACAGGCACTGCGCGAATGGCCGCCCCGCCAGGCCTTGCGCGCAGCCGCGGCACCCACAGGGGCGCGACCGTGTCGTCGCTGACGACCAGCAGCTGCCGATCGCCCGTGTGTTCCGCGAGCAGCGCCTGCGAGCCCAACAGGCCCGCCCCGACCAGGATCGGGTAGCGCTTCGCACCGAGATTCAGGTCGATTCGCTGCATTCGGAAATCCCGGCCCTGGCAATATCGTCGGCCACTGCGGACGGGCGGCGCCCGTCTGTCGTCACCGTGATCTTCGCGATGGACCGGTAGAGCGGGTCGCGCATCGCATTTCAACTCCTCGAGCCTGCTGCGGGGGTCGGCGGTCGCGAGCAGCGGCCGGTGCCGGCTGCGCCGGGTGCGCTGGAGCTGCTGGTCGATGGTGGTGTCGAGGAACACGACCATGCCGCGCGTGGACAGCCGTTCCCGGTTCTCGGGCAGCAGGATCGCGCCGCCACCGGTCGCCAGCACGATGCCATCACGCCGGGTCAGCTCATCGATCACGTCGCGTTCGCGAATCCGGAATCCGGCCTCACCCTCGCGCTCGAAAATGTAGGCGATGTCGACGCCGGTGCGCGTCTCGATCTCGCTGTCGCTGTCCGCGAACGGCAGGCGAAGCCGCTCTGCGAGCTGCCGGCCGACCGCGGTCTTGCCCGAACCCATCGGCCCGACCAGAAAGACGCTCCGAACCAATCGCGATGCACCCTGAGCCGCAGCAGCGGCCGGAAAAGACACGGCCGCCCGGAGGCGGCCGCATGACTTTGCATTGGAACCGGCCCCGGACGCAAGCCGGGACCGCCGGGCATCACTCGACGTTGTAGCCCTCGCGCAGGATCTTCGGCGTGACGAAGATCAGCAGTTCGTCGCGATTGTTGATCTTGCTCTTGGACTTGAACAGGTTGCCGAGCAGCGGCACGTCGCCGAGGCACGGGACCTTCTTGACCGAGTCGCGGCGCTCCGTCTCCATGATGCCGCCCAGCACGACCGTCTGGCCGTCCTTGACGAGCACCTGGGTCTGGATGTTGCGCGTGTCGATCGAGGGCACGAAGCCGCCGGTGGCGCTCGGCACGAGCTGGCCGACGCTGTCCTTGGTGACGGTCAGGTCGAGGATCACGCGGTCGTCCGGCGTGATCTGCGGCGTCACCTTGAGCGACAGCACGGCCTTCTTGAACTGCGTGGTCGTCGCGCCGCTGGACGCCGATTCCTGGTACGGGATCTCGACGCCCTGCTCGATGATCGCCTCGCGCTGGTTCGCCGTGATGACGCGCGGCGTCGACTTGATCTCGCCGCGGCCCTCGTTCTGCGCGGCCGACAGCTCGAGGTCGATCAGGAAGTCGTCGAAATCGAGGATCGACAGCGCGATGCGGCCGGCCGGGTTCGCGACCGGCATGTTCACGTTGTAGCGGTCGAAGTTGCCGAACGGCACTTGCACCGGGAACGGCTGAGCCGGTCGCTTGCCAGGTTGTCGAGCGCCGAGCCCATGATCGTGTCGGTCGCCTGCGCGCTGCCGCTGATCGCCATCAGGTCCTTGACGTCGTCCGAGACGCGCGTGAACCCGGCTCGGACGCCGAGCTCGCGGCTGAAGTCGTCGCTGACGATCACGATGCGCGACTCGATCAGCACCTGGCGCACCGGGATGTCGAGCGTCGACGACCATCGTCGCGGATTGCAGTCAGCTGTTCCGCGGTGTCCTGGACGAGCAGCGTGTTGGTGCGCTCGTCGACCGTGACGCTTGCCGCGCGAGGACAGCAGTGAACCGCCGCCGGAAGACTTGACGAGGCGCGCGATCTCGGATGCCTTCGCGTAGTTGACCTGCAGGAACTCGGTGCGCAGCGGCGCCAGGTCCTGGATGTCCTTCTGCGCGGCGAGCTCCGCCTTTTCGTGGGCCGCGAGCTCGGCCTGCGGCGCAACCAGGATCACGTTGTTCTTGCGCCGCATGTCGAGGCCCTTGGTCTGCAGCACGATGTCGAGCGCCTGGTCCCAGGGAACGTTCTGCAGGCGCAGCGTCACGCGGCCCTTGACCGAGTCGGACACCACGATGTTCTGCCCGCTGGTGTCGGCGAGCAGCTGCAGCACCGGGCGCACGTCGATGTCCTGGAAGTTCAGCGTCAGGCGCTCGCCGGTGTAGACCTTCTCGTCCATGACTGCGAGGTGGCGCTTCGCGCGCTGCTTGACCTCGATCACGTACTGGTTGTCGGTCTGGTAGGCGAGCTGCTCGAAATCGCCGGTCGCCGTCACGACGACGCGGGCGTTGTCGCCGACGCGGGACGCGTCGACCATCGTTACCGGCGTCGCGAAGTCGACGACGTCGTAGCGCTTCATCTGGTCTTCGCCGAGCCGGACGCCCGTGAAATCGACGATCACGCGGTTGCCTTCCTGACGCAGGCTCGCCGGTGTCGCCGGGATCCGAGAGCTGCACGACGACGCGGCCGGCGCCATCCGGCGAGCGGCGGAAATCGACGCCCGTGATGCTGCGCGGCCCGCTCGGCGCGGCGGCTGCATACGGTGGCCGGGGCCGCGGAGGCCATGGCGGTGCCGCTGCCGAGGGTCACGATGACGCTGTCGCCGTCGGCCGTGGCCGTATACGGCACCAGGGAGTCGAGGTTGAACACGACGCGCGTGCGGCCCGAGGCTTCCGCGGCGACGATCGTGTCGACGCCGCCCGTGCCGACGTCGATGCGCCGGTTTTCGAGACCGAGCGTGACGTCCGGCAGGTCGACCGACAGCCGCGCCGGGCGGTCGATCGTGAAGGTCAGCGGCTGCGGCGCGACGCCGTCGGTGCGCAGCCTGATCTGCAGGGTCGAACCCTGCATCGGCTGCACCTCGACCGCGGTCAGCCGGACCGAGCCTTGTGCCGAGCGCGATCTGCGACCATGCGAAGGCCAGTATGGCCAGCGCGCCGCCGAGCCCGCGCGCGAGGCTGCGTGCCCCGCTGTTGATAAGCGCCGTTGTACGGTTAATGCGAGCCATCAGACGTTCTCCCAGGATTCAATCGGCTCAGCGCGAGCGCCGCAGGGCGCTCCAGGTAACCGCCGAGGCCATCGGGAACAATTTCAGTCACAGTAATTCGCGCGTCGGCGATCGATCATGACGCGGCCATCGTTCTGGCCGACGTGATTGCCGGGCAGCACGCGGTGAATAAGCCCGTCGCGGGTCTGCAGCAGGCCGTAGTTCGCACCGCCGAGGCGCAGCGTGCCGACCATCTTGAGCGTGTCGAGCGGGAACTGCTCCAGGTATTCGCGCGCGCGCTGCACGTCCGGCCGCGGCCCGCTCGGGTTCTCGCCCGCGAGGCTCTGCAGGAACGGCGAGCGGCGGTCAGCCATCTGGTACTCGTGGCTTACATACGGCTTGACCTCGGGCAGCGGCTGGATGCGCCCGCCCGGCCGTTGCTTGGCCTTCTCGATCTCGCCGCGCAGGCTCGTCGAGGTCGCCCGAGCAGCCACCGAGCACCAGCGCACCGGCAAGTCCAGCGGCCGAAATGATGTAGCGAATGCGTGCCTGGCTCATGTCTTCTTCCGATTCGGCTTCGAACCCTTTCTTGTCCTTGCTCTCCGCAGCGACAGCGCCCGCTTCCTCTTCATCCAGGTAGCGATAGGTCTTGGCAGTCAGGTTGAGCGTCAGGTCGTCGCTCGAAGCCGGTGCACGGCCACGTGCACTGCTGCGCTTGGCCCCGGCGCCACGCGTGATCTCGATGTCGTGCAGCGTCACGATGCGCGGCAGCGCCGCGATGCCGCTGACGAACTGGGCCGAACTCGTGGTAGCCGCCGGAAAGCTGGATCTTGATCGGCAACTCGGCGTAGAAGTCCTTGTGCGATCTCGGCGCCCGGCTGGAACAGATGTTCCTGCAGGCCGGCCGCAAGGCCCGTCTGCGAAATGTCGACCAGCAGGCTCGGCACCTCGGTCTTGCCGGGCAGCTGGCGCAGCATCGCGCCGAAGGTGCGCTCGATCTCCGCCAGCTGCTGCCGGTAGGCCTCGAGATTCGCGGCCTTGCGCTGCTTCTCGTCGAAGGTCTGCCACAGGGCCTGCTGTTCGGCCTCGGCCTTGCGCAGGTCCTCGAGATTGCCGACGATTGACGAAATAGTAGATCAGCGCGCCCGTCATCACGGCGAACACGAGGGCGACCGTGAGGGCGCGGAACAGGAACGGCCAGCGGCCGATGTCGCGCGGATCGAGCTGCTGCAACTGCTCGAGGAAATTCATCGGCCGATCTCCGAGACGCTGTCTTGCGCTTTTCCCTGCCCGGTTTCTCGTCGTCATCAGCCCCCGCGCGCATCTGCGCGAACAAGCGTGAATTGTGCGCCCGGGCCCGCGTCGCGGCCGGTCTGGATGACCTTGAGTTCCGGCGACGACAAGCGTCTCGGAAGCGTCGATATTGCGCATGAACGCGGATACGCGCGTGCTCGACTGCGCGACCCCGTTGAATTCGATCTTGCGGCCGCCCTGCTTCACGGACGTCAGGTACACGCCCTCGGGCAGCGTGGCGACGATCTGGTCGAACAGCTTCACGACCTCCGGGCGGCTCGACTGCAGCGTGTCGATGACCTCCATACGCGAGATCATCCGGTCCTTCTGTTCCTCGAGGGCCACGATCTGCTCGATCGACTTGTCGAGTTCGGCGATTTCCGTCTGCAGCAGCTCGTTGCGCCGCTTCTGCGAATCGATCATCGAACTGACCGTCAGGTGCGTGAGCAGGGTCACCAGAGCGGCCAGCGCGACCGCCGCTGCCATCCCGATGAAGAACTCTTTCTTGCGCCGCTGGCGGAGCGCTTGCCGCCACGGCAGAAGGTTAATACTTGGCATCTTCGTCGAAGCTCCGCAATGCGAGGCCGCAGGCTGTCAGTAGCGCAGTCGCGTCGCGTTGACACGCCGAGCGCCTTCGCCTTCGAGGAAATCTTCATCTGGCCGAGCGGATCGCCGCGCTCGGCCGGGAATGCCCACGCGGCTCGCGATCACGTCCGCGACGCCCGGGATGTTGGCGCAGCCGCCGCAGATCATGATCTGCTCGGGCTGGCTGCGGCCGCTGCCGGACGCCAGGTAGAACTGCAGCGAACGGCTGACCTGCTGGGTCATGTCGTCGATGAACGGGTCGAGCACCTCGGGCTGGTAGTTGGACGGCAGCCCGCCTTCCTTCTTGGCGCGGCCGGCTTCCTCCATCGAGAGCCCGTAGGTGCGCATGATCTCTTCGGTCAGCTGCTGGCCGCCGAAGGCAAAGTCGCGCGTGTACACGACGACGAGGTCGCGCAGCACGCTGAATGTGGTCGTGCTCGCGCCGAAGTCGACGACCGCGATCGTGCGATCGATGCCGCCGTCCGGCATCTGGTGCGTCAGCAGCTGGCAGGCGTTCTCGAGCGCGAAAGCCTCGACGTCGACCAGCTTGGCCAGGAGCCCGGCCGCGGTCACCGCGGCGACGCGCTGCTCGACATTCTCGGAGCGCGATGCGACCAGCAGCACGTCGCGCATGTCGGGGTCCTTCTCCGAGGCCCCGAGCACCTGGAAGTCGTAGCTGACTTCCTCCATCGGGAACGGGATGTACTGGTCGGCCTGCATCTCGATCTGCTGCTCGAGGTCGGCGTCCGAAAGGTTGCGCGGCATCTGCACGGCCTTGGTGATCGCCGCGTCGCCGGATGATCGCGACCGCGCATTCCCTGCGAACGCACGCCCGAGCGCTTGACCGCGCGGCGGATGGCCTCGCCGACCGCCTTCGGCGTCGACGATGGCCTTCTCGTTGATGGCGTTGTGGGGGGTCGGCTCGGCCGCATAGGACTCGACCCGATACTGACCGCCGGAGAGCGCGAGCTCGATCAGCTTGATCGACGACGTCGTGATGTCGAGGCCGATCAGCGGTCGAAACCGCGGTCCCAGCGAGAATTTCGGCAGCTTGAGCACGGAAATTTCCTTTTCAGGTCAGGCTATTGCGACGCTTAATCGCTGCGCTGGGTCAAGTTCGCCGACCAACTATATAGCAAGCAATTGTTAAATTGAACGTGACCCGACTCGCAGTTCAACCGCGGGGTGGACCCTCCCAGGCGCCAATCCGGAGCTGCCCGGGGCTATACCCCCCCGGCCCGGACCCTGGTTCCGGCGGCCAGTCGCGCCCCAGCGGGGCCTCAGGCCACCTGTCCGCCGCCGATGCTGCACTCGATTGGCGGCGCGCACCGTGTCTGGCGTCACGATCCGGGCGTCGCAGGGCGGCGACCGTGGCGTCCCGGCGGTCCGTCACATTACTATGCATAATCGCCGCCGGTGAAGACACCGACTGAAGCGCAGGCTGCGCATCGCCGCGACCATCATGGTGTCGCTGGCGGGCCTGGTCCTGATGGCTTTTCTTTCGACGTACTACTACCTGAAGCCGACCCTGCCGGACGTCGCGCTGCTGCGCGACGTGCGCCTGCAGATGCCGCTGCGCGTGTACAGCCGCGACGGCCGCCTGCTCGGGCAGATCGGCGAGCAGCGCCGTGTCCCCGTTACCTGGGAGGAGATCCCGCCGGTGGTCGTGCAGGCCGTGCTGGCCGCCGAGGACGACCGCTTCTTCCAGCACCCGGGCGTCGACTGGCAGGGCGTCGTGCGCGCGGTGCTCGTCGCCGCGATTCACGATGGAGGCTTCCCAGGGCGGCAGCACGCTGACCCAGCAGCTCGTGCGCACGACCCTGATCACGAACGAGAAGCAGCTGCGCCGCAAGCTGCGCGAGATCTTCCTTGTCGCTGTCAGCTCGAGAACGAACTGACCAAGAACGAGATCTTCACGCTGTTCGTGAACACCCAGTTCCTCGGCCAGCGCTCCTACGGATTCGCCGCCGGCGCCGAGACCTACTTCGGCAAGTCGCTCGCCGACGTCAATGCGAGCGAAGCGGCGCTGCTCGCCGGGATCCTGAAGGCGCCGTCCAGGCTCAACCCGTCTGCAAGCCTCCAGGGAGCAACCGACCGGCGCGCCTACGTGCTGCGCCGCATGCGCGAACTCGATTACCTCGACGACGAGGCCTACGAGGCCGCGCTTGACACCCCGATTTCGCGCGAACTGCATGGCCCGCGCGTCGAAGTCGACGCGCCCTATGTCTCGCGAACTGGTGCGCCAGTCGCTCTACGAGAACCTACGGTGAGAGCCTCTATACGGACGGCTACAAGGTCGTCACGACCATCGACAGCCGGCTGCAGCGCGCAGCGGACGTCGCGCTTCGCAGCGCAGTGCTCGAATACGACCGCCGGCACGGCTATCGCGGCCGAATCGCGCACTTTGGCCCGTCGGACAAGGCGGACGATGCGGCGCTCGAGGTCGAACTGGAGCGCTATCCGGTTGTCGGTGGGCTGCATGCCGGCCGTGGTCGTCGCGGTGGGCCGGGCCGATGCGACCGTCGTCGCGCGCAACCGCAAGCGCTACCGCCTGCCGATGGAAGGCATGCGCTGGGCGCGCCGCGCGCTTGGCGCCAGCTTGCAGAGCGATGCCCCGACGACCCCGCGCGATGTCGTCGCGACCGGCGATGTCGTCTATGTGCTGCCATCGGGCGACGACGTGGCAATGCTCGCGCAGTTGCCGGAAGTACAGGGCGCATTCGTCGCAGTCGATCCGCACGACGGGGCCGTCGTCGCCATGTCCGGCGGCTTCGATTACCACGCATCCAAGTTCAACCGCGTGACGCAGGCGCGCAGGCAGCCAGGTTCGTCTTTCAAGCCGTTCATTTATTCCGCCGCGCTCGAGGCCGGCTTCACGCCTGCGTCGATCCTGCTGGACGCGCCGGTGGTCTACGAGACGCCTGCCAGCGAGGACGGACACGGAGGAAGAGGAAGACTGGCGGCCGGTCAACGATTCACGCCGCTTTTACGGGCCGACCCGGCTACGCGACGCGCTGGCCCGATCGCGCAACCTGGTCACGATCCGGCTGCTGCGTCTGATGGGCATCGGCTACATGCGCGATTACGTACAGCGCTTCGGCCTGCCGGTCGATCATATCCCCGCCGACCTGACCGCCGCGCTCGGCACGGCGCAGCTCACGCCGCTCGAGATGGCGACGGGCTTCGCCGTGTTCGCGAATGGCGGCTCGCGCGTGTCGTCCTACCTGGTCGAGCGGGTCTACGCCGCCGACGGCGGCATCGCGAAAGAGGCGGCGGCGAAGCTGGCCTGTGCCGACTGTGAACTGCCGAACTTCGAGGGCGGCGGCGCGCCGGTGACGATTGCGGAGGACCAGCGGGCGCCCCGTGCAATCTCCGAAGCGAATGCCTGGATCATGACCGACCTGATGCGTGAAGTGATCAGGAGCGGCACCGGCCAGCGCGCCCGCGGGCTCGGGCGCAGCGACATCGTCGGCAAGACCGGCACGACGAATGATGGCCGCGACGCCTGGTTCTCCGGATTCAATGCCGACCTGGTCGCGACCGCCTGGGTCGGATTCGACCAGGAACGCCCGCTCGGCACCGACGAAGAAGGTGCGCACACCGCGCTGCCCATGTGGATCTATTTCATGCGCGAGGCGCTCACCGGCCGGCCCGCGCATCGCCTGCCCATGCCGGACGGCGTCGTCACCGCGCGTATATCGCCCGAGACCGGAGAGCTCGCGATCGGCAGCGACCCGACGGCCATGTTCGAGTATTTCCTGGCAGACCACCTGCCGGCAGGTTTCGACAGCAGCGGTTCCAAGCAGCCCGGTGTTCAGGCGCCGCAGAAATATGAGGAGCCGATATTCTGATGCCGCGCCGGTCCGCGAAGGCCGAAATGCTCCGACAGGCACTCGCGCGCGAGGCGGCCCGCCTAATGATCGAGCACGGCCTGCCGGACTACGGCCTCGCCAAGCGCAAGGCTGCCGCTCGTCTCGGCGTGACCGACCACGCGGTACTGCCGAAGAACACGGAGATCGAGGAGGCGCTCGCCGCGCACCAGCGCCTGTTCGTGCCTGAATCGCATGCCAGCGAACTGCTGGAGATGCGTCGCGCCGCGATCGCCGCGATGCGCTTGCTTGCGGATTTCGAGCCGCGCCTGGTCGGTCCCCTGCTCTCCGGCACGGCCACCGCGCACAACGACATCACGCTGCATCTGTTCGCGGATACGCCGGAAT
Source organism: uncultured Gammaproteobacteria bacterium (assembly GCA_963705405.1). Lineage (GTDB taxonomy): Bacteria > Pseudomonadota > Gammaproteobacteria > Steroidobacterales > Steroidobacteraceae > SCUD01. The sequence goes on along the minus strand of CAVPJJ010000011.1, from coordinate 414,388 downwards.
CCGTGGCAGTCCAGCTTCTCGATCGCGGCATCCCGCACGAATTCACGGAGCGGCGCATCAAGGTCCAGCGCGACGAATTCGAGGCCTACCCGTCCGTGCGCTTCACCGCCGGCCCGCACGACGTGGATGCGACCATTTTCCCGCTGGACGGCATCCGCCAGGCCCCGCTCGGCCCAGTGGACGGCAGGCCGATGCGCCGCGCAACGCTGCACGAGGTCGAGGGACTGCTGGCTGCGGGAGCCTAGCGCTTCTTGACGGAAACGTAGTCGCGCTGGACCGGGCCCGTGTAGAGCTGGCGCGGCCTGGCAATCTTCATCTCCGGGTCGGAGATCATCTCCTGCCAGTGGGCAACCCAGCCGGCCGAGCGCGCAATCGCGAACATCACCGTGTACATCGAGCGGGGGATGCCGAGCGCCCGGTAGATGATTCCCGAATAGAAATCCACGTTCGGATAGAGCTTGCGGCTGATGAAATAATCGTCCTTCAGCGCAATCTCCTCGAGCCGCAGCGCCAGCTCGAACAGCGGATTGCTGCCCTGCCCGAGCTTCGCGAGCACTTGGTGGCACATCGTGCGGATGATGGTCGCGCGCGGGTCGAAATTCTTGTAGACGCGGTGGCCGAATCCCATCAGCCGTACGTCGCCCGTCTTGTCCTTCACCCGCGCGAGGAATTCGGGCACGTGGCTGACGTCCCCGATTTTCTCGAGCATATCGAGCACGGCTTCATTCGCCCCGCCGTGCGCCGGGCCCCAAAGCGCCGAGACGCCGGCCGAGATCGCAGCATAGGGATTGCAGCCGGTGCTGCCTGCGAGCCGCACCGTTGAGGTGCTGGCGTTCTGCTCATGGTCGGCATGGAGGATGAACAGGAGGTCGAGCGCCTTCGCATGCAGCGGATCCACCGTGTAGGACTCGCAGGGCACCGCGAAGAACATGTTCAGCATGTTGCTGCAGTAATCGAGGTCGTTTCGCGGGTACACGAATGGCTGGCCGAGCGCGTGCTTGTAGGCCGCGGCAGCGATGGTCGGGATCTTGGCGATCATCCGGTGCGAGAAAATCTCCCGGTGGCGATCGTCGCTGATGTTCGTGGTGTCGTGATAAAAAGCCGCAAGCGAGGCGATGATCGCGGCCACCATGGCCATCGGGTGCGCATTGTGGTGAAAGCCCCCGTACAACCGCAGCAGCGATTCGTTCAGCATCGTGTGGCGCGTGATCGAGTGCGTGAATGAATCGAGCTCCGCCGCGTCCGGCAGCTCGCCCTTCAGCAGCAGGTAGGAAACCTCGAGAAAGTTGCTCTTCTCCGCGAGCTGCTCGATCGGGTAGCCGCGATAGAGCAACGTTCCTTTGTCGCCGTCGATGAAGGTGATGCGGCTTTCGGTCGATGCGGTCGCCATGAAACCCGGGTCGAACGTGAAAACCCCCTGCTCGCGCATCAGCCCGGCGAGGCTTATGACATCCGGCCCCGCGGTGCCCGACAGCGCCTCGAGTTCGCTGGTCTTGCCGCTCGCCAGATTCTTGAGCTGGTATTTGCCCTTGCTCATCATCGTGAGCCTGTCATGTGGACCCATGGGAATCAAGGATGCCCTGGCCGCTTCCCATAGAATGTGCGCATGAGCACGGCGATCGCAATCTACATCCACCTGCCGTGGTGTGTCCGCAAGTGCCCGTACTGTGATTTCAATTCACATGCGGCGCCCGACCGGATTCCCGAAACGGCCTACGTGGCGGCCTTGCTCGGCGATCTCGAGGCCGACCTGGACCTGGCGGCGGGCCGGACCGTCGGCAGCGTGTTTCTCGGCGGCGGAACGCCTTCCCTGTTCGGCACGGATGCCATCGCCACCCTGCTTACGGGCCTGGCGGCCCGCCTGCCGTTCGCGGCCGATGTCGAGGTCACGATGGAGGCGAATCCGGGGACCGTCGAGCACGGCCGCTTCGAAGACTATGCCGCTGCCGGCGTGAACCGCGTGTCGCTGGGGGCCCAGTCCTTCGACGCCGCGCACCTCAAGGTCCTTGGCCGCATCCACGGGCCGGAAGAAATCGGCATGGCGGTCTCCGAACTGCGCGCCGCCTCGATCTCGAACTTCAACCTGGACCTAATGTATGCGTTGCCCGGGCAGACGACCGCCGGGGCGCTTGCGGACCTGCGCTCCGCAATCGCGCTCGGGCCGTCACATCTTTCTCACTACCAGTTGACCCTCGAGCCGGGCACGGCATTCTTCCACCGCCCGCCACCGCTTCCTGACGATGACTGCGCTTTCGAAATGCAGCAGGAGTGCCAGCACGCGCTTGCCGCCAGCGGATTCGATCAATACGAGATCTCGGCCTATGCCCGGCCGGGCAGGCAATGCCGGCACAATCTCAACTATTGGCGATACGGCGACTACCTTGGAATCGGAGCCGGCGCACATGGCAAGGTCACGATCGACGGCCGTGTCATCCGCACCGAAAAAGTGCGCATGCCGCGCGAGTACCTGCGTCGCGCGGCCGCCGATCTTAGCGACGATAAAATGCGCCGTGCGGTCCCTGCGACAGACCTGCCCTTCGAGTTCATGTTGAATGTGCTGCGCCTGACCGAGGGCTTCACGCTTGCAGAATTCGGTCGCGCGACCGAGCTTTCGGCCGCAACAATCGAGCCGCAGATGGCCGCGCTCACCGCCAGGGGGCTCCTCGCCTGCAGTAGCGGGCGATGGGCGCCCACCACGCTCGGTTTCCGCTTCCTGAACGACCTGCAGGCAGCCTTCCTGCCATCCGGGGAAGAGACTGTCGGCCGCGGCGAGTTGTACACAGCGCCTTCCAGGTACGGGCCGAAGAGGGACTTTCGTCACATTGTTCGTGATGTGCCTTAACTGGACCTAGGTAACCCATTGTTCTTACTTGGGAAAAGTGCCTGATCAAAAATTAGTCAATACGTCATATAAGCGCATTCGCACGATTCGATGATCGTTTCAACGCCACTAATCCACAGAGTTATCCACACAATTTGTGGATAAAGTGAAAATCCTTGAAGATTCGTGGACTTAGGCCATGGGGTTAGCGGCGGTCCAGGGGCTTTTTGACCGATGCCAGTCCTGATAGACTGCGCGCCCTTTTCGCGGACCTCACCAGGATTGCAGTCATGAAGACGGACGTTCATCCGAAATACGCGGAAATCACCGTCACCTGCACTTGCGGAAACACATTCCAGACCCGTTCCACGCTCGGATCGAATCTGGAAATCGAAGTCTGCTCAAACTGCCACCCGTTCTACACCGGCAAGCAGAAAATGCTCGACTCCGGTGGCCGCATCGATCGCTTCCGCAAGAAGTACGGCCTGAAATAGGCGTCTCGCCCGCCCGGCGGGTCAACTTTTTCCGCCCGGGCGCGTCCAAGCTGGACCGGGAGGCCCCTGATGCCGACGCTGACTGGCAGGTTCCATACCTTTTGTGTTGCCGTGCTGCTCGTTGCCAGCGCGACCTGCGCCATTGCCGCCAATTCCGAGAAGCCCAAGAAACCGAGCCGCGAAGTCAGGGCCGCACAGGCTATGCATGTCCAGATCATCCAGGCCATGGGCGTGCACGATGACCTCGAGCTTCAGGAATACGTGCAGCGGGTGGGCGAGAAGGTTGCCAAGGTCAGCGAGCGCCCCGATCTCGACTGGAAATTCACGATCGTCGACACCGACGACGTCAATGCTTTCGCAACCCAGGGCGGATACGTCTACATTTCCCGCGGCATCCTGCCCTATATGCAGAACGAGGCCCAGCTCGCAGCCGTTCTTGGCCACGAGATCGGCCACATCACCGCGCGCCACCTGCAGGCGCAGAAGAAGAAATCGACCGTGGCGGGCCTCGCGAGTGCCGCTACCGCCATATTCACGGGCGTGCCCGCGCTCGCCGACCTGACCAACCTGGCGGGCGCCGCGATCATCAGCGGCTATGGCCGCGAGGCCGAGCTGGAAGCGGATCATCTCGGCGCTGAGTATCTCGCCAGGGCCGGATACAAGCCCGGCGCGATGATCGATGTGTTGTCGACGCTGAAGAACCAGGATCTGTTCGAACGTGAGCGTGCGCGCCTCGAGAATCGCGAACCGCATCTTTATCACGGCGTGTTCGCAAGTCACCCAGACAACGACACGCGCCTTCAGCAGGCCGTTGCCGCGGCCGCAAGCGTGGACGCCAAGGCGACCGGAGATATCTCAAATGCCGAGGGATTCCTGAAGGAGATCAGCGGGCTGCCGGTCGGTTCCAGCCGTCGCCAGGGCATGGTGCGCGAGAATCGCTTCTATCACGCGGATTTCCAGCTGACGATGGCATTCCCGAAGGGCTGGCAGGTCGTCAACGACCCGGACAAGATGCTTGCCATCGGACCAAACAAGTCGCACTACCTCGAGATTCGCGCGCAGCCACCGCCTTCGGATCTCACCGATCCGCGCGAATTCGCGCTGCGCGGGCTCGCCAACCGGCGCCTCGACAGTCCCGAGAGCCTCAAGATCAATGGCCTGAACGCCTGGACCGCCGTCGTTCGCAACGATCCGTCCCCGTACGGGCAATCGACCAACGTCCGTTACGTCATCATCTACTACAACAACCTGATGTGGATATTCAAAGGCGCCAGCCGTTCGGGCACCACGGCGCCCTCCGGCGATCCGTTGTTCCTTTCGACCGCGCAGACATTCCGCCGCATGCGCGCCGGCGAGTTCCCGCTCGCCGAACCGTACCGCCTGCACATCGTGCGCGCCGCAGAGGGCGACACGATCGAGGAACTGGCAAAGAATTCGGCGATACAGAAGTACCCCGTGCAGCAACTGCGGCTGTTCAACGACCTCTACCCCAAGGGCGAACCGACCCCGGGCGAATGGATCAAGGTGGTCGAGTAGCGCCACCGTTCACCAGCCGGCCTCGCGCATCAACGCGGCGAGTGCCGAAAGCGCCTGGCTCCGGTGGCTCACGCGGTTTTTTTCCTGCGCCGGCAGTTCGGCTGCCGTGCGGTCGTCTCCATCCACGATGAACAGCGGGTCAAAGCCGAATCCACCCGTGCCCCGCGGTTCGCGGCCGATGCGGCCTTCCCACGTGGCTTCCGCGACGACGGGATGCGGATCGGCGGCAAAGCGGACAAAGACCATGGCGCAGCGGTAACGCGCACTGCGGCGGCCGTCGGGAATTCCAGCGAGCTCATGCAGCAGCAGGGCATTGTTGCCGCCTTCGCTCGCCTCGGCACCCGAATAGCGCGCCGAGTGAATACCCGGGCGCTCATCGAGTGCATCGACCTCGAGGCCGGAATCATCCGCGATCGCCGGCAATCCCGCCTTGTCGGCGGCGTGGCGGGCCTTGATCAGGGCGTTCGCGAAGAATGTCACGCCATCCTCGACGGGCGGCGCAATCCCCAATTCGCCCTGCGCGATCACCTCGAGCCCATGACCGGCGAGAATCGCCCGCATCTCGGCGAGCTTCCCGGCATTCCCGGTGGCGAGCACAACGCGCCTCATCGCCTGCACCCGCTTCAGCTGGAGCGCGACTCGTTCTGCAGCGCACAGAGCCTGTCGATGCCGGCCGCAGCGAGGTCCAGCAAAGCGTCGAGTTCGTCGCGCCGGAATGCATGGCCCTCTGCCGTGCCCTGCACCTCGATGAAGGCGCCACCGGAATTCATCACCACATTCATGTCGGTCTCGGCTTCCGCATCCTCCGCGTAATCGAGGTCGAGCACCGCACTGCCCGCGACGATGCCGACGGACACTGCCGCAATCTGCCCATGCAGCGGACTGCGCTCGAGCTGACCGCGGCTGTTCAGCACATCGATGGCATCCGCCAGCGCCACGTAGCCGCCCGTAATCGCAGCCGTGCGGGTACCACCGTCCGCCTGCAGCACGTCACAATCGATCGTGATGGTGCGCTCGCCGATCGCGCCGAGATCGATGCAGGCGCGCAGCGACCTGCCGATCAGCCGCTGGATCTCCTGCGTGCGGCCGCCCTGCCGGCCGCGCGCTGCTTCGCGGGCGGAGCGCGTGTGGGTCGCGCGCGGCAGCATCCCGTATTCCGCCGTCAGCCAGCCGCGGCCACTGTTGCGCAGAAAATGCGGCACACCATTCTCGACGCTCGCCGTGCACAGCACGCGCGTCGCGCCGAACTCGACGAGCACCGAGCCCTCCGCATGGGAAGTGTAGCGGCGCGTGAATTGCACCGGCCGCAATTGGTCAGCCGTTCGCCCGCCTGCGCGCATTTTCCGTCTCCCGCTGGTTCGTCAGTTTCGCCAGCACAGGCCGGCGGCAGAGACATTGTCACTGTGCGGAGCTGACGCGGCCACCGCGTGTTCCGCCAGCGCCTTGAGCGAATCGCCGCAGCTTCCATTACCCGGCCGCCAGAATCCGGCGATTTCGGAATCCTTGAGGTTGGCCCAGATCCCGTCCGTGCAGACCAGAAGCACATCGCCGTCCGCCAGCGGCTGGCGCATCGATACTGACATCTCGGGCAGCGCCGGTTCACCGCCGAGGCAACACTCGACGTAATTGCGCATCGGGTGGGCAGGGACTTCTTCCTCGCGGATCGTGCCCTCGCGCACCAACTGCTCCACATGACTGTGGTCGCGCGTGCGTGCGAGAACTGCGCCACCGCGCAGGTGATAGACGCGACTGTCGCCGACATGCGCCCACCAGGCCTCATTGCGCTGCACCAGGCAGACGGCGCAGGTGGCGCGCGGACGCAGATCCATGGGCAGCTTGACGCCGATCGTGACGATAGCCGAATGCGCCCGGCCCAGTGCCAGGTGCAGGAATCCGAGCGGATCGAACACCGGTTTCGGCAGGCTGTTGAACATCTCGAGCATGATCCTGCAACCGGTCTCTGCGGCGCGCGCACCGTGAGCATGGCCGCCCATGCCGTCCATGGCGACCAGGAGCGCCGAACCATTGGCGGTCGCAACCGCGGCGCGATCCTGATTGTCCTCCCGGTTGCCCATGAGGCTGACGTCCGCAAACTCGAACTGCACGCACCCCCCTGAAATCGGCAGTGCCGGCCTGTCTGTTAGACTGCCGCGCAGCTTACAACACCGGCCCACGACCAGCCCCGGGGATACGGCACAAATGTTAAAGAGCATGACTGGCTTCGCCCGCTCGGAGCGGACGACGGCACTGGGCGTGCTCGTCTGGGAGCTGCGCGGCGTCAATCATCGCTACCTCGAGGTGGGGCTGCGCCTGCCGGAAGAACTGCGCAGCGCCGAAGCGGATTTTCGCCAGGCGGTAGCCGCGTCCGTGCGCCGCGGCAAGGTGGATGCCACGCTCCACCTCCGCCCCGCAACCGTCGGCCAGCGCGACATCGAGCTCGATGACGGCTTACTGGATCGCCTCATCGAGAGCGCCATACTTGTGCAGCGTCGTCTTGGCCCGGCCGGCCACGTCGATGCCATGGACCTGCTGCGGTGGCCGGGCGTGATCCGCGAACCGGAACGGGATGCGCGGCCCCTGCTGGCAGCCGCCAGGGAACTGCTGTCCGAGACGCTGGGGGCATTTTCCGCATCGCGCTCAAACGAAGGTGAGCGCATCACGGAGATGCTCGGCACGCGAGCTCGTGCCGTGCAGAGAATCTGCAAGCAGGTCGTGGCCCGGCTTCCCGAGGTCCAGGCACGCATCCGCGAAAAGCTGCAGGAACGCGTCGCTGCGCTCGCCGGCACGGGCAACCTGGATCGGCTGGAGCAGGAAATCGCGATGCTGCTGCAGAAGATGGACGTCGCCGAAGAGCTCGACCGGTTGCAAAGTCATGTCGAGGAGATGTTCATCGCATTCGCGGCAGATGAAGCGGTCGGCCGCAAGCTCGATTTCCTGATGCAGGAATTCAACCGCGAAGCGAATACGCTGTCGTCGAAGTCACAGGACGTGGAGACGACGCGCTCGGCGGTGGAATTGAAGGTGCTGATCGAACAGATGCGGGAGCAGATCCAGAACGTCGAGTGACGTTCAACCAGGAATTTCGGGATCTGAGGATATTCCGGCCCGGTATGGGCCCGCCCTCAACCGTGCCTCATGACTCGATGCGCGAGGCGATCACGACCACTTCCGGCAGGGTCACTGCCGCAGATGAGGTCAGGATGTCGCGCTCGTAAATGACCCTCTGGTCGAGCGCCAGGCCATTGCTGACGACGCCAGCGAGGGTGGCTACCAGCACCGCCGCCAGGCCCGTGTTCCGGATCGTCGAATAGCTGTTCATATCTTTCTCCTGTGTTTCCGTTTGAAAAATGGCCAAAAAACCCTGTCAATGTTCGATTGAGACTTTGGACCCGCCGTGCGCTTCCAACAAACGCGATATCTGACGACGGGTTAAGGGAATCTTCGCCTCCGCGGGAGCCTCAACCAGCTGCAGCCGGGGCCTGTGGCCGAAACCGCCGCCCGCAATCAGGTCGGCATGGTGCCGGCTGCCCTCGGCCAGAAGATCCAGAAAAGTCAGAAATCCGTCCAAATGCCCTTTCATGTCCGTTCTCCTCGGTTCAGGCGGAGCGGGCACCGCGCCCTTCCGTCCCTGTTCGGGCTAGACTTTGCAACCGGAGTGTTTTTCGAACAAACGCATTAACTCAAGCTCGGTTAAGGGAATCTTCTGGTCGCTTCCGCCTATGGCCGATTGCCGCTGAATGCGCTTCGTGTTTTCGAGGCCGTGGCGTCGCGCCTGAGTTTCGCCGAGGCAGCCGAGGCGCTGAGCGTGACGCCCGCCGCAGTCAGCCAGCAGATCAAGGCGCTCGAGGACTACCTGCAGATGCCGGTGCTGCGTCGCAGCGGCCGCAAGGTGGAATTGACGCCGGAAGGAGCGCGCCTCCTGCCCGGAATCCGCGCGGGGCTCGACTCACTGGTCGCTGGCATTGCGCGAAATGCGGATGATGCGCGCGAGCGGAATCATCAATGTCAGCACGCTCTCGTCGCTGATGCAGAAATGGATGACGCCGCGACTGCATCGATTGCACGCCAAGCTCCCTGACCTGCAGGTCGACTGGCACACCTCGACGGGAGGCTGTCGATTTCACGCGCAGTGATTTCCACGCGGCCGTGCGGCTCGGCGAAAAGGTTGCGCCGGGGCTCGATCACGACAAGCTGATGGACGAGTGGCTGGTGGTCATCGCCTCGCCCGAGCTCTTCAAGCGCCACGGCTCGATCGACGACCGCGAGAGCCTCGCAGGCATTCCGATGCTGCAGGCCAAGGACGAGCCCTGGTCGCGTTTCGAGAAGAGCGCTGCGCCGACGCCCTGGCCCGCAGGCCCGACGATCATCGACGATTCGGTCAGCGTGCTCTCCGCGGTCATCGAGGGCCTCGGTTACGCGCCGGCGCGCTGGTCGATCGCCGCGCACGACCTCATCTCGGGCCGGCTCGTGCTTGCGAGCCAGACCATCGTGCCGTCGCGCTTCAGGTACTGGTTCGTCTGCCCGCCTTCGTACTCGGACCTGCCGATGGTCTGCGCACTGCGCCAGTGGCTGACGGAAGAGGCTGCCGCGTTCCCGACACCTCAGGACTGGCTCGACAAGCATTAGGGAATTCGTCGTGGCGAATCGCGGTCATCTCTACGTCATCGCGGCGCCGTCCGGCGCCGGCAAGACGAGCCTGATGCGCGCGCTGCTGGAGCGCCGGCCTGGATTGTCGTTCTCGGTCTCCTGCACGACGCGCGCGCCGCGCGCGCATGAACAGGACGGGCGCGACTATCACTTCATGAATCGCGCGGAATTCGAGCGCCTGATCGAGTCCGGTGAATTCATCGAGCACGCCGACGTGTTCGGCAATCTCTACGGCACGCGCCGGGCAACGGTCGAGGCCGCGCTCGCCGAGGGCCGCGACCTGATCCTCGAAATCGACTGGCAGGGCGCGGGGCAGGTGCGCGAGCGCCTGCCCGAGGCGATCCAGATCTTCATCCTGCCGCCGTCGCGGGCCGAACTCGAAGCAAGGCTCCGAAAGCGCGCCACCGACAGCCCCGAGGCGATCGCGCGCCGGCTCGCCGAATCGGTCAGCGAGATGTCGCACTGGCAGGAATTCGACTACGTCATCGTCAACCGGACTTCGACCAGGCGCTGGCGGAGCTCGAGGCCATCTTCGACGGTCGTGGCGAGGCCAGCCGGCGGGACCGGCCCGGGCTCGCCGAGCTGGTGAACCAGCTCCTGAAAGCGTCGGCCTGAGAGGCTGAACTGCTTCACAATGCCACTGGCGGGGGCTTCCCGGGTCGCCCGAATCCGCTAGCATTGGCTGCAGAAAGCAGGAGCATTCACATGGCGACCAAGGCCGGGCAGACAGGCAAGCCGACCGCAGCCAGCAAGCGCTGGCATGCCGTCTCCGTCAAGCCGGGCATCAGGCGCCTGCGCGGCCGCAAAGGTCGCCGACCGACCAGCGCTGGCTGTCGCGGGAGGCACCCCAGCTGCCGCTGCCCGGCTGCACCAGGCCCGACACCTGCCGTTGCACCTACAAGCATCACGAGGACCGCCGTGCCGAGGGCCGCCGCGCCGAGGACATGGACGCCTTCCGCCGCCCGACCCGGGTCGCAATCGAGCGTCGCAGCCACCGCGATCGGCGCGGCTCATCCGACGAATAGTTGGTCGGTAGACCCCTGGATCCGGTATGATTTCCGGTCCAATTCCTGAAATATCGGTCTTTTCCCATGGCCCGCATCACCGTCGAAGACTGCCTGCACAGCAGTCGACAACCTGTTCGACCTGGTCCTGCTCGCCGCCAAGCGCGCGCGCCGCCTCGCCAACGGCGCCGGACGCCCGCGTCGACTGGGAGAACGACAAGCCCACGGTGGTGGCGCTGCGCGAGATCGCGGATGGCAAGGTCACGATCGACCTGCTCTCCGAGCCGGATCCCGAGCCGGAGCAGGAGCTGATCCCGGAGAACCCGCTGGACCTCGGCGTCGATTTCCGCGCACCGCAGCTCGGCCTGGGAGACTGACCGCAGAGCGCGAGCGCCGATGAGCTACGCGTCTTCCATCCTCGGACTGCTGCCTGGCGGAAGACGCGCTCCCGGAATCGGCCAGCTCATTTCCAAGATCGAAACCTACCTCCCGCCCGACCAGGTCGAGCGGGTGCGCGAAGCCTATCGAGTACGCCGAAGCCGCGCACAACGGCCAGAAGCGCCAGTCCGGCGAGGCCTACATCACGCACCCGATCGCGGTCGCCGACATCCTGGCGGACCTGCACCTCGACGGCGCGACCCTGACGGCCGCGATCCTGCACGACGTCGTCGAGGACACGCCGTCCTCGGCAGCCGAGGTCGAGCAGCGCTTCGGCAAGGAAGTCGCCGAACTCGTCGACGGCGTGACCAAGCTCGACCAGGTCCAGTTCAAGAGCCGCAAGGAAGCGCAGGCCGAGAGCTTCCGCAAGATGATCCTCGCGATGGTGCGCGACATCCGCGTGATCATGGTCAAGCTCGCGGACCGCACCCACAACATGCGCACGCTCGCCGCGATGCCGCCCGAGAAGCGCCGCGAGCGTCGCGCGCGAGACGCTCGACATCTACGCGCCGATCGCCAACCGGCTCGGCATCCACTCGATCAAGCTCGAGCTCGAGGAGCTCGGCTTCCGCACGCTTTACCCGCAGCGCTACCGCGTCATCGAGCGCGAGCTCAAGCGCGCGCGCGGCAACCAGCGCGAGTTCCTGCCGAAGATCGTGAAGGCGCTGCGCCAGTCGCTGACGGTCGGCAAGCGTCGACGGTCGTGTCGAGGCGCGCGAAAAGCACCTGTTCAGCGTCTACATGAAGATGCGCCGCAAGCGCCTGCCGCTGTCACAGGTCGTCGACATGTTCGGCGTCCGCATCGTCGTCGGCAGCGTGGACGACTGCTACCGCGTGCTCGGCCTCGTGCACGGCCTGTACCGGCCGATGCCGGGCCGCTTCAAGGACTACATCGCGATTCCGCGCGTCAACGGCTACCAGTCGCTGCACACGACGCTGTTCGGCCCCAACGGCATGCCGATCGAGGTCCAGATCCGCACCGAGGACATGCACCGCATGGCGGAGTCCGGCATCGCCGCGCACTGGCAGTACAAGACCGGCGAGAAGGATGGCGAGGCGCAGCAGGTCCGCGCGCGCGAGTGGCTGCAGGGCGTCATGCAGCTGCACGACGGCTCCGCCGAGGAGCTGCTGGAGAGCGTCAAGGTCGACCTGTTCCCGGACAAGGTCTACGTGTTCACGCCCAAGGGCGACATCATGCGCCTGCCGCGCGGCGCGACCTGCGTGGACCTCGCCTTCGCGGTGCACACCGGCGTCGGCCAGCGCTGCGTCGCGGCCAAGGTGGACCGGCGACTCGTGCCGCTGCGCACCGTGCTGCGCAACGGCCAGACGGTCGAGATCATCACCGCCAAGGGCGCGCAGCCGAACCCTGCCTGGGTCGAGCTTCGTCACGACTGCGAAGGCACGCTCCGCGATCCGCCAGTACCTGCGGAACCTGAAGCGCGGCGAAGCCGCGGAACTCGGCGGCCGGATGCTCAATCAGGCGCTCGAGGAGTTCAAGCTGTCGCTGAAGACGCTGCCGGACGGTCGTCTCGACGAAATTGCGCGATCGCTTTCGCTGAAGGACGGCGCGGAACTGCTCGAGAAGATCGGTCTCGGCGAACGCCTCGCGCGGCTGATCGCGCGGCGTCTGTTGCCCGGCGATGAGGAACGTCCGGAAGGCGGCCCGCAGCCGCCGCTCGCGATCGCCGGCACCGAAGGCCTGGTCGTCAGTTATGCGCGCTGCTGCTTCCCGATCCCGTTCGACGCGATCGTCGCCTATCTTTCGAGCGGCCGCGGCGTCGTGATCCATCGCGAGAACTGCTCGAACGTCGCCGCATTCGGCAAGCAGCCCGACAAGTGGATTCCTGCCGTCTGGCACAAGGACCAGCAGCGGCTGTTCAACGCGGGGCTTAGCGTCGAGGTCACAAACCGCATGGGCATCCTCGCACAGGTCGCGACCAAGATCGCCGGGGAACAGAGCAACATCATCCACGTCAATGTCGATTCCTCGCAGGGCGAGCAGTCGACGATCCTGTTCGAGGTCCAGGTCCGCGACCGCGCCCACCTCGCGCGCCTGATACGCGCGATCCGCAGCATGACGGATGTCCTGAAGGTCGAACGCAGCCTCGCATGAAACACAGCATCTTCCACAGCGCCCGCGCGCCGAAAGCAATCGGACCGTACTCGCAGGCTGTCGGCGCGGGGGGCGCCGTGTACCTCTCCGGCCAGGTCGCGCTCGATCCGGCGACCGGTCAGCTGGTCACCGGTGGATTCGAGGCCGAAGCGCGGCGCGTATTCGAGAATCTGAAGGCCGTCGCCGAGGCGGCAGGTTCCAGCCTCGCGACCGCGGTGCGGGTGACCGTCTACCTGACCGACTTCGCGCAATTTCCGGTCGCCAACACGATCATGGCCGAGTATTTCAGCGAGCCGTATCCCGCGCGGGTCACGATCGGCGTCGCCTCGCTCCCGCGCGGAGCCGCGATCGAGGTCGATTGCATACTGGTGCCGTGACACCCGGGACACGGCCGGTGACTGTGCTCTCCGGCGTCGGCCCGACGCTCGCCGGCCGCCTTGCAAAACTCGGCGTCGAGACTGTCGCCGATCTCCTGTTCCTGCTGCCCTACCGCTACGAGGACCGTACGCATATCGTGCCGATCGGCTCGCTGCGACCGGAGATGCGCGTCGCGGTCGAGGGCGAAATCGAGCTCGCCGAAGTCGTCTTTCGCCGGCGCCGCACGCTGCTTGTGCGGCTGTCCGACGGCACGGGATTCCTGACGCTCCGGTTCTTCTACTTCACTGGCGCCCAGCAACAGCAGCTCGCGCGCGGCACTCGCCTGCGCTGCTTCGGCGAGATCCGCCGCGGACCCGTCGGGCTCGAGATCGTTCATCCCGAGTACCGGCTTGCCGACGCCCCGGACAAGCAGGCGGTCGTGGATGCGTTGACGCCGGTTTACCCGGCGACGGAAGGCGTTCAGCAGGGCCGGCTCCGGAACCTGACAGCGCAGGCACTCGCAGCGCTCGCCGACGGCGAGTTGCCCGACCTGCTGCCACCTGAGGTGCAGCATGAGCTGCAACTACCGGGCCTGCGCGAATCGCTGCAGTTCCTGCACAGGCCGCCACCGGCAGCACGGCTGGAACTGCTCGAGGACGGGCGGCATCCCGCGCAGCGCCGCCTCGCATTCGAGGAACTTCTTGCGCACCAACTCTCCCTGCGCGCGCTGCGCAGTGAAATCCGGCGCGACCCGGGCTGGCCGCTCGCACCCCCGGGCAAGCTCGCTGTGAAGCTGCTCGAAACGATCGGGTTTCCGCTGACGTCGGCCCAGCAGCGCGTCGCCGCAGAAATCAGGACGGACCTCGCTGCGGCGAGCCCGATGCTGCGACTTGTGCAGGGCGATGTCGGTTCAGGCAAGACCATTGTCGCGGCATATGCCGCGATGCTTGCGATCGAGGCGGGCTGCCAGGCGGCCCTGATGGCGCCCACCGAACTGCTCGCCGAGCAGCACTTCCAGAACTTCACGCGCTGGCTTGCGCCACTCGGTATCGAACCGCTGCTGTTGACCGGTCGCCAGAGTGCGAAGGCGCGGCAGGCAGCGCTCGACGCAGCTTCCGGCAAGGAACGCCGACTCGTGATCGGCACGCATGCGCTGTTCCAGGAAGGCGTGAATTTTGCGCGCCTTGCGCTCGTCATCGTGGACGAGCAGCATCGCTTCGGCGTGCACCAGCGTCTCGCACTGCGCAACAAGGGCGCGTCGGGCCGCTATCCGCACCAGTTGATCATGACGGCAACACCGATACCGCGGACACTCGCGATGACGGCCTATGCCGATCTCGACGTGTCGGTGATCGACGAGCTGCCGCCGGGCCGCACGCCCGTGCAGACAGTCGTGATGCCGGATTCCCGCCGCGACGAAATCGTCGGGCGCATCCGCACGGCCTGCCTGCACGGACGCCAGGCCTATTGGGTCTGCCCGCTGATCGAGGAATCGGACCAGCTCGAGGCGCAGGCCGCGGAGGACACGGCCGCGGCGCTCGCCAAGGCGCTGCCGGAAATCACCGTCGGCCTCGTGCACGGCCGCATGCCGGCCACGCGCGAAGGAGCGCGCGATGGCGCGCTTCAAGGCCGGCGAGATCGGCCTGCTGGTCGCGACCACGGTCATCGAGGTCGGCGTGGACGTGCCGAACGCGAGCCTGATGGTCATCGAGAATGCCGAGCGCATGGGACTCGCCCAGCTGCACCAGCTGCGCGGCCGTGTCGGCCGCGGGACCGAGGCCAGCAGCTGCCTCCTGCTCTATCACGCGCCCCTGTCCGGCCATGCAAAGGAACGCCTGGCGGTACTGCGCAACACCAACGACGGATTCGAAGTCGCGCGCCGCGACCTCGAGCTGCGCGGACCCGGCGAGCTGCTCGGCACGCGCCAGACCGGCCTGATGCAGCTCAAGGTCGCCGACCTGATGCGCGACGCCGACCTGCTGCCGAGGGTCCAGGCCATTGCGGACGTGATGGAGCGCGCGCATGCAGGCTAACATTGCGGCGCTGAAGCGCCGCTGGATCGGCGCCTCGACGCGCTACGGAAAGGTGTGACGGTGCAATCGGCTGCGATCCAGGACGAACGAAAGCTCCTGCACTGGACCAGGAGCCTCGAGGACTTCGAGCTGCCAGCGTCGCCGGCGGCAACCGCCTGGCTCGCGCGAACCCGGGCTCCTGACCGAGCGCCTGCGCGCCTGCTGCGGCGGCCGCCAGGGCCTCGTCGTCATCTCCGAGCGCGAAGCGCCGCTGGCGACGGCCGAATCCGCATTGCTGCAGGCCGCCGGCAACGCCGCGTTCGTGCGTGAGATCGAACTGACCTGCGACGGCCGCCCCTGGGTATTCGCGCAGACCCTGATTCCGCTCGCGACGCTCGCCCGCCACCGCTGGCTGTCCCGCTCGGCGACGCCGCGCTCGGCGAACGGCTCGCGGCAGTCGCCGGCAGCTCGAGCGCGGGCCGCTCGAGTTCGCGCGCCTCGACGCCGGGCATCGCGCTGTTCCACCGCGCGTTGCGCGAGGACGCCGATCCGCCCGCCGCGCTGTGGGCGCGCCGTTCCTGGTTCGCGATCGACGGCGACCGCCTGCTGGTCCAGGAAGTGTTCCTGCCCGAGGCGCTGCGGTGAACGCCGAGCTGCGCCCGTTGCCGCCGCCAAAGCGCCGGCGCGACCCGAACTACAAGCCTGATTAGAAGCCGAATTTGCGCGCGACGCGGCGCTCGCGCTGGGCAGGACGCTCCGCGAGTACGCGCTGCTGATGCGGCTGCACCGGCCGATCGGCATCTGGCTCCTGATGTGGCCGGCGCTGTGGGCACTGTGGATCGCGGGCCAGGGCCTGCCGGACCAGAAGGTCCTGATGCTGTTCCTCGCCGGCATCGTCGTGATGCGCTCTGCCGGCTGCGTGATCAACGACTACGCGGACCGCGACTTCGATCCTCGCGTCGAGCGCACGCGCGACCGGCCGCTCGCCGCGAAGCGTGTCGCGCCCGGGCGAGGCGCTGGTCCTGTTCGTCGTTCTCGGGCTCATCGCAACCTGGCTCGCGATGCAGCTCGATCCGCTGGCGCGGCTCTATGCCGCCGGCGGCGGGCTGCTCGCCGTGACCTACCCCTGGCTCAAGCGCTACGTGTATCTGCCGCAGTTCTACCTGGGCGTCGCATTCGGCTGGTCCATCCCGATGGCTTTTGCGGAGATCACCGGTGAGGTGCCGCGGATCGCCTGGCTCCTGCTCGTCCGCGGTCGTGCTGTGGGCGGCCGTCTACGACACGATGTACGCAATGGTCGACCGCAAGGACGACCTGCGCATCGGCATCAAGTCCACCGCCATCCTGTTCGGCGATGCCGACCGGGTGATCATCGGCGTCATGCAGCTGATGACGTTGTTCGCGCTGTGGCTGGTGGGCGACGAAGCTTCACTCGGCAACTGGTATCGAGCGGGGCTCATCGCCGGCGCCGCATTTTTCGCCTACCAGCAGTGGCTGATCCGCGATCGCGAGCCCGAAGCCTGTTTCCGGGCCTTCAACAACAACCACTTTTTCGGACTCGTCGTATTCGTCGGGCTCGCGCTCGACTTACCTCTATCGCGGCTGAGCCGCTTCAGGCCCGCGCCACGGACCAGACTTCGATATGGCGGCAACCCGCGCGCCGCAGCACGAGCGCCAATGCCTCCGTCGTGGCGCCGGTCGTCAGCACGTCGTCGACGATTGCAACACGCGACGGCACCGCGCGCGCTTCCAGCAGGAACGCATCCCTCAGGTTGCGCCGGCGTGCGCCCGCGGAAAGGCCAGTCTGCTCTGCCGTCTCGCGAATACGGCGCACGAGCCGGCCTTCGACCGGCAATCCGAGTTCGTTCGCGGCAAAGTTCGCGATCTCGCGGGCCTGGTTGTAGCCCCGCTGGTGTTCGCGTCTTGCAGAAAGCGGCACCGGCACGATCGCATCGACCTGCGGCGCGCCCCGCTCCGCCACACGCCTGCCGAGCAGGCAACCGAGAATGCGCGTGATCGGCGAGTGCGCCGCGGAATTTCATCCGCTGGATCAAGGCCGGCAGAGGAAATTCGTAGCGATAGGGAGCGAAGGCGGCATCGAAGGCGCGACGGCGGCGCAGGCAGCGACGGCAAGATTCCCCGGCCGTTGCAGCCATCGTCGCGCAGACCGGGCATGCCGGATCGTTTCGCGGCAAGTCGGCTTCGCAATCTGTGCACAGATCGAGAGCGGGTTTCTGTCCCGGATCGAGGCACAGATAGCAGGTGGGCGGAAAAAAGCAGTGGGCGAGCGTTGCCGCGCGTCCGTAAACCTGCCGGAGCAATCCAGGTTGACAGACAGCCGCCGCGTTCCAATACTTCCCCACGCGTCCAGCCTGGCAGCCTGCTGCGATGCCGATTGAGTGTATTTTCAGCGGCTTAGGGGAGCTTTGCGATGGGACTGAATCTCGATCGGCTCGGCGAAATTCGCAGTGACTGGACGAGTACGGAAGTTCGCGAGCTTCACTCGCTGCCGTTTGCCGATCTCCTCTTTCACGCGCAGTCCATCCATCGCAGGCATTTCGATCCCAACGCGGTCCAGGTCTCGACGCTCCTGTCCATCAAGACCGGGGCCTGCCCGGAGGATTGCGCCTACTGCCCGCAGAGCATCCGCTACGACACCGGGCTCGAGCGCGAGGCGCTGATGAATCCCGGCGCCGTGATCGAGCGCGCCCGCGCAGCGAAGGAAAATGGCGCGACGCGCTTCTGCATGGGCGCGGCCTGGCGCAGCCCCAAGGACCGCGACCTCGAGACCGTCGCGGAGATGGTGGCCGGAGTGCGCGAACTCGGGCTCGAGACCTGCGCGACGCTTGGCATGCTGACACCTGCCCAGGCCCGGCGGCTGAAGGACGCCGGACTCGACTACTACAATCACAATCTCGATACGTCGGCAGATTTCTACGGCAAGGTCATCACGACCCGTACCTACCAGGACCGCCTCGACACGCTCGCCGCCGTGCGCGATGCCGGCATCCACGTCTGCTGCGGCGGCATTCTCGGCATGGGAGAAGCTGCTGCCGACCGCGTGGCGCTGCTGCATACACTCGCGACTCTTTCGCCGCATCCCGAGAGCGTGCCGATCAACAACCTGGTACAGGTCGCGGGAACGCCGCTGGCCGGCGCCGCACCGCTCGACCCCATCGAGTTCGTGCGCATCATCGCCCTCGCCCGTATCCTGATGCCTCGCGCGCACGTGCGGCTCTCGGCGGGCCGCAGCGACATGAGCGACGAAATGCAGGCCCTGTGCTTCCTGGCAGGCGCAAATTCGATCTTCTACGGCGAAAAACTCCTGACCACCGGCAATCCGGACACGGCGAGCGACCACGCATTGTTCGGGCGGCTCGGAATCCGCCCGGAACCTGCCGTCGCCGACGGTTGATGGCGGTGCCTGCCGCGCCGATATCGTTCGGCGCCCGTACTCGCGGACCTCGAAGCCCGCGGGCTGCGGCGGCGGCGGCGCACCGTTGCAACGGCTAAAGCCGGAATCCGCGGAGATCGAAGCTCGACGGGCGACGCTGCGTGGACTTCTGCAGCAACGACTATCTCGGCCTCGCCGCGCATCCGCGCGTCATCGAAGCCTTCATCGATGCCGCACGTGATCACGGCGTCGGCGGCCGCGCCTCGCACCTGATCAGCGGGCACCAGGCCGAGCACGAAGCACTCGAACAGGAGCTGGCGGCCTTCACCGGGCGCGAGCGGGCGCTCGTTTTCTCGACCGGCTACATGGCGAATCTCGGGCTGGTACGCGCACTCGCACCGCGCGGTGCCGCGGTCTACGGAGACAGCCTGAATCACGCGTCGCTGATCGATGGCGGCCGGCTGTCCGGCGCGGCGCTTCATCGCTACCCCCACGGAAACGCCGCGGCGCTCGAGGGAATGCTCGCCGCGCAAGAATCCGGTGCCGCGCTTCGTACTGACCGACGGCGTTTTCAGCATGGACGGCGACCTCGCGCCGCTACCGGCGCTCGCCGCGGCCTGCAAGCGGCACGGCGCGCTCCTCGCCGTGGACGATGCCCACGGGCTTGGCGTGCTTGGCGCGACAGGGCGCGGCACGCTTGATCACTTCCGGCTGGAGAATTCGGGTGTTCCGGCGCTCGTCGGCACCTTCGGCAAGGCCTTCGGAACCTTCGGTGCATTCGTCGCCGGCAGCGCGGATCTTGTCGACACGCTGGTCCAGCGAGCCCGCACCTACATATATACGACCGCGCTGCCGCCCGCCGTTGCGGCCGCGACGCGCGCCGCGCTTTCCGTCTCGATCACCGAATCCTGGCGGCGCGAGCGTGTGCTCGCCCTCACGCGCCGCTTTCGCGCGCTGGCGAGGTCGGCCGGGATCCCCCTTGGCGCTTCGGAGACTCCGATCCAGCCCATCCTGCTGGGCAGTACCGATGCCGCCATGCGGGCAAGTGCTGCGCTGCTGGAGCGCGGATTTTTCGTGGTCGGCATCCGCCCGCCGACGGTGCCCGCGGGCACATCACGCCTGCGCCTCACGCTTTCCGCCGCGCATAGCGACGCCGATGTCGAAGGCCTTGTCAGCGCGCTCGCTGAACTCAAGGTGTCGGGATGAGCGGTGTGGAGCGCGCGCTCGATCCCGGCGTCGTGCGCCGGCAATTTGATCGAGCCAGCGCCACCTACGATGAGTCCGCGGTCCTGCAGGCGTGCGTGCGGCAGCAGCTGATCGACCGCCTCGACTGGATCGCGTTTGTGCCGGATGCCGTCCTCGATCTCGGCTGTGCAACCGGTCACGCGGCACGCGCCCTCGGCACGCGATGGCCGAAGGCGCGCATCATCGCGATGGATTTTGCGGCAGGCATGTTGCGTGAAGCTGCCCGGCACGACAAGGACGGGCGATGTGAGTACCTTTGTGCCGATGCACTGGAGCTGCCGCTGCCAGATGCAAGCATCGACCTGCTGTTCTCCAACCTCATGCTGCCCTGGTGCGACGATCTTGACGCGGCGCTCGTGGAAATTGCACGCGTCCTGCGGCCGCGCGGTCTGTTGACTTTCACGACCTTCGGTCCGGATACCCTGATCGAACTGCACGAGGCCTGGCACGAGGCTGACGACTACACGCACGTCATTCCATTTGCCGACATGCACGATATCGGCGATGGGCTCATCCGGGCGGGATTCGTCGAGCCGGTTCTCGATGTCGTCCGCTACACATTGACCTATCCCGACGTAGCCACATTGATGCGCGACCTGAAGGCCATCGGCTCCCAGAATGCGACGACCGGCAGGCCGCGCGGCCTGACCGGCAGAAAGACATTGCGCGCCGTAAATGAGAACTACGAGCGCCACCGCGACCAGGGCCGGCTACCCGCCAGTTACGAGGTGATTTTCGGGCAGGCATGGGGCGCTATCGAGCGCCCCGATGCCGGGCCGGACGGCGAATTCAGTGTCCCGGTTTCGGCGATCCGGCGTCGCGAGGCGCCATGAGCAGGAGTTTCTTCGTCACCGGCACCGATACCGGCGTCGGCAAGACCCTCGTGACCGCGGGACTGCTGCGCTCACTGCGCGAGTCCGGCGTGACGGTCGCCGGCATGAAGCCGGTCGCGGCGGGTGCGATTGCGGGTCCCGAAGGGCGCGCTAATGAAGATGCGTTGCTGCTGCAAGCCGAGGCGAGTGAGCGTCATTCCTATGCGACTGTGAATCCCTGGTTGTTCGAGCCTGCAATCGCGCCGCATATCGCGGCGGCGGAGGCTGGCGTCGTGATCGACACGGACCGCATCGTCAGCGCACACGAAAGCTTGCGCGCCTCGGCCGAGGTTGTGCTCGCCGAAGGCGCAGGCGGTTTTCTCGTGCCGCTGGACGCGCGCCGGTCATTCGCGGAACTGCCGGGCCTGCTCGGCATGGAAGTACTGCTGGTCGTAGGCCTGCGCCTCGGCTGCCTGAATCACGCCCTCCTGACGGCCGAGGCGATCGCGGCACGCGACTACCGGCTCGCAGGCTGGATCGGAAACTGCATCGACCCGGCATTTGCGCGCCGTGACGCCAACATCGCCACGCTCACCGAAAGGATCGCCGCGCCCTGCCTTGGCATCGTCCCGTGGCTGACCGATGCGAGCGTTGCTGCAGCCGTCGCGGCGCTGCCGGCTGCGGCCCTGCTGCGGCCTGCCTGAACGCCCGCCATCAGGCCGCATCATGTTGGAATGCAAGGGGAAAATCCCGTTGCGACTCCTTGCCGCGTCCCTTAGGATGCGCGGGCCGTGAGCCCACGATACGCTGGCCACGACCCATGGAGTATCGGTACCCAACGTGAAGCTGAACTCGAGATCGGCGATCGCTTCCGGCGCCCTGGCGGTACTCACCGGCGCGCCTGCCCATGCGGACTGGAGCCTGCTGAACATGCCGGAAGGCGTCAGCACGCTGTCCCACGAGATCTACGAAGTCCACATGCTGATGCTGTGGATCTGCTTGGCCATCGCCGCCGTGACATTCGGCGCGATGATCTTCGCGATGGTCCGTTTCCGGAAGTCGAAGGGCGCAGTCGCCGACACCAAGCTCCTGCACAACGCACGGCTCGAGGCCGCGTGGACCCTCGTGCCGACCATCATCCTGATCGTGATGGCGATTCCGTCGGTCGAGAAGCTGATCAAGATCGAGGACATGAGCGGCTCGTCGATGACGGTCAAGATCACCGGCTACCAGTGGTACTGGCAGTACGAATACCTGGGCAAGGGCCTCTCCTTCTACAGCCGCCTCGCGCGCAGCAGCGATCTCGCGCGCCAGCGCGGCTCGGGCATAGACCCGAATACCGTGGAGAATTACCTCCTGGAAGTCGACAAGCCGCTCGTCGTGCCGACCGGCACGAAGATCCGCCTGCTGCTGACGGCCAATGACGTGATCCACGCCTGGTGGGTGCCCGACTTCGGCATGAAGCGCGATGCGATACCTGGGTTCATGAACGAGATGTGGCTGACCGTCGATGCCGACAAGCCCGGCACGTATCGCGGCAAGTGCGCGGAGCTTTGCGGCGCCGACCACGGCTTCATGCCCATCGTCGTGGTCGCGAAGCCGCCTGTGGAATTCGAGGCATGGCTTGCTCAACAACAGGGCACGGAGTGAAACAGATGGCGCACGGTAACGAGACCGCGGGCCACGGGGATCACCACGGTCCGCCGAAGGGGCTCACCCGCTGGCTGACGACGACGAACCACAAGGACATCGGGACGATGTACCTGGTGTTCTCGCTCGCGATGTTCCTGATCGGCGGCTTGTTTGCGCTCGTTGATCCGTGCCGAGCTGTTCCAGCCGGGTCTGCAACTCGTCGATCCCGGTTTCTTCAACCAGCTGACGACGATGCACGCGCTCATCATGGTGTTCGGCGCCGTGATGCCGGCGACCGTCGGCCTTGCGAACTGGATGATTCCGCTGCAGATCGGCGCGGCCGACATGGCGCTGCCGCGCATGAACCTGTTCAGCTTCTGGCTGCTGTTCTTCGCGTTCGCTGCTGCTGTTGTCGACGCTCTTCGTGCCGGGCGGCGCGCCGGCTTCCGGCTGGACGCTCTACCCGCCGCTCGTGCTGCAGACCGGCCAGGCTTTCCCGATGGCGATCTTCGCGATCCACCTGATGGGCGCCTCGTCGATCATGGGCGCCATCAATGTCATCGTAACGATCGTCAACATGCGCGCGCCCGGCATGACGCTCCTGAAGATGCCGCTGTTCTCATGGTCCTGGCTGATCACCGCGTACCTCCTGATCGCAGTGATGCCGGTGTTCGCGGGCAGCGTGACGATGCTGCTGACCGACTACTATTTCCACACCAGCTTCTTCAACGCGGCCGGCGGCGGCGACCCCGTGCTGTTCCAGCACGTGTTCTGGTTCTTCGGGCACCCCGAGGTCTACATCATGATCCTGCCGGCATTCGGGATCATCTCGGAGATCATCCCGACATTCTCCCGCAAGCCGATCTTCGGCTACGAGGCGATGGTCTACGCGATCGCTTCGATCGCCTTCCTGTCGTTCATCGTCTGGGCGCATCACATGTTCACGGTCGGCATGCCGCTGGCGGGCGAGCTCTTCTTCACGCTGTCGACGATGCTGATCTCGGTGCCGACCGGCGTGAAGATCTTCAACTGGACCGCGACCATGTGGCGCGGCTCGATCAGCTTCGAGCCGCCGATGCTGTTCGCGCTCGCCTTCCTGTTCCTGTTCACCATCGGCGGATTCTCCGGCCTGATGCTCGCGATCGTGCCGGCGGATTTCCAGTATCACGACACCTATTTCGTGGTCGCGCACTTCCATTACGTGCTGGTGCCCGGCTCGGTTTTCGCCATCATGGCCGCGGTCTACTACTGGCTGCCGAAGTGGACCGGCCACATGTACGACATGACGCTCGCGAAGTGGCATTTCTGGCTGACCGCGATCTTCGTCAACGTGCTGTTCTTCCCGCAGCACTTCCTGGGCCTGACCGGTATGCAGCGCCGCATCCCCGACTACGCGACGCAGTTCACCGACTGGAACATGGTCTCGTCGATCGGCGGCTTCGGCTTCGGCCTGTCGCAGCTCCTGTTCGTCTGGCTGATCATCAAGTGTGCGCGCGGCGGCGCGCGCGCCACTGCCGGCGTCTGGGACTGGCCACACGGCCTCGAGTGGACCGTGCCGTCGCCCGCGCCGTACCACACCTTCGAGAAGGCGCCGGAGCTCCATTGACCCAGCGCGCCTCCAATCTGCGGCTCGCGCATCGCGCTCGGCGTCGTCGCGTTCACCGTCTGGGGCGCGTACGTGCTGATCCGGGTCCTGGAGACCGGCTGATGGACGAGCAGCGCAGGAGATCCAATCGCGGCCTGGTCGCCGGCTTGTGCTGATGGCTGCGGGCAGTTTCGCGTTCGGATTCGCGCTCGTGCCGCTCTATGACGTGTTCTGCGAGGTCACCGGCATCGGCACGCGCGCGGAGTTGAGCCGCGCGGCAACGGCCGACGTTTCCGCACCTGACTTGGGCCGCACAGTCGTCGTCGAGTTCACGGCGTCCGTTCCGGACGGCGGACGCTGGGAATTCGCAGCCGGTCGCCGCATCGATGGAAGTGCATCCTGGCCGCCTCTACGAGGCGCACTATACGCGCGCGCAATCTCGCGGATCGCGAAACGACCGGCCAGGCCGTGCCGAGCATCACACCGCTCCGCGCCGCCCAGCTATTTCCGCAAGACCGAATGCTTCTGTTTCACGCCGCAGCAATTCGCGCGTAATGAACAGCGTGAGTTGCTGGTCCGATTCGTCGTCGACCGGGACCTGCCACCCGGCATCGATCGCCTGACGCTGTCCTACGCGTTCTACGATGTGGCGCGAGTGGCCGGCGGAGCCGGATAAGGGAGCACGGATGGCACAAGCGGAACACGCGAAGGAACCTGGCTATTTCTTCCCACACGGCAGCCGCCTGCCATTCTTCGGGTCGGCGTCACTGTTCGTGCTCATGGCGGGTGCCGCCGCCACATTGAATGGCGCAGGCGCAGGTGCCTGGGTGCTCGGCGCCGGCTTCCTGCTGCTGTGCGCGCTGTTCTTCTTCTGGTTCGGCCAGGTCATCAGCGAGAACCAGGCCGGCTTGTACAACGAGCAGGTCGGCCGCTCGTTCCGGTTGGGAATGATGTGGTTCATCTTCTCCGAGGTCATGTTTTTCGCCGCCTTCTTCGGCGCGCTTTTCTATGCGCGCCAGCTTTCGGTGCCCTGGCTGGGCGGCGAGGGAGAAAAGGCAGTCACGAGCTTGCTGTGGCCCGGCTTCGAAGCGGGCTGGCCCAGCAACGGGCCGGGGGCATTGAGCCCGCGCGACGAACGGCAGCTACGAAATCATCCCGGCCTTCGGCCTGCCGGCCGTGAATACGATGCTGCTGCTGACCTCCGGCCTTACGCTGACAATCGCGCACCACGCCCTGAAAGAAGGGCATCGCACGATGCTCAAGGTCTTCCTGGCGACTGACATTCCTGCTCGGCTTCATCTTCCTCGGAGTGCAGGCAAAAGAATACGGCCATGCCTATCACGAACTCGGCCTTCAGCTCGGCACCGGCATCTACGGCTCGACATTCTTCATGCTGACCGGCTTCCACGGCCTGCACGTGACGGTCGGCGCGATCATGCTGGTGGTGATCTGGCTGCGCTGCATGAAGGGTCATTTCACGCCGCGCCAGCATTTCGCGTTCGAGGCCGTCGCCTGGTACTGGCACTTCGTCGACGTCGTCTGGCTCGGGCTCTTCATCTTCGTCTACTGGCTCTAGGGCCCTGGCGTGGGCGCTGTGGCAGGAGCAGGCAAGCGTTTCATCGCGATCGCCGGCAACATCGGCGCGGGCAAGACCGAGCTGACTCAATTCCTGTGCCGGCGCTACGGCATCAAGCCGTTCTACGAGCCCAACGATCAGAATCCCTACCTGGCGGATTTCTATGCCGACATGAAGACCTGGGCCTACCGCTCCCAGGTCTTCTTCCTGACGCACAAGTTCCGCCTGCACCTCGAGTTGCAGGATGAGCCCGGCACGGTCGTTCAGGACCGCACAATCTACGAGGACGCGGAAATCTTCGCGCGCAATCTCTACCGGCAGCACCACATTGATGCGCGCGATTTCAAGCTCTACTGGCAGCTTTACCAGTCGATCAGCTCGACGCTCACGCCACCCGACCTGATGATCTACCTGCGTTGCCCGGTGCGGACACTGCGACAGCGAATCAGGCTGCGCGGCCGCGCGATGGAGCACGACATCCCGGTTGCCTATCTGCGCAAGTTGAACCATCTCTACGAGGACTGGTTCAAGCGCTACGACCTCTCGCCGGTGCTGGTGCTTGAGTCGGACAAGCTCGACTGGTTGACTGATCTCGTGGACCGGGTGGACCTGTTCCGGAAGATCGAGCGTTACCTGGACTGACGGCCGGGCGATTTCTTGCCGCCGCCTGTGGGCGGCTGACATACTGCGGCCGCGATACCTGGCCGCCATGCCGAGCCAACCCCTGACGTCGGGCGCCCTCCCGGCGATTACCATCGCGGCTGCCGATTCCGGCGGCGTACCGGCTGCAAGGAGTGCCCGCGGCCTGCACAAGGCAAGCGTCCTTGCGCGTCTCTTCGCGCGAGCCGTCCAGATCGCATTTCGTACCCGCCGAAACCCGCTGCGCGCGGCGCGCGCTCTCTGGCGGTTGCACGGCAACATGCAGAGCCAGCATTGGACGACGCCGGCCCGCAGGCGGCGACGTATCTGGACCGCGCAGAAGTTCGTGTTCGTGTCCGGTCGCTATTTCTGGGACTTGTTCGCGCCCGGCTGGCCATCGGTCGCATTCGACCGCTGTGTCGAGCGCGAGCTCGACAGGGTGGACCCGTTCGGTCGCCCACCGGCGCTCAACACGATCATCGTCGCCATTACCCGCCGCTGTCCGCTCCGATGCGAACATTGCTTTGAGTGGGACACGCTCAATCATCCGGAAGCGATGTCCTCAGCCGATCTCCGTGAGCTCGTGGAACGCGTGCAACAGCGCGGCACCGCGCAGTTCATCTTCAGCGGCGGCGAGCCGCTGCGGCGGTTCGAAGACCTGCTGGCGTTGTGCCAGCTCGCCTCCGGGGAATCCGACGTCTGGATCCAGACGTCAGGCATCGGTCTCACGCCCGACAAGGCGCGCCGATTGCGCGATGCGGGCGTCGCCGGCTTGTCGCTGAGCCTCGATCATTGCGACGCAGCGGAACACGACCGGTTCCGAGGACTGCCGGGCTCGTTCACCGCGGTCGAGCGCTCGGCCCGATACGCTCGCGAAGCCGGCCTGCTGGTCTCGCTCTCACTCTGCCCGACGCGTTCGTTCACGACGCCGGAGAACCTGAATAGCTATGCTGAAGTCGCGCGCTCGCTCGGCGCGAGTTTCATGCAGATCCTGGAGCCCAGGGCCGTCGGCCACTATGCGGGGCAGGAAGTCACGCTCAGTTCCTCGCAGCGGCAATATCTTGAGGAGTTCTGCGAGCGGCTCAACACGGATCCCGCCATGCGCGACTATCCGTCGGTCGAGTACATGGACTGGGGCGTGCGCGAGCTCGGCTGCTGCGGCGCCGGCGATCGCTACGCCTATATCGACACGAGCGGCGGGCTGCATGCCTGCCCGTTCTGCCACAGGCCGGGCCTGAACATTCTCGCGCAGGACATCCACGAGGCGATTTCGGTCCTGCAGGGCGCAGGCTGCCCGGCTGCAAAAAGGACTTCGACATGCGCAAGCTGAACTGGCTGCTGCCCATCGTGCTGGCGCTGGTCGTCGCGGCTGGCATTGCAACCTATCTGCAGTTCTTCAGGGACACCTGGCAGCCGCCGCGTGTAGTCAAGTTTGAAAGTGACGGATCAGTGTTCTCATTGTTCCCGTCTTACATGAGCTGGGCACCGGACCCGGAAGAAGGCGGGATGCAGGCGCTATTGCTGCGGAATGACGACTACTACTATTACTTTGGGTCTGATTACGAAATACCCGTTCGCTATCTCACGAATGATGGCTCGGCGCTTCATCTGGCGTCCAATGACTGGAGTGTCAGCCTTAACGGCACGGTCGTCTCCCTTTCCCTGTCGCATGAAGAGGCCCTGGCATGGCTCGCCGGCGCGAGCGATGAACAACTCGCCGACTTGCGCACTATCGCGATCAAGGACGACGCGGGTCCCGGGCTCCCGGCGGCCCTGAAGCGATTGGCGGCCGCAAATCCCCATGTGGATCTGTGTGTGGAGTCGGCAATGGACTTGCAAACCGCGCTCACGCTTTTCACGCCACGCGCCATTCTTTGTGGAGACACGGACATTGGGCAGCTGACCGGCCTGAAGGGCCAGCCGGAAATCGACACGCTGATTCTCGGCGCCTCCGAGTCCGGCAGCTTTGACTACCTGCCAAGCCTGCCAAAGCTTCGCCGGCTCGTAATCGGAGACTGGGACATCGGAAAGGCCGGGCCCTTGCCCGCGGGCCTCGACCGCCTGAAATCGCTCGTCGTCGTTGTCGAGGGCGAACTGAGCAACATTTCCGCGCTGCAGGCGGCACCGGCGGGGCTCGAGGAGCTTTCGTTCCAAGTGGAGCACACGATTTCGGACCTCGACGGGCTTGAGAAGATGAGCAATCTGCGCGCTCTCATTCTTGCGATCGGCGACGAGGATTCACCTGTCTCGATGCCGGATCTTGCGCCACTCCGGAAGCTTCGCTGGGTCGGACTGCCGCGCGGTGTGAATCAGGAGCAGTTGACCGCCATCATCAAGTCGCGCCCGGGCATAGAAATCCTCGAGCTTCCCGAAATGAAGAAATCTCTCGATCTTGCCCCACTACCCGACCTGAAGAATTTGCGTGGACTGGTCCTGGGCGGCGTCTACGAGCACCTGGACGTCGTTCAGAGCCTCAAGTCACTTCGGTTCCTGGGCATCTCCAACGAAAGCTGGCCCGATTCGCCCGACAAGGTTGCGGAGATCCGCGCGGCGCTGCCTGACGCCGTCGTCATTCGCATTGGCGCGGGCTGCCTGGGCTCGGGCTGGCTGCTCCTGCTTCTTCCATTGCTGGGATGCGCGTGGTCCTGGCACGAGTCGCGGGTCCGGTCCGCGAGAGTGGCCTGAAATACTTCGCCGGTCCGGCAGGGCGCCTGGATCCCCGCGCACTGCCCGGCATCACGGCGGCATCGGCCGGCCTCGTCGTCTTCGCGGCCTGCTCGCATTGCGACGCGCCGTGGAACTTCCTGGCCATCGGCGGCTTCGCGGTTGCGGCCGCTGCAATCCTGTGGTCTGGATTCGGGACCGCGCGCCCGGCGGAACTCCTCGGCCTGGGTGCTTATTCACGACGGATTGCCATCTTGTCGGTGGCCGGCGTCGTGCTCGGCCTGGGCGCCGGCATGTGGCACAGAAGCGCGCTTGGGCTCTCGCTCTGGCCAGGCGCAGGCATCGAAGCATTCGTCCTCGTCGCCTGCCTGATCGGCGGAACCGAGGAAATCATCTACCGCGGCTGGATTCTCGGCCGCGCGCGGCCGCTCGGCCCCGCTACCGCCGTGTTAATCGCGGCGCTGGCGCACACCGCCTACAAGACTGCGCTCTTCCTGCTGCCGTCGGAGGCCGTTTCGGTCGATCTTGCGCAGATCGCCCTCGTCACATTCACCGGCGGGCTCGTCATGGGCTTGCTTCGGGCCGCCTCAGGCAGCGTCGTGCCCGCTTTGCTCGCACACGCAGCTTTTGATTTCGTGGTCTACGGCTCGATCGCTACCGCTCCCTGGTGGGTCTGGAACTGACGGCGCCCGCCACTCCATCCCGTCTGTGCTAATTTGCAGGCAAGGAGCATTCGACATGGCTGGCAAGAAGCGGCGCGACGGCCCGCCAAAATTGACCATCATCCGCGGCAACGGCTCGATGAAGGCCGCGCCGATGCCACGTCGTGGATCGCCCACTTCCATTGACGGCCTGCCGACCCGGATCTATTTCTCGCGCGGCGGTTCGACGCCCAACAGCACCGGCCTGAACGTACTCAGACAGTATGCCGAATGGCTCAAGCGCAACCGGGCGCAGAAGATTTTTGTCGTCGGCCATGCCAATAAGAGGCTGTGGGACAAGGCATCGCTTGCTCTCGCGGACGCCCGGGCGCGTGCCGTCCGCGATCTGCTGGTCTGGCTCGGCGCCCGCCGCACCCAGGTCCGCCGCGTGGCGCCATCACAGCTGCACCGGATCCCGTCCGGCTCGACGCGCGGCGAACGGATCACGCATCGATACGTAGAGCTGATCGTCGGGCCAACTGGCTCATTGATAGCAAAGAAAGTGATCCCGACGCGGCGTCCGTCCGTGCGCAGACGCGCGGCCTGAGTCGCGCCACACCACGGCTCCTGAACCTCGCAATCCGGACCGACTCGCGATGCAAAGCCCCATCGGCCTGACGGGCGCAACTGCTGCCGGACGGCTGCAGGCCGACGGTCCGAATGAGCTGCCTGCCGCGCGCGGCCGTCGCCTTCTCGACGTGTTGCTGCGGGTTCTGGGCGAGCCCATGTTCCTGCTCCTGTGCGTGGCCGTCGCGCTGTACGTACTGCTCGGCGAATTGCGCGAGGCCATGGTGCTCGCCACGTCGCTGGTGGTGGTCGTCGTCATATCAGCCTCGCAGGAACGTCGCGCAGAACGCGCACTCGAGGCACTGCATGATCTCTCGAGCCCACGCGCCGCCGTTCTGCGCGATGGCGAACTGCGGCGCATCGCGGGACGCGAGGTCGTGCGGGGCGACATCGTATTGCTCGCTGAAGGCGATCGGGTACCGGCAGACGGCGTGCTGCTGGAGTCCATCGACCTCGAGATCGATGAGTCCCTGCTCACCGGCGAGTCACTTCCTGCGCCAAAGCATGCCCTGCAGCCCGGTGTTGACGCAGTGCTGGCGCCGTCCGATTCGCGCGTGTACTCGGGAACCCTCGTGGTCCGCGGACACGCCACCGCCGAAATAAGAGCGATTGGCGCCGGCACGGAAATCGGCAGGATCGGCCACGCCCTCGCAACCCTGAAGCCACAGCAGACCCCGTTATACCGCGAGACGCGACGAATGGTGCTATGGCTCGCGATATTCGGCATCGCACTCTGTATTGCGGTTCTGTTTCTCTACGCGACATTGCGTGGCGGATGGGTCCAGGGCGCGCTGGCGGGCATTACGCTTGCGATGAGCGTACTTCCGGAAGAGTTTGCCGTAGTGCTGACTGTGTTTCTTGCACTCGGAGCCTGGCGGCTTTCCAGGCACGGCGTGCTGACGAGAAGCATGCCTGCGATCGAAGCGCTTGGCGCGGCAACCGTGCTCGCGGTCGACAAGACCGGCACGCTGACAGAAAACCGCATGGTCCTGTCCATGCTCGACGACGGCGTCACGCAGCTGATTCTGGACGACTTGCAGAGTGGTCTCGATCCCGGGTTGCGCGGCCTGCTCGGCGCAGCGTTCGCGGCTTGCGAGATCCAGGCGTTCGATCCGATGGAGCGTGCAATCGCCACAGCGGCGCGGCAACACGCCCCACAGGAAGCGCGAAACCTCGGCCGCATGACGCTGATACATGAATATGAGCTCACGCCGGAGCTGCTCGCCGTAACCCACGTCTGGAAGGACAACGCATCGGGACGCGTCATGGTCGCCACGAAGGGCGCACCGGAGGCGATTGCCGGTCTCTGCCGCCTGGAGGCGGACGAAATCAGGATCCTGCTCGATAAAGTCGGGCAGATCACGCAGGACGGCCTTCGGGTGCTGGCGGTCGCGAGCGCCGAATTGCCCGGTGGCGTGCCGCCCACGACACCGCGGGAACTGCGGTTTGGTCTGCTCGGGCTCATGGGCCTGCGCGATCCGGTGCGGCAGACCGTTCCCGAAGCGCTCGCGGATTGCCACCGTGCCGGTATTCGCGTGGTGATGATTACTGGTGACCATCCAGGTACGGCGCGGTCCGTTGCGCAAGCCGTTGGCCTCGACGGCTCACAGGGCCTGCTGACGGGAGAGGAACTTGCTTCCATGGATGAAGCAACGTTGCGTGAGCGGTCCTCGGTCGTGAATGTGTATGCCCGGGTCCCGCCCTCCGAGAAATTGCGGCTGGTTCGCGCGTTGCGCGCCCACGGCGGGATCGTCGCGATGACCGGTGACGGCGTCAATGACGCGCCAGCGCTGAAAGCCGCAGATATCGGCATCGCCATGGGCAACCGCGGCACGGACGTGGCGCGCGAAGCGGCGGCACTCGTGCTCGTCAATGACGATTTCGGCAGCCTGGTGAAAGCCATCGGCATGGGCCGGCGTATTTACGAGAATATCCGGAGCGCCATGAGTTACCTGATCGCCGTGCACATACCCCTTGCGGGCGCGGGCCTGCTGCCGCTGCTCCTGGGATGGCCACTACTGCTATTCCCGCTCCATGTCGTCTTCCTGGAGTTCGTGATCGACCCGGCCTGCTCGCTGGTATTTGAAGGCGAACAGCGCGGGGAGGAAATCATGCGGCGGCGGCCGCGCGCCCACGGCGAGCGCCTGTTTTCCGGAAGAATGCTGCTCGAAAGTGTAGCGCTCGGACTGGTCAGCCTGGTCGCAGTGACTGCAGTCTACGGATTCGCGCTATCGCGGTATTCCGACGGCCAGGCGCGGGCGCTCGCTTTCATTGTGCTGGTCGTCAACAACCTGGCGCTGATCCTGGTCAGCCGTCCCCGTTCGGGTTCGCTGGCTTCGGTGCTGCTGCGCCCCAATCGCGCGTTCTGGGTGATTTCATTGCTCGCCATCGCAGCGTTGATCGTCGTCGTCGGCGTACCGTCGGTCGCCGGGGCATTCCGCATTGAGGTTCCCCCGGGTGCGGCTGCGATCGCGGCCGCGCTTGCCGGCATTGGGGCCGTGGCCGTCACCGGGATCCTGAGATCTACCCTGCGGGCAGCGCAGACTTGGCCGAAGCTGCCGCCGAGCTGGTCATGATCGTTACGGCCTGACCCGGGCGCAGCCGCTCCCCGCCGCGCACGACGATGCGATCACCGGCGACGAGCCCGCCTGTGACTTCCACGCGCTTCGCATCGCCATTGCCGATGCGCACGGCGACACGTTCGGCGACGTCACCCGCGCCCACGCGGAATACATGCGCGCCGTCCGCCCGCACGATCACCGCATCGCGCGGCACGATGAGTCCCGCGCCCGCCTGCGCGGCCGGCAGGTCCACGCGCACGGCCGAGCCGATGGTCCAGCCTGGATCGCTCAGTGCAATTCGTACTTCGAGGAGGCGTGAGCGCTCGTCACCGACCGGCACGATGGCGCGGATCCTGCTCTCGACCTGATTCGCGCTGCCGTGAACAGTGACCGGCTGGCCGACCGCCAGGTGCGCCGCCTCGCTGACCGGCGCGCGCGCAACGATTTCCACATTGACGGTGTCCGTCAGCCGCACGACCTCCGTGCCTGCCGAGACGAACTCGCCCAGCTGTCGCAGGCGCTCGACAACATGCCCGGGAAATGGCGCACGGATCACCGCACGGTCGACGAGGTGCCGGCTGCGGTCGCGCGCGGCTCGTGACTGCTCTAGTTCCTGCTTCGCCATCGCATGGCGTGCAGCGGCCTCGTCAACCTGGCTCCGGGATGCGATGCCCGGCGGCAGGGCATTCAGGCGCGCAAGCTGGGTGCCGAGCAGTTCGACATTCGCGCCGGCACGCGCATATTGCGCCTCGTCTTCGCGCAGCTGGAGCTCGAGCATGCGTGCATCCACGCGCGCAAGCGCCGCACCTTTTGCGACCCGTGCGCCCGGTTCCGCAACCCAGTCCAGCCGCCCGTTCACTTCGGCGGCGAGACGGGCGTCATTCCTGCTGATGACGGTCCCGGTGGTCGTGACCGTTGCCTCGAGCTTGCCCTCGGTCACGCGGGAGACCGTGACCGGCGCTGGCGGCGCCTGGCCTGCGCTTTGTGCCGTGCATACCGCCGGGAGAATGACAACCAGGGCGGCAGCGGCCCAGACGCAACCAGAATTTTTCTTCATCGTGCAGGCTCCTCAATTGCGCCGTTCATCGCGGCGACTTTCTCCCCTGCCGCAGCGGTTTCGCCGAGGCGCAGCATCGCCGGCAGCAGCACCAGCATGAATACGGTGTTGACGACCATCCCGCCCGCAATGACGGTCGCGAGACCACGGTAGAGCGCCGCACCGGGTCCCGGGACGATCACCAGCGGCAACAGGCCGAACAGCGTCGTCAGCGATGTCGCGAGGATCGGGCGCGTGCGCTCGCCGAGTGCGGCGCGCACGGCGCTCGCGGCGGCTCAATCCGTCGCGCTCGCTGGCGCGCGTACGGTCGACCAGCAGGATCGCGTTGTTCACGACGATGCCCATCAGGATGATGAAACCGACCATGGTCAGGAGGTCAAGCGTCTGCGGAGTGAACAGGTTCAGGAGCCGGATCGCGACCACGCCCCCGAAACTCGCGAGCGGCACGGTCAGCATCACGAGTGCGCTGTCCCGGACGGATCGGAACAGCGCCGCCATCAGCAGGAACAGCACGAGCAGGGCGAGGCCGATATTCACGCGCATGTCGGCGAGCGCGGTTTCCAGGCTGCCGGCATCGCCCGCGTAGCGGATGCCGCCGTCCGCCGGCAGCAGCGGCTGGATCTCCGGACCAATGTCCCGCTCGATGAGATCCATGGTCTGCTGCAGCGACATGCCGGGCGGCGCGATCACATTGAGGCCGATCGTCCGGCGGCCATCCACGCGCCTGAACCCGGAGGTGCTGACTGTCGGCTCGATCGAGACCAGCTCACCGAGCGGCACGACGCCGCCGTTCGGCGTTGCCACCGGAACGGCCGCCAGTGCATCAGGGCTGTCCCAGCCTTTTGCACGCAGGATCATGTCAAGCCTGCGCTCACCGTCGAAATGCTCGCCGACCCAGATGCCGTCGCCGAGCGAACGAACGACCGTCGCGACGTCGGCACGTGTCCAGCCCGACTCGCTGATGCGCCGGTCATTCGGCACCAGCCGCAGTTCCGGTTCGGAGAGTTCCAGGTCCTGGAACGCCCGCACCTGCGCCCCGGCAGCTTCGCGGTGATGACGTCCTGTGCAGCGTGCGCTGCGCGCAGCAGCCCATCGAAGTCGGCGGACTGCAGCCGCACCTCGATATTGCGGCCATCGCCAAATCCGCCGAACAGGTTGCCCTGCTGCGAGAACACCTGGAGGTCCGGGAAGCCGATGGTGATCTCATCCCGCACCAGGCGGTCAAGATCGCCGATCTTCGACGCGTCGAGCGGCCGCACGCCGATCGTGCCGCCGCCCGGGAATATAAGGATGTAGTAGTTCTTGAGCGCGGGCTCCTTCTCGCCCGCCATGTACGGGGCAAGCCGCTGCACCATCGGCTGCACGACTTCGCTTTCGATCGCGTCCACGTTCATGCCGGGCGGAAACTGGAAGAAACCGTCGATGGCATCGCGCTTGACCGGCGGCAGGTAGTCGATCGGCGGCAGCAGCAGCCAGGTGAGCAGGAGTGGAACTCCCAGCAACACGCCGATCGCGGCGCGCCGGGTCCCTGGCGCATCGGTCAGCACCACCACGCGGGATCGCCAGCCGCGCCTGCCAGGCGCCGGTCTGCCGCCCCGGCGCTCCCGGCCGAAGCCAGCGCGCCGCCGCCACCGGCAGAACCGTCATCGCCATGACCAGCGACACGCCGATCGCGACCGACGATCGTGAGCGCGAGGTCGGCAAACAGCTGTCCCTCAGTGTTCTTCATGAAGATCACCGGCAGAAAGACGATTACCGTCGTCGCCGTCGACGCCAACAGCGCAGGCCACACGTGGCGTCGCGCCCTCGAGCGCCGCCTGGCAAAGCCGCCATTCCACGCTCACGCCGCGTGACGATGCTCTCGAGCACGACGATTGCGGCGTCGAGCGTCATGCCGACCGCAAAGGCGATGCCGGCGATCGAGATCACATTCAGCGAATGCCCGCTCAGGTACAACACGACGATGGTTGTCAGCACGCGACACGGGAATTGCGAGGCCGACCAGCAGCGTGGCCCGCGGAACGGCGCAGAAACAGCCAGAGCACGCCGATAGCGAGAAATACGCCCAGCAACAGGTTGCCGACAACCATGCCGATTGCCTGGTTGATGAATACCGAGGGGTCGAAGGACTGCTCGATCGCGAGACCCAGGTCCGCCAGCGGTCCCTCGCGCAGTTCGCCGATCTCTTCCTTGACCGCATTCAGTGTCGCCAGCACGTCGGCGCCGGATTCCTTGATGATCTGGATTGCAATCGCCGGGTTGTTGTTCTGCACCGCGAGCGAGTTGCGGTCGCCGCGCTCGACCGAGATGGTCGCGACGTCGGCCAAGCGAACAGGCCGGCCGTCGCGCCAGTCGAGCACGAGTTCGCCGAGTTCAGCGGGCTGGTAGCGCCCTGCAAAGCGCAACGTGTACTGGCGCCGGCCGAGCTCTGCGAATCCGCCCGACACGTCATTGGCGCTGCCCGCGACACCGACGATCGCCGGGATCGGAATGCCGAGCTCCGCGGCGCGGTAGGGATCGAACTCGATGCGCAGCTCATCCGGTGCGCCGGCATTGACATTGATCGTGCCGACACCCGGGATCGACTCGACGCGCGAGCGCAGCAGGTCCTCGACTTCGCGCCGGTAGTTCTCGACCGGCCCCGGCGTGCCGGGTTTCAGCTGCACGAAGAACCAGGACAGTGTCTCGTTCGGTCCGCCACCGCCGTCCTGCGCCGAGCGAAATGCGCGGCGCGTCCGCATCGCGCGGCAGCGGCGGCAGCTGGTTCATGCGCGCGATCACGTCGATCAGCGTGCGGCCCATGTCGGTGCCGATCGCAAACTCGAGATTGATGAACGCGCCGCCGGCACCCGCGAATGACTGGATCTGCTTCAAGCCGGCGAGCCCGCGCAGCGCCTGTTCCTGCGGCTCGATCAGCTCGGATTCGACTTCCGCGGGCGCCGCGGCGCGCCAGCCCGTGAAGATCGTGATGACCGGCTCATCGATGTCCGGGAACAACTGCACCGGCAGCCTGATAAGGCTCACGATGCCGAGCACCACGATGAGCCCGACGCCGACGGCGACGCCGATGGGGCTCTTGAGCGATTTCTCGGTCAGATTCAAGGGCAGGGCTCCACCGTCGCGCCACAGGCAGGCGACTTGTCAATTCTAGGTTTGGATGTTCCCGGCGACCGCCGGGTTGGAACGGCTGGGCGCAATTTGCATACCATTCGTCGCAGCGCGCCCGGCACAGGTAAAATTCACGAATGACGGACCTGCCGCATTCCGACGAGATCGTCCCGGCCACCGCAATACAGGCGGCCCTCGATCGCATGGCGCGCGAAATAACCGCGCGGCTCGCCCACAGCAATCCGCTCGTGATCACGGTGATGAATGGTGGCCTGGTCTTCGCAGGCCAGCTCCTGCCGCGGCTCGCGTTTGCCCTGGATTGCAGCTACGTGCACGTGCGCCGTTATGGCGCAGGAACCGAGGGCGGTGAACTGGTCTGGATCGCGGGGCCCGAGGAGCCCGTCAAGGACCGCACGGTGCTCTTGCTCGACGACATACTGGACGAGGGGCGCACACTCGCGACAATTCGCTCGCGACTGCTGGAGCAGGGCGCGATGGAAGTGCTGACCGCTGCATTCGCGTTGAAGGAACGCAAGGCGAAAGCCGCAATCACGGCGGATTTCACCGGTGTGCGCGTACCGGACCGGTTCGTCTTCGGTTTTGGAATGGATATCGCAGGCCGCTGGCGCAACCTGCCGTCGATCCGCGCGCTCTAGCTATGCGTGCCGCGCGGTTCGATCCAGCCGAGCTTCCATGTCGCCCACAGCACGATGAAGAGCGTGATGGACAGGCCGATGCGCCAGGTTAACGCACGCACCATGCGCTTCGACTCGCCCTTGTAGTCGTGCACCAGGTGCAACATGGCCGAAGCCAGGCTCAGGACGATTGCGAAGAAGATGCCCAGTACCAGCCACTTGACCCACGACATGGACAGCCCCGGAGCTTGTTCGGATGCAGAAGTATAGCCCGGTGCTGAACCTGGGCCGCCTCCGATTTGAAATGCGCCCTGTTGCGACGGCCACGACGGCGGTCTCCGTGATCCTGTTCATTGTGCTCGGTAACTGGCAACTGGAGCGCGCTGCGGAAAAGCGCTCCCTCGACGCCGATTTCTCCCGCGCAGGACCCATTCTGACGCTTCCGCCCGCTTCCATCGCCGTTCCGCGTTACCAGCGCGTCAGTGCCGCCGGGACCTACGACGCCGCCCATCAGTTCCTGCTGGACAACATGAGCGAGTCCGGCACGG
Source organism: uncultured Gammaproteobacteria bacterium (assembly GCA_963705405.1). Lineage (GTDB taxonomy): Bacteria > Pseudomonadota > Gammaproteobacteria > Steroidobacterales > Steroidobacteraceae > SCUD01. The sequence goes on along the minus strand of CAVPJJ010000011.1, from coordinate 376,242 downwards.
CAGGGGTTCATGTGCTGACACCGCTTTTGCTGGCTGATGGCAATGCTGTGCTGGTCGATCGCGGCTGGGTTCCATTCGGCGCGACGCGCGATTCCCTGCCACCCGTCGGAGTCGGCACGGAACCACGCAGCGTCTCGGGTCGCCTGGACCGAGCTCCCGCGCCCGCGGTATCGAGCTTTCAGCGCCAGGCGGTGCGGGCTGGCCGCGACTGATCAGCTATCCGCACATGAATGAACTCGCAGCGACGCTCGGCCGCAGCCTTTATCCGCAACGGATACTGCTCGATCCGCGCGAACCGGATGGCTATGTGCGCAACTGGCTGCTGCCGGGCACGGCTTCCGTGCGCCATCTTGGTTACGCAATCCAGTGGTTTGCATTCGCCGCAACGGCAGTCGCAATCTGGATAGCGCTCGGCCTGCGCCGGCGCGGGGCATCCGCATGAATGATGCCGCCGCCAGGCGCCGGGTCGAGCCGCCGCAATTTCCTGATGCTGGCTTCGCTGTTTTTCGTGCCTTTCGCCGCGGCGGTCTGGCTCTATTACGCCTCGTCCTGGCGTCCGGCCGTCGCCGCGCATGGAGAGCTGATCGATCCTCCACGGCCGCTTCCGGCGATCGCCTTCAGCCTGCCGGATGGCGGAACTTCGTCACCCGAGATCCTGCGCGGTGCCTGGTCACTGGTCTACCTGGCCGGCAATTCCTGCGCCGAGGATTGTACGAAAGCGCTCGCGGAACTCGCCCGCGTGCGGCTTGCTCTCTCCAAGGATGCAGGCCGCATGCAACGAGTGCTGCTGCATACCGGCGAATGCTGCGCCACGGGATTCCCCGGGCCGGGGGACGAGGACCTGCTGGTGCTCGGCGCCACGGGAGCCCCGGGAGAAGCATTGTTGGCGCTATTTCCGCCCGCGCCTTATGGAAAGGCTTCCATTTACGTCGTCGATCCACTCGGTAACCTCATGATGCGCCACTCAGCCAGCGGTGACACCGAAGGCCTGCTCAAGGACCTGGAACGGCTGCTACGGCTCTCGAGTATCGGATAGAGTTCGCGAATGACTTCCAGGCTCAAGTGGTTTCGCCGCGCCGCCCTGGTCGCAAGCCTGCTCTGCGTAATCGTGGTCGTGGTCGGCGCCTGGGTGCGCCTGACCAATGCAGGACTGGGCTGCCCCGACTGGCCGGGCTGCTACGGCCAGGTGCACCCCTCGCAGGTGGCCGAGATCGCCGGCAATACCGGCGCCTATCAAAAGGCGCTCAACGAAATGGTGCACCGCTATATCGTGGGCGCGCTCGGGCTCTTCATCGTGGGCCTTGCGGCATTCTCGGTGTGGAATCGTCGCGACCCCGCGCAACCCCGCGTATTGCCCTGGCTTGTCGTTGCGCTGGTCGTGCTGCAGGCCCTGCTCGGCATGTGGACCGTGACGCTGCTGCTGAAACCGCTGATCGTGACGCTGCACCTGCTGGGTGGTCTTGCGACCCTTTCACTGCTGTGGTGGCTGGCGCTCACGCCGGAACGGCGCGAACTGAAGGCGGCGGAAAGACCGGTGCGAAATCTCGCGATCATCGCCACGGCGGTCGTGCTCGCGCAGGTCTCGCTCGGCGGCTGGACCAGCACTAATTATGCTGCCACGGCCTGCACGGACTTCCCTGCCTGCCACGGCAGCTGGTGGCCGAACATGGATTTCCGGAATGCTTTCGTGCTGTGGCGGGGCCTGGGAATCGACTATGAAGGTGGCGTGCTCGAAGGACCTGCGCGCGTCGCGATTCATTATTCACACCGCCTCGGGGCATATCTGACGTCACTCGTACTGTTGCTGCTGGTCATCGGGGTCTGGCGGCGCGGCCAGACAATGCTGACCCGAGCGGCGGGAACGGCGGTGCTGGCCACGGTGACATTCCAGGTCCTGGTCGGCATGAATCTCATCTGGCAGGGCTGGCCGCTCTGGCTCGGCACATTGCACAACGCGGGCGCCGCAGCCGTCGTGCTTGCCATGGTCGGCCTGCTGCGCTTCCTGGCCCCGCGTCCCGAAGGCGGGCGAATTCGCCTGCGATCCTGATCGGGCGGCTTGCGGTGCCGCCGGGGCCGTGAAATTGGTAGCATCCTCGAACATCGATGAGCGCAAGAGAACAAAGCACTGCTAGCGCAAGCGGTTCCACGGGCTGGGCCCGGGCCCGGGACTACCTCGAGCTGACCAAGCCGAGGGTCGTCTCGTTGATCATGTTCACCGCGGTCGTCGGCATGTTCCTCGCCGTACCGGGGCTCCCGCCCGTCGCGGCGCTGGTTTGGGGCACGATCGGCATTGCGCTTGCGGCGTCTTCCGCCGCCGCGATCAATCATGTGCTCGACAGGCGCATCGACGCGGAAATGGCGCGCACCCGCAGGCGCCCATTGCCGCGCGGGACGGTATCAGAGTCGTATGCGCTCGCCTTTGCCTTCGTGCTCGGCGCAGGCTCGATGCTGATACTCGCGCTCCTGGTCAACGCGTTGACGGCGATCCTGTCCTTCTTCTCCCTGATCGGTTACGCCGTCGTCTACACCGTGTGGCTCAAGCGTGCCACGCCACAGAATATCGTGATCGGCGGGGCGGCCGGCGCGGCGCCGCCGGTGCTCGGCTGGACCGCGGTCACTGGCGAGATGCACTCCGACGCATTGCTGCTGTTCCTGATCATCTTCGCCTGGACGCCGCCGCATTTCTGGGCGCTCGCGATCGCCCGCCGCGACGAATATGCGCGCGTCGGCATCCCGATGCTGCCGGTCACCCATGGTGTCGAGTACACGAAACTCTTCATCTGGTATTACACGATCCTGCTGACCGTCGTGACTGTCATGCCGTGGCTGACCGGCATGGCCGGGCTTCCCTATCTCGCTGCGGCGTTGCTGCTCGACGGAATATTCCTGCGCTACGCCTGGTCACTCAAGATCACGGATCGTGCCGACCTGCCCATGCGCACATTCCGGTACTCGATCAATTACCTGGCGCTCCTGTTCGCCGCGCTGTTGCTCGATCATTACCTGCCGCGCAGCCTGACTTGATCCACCGGAATCCGGTGTGATCAACAGATTCGCGAACCGGATGCGCAGGCTGCGCCGGGATGCTCAGTTCGAGAAGACGCTTTTCACGGTTGCGGAGTCGCGCCCCGGGCGGGCCATGGCGGCGCGCGCAATCTTCGTGTTCGCGTTGCTCGCGCTCGTGCTGTTCGTCTTGTGGTTGGAGCGCGATGGCATCCGCGACATGGTCGACGGCGAAGTCTCGTTCCTTGACCTCCTGTACTTCATGGTCATCAGCCTTACGACCGTAGGGTACGGCGATATCGTGCCAGTTACCGAACGGGCGCGATTGATCGACGCTGCCATACTGACCCCTGCACGACTGATTGTCTGGCTTGTATTCGTCGGCATCGCCTTCGACCTTTTCTTTCACAGGGGACTGGAGCGGATACGCATGATGCGACTGCAGCAGAAACTGAGCGACCACATCATCATCTGTGGTTATGGGCACAGTGGCCGCACGGCTGCCGGAGAACTGGTCAACCGCGGCTCGGCACGCGAGCATATCGTCGTGATCGACACCGATGATGCGCTACTGAAAAATGCCGCCGAAGCGGGCCATGTCGGGTTGCGTGGCGATGCGACGATGCAGCGTACACTGCAGGACGCCGGTATCGATCGCGCGGCGGCAATCATCGTGGCAACAGGCCGCGACGACACGAATGCGCTGGTGGTCCTGACAATCAGACAGCTGAATCCCGGAATCCGCGTGATATCCGCCGTGCGTGAAGAGGAAAACGGCCCGTTGCTGCGGCAGGCCGGAGCTGACACGACCGTGACACCGTCACGAATTGCCGGTTACCTGCTGGCGGATTCCGTCGCCCACCGGCATGTCAACGACTTCGTGCTGGACGTGCTGAGTTTCGGGGGCCGCTTGTTGCTCATCGAGCGCCCTGCGAAGGAAAGCGAAATCGGCAAGCGCGCCGGCATCGTCGGTAGCGTGCTGGTGTTGCGGATCCTGCGCCAGGGGAAGCCAGTCGGCTTCTGGGAGGCGCACGCCACCATTTCGGCCGGCGACACGTTGCTTGCGCTGGAGGCAGTCACCACCTGACACGGGATGGCCGGTCCTCCAGTAATATGCCGGCATGGACCTGGATTTCCTCAGCCTGGTCGACTGGCACGCGGTAGCAGTGCTGTTGATCACATTTGGCACTTTCTGGCTGTTTGCGCAGGAAAGGCTCCCGGTGCAAAGCACCGCGCTGCTTGCATTGCTGGCGCTGATGCTGCTCTTCGGCCTGTTCCCGTATCACGCGGGCGAACGACCGCTCGGCCCGGCGCAATTTCTTGCGGGCTTTGGCCATACCGCACTCGTTACGATCTGCTTCCTGATGGTGCTGGGACGCGGACTCGTCGAGACCGGGGCACTCGAGCCATTCGTGCGCCGGCTTGCCCACCTGTGGTCGTTCGCACCGATGCTGGCGTTTCTGCTGCTGCTTGTCTTCTCGATGATCGTCAGCGGCGTGCTGAACAACACGGCGGTCGTCGTTTTGCTCATTCCGGTGCTGGTATCGATTGCGGCCAGAACCGGTACCAGTGCGACGCGGACACTGCTTCCAATGAATTACGCAATGTTGATCGGAGGGATGGCGACGACGATCGGCACGTCGACGAACCTGCTGGTCGTCGACATCGCCGAAAATCTGGGAGTGCCCTCCTTCGGGCTGTTTGACTTCACTCAGATGGTCGCAATTTCCGCGGTGGTCGCACTGCCGTACCTACTTTTCATCATGCCTCGCCTGCTCCCGCAGGATGTGGGAGACCAACCAAGGGTCAAGCCGCTGACTTTCGACGCGGAACTCACTCTGCATGCGGACGGCTACGCGGCCAACCGCGAATTGCGCGAAGTGCTGCGCAAGGTTCCTGGCCTGCGCCCACTCGCAATCGTTCGCGACAGGGTCCAGGTGACACGTCTGCCGACCATGATCCTCAGGGCGGGAGACAGGTTGCTGGTTCAGGCATCCCCTGAGCAGCTGTTCGAGTACGCCGCGGTGCTGGGCGCCTGGGTTCACGAGCGCGACCACAGCGTCGCACCTGCGGCAGCTGGACGAACGCTTGCGCAAGCACTGATTACCTCCGATTCGAATCTGGGCAGCACAACTCCACCTGCCGGCCGCTTCGGCGACGAGCACGGTCTGGTTGCTATCGGCATCCACCGACCCGCCCGCGAGGCTCCTCTTGATCTCGCGACCACGCTGCTGCGAACCGGTGACGTCGTCTTGCTTCGCGGAACGAAAGAAGGCATCGAGCGGCTTCGCACGTCACCATCAGTACTGATCCTCGATGCCATGATGGAGCTGCCGCACACGCGTCGTGCACCCCTGGCGCTGCTCATCATGGTGGGCGTGGTGGCCCTGGCCGCCACGGATTTGCTGCCGATGGTGCTCGCTTCAGCGCTCGGCGTTGCGGCAATGCTGATGACCGGCTGCCTGCGCTGGCAGGAAGCGACCGATGCGCTGTCGTCCAAAGTCGTCATGATCGTCGTGGCGAGTCTCGCGCTTGGCGAAGCATTGACCGCGACGGGGCTGATCGCTGCGGCCGGCCACGGTCTCGCTGCATTGCACGAATTCATTCCGCCGGCGGCGATGATCACGCTGTTGATGCTGTTGATGGCCATCGTCACGAATTTCGTCTCGAACAACGCTGCGGCCATCATCGGCACTCCGGTCGCCATCGCGATGGCGGCCACCCTCGGTGTCGACCCGCGACCATTCGTGCTCGCAGTGCTGTTCGGCTGCAACATCAGTTATGCAACCCCGATGGGCTACCAGACCAACTTGCTGGTCATGGCAGCGGCAGGTTATCGCTTCAGGGATTTCGTGCGTGCCGGCCTGCCGCTCTCGGTGCTGATGTGGATAACGCTGACCTGGCTGCTGGCGACGAAGTACGGCTTGCTGTGATCCCGGGAGGCGGTCCGACATGAGCGACATTTGGGAATTCGCGCTGGATTTTATCCGGCAGTCGCTGGCGCGCCTGCAACAGCCCGACCAGTGGTGGCAGATCAGCGTAATCGTCATGGCCATCGCGTTTTCGTGGGTGGCGGCGCATGGCATGCGAAAATACTTCGAAAGCACTGGCAAGGCTGGTGCCGGCTCCCCGCTGGAAATCATCGCCACGCTGAGCGGCCGGATTGCATTCTCGGTTCTTTTCGGACTGGTGGCGGTTGCCTCCGGCGCCGTGCTGCAGTGGGCCGGGCTGCCGCACGGCCTCGTTTCAATCGTCGCCATACTCGCGCTGACCCTCGCCGCCATCCGCCTGCTGATCGACGTGCTGAAGCGCGTGCTGCGGCCGGGGCCGCTGCTGGCGGCGTCGGAGCACCTGATTACCTGGATCGCCTGGCTGCTGGTCGCCATGTACCTGCTGGGCTGGATCGAACCGGTAGCCACGGCGCTCGACGGTGTCGCGATCCCGATCGGCAAGAAGGGCTTCTCCCTGCTGGACGCCTTCAAGGCCGTCCTCACGATGGTCGTGTTCCTGATGGTTGGCGGCTACCTTGGCACGATCGCGACCCGTGGATTGATGTCCTCGCACGAGATCTCAATCGGCCTCAGGGTCGGCATCGCGAAGTTCGTGCGGCTGATCCTGCTGCTGATCGCAGGCCTGCTTGGTCTCAACGCCGTCGGCATCGACCTCGCGGCGCTGGCGGTTTTCAGCGGCGCACTGGGCATAGGCCTGGGCTTCGGCCTGCAGCGCATCGCGGCGAATTTCGTCAGCGGCTTCATCCTGGTCGGCGACCGTTCGATACGCCAGGGCGACGTCATCACGATCGGCCAGCGATTCGGGGTCGTGAAGGAACTGCGCGCACGCTACATCGTCGTGCGCGACCGCGATGGCGTCGACACCCTGATACCGAATGAAAACGTGATCAGCTCCGAGGTCGTGAACTGGAGCTACGGCGATCGTGCGATCCGGCTCAAGCTGCCGGTGCAGATAAGCTACCAGGACGATCCGCGAAATGCGCTCCGCCTCCTGCTCGAGGCCGCCGCCAGGCATCCACGCGTGATCAAGGATCCGGCACCCGCGAGCCGCGTCATGGGCTTCGGCGACAATGGCGTCTCGCTCGAGCTGCGCTACTGGATCCGCGACCCCGAGGACGGCATCAACAACGTGGGTTCGGACCTGCATCTCGAGATCTGGGACCTTTTCAAGGCCGCGGGTATAACGATCCCTTACCCACAACGCGACCTGCATCTGCGCGACGGCTGGCCTGACAAAGTGCCGACACCAAAAGATTAGCTGCACGAATTCCGAGGACCAGCATGCGCTGGTTCAGTATCGGAATCGACACCGGCAAGCTGGAGGCCTGCGATACTTTCAGGGAAGCAGCGCTTTGAACGACGCCTTCAGAACGCGGCGCCAAGCTGCAGCCAGAACTTGCGCGTATCCGTGAACAACCCGTCGGCAGAATAGTCAGCGTACTTCACCAGCAATTCGTAGCGCTGCGCGAATTTCCTCGACACCGACAAATCCAGCTCCGTTCCATAGTCCATGCTGGTCGCTTCCGCCTGTAAGTCGTGCCAGACCGCCTGGCCGCCGAATCCCGCGAGACTGCAATTCAAACCGATGTAGGAATCCTCAATGCCGGTGCTTGGCGTCGTCAGGAACTTGTCGGCCCAGCCCTGCCACTTGTGCAGGGTAGCGAGCGGTGTCTGGAATGCGGGATTGGTGGTCGCCGTAAATGTGCCCCGCTCGCCCGAGAGTACCTCCCGTCCCAGGGTGACACCCGCCGAGGATCCTTTCAGGCTGAGCTCGACAAGGCTGTAGTCGGCATCGATGCTGGCCGGATTGCCGCCGGCGTCCCGCTGCTGTGCGTATTCCAGCGCCCATCCGAATTTCATCTTCTCCCCGAGCGCATGGCTGCCGTCGTAGCGGATTCCCCAGGTATTCGTGGACAGCTGCCGCACCTCACTGAAGTCCAGGAAATATCCGTAGGCCGTCAGCGTGCCAACCGGCAGCTTCGTCAGCCTGAGGTTCACGATGTGGCTGTCGCTGTTGAATGTCGCCTGCGGCGTGCCGGAATCCGGGCCGAACACACGCCAGACCTTGTCGATGTAGGCATAGCTCGCAGTAATGCCCGGCAACGCCTTCGATTCCAGCGCCAATGCATCAAAGGTCTGCTCGTTCTGGCGCCAGGCGACGGAGCCGATGAATCTCTCGCCGTCCAGGCGGATGCGCTGGTGGCCAACACGCAGGACCGTGCCGGCATGCCCTGAATATTGCAGGTAGGCCTGGTTGAGGTCGGTGCCATCAGGATCCGCGACGACCGGATATTGTGTGAGGCCGTTTCGCGTGCTGTCGTAGTGCTCATCACCGATGACCTGTACGTGGTCAAATTCCGCGAATCCGGAAAATCCACCCACTGATCCTGACCGCAGGTTCAGCCGCAGCCTGAGGGTGCTGGCAGATGCGGTCGAAGGCTTGCCTGCCTGCTCGACATCTTCATAGCGGTAGCGCAGGTCGAGCCCTGCCTTGCCATCCGAAACGATTGTCGGCAGGCCCTCGGCCCCGGCGCCGAAAGCCGTCAGGAGGGGCAACAAGAGCAGTCTTTTCAATGTGTGCTCCCCGAGCCGGCCTTCAAGGCTACTTGCGGGCCTGGCGGGTGCCTTGATCTGCGTCAATGCCTTTAGAATAAGCACCATGATCGTCCACAAACATCCGGTACCGGAGGCATTTGCCAGGAATGCCGTGGTCAAGGCTGCGGAATACGAGGCGATGTACCGGGAGTCGGTCCGGGACCCTGCGGGTTTCTGGGCAATGCATTGCGAAACGCCTCGACTGGTTCCGGTTCCCGACCCGCATCAAGGACGTGTCCTTTGATACCGCGGATTTTCGTGTCCGCTGGTTCGAGGACGGCGAGCTGAACGTCTCCGTCAATTGCCTCGATCGCCAGCTTGCGAAGCGCGGCGATAAGACGGCCCTGCTGTTCGAAGGCGACGATCCCGGCAGTTCCCGCGCGATCACCTATCGCGATCTGCACGCCGAAGTCTGCCGCCTGGGCAATGCCTTGCGTGCGGCAGGCGTCTCCAAGGGCGACCGCGTCACGATCTACATGCCGATGATCCCCGAGGCTGCGATCGCGATGCTGGCTTGCGCGCGCATCGGCGCAGTGCACTCCGTCGTGTTCGGCGGTTTCTCGCCGGAGGCGCTCGCAGGGCGGATTCACGACTGCGAATCGACGATCGTGATCACGGCCGACGAAGGCGTGCGCGGCAACAAGACCATCCCGCTCAAGGCCAACGTGGACGCGGCGATCTCGTCACGCGGGCTGAATGTCAGGAATGTCATCGTCGTGCGCCGGACCGGCGGCAAGATCGCCTGGGCCGCGGGTCGAGATCTCTGGTACCACGATGTGACTGCGGCACAGCAGCCAGTGTGCGCGCCTGAGCCAATGAATGCGGAAGATCCGCTGTTCATCCTTTACACGTCGGGATCGACCGGCAAGCCAAAAGGCGTCTTGCACACGAGCGGCGGTTATCTCGTTTTCGTGAACTTCACCTTCTCCTGTGTCTTCGACTACCGGGAAGACGACATCTACTGGTGCACGGCGGATGTCGGTTGGGTCACGGGGCATAGCTACATCCTGTACGGCCCGCTGTCGAACGGGGCGACCAGCCTGATGTTCGAGGGAGTCCCGACCTACCCGGACGTCTCGCGATTCTGGCGCGTTGTGGACAAGCACAAGGTCACGATTTTCTACACAGCGCCGACCGCGATCCGCGCCTTGATGCGCCACGGCGACGCGCCGGTCAAGGCCTGTTCGCGCAAGAGCCTGCGGCTGCTCGGCACCGTCGGCGAGCCGATCAATCCCGAGGCCTGGGAATGGTATTACCGCGTGGTCGGCGATGGCCGCTGCCCGGTCGTGGACACCTGGTGGCAGACCGAAACCGGCGGGATTCTGATATCGCCGCTGCCGGGCGCGACGGCGCTGAAGGCGGGCTCCGCGACTTTGCCGCTGCCCGGTGTAGTGCCGGCAATCGTGGACAATGAAGGCCGCGAGCTGACGGGCGCTGCCGACGGCAATCTCGTCATCAAGGACAGCTGGCCCGGCCAGATGCGCACGGTCTACGGCGATCATCAGCGTTTCGTCGACACCTACTTCAGGTCCTTCCCCGGCAGCTATTTCACCGGCGATGGCGCGCGGCGCGACGAGGACGGCTACTACTGGATCACGGGCCGCGTGGACGACGTCATCAATGTCTCTGGGCACCGTATCGGCACGGCCGAAGTCGAGAGTGCGCTGGTTGCGCATCAGAAAGTCGCGGAAGCCGCGGTCGTCGGCTTCCCGCACGACATCAAGGGCCAGGGCATTTATGCCTATGTCACGCTGATCGCAGGCGAACAGCCGTCTGACAAGCTGCGCGCCGAGCTCGTGGCCTGGGTCCGCAAGGAAATCGGGCCGATCGCCCAGCCCGATTTCATCCAATGGGCGCCAGCGCTCCCAAAAACGCGATCGGGCAAGATCATGCGGCGGATCCTGCGCAAGATCGCCGCGAGCGAGCACGACCAGCTCGGCGACACCTCGACGCTCGCCGACCCGGTCGTGGTCCAGGACCTCGTCGCCAACCGGCGCAAGACCGGGGAATGATCCGCTTCGCAGCAATTGCCTTCGCGCTCGCGATATCGATGCCCGCGGCCGGTGGCGAGCGCCTGCGCCTCGGAACCTGGAATCTGGAATGGATGATGCTGCCCGGGACATTCGACGCGCTTGCGGGCAACTGCTTCGGCAAGAAAGAACGTGCGGGAGGCGAGGAAAGGACATTCCCCTGTGACCTCGTCCCCAGGGGGCGCTGGAGCGAGCGGGACCTCGCGCGGCTTCGTGATTTTGGGAGCGCTGTGGACCTCGACGTCATTGCATTGCAGGAAACGGACGGACGCGAAGTCGCGAAGCGGATATTCCCCCAGTACGTTTTCTGCTTCACGAGCCGGCACAACGTGCAGAATGTCGGCTTCGCGGTCCGCCGCGGCATCCCGCATCGCTGCGACCGCGACTACCGGGCGCTCGGCCTCGACGACTATGTGCGCCGCGGCGCAGATCTCACGCTATATCCTGGCACGGACCGCGCCATCCGCCTGCTGGCCGTGCACCTCAAATCCGCCTGCAACAGCGATCCCCTCAGCGAGCCGCGCGACGCCTGCCGGCGCCTTCAGCAGCAAGTGCCGATACTGGAGGACTGGATCGACCGGCGCGCGCGCGCCGACAACGCCTTCGCGGTGATCGGAGACTTCAACCGGCGATTTGACCTTGAGCACGAAACGGCGCGCGACGCAGCAGGCCATATCATTGCGATCTGGCCCGAGATAAATGATGGTGATCCACCGGGCGCGGAACTCGTGAATCCCGGCGTCCAGCATGGCGCCGTGGGCTGCGGCAACGGTCACGAACCGCGCCAGCCTATTGATCATTTCGTGCTCGGCCGGAAGCTCGCCCGCGCGCTGGCGGCGGATTCCTACAAGGTCTGGACATACCCGCAGGGCGGGCGCTGGCCCGATCACTGCCTGCTTACGATCGATCTTGAAGCGGAGCGCCTCGATGGCATATGACCCCGACAATATCTTCGCCCGCATAGCACGAGGCGAGATTCCCTGCCACCGCGTCTATGAGGACGCGGACACACTCGCATTCATGGACATCATGCCGCAGGCCGACGGCCATACGCTCGTGATACCAAGAACCGCCGGCGAGGATATTTTCTCGACATCGCCGGAGGCGGCTGCAGCCGCGATTCGTACGGCGCAGCTGGTCGCGCGAGCCGTGAAGAAAGCCTTTGCGCCACCGGGAATCATGATCGCCCAGCTGAATGGCGCAGCCGCGGGGCAAAGCGTGTTTCATCTTCACATCCACGTCATCCCACGCTACGCGGGCAAGGACCTCGGGATCCACGCGGCGAAGCAGGCGGACCCGACGGCGCTCGCCGAGCATGCCGCGCGCATCCGGGCAGCGCTTTGACACGCCCGGCATGATGCCGTCCGCAAATACAATTTTCTACGAGCGGGTACTGGCGATTGCCGGCCTCGCATTGCTCGGGATGCTGTTGTTCCGGATCCTGGAACCGTTTTTCGCACCGCTCGCCTGGGCTCTATTTCTCGCATTCCTGCTGCAGCCTGCGCAGGCATGGTTGACTACGCTCATGCGCGGCCGTGCATCGGTCGCGGCCGTACTGCTGACGGTGGCCGTGCTTTTGCTGTTCATCGGACCCCTAGCGACACTCGCGGTCGCATTCGGCCGGCAAGCTGCCGGCCTTGCGGTACTGCTGCAAAACTGGCTGGGGCAGCATCAGGGCCAGGGCGTTCCCGATGTCACGCAGTTGCCATTGCTTGGTCCCGTTCTTGCCTGGCTCGACCAGTATGCAAGCATCAGCGCGACCGAGGTCCAGGCCTGGCTTCTTGAAAGCGCAAAGAAGCTCTTCGAGCGGCTTGCTGCCTACGGCGGCACGGCGCTCCTTGGCGCCCTCGGCACGGTACTCAATTTCGCGATGATGCTGTTCCTGCTGTTCTTCTTTGTCCGTGACGGCAGCGGCATGGCGCGCGCGGCAATCAATCTCGTGCCATTGGAACCCGGGCGGCGCGGAGAACTGAGGGACCGGCTCGCGACCGTCACCCGCGCCGTCGTGCTGGGAACGGTCCTGACCGCCATGATCCAGGGCCTGCTGCTCGGCATCGGGTTCGCCGCAGTCGATCTTCGCGCACCCGTCGTATTCGGCGTGCTTGGGGCGCTGTTTTCGATCCTGCCCTTTGGCGGCACGGCGCTGGTCTGGGTACCGGCTGTTGCCTTGCTGCTGTTCCAGGGCCGCTATGGCGCCGCGATCGTACTGGCGGTGTTCGGCCTCGTGGTCAGCACCCTGGACAATTTCCTGAAGCCGTTGCTGATCTCGGGCCGCGCGGTCGTACCGACACTGGCCGTATTCATCGGCGTGCTTGGCGGCCTGTTCGCCTTCGGCGTAATCGGGATGTTCCTGGGTCCCGTGGTCATCGCGCTTGCACTTGCCCTCATGAATTTCGTCCAGGATGCGCAGCAACCGACAAGACCGTAGCAGGCGGCGCGCTTGCTAGAATGCGCGCCCCATGCCCATCCACGACTTGCTCGAATCGCTCAATGACGCCCAACGCGAAGCCGTCACGGCGCCTTTGGTGCCGGCGCTGGTGCTGGCCGGCGCCGGCAGCGGCAAGACGCGCGTACTGACGCATCGCGCCGCATGGCTGATCCGCGAGCATGGTGTATCGCCGCATGGCCTGATGGCGGTCACCTTCACCAACAAGGCGGCAGCCGAGATGCGCGCGCGCATCGAATCGCTCATGGACATGCCCGGCGGCGCACTGTGGGTGGGGACATTCCACGGCATTGCCCATCGCCTGCTGCGCCGGCATTGGCGCGAGGCCGGCCTGCCGCAATCCTTCCAGATCCTCGACGAGGAGGACCAGCACCGCCTGGTCCGCAAGATAATCCGCGAGCAGGAACTCGACGAGCAGCGCTGGGTGCCGCGCGAAGTGCAGGGATTCATCAACGTCAACAAGGACGAGGGCCGGCGCGCGAAGCGTCTCGATGACCGCGGCGACCCGACACGCCAGCAATTTATCAGGCTCTACGACCTGTACCAGCAACGCTGCGAACGCGCGGGCGTCGTGGATTTCGCAGAGCTCCTGCTGCGCAGCCTCGAGACCCTGCGCGATGTCAGGGATCTCGGCGCCTATTACCGCGAGCGGTTCCGCCACCTGCTCGTGGACGAATTCCAGGACACTAACAGCGTCCAGTACGAGTGGCTGAAGTTCCTTGCCGGCCCGCCCGGAATCCCCTTCGTGGTCGGCGACGATGACCAGTCCATATATCGCTGGCGCGGCGCGCGTGTCGAGAACATGCAGCATTTCCGCCGCGACTTCACGGCGACCGTTTATCGGCTCGAGCAGAACTACCGCTCGACGGCCTTGATCCTCGGCGCCGCGAACGCGGTCATCGCGAAGAACACGGACCGCATGGGCAAGGAACTGTGGACCGCGGCCAAGGGCGGCGAACCGATCCGCGTATACGCCGCGTTCAACGAGCGTGACGAGGCTGACTTCGTGCTCGATCGGATCCGCGAACACCAGCGGAGCGGGCTGCCGCTTGCCGCGGCGGCCGTGCTCTATCGCTCCAATGCCCAGTCGCGCGCCTTCGAGGAGGCGCTGATGGCGGCGCGCATGCCATATCGCGTCTATGGCGGCCTGCGATTCTTCGAACGCGCCGAAATCAAGGACGCGCTCAGCTACCTGCGCCTGACCCAGACGCGCGCCGACGACATGTCCTTCGAGAGGGTCGTCAACCTTCCCACCCGCGGCATCGGCAACGCGACAGTCGATTTGCTGCGCGCGACTGCGAAGGAAAAAAGCCTCAATCTATGGGACGCAGGCCAGACGCTGCTTTCCGGACTGCCGGCCCGCGCTGCCAATGCGCTCAAGGGATTTTTCGTCCTGATCGAGCGGCTCGCCGTCGAGATAGCGGACCTGCCCCTGCAGGAGCAGGTGCGCCTGGTGATCGAGAATTCCGGATTGCGCGCACATCACGCCCGGGAAAAGGACAACAAGGGGGAGGCGCGTGTCGAGAACCTCGACGAGCTCGTCAACGCGGCCGAAGGATTCATTCCGGAGAATGACGACGGCCTCGCGCCACTGCCTGCATTTCTTGCCCACGCCACGCTCGAATCCGGCGAGACCCAGGCCGCGACGGGGCTCGATTGCGTGCAACTGATGACATTGCACGCGGCCAAGGGGCTCGAGTTCCCGACCGTATTCATCGTCGGGCTGGAGGAAGGGCTGTTTCCCTCGGAACGCTCCGCATTCGATGCCGACAAGCTGCCCGAGGAACGGCGCCTGTGCTACGTCGGGTTGACCCGCGCCATGAAGCAGCTGTACCTCACCCATGCGGAAAGCCGGCGTATCTTCGGCCAGACTTCTTATCGCGACCCGTCCCGCTTCCTGTCGGAGCTGCCGGCGGAAGCCATCGAGGAGATCCGGCCACGCATTTCCGTCAGCCGGCCGCTCTACACATCCCCGGGTCCGGCGATCGTCCGTCGCGGCACTGATATCGGCACCGGCACAGCGCAGCGGCGCTCGCGCGCCGCGCCCCCGCCGGCTGGTGAAGACATGCCGATGCGCCTCGGTACGCGCGTCCGCCACCCGAAGTTCGGCGAGGGCACGATCCTTCGTTTCGAGGGCAATGGCGAGAACCGGCAGGTCCACGTGAACTTCGAGGACGTCGGCCAGAAATGGCTGATGTACTCGTTAGCACGGCTCGAGCAGATCCGCTGAAACCCGTCGCGTAGATGCCGGCATTTCTGGCGCCCGCGGGATCCGGCGGGGTGTCCCCGAGCGAAGCATAAAGTTCCGGCGGAGCGAGGGGACACCCCGTCGGATCCCGCGCGCCGGAATATCCAACTCAGTCCGCGCGGCCGGGCGTGCGGGGCTGCGCTAGAATCTGCCGCCATGAAAATCATCATTCTGGGCGCCGGCCAGGTCGGCAGCACCGCGGCGCAGCAGCTGTCCCGCGAACAGGCCAATGACGTCACGGTGGTTGACACCCGGGACGAGGTCCTGCGCGACCTGCAGGACCGCCTCGACATCCGCACCGTATCCGGCAACGGTGCGCACCCGGCCGTGCTCGAAGCCGCCGGCGGGGACGGCGCAGACATGATCGTTGCGCTCACGAACAGCGACGAAGTCAACATGATCGCCTGCCGGATCGCCTGGACGCTCTTCCAGACGCCGACCAAGATCGCTCGCATCCGCTCCGGCGATTATCACCGCCGCCCGGAGCTCTACGGCGACACGGCGATCCCGGTGGATCTCGCGATCAGCCCCGAGCAACTCGTAACCGATTACGTCGAGCGACTGATTCGCTACCCGGGTGCGCTTCAGGTCCTGGATTTCGCCGACGGCAGGGTCCGCCTGGTCGGCATGCGCGCCCTCAAAGGCGGCAAGCTGGTCGGCCATCAGCTCCGTGAACTGCGCGCCCACATACCGAATCGCGAAGTGCGCGTCGCCGCCATCTACCGCGGCGGCCAGAATGTGAAACCGGAGGGCGATACGATCATCGCCGAACACGATGAGGTCTTCTTCATTGCCGCCCGCGACGACATGCGCGCGATGATGAAGGAGCTGATCACCGAAGAGGCGCCGGTGCGTCGCGTCGTCATAGCCGGGGCCGGCAATATCGGGTTCCGGCTCGCACGCGCCCTAGAAGACCGCGCCCAGGTCAAGATCATCGACCGCAGCACCGAGCGGACACGGTGGGCCGCAGAAACCCTGCGCAACACGCTGGTCCTGGCCGGTGACGCGGCGGATGAAGAGCTGCTGCTAGAGGAAAACATAGACGATACCGACGTATTCGTGGCTCTGACGAATTCCGAGGAAACCAACATCCTGTCCGCCATGCTGGCCAAGCGCCTCGGCGCGCGCCGTGTGATGGCTCTGATCAACAAGCCCTCTTACGCGGAATTGATGGAAGGCGGCAAGATCGACATCGCAATCTCGCCGCAGACGATCACGATCGGCGCGCTGCTGTCTCATGTGCGCCGCGGCGACGTTGTCCGCGTGCACTCCCTGCGCCGCGGCGCCGCCGAAGCGATGGAGGCGATCGTCCACGCCGACAGCCGTAATTCGCCGGTGGCCGGCAAGCGCATCGACCAGATCGACCTGCCCGAGGGCACGACCATCGGCGCGATCGTGCGTGGCGAGGAAGCCATCATGGCTCATCACGATACGGTCATCGAAGTCGACGATCACGTGATCCTGTTCCTGACCGACCGCCGTCACGTGGAGGATGTCGGCCGGTTGTTCCAGACCGGCACGCCCGCATGAATCTCCCTATGGTGCAGCGCATCCTGGGGCTGATGCTCCTGATGTTCAGCCTGACGATGCTGCCGCCCATCGGTGTCGCGCTGGCCTACGGAGACGACCACTGGCAGCCATTCCTCGATTCCTTCCTGATAGTCGCCGCGATCGGCCTGCTGCTCTGGCTGCCGGTGCACAAGGTGCGCCGCGACCTGCGGCTGCGCGACGGATTCCTGGTGGTCGCCGTGTTCTGGATCTGCCTCGGCCTGGCCGGCGCGACACCGCTCCTGATCACCGACCTGCCGGAACTCAGCTTTACAGACGCTGTATTCGAGGCCGTATCCGGATTCACGACCACTGGTGCCACCGTAATCGTCGGGCTCGACGAGCTCCCGAAATCCATCCTCTACTACCGGCAGCAGATCCAGTGGCTTGGTGGCATGGGCATCATCGTGCTTGCTGTTGCCTTGCTGCCCGTGCTCGGCATCGGCGGCATGTCGTTGTACAAGGCGGAAACGCCCGGCCCGATGAAGGACCAGAAGCTCACTCCGCGCATCACGCAGACTGCCAAGGCGCTCTGGACCATTTACGCGCTGATGACGGCAGCCTGCGCGCTCGGCTATTACCTTGCGGGCATGAATGGCTTCGACGCGGTCGGCCACGCCTTCAGCACGCTGTCGACCGGCGGTTTTTCAACTCACGATGCGAGCTTCGCCTACTTCGACAATCCGGTCATCGAGGTGATCGCGACCGTCTTCATGTTCCTGGGCGGCGCCAGTTTCGCCCTGCATTTCCTGGTGATTCGCCAGCGCGACCCTTATGCCTACTGGCGCGACACGGAATTCAGGGCCTATTTCTGGCTCGTGGCCGTCGTCATCCTGGGCGCCGCCTTCTACCTGTGGCTCGAGGGCGAATTCGGCAGCTTCTGGGCGGCGCTGCGCCACGCCAGCTTCCAGGTCGTCTCGATCCAGACCAGCACGGGATACCTGACCACCGGTTTTGCGGACTGGCCCGGTGCGCTGCCGGCTTTCATGATGCTGCTGACCCTGGTCTGCGGCTGCGCCGGCTCGACGGCGGGCGGCATGAAGGTGATTCGCTGGCTGATCATGTTTCGCCAGGGCGTCGTGGAACTGAAGCGTCTCGTGCACCCGAACGCCGAGATTCCGGTGAAGCTCGCAGGCCGCGTCGTGCCGCAACGGATCATCGGTGGCATCGCCGGCTTTTTCGCGATGTACTTCGTGGTATTTGCGGTCCTGATGTTCCTGCTGATGATGTTTGGCCTCGACCAGGTCACGGCCTGGTCGGCCGTCACGACCAGCCTCAACAATGTCGGCCCGGGCCTGGGTGACGTCACCATCACATTCCGCGAC
The DNA here is from genome assembly GCA_963705405.1 of uncultured Gammaproteobacteria bacterium. Lineage (GTDB taxonomy): Bacteria > Pseudomonadota > Gammaproteobacteria > Steroidobacterales > Steroidobacteraceae > SCUD01. Next base: position 358,036 of record CAVPJJ010000011.1, on the reverse strand, counting down.
GTGCCAGATTCCGCCAAGTGGATCTGCGCGATTGCGATGCTGGTCGGCAGGCTCGAGATCTTCACGCTGGTGCTGCTCCTGACGCCTGCGTTCTGGCAACGCTGACATGGCGCTGCGCGACAACCTGCAATTGATGCTGGAGCGTGGCCAGGATTCCCCGCTCCTGCGCTATTCGCTCGGTCTCGAGTGCCGAAAGACCGGCGATCTGCTGGCCGCGATCGATCACCTGCGCAGTGCAATTGAGCAGAATCCTGGCTACTCCGCGGCCTGGAAGGCGCTCGGCGAGGCACACGCCGCGGCAGGATCGCCTGAACGCGCCGCGGAAATCTACGAACTCGGCATCGTCGCCGCCGGCAAGAGCGGCGACATCCAGGCCGCAAAGGAAATGAGCGTGTTCCTGAAGCGACTGCGCCGGCAGATCGCGGCGCGCTGATGCCCCCGTGTACGAGGCAAGACACAAACCGCCATTGACACGCACCCGGTACCTGCGCCGCCTGGCGTTTCACCTGCTTGTCAGCCTTGGCGTCATCGGCGCATCGCTCGCGCTCGGGATGACAGGCTACGCTGCTGAGCGTCACGTGATGACGGCGGATGACGCTTGATCGGCCTGCTGCAACGCGTTTCGAGCGCGGCGGTCGAAGTTGAGGGCCGTGAAATTGCGCGAATCGGAGCCGGGCTTCTTGTCATGGTCGCCGTCGAGCGCGACGACACGCCGGCAGAGGCCGAGCGACTGCTGCAGCGGCTGTTGAACTATCGCGTGTTCGCCGATGCCGAAGGGCGCATGAATCTCTCCGTCACCGACGTCAACGGCGGGTTGCTGCTGGTGCCCCAGTTCACGCTGGCCGCGGACACCGGCAAGGGCCTGCGGCCCGGATTCAGCACCGCGGCCCCACCGGACGAGGGCCGCCGCCTGTTCGACGAGTTCCTGGGGTTCGCTCGACAGCGCTTTCCGGGCGTCCACGCCGGGCAGTTCGGGGCCCAAATGCAGGTGTCGCTAGTCAACGACGGACCTGTCACTTTCTGGATTCAGGCCTCCCGTCACGGGGCCTGAGAGCCGTTTGGCGTATCATTCGCTACCGCGCCGGTTGCGCGGGCTGGAGTTGCAATTATGGGTATTGGTTTCAGGGAACTGCTGATCATCCTCGCGATCGCGCTCCTGATCTTCGGGGCGAAAAAACTACGCACCATCGGGTCTGACCTGGGAGCCGCGGTAAAGGGCTTCAAGAAATCGATGAATGAGGGCGAAGACGAAGAGAGCGGCAACAAGCTTGCGCAGGACAAGCAGCCGGATGCGGATTTCAGCAGCAAGAAACCCGACAGCGTCGATTCCTCGAAGAACGCCTGACGACCGATGTTCGAGGTCGGCTTCACCGAGATCATCCTGATACTCGGCATCGCGCTGTTGGTGCTGGGTCCCGAGAAGCTTCCGAAGCTCGCCAACCAGATCGGCCGCTGGGTGGGCCGCGCACGCGCGATGGCGCGCCAGTTGCGCCAGCAGCTGGATGACGAAGTCAACGTGAGCACGGGCATGGAACCGAAACCGCCCCAGCGCCGCCCACCGGGAGTGGCCCCCGCTGATCCCCCGGAAGAGGCGGACGGACCCGATCCGTCATGAGCGACCCCGCGCCCGATACCGAGAAGCTCCCCGAAAGCACGCTGATATCGCACCTGCTGGAACTGCGCGACCGGCTGTTGCGGGCACTGATAGCAACCTGCATCGTCGCTGTTCCCTGTCTCTACTTTTCGAACGACATCTTCACCTGGCTTTCCGAGCCGCTCCGTGCGCAGCTGCCGCCGGGAACAAAGCTGATCGCGACCTCCGTCATCGCGCCCTTCATGACGCCCTTCAAGCTCGCGCTGCTCGCCGCCATTTTCTTTGCGATGCCCGTGGTCCTTTACCAGATCTGGGCATTCATCGCGCCCGGTCTTTACCGCCACGAGCGGCGCTTTGCGCTGCCGCTGTTCGTTTCCAGCGTAATCCTATTCTACTGCGGCACGGCTTTCGCCTACTTCCTCGTGTTTCCGGCCATTTTCCAGTTCTTCGTCATGACGACGCCCGAGGGAGTCGAGATGCTCGCGGACATGACGCAGTACATGGACTTCGCCGTGCTGCTGTTCTTCGCATTCGGCCTTGCATTCGAGATACCCGTGGCAACCGTGCTGCTGGTGCGCACCGGGCTCGTGAAACGCGCGGCACTCACGAAGAACCGCGGCTACGTACTGCTTGCCATATTCATCATCGCGGCTTTCCTGACGCCACCGGATGCGGTGTCCCAGACCATGATGGCGCTGCCGATGTATTTGCTGTTCGAAGCGGGCGTCTTTATGTCATGGCTCCTGGTGCGCGCCAACCCGCCGGATCAGCAAGACAGCCCGGCTTGATGTTGCACCGCAACATCGCCGAGACTCGCCGGACTCTGGAGTAATCAACAAATGATGACTGACGTGCACGTCCCGCCGGGAACCTGGCTGGGCCATCCCAAGGGCCTGTTCCTGCTGTTCATGACTGAAATGTGGGAACGGTTCAGCTACTACGGCATGCGCGCACTACTGGTACTGTACGCGGTCGCCGCGACGAATGCGGCGAATCCGGGCCTGGGCTGGGACAGTGCGCAGGCGCTGACGCTCTATGCCTGGTACACGGGGCTCGTCTATTTCACGCCGCTGTTCGGTGGCTGGCTCGCCGATAATTTCATCGGCCAGCGCAGGGCCGTGATCATCGGCGGCATCGTCATGGCACTCGGCCAATTTGCGCTTGCCTCGCCGCTCGGCATCATGGGAGCGAGCCCCGCCTGGTCGCTCGATTCCCTAGGAATCGCATTTCCCGAGACGGCGACCAGTTTCTATGTCGGCCTGCTGCTCCTGGTCATCGGCAATGGATTCTTCAAGCCGAATATCTCGACCATGGTCGGCGACCTGTACCCGCAGGGTGATGCGCGTCGCGACGGTGCATTCACTATTTTCTACATGGGCATCAATGTCGGCGCCTTCCTCGCACCGCTGTTCTGCTCCACATTCGGCGAAGACCCGGCTTACGGATGGCGGGTCGGTTTCCTGATCGCCGGCATCGGCATGTCGCTTTCCGTGATCATCCAGCTCGCATTTGCCCAGCGTTACATCGGCGACATCGGCCGCGAGCCGGCGGCAAGCCGCTCGCTGAAACTGGCCGGCGGTGAAAAGAAACCGCTGACACTCGATGAGCGCGACCGACTGCGCGTGATCTTCGTGATCTTTGTATTCGTGGTGATGTTCTGGGCGGCTTTCGAGCAGGCGGGCGGCCTGCTGAACCTGTTTGCCGAGAAGTACACGAACCGCGGAGTCGGCAGTTTCACCGTCCCCACCGGCTGGTTCCAGTCGCTGAATCCGTTGTTCATCGTGCTGCTTGCCCCGTTTTTCTCGATGCTGTGGAGCAGGCTCGGGCAGAGCGGCAGGAATCCGAAGACGCCGGTCAAGATGTACCTCGGCCTGCTGCAGGTCGCGCTCGGATTCATGTTCCTCGTTGTTGCGGTGTTCGAGATGCAGCGCACGGCCGACATGAAGTCGGGAATGCTCTGGCTGGTACTCGGTTACCTGTTCCACACGACCGGCGAGTTGTGCATCAGCCCGGTCGGGCTCTCGATGGTCACGAAGCTCGCGCCGCTCCGGCTCGGGTCGCTGATGATGGGCGTCTGGTTCATGATCAATTTCGTCGCCAACACCCTTGCCGGGTATATCGGCGCGTTCTCCGAGCACATGGGCGAGTACCCGTGGATGATCTCCATCGCGACCGATGTCGGCGTGCGCGCCGAGCATGCGGGACTCCTTGGCGTGTTCGGCGGCTTGGCGCTGGCGCTGATCGGCTTCAGCGTCGTGCTCTGGGCGATTTCCGGCCGCATCATTCGCTGGATGCACGGCGCCGAAGGGAAATGACCATGGGTGCCCTGTTGCAGGTCGGTGCTGTACTCTGCCTTGCAGGCTTCATCAGCGGCTGCGGCGACAAGCCCCCGAAGGAAAGCGCGGACGAGTTCGTTGCACGCGTCAACAAGGATCTGCAGGCGCGATACCACGAAGATGCGATGGCAAGCTGGGTGCAGCAGACATACATCACGCCCGATACCGAGCAGCTCGTAGCCAAGGCCGATGAGCGGGTGCTCGAGTACTACCCGAAGGCGGTCAGGGAATCGTGGGCCTACGCAGACATGGACCTGTCACCCGAGTCGCGGCGCGCGATGCTGCGCCTGAAACAGGGGGTCGCGGCTCCCGCCCCGGATGATCCCGAAAAGCGCGCCGAGCTCGCCGCCCTTTCCGCACACCTGGAATCCATGTACGGCGCGGGCAAGTGGTGCCCGGGCGGTCCCGAGACTTGCCGCAATCTTGACCAGCTTTCGGAGACGCTCGTAAACAGCCGCGATTGGGACGAGCAGCTCGCCGCGTGGACCGGCTGGCACACCATTTCGCGCCCGATGCGAAAGGACTACCGGCGCTTTGTCGAACTCGCGAATGAAGGCGCGCAGGAGCTCGGTTACGGTGATCTCGGCGAGATGTGGCGCTCAGGCTATGACATGAGCCCGAAGGAGTTCGAGGACGAGACTGAAAGACTCTGGACCCAGGTGAAGCCGCTCTATGACGGCCTGCATTGCTATGCGCGCGGCAAGCTGCAGAAGAAGTACGGCAAGGATCGCGTACCGGACGGCAAGCCGATTCCCGCACACCTGTTCGGCAACATGTGGGCCCAGCAGTGGAACAATATCTTCGACCTGCTGGAACCCTACCCGGGTGTCTCCAACCTCGATGTCACCGCAGCGCTGAAGAAACAGGGCTACGACGCCGACCGCATGGCGCGTTCAGCGGAATCCTTCTACAAGTCGCTCGGTTTCCCGGCGCTGCCGGACAGCTTCTGGAAGAACTCCATGCTGACGCGGCCGCGCGACCGTGACGTGGTCTGCCACGCTAGCGCCTGGAATATGGACACGCATGGCGACGTCCGCATCAAGCAATGCATCCAGCCGACCGAGGAAGACCTGTACTCGATCTATCACGAACTCGGCCATGTCTATTACTACCTGAGTTACCTGGACCAGCCGTTCCTGTTCCAGAGCGGCGCGAATGACGGATTCCACGAGGCCATCGGCGACACCATCAACCTGTCGATGACCGACGGCTACCTCGCGGACGTCGGCCTGGTGCCAAAGGGCATGAAGAGCAGCGAACGAGGCGCTGATCAACCGCCAGATGAAGGTTGCACTCGACAAGATCGCGTTCCTGCCCTTCGGCAAGTTGATCGACCAGTGGCGCTGGGGCGTGTTCTCGGGCGCGATTCCGCCTGAGAAGTACAACGAGGCCTGGTGGGACCTGCGCCGCAAGTACCAGGGCGTCGAGGCGCCGGTGGCGCGAAGCGAGGAGGACTTCGACCCGGGCGCCAAGTACCACATACCCGGCAAATACGCCGTACACGCGCTATTTCCTCGCGTTCGTGCTGCAATTCCAGTTCCACAAGGCGCTCTGCGATGCCGCGGGTTTCAAGGGCCCACTGAACGAATGTTCGATCTATCGGCAAGCACCGAAGCCGGCCGCCGCTTCCGCGAGATGCTCGCGCTCGGTGCCAGCAGGCCGTGGCAGGATGCGCTCGAGAAGCTGACCGGCACCCGCCAGATGGACGCCTCTGCAATCATCGACTACTTTCATCCGCTGATGGCCTGGCTCGAAGTACAGAACCGCGGCCGCGAGTGCGGCTGGTAAGGAAGAGGAGTCCGACATGAGTTCCCCGGATGCGCAGGCAGCTGACCGTCCGCGCGATCATCCTGTCGCTGATCCTCACCGTGCTGCTCGCCGCGGCGAACGCCTATCTCGGTCTGTTCGCCGGACTGACGGTCGCGACCGCCATACCGGCCGCGGTCGTCTCGATGGGCGTGCTGCGCATGCTCGGGCCGCTCCAGCATCCTCGAAAACAACATCGTCGCGACCGGCGCCTCCGCCGGCTCGTCGATCGCGGCCGGCACGATCTTCACGATTCCGGCGCTCGTGCATCATGGGTCACTGGACACGACTTCGAGTACTGGTGGGTGCTCGCGATCGCCGGCCTCGGCGGCCTGCTCGGCGTGCTGTTCTCCGTGCCGCTGCGCCGCACGCTGATCCTCGACCAGAAACTGCAGTTTCCCGAGGGCGTCGCGACCGCCGAAGTGCTGAAGATCGGCGAGGATCCGGGCCGCGGACTGAAGGCGCTGTCGCTCGCGCCGGGGCGGCGCGCTTTTCAAGCTCGCGCTGTCGGGCCTCAAGTTCTCACCGGAATCCTTCACCGTCGCGCGCTTTTTCGGCGAGCGCACGATCGGTTTCTTCGGCATCAACCTGTCGCCCGCACTGCTCGGAGTCGGCTTATATCGTCGGCTTCAACATCGGCGTGCTGATGCTCTCGGGCGGCGCGCTGTCCTGGTGGATCTTCATCCCGTTCTACAACACGTTCATGATCGACCAGAACCCGGTACTCGCGGCGCACCTCGTAGGGCTCGTCAGCCGGAAGATGCCGCGGACCTGATCTGGAGCCGGCAGATCCGCTACATCGGCGTCGGCGCGATGCTGATCGGCGGCCTCTGGTCGCTGTGGTCGCTTGCGGAAATCGCTGCTGTCCGGCATCAAGACCGGCCTGCAAGATGCGCGGCATCGCCGGCGCAGACGTTCCGCACACCGAGCGCGACCTGCCGATGAGCATGATCATGACCGGCATCGTGCTGTTCGTGCTGCCGCTCTTCGCGCTCTATTACGTGGTCGTCGACAGCTTCGGCATCGCCCTGACCATGGCGGTCGATCATGGTGATCGCCGGCTTCGTGTTCTCCTCGGTCAGCGGCTACATGGCAGGCCTCGTCGGCTCCTCCAACAATCCCGTCTCCGGCATCACGATCTCGACCATCCTGTTCGCCTCGCTGATCCTGCTCGCGCATCATGGGCAAGGGTTCGACAGTCGGCCCGGTCGCCGCGATCATGATCGGCGCCGTGATCTGCAATGCCGCCGCGATCGCCGGCGACAACCTGCAGGACCTCAAGGCCGGCCAGCTGATCGGCGCCACGCCCTGGCGCCAGCAGGTAATGCTCGGCATCGGCGCATTGGCCAGCGCCGCCGTGATGGCGCCGGTGCTGAATCTGCTACTCGAGGCCTATGGCATCGGCACGCCGGCGCGCGAAGGCGTCAATGCGCTCGCCGCGCCGCAGGCGACGCTGATGGCGTCCGTCGCGAGCGGCATCTTCGGCGGTGGGCTGCCCTGGAACATGGTCGCGATCGGCGCCGTGGTCGGCGCCATCACGATCATGCTGGACGAGTACCTTCAAGCCGCAAGGCTCGAAGCTGGCGCGCGCCCGTGCTGGCGGTCGCCGTCGGCATCTACCTGCCGCTCGAGCTCTCGACGCCGATTTTCGTGGGCGGCCTGATCGCGGAACTCGTCGACACGCTGGCACAACGCCGCAATCCCGACGGGCGATCCGGAATCGCTGAAGCAGAACGGCCTGCTGTTCTCCGCCGGCCTGATCGCGGGTGAGGCGATCGTCGGCGTGCTGATCGCGATCCCGATCGTCGCGAGCGGCGATGCCAGACGTCCTGGCGGTCGCAGATTCGATGCGGCCCGGGCAATGGGCCGGCATTGCGGCACTCGCCGCTTTCGGCTGGTGGATGCACAGGGTGGCGACGCGCGGGGCGCGCCCCTGATCTGCCCCCGCGGCGGTGAATGAGCGACTGCTCAAGCACCGCGCACGAAACTCACGATCGCACTGGCGATCATCTACCTCGTCTGGGGATCGAGCTATCTCGCAACCAAGGTGATGGTCACGGACGAGCCGCCGCTGGTCGCGGCGGGCCTGCGATTCTCCGCTGCGGGAATGCTCCTGATGGCCTTTGCCTGGTGGCGCGGCGGGCCGCCGGTGCTCACGCGCATCGAGTTGCGGCACATATTCGCGATGGGTTTCCTGGCGGTGCTCTTCAGCAACGCCTGCCATGTGATCGCAATGCAATACGTGCAATCGAATACTGCAGCACTGCTGAACGCGACGCCTTCGCTCGTGGATCGCCTGGCTCGGCACATTCGGTCAACGGCGCAGCCATCTACCGGGCAGCGCGCGAATCGGGCTGCTCGTCGGGCTCATCGGCGTGCTGCTCGTACTCGCCCCCAGGGGCGGCTTTCATGTCGTGGGACTGGGCTGGCAGCTCGTGATCCTGCTCGGCTGCCTGAGCTGGTCGCTCGCCACCATCTATTACCGCAATGCGAATGCGACGAATCCACCCTTGATGTTCGCCGCACTGCAGATGCTGGCAGGCGGACTCGGACTCCTCCCGGTATCCTGGGCGGCGGGTGAATCATTCGACGTCCACTGGACGCGGCGCGGCTTGCTCGGCATTCGCCTGGCTCACGTTGATGAGTTCCTGCGTCGCCTACTCCGCCTACGCCTGGCTCACGGTTCACACGTCGCCGGTGCTGGTCGGGTCCTACGGGTACGTCAACCCTGCGATTGCGGCGATACTCGGCTGGCTGCTGCTCAATGAGACCTTGAGCTGGGTCCAGATGACCGGGATGCTCGTGATACTGTTGGGAATTGCGCTGGTGACCGGATACCTCAGGCCGCTGCCGAGAATGGCCCACCGATGAAAACCGACGCGCCGCCGGATGCGGCCGGCGCCGCGCGCGGCCGCGTATCGCGCTGGGCGCTGGTCGTTGGCGTCGCCCTCGCAATCCTTGCCGTTGGTCCGCCGGCAGGCATCACGCCGCAGGGCTGGCGGCTGCTCGCAATATTTGTCGCGACCATCGCCGCTTCCGTCGTGCGGCCTGCCCCCATGGGCGCCGTTGTCTTCATTGCTGTCTGCGTTCTCGCGTTCACCGGCACGATGACGCCGATGGATGCACTCGCAGGCTATGCCGACCCGATCGTCTGGCTGGTTCTCTGCGCCTTCATGATTTCGAGCGCCGTGACCAGGACGGGGCTTGGCCGGCGCATCGCCTTCGGTTTTATCAGACTGCTCGGCGATCGTTCGCTGGGACTAGCATACGCCCTGGTCGCGACCGACACCGTGCTCGCTTCCGTCGTACCGTCCAACGCCGCACGGGCAGGTGGCATCGTGTTTCCCGTAGCGCGCAGCGTTGCGGAAGCCTACGACTCGACGCCGGGCAGGACGCGACGGAGGCTCGGCGCATTCCTGATGAAAGCCGTGTACCAGGCCGACGTGGTTGCCTGCGCAATGTTCCTCACCGGCCAGGCATCCAACGTCATCATCGCCAAGTTCGCGCTTTCCACCGGAGGTGTCGAGCTTTCCTACGCCACCTGGTTCATCGGCGGCGTAGTCCCGGGCGTCCTGTCGTTGCTTGCGGTCGTGTACCTGATCTACCGCATCTATCCGCCGGAGATCACGCACACGCCGCGCGCTACGCAGCTCGCGCGAGAGGAACTGGCGCGCATGGGCGCGATGTCGCGTGACGAGCGCATCATGCTGGTCGTATTCGCGCTGATTGCAGGCCTGTGGATGACAACCGCCTGGCACCACATCCCGTACACCGTGGTTGCACTATTCGGTGTCAGCGCATTGCTGCTGACCAATGTGCTCACCTGGGAAGGCGTCCTGGGTGATCGCGCGGCCTGGGACACTTTCATCTGGTACGGCGGGCTCGTGCACATGGCCGAGGCACTGGGCGACACCGGTGTCACGCGGCAGTTTGCCGAAATTGCCGCCGGGATGACGGCCGGCTGGAGCTGGGGATTGGCGCTCGCCGCATTGCTGCTCGTCTATTTCTATGCGCACTACGGCTTTGCCAGCATCACAGCCCACGTGACCGCGATGTTCATTCCCTTCCTGGTCGTGATGCTGGCCTCAGGCGCGCCCCCCGCCCTCGCCGTGCTCGGCTTGGCCTATGCTTCGAACCTGCAGGCCTCCCTGACGCACTACGGCACGACACCCGCCCCGATCTATTTCGGCTCCGGCTACGTGACGCAACGGGAATGGTGGACCATCGGATTCGTAATCTCGCTCGTCACGCTTTCCATCTGGGGAATCGTGGGGCTGGCGTGGTGGAAGTTGCTCGGCTGGTGGTGAACCCCGGCCCATCCTGCATCACTGTGCAACGCTGCGCTCGTGCCGGTACTTGAACACGAACGGGAACACGAGCCCGAGCACCAGCGCATAGCCCGCGAACGTGAACCAGATGCTCTGCCAGTCCTTGACGCCGTCCACCGTGAAGTGGTCGACCACCCTGCCGCCGCCATGCTGCCGACGAAGGCGCCGAGGCCGTTCGTCATGATCATGAACAGGCCCTGCGCGCTCGCGCGGATCGTTGGCTTCCGACTCGCGGTCCACGAACAGCGAACCCGAAATGTTGAAGAAGTCGAAGGCCATGCCGTAGATGATCATCGACAGCACCAGCATCCACAGGCCCGCGCCCGGATCGCCGACCGCGAACAGCCCGAAGCGGAACACCCAGGCGAAGATGCTGATCAGCATCACGATCTTGATGCCGAAGCGCTGCAGGAAGAACGGGATCGTCAGGATGAAGAGCGTCTCGGAGATCTGCGAGATCGAGAGCAGCAGGTTCGGGTGCTGCACGCCGAACGAGTCCGGATAGGCAGTCGTGAAGTCAGCCAGGAACGCGCCGCCGAAGGCGTTCGTGATCTGCAGCGCCGCGCCCAGCATCATCGCGAACATGAAGAACACCAGCATCTGCGGGCGCCGGAACAGCACGAACGCGTCGAGCCCCAGCGCCGAGACGAGGCTCGCTTGCCCTCCCGCGCGCCGGCGGGCACTTCGGCATCGTGAACGCCGTAGATGCCGAGGAACAGCGCGGCGCCCGCGCTGATGTAGAGCTGCAGCGCGTTCTTGGTCCAGCCGGCGAAGTCCACCATCCACATCGCCACGATGAACCCGACCGTGCCCCAGACACGGATCGGCGGAAAGCTTCGGATGACGTTGAGGCCCGCGCTGCTCGAGCACCTTGTAGGACACGGCGTTGTTCAGCGCGATGGTCGGCATGTAGACCATCGCATTCAGCAGCATGATCACGTAGAGCGTGTCGAAATCCCTGACCGTCGACGCCCAGAGCAGGAGACCCGCGCCGATCAGGTGCAGGACGCCGTACAGGCGCTCGGCGTTGACCCAGCGGTCCGCGACGATGCCCATCAGTCCCGGCATGAACAGCGAGGCGACGCCCATCGTCGCGTAGATGCTGCCGACCTGCCCGCCGGTGAATCCGAGCGTCACGATCATGTAGGCGCCGAGCGAGATGAGCCACGCGCCCCAGACGAAGAACTGCATGAAGTTCATCACCGTGAGGCGCAGCTGGATGCTCATAGGGCCGCAATTCTTGTTGTGTGCCTGATGGCTTCGCGACTAAAACTAGCAGAAAATGGACGCTGATGCGGTGCGTCCGGAGGAAGGGATGCCGGCAAAGATCATCTTCATTGGCTCGTCTTCGGCCGCAAAGTCGCAGGCCAGGACCGTCATCAGGAAATGCAGCAGCCCTTCACTCAGGTTCCTGCCCTGGTGGGACGCCTTCACCGCCGGCCGCACTCTGCTCGAGGACCTGGACCGCATTCGCTCAAAAGTCGACGGCGCGTTGCTGGTCTTCTCGCCCGAATCCACGACGCGCATCCGCAACAAGAAATACAACCTGCCGAACCTGAACGTGCTGTTCGAGTTCGGGTACTTTCACGGCCAGTTCGGCAGGAAGAGGGTGGCCATGCTTAAGTACGGCGAATTCTACCTGCCGACCGACCTCGGTGGCTATATACACATCGCGGGAAGCCGGTCTTTCAAGCGTGGTGCTGCGATGCCGCTGGGCAAGCGCACGACCAGGGAATTCGAACGATGGATAGCGCAATTGTGATCTCGGATCACACGTACCGACCCGGGAACTAGGCCCATGATCATCTCCAGACCGAATCGCGCCACGCGAACCAATGTGCAGAAGCTGGTCGGACCGCCCGCAAAGGTATTTCCCCTGCTGTGTCCGGTGCGCGAAGCGGACTGGATCGAGGGCTGGGATCCACCGGTCGTGATCACCCAGTCCGGTTTCGCAGAGCCCGATTGTGTGTTTCTGACCGACGCCGATCCCGGCCATGCGATCTGGTACATCACGCGCCACGAGCCCGGCGCCGGCATCGTCGAGATGATCAAGATCACGCCTGCCGTCACCGCCTGCAAGCTCACGATTCAATTGCGGCCTGTTGCGGCGGGATCGGAAGCGACCGTCACTTATTCGCACACCAGCCTGGGGCCCGTCGGGGACGCATTCGTCGCGTCATTTACGGAAGAGCATTACCGGCAGTTCATGCGCGAGTGGGAAGCCAGGATCAATCATTACCTGGTTCACGGCACCGCCCAGCAGGCCAGCTGAATGTCACTCCCGCAGTTTCGGGCGCTCGGGCCTGAACATCGCGTTCCCGATCCAGCTCACGACGCTCACGAGGATCGCGGTCCAGAACGCCGCCCAGAATCCGCGGACCACCATGCCGGGCAGGAATGCCGCGACCAGCCCGACCATTGCGGCATTCACGACCAGCAGGAAGAAACCGAGCGTGATGAGCGTGAGCGGCAGCGTCAGCAAGATCGCCAGTCGGCCGCACGATGGCGTTGACGACGCCGAGCAGCAGCGCCGCAAGGATCAGCGTGGTCGGGCCGCTGACCGAAATCCCGTCAACCCACTCGGTCGCGAGCCACAGGCCGAGGGCGGCGATCAGCGCGCGCAGGATGAAGGACGCCATGGCGTCAGCGTACGCGACGACCGTGCTTGATGACAATGTCCACGAACTGCAGCAGGTCCGGGTTCCGCAGCAGGTCGCCGCGCACGGCGATGACGTCCGCGATCTTGCCCGGGCGCCAGCGTGCCGGACTCGTGGCCGACGCCCATGGCCGTTGCGGCGTCATGAGTCGCGGCCTGGATCGCGCGCTCGACCGGCATGCCGCAGTGCGTGCACCCAGAAATCGATCTCCTGCCAGGTCGCGCGCGAATGCAGATGCCCCGGCGCACCCGCATCCGAGCCGAGCAGCAGGGCGACCTTGGCATCGTCGAGCTGGCGGAGCTTGGCGCAGAGCGCCTGGGCGCTCACCGCCGGCATTTCGAACCACGTCACGCGATCGGGATTCGCGAGCGAGCCCAGGATGTCGGCTGCGACCAGCGGCGGCAACTCGGCCGTCGTGCGCGGATCGTCGAGCGGTTCGGCGTTCTCGCGCAGCGACTCGAAATTGAGCATGCGCGGAGATCGCCGGACTCCAGGCAAGCGGCCGCGCGGCGGGATCGCAGCAGCCGCTGGCGCAGCGCGAGCACCACGCTGTCAGGGAATGCGCGTGACACCCATGCCGGTGCCGAGGAAACCGTCGAATCTGCAGCACGACGCCTCGCTCGACGTCGGCCGGGCGGTCGGCATAGGCATGCACCGGAAGTCCGCGGGCGCGCGCCTCGCTGACAGCGGCCGCAAGCTCCTCGGCAGTCCACAGGTCCACCTCGGCTGAGCAGCAGGTAATCGACGCCGGCATCAGCCAGCCGCGCGACCTTGGCCCTCGCGTCCTCCGCTCCATTGACCGCCCATTGCCACTCCTCCGTGTCCGGCGAGCACGAGCTTTCGCAGCACCGGGCCCGATACGTACAGCGTCGGCCCGTTAATCAGGTGATCCTGCACGCGGCGCGCGCACATTGATCGCCGCTTCGAGCGGCGCCGCGATGTCGCGGGCGCTCGTGACACCCGCCTGCAGGAGCTGCCGCGCCGCGATCGGCATCACGACCCGCTCGGCGAGTGGCCCATAGGTTTCATTCCAGCGCGCCATGTCGCCGTGACCCAGGTGCATCAGGCTGACCTGCATGTCCCAAAGCCCTGGCAGCACGGTCATGCCTTCGGTCGATATCACTTCGGCGCCGTCCGGCACCAGCACCTGGCCGTGTCCGCCCACGGCGAGGATGCGGTCGTTCTCGATGACGACCACGCCGTTCGCGATCGGTGGATTGCCGTAGCCGTCGATGACGGTGCCCCCGGCGAGCACGAGCGTCGCAGCCCGCGCAACCGCGGCAACCCAGCAGGCGGTGAACGCAAGGAGCGAGCGCATCATTCGGCCGGGCCCCTGATTTCGCCGTTGCGCAACCGCGTCTGCAGCAGGCCGAACGCGAGCGCCCAGCCTGTCTTCAGGTGCTTCAGCACCGGCGCCCATTCGGCGCCGGACGGAATTCCTGAGCCAATAACGCGCAGCATCCGCTTACCCTTGTGCTCATCGATGAACAGGTCCTCGACCAGCGCGCCCTCCGTCAGCGGTGGCCAGTCGGAACCGGGCTCGAACAGTAGCTGAAGCCGTGTGCCCGGCTCGAAGCGCTCGATGAATGCCTCGCGACGCCCGAACAAGCGTGACACGGCGAAATACCGGCCGCCGACCCGCGGTTCCACCACCGCCTGGTCGCCATACCAGAGCGACAGCGCTTCGGGCTCCACCAGCGCCCGCCACAATGTCGCTGCGCTAGCCGTCGATTCGAAACCCTGCATGTAGCCCTTGGTTAACGATCGCATGTCGCTGTCATGGCCCCTTTTTTTCAGCATCGGCGGCGTTGCGGCGACGAAGTTCCTTGTCGCGCTTCACGCGCAGGTCCGCGGCCCCGATGATTTCATCATATCGCCGGCCATCACGAGGAAAGCTCGCCGCACCCACGCTGACCGTCATGCGCTGCAGCCGCTCGCCGACCGGAAACAGGCTCTTGTAGACATTGTTGCGCACGCGTTGCGCGACACTTTCGACGACTATCGGGTGTGGCTTCTGGCAGGAACAACACGAACTCGTCGCCGCCATAGCGGGCGGCGATGTCGCTGGTGCGGATCGCCCGCGAGATCGCGCCCGCGACGGTTGTTATCGCCCGGTTTCCGGACTGGTGCCCGTGCGCGTCGTTGAGTTCCTTGAGGTGATCCATGTCCACGATCAGGATCCCGTAGCCGCCGCGCCCGCTCAGAGTACGCAATTCGTGCTCCCTATGCAGGAGGGCGCGAAACGCCCTCAGATTCAGCATGCCCGTCAGCGCATCGCGCTCCGCCATCGCTTCGATGTGTCGCCGCGCGGTAATGACCGAACCGGCAAGCAGCTGCGTCAGGTAGGCGACCAGCGCATAGGGACCGAGTTCGCCGAACAGCCTCGCCAGCAGTTCGGGCGTCTTCGGCAGCGGGCTCTCGCCCACGATCACCGAAAGGTAAGTGAGCACTACGCCGGCAAGAACGATGGCCGCGCCGCGTGCGCCGAGTGTCATCGCCGCCACCACTATCGGCAGCAGGTACAGGTTGACCAGCGGGCTCTCTGTGCCGCCGGTCTGGAACACGACGACCGTAATGAATGCGACCATCGCGGCCGCCGATAGCGCGATCCGCTCGCCCGTGCCACGCACCGGGAATCCGCGCCAGCGGACCGCCAGCACGAATAACGCGAACAGTGCGATCGCAAGGTACAGGATCCGGGGGGGCGAAGACCCGGGGCTAGGTACCAGCGCATACAGGCCGACGGCCAACAATACCAGCCAGTCGACCCGCATCAGGCTCCGGCGGATGCTGGCATGCCCACCCTCATCACGCCCGGCGGCTGCCCGATTATCGGCGTTTTCCGTCACCGGCCCGTACCGTCGCGCTGCAACTGCGCCTCGATCGCCTGGCGTGCGCCATCCAGGAATCCGGGGAAGGAAGTGGCACGGCGCCCCTCGAGCACGCGTTTCATTGCCGGTCACCGGGAACCGGCGCGGACTCCGCCGCGACCCGCGACGGCCTCCCGTTCTTCAGCCAAGCGACGGCCGCGCGCACGTCCGGGTCATCCCCCACGGTCGGCGCGTGCCGCTGCCCATCCGGCGGCGGCAACTCGGGGAGCAGGACATCCGGCAATAAGCCGCGCCCGTTTATTGATGCTCCGGACGGCGTGAAATAACGGGATGTCGTCAGCTTGAGCGCCTGGCCGTCAATCAACGGCAGCACCGTCTGCACCGAGCCTTTGCCGAACGTCCTGCGTCCCAGCAGCGTCGCTCGCCCGTTGTCGTGCAACGCACCCGCAACTATTTCGGCAGCCGATGCGGATCCTTCGTTGACGAGCACCGCGATGCGCGCACCATGCGCCAGGTCGCCGGCCGAGGCCTCCATGCGGAAATTCGCCTCCGGCGCGCGGCCTTCGGCCGAGACGATGACGCCGCGCTCGAGGAATGCATCGGAAACCTCGACCGCCGCATCCAGCACGCCCCCGGGATTGTTGCGCAGGTCGAGCACGATGCCGTGGAGTTGCCCCCCCGTTTCCTTCAGCAGCACGCCGAGCGCCCGCCCTGTGTCCGCGCCGGTTGTTTCGCTGAACTGGGAAATGCGCAGGTACCCGTAGCCGGGTTCCAGCATTTCGTGGCGAACCGAGTGGACGGCGACGACCTGCCGCGCTCGATCGCAAACTCGAGCGGCGCCGTGGCGGACTGGCGGTCGATGCGGAGATTCACGACCGAACCCGGTTCCCCGCGAATTCGCGCGACGGTTTCGGCAAGCGCGGCACTTTCGACGGCCAGCCCATCGACTGCGACAATTCTATCGCCGGCGCGGATACCAGCGCGAGCAGCCGGTGATTCGTCGATCGGTGAAATAACGACGATTGCGCCCGATTCGAGTGTCACCTCGACGCCGATGCCGGAATAATTTCCCTCGGTCGCAATCCGGAGGTCTTCGAACTCGGCTGCGTCCATGAACGCGGAATGCGAGTCGAGTTCGCCGACCATGCCGCGAATGGCACCCGACATGAGTTCGTGGTCATCCGTGCGTTCGACATAGTCGGCATGAATTCGGTCGAGAACCTCGGCGAGGAGCCGGGCGTCACCACCCGGCAGGCCAGCGGCCGCGTGTCCGCGGCCGGCAAGCCAGAATCCTGCACCTGCGAGCAAGACCCCCAGGATTCCGCCAGCAAACCCGGCAAACAGCAGGCGCTCACGGCTGTTCATGAGCGGCATGGTACCTGCGATCAGCCCTCTTTCGCCGCCAGGTCCTCATACAGATGCAGGTCCGCGAGCACGTCGGACAAGGGCATCGGCCGGCCCATTGCAAAACCCTGGCCGAAATCCACGCCCAGACTCGTCATGCGCATTCGCAGGTCGTCAGTTTCGACAAATTCCGCCACTGTCTCCATGCCCATCGTGTGCGCCAGCTGCGCGATCGCCCGGACCATCGATTCCGTGCGCTGGTTGCTGCCGGCGTCGCGCACGAAGCTGCCGTCGATCTTGAGTACCGAGACTGGCAACGCCTTCAGGTAGGCGAGCGAGCTCAGGCCGGTCCCGAAATCGTCGAGTGCAAAGTTGCAGCCCAGAACACGCAGCCGCTGCATCAGGTGGTCCGCGCGTGTCAGGTTCGATACCGCCGACGACTCGGTAAGTTCAAAGCTCAGGAGCTCGGGCGGTAAACCACATTGCCTTACATTGCTCTCCAGGAACTCGGCGAATTCCTCTGACGCGACCGAAGGACCCGAGATATTGATCGAGAAGCGCATGCCGCACTTGCGCAGCGCCTCGGTATGCTGGCCAAGCGTAGTCAGCGCATTCTTGATCACCCAGCGGTCAATCGACGGGAGCAACTGGTAGCGCTCGGCTGCCGACAGGAATTTCTCCGGCGGCAGGATTTCGCCATTTGTCGCAATCATGCGCAACAGCAGCTCAAATCGCGGTTCGGTGCGATCCGGACCGAGCGGCAGTATCGGCTGCGCGTAAAGCACAAATCTGTCTGCCTCCAGCGCCTCGTGCAGGCTCTGCACGATCATCACGTCGGTGTGCCGGCGCATGATGCTCTCATCGGCATCCTGGAACAGCTCGACACGGTCGCGGCCCCGATCCTTGGCGGCCTTGCAGGCGAGCTCGGCATTGGCCATGCCGTGCGCCAGCGCATTTTTCGAGTCCGGCAGTTCGGCAACGCCGGTGCTGACCGACACCTGCACCGTTCCGTCGCCGCGCGTGTGGGTCAGTTCGGTGCACTGGCGACGCAGCATCTCGGCGATCTGCTGCGCAAATTCGAGCTTGCAGTCCGGCAGGTAGACCGCGAAGCGATCACCGGCGATGCGCGCGGCAAGTGCCCCGGGCCGCGGCTTCTTCCGCAGCACTTCGGCGATCTTGCTGATCACTTCATCGCCGACGTGCATGCCGAAGTTGTCATTGACGACGTGGAGGCGGTCGGCATCGAAGTAGAGCACGCAGTCCTGCACGTCGTCGTGGCGCGCGCCGATCGTTGCGCGCACCTGCGTCTCGAACGCGGCCCGTGTCAGCAACGCCGTCAATGCGTCGAAATTGGCCTGCAGGATCGCGGTCGTCTTGCGCGACAGCAGCTCCACAAGGCGCTCGGTTCGCGGCTCGAAGCTGGGCCCGTCCTCCTCACGAAACAGCGCCAGGAAGCCGATGACCCTTCCCGACGCGTGGCGCACGGGCGTGCGACAGCATCTTGTAGCGGCGGCAGCTCGATCGGCCGCGCCTTGATCTTGTTGATGACGAGATTGCGGCGCTGCAGCTGCGACCAGTTCAACAGATGGCGATGGATCTTCGTGAGCAGCTCAACCCGCGGTTTCTCGCCCACCGGCGCCTTGCAGATCGCGACATTGCGCTCCGGCACGACCAACGCGGCCAGCAGGCAGCCGAAATGATCCACACAGGTCTGCACGAGCGCGCCAAGTTCGTCGCCCTGCAGCGGGCTGTCCGGGTCATCCGGCGCCATGCGCAGCAGCAATTCCAGATCGTCGTCCCGGGTGCCGCAGATCGCGGGTCAGGATTTCCACGCTTGCGCGCGCCTCAAGCTCGCGTTGCAGGCACTCGAGCGCCGGCTGCACCAGTGACTGGACGAATGAGTACGGGCGATCCTCGCCGTCGCGGGTCATGAGCGCCGCGACCGCTATGACCTCGCCTTCGTTGCCGCGCAGCCTGAAAACGTAGGCTGGCGCGCCTTCATGGTCCCGGCTGAAGCCGTCGATGCGTCCCGTCGTCGCCGGCGGAACCTCGGCGAGCGCCGACTGCGCCAGCGGCGTCGGGTCCGGACCGTCGTAGCTGTCGGTGATCCAGAGGAGAGCGCCGCGCGCATCGTAGATGCCGACGCCCAGGGCGCGAGGCATCAGCATCCGCAGCAGGTGCCCGTACGGATCCAGATTCGGCTTCATGCTCGCCAGGTGCAGCGGCAGGTCCAGGGCGGTTGAGGCCAAGGATTCGACCCTTGTCCGGCACAGTGCCGGGCTTGTAACGCAGGGTCGCCGATACGGGCCCCGGCGGTCTTTGACGTAATCCGCAGTTTGTCCGGATTTGACGCGGTTCTCAGGGCGTCGGCCGCCGGAACCAGGGAACGGGGTCAACGGGCGTCGCCCCACGGCGGATTTCCAGGTAAAGCCCGGGCTGGCTGCGGCCGCCGCTGTCGCCCACCGTCGCGACGACTTCGCCGCCCTCGACACGGTCGCCGACTGCCTTGAACAGCTGCTCGTTGTGCGCATAGAGGCTCATGTACCCGCCGTGGTCGATGATCAAGAGGAGCCCCATCCCGGGCAACCAGTCAGAATAGGCAACCCGGCCCTCGTACAGCGCCCGGATCTCGGTACCGCGCCCCGCTTCAATCATGACGCCATTCCACTTGAGGCCGCCGCCGCGCGGCTGGCCGAAGCGCGCAACGATCCGGCCCGGCGTCGGCCACGCGAGCCTGCCGCGCAGCTTCTCGAATGCCTGGCCGGCGCCGGGCGGCAAGTCTTTCAGGGCGCGGCGCAGATCGGCTACCAGTTTTTCGAGCGCCGCCGCTTCGCGCTTCAGCTTGGCAATCGTGTCGCTGTTGTTCCGGATGTGCGAATTGATCGCGCGGACCGCCTTGCCGCGCTCGGCCCGCGCTGCATCGACCGACGATAGTTCCCTGCGGCTATCCGCCTCGAGTGCGGCGAGGCGCTCGCCTTTCCTCTTCCTCCTGCTGCACGGCCTGCTCGAGCGCCGTCGCCGCGGCTTCGATCTCCGCGATCTTTCCTGCACGTGCGCGGCCGAGATAGGAGTAATAGGTGAGCATGCGGCCGAATGCAGCCGGATCCTCCTGGGAGAGCAGAAGCTTCAAGTGCTCCTCGCGTCCGCCCATGTAGGCGGTGCGCAGCTGGCTTGCGAGCGCCTCGCGTTGTTCGTTCGAGTCCCGCTCTGTGCGTTCGCGGTCCGTCGTCAGCCGCGGACAGACGGGCGTCGCTGGCGGCCAGCTGCGCTTCCGAACGCTGCCGAGCCGGCCGCGCGCACCCCGCACCTTTTCCTCGGCGTCGCGCAACTGCGCCGATAAGCTGTCGCGGCGGTCCGTATCCCGGCGGATCGAGCGCTGCAGCTCCTCGATGCGCTCGCGCACATCCTGCAGCTGCTTCTCGGGATCGCGCTCCGCGGACGGTGCTGGCGCCGCGAGCAGCAGCAGCAGACAGGCCGTACCGACAAGTCCTTGTTTTCTCAGGGCCAATCCCTCGTCCACGACGGCCCCGGGCCGCCCTTTCCTGCGCTGATATAATGCGCGGCCGTTTTTTGCCCTGGGTCACGCGGCCGACCCGTGACCCACCCCATGGACCGACTGATCGATTATTTCACCAATCATCCGTTCCTGGCCGGCGGCCTGGTGCTGATGGCGCTTGTCGTCATCGCCTATCGAAATGCGCCGCCAGGGCCAGGGCGCGAGCGCAGTCGCGCCGAATGACGCGATTCGCATGATGAACGAAGGCGCGGTGCTCGTGGACGTGCGCTCGACCAACCAGTTCAAGGACGGCCACATAGCGGGTGCGCGCAATATACCCGGCGACCAGATCGCGACGGAGCCAAGGCCCTCGAGCGGCTGCGGCAAGACGCTGGTCCTCTGTTGCGACAGCGGCTCGACACCGCAGCGGCCGTGCGAACGCTGGTGCGTGCCGGCGTCAAGACGTATTCAGCCTGCGCGGCGGCCTCGCGGCCTGGAAGCAGGAGAACCTGCCGGTCGTGAAGGGCTGAGCGTGCGGCCCGGTGTCACGGTCTATACGGGAGTTTCTGCGGCTATTGCGCAGGTGCGCGCGCTGCTGAGCGCCGCGGGATCGCGTACCGAGGTCAACGTCGAGGATCACCCGGGTTTGCGGGAAGAGTTGCTGGCAAGAGCGGACGGCGCACGCTGCCGCAGGTTTATGTCGGCGAGCGAACTTGGCGGCGACTGCTGAGTGGCGGCGCATGAAGCGCCACAACATTTAAACTGTACAAGTGAGGAATGAAGATGGCTGACGAAAATATCCCTCTGTCAGGCGGCGCGGGCGACCCTGCTGCCAACGGTCAGGGTCCGGCGGTTGCGCTGCAGACGGTCTACATCAAGGACCTGTCATTCGAGTCCCCCAAGGGCCCGTTTCTGCCGGCGCAGGCACAGGATCCGAAGATATCGCTGAATCTCAACACGGCATCGAGCCCGGTGGGCCAGGACGCCCACGAGGTCGTGCTGACCGTGACCCTCGAGGCCAAGAATGGCGACGTCGCCGTTTATCTCGCCGAGGTCAAGCAGGCCGGCGTCTTTGTCGTGCGCGGATTCGGCGCCGACGAAACCCGGCGCATTCTCGGCTCATTTGCGCCGAACATCCTGTTCCCCTACATCCGGCAGACCGTGTCGGATGTCGTGACCAAGGGCGGCTTCCCGCCGTTCCTGCTGCCGCACGTCAATTTCGACGCACTGTTCGAGCGTTCGCTGCAGGAGCAGCGCTGCGCGCCAGGCACAGCCGGGACCTGCACCGGAACAGGCGAACTGAGGGGCGCGATGCGTCCGCTCGTCGTTCTTGGTGCCGGCTCCTGGGGCACGGCACTCGCGATACAGTTCGCGCGGAGCGGCCGCAGGATCGTACTGTGGGGGCGCGAGGAGGACGATCCAGCCGAGCTCGCCCGCGCGCGCGTCAATGCACGCTACCTCCCGGGGGCCGCGTTCCCGGCGTCGCTCGTGATCGAGCCCGATCTCGCAAGAGCCGTATCGAGCGGCGACGACCTGCTGCTCGTCGTTCCATCGGGCGCGCTTCGGATCGTGCTCCAGCAGATCAAGCCCATGCTCGGCCCCAGGGCGCGTATTGCCTGGGCAAGCAAGGGTTTTGAACTATCCACCGGAAAACTGCCGCACCAGGTCGCCCAGGAAGTGCTGGGCTCGAAGGTGCCGATCGCCGTTCTGTCAGGGCCGACATTTGCGCGCGAGGTGGGCGAAGGACTGCCGACGGCGATTGCTGTGGCTTCCCCCGACGATGCCTTTGCGCTCGACCTTGCGGAAAGCGTTTCCGCAGGAAAGTTTCGCGCCTACACACAGTCCGACATCGTGGGCGTCGAAATCGGCGGGGCGGTCAAGAATGTCATCGCGATTGCGACCGGCGGCTCCGACGGCATTGGTTATGGGTCGAACAGCCGCGTGTTCCTGATCACGCGCGGTCTCGCCGAGATGGTTCGTCTGGGCATTGCGCTCGGTGCGAAGCCGGAAACGCTGATGGGCCTCGCGGGACTCGGTGATCTTGTCCTGACCTGCACCGACGATCAGTCGCGCAACCGCCGGTTCGGTCGCGCCCTCGCCTCGGGCAAGCCTGTCGACCAGGCGATCGCCGAGATCGGACAGGTGGTCGAGGGCTATTACGCGGCGAAGGCCGTGCACACAGTCGCGAAAAAGCTGGGCGTCGACATGCCGATCTGCGAGCACGTTTACCGGGTGCTCTACGAGGGCATGTCCATTCCGGACGTCGTCGAATCGATGCTCCGCCGCGAAATCACCCCCGAAAACTAGCCCTCGCTCCCCGCACTCTCCAGCCGCCCGGATTCCTGGGGCCATGCCCGAAAGCGCGACGGGCATCACAAGTCTGAATTTTGTAAAGAGCCATTCCGCGAAATGCGTGAAGCGTCGCCGACAGTCGTAACCGTGCGCCGACAATCCATGGGTTACCAGCCGCGGTGTCGGCCGAGGTTATTTTTGTGCCCGCGAAAGGCCAGTCGCAGATACCGTTGACCGCCGATCCAAAGACCATTTGGCGCCCTACCGGGAGCTTGTCGCGGAGATTGACGCGTCTGATTGCGTTCGCCGCCGCTCCAGCTCTCCTCGTCGCCATCGTGCCGCTCCTGTGGCATGTGCTTGTCGACGACCGTGCGGCGATGGTCGGGCGGGTGGATGCCGCGATCGAGGAGGGCCGCGGTGCGGCGGTCTCGGCACTCGCTGGCGACTTCAGCTACGAGGCCAAGGTGGCAGCCACAAAGATCGCGAGGTTTGCCAACGCGACTTCGGTCCAGCTGGTGAACGACGACGGCAGGGTGCTCGCCAGCATCGTCCGTAGCGCCGATGCATCACGCCAGTCAGCACCTCTCATACCGGGCTGGCAGCGAATCATGCTCGACTATCTGCCGGAGATTTCTTCAGCCGAGCTGCGAGTCGTTCGTCCACTCGAAATCAATGGCGACCCCGTCGGTTCCGTCGAGGTCGATGTGTCGCCCAGGCCAGTCCTTGAATACGCACTCACACCGCTGATTCGGGCACTCCTGTTGTTGCTTCCGGTCATGATTTTCTTCTTTTTTGTCGCAGCCAGGATGCGCAGGCAGATTGCAACCCCCATCGGCCATTTGCTGGAGACCATGGATCAGGTTGCACACACCCAGGACTATTCGATCAGGGCCGAGCCGGGCGGCCCCAATGAAGTTGGCAGTCTGATCATCAGCTTCAACGAGATGATCCAGCTGATCCATACGCGAAACCTGCGGTTGGCTGAGCACCGCCGCAAGCTGCAGGAGCTTGTCATCGAACGTACGAAGAACTTCGAGCGGGCTGCGCGTGAAGCGGAGAAGGCCAGTCAGGCCAAGGGAGACTTCCTGGCACGCATGAGCCACGAAATCCGCACACCGATGAACGGCGTCGTGGGCATGGCCGAACTTCTGGAGAACACCGGCCTCGCGGATCAACAGCAGCACATGGTCGAGACGATGCGATCTTCCGCCGACGCGCTGCTTGAAATCATCAATGACATCCTCGACTTCTCGAAGATCGAGGCGGGCCAGTTACAAGTACTCCAAACCAGCTTTTCTCCGGTCGATTTACTGGAGGAAGTCTGTGAGTTCCTGGCGCCGCAGGCGCACGAACGCAACCTCGAACTGGTTTGCGACATCGCCGCCACCGTGCCACAGACATGCAGCGGCGACCCCATCCGCCTGCGCCAGATCATCGTCAATCTGCTCGGTAACGCCATCAAGTACACCGAGCAGGGGCATGTCATCGTGCGTGCCACCGCAACCGAGCCGGCCGACGCAAGTGTCCAGCTACGAATCGAGGTCGAGGACACCGGCTTCGGTGTTCCCGAAGAACAGCTTGAAACAATTTTCGAGGCATTCACCCAGGGCGACTCCTTCGAGACTCGCAAGCACGGGGGCACGGGCCTGGGATTGGCGATCACACGGGAACTGGTTACGTTGCTTGGCGGCGAGGTCAAGGCCACCAGCAGACTGGGCACAGGCTCGACATTCTGGGTCACGCTGCCGCTTGCGATTGCCGTTGGGGCGCAGCCGGCCGCTCATTCCTTCAGCGCGGGCGTAAAAAGCACCCTCATCGTGCAGGATGACGAGTCCGCCGCCAAAGCCCTCGCGGCCTTGGTGGAGGCCGGTGGCGCTACCGCATGGATAACACGCACGGGTCATCATGCCCTCGAACGCATGGCACTCGACAAGTTCGGGCTGGTCCTGATCGACGAACTGTTGCCCGACATGACCGGCGTGGAGCTGATCGATCGGATACGTTCTACGCCGGCATCCACGGCGGTTCCACTCGTGTTGATGACCAGCAGCAAGCCAGCTGCGGCCACCGCCATGCTATCGATCAAGCCATCAAGCGCCCCTGACGCGCGAATGAGCAAGCCGGTGCGCCGGGCCCGGCTTCGCACCGCCATTGATCATGCGCTTGGACGCGGCGGCGCGACCGAAGAGCCGTCGCGCGAGGCCGCCAAGCAGGCGAATCTCAATATCCGGGTGCTGCTGGTCGAGGACAGCCAGGTCAATCGCGAAGTAGCCGTCGGCATGCTCGAGTCGCTCGGATGCAAAGTGGATTGTGCGCATGACGGCAGTGTTGGCGTCGAGCAAGCCCTGTCGTGGAGCTTCGACCTGGTGCTAATGGACTGCCAGATGCCGCTGATGGACGGTTTCGAAGCTACCCGCCGCATCCGCTCGAAAGAAGCCTCGATCGGTCGCCAGCCCATGCCAATCATCGCGCTAACGGCGAACGCACTGCAGGGCGACCGTGAACGCTGCCTGGCAGCGGGAATGAACGACTTCATCAGCAAGCCGTTCACGATGAAAAAGCTTCGTGAGGTGCTGCGTGCGGCAATGGGTTCCGTCACCACCACCACAGTTTCTGCGGCGACTCCCGCGGCCGGCGCTGCGCCCGGTGGGGCCCTCAGCGACATGCCCCGCAATGAAAACAGCCAGCGAGGGACCGGGAGTGCCCTGCCGATAATCGACTTGGCCCATATCGAGGAATTGCGCTCGCTGAACCGCCCCCAGATCATTCCGCGGGCCATCGCGCTGTTCATGACCCAGGCGGACAAGAACCTGGACGAGGTCGACGCCGCCTTGAATGCCTTCAGCATTACCGAGGTCGAACGCGCTGCCCATTCGTTGAAGTCGGCCGCCCTCAGCATCGGGGGGCGACGCTTTGCCGAGGCGGCCAGTGAGTGTGAACAGGCGGCCCGCAGTGGTGAATTCAAGATGGCGGCCGACTTCGCCGTCCGATTGCGCCCGGAGTGCGCCAATCTCTGCGAGGCGCTGCGAGAATTCGCTGACGACGGGGTGCAGGCAGCATGACGCAGCGCACGCCCCGCATTCTCATCGCTGACGATGATGGGGTTGCGCTGCTCGTGGCGCAGGCCGCGCTGGAGAGTGCCGGATTCGAGGTGCTGGGCGCCGAGAATGGCAGCGCCGCAGTCACGCTTTTCGCGGAGAAAAGCCCGGAATGCGTGATTCTCGACGTGATGATGCCGGAAATGGACGGCTTCGAAGCCTGCCGCACGATCCGCGCGACAGCCGCCGGTGCGAATACGCCCATCCTTATAATGACCAGCCGCGATGACGTCGACGCGGTCGCGCGCGCCTATGATTCTGGCGCCACCGATTTCACCAGCAAGGGCATCAGCGGCCGGCTTTTGATCGAGCGCGTCCGGTTCCTCCTGCGCGAGTACGAGTCGCGGCAGGCGCTGGTGGTCAGCAGGGGCCGCCTTCGCATGGTGCAGCAAATGGCCCAGATCGGACACTGGGAGGTGGACAGCGCCGGGCACACGCTGCACATTTCCAGCGTGGTCCGCTCAATGCTGCCTGAGCTGAGCGGCACCAGCAGTCATCTCGCACAGCTCGCGTCCGCAGTTCGTTCCAGGGACGGCCGCAAATTGCTCGAGGCATTCCGGGCTTGGCAGGCGTCGCGCACACCCTTCCAGCTCGAGGCCGAACTGCAGACGGGAACAAGCCTGCACATCCATGGGACCGTAACGCCCGGCACGGATACCGCCGGCACCGCGACCCTGACACTGGCCGTCCAGGACATATCGACATTGCGGCGTGCGCAGCAGCAAGCATACCGGCTGGCGAATTTCGACTCATTGACCGGCCTGCCGAACCAGGCGCAATTCCTCGATGCGCTTACCAGCGAGCTTCGGATTCGCAAACCCAGTGAGCCGCTAGGGGTTCTCGTCTTCCGCCTGCGCGGTCTCGAACGATTGCAACAGTCCCTGGGCCAGGCCGCCTGCGATGCGGCGCTCGTCAGTACCTCGAAGCTGATTCTCGATGCCATAGCCCATGAGGCAGGAGTCACTTTCGCCCACCTCGGTGGAGGTGAGTTCGCATTTTATCGTGTTGGATGCAATTCTCCGGCCCTGTCCGCCAGCGCCGCAAGAAATGTTGCGCGCGTGCTGGCGGTCCCGGTCACGGGGCAGGGCTGGACGGCGAATTTCCTCGTCAGCACGGGAATAGTCATGTGGCCATCGGACGGCCAGGACGCCGAGACGCTATTCGAAAACGCCCGGACGACCGCAGCGCGCGGCATGTCGGCCGCCGAATCCCGCCACGAATTTTTCGCTTCCGAGGTCCAACAGCGTGCGCTACGGCTGATCGACCTCGAATCGGCGTTGCACGGCGCGATGGCGCGTGGCGAAGTGAGTCTCGCCTACCAGCCCCGGTTCCGACTGGCCAACCGCGCCGTGCGCGGCGCCGAAGCGCTTCTTCGCTGGAAACATCCCGAACTGGGATCTGTCTCGCCCTCGGAATTCATCCCCATTGCGGAGGAATCCGGGCTGATCATGGCGATCGGGTCCTGGGTGCTGCACGAAGCCTGCAGGCAGGCGGCGGTCTGGCGCAGCAGATTCGGGCTGCCGCTGACTATTTCCGTCAACGTGTCCGCCTATCAGTTGCGGGTGCCGCGAACACTGGTCGAGGACGTGCTCGCGGCGCTGCGCTGCTCCGGCCTGCCGGCCAGCGCGCTCGAACTCGAACTGACGGAGTCCATGATGATCAACGCCGCGGGCGAGACGCTTGCGGCGCTGCACGAGCTCAGGAGCCTCGGAATATCGATAGCACTCGATGATTTCGGCACCGGATATTCGTCGCTGGGCTATTTGCGCCGCCTGCCGGTGGATTGCCTGAAGATCGACCGGTCCTTCGTATCGGACCTGTCTGCCGACGAGGGCGCCGAGCGAGTGCTGCAGGCGATCCTCGGCATCGCAAGCGCCCTGGAACTGCGCACGGTCGCTGAGGGCATCGAGACTCCGGCACAATTCGAGTTCCTTCGCAGGCACGGCTGTCTCGAGGGACAGGGCTACCTGCTCGCGAGACCGCTCGATATCCACGCGCTCGAAAAGTTGCTGGCCGAATCCATGACTATCGGCGCCACCAGCTCCTCGAACGCAGCCTGATCCTCGATCGACGCGCCCTACGACCCGCCGGAAAAATCCAGCTGGCGCCAGGCTTCAAACAAGACGATAGCCGCGGCGTTGGACAGGTTGATACTGCGATTGCCCGTCATCATCGGCAGCCGAATGACACTTTCGGCAGGAAATTGTGCCAACACGGGCCCCGGGAGACCGCTGGTCTCACGCCCGAACAGGAAAGCATCACCTGCCTGATATTTTCGGTCCGTGTGGCGCACACCGGCGCCCGTCTCAACCGCGAAGACGCGGGCCCCGGCCAGATGGGCAAAGCAGACAGCGAGATTCGAATGTATGTGCAATTCTACGACGTCGCGATAGTCGAGTCCCGCGCGCCGAAGCTGCGCATCGTCCAGGGAAAACCCTAGCGGCTGCACCAGATGCAGCGTCGCGCCCGTGTTTGCACAAAGCCGGATGATATTGCCGGTATTGGGCGGGATCTCCGGTTCGAAAAGGATCAGGTGGAACATCGGCCCCGGCCGCTGATGCGGGATTCGTGAAAACTCTCCACTATAATCGCGCCGTGACCGCTGCCGCCCACCGCCCCGATCCGTCGCTTGCCCTCGAGTTCTGCGGACTCAAGCTCGCCTGCCCCATCGTGCTGCTTTCCGGTTGTGTCGGCTTCGGTGAAGAGTACACGCGCATCGAGGGCTTCTCGAACCGCGAGGTCGGCGCCATTGTCTTGAAAGGCACGACGCTGAGGCCGCGGCTCGGCAACCCGCCGCACCGCGTGACCGAGACGCCGATGGGCATGATCAACGCGATCGGTCTGCAGAACCCCGGGGTCGAGCACGTTGTCCGGAATATTCTCCCCACGCTGGATTTCCGCGAGACGCGTTTCCTGGCCAATGTCTGCGGCTCGACGATCGACGAGTACGCCGAGGTCACGCGGCGTTTCGACGATTCGCCGATTGACGGGATGGAGATCAACATCTCCTGCCCGAACGTCAAGGAAGGCGGCGTGCAGTTCGGTAATTATCCGGAAATGAGCGCACGCGTCGTGGCAGCCTGCCGCAAGGTCACGAAGAAACCGCTGATAACCAAGCTCTCGCCCAACCAGGCCGACATCCGTGAGAACGCACGCCTTTGCATCGAGGCGGGCAGCGATGGGCTCGCAGTGATCAATACGATCTCTGGCATGGCCATCGACCCAAGGACACGCCGGGCCGTAATCGGGAACATGCAGGGCGGCCTGTCGGGACCCGCCATCAAGCCGATCGCGCTATTGATGGTGAAGAAGGTCCATGAGGTAGCCGGGCCGAAAAACGTGCCGATCATCGGTCAGGGTGGAATCGCGAGCGCCACGGACGCGATTGAGTTCCTGATCGCAGGCGCAACGGCGATCGGGATCGGGACTGCGCTCTTCTACGATCCGCTGCTGTGCCCGAAAATCAATGCCGGCATCACGGACTATCTCCTCGCTGCGCGCATGAATTCCGTTGTGGAATTGCGCGGGACGCTCGATGCCGGGCAAACGGGGGAATGCAGTGCATGAGTCCTTGAATATCAATCGGATGGGCTTCGGCGCATCGCCGTACTGAAGGCGTTCCACGATGTCCGGGATCCGGCACATACGGAATACTGGGTCGCGCCGCCCGTGACGATCGCTCGTCCGTAAGCGCAGGCATTCAGTAGCCTGACACAGCCCCTGCCGGAAATTCCGGCAGGGGCCTTTCTTATCCGGGTTTTCTCAGTCGTGGTCGATTCCGAGTTCGCGCAGCTTGCGTGTCAGGGTATTGCGGCCCCAGCCGATCAGTTTCGCAGCTTCCTGCCGCCGCCCCTCGGCGCTCGCCAGCGCAACCCGCGCCAAAGTACGCTCGAACTCCGGTCCGGCCACTTCGAGCAGCGGTGCGCCGCCGGCCGAGAGCTGCCGCGTTGCCCAGGCTTCCAGCTCGCGGCTCCAGCTGTCGAGCGCCGGCGCTTCATCACCCTTGCCGCCCAGGTCCCCAGGAATGTCTTCGCCGCTGATCTCCCGCCCCGGGGCCGTGACCGTCAGTCTTCGCGCCGCATTCACCAGCTGGCGCACATTGCCCGGCCAGTCGAAGGCGATCAGCAGGCGTTTGGCGTCGCGCGCCAGCGTCTTTGTCTCGACGCCGAGCTCAGCTGCCGCCGTCGCCAGATAATGCGCGAGCAGTTCCGGGATGTCGCCGCGCCGCTCGCGCAGGGCCGGAACACGGATGCGGATCACGTTCAGCCTGTGCAATAGATCCTCCCGGAACAATCCCTTGCGCACCCGTGCGTCGAGATCCTGGTGGGTTGCCGCGATTACGCGCACGTCCACGCGGATCGGAACGCTGCCGCCGACCCGGTAGAACTCGCCCTCGGCAAGCACGCGCAGCAGGCGTGTCTGCAGTGCTCCGGACATATCGCCGATTTCGTCGAGGAACAGCGTGCCGCCGTCAGCCTGTTCGAAGCGGCCCCGACGTTGCGCATCCGCGCCGGTGAATGAACCCTTTTCGTGACCGAACAATTCGGACTCCAGCAGCTCGGATGCGATTGCGGAAGTGTTGAGCGCGATGAACGGGCCCGCGGCACGTGGGCTGTGGCGATGAAGCGCGCGCGCGACCAGTTCCTTGCCCGTCCCAGATTCTCCGGTGACCAGGACCGACAGGCTCGATCGCGACATCCGCCCGATCGCCCGAAATGCTTCCTGCATCGCTGGCGCGTGGCCGAGGATGCCCGGGATTGCAGCGGGCGACGGGTCGCCGCTGCGCTCCACCGTGCCTTGGGCCGCTGCGCGGCGCACGAGCGCCACGGCCTCGTCGATGTCAAAGGGCTTTGGCAGGTATTCGAAGGCTCCACCCTGATACGCCGCCACCGCACTATCGAGGTCCGAATGCGCCGTCATCACGATGACCGGCAGCCCGGGATGGTCGCGCCGCACGCACTCCAGCAACCTGAGCCCCCCGGTGCCGGGCATCCGGATATCCGTGATCAGGACATCCGGCGTCTCCCTGGCAAGCGCCACAAGCGCCGCATCCGCTTGCTCAAAGGAACGCGGCAACAGGCCGCCCTGGCGCAGGGCGCGCTCGAGGACCCAGCGGATCGACGCATCGTCGTCCACGAGCCAGACATCAAGCGGCTTGCTCATGGCGCACCTCCATCGGCAGCAACAGCGAGAACACCGTGCGTCCCGGCCGGCTGTCGAATTCGATGATTCCACCGTGGCGCATCGCGATGTCCTGCGCCACTGCGAGCCCCAGGCCGGTGCCTTCCGCGCGCGCAGTCACCAGCGGATAGAAGATCGTTTCGCCGAGTTCCACAGGCACGCCCGGGCCATTGTCCTCGAATTGCAGAGAAGCCACGACGCGGTGCCGTTCCGTTCCGATCGTCGCGTGCGTCAACGCCCGGCTGCGTATCGTCAGTGCGCCGCTCTCGCCCAGGGCCTGCACGGCATTCCGCGCCAGGTTCAGCATCGCTTGCACCATGAGATCGCGATCAAGCTCAAGCAGGGGCAGACTGGGGTCGTAGTCACGCTCAATCGCGACGCCGCGCGGTGCTTCGGCGTGCGCCAGCCGGTAGACATGATCCATGAGCTCGTGAACATTGATGGGCTCGCGGCGCATCGGCCGCGCGGGACCGAGCAGCCCATCCACCAGCGCACACAGGCGGTCAGCCTCGCCGATGATCACGCGCGTGTATTCCTTCATTTCCTCATTCGGAAGTTCGCGCTCGAGCAGCTGGGCAGCGCCGCGCAATCCGCCGAGCGGATTCTTTATCTCGTGAGCGAGTTGTCGCGCCATTGCGCGACTGCCGCCCTGCTGCGCAAGCAGCGCCGTGTCCCGCGTAATCCGGCTCGGCGCCGTTGTATCCGATATTTCAACGAGAATGGTGTTCGCCGACGTTGATGCTGCGACTGCCAGCGTCCTGCCAAGCGGCGTGAATGCGATGTCGACCTGGTAGTGCGAGTCGCCCCTCGATGCCGGAACGAGGTCGAAGCCGCGCATTGCGAGTGGCTCGCCGCTCACGCGGCTGCGCAGGATCAATGCGTCGAGTTGCGCGCCGTCGGCCAGCAAAGATGCGAGCGGCCGGCCGCGGGCGGCGACCAGTCCCGTCGCAAGCAGGCTGCCGGCCGCAGCGTTGAGCCAGCTGATCCGGCCCGCGTCATCGAGGACGATGACGGCGGTCGCCATCACGTCGAGCAAGGCACCGTGGGCGGCGCCTGCCGGCAAAGTATCAGGATCAGTTGCCATCGCCGGGCTCCCGGCGATCGCGTGCGCGGATCAGCCGGAGGGATAGGTCGGCGTACGCGGCCTTGGCACAGGCTTGGGGCCGGTCTTGGGCGGCGGCGGAATCAGCGGGCTGCGCGGATTCTGGACCGACGGTTCGCGCACATTGAAAGTGATCTGCTGACTCGACAGGATGGGCGAGCCATTCTGGTCCAGCACCGAGGCACGCAGGAAATGCGTACCGCGATCGAGGTTCGAGAGCTGCACGGACGCGCCGTCCGCGGACGGCACACGATTGCCATCGATAAAGAATACTAGCGTATGGTCCGGCTGCAGCGTGCCGCCGAGCTCGGCCTGGGCAGAGACGGTCGCATCCGCGCCGAAAAACACCTCGTCCGGTGCCGGCTGCGTGATGGTCAGCGAGTCGTAGCGCGGGGCGCGCGGCGGCCGGTAAGTGCCCGCATCTCCAAGCGCCGACGGCGTGGATTCGTAGGAATTGGGGTTCACGATCTCCACCCGCTCCGCGTTTGGTGCGCCGGGCTGGTCTGCGTAATGGACCAAACCATCCTTGTCCACCCACCGGTAGATCTCCTGGGGCTGGGCCGCCAGGGACAGCAACATTCCGGCGAGAATCAGGACTATGCGCATGGACACAGCATAGCCCGTACTCCGCCGGACTGCAAAACCGGGGCGACATACTGTGAACGCCGTCCCTGCCGCCGCTAGCCCGTGGCTCAGAGGCTGTAATACATGTCGAACTCGACCGGATGCGTCGACATCCGGAACCGGGTGACCTCCGCCTGCTTGAGCCCGATATAAGCGTCGATCAGGTCGTCCGTAAACACGCCGCCCCGCTTCAGGAACTCGCGATCGCGGTCGAGATGCTCGAGCGCCATGTCGAGCGAATGGCAGACCTCCGGGATGTTCTTCGCCTCTTCGGGCGGCAGATCGTAGAGGTCCTTGTCGGAAGGCTCGCCCGGATGGATCTTGTTCTGGATGCCGTCGAGCCCCGCCATCAGCATCGACGCGAATGCGAAATACGGATTCGCCGTCGAATCCGGGAATCGCACTTCAATGCGCCGGCCCTTCGGATTCGACACCCAGGGAATGCGGATCGACGCCGACCGGTTGCGCGCCGAATAGGCCAGCATGACCGGCGCTTCGAAACCCGGCACCAGGCGCTTGTAGCTGTTGGTGCCGGGATTCGTGAATGCGTTGATCGCGCTCGCATGCTTGATGATGCCGCCGATGTAGTACAGCGCGATGTCCGACAGGCCCGCGTAGCGGTCGCCCGCAAACAGCGCCTTGCCGTCCTTCTGCAGCGACTGATGCACGTGCATGCCGCTGCCGTTGTCGCCGACCAGCGGCTTCGGCATGAAGGTAAGCGTCTTGCCGTAGCCATGCGCCACGTTCCACAGCGCGTACTTCAGCAGCTGGACTTCGTCGCCCTTCTTCATCAGCGTGTTGGCAGAGACGTTGATCTCGCCCTGGCCGCCGGTGCCGACCTCGTGGTGATGCACCTCGACCTTCGGAGTCCGAGTTCTTCGCAGGCCTGGCACATCGCCGTGCGCAGGTCCTGGAAACGATCGACCGGCGGCACCGGGAAATACCCGCCCTTTACGCCCGGGCCGATGCCCCTGGTTGCCGCCGTCGTAGCTCGTGCCTGAATTCCACGCACCCTGCACGGAATCGATGTGGTAACTGCAGCCATTGATCTCGTTGGTCCAGCGCGCGCTGTCGAAGATAAAGAATTCGTTCTCGGGTCCGAACAGCGCGGCGTCGGCGATGCCGGTGGACTTGAGATAGGCCTCCGCGCGCCGCGCGAGCGAGCGCGGATCGCGGCTGTAGCCCTGCATCGTCGTCGGTTCGACGACATCGCAGCGCAGGAGCAGCGTCGTTTCTTCGAAGAACGGATCGATCATCGCGGTCGATGGATCCGGCATCAGGATCATGTCCGACTCGTTGATGCCCTTCCAGCCGGCAATCGAAGAGCCGTCGAACATCTTGCCGTCGACGAAAAAATCCTCGTCGACCATGCGCGTCGGGATGGTGACGTGCTGTTCCTTGCCGCGCGTGTCCGTAAAGCGCAGGTCGCAGTAGCTGGCTTCCTTTTCCTTGATCAGCTTGATGACGTCGGCGGGGGTCATGCTCGTCTCCCGATTTCTTGCGGCGATTGCTCGCGATCCCCTTCAGGGTGCAAATGCCATGCCAGCCTGAGATCGTAAAATAATATCTTTATTATCATATTCTTATATATTTCCGGAAATTCACGGATATCCGAATTGCACCGAAATGATGCGTCTTATTGCAGGGTAGCACTAAATTCGTGCAAGTCGAAATTTGCCCTGCTTCGACGCAGCGTAGCCACAATCGCCGGCCAATGCGGCTAAACAAGTTCATCAGCGAAACCGGCGCCTGTTCCCGGCGCGAGGCCGACGCCTGGATCTCCGCAGGAAGGGTCACGGTCAACGGAAAAACGGCGGCACTTGGTACACAGGTGCTCGAGGACGATGTCGTGCGGGTGGACGGCAAGCCGCTTTCCACGCGGCCGCAAGCCTGTCTACATCGCGCTCAACAAGCCGCGTGGCATCACCTGCACGACCGAGCGCGACGTGACCGGCAACATCGTGGATTTGATCGGGCACCGCGAGCGTATTTTTCCGATCGGCCGGCTCGACAAGGATTCCGAAGGCCTGATCCTGCTGACCAACGACGGCGACATCGTCAACGAGATCCTGCGCGTCGAACACGGCCACGAGAAGGAATACCTCGTGACCGTCGAGCGCCCGGTCACGACGACGTTCCTTGCGATGATGGCGGGCGGCGTAAGAATCGGCGGCGAAAAGACCAAGCCCTGCGTCGTCACGCAAGGCCGGTCCCGCCACGTTTCGCATCGTGCTGACGCAGGGCCTCAATCGCCAGATCCGCCGCATGTGCTCGGCGCTCGGCTATCCGCGTGCAGCGGCTCGAGCGCGTGCGCATCATGCACATCCGGCTGGGCACGCTCGCACCCGGCCGCTGGCGCGACCTGACTGACGCCGAAATCCGGCCCCTGCTCGCGGCCCGGGCTGCCCGTAGCGCCGCGGGTTGAGCGGCTCGCCGCTATACTTGGCGGCCTTTTGCAGCACCGACAGGGAATGCCGAAACCGAAGAAATCGCAGGCCCCGCGCAATTTCCAGGACCTGATCCTGGCCCTGCAGCGTTACTGGGCGGGCGAAGGCTGCGTGCTGCTGCAGCCCTACGACATGGAAATGGGCGCCGGCACCTTCCACACCGCGACCTTCCTGCGCGCGCTCGGCCCTGAGCCCTGGAATGCCGCGTACGTGCAGCCGAGCCGCCGGCCGACTGACGGCCGTTACGGCGACAATCCGTTCCGTCTGCAGCACTACTACCAGTTCCAGGTCGTCATGAAGCCGTCGCCGGACGACATCATCGAGCGCTACCTGGGCTCGCTCGCCGCGCTCGGCATCGACGCGCTGATCCACGACATCCGTTTCGTCGAGGACAACTGGGAATCGCCGACGCTTGGCGCCTGGGGCCTCGGCTGGGAAGTCTGGCTGAACGGCATGGAAGTCACGCAATTCACCTACTTCCAGCAGGCCGGCGGCCTCGACTGCCGCCCGGTGACCGGCGAGATCACCTACGGACTCGAACGCCTCGCGATGTACCTGCAGGGCGTCGAAAGCGTCTATGACCTGGTCTGGACCGACGGCCCGGCGGGGCGCGTGACCTACGGCGACGTGTTCCACCAGAACGAGGTCGAGCAATCCGCCTACAACTTCGAGCACGCCGACACGGCGGCGCTCTTCGCCGAGTTCGAGCGCCGCGAGCAGGCCTGCGGCTCGCTGCTCGCCGCAAGCCTGCCGCTGCCGGCCTACGAGCAGGTGCTGAAGGCCTCGCATGCCTTCAACCTGCTCGACGCGCGCAAGGCGATTTCCGTGACCGAGCGGCAGCGCTACATCCTCCGGGTCCGCGCGCTGGCGCGCGCCGTCGCCGCCGCCTATCACGCGAGCCGCGAAGCGCTGGGCTTTCCGCTGCTGCGAGGGGCCACCAGGTGAAGCGCCGGGATTTCCTGGTCGAAATCGGCACCGAGGAGCTGCCGCCGAAGAGCCTGTGGGCGCTCGCGGAGTCGTTCCGCGACGGCGTAGTTTCCGGGCTCGATGCCGCGGGTCTCGCGCACGGCAAGGCGCAAGCTTATGCGACGCCGCGGCGCCTCGCGGTACTCGTCCGCCGCCTGGCCGATGCCCAGGGCGAGCAGACGCCTGGAGCGCCGCGGCCCGCCGGTCTCCGCCGCCTTCGATGCCGCTGGAGAGCCGACGCGCGCGGCACTTGCCTTTGCCGAATCCTGCGGCGTCGCGGTCGCGGCCCTCACCCGCGTGACCGAGCCTAAAGGCGAATTCCTGTTCTGCTCCGTGACGCGCCCAGGCGCGCCGGCAGCGCAACTCCTGCCCGGCATCGTCCAGCAGGCGCTCGACAAGCTGCCGATAGCGCGGCGCATGCGCTGGGGCGCGGGCGAGGTCCAGTTCGTCCGGCCCGCGCACTGGGTCGTCATGCTGCACGGCGACGATGTGGTCGACTGCGAGCTCCTCGGCCTCACAGTCGGGGCGCACGACGCGCGGCCACCGATTCCATGCGCCGAAGCCGATCGTGCTGCGCTCGCCCGGCGGCTATGTCGCTGCGCTCGAGAAGCGGGGCTTCGTGCGGGCGGATTTCGCCGCGCGGCGTGAACGCATCGAGGCCGGGGTCGCTGCTGCTGCCCGCGAGGTCGACGGCGAGGCAATGATCGACCCGTCCGTCCTCGACGAGGTCACGGCGCTGTGCGAATGGCCGGTGCCCATCGCCGGCAGTTTCGACGCGCGTTTCCTCGAGCTGCCGCCGGAAGTGCTGGTCGCGACACTGCAGGATCACCAGCGGTATTTCCCGGTGCGTTCGCCTGCGGGCGGCCTGCTGCCGCTTTTCATCGCCGTCGCCAATATCGAGAGCCGCGATCCCGCGCAAGTCCGCGCCGGCAACGAACGCGTGGTCCGGCCGCGGCTGGCGGATGCTGCGTTCTTCTATGCCGCCGACCGCAAGCAGACGCTCGCTTCGCGCGGCGAGGCCCTGGCGGCCGTGACATTTCAGGCGCGCCTGGGCTCGCTCGCCGACAAGTCGGCGCGAATCACCGCGCTCGCCGCCCAGATCGCAGCGCTCGCAGGCAATGACGTCGCCCCGGCGCAGCGCGCCGCCCTGCTTGCGAAATGCGATCTGCTGACCGCGATGGTCGGCGAATTTCCAGAGCTCCAGGGCGTCATGGGCGGTTATTACGCAGTCCATGACGGCGAACCAGCCGAAGTCGCCACCGCCATCGCCGAGCAATACCTGCCGCGCTTCGCAGGCGATGCCCTGCCCACCACCGGCGCCGGGCTAGCGCTCGCCGTAGCCGACAAGCTGGACACGATCGTCGGCGTATTCGCGATCGGCCAGAAGCCGACGGGCGCGAAGGATCCATTTGGCCTGCGCCGGGCGGCGCTCGGCCTGCTGCGCATCCTGATCGAAAAACGCGTCGGCATGGACCTGCGCGAGCTGATATCTACGGCGCTCGATTCCGTTCGCGCCGACATCCAGCGTCTGGCGGAAGGCAAGCCGCCGCAGCTTGCCGACAGCATCGTGGACGAGGTCTACGATTTCATGATGGAGCGGCTGCGCGCCCGGTACCTCGAGGGCACACCCGGCGTGACTACCGAGATGTTCGATGCGGTGCTCGACATGCGGCCGGTGTCGCCGCTCGATTTCGACGATCGCCTGCGGGCCCTAGTTTCATTCCTCGCGCTGCCGGAAGCGGCGAGCCTGACTGCTGCCAACAAGCGCATTGGCAACATCCTGCGCAAGTCCGGCGAACAGGCGAGCCTGCGCGTGGATCCACGTCTGCTGTCCGATCCGGCCGAGCGGCTGCTTGCCTCTGCGCTCGACGAGGTGCGGGTCGAGATCGAGGGAACGATGGCGGGGCGCCGCTATGGAGATGCGATGCAGCGGCTCGCGACGCTCAGGCCCGCGGTGGATACGTTCTTCGATCGCGTGATGGTCATGGCGGACGACCCGACCGTGCGCGCAAACCGCCTCGCGTTGCTCGCCGCATTGCAGAGATTGTTCCAGCACACGGCGAATCTGGCGCGCCTTCCCGGTTGAAAAACCGGCCTTGCCGGATGTTTATAAACATCCTTTAATAAGCTATCCGATGGATAACAAAGAGGATTCTGAAAATCCGCTCACCAGGGTGTCCCGCTGGCGCCGGATCGCCCCCCTGCAATGGCTCGCTTCACTGCTCTACACGACGATTCTGTTCGCCGAATCCTTCGCCTGGGGCGCGCTGATCACGCTCGTCGGCTGGTTGCCTTTGCCCCTGCTCTATCCCTTCGCGCGCGGTTGGGCGCAGACCAGCATGTGGCTCGCAAGATTCCTGTGCGGGCTCACCTGGGTCGTCGAGGGGCGCGAAAATATTCCGCGCGAAGGCGCGCATATTTCCATGTGGAAGCACACGACCGCCTGGGAAACGATGGCGCAGATGGTAATGTTTCCACCGGCGGCCTGGGTCTACAAACGCGAGATCCTGTGGATTCCCCTGGTCGGCTGGGCGACGTGGATGATGCCCGGCATCGCCATCGATCGCGGCTCCGGCCACCGCGCCGTGAACCAGATTCTCGACCAGGGCCGCGCCCGCCTCGCCGCCGGAATCTGGGTGATGATCTTTCCGGAAGGCACACGGGTCGGCCCGGGCGAGACCCGCAAGTACGGCATGTCCGGCGCCTTGCTTGCCTCGCAGACCGGCGCGAAGCTGATTCCGGTCGCGCACAACGCGGGGGATTTCTGGCCGCGCCGCGGACTTCTGAAAAAGCCCGGGTTGATTCGTGTCGTGATCGGACCGCCAATCGAAACGGCGGGACGCGACCCGCGCGCGCTGAACGCCGAAGTGCAGGCATGGATCGAATCGACGATGCGGGAGATCAGTACGGCGGCGCGTTAGCCGTGACAGGTCACCGCATTGGGGATGCCTATAAGCATCCGAAAACTCCTTAGTGCCCTGAAAGCCGGATCAAACGTCCAGATTGACGACGTACAGGGCGTTCTTCTCGATGAATTCACGCCTCGGCTCGACTGCATCTCCCATCAGCGTCGTGAAAATATCGTCCGCCGCCACCGCGTCTTCGACGCGCACCTGCAGGAGCCGCCGCACTTCGGGGTTGATCGTCGTCTCCCAGAGCTGTGCCGGGTTCATTTCTCCCAGGCCCTTGTAGCGCTGGATCGTCTGGCCCTTGCGCGCCTGTTCCAGCAGCCAGCCCATGGCCTCCGGAAATGCCGACACGTCCTCGCGTTCATCGCCGCGCATGACATACGCGCCGGCGCTGATGAAGTCACTGAGTGTCGTGCCGAGTTCCGCGATGCGCGCATATTCGGCCGACTCGAAGAATTCCCGCTGCAGGTGTTTTTCCGCGGTGACTCCGTGCTCGGTGCGCCGGACATCGACGCGCAGCGGCGCGCCCTCTTCGCTCCTGCGCACAGTCAGTCGGTAACTGTGAACGAGACTGCCGTCGGCATTCAGGCGCGCTTCGAGCTCTTTCGCCCAGCCCTCGAGCCAGGCTGCATCCGCGAACTGCTGTTCACCTACCGGTCGCATTGAAACCAGCTGCTCCAGCAGGCGCCGGTCATAGCGCCGCGACCAGCGACTCACGATTGCGCGAACCTCCATGTACTGCCGTGCCAGCATTTCGAGCCCCGAGCCTGATAACGGCGGTGCTTCAGGATTCACGTACAGAGCCGCTCCGTCCAGTGCGCTCGTCAGGAGCAGCTGGTCGAGTTCGGCCTCGTCCTTGACGTAAAGCTCTTGCTTGCCGCGCTTGATCTTGAACAGCGGCGGCTGTGCGATATACACGTGGCCACGCGCGATCAACTCTGGCATCTGGCGGTAGAAGAATGTCAGCAGCAGCGTGCGGATATGCGAGCCATCCACATCCGCGTCCGTCATGATGATTACGCGGTGATAGCGCAGCTTATCGGCGTCGAAGTCATCGTGGCCGATGCCGGTGCCGAGCGCGCTGATCAGCGTGACGACCTCCTGCGACGACAGCATCTTGTCAAAGCGGGCCTTTTCGACATTCAGGATCTTGCCCTTGAGCGGCAGCACGGCCTGCGTACGCCGGTCGCGGCCCTGTTTCGCCGAGCCGCCCGCGGATTCGCCCTCGACCAGGAATATCTCGGACTTTCCGGGGTCCTTTTCCTGGCAATCGGCGAGCTTGCCAGGCAGGCCGGAAGCGTCAAGCGCGCCCTTGCGCCGCGTCATCTCCCGCGCCTTGCGCGCAGCTTCCCGCGCGCGCGCCGCGTCGATGATCTTCATGCAGATCGCCTTGGCGTCTGCCGGCCGCTCCAGCAGGAATTCGCCCAGCTTTTCCGCCACGACGGATTCGACCGCACCCTTGACCTCGGATGACACGAGCTTGTCCTTGGTCTGCGACGAGAACTTCGGGTCGGGCATCTTGATGGACAGGATCGCCGTCATGCCCTCGCGCGCGTCCTCGCCGGTCAGCGAGACATTTTCCCGCTTCGCGAGGCCTTCTTTTTCGATGAAATCGTTGATTTTCCGCGTCAGCGCCGCGCGAAATCCGGCCAGGTGTGTGCCGCCGTCCTTCTGTGGAATGTTGTTCGTGTAGCAGTACATCGATTCCTGGTAGGAATCGTTCCACTGCGCCGCCACCTCGACCGAAATCGGGCCTTCCTGGCCCTGGAAGTAAAAGATATTCGGGTGGATGGCCGTGCGACTGCGATTCAGGTACTGCACGAACGCGCTGACACCACCCTGGTGCTCAAAGACGTCGCGCTTGTCCTCGCGTTCATCAATGAGCTCGATGCGCACGCCGGAATTCAGGAACGAAAGTTCGCGCAGGCGCTTCGCCAGCCAGTCATACGAGAATGTCGTGTTTGTAAAGATCGTGTTGCTGGGCTTGAAGCGGATCGTCGTCCCGCGCTCGACCGTCGAACCGACGGCGCTCAGCGGGCCGAGCGGCTCGCCCATGCGATATTGCTGGCGGTGCAGCTTGCCATCGCGCGCGATTGAGAGTGTCAGCGC
This sequence comes from uncultured Gammaproteobacteria bacterium, assembly GCA_963705405.1. Lineage (GTDB taxonomy): Bacteria > Pseudomonadota > Gammaproteobacteria > Steroidobacterales > Steroidobacteraceae > SCUD01. The sequence continues at coordinate 316,916 of CAVPJJ010000011.1, read as the reverse complement.
GCCGGACAACGCGTTGACCACGGAAACGCCGACGCCGTGGAGTCCGCCGGCGACTTTGTACGAGTTATCGTCGAATTTTCCGCCCGCGTGCAGCACGGTCATGATGACTTCGGCTGCGGATCGTCCTTCTTCGCTGTGGATGTCGGTCGGGATGCCACGCCCGTTGTCCTGCACAGTGACCGATTCGTCCGCGTGGATCGTGACCACGATGCGATCGCAGTAGCCAGCAAGCGCCTCGTCGATGGAGTTGTCTACCACTTCGAAAACCATGTGGTGCAGGCCGGTCCCATCATCGGTATCGCCGATGTACATGCCGGGCCGTTTACGGACGGCCTCGAGGCCCTTCAACACCTTGATTTTCGTGGAGTCGTAGTTGTCCTCAGCGGACACCTGGGGGCCTGGTCGCATAATCGTCAAATTCTACATGAGAATCTTGGTTTTTACTTTGTTTTTCAGTTGCTTGGCTTTATTCTGTGGCACCGCGAAAAGCGGCCGATCGCTTGTGGATGAATCTGTGGAAAACACCGGCCTTTCAAGTGCATGGGCTGGGTTTGTTTTTGCAGCGCAAAACGCCCTACAGTGTCGTGCTCCGCGCAGTATTTAGGCGGTTGTCTGCCGTTCTTAGAGCGGGACCCGCCGCCATTTGTGGGCTGGTGTCGTCGGGGATCCGCGCCTGTGGATAAATGCCGGGGATGTTCCACGTGGAACTACGCCCCACTCACTCCGGGCGGATCGCTCCGTGTTCCACGTGGAACACCCGGCTATTACTCGGTAGTCCCGGTATATCGCCCTTTAGCGAAGTGACCCATAACTGGGTCGGCACGGTGCGTACCACCGCCATCAACAGGCCGAGATTTTCTGCGTCGAGTTCAGCGGCAGGATCATCCAGCAAGAGCGCTGATCGCCCGGGACGATCCTCCTCCTGGATCTGGAGCTGCGCCAGCATCAGCCCCGCGGCAACCAGCTTTTGCTGGCCCCGCGACACTCGATCTTTGGCCGCGCGTCCACCCACCTCGACGGCGGCATCGCCGCGATGCGGCCCGGCCTGCGTGGCGCGGTAACGGCGATCCCGCCCCCTGTCGGCCTCCAGCGCTTCCAGCAACGGCCTTTTCTCGTCCCAGCCGCGGTTGTGTATCAGGGCGATAGAGCTCCCCAACAGCGCCTTGCCAATTCTCTGCAGGGGGTCCTTCAGCCGCGCCAGGTAGGCTTCTCGCTGACGCACCAGTTCCTCGCCGCTGACCGCAAGTTCCTGTTCCCAGGCCGCCAGTTCGCTGTCGTTGCCATCCCGCTTGAATGTCGCATTTCGCTGTCTGAGCGCCAGGTGGTAGCGGCGCCAAGTACTCAGGAAGGCTGGTTCCACGTGGAACACTCCCCAGTCAAGAAAGCGGCGGCGGCGGCCGGGGCCTTCCTCGAGCAGCTTGTGGATTTCCGGGTCGATGACCTGGGCCGGGAATTGCTCGGCAAGGGCCGCCACACCATCGGCTGGCGCGCCGCCAAGCTGCCAGTTAGTGCCATTTCGCCTGGCGCGAACACCAAGCATGACCGGGCTTACGCCGCCGGTGCTGCGACCGGCCAGCACGAATGCATCTTCGCCATGCCGAATGAGAGTATTGCGCTGTCGGCTGCGAAATGAGCGGCCGCGGCCAAGAAAAAACGCCGATTCCAGCAGACTTGTTTTGCCTGACGCGTTTGGACCAATAAAGACGTTGGCAACCGGATCGAGCTCCAGCTCAACCGACGCCAGACAACGGAATTGTTCCGCGCGAAACCAGCTAAGGGGCATTGCGCCCCTTACAGTCTCATCGGCATGACGACGTAACGGGCACTGCTAACCCCTGGCGCGCGCACCAGGCAGCTCGAGTTTCCATCCGTCACCCCGATCTCCACCTCAGCGCCATCAACAGCCGCGAGCGCCTCCAGCAAGTAGGTCACGTTGAAGCCGACCTCGAGCTCGTCGCCTTTGTAATTCACCTCGACCTGTTCCTCGGCCTCTTCCTGCTCCGGGTTGTGAGCCTGTAAAGTCAGGGAATTCTTCTTCAGGGCCAGCCGGATTCCACGGTATTTCTCGTTCGCCAGGATTGATGTTCGCTGCAAAGCCGCGCGCAGCATTTCCCGATCGGCAACGACAGCCTTTGGAGATGCGGCCGGAATGACCCGATTATATTCCGGGAACCTGCCGTCAATTAGCTTCGAAGTGAAGCGAACGTCGCCGATCTGGGCCAGAACGTGATTTGTCCCAATCGTGATTGAAACGTTTCCTTCCGTGCCCAGTAATCGCTGTAATTCCAGGACGCCCTTGCGCGGAATAATCACCTGCTGTCCATGGACCTTGGAGGGTAGATCCATTTCGCACAATGCCAGACGATGGCCGTCAGTCGCGACCGTTCGCAGCATTTTCCCGTCCGTTTCAAGCAACATGCCATTCAAATAGTAGCGAACATCCTGTTGCGCCATCGAAAAATGCGTCTTGTCGAGCAGCCGCTTCAAATCGGCCTGGGCTAGCTCCAGCGCCTGTTGTTTTGCAAGTTCATCGATGATCGGGAATTCCGCTGCCGGCAATGTGGCGAGCACGAACCGGCTACGACCACCGCGAACCGTCGCCTTGTCGCCATCCTGGGCAATCGTCAGCGTTACGCCGTCGGGCAACGAGCGACAGATATCCAGGAGCTTGCGACCAGGGATGGTCATCTGACCATCTGTTCCGGACTTGATCTCGGCCTGAGCGACCAGTTCCACCTCAAGGTCCGTTGCTGTAATGGAGAGCTTTCCCTGCTTGGCAGACAAGAGCAGGTTCGCCAGGATCGGCATGGTCTGGCGCCGTTCTACGACGCCTATTACGGACTGAAGTGCGGCAAGCAGGTGTTCGCGTTCAGCACTGAATTTCATCTGTGCACCTGAATTTAATTAATGATTCTTATGACTGTAGTAGCAATAGAGCTGCGTAATTTCGGTGGAAAAGCCGCATAAATTACCGCGCCGTAACGGCTTGGGCGAAGTATAAACATGCTTGTTTCCTGCTGTTTTCCTCTGGCTCCCCTGTGGAGCGCCTGTGGAGCAAATATCCTCCAGGACATCTCCACACATTATCCACATCAACCGGTCAGGATTCTCAACAGGTTCAGGTAATCCTCGCCGACGCGACGATCGCTGTCGCGCAGGTCTTTCACGCGATCACAGGCGTGCAGAACGGTCGTGTGATCACGGCCGCCAAAGGCATCGCCGATCTCCGGGAGGCTGTGATTTGTCAGTTCGCGGGCCAGCGCCATCGCCACCTGGCGCGGCCGCGCGATCGAGCGGCTGCGGCGCTTGGACAGCATATCGGCCATCCGGATCTTGTAGTACTCGGCAACGGTCTTCTGGATGTTGTCGATTGTGACAAGTCGGTCCTGCAATGCGAGCAGGTCTTTGAGCGCCTCGCGCGCAAATTCCAGGGTAATAGGCCGACCCGTGAAACGTGCAGTCGCCAGCACGCGGCGCAGCGCACCCTCCAGCTCCCGGACGTTGGAACGAATGCGCTTGGCGATGAAGAATGCAACCTCTTCCGGCAGGGCGTCGCCGCTGGCCCGGGCTTTTCCGATCAGGATGGCGACACAGGTCTCGAGCTCCGGCGGCTCGATGGCAACCGTGAGACCCCAGCCAAAGCGGGATTTCAGCCGCTCCTCGAGGCCCGCGACCTCCTTCGGGTAGCGGTCGCAGGTCAGGATGATCTGTTGTTGCCCCTCGAGGAGCGCATTGAAGGTGTGGAAGAATTCCTCCTGGGAGCGGTCCTTACCAGCGAAGAACTGAATGTCGTCGATCAGGAGGCCATCCAGCGTGCGATAGGCCTGCTTGAATTCCGCCATGCTGTTGTGCTGGAGCGCACGGACCATGTCGCTGACGAAACGCTCGCTGTGCACATAGGCAATACGCGCGGAGGAATTGCGCTGGCGCATCAGCTGGCCGGCCGCATGCATCAGGTGGGTCTTGCCGAGGCCGACGCCACCGTAGATAAACAGCGGGTTATAAGCCTTGCCGGGGTTTTCACCGACCTGCACGGCGGCCGCGCGGGCGAGCTGGTTGCTCTTGCCTTCGACGAATGTGGCAAAGGTGAAGTCCGGGTTGAATCGGCCGCCGACGATTTGCGTTTCGCGCTTGCTGGGACCGGCAACGGGTGTTACCGCCGCCGGCTCCGTCTCCCTGCGCGAGCCGACCTGCAGTACGACGCGGGTTCCGGCTCCGTTGTTTGCGGCGGCAACCAGCTGTTCGATGCGCCCGAAGAGGTTCTGCTCGATCCAGGACACGACAAAGCGGTTCGGCGCCAGCAGCACGAGCGAGTCTTCATTTTCGATGGCCTGCAGCGGGCGCACCCAGGTGTTGAACTGCTGCTCCGGCACCTCGTTTTCCAGTTGACGAAGACAGTGGTGCCAAAGCGGGCCCTGCACGAGCAACTCCTCTTGCATGCAGATCGGGGGACGGAAGGCTGTTGAGTCTATAGCCGGGCAGGGGGCCGCGCCAGAGTTATCCACAGGCCGGATCGGTTGACAGCGAGGGCCGCGCTCCGTAACCTTGCCGCCCTTTGCCTGCATCTGCAGGCCTTTACTTTTCAAAGGTTTGGGGCCGCCGCCATGAAGCGCACCTACCAGCCGAGCAAGATCAAGCGCAGGCGCACGCATGGCTTCCGCGCCCGTATGGCGACCAAGAAGGGCCGGCAGGTCCTGAAGCGTCGTCGCGCGAAGGGCCGCAAGCGCCTGGCCGTCACCGAACTCCGCTGACGGGTGGATTTACGTCAGGACGGGCGGTTCTGCGGGCCGGCCAGAAACTCTCCACCGCCGCCGAATTCGAGCGCGCGCGCAAGAGTCCGCGCCGGCGATCCGACGCCCTGTTCTCGGTCCAATGGATCGAGAATGGTCGCAATAGCGCGCGCATTGGCATGGCAGTCGGCGTGCGCGCGGTCGGCGCGGCCGTCACGCGCAATCGCGTGCGGCGGCTGATCCGCGAGTCGTTTCGTTTGCGACGGCAGGAGTTGCCAGCCGTGGACATATTCGTGATCGCAAGAACTGCAGCGCGAAGCGCAAGCAACGGGCAGATCTTTGCGAGCCTTGAACGTCTCTGGCGGGAAATCCGGGCCTGATGAAAATACTGTTGCAGCTGCCGATTCATCTTTACCGCCGGCTGCTGAGCCCGATGCTTGGCATCAACTGCCGCTATCACCCGAGCTGTTCCGCCTATGCCCTGGAAGCCATCGAAAAGCATGGCGTACTGCGGGGCGGGTGGTTGTCCGTCAGAAGGGTCTGCCGTTGTCACCCCTGGGGCGGGCACGGTCACGATCCGGTGCCTGAAGGCCGCAGCTGATGGAACAGCAGCGCGTTTTCCTTTGGGTTGGGTTGCTCCTGGTCCTGTGGCTCAATGTCGAAGCCTGGATGAAGGACGCTGCCGCGCCGCAGGCGGCGGCCACGGCGCAGACGATGGAATCAGCCACCGATTCCGCCGCGACGCCGGCCGCGGCCAAGGCGGAAGGCGCGCTTGCCGACGAATTGCCGAGCGTAACCGGCGAGGCCCAGGCACCGGCCGCAGTGGAGACGGTCCAGGCCGGGACGCCTGCGGCCGGCTCAAACAAGATCCGTGTTGTCACCGACGTGTTGGACTTGGACCTTAGCCTCGAGGGCGGTGAATTCCTGCGCGCCGACCTGCTCAAGTACCCACGCGAGAAGGACGATCCCAATGCGCCAGTGCGGCTCTTCAACACGGATTCGAAGGAGTCGCAGTACTTGTTCCAGTCGGGCCTGACGAGCGGCGAGCCGGGCCGCGCCGAGCCCAACCACAAGGCTGAGTTCACGTCGGAACGCTCCGAGTATCGCCTGGCGGATGGCCGAGACGAGCTTCGTGTGGCGCTGGCCTGGTCCGATGGTGCCGGGCTCTCGGCGACGAAGACCCTCGTGTTTCATCGCGGCAGCTATGCCGTGGACATCGAGTACCGCGTCACGAACGCGGGCGCAGCGCCCATCAAGCTCGCGTCCTATGCGCAGTTACTGCGCCACTGGGAGGCGGTCAAGCGCTCGATGTGGAATGTCGAGACCTATGCATTCCGCGGCCCCGCAATCTATGACGGCGAGACCTACAAGAAACTCGACATCGAAGACGAAGAAGACCAGACGATGTCGCGCACAATCACGGATGGCTGGGTCGCTGCGCTGCAGCACCATTTCGTGGCGGCGATCGTGCCCCCGGCGGGTCAGGCCTACCAGTATGAATTGCGCGTCAAGGACCGCGACTTCCTGTTGCGCGTGGTGGGCCCGGCACAGCTGGTGCCCGCCGGCGGAAACCTCGAGGTCACCGAGAAACTCTTCGTCGGTCCCAAGCTGCAGGAGCAGCTGCAGGCGACCGGACCTGAGCTGCGGCGCTCGGCGGACTACGGCAAGCTGACGATTCTTGCGCAGCCGCTGTTCTGGATCCTGTCGAAGGTCCACGGCGTGGTCGGCAACTGGGGGTGGACCATCATCCTGGTCACATTCCTGATCAAGCTCGTGTTCTACAAGCTGTCTGAAACGAGCGGGCGCTCGATGGCAAAGATGCGGACGGTCGCGCCACGGCTCAAGGCGGTCCAGGAGCGCTACAAGGACGATCGCGAGGGTCAGGCGCGCGCGATGATGGAGCTTTACAAGCGCGAGAAAATAAACCCGGTGGCGGGTTGCCTGCCGGTGCTGGTCCAGATTCCGTTTTTCCTGGCGTTTTACTGGGTGCTGCTCGAAAGCGTAGAAATGAGGCAGGCGCCGTTCATGGGCTGGATCCAGGACCTCTCGGCGCGCGACCCTTATTTCATCCTGCCGATCCTGATGGGCGCCGCGATGTTCGGGCAGTTCAAGCTGAATCCGGCCCCGCCGGATCCGATGCAGGCAAAGATCTTCGCGTTCATGCCGGTGGTGATGACCGGTATGTTCATGTGGTTTCCCGCCGGCCTCGTATTGTACTGGCTCACGAACACGCTTCTCTCCATTGGGCAACAGTGGAAGATCAATCGCGTCGTCGAGGCTGAAGACAAGAAACGCCGCAGCGGCTGAGATCGATGATGGGCGCGGCCCGGGCCGCAAGGCTGCACGCTGAAACCGGTGGGCGTAGACTTTTCCTGCACAACCGGCGAGTGGAGATGCGACGGTATGGAGCAGATCCTGCTTGGCAATTCATTGCTTGACTGGCTCTATGCGGCCGGCGTTGCCGCCGGGCTGCTGGTCATCGCGGCGCTCGTCAGGTGGCTGGTGGTGCACCGCTTGTCGGTCGTGGCCGGGCGCACCGCCGGAATGCTTGACGATTCGGTGGTGGACGCCCTCCGGAGCACGCGCCTGTGGCTGTTGCTTGTTCCGGCGACCTATCTCGGCGCCAAATACCTCGAGCTGCCGGAGCCGCTGGTCACGCTCATGGCCATCGCGGCAACGATTGCGTTGCTGGTACAGGCGGGGCTGTGGCTTTCCCGGCTGCTGGAATTCTGGATCTCCAAGTCGCAGCAACGCGCCCCGGTGCTGGACGCTCCGGCTGCCACCGGGCTTTCGGTCCTTAGATTCATCGGCAGGACGGTCGTGTGGGCCACGGTACTGTTGCTGGCCCTCGACAACGTCGGGGTCAACGTCACGGCGCTGATCGCGGGCCTCGGCGTCGGTGGCATCGCGGTGGCGCTGGCCGCGCAGAATATCCTCGGCGATCTCTTCGCCTCCCTGTCGATCGTCATCGACAAGCCATTCGTAATCGGCGATTCCATCGTCGTGGAGGACGTCCAGGGCAAGGTCGAGCATGTCGGCCTCAAGACCACGCGCATCCGAAGCCTGAGCGGCGAACAAATCGTCATTGCAAACGGCGACCTGCTGAAATCCAGGATCCGCAATTACAAGCGGATGCATGAGCGGCGAGTCCTGTTCAGTTTTGGCGTTCTCTACGACACGCCGCCGGACAAACTGGTCCGGATCCCGGGGATCGTCGCTGAAATCATCGGCGCGCAGGATGCGGCGCGCCTTGATCGCGCGCACTTCAAGGAACTGGGCGAGTCCGCGTACAACTTCGAGGTTGTGTACTGGGTGGTCGATCCGGAGTACAGGAAGTACATGGACATCCAGCAGGCGATCAACCTGCAGCTGGTGCGCGAGTTCGCGAGAGAGGGGATCGGGTTCGCGTTTCCGACGCGCACGGTGCACGTTGAGGGCCCTGTCGAGGTTACAAGCGCACCGCGCTGAACCGGGGCGCATGGCACTGATCGGGCGGGTCCCGGAAACGACGTCCCGCCTGCGTGGTCAAAGTCCGAACCGAGAGCGCCGAACGGCGGCCGGAGGCGGGTCGAATCTCATGCAGGCCGCGAACAATATGGTCCGGGTCGAGGGCCTGGAGCGCAAATACCGCATGGGCCGGGGCTTCATCCATGCGTTGCGGGGCGTTAGCCTCTCGATATGCAGCAGCGAGTATGTCGCGATCATGGGGCCGTCCGGCTCCGGAAAGTCGACACTAATGAACCTCATCGGATGCCTCGATAGTGCGGACGGCGGGCGTTATTGGCTGAATGGCAGGCTGGTGTCGGAGCTCGGCGAAGACGAGCTGGCCCATGTGCGCAACCGCGAAATCGGTTTCGTGTTTCAGTCCTTTGCGCTGCTGCCGCGAAGCTCGGCGCTCGCGAATGTGGAGCTGCCACTGGTCTATGCAGGAGTCCGCCCGGCCGAGCGGCACGAGCGCGCGCTGCGCGCGCTGGAACAGGTGGGTCTTGCGGACCGGGCCACGCATCGGCCGGGCGAACTGTCAGGCGGGCAGCGCCAGCGTGTGGCGATCGCGCGCGCCCTCATCACGGCACCCGCGCTGCTGCTCGCCGACGAGCCGACAGGCAATCTCGACAGCGCGACCGGTGCGGAGATCCTGGCGCTGTTCGATCAGCTGCACGCGGCCGGTCATACGATCATTCTCGTCACGCATGAGCCGGGGGTCGCTTCCCGCACGCGGCGGGTCATCCAGATGCGGGACGGGCAGATTGTCGGCGATACACTGAATTCCGGGGGTGCAAATGTCGCCGCGTAGGGCCTTTCTGCCATCCTTTTTTGCTTGCCTGCTCATTGCCTGCGGCGGCGGGGCCCCCGCAGCACCGGACTACGAAACGGCCGCTGTCGAACGCGGCCGGATCTCCGTCAGCGTCGAGGCGGCGGGCGTCATCGAGCCCGTAAGCCGCGTCGAGGTGAAGTCCAAAGCCTCGGGCGAGATACTGAAGCTGGGCGCGGACATCGGCGACACGGTGGCGGCAGGTGCCCCGCTGGTCAGCATCGATCCTCGCACGCCGCGCAATCATGTCGCGCAGGCCCAGGCCGAACTCAATGCCGCTCAGGCGCGTCTTTCGACCGCGGTGGCGCAGCTTGCGCGCGGCGACAAGCTGCTCAGCGACGAGTGGATCAACCGCGCGGATTACGACGCGCTGCAACTGGAGGTGGCCAACACCCGCGCGCAAGTCATCGGGGCGCGGGTTGCGCTCGAGAATGCGCGCATCGCGCTGGAGGACACGGAGGTGCGCGCGCCGACAGGCGGCACGATCCTGACCAGGCTGGTCGAGCCCGGGCAGGTGATTTCCTCGCCGACCCAGGATGTCGGCGGCGGCACACTGTTGCTGACCATGGCGGATCTCGGGAATGTGCGCGCCCGCGCGCGGGTCGACGAGACCGACATCGGCAAGCTGGCGCCGGGAACGCCGGCCCGCGTCACGGTCGCCGCATATCCGGGCCGGAGTTTCACCGGGGCGATAGAGAAGATCGAGCCACAGGCCGTGATTGACCAGAATGTCACGATGTTTGCCGTACTCATCTCGGTGCCGAACGAGGGCGGCCTGCTGAGGCCTGGCATGAATGTCGACGTGGTATTCGATGTTCTGGATCGCGACAATGTGCTGACGCTGCCCATCATGGCGCTGCGCACCGCACGGGATATCGAAACCACGGCGGCCATCCTTGGCATCGGCGCAGATGAATTACGCGCCGAACTTGGAGCGGCCGGCTCCGCGGCAAAGGAGGCGGGCGCGCAGGCGGACCGTGAAGGAAAGCGCCGGCCGGCGCCGGCCGGCGATGACGGCAATGCGGCGATGCTGGTGGGCGGAAAACTCTGGGTGGTTGCGGTGCAGGACGGCAGGCGCGTACCGACAGCGGTGCAGACCGGGGTAACGGACCTGGATCGGGTCGAGATTGCCGGCGGCATCGACGAGGGCGTGCGCGTGCTGCTGTTGCCGAGCGCGAGCCTTGTCGAGACCCAACAGCAGATCCAGAATGTGGCATCCCGGCGCGGGGGAATTCCCGGCATCACCCAGCAGGGCGCGGCTTCCCAGCAGCAGGCGACACCGCCGGCCCAAGGCCGCTGAAATGCCGATCTGGGAAACCGTCCGTGTGGCATTGGGCTCGATGCGCAACAATCTGTTCCGGGCAGCGCTGACGATGTTGGGCGTGATCATCGGGGTCGCCGCGGTCATCGCGATGCTTGCGCTCGGACGCGGCGCTCAGCGCGCGGTGGACGAGCAGCTGGCGGCGCTCGGCGCCGACGTATTGACGGTCACGACGGGCATGCGCTGGCTGCAGGGCGTCGCCCGCGACCAGCAGACGCTGACAGCCAAGGATGCGGAAGCCCTTGCGCGCGATGCGCGCCATGTCTCGGCCGTGGTCCCGGAGCAGAGCGGGCGCCAGCAGGTGCGCTACGGTTCGCGCAACCTGAATGTCCAGGTCGTCGGCACGCGGACGAATTACCCGTACGTCAATGGCTTCCAGATCGAGTACGGGCGCATGTTCACCGCTGCCGATGACCAGGCGCGCCGGCGGGTCGCCGTGGTGGGCGCGGAAATCCCAGTGCAGATGAACATGCCGCCAGGCGCGCTGCTGGGCGCCACAATCATCGTGAAAAATATCCCGTTCGAGGTGGTGGGAGTCTTCCGCGCCAAGGGCGCGATCGGATTCTCGAATCCGGACATGTCCGTCTACATTCCGCTCGAGACCTCGCAATATCGCGTCACAGGCGAAGAGCGGATCAACAATATTTCCGTGCAGGTGGCGCCGGGCAGTGAGCTCGTGCAGGCGATGGTCGATATCGAGCGCGTGCTGCGGCGCGAACACGGCCTGCTGCCGGGCCGCGACAACGATTTCGCGTTGCTGGATCGCCGGCAATTCCTGGCGACACAGCAGCAGACGACCGAGATACTGGGATTCCTGCTCGCTGGAATCGCGGGTGTCAGTCTCGTCGTGGGCGGCATCGGCATCATGAATATCATGCTGGTGACGGTGACCGAGCGCACCCGCGAGATCGGCATACGCAAGGCCCTGGGCGCCACGCGCGGCAATATCCTCAGGCAGTTCCTCGTGGAAGCGGTGACGCTCTGCCTGCTGGGCGGGCTCGCCGGCATGCTGCTCGGTTCGGGCATTGCCAGTCTGCTGGCAAGACTCGCAGGCTGGCAAACCTACGTGACCTGGGAGGCGCTCGCGCTTGCGTTCGGATTCAGTGCCGGGGTCGGCTTGCTGTTCGGCCTCTGGCCGGCCCGGGGCGCCGCCAGGCTCGACCCGATCGAGGCCTTGCGCCACGAGTAAGCGCCGGCCTTCGTATACTCGCGCCAGATGGGGGGCGACAACGACACAATCGTTGCGGCGGCAACGCCACCGGGGCGGGGTGGCATCGGCATCGTCCGCGTCTCCGGTCCCGCGACGCGCGCGATCGCAAAAGCCATGTTGGGCCGCGAGCCGCCACCGCGACAGGCGGACACCGCCGTGTTCTCGGATGCGGGTGGGCGAACAATCGATCAAGGCATTGCGCTCTTCTTTCCGGCGCCGCGTTCGTTCACGGGCGAAGATGTTCTCGAGCTGCAGGGCCACGGCGGGCCGGTCGTGATGGACCTGGTCATCGCGCGCGCTATCGAGCTTGGGGCGAGGCAGGCGCGACCCGGCGAGTTCAGCGAACGCGCCTTCCTGAACGACAAGCTGGACCTGGCGCAGGCCGAGGCGATCGCAGACCTCATCGGCGCAGGCTCGGCGCAGGCGGCGCGCGCCGCGCTGTCCTCGCTGGCGGGGGATTTTTCGCGCGAGGTAGCGGCGCTCGCAAAACAGGTCATGGAATTGCGGGTCTTCGTCGAAGCCGCCATCGATTTTCCCGACGAGGACGTGGATTTCCTCGACAGCCCCGCGGTTCGCGGGCGGCTGGCGGAAATCCGGGCTCAATTTGAGCGCATCAGCCGCGCCGCAAGCCAGGGCCGCGCGTTGTCCGAAGGGCTCAGGGTCGTCATCGCGGGACGCCCGAATGCCGGCAAATCGAGCCTGCTCAACGCGCTGGCCGGCGAAGATGCGGCCATCGTGACGGACATCCCGGGGACGACCCGCGATTTACTCCGCGAGCACATTCATGTTGATGGCCTGCCGATCCATGTGATCGACACGGCAGGACTGCGGGACAACCCGGATCTCATCGAGGAGGAAGGAATCCGGCGTGCGCGGGCCGAGATGCGCCGCGCCGACGTCGTGCTCTACCTGGTCGATTCAGGCATCGGTGCCGCGCCTGGCGAACTGGAAACTCTGGCGCAGGACCCGCCCGTGCTGGTCCTGTGGAACAAGATCGACATCGCCACGCCGCCGGCCCGATGCGTGGGTATCGCGATTTCAGCGCTGACCGGCGCGGGCTTGCCGGAATTGCGCGAGCGGCTGAAGGCGGCGGCCGGCTACAGCGCGAACGAGGCGGGCGTGTTTTCCGCCAGGCGCAGGCATGTCGATGCGCTCGCGCGTGCCCGGGGACTCGTGGAAACGGCGGGCGCGAGACTTGGCGGCCGCGACGGGTTTGAGCTGGTTGCCGAGGAGCTGCGCCTGGCGCAACGGGCGCTGGGTGAAATCACGGGCGAAGTCACGAGCGACGCGCTGCTGGGCGCGATCTTTGCGGATTTCTGCATCGGCAAATAAAAAGCCCCGCCCCGGAAGGGGCGGGGCCTGGTCGAAGCGCGATTCAGAACTTCTGGCCGAACCGCAGGCCGATGGTCCGCGGCATGGTCGGCGTGATGTAGGTACCCTGCGTGCCGCAAACCGTCGCGTCGCACTGCGCCCAGCGGTCGATCTGCGCCCGCTTGTCGAAGGCATTGTTCACAAACAACTCCACCGTGTAACTGTCTCGCGCCAGGCCCGCGGCGAAGTCGACAAGCGTATACGCTGGTTCCTTGCCGAGGATATCGCGTTGCACCGTGCGCATGTCGGGCCAGCGGTCACCGACATAGGACATCGCACCCTGAACGTGGGCGTCGAAACCGCCGAGCTCGAAGGCATACCTGGCCACAAGGTTCGCCTTCAGCTTGGGCGAAACCGCAAGCCGGGCGCCTTTCGGCGCCTCCGGAGTCACGGAACAGGGATTTTCGTCCTTGCCATCCGAGCCAAGGATGCCGCAATAGGCCTGGGTCAGTTTTGCATCGAGTACCGCGAAGCCGGTGGACAGCGTCAGATGATCGGTCGCGGCCCATATCAGGTCGCCCTCGAGCCCGTCGACCCGCGCCTGGCCGGCGTTCGCAATCCGTGTCAGCGAATTCTCACCCAGGAATGAGAACTGGAAATCGTCCCATTCCTGGCGGAATACTGCGCCGTTGAAACGCAGGCTGTTGCCGGCCCAACTCGTCTTCCAGCCGATCTCATAGTTGGTCAGGAAGTCGGGGCTATAGGGTGGCAGGGTACCGGCACGATTGACGCCGCCGGGGCGGTAACCTTCGGAATAGGTCGCGTAGACCAGGCGCCGGTCGTCAAAGCGATAAGTGAAGTTGACCTTTGGCGTATTGCCGGTATCGCTGGTCCCTTTGTTCAGGTTGGTGCAGGGCCCGCCATTGACCGAGCCGGATCCCGGCGTGGGGCAACTTTTTTCGCCGGTTGCCGAGGTGAAATCGTTGGTCAGGCCGAAACCGAAGAATCCCTCGAGGGAATTTTTCGCCTCGAAATAGCGGATGCCGCCGGTCACCGACAGCTTGTCGGTCAGGTCAAAAGTGACTTCACCGAATATCGCGTCATCGCGATCCACCCGGACCTGGTTCGTCAGCCACCAGGTGTCTTCCCAGCCCGTGACTTCGATACGCTGCGCGATGCCGTTGATCTTGTAGTCCTGGAGAATGTCGTGCGTCTGGCGCTGCGTGAACAGGCCGGCAATGAACCGGAGCCGGTTTTCGGCGGGCGACGAAATCCGCAGTTCGTGGCTCTGCTTCGTGTACTTGTCCTTGCCCAGGATGTACTGGGTCGGGTCGATGTAGGTGCCGGCCTCATCGTAGATATAGGCACCGTATCCGCAGCAGGCGTCGTAGTAATACGAATAATCGACATAATCGGACCGGGTTTCATCCTTGCGATCGAGATAGGCGCCGGCATAGGTCACATCGAAATTGCCCAGCTTGCCCTCGATGGTCAGCGCCGCCTGGTACCAGCGATCCTCGATATCTTCCGGGTTGAAGCGGGTGATGGTCAGGTCGCTGCCTGTCCGGTAGCCGTAAGTGCCATTGGTCGTCCCTTTCTGGCCCATCGCGCCGACCGTCACGGCCCAGGTATCGTTCAGGTCGATTTTTAGCGCGCCGCGCGCGCCGTAAGTGTCGCCGTCGTTGTAATCTTTCTTGGCGCGGCTCGAATTGTCGATCGTGATGCCGGAGGTCGGGTAGGTAACCGTTCCGGGAACATTGTCGACAAAGCCCGCGTCATGCCGCACCCAGCCGACCAGGCGGACGGCGGCGGAATCGGATATCGGCAGGTTCACGAAGCCTTCGGCGAGGTAACCGGTTTCTCCCTTCGCAACCGCACTGCCCTCCAGGTCGTACCCGGCCTCGAACCCGCTTGGGTCCGGCTTGTTGGTGATGATGCGGATCGTGCCGGACTGGGAGCTGGCGCCGTAGAGCGTGCCCTGCGGGCCGGCCAGGACTTCGACGCGGGCGACATCGTAAATATGCACATCGAGCGCGCCATTGATGGTGGTGACCGGCTGTTCATCCAGGTAGGTGCCGACGCTCGGCTGGGAGCCGGAATGGTTTGGGACGGCGCCATTCGCAACGCCGCGCATGAAGGCTCTTGAAAAACCCGGGCCGCCACTCTGGCCGCCGTTCTGGTAGGAGAGGCTTGGCAGGAACTTCGCATAGTCGGCAAAATTCGCGATGTGCAGTTCTTCGAGCTGCTTCGTGCCGATCGCCTGGATGCTGAGCGGCACATTCTGGAGGCTTTCAGAGCGCTTCTGGGCGGTGACGATGACTTCGCCGAGCCCGGTGATTTCCTCCGCGTGGGCCGGCGAGAGCGCCAACAACACTGCCGACGCGAGTGGCGCCCTGGCAACAATCGACCGCGAGAGCGTGACTTTGCGTTTCTTCGAGCGTTGCATTGTTGTAACCCCCAGCGATGGATCGGAAGAGTCTACGCTATGAACCCGCGCCGTCAAAATGCGGGCACGGCGGGATAGGCATCGAGCACCGGGCCCAGCGCTTCCTTGAGCGGGTCGAGCCAGGGCTCGAAGTGTCGCCAGTGTTCGACCGCTTCCCTGTAAATGGGCTGGCGGACCTGCTCGGAGCTTGCGGTCCGCACCGCCCGTTCGTTTTCGTAAAAGCGCAGGCACGACTCCTCGAATGGCAGGCCGCAGTACTCGAGCAGGCGGCGCACCTCGGTTTCCGTGTCCTCGATCATGTGCTCGTAGATGATCCGGTGAACGCGGCCCGGCAGGACCTCGTCGTAGTGGGCCATGAGCTCCACGTAGTCGCGGTAGTAGCGGCCGAGATCGGCGAGGCTGTAAGTGAACGTCTGCCCGCGCGCGAAATGCTGCTTGAAAGCCGAGAAACAGCAGCCGAGCGGATGGCGGCGCGCATCGATGATCCTGGCATTCGGCAGCATCAGCTGAATCAGGCCGATGTGGGCGAAATTGTTCGGCATCTTGTCGATGAAGAACGGCGCACCGATCCTGCGCTGGATCCGCGTCTGCTCGATGTAACGCTCGCCGAGCGCGCGGAACTCCGCGGCGCCCAGGGTCGCAAGCACCTCCGGATACCTGGATTCCTGCGAGCGAGTCTTCCGCTCACCCAGCACGCGCGCGATCGCGATGACATCGGGCAGCTCCATCGTGCCCTCGACCGCCGAGTGACTGGACAGGATCTGCTCGAGCAGCGTCGAACCCGAGCGCGGCAGGCCCACGATAAAAACAGGGTCGGCCGCAGGGGCTCCGAAACCGCCCCGCTCTTCAAAAAATGACTTTGAAAACAATGCCTTGGAGCGGATCATGCGATTCGCATTGTCCTCCGCATCATAGCCGACCTGGGACTGGCGGAGGCGGTTTCCCTCCGCATAGTTCGTGAAGGACTCTTGCCACGAACCCCGGTCCTCGAGCGCCTTCCCCAGTGCGAAGTGAAAGTGAAATCGATCCGCCGGCGCGAGGTCCTCGCGTGAAAGCTGGTCCCGCATGACGGCCACATCCGCCTCGTCAAAGCGGAAGGTCTTGAGGTTGGCAAGGCTCCACCATGATTCGCCGAAATCGGGCCTGAATTCGATCGAGCGGCGATAGGCGGCGATCGAGTCCTCGCGCCGGCCCGCTGACTTGAGCGCGTGGCCATAGCTCATCCAGGCATTGGGATGCTTCGGATACTCGGCGAGCACGCCTTCGTAGACCTCGATAGCCCGGCCGTATTCCCCGATGCGGCCGAGGATCGCCGCCAGCAGGTTTCGATGATTGGGATTGTCCGGTGCCTGTTCCAGCACGCGCTCGATCTCGGCGAGCGCCTGGGCTGCCTTGCCTTGCCGGTTCAGGACCGTCGCGTAATTGTGGCGCGCGGCTGTAAAGCTTGGCGCAAGCTCCAGGCATCGCGCCAGCAGGAGCTCGGAATCGCCGAAGCGCCCGAGTCTTGCCGCGACCTCGGCCAGCATGCGTATCGCCGCAATATCGGTCGGATGCTGTTTCAGGTGCGCGCGCAACAGCGCCTCCGCCTGGGCGATGCGATTATCGACAAGTGCCGCGCCCGCCTCGAGCAGGCGCGGATCGCGGCAGGCGAACCGGAGGTGCCGTGCGTAAGCGGCATCAGCCCCCTCCGTGTCGCCGAGTGCATAGAGATGATCAGCCAGCGCGCGCCAGGCATCACCGAAGTCCGGCTTCAGTTCTACGCTCTGCCGCAGCGCAGTGACCGCTTCGTCGCCGCGCCGGACCGCGCCAAGCGCGAGGCCCAGCTCATACTGCGTCGCGAATGAGCCGGGCTGTGAGCGCGCCAGCGGTTCCAGCACATCGAGCGCGTCCCGCAGGTCGCCATTGCGGCGCCGCGCCGCCCCCAACAGCAGCTGGGCCGCCGGGTGTCCGGGCACGGTCTTCAGGATTTCAGATGCCTGTTCCGCCGCAAGCGCGGGTTCGGTCGCGAGCAGGCGCTCGGCGTGGCCGAGTGCGACAGCGAGCGTGCCGACGGGCTCGGCCTGATTCGAATCGCCGGTCACGACAGCGGCGAGGCTCCCGCGGCGGCGGGGACCGGGTGACGCCAGCGCATCCAGAAGTAGACCGGAATGCCGACGCCGGCGAGCGCGAGCGCCCACAGGAATGGCTCGGTGCCGACGCCGATGAAGGCGTAAATCGAAAACGCCGTGCCGCCGAGACCGAACAGCCAGGCGAAGCGCGGCAGCTTGCCGGGTTCGCGGCGCCATAGCCACAGGAGCCCGACCGAGCAGCACAGGTAAACCGGCAGGTTCGCCGCGGTCGTGATGATGCTTAGGAAGGTGAAGCCCTTGACCAGCGTCTCGCCGTAGTTCAACAGGGCGACGCCGGTCGCGAGCGCGCCGACCAGCAACAGGGCAGCCGCCGGCGCGCCGTGACGATTGCGGCCGGCCAAGACGGGCGGCAGGAGTTGGCGCGAGCCGAGCGTGCGCCGTCAATTCCGCGACCACCAGCGTCCAGCCATTCAGGCAGCCGAGACCGCTGATGACGACAAAGAGCGCAAGCCAGCGGCCATTGCCGGCACCCATCAGGCGATCCAGCACGTCGACGAAGGGCGCATTCGATGCCGCGAGTGTCGCCTGCGGCACGAGCAGCGTGGCGACCGCCGTGACGGCGATGTAGATCGCGGCCGTGAGCAGCGTGCCGACCAATGTCGCGCGCGGGATCGTTTTCTCCGGGTCGCGCACGCGCCCCGCCGGAACTGTCGCGGATTCGAGCCCCAGCATGGCGAACAGCGCGATCGTGGACGCCGCCATCGTCGCATGCAGGGTGATCGGCTCTGTCGGTATGTTTTGCGTGTAAGCGACTGGCTCTGCAACCAGCATCCACAGGCCGAGCAGGATGACGAGCGCGAGTGGCACCAGCTTGAGTCCCGCGGTCAGCACCTGCACCCTGCCGCCTGAGCGGGCGCCGAACAGATTGACCAGGACAAAGATCCATACCAGCCCGGCGGCAGTGAAGGCGGTCGGAACCTGTGCGAGCGGCGGCACGACACTCGTGAGATAACCGGCGGCGCCGACTGCGAGCGCGGCATTGGCGATCCAGATGGAGATCCAGTAGCACCACAGCGCCGCGAATGCGACGCCCTCACCGAGAGTCGCGCGGATATAGCCGAATGGGCCGTCCGCCTCGGGCATGCGGCGCACCAGCATCACGAACACGATAGCGAGCAGTGCGCAGCCGAAAACGGTTGCGGCCCAGCCGATGAAGGCGTTGAAGCCGAGCGGCGCGAGCGAGGCGGGCAGCACGAATATGCCCATGCCGATCATGTTGCCGACCACGAGCGACGTACACATCCAGAAACCCAGCTGGCGCGTATTCATGGATTGCTCCCCGTGACCAATCGACCTTCCTTGATGACACCCTCGATCTTGCGGAGCAATTCGATGTCGGCAAGCGGGTCGCCCGCCACCGCGATCATGTCCGCGAACTTGCCGGGCGCGATCGATCCGATGTCGCGTTCCTTGCCAAGGCAGCGCGCCGCATCGATGGTCGCTGATCGCACGGCGACCAGGGGGGAAAGCCCGTAGCGCACCATGTAGGCGAATTGCCTGGCATTCTGGCCGTGCGGATAGATTCCGGCATCGGTGCCGAATGCCGATGTGCACTCCGGCGCGCACGGCCTTGGTGAATGCCTCGCGCTGGGTACCGGTGGATTCCCGGTTCTTGCGCAGGATCTCCTCGCTCCATCCGTCGCGGCTGCCGACATCCTCGGTGTAGTCGCCGTTGTAGATGTCGGCGACCAGCCAGGTGCCGTGACGGCGCATCAGTTCGATGCCTTCATCGTCCATGTAGGAGCCGTGCTCGATGCTGCGCACGCCGGCGCGCACCGCGCGCTTGATGCCCTCGGCGCCATGCGCGTGGGCAATGACGAACGTGCCGGCATTTGCCGCCTCCTCGACCGCGGCGCGCAATTCGTCCTCGGTGAACTCCGGCGCCGATGGCGTGGTCCCCGCGGTGAATACCGCGCCGGTCGCGATGACCTTGATGAAATCCGCGCCGCCGCCCAGGATCTCGCGGACGCGCTGCCGGACTTCATCGGCATTGTTGGCGACGCCGCGACGCATGTCCGCCGGCACGGCGACATCCGGCGCAAGTCCCGTCACCTCGCCGCCACCGGCGCTGACCGTGACGTAGGCGCCCGCAACGAACATGCGCGGCCCCTCGACAATCCCGGCATTGATGGCATCGCGCAGCGCCACGTCGGTGAACGCACGATAGACACCGACGTCGCGCACCGTCGTGAAGCCCGCCGCGAGGGTCGCGCGCGCATGCGCGACGCCGAGCAGCACATCTTCCGCCCCCGAACGCAGGAGCGGTGAAGCGAGGTTTGCGGAGGAAATATCACCGATCAGGTGGGTGTGCAGGTCGATGAGTCCGGGAAGCACCGTGTAGGCCGACCAGTCGATCATGCGTGCCACGCCGGCGGGGCGCGTCGAATAGGGAGCAATGGCGGCAATCCTTCCGTCCTCGATGCGGATCGCCTGATTCTCCAGGTAGCGGCCCTGTTCCACGTCGAGGAGCCGGCCCGCCCGCACGACAACCGTCTCGGCGAAAGCAGGCAGCGCGCCGGCAAGCATGGCGGCGAGAAGTGCGCAGACGGCGGCAAGTCGCCGTTTATTCATGTTGCGATCCCCGTCAGGCCGCCATGGGCGGCGCGTAATAATAGTTGAACTTGGCGGCTACAACGAATCATCATCCGCAAATGAGAATACAACTGGCTCTGGCATTGATGCTTACAACTGCCGTGTGCACGGCCGCGCCCCGGGCGCGCGACCTGGGCGTGCCGTTTGACGGCGAGCCGGGGCCGTTCAATGCGATCACCGATGTCGCCGGCGTGACGGTCGGCCAGGTGACGCTCATCGAGGATCTCGATGGCGGCAAGAAGGTGCGCACCGGCGTGACCGCGGTGCTTCCGCGCGGCCGCGAAAGCCTGAATCTTCACGCCTTCGCCGGCTGGTTTGCGCTGAATGGTGCGGGCGAGTTGACCGGCACGACCTGGGTCGAGGAATCGGGAGAACTCGAGGGGCCGGTGATCCTGACGAACACGCACAGTGTCGGCGTCGTGCACGACGCGGCCATTGCCTGGCGGGTGCGGCAGGGCAATCCCGATCCCACCGGCTACTGGTGGTCATCTCCCGTAGTCGGCGAGACCTGGGACGGCTACCTGAACGACATCAACGGATTCCATGTGCGCCCCGAGCACGTGGCCCAGGCGCTGGAAAAAGCGGCGCCAGGGCCGGTCGAGGAGGGCAATATCGGCGCCGGCACCGGCACGATCTGCTTCGAGTTCAAGTGCGGCATCGGCACGGCCTCGCGGAGCGTCCGGCTGCATGGCCGCGAGCACATCGTCGGCGTCCTGGTCCAGGCAAACAATGGCGTGCGCGACAATCTCCGCATCGCGGGCGTCCCCGTCGGCCAGCACCTGCGGGCGCATCGGGTCTGGAGCGCAGAGGACGAAACGCCCAGCGAATCCGGGTCGATCATCATCGTCATCGCGACGGATGCGCCATTGCTACCGCATCAGCTGAAGCGCATGGCGAGGCGGGCCACAATGGGCGTCGCGCGCATGGGTTCGACGGCGGACAATGGCTCAGGCGATATCTTCATCGCGTTTTCGACGGCGAATGCGGCGGCGCTGCGCGGCGCAGCGCTTGCGCTCGCCGAGGTGATGCCGAACGATGACCTCGATGTCCTGTTCAGGGCCACGGTGGAGGCAACCGAGGAAGCGATCGTCAACGCAATGGTTGCGGCGCGCGACATGCAGGGCACGGAAGGCCGCTATGCGATCGCGCTGCCGCATGGCGGACCTCGTCGCCCTGCTGAAGCACTACGGCCGCTTGTCGAGATAACGCCCGTACCAGTCGAGTTGCCTCTGCGTCCGGTCGCGCAGGTAGCTGGGGATGGTGACCGGATGCCATTCACCCGGATAGATCACGAGCTCGGTCGGCACATCCAGTGACCGCAGGGCCTGGTACATCTGTTCGCTGCCGATGCAGGGCACGTTGACGTCCAGTTCCTCGCAGTAGAATGAGGTCGGCGTCCTGATCCTGTCGGCATGCAGGAACGGAAAGCTCACGCGGTCCCAGGCCGCGCGGTCGTGCCAGGGCTTGTCGAGCTCAACTTCATATTCGCGCGTGTACTGGTCGGCGCCGTACATGCCGATGATGTTCGAAGTCCCGGCGCCGCTGACGGCCGCCTTGAAGCGCGTGTCGCTCGCGATCACGTAATTGGTCATCATGCCGCCATAACTCCGGCCGCCGACTCCGAGGCGTTCAGGGTCGGCGATGCCGAGGGCCACGGCATGATCGACGGCGGCCAGCACGTCGGCGGTGTCCTTGTTGCCCCAGTCGGCGTAGATTGCGGCCGCAAAGTCGAGGCCGCGGCCGGAACTGCCGCGCGGATTCGCCGCGACGACCGCATAACCGTTTGCGGCAAACACTTGCCACTCGGCCATGAATTCATGGCTGTACTGGTAGACTGGGCCGCCGTGAATCCTGAGGAGTGTCGGGTAGCGGCGGCCGGGCTGGTAATCGACCGGCTTCACGAGCAGGCCGAAGATATGCGTGCCGTTGGCGCTGTCGAACTCAATCTCCCCGGTTTTCGCAAGCCGCCGCTCGCGGAGGAAGCTGTTGTGGTCGGCGAGTGTGCGCAATCCGCGCCGCTCGACGGCCGAGAGTTCGTAAGGGTGGTAATCATCGCCGCCCAGCACCGCGATGCGGCTATTCGGCGCGACAGCGAAGTCGACGTCGAAACGCGGGCCTGTCGTCAGCGGCGTGATCTTCCCGTTGGAAAGGTCGATGCGGGACAGGTGGGTGACGAGGCTTTGCTCGATCAGCGCGAGCACCGAGCGGCCGTCGGGGCTCCAGCGCGGGTTCGTGAACGGGCGGTCGATCGCGGCGGGCAGCGTCGTGGCGCCCGATTTGACGTCGATGATGGCCAATTGCGTCGGCACATATTCGTGCAACCGGTCATCGCCGGATTGCAGATAGGCGATGCGCCGGCTGTCGGGGCTCCATTCGGGTCGCGCCTCCCAGAAGGGATCGAGGTCCGTACCCGTGAATGTCGTCAGCTGGCGCTCGGCGGCCTCCGCGCGCGGCTCGATGAGGTAGATGTCCCAGTTCCTGTGCCGGTCCGGGTCCGCGCCGCGCTTGGTGACGTAGGCGATGTGCCTGCCGTCCGGCGACCACGCAGGCAGGTATTCATCGTGCGGGCCCGATGTCAGCGGCGTCGACTTGTGGCCGTCGATTTCGAACAGGTAGAGATGCTGGCGGCGCTCGGTGAGCAGGCCGATGCCGTCCTCCTTGAACTGGTAGCGGGTAATGACGATCGGCAGAGGCTGTGGCGGTTCAGGCTCGCCCTCGGGCCGTTTGCGGTCGAGCGCAATGACGGCGAGCCGCCGGCTGTCCGGCGACCAGGCGTAGTCACTGACACCGCCGGGAAAATCCGTCAGCTTCACCGCTTCGCCGCTTGCCGCCGGCATCAGCCAGACCTGGGTCGTCGCAGCTTCACCCCCGCGATCCGACAGGAAGGCGATCCACTTGCCGTCCGGACTCCATTCCGGCCGCCATTCATCGCTGCCCGGGGTCCGGGTCAGGGCGCGACCGTCGCTGCCGTCCCAGCGCACGCGCCAGAGATCGGTGGTGGGCCTGTCGAGCTTCAGGTCATTGGTCGTGACGGTGTACGCGAGATTTTCACCATCCGGCGAAAACACAGGCTCACCGAGATCCGCAATGCGGAGCAGGTCATCGACGCTGAACAGATCGCCTGCGGCATGCGCAGGCCAGGCGAGCACACCCAGGAGCAGAACAAGGCGGAAGCTTTTCACGCCGCCTGTCCAGCCAGCGCCTCGTCGAGACTCTGCCGCAGGTAGATCATCGCCTCGTCCACTTCCGCCTCGCTGACGCATAGTGGTGGCATGAAGCGGAGCGTCGAGACGCCGCAGGAAAGGAGCAGCAGCCCGTTGTGATAGGCGCGATGCAGCAGGCGATCGACCAGTGCGCGAGCCGGCGATCCGTCCTTCTCGATCATCTCAACGCCGATCATCAGGCCGAGTCCGCGCAGGTCGCCGATGCAGGGGTAGTCCGCCCGGAGGCTGGCGAGCCGTTTCATGAAATGCGCGCCGACCTTCGCCGCGTTCGCGACATATTGCTCGCGCACGAGGTCGATCGTCGCATTGGCCGCCGCGCAGCACAGCGGGTTGCCGCCGAACGTGTTGCCGTGCGCGCCCTTCTTCCATTTCTTCATGATGCTCTGCTTCGCGACAACGGCGCCGATCGGCAGGCCCGAGCCGAGCCCTTTCGCCAGCGTCATGATGTCGGGCGTCACGCCGGAATACTGCGCGGCGAACATCCGCCCCGTGCGGCCGATGCCTGACTGCACCTCGTCGAATACCAACAGGATCCCGTGCTCGTCGCAGATCGCCCGCAGCCCCGCGAGGAAACCGTCCGGCGGGACCAGGTAGCCACCCTCGCCTTGCAATGGCTCGATGACGATGGCGGCAACTTCTGCCGGCGGCAGGTTGCGCTCGAACAGCATGCGGATGTAGTCGAGCACTGCCTTGCCCTGGTCGCTTCCGGCGAACAGCGGGCGATAGCTGTTCGGGTACGGCACATGCGTGACGCCCGGCATCACCGGCGCGAATCCTGCCTGCTGCGTGTACTTGCTGGAGGTCAATGCGAGCGAACCCATCGTGCGGCCGTGGAAGCTGCCGAGAAAGGCGAGGATGCGCTGCCGGCCCGTGACATAGCGCGCAAGCTTCAGCGCGCCCTCGACGGATTCCGTGCCGGACTGGCAGAAGAAGCACATGCCGGGCTCGCCGAGCGGCACGATGGCGGAAAGGCGTTCGGCAAGCGCCGTCATTTCCTCGTGCCAATAGTCGCTGGAAATGTGCAGGAACTTGCCCGCTGCTTCCCGGACCGCCTCGACGACACGCGGATGCGCGTGCCCGGTGGAGCAGACAGCAATTCCGGCGGCGAAGTCGAGGAAGCGGTTTCCATCCACGTCCCAGACTTCGGTGCCGCGACCGTGCGAAATCACGAACGGGTAGTCGCGCGGGTACGAGGGCGAGGCAACCTTCGTGTCGCGCGCGATGAGCGCGCGTGCCTTGGGTCCCGGCAGTTCGGTCTTCAGATGCGGGTTCTTCATTGGATGGGTAGCCTCACTGGTTGCCGATGCGCGGCCTCGGTACGGGCCTCGAGCGCGCGTAGCGCCGCGAGTTCCACGGTGGTGGGTGCCGCAATTGTCTCAAGCCGCGGCGCCACCGTGAGTTTCCAGCCGACGGCCGCGCGCGCCTCGTCTGCAGGAATGCCGGGATAAAGCGCCGCCAGCACAAGTTCTCCGCCGGGCTGCGGTTTCAGGACGCCGACATCCGTGATCAGCGCGGCGGGCCCACCACCCCGTGCGCCGCTCTTGCTCCGGCCTTCGAAATGGCCGCCGCTGGTCTGGAAGTCTAGCGCGGTGACGAAGCTTCGCGGCGAAGCTTTCATGACGATGAAGACCTGCTTTGCATGCGCTGCGATTTCAGTTGCGCCGCCGGCGCCCGGCAAGCGGGTCCGGGGCCGGTCATAGGCGCCAATCACCGTGCTGTTGAGGTTACCAAGCCGGTCGATCTGGGCGGCACCCAGGAAACCGACATCGACGCGGCCTGCCTGTAGATAATCGCTGAAAATGTCCGGCAGCGGCACGACGCAGGCCGCCGTTTCCGCGAGTTCGCCGTCGCCGATTGACAGTGGCAGTACGGTGGGGCGCGTGCCGATCGTGCCCGATTCGTAGATGAGCACGAGATCGGGCGCATGGGTCAGCCGCGCCAGGTTGCAGGCGGCGCTCGGCAGGCCGATGCCGACGAAGCAGACACAGCCATCCCACAGCATGCGGGCTGCGGCGACCGTCATCATTTCATCCCGGCTGTAATCGCTCATGCCGCCGCTCGCCGCAGGCTCTCGATGAAAGCGCGATGATCGGCCGTGCCCTGAACGTGGCGCCGCATCCATTCGCTGAAGCGGTCACGGTCGCGGGCGATGTCGTCCCAGCGCAGGTAGAAATCGTTGTCGCGCGCATAGCGGCCTTGCGCATAGGAAGGCCAGGCGCCGCCGGGACAAAGCGAGACGACGCCGACCGTGAAATGCGGCAGCAGCACTCCATTCATCGCGGGCGGCAGCGCGTCCACGATCTCCTCGACGGTGACGATCAGCAGTCCTGCGGCGAGGCCTGCTTCGCGCTGCGCGCCGATGATGCCCTCGATCGCGACATTGCCGCGCCGGTCCGCGCACTGCGCATGCAGGATCGTCACGTCGGGATTGAGTGCGGGGACAGTCGCGAGCTCCTCATTCGTGTAAGGGCAGCGGACATTGCGGATATTGGCGTTGTGCGCCGGCAAGTCCGTGCCGATATAGCCGCGCAGCAGCCCGAACGGCAGGTGCGCCGCACCTGCGCGATAGGCTGACGCCATGCCCGCGTGACTGTGCTCGTCGACTTCGAGCGGCCGCGGCCAGCCTTTTTCCACAGCGTCGCGCAGGCGATGCAATGATCCGACACCCGGATTGCCGCCCCAGGAGAATGTCAGGCGCCTTGCCGCACCCATGCCGATCAGCTGGTCGTAGACGAGATCCGGCGTCATGCGGATCAGGTGGAGGTCGCGCCGCCCCTGGCGGATCAGCTCATGGCCCGCGGCAAAGGGGATGAGGTGCGTGAAACCCTCGAGCGCCACGGATGCGCCGTCTGGCACATGTTTCGCGACCGCCTCGGCGAGCGGCAGGAATTCGGTCATTCACTCCACCACGGTGCGGGATTGCTCGCGCATGTACTGCGGCAGGTAATAGAAGGAGGCGATCGCCTTGCCGGTCGATCCGGAACCCTTCCATCCCCCGAAGGGCTGGTAACCGGGCCAGGCGCCGGTGGTCGCGCCCTGTGCGCGATTCGCATAGGTGACGCCGGCTTCTATGTTCTCCTGGAACCAGCGCACGTCCTCCCTTGAGCCAAAGATGCCCGCGGTCAACCCCATCTCCGTGTCATTCGCGAGGCGCATGGCGGCATCACGATCGCGATAACGCTGGGCCATCAGGATCGGCAGGAACATTTCGTGGCGCCACAGCGGATGTTCGGGCGGCGCCTCTGCGAGGACCGGCTCGACATAGTAACCACGGCTCAAGTCCCCCCCGCTCAGTACGCGACCGCCGCGGCGAAACTTCGCCCCCCCATCCCGCAATTCGCCGACATGGCGCGCGTAGTTCTTGTGCGCCCGCGCATTGATCACCGGGCCCAGCCAGGTCTCGCGCTTCGAAGGATCGCCGATGCGAATGCCGTCGATCTGCCGCTCGATACGCGCGAGCAGATCGTCTGCAACGGCCTCATGCACGTAGAGGCGTGAAACGGCAGAACATTTCTGCCCGCCCAGTCCATAGGCGGAGCGAAGGAGCCCGCTTGCCGCGCGATTGAGGTCCGCCCGCTCCGTCACGATGCAGGGATTCTTGCCGCCCATCTCCGCAATGCAGGGCCGCGGGTACTTTCCGCCCGCCATTACGCCGAGGATCGTGCGACCGACGGCGACCGAACCGGTGAATGTGACTCCCGCGGTACGCGCATCGGCAACCAGGGCCTCACCGACCGCGGGACCGGAGCCGGAGACGTAGTTGAATACACCGGAAGGGAAGCCCGCATCGCGGATGCAGTCGGCGAGCCAGCGCCCCGCCCAGGGTGTGTCAGATGAGCACTTCAGCACGACGGTATTGCCCGTCACGAGCGCCGCCGCCGCCGGCCCGCCGGCAAGCGCAAGCGGGAAATTGAACGGCGCAATGACGACCCAGGCACCGTAAGGACGCAGCACGCTCCTGTTGCGGGATACGAAGCCCTCGAGCGGATCATTCGGCAGCTCGACTTCGTAGCCCTTGTGGGACTCGAAGTCATCCGCATAGCAGCGGAAAAAGTCTACCGTTTCCTGCGCCTCGGCCAGCGCCTCGAGGCGGTTCTTGCCGACCTCCAGCACGAGCGCGGCGGCGATGTCGTAGACGCGCTCCTCCATGATGTCGGCAGCGCGGCGCATCAGCCGCGCACGCTCGGCGACGGGCGTCGCGCGCCAGGCCGGAAAGGCCTTCGCGGCGGCCGCGAGCGCTGCGTCGACATCCGTCAACTGTGCCATCGGAAATCGGCCGAGTTTCAATTCCTGATCGATGGGGCTCGCGCGTTCCTCGTGCTCACCGGCATCCTGGTCGCGGCCGTCGATGAACAGGCGCGCCGTGCCGCCGAGCTCGCCTCGTAGCTTTTCCATGGCTCGCTCGAATCGCTCGTGCATCGCCTCGGGCGGGTTGAACATGGACGCATAGGTCAGTCGGAAACTCATTTTTCATGCTCCATCCGGGAGGAGGGAAAGAACTGGCCGAGCAGGCGATCGAGGAGCGCGATGGCCGCGCTGAGGTCGGCCTCATCGATCACGAGCGGCGGCGCGATGATCAGCAGGTTGCCACGGGAGCCGAATGAAACGCCCGCGTCGAGCGCAGCCAGCAGCATCGCGCGCTGCTCCGCGGATTGCTGCGGCCAGGGCGCAAGCGGCGCGCGTGTCACGGGGTCGGCGATGAGCTCGATGACGGCGAACAGGCCATGGCCACCACGCACCTCGCCAATCACGGCATGGCGCGACTGGAGTTTCCGGAGCTTTTCGAACAGCTGCACGCCCAGCCGGCGTGATCGTTCGATCAGTTTCTCGTCGTGATAGGCATCGATTGCAGCGAGCCCGGCAGCGCAGGACAGTGGATGGCCGCAATAGGTCAGCCCGCCGCAGAACATCTCGCGCTCGATGCTCCGCGCGACCGCAGCACTCATCACGACGGCTCCAAGTGGCACGGCCGCACCAGTCAGGCCCTTTGCCAGCGTCATGATGTCCGGCCTACCTTCCTCTCCGTGACGCTGCCAGGCAAACCATTCGCCGCAGCGGCCGAAGGCGCTCATGACTTCGTCCGCGATCAGGAGCACGTCCCGCTCGCGTGTCAGTTCGCGGAGCAGGGGCCAGTAACTGTCCGGCGCCACGATTCCATTGCTGCCGGCATTCGACTCCATCAGCACGGCGGCGACGCGATCCGCGCCTTCTGCGTCGATGCGGGCTGCGACGGCAGCCGCGGCTTTCTCCCCGCATTCATGTGGTGAACTGCTTCCGAAGGGGCAACGATATGAATATGGTGGCGGCACGTGCCGCACGCCCCAGGCATCCGCGTCCACCTGGTGCGCCGTGCGGGCATCGCCCGAGAGCGCCATGTCCATGTAGCTCGCGCCGTGGTAGGAGCGATCGCGCGTGACCACAAGGCCGCGGCCCCTGCCGGCGGCCTGGCGGGCGATGCGCACGGCATTCTCGTTGGCGTCGGCGCCGCCCAGCGTGAAGAACACGAGCCCACCCTCGAAGCCGGACACTTCGAGCAACCGCTCGTGCCAGCGCCCTGCGCGGCTCCGCGCCCCAGGCGCTGGTGACGAAACTGAGCCGCTGCGCCTGCTCGCACGATCGCGGCGACGAGCGCGCGGGTGCTGGTGGCCGAGATTGCTGCATTCAACCAGGCTGCTCATGTCGAGAAGCTCGCGCCCGCCCTCCAGCAGGAGCCTTGCGCCGCGCCCGCCGATCACGGTCGGAGCGTCCCATTCGGCCGGCACGCACCAGCTGTGCAGCACAAAATCGCGTTCGGATTTCACGCGGCGATTGTCTCAATCCGGCGCGCGGGGCGCCAGCGGAGCCGGACAGCATATGATGGCGACTGGTTGCAGCTGATAACGCGAGGGTGGGGCAATGAAATTGATCAAGGGGCTTCTGGCATTGGTGGTGTTCCTGGCACTGATTGCGGGCGGGATCATCTGGTCGGGCGCCTACAACATAGCGGCGGACGAACCGCACTGGCCGCTGACGCAGCAATTGATGGCGACACTGCGCGACCGCTCCATCGCCGCAAGGCAGTCCGGGGCCGGCATGCCGGATCTCGAAGATCAGGCACTGATTCGTGCCGGCGCAGGAAACTACGAAGCCATGTGCGACCGCTGTCACCTCGAGCCCGGGGAAGATGCCACGGAGATCAGTCTTGGCCTCTATCCGGCGCCACCGGACCTGACCAAGGAGGGCGTTGAGGATCCCGCCGAGGCATTCTGGGTCATCAAGCACGGCATCAAGATGACCGGTATGCCCGCCTGGGGGAAGAGCATGGATGACGGCCCGGTCTGGGGCATGGTGGCATTCATCCGGAAGCTGCCGGGCATGTCTCCGGAGCAGTACCATGAACTGGTCGAATCCAGCGAAGGGCACTCGCACGGCCTCGGCGATGCCGATCACGAGCCGGAAGAAGGCGCGAAAATTCATGTCCACGCCGACGGCTCGCAACACGAACACAAGGACTGAGAAGAATACGTAATGATCCGCCTGGCTGCCAGGATACTTGCGACATTTTTCCTGTGCCTCGGCATTGCACAGGCTCAAACGCCACAGATCGATGTGCCTGACTCGGCAAAGGCTGCCGCTGCGACCGTCGATCGTTTCTTCGAGGCGTTGTCAACCGGTGAACTCGACAAGGCCGGCGCCGAACTTGATCCGGCTGCCATCATCCTGGAAAGTGGCGGCGCGGAACATTCCGCCGCGGAATACCTCGGGCATCATGCCAAGGATGACGCGGAGTTCCTGAATGGCGCGCAGCACAAGCTCCTGCGCCGGACCGCCAGGATCGGCGGAGACTTTGCCTGGGTTGCGAGCGAGAGCGAGCTGCTGGCGGAACAGGACGGCAAGCCGCTGGCGATTGCAAGCACCGAGACGATGGTGCTTCGATCCACGCCAGCCGGCTGGAAAATCGTCCACATTCACTGGTCATCGCGGGCGCGCAAATAGGAAAGAATGACTGGCACCGGGAATCGCGATACGCCAGGTCGGGGGCAGGAGATGATTGATCCTGTCTGCGGCATGAAGGTGCCCCCCGATTCGCGGCATCAGGCAGGCAGTGGGGGCCGCGTATACCGATTCTGCTCGGCCGGGTGCCGCACAAAGTTCATCGCGGATCCCGCCGCCTACCTGAAGCCAGAGACTTCCGGGGCCGACAGGATCCTTTCCGGCACGCAGTACACCTGCCCCATGCATCCGGAGATCATTCGCGACGCACCGGGCCATTGCCCGATCTGCGGCATGTCGCTCGAGCCGATGATGCCGGCAGCGGATGACGAAGAGCTGCCGGAACTGGCGGATTTCCGGCGGCGATTCTGGTGGACGCTGCCGCTGTCGCTCATCGTGCTGGCGCTCGCGATGTTCGGCCAGCACTGGACGCAGCTGTCGGTGGCGCTGCGCACCTGGGCAGAGCTCGCGCTTTCGGCTCCGGTCGTGCTGTGGGCCGGCTGGCCGTTCTTCCAACGCTGGGCACAGTCGATCAAGACTCGCAACCCCAACATGTGGACACTGATAGGCACCGGTGTCGGCGCGGCATTTCTCTACAGCCTGGCCGCCACACTGGTGCCGGACTGGTTCCCGGCGTCTTTCAGGGAACACGGTCGGGTCGGCGTCTACTACGAGGCGGCAGCGGTCATCGTTTCGCTGACACTGCTGGGGCAGCTGCTGGAACTTCGGGCGCGGTCCTCCACTTCCGCCGCGATCAAGGCGTTGCTGCGGCTTGCACCACCGATTGCGCGGCGAATACTGGATGACGGCAGCGAAGAGGATGTGCCACTCAACATGGTGCATGTCGGCGATCGCCTGCGCGTGCGGCCCGGCGAAAAAGTTCCGGTCGACGGCGAAGTGCTGGAGGGCCGTTCCAGCATTGATGAATCGCTGTTGACTGGCGAATCCCTGCCGGTTCAGAAACTGCCCGGCAGTCACGTGATCGGCGGCACGCAGAACGCCAATGGCAGCCTGGTGATGCGCGCCGATCGCGTAGGCGCCGCCACCATGCTCGGGCAGATCGTGCAACTCGTCGCCCAGGCGCAGCGTTCGCGCGCACCAATGCAGCGGCTCGCGGATCGTGTGTCGTACTGGTTCGTGCTGGCGGTGCTCGCAGCCGCCGCGCTGACATTCATTGTCTGGGGCCTGTTCGGGCCGGAGCCGTCCTGGACCTACGCGATACTGAATGCGGTGTCGGTGCTGATCATTGCCTGCCCTTGTGCGCTCGGGCTCGCGACGCCCATGTCGGTGATGGTCGCAACGGGCCGGGCGGCGCAATCGGGAATCCTGTACCGCGATGCTGAAGCAATAGAAACACTGCGCGCGGTGGATACCCTGATCGTGGACAAGACCGGCACCTTGACCGAGGGACGGCCGGTTTTTCGTACCGCGATCCCCGCCCCCGGCTTTGATGAGGCACAGTTGCTGCGCTTCGCCGCAAGCCTGGACCAGGGCAGCGAACATCCGCTGGCGGATGCGATCGTCGCCGAGGCGCGCCGGCGTGGACTGTCCCTGGCGAAACCGGAGAGCTTCGAGTCTGGAACCGGCCTCGGCGTCCGCGGCGTGGTGGAGGGCCGCAGACTCGCGCTTGGCAGCGCCACGTTGATGCGCGATCTGGGCGTGGACACGACAGCGGCATCAGGCAGTGCCGATACCCTGCGGGCCGCCGGCGCAAGCGTGGTCTTCCTTGCAGTGGACGACCACTTCGCGGGGCACATCGCCGTCGCAGATCCGGTCAAGGCGACGACATTGGAAGCGCTCGCCGGGCTTCGTAGCTCGGGACTCAGGATCATCATGGCAAGCGGCGACGCGGCGGCGACCGCAAAAGCGGTTGCAAATGCTACCGGCATCGAGGAGGTGTACGGTGAAATGCGCCCCGCGGACAAGGCCGCGCTGATCGAGCGTCTGCACTCGGAGGGCCGAAGGATTGCTATGGCGGGCGACGGCATCAACGATGCGCCGGCGCTCGCCGCCGCCGATGTCGGCATAGCAATGGGCACGGGCACGGACGTGGCGATCTCGAGCGCACAGGTCACGCTCGTCAAGGGGGACCTGCGCGGCATCATGCGGGCGCGGGCAATTTCTTCCTCGACCGTCGCCAACATGCGCCAGAACCTTGGTTTCGCCCTGATTTACAATGCGCTCGGCGTGCCGTTGGCAGCGGGCATCCTCTATCCCGTGTTCGGCTTGCTGCTGAGCCCGATGATCGCTGCGCTCGCAATGAGCCTGTCGTCGGTGTCGGTGGTCGGCAACGCCCTGCGACTTCGCAGCGGCTGAGCTTTCAGAAAGCGCGCTCGCGCCCGCTTGACAGAAATGACCGTTTGGATTTCCCATGCCTTCAACTGATGAGGTGCCTATGGCGATGCCGACGTTTGGTTTGAGGAACGACGCAATACCGCCTCTGCTGATGCTGGCGTTTCGACCATTCTTCCTGCTGGCTTCGCTTTGGTCCGTCGTTGCCATGCTCATATGGATCGTCTCCCTTCAGGTGGGGACAATGCTACCCAGCCGGTTCGATCCGCTCACCTGGCACATCCATGAGATGTTGTTTGGGTTCGTCCCTGCGGCTATTGCCGGGTTCCTGCTGACGGCGATACCTACCTGGACGGGCCGCCGACCGATACAGGGTGGCCTTCTCGCCAGTCTGATCGGCTTGTGGATTCTTGGGCGCCTCGCGGTGCTCCTATCCGGATGGCTTCCAATCTGGCTATCGACGATTGTCGACGTGTCCTTTCTCCTCGCGCTCTCGGCTACCGCGGCAAAGGAGATCATCGTTAGCGGGAACTGGCGTAATGTTGCGATGCCTGTTCCCGTCCTCGTGCTGGCTGTCGCCAACCTTCTAATGCATCTGGAAATAGCGGGCGCTGCGGTTTCGCCGGGGCTGGGATGGCGACTCGGGTTGGCCGCCATCATGATTCTCATCTCCGTAATTGGCGGGCGCATCATCCCCGCCTTCACACGGAACTGGCTGGTCAACCGCAGCTCGCAACATCTTCCTGCACCCCATGGCCTGCTCGACGGTGTTTCCCTCGGCCTGCTTCACGCCGGCCTCGTCGGCTGGGCTTTCGCCCCGCAGTTCGAGCCGCTTGGTGTGCTACTGATACTCGCCGCTCTTGCGAATTGTCCGAAGCTTCTGCGTTGGCAGGGCTTGCGCACCTCGGCAGAACCACTCCTCGTCATCCTGCATGTCGGATATCTCTGGCTGATTGGCGGCTCGGCACTGCTCGGCGCGAGCATGCTAACCAATATCATTCCACTGTCGGCCGCCATTCATGCCATGACCGCGGGCACAATCGGAACGATGATTCTCGCTGTCATGACCCGCGTATCGCTCGGTCATACCGGAAGGCCTTTGCACGCGGACCGTATAACGACGCTGGTTTATATGCTGGTTACCGCCGCGGCCGTTGTGCGGATTGGCGCGGGATTCTCCGCGGCATCTTACATGCTGTTATTGGAGCTATCGGCGGCATTGTGGTTTGCCGCATTCGGCATGTTCATAGTCCGCTATGCTCCTTTTCTCATTTCGGCACGGGTCAAATGAGCACACGGTATTCTCAGGCAGGCACAACGGCGCTCTTCTCACCGAACTCACCACGCCCAGGTTCCCGCTCGCCTCCAGCTTGCCCGGATTGACGGTAATGCGACTGGTCACGCGTGTCGGGCGAACGCACTACCTGCTGAGGGACTCGATGTAGGCCACGACGTCGTTGATGGCTTTGTCATCAGCAAGCGTTCCAGCCATGGGCCGCATCTGCATGCCGTAAGTATCCTGTGGGTGCGTGCCACGCAGCCCTTTCTGATAATTTTGCAGCTGGCGCACGAGATACCAGTCTTCCTGACCCGTGAGCCTGGGTCCGTTGAGTGCGGCTTTGCCTTCTGCATTCTGGCCGTGGCAAAGGACGCAGGCCGCGTAGCGCACCTTGCCGGCGGCCGCATCACCGGTGATCGTCGCGGCAGATTTGACGTCTGGAAACGTAGCTATGTAAGCGACCACGTCGGCGATGGCGGAATCATCCGCCAGTTGCATAGCCATCGCTCGCATCTGGGCACCAAACGTATCGCCCGGCGCCGCACCGCGACTCCCGCTCCTGAACGCCTTCAGCTGGCGTTCCAGGTACCAGGGCTCCTGCCCGGCGATCTTCGGCGAGTTCATCGCCTGAATGCCCGCACCAGCGGGGCCATGGCATGCCGCACACACGGCGTACAAAGTCTTGCCCCGAGCCGCATCAGCCGCAAGAGCTGGCGCAGCAGCAACCAACAACAAAATTCCCGGTATCCAGCTTCTCATGCGCTTCGCTCCTGTGAACCCGCCCTGAATTGAGAATCATCCGGTCGAAACATGCACGGATGGCACTTCGTGCATGAGCAACAGTTCGTGTCTGCACGGTTAATATAGCCCTGTGGGAGGAGGTTTGCCGCTCGTGGATTCTCTCCGGTCGAACTCGCCTTGATCGGGAACAACGTGGCAGGGCGTGCCGATTCAATGTGTCGCGTGCAGCGGCGACGAGCCCGGTCTTTGGCAGTGACTTCGTGGATCATGACATCTGGCGTACATTCCGGTAGTCTTTCGCCGCACGAAGCGGGGACCTCGATGACCGCATTGAATGCAGGGCTGTTCACGCTGGCAGGGACGCTGATTGTCGGGGCGATTGCGCTGATCCTGGCGCTATCGACGCAACCGGCGGAGCCCAATGATGGCGTCGTGGCGCGTGTCTACCGTGCGCGCTTCATCTATTTTGGTTTTATCGGTGTCGCGCTGCTCGTCAGTTTGGCACTGACGCTTCCACGAGTGCCTTACACGTCGTCGCGCAACGTCACCGTGCCCGACGCCCGGGTTGCAGTCAGCGGGTGGATGTGGACCTGGCACTTCGATTCTATCTCTGGTGACGGCGTGCGCGCCGGAGCGCAGGATCTCACCGTACCTGTTGGAAAGTTGATCGAGTTTGACGTCACGTCGGGCGACGTGAATCACGGATT
Source organism: uncultured Gammaproteobacteria bacterium (assembly GCA_963705405.1). Taxonomy (GTDB): domain Bacteria; phylum Pseudomonadota; class Gammaproteobacteria; order Steroidobacterales; family Steroidobacteraceae; genus SCUD01. Next base: position 281,650 of record CAVPJJ010000011.1, on the reverse strand, counting down.
CGGCATATACGATGAAAAAGGGCAGTTGCTCGCACAGGTTCAGGCAATGCCGGGCTACAGGAATCGATTGCACTATCGATTTTCGGAGGCCGGGGTGTACTACATTTTGTGCATGGAATTCTGCGGCTACGCTCACCACCTGATGACCGCAACGATCTACGTCGAATGATAGTTCGCGTTACGAGGAGCGGCACTTGACAACCAACGAACCGGTTTCATCATCGGACCGGACCCAGGTATTGATCTGGCTGGGCACGTCACTGGTGCTGTTTCTCGTCCTCGCGCTGCTGGGGCTCGTCATGCGATTGACGCAAGCGGGCGAGCTCGCGCCGACACCGGATATTTTCTACTCAATCATGACACTCCACGGACTGGGGATGACCGGCTCGATGTTCATGGGAGGTCTCGCCGCTGTCTGGTTTCTGCTGCAAAAGCATATCGATCGGCATCCACGCCTGATGTGGACATCGTACGGCCTGATCGTGCTTGGTTCGGCTGGCCTGGTCGTGGGCACCTTGATCGGTCGCTTCGGGCCCGGCTGGTACGTGCTGTATCCACTCCCGTTCGTCAATCCAGTGTGGCCGGTCTGGGCAACGACTACTAGTGTGATTTCGCTGGTGCTGCTCGGCACCGGCTGGCTACTGGCGCAGCTCACACTCGTCGCTGCCCTGGCACACCGCTTCGGGCCCGGCAATCTCCTCGGCTGGCAGTACTTCTCGGCTCGCGTTCCGCGGGTCGACATTCCACCAATCGTATTGATAACGGTCGTCAGTCTGATGGCTGGCATCGTGACGACGATTGCAGGTGCGGTGCTGTTTCTGTTGTATATCGGCAAGTTGGTGAATGCATCGCTGCAATTCGACCCACTTCTACTCAAGAACATCGTCTTCCTCTTCGGCCACACGATAGTCAATATCACGATGTATCTGGGCCTCGCCATGGTGTACGAACTGTTGCCGCGTTTCACTGGCCGCCCGTGGAAGACAAACAAGGTGGTCGTGGTGGCGTGGAACGCGGTGCTGCTGTTCGTCCTGGGTGCGTACTTTCATCACCTGTACATGGACTTCGCGCAGCCTGTCGTATTGCAATACCTCGGCCAGATTTTGTCATATGCCAGCGCAGTACCGGCTACTGTCGTGACCGTTTTTGGAGTGGTGGGGCAGGTGTACCGCTCGGGTATGCGATGGACTTTCGTGCCGCTCAGCTTTTTCCTCGGGATTATGGGGTGGGTCATTGGTGGTTTCGCTGCTGTCGTGGATTCCACCATCGCCATCAATTCCGTGCTGCACAACACGCTCTGGGTACCTGCGCACTTTCATACCTACTTCCTGTTGGGATTCCTGCTCATGCTGTTGGGGACGACATTTCACATCGCCGGATCGAAGCGGGAGTCGCCCGCCTTGGGCGGACTCGCGACGATGGTGCTGGGGGGCGCAGGTTTTCTGCTGATGTTCTATCTTGGCGGCGTCGATGGCGTGCCGCGCCGCTATGCGGGATACGAGGCGATTCAGCCGCACGTGCTGGCGGCCACGGCGCAATCGCTGGCGGGAATTGCGGCAGCGTTCCTCCTGGTATTCCTCGCAGGATTTGTCATGTACCTTGGTGCGCTGGCGTTGGGCCGTAGACGCGCGGCGGCTTTCTAGCCTGTCCCGCCTGGCGAAGGGTCAGGGTGAGCGCGGTTGACGCGCCAACGCAACGTAGAAAACGCAACTGATACCCAGCATGACACCCGCTACCAATGCGCATTGGCCGAACGCCCGTTGCGCCTCGATCAGGTAGTTGGTGCACAAGCGCGAGGGTGCAGCGAGATAGAGCGCGCCCATGGTGGCAAGCATCGCGGCGGAATTGGCGAGAACAAAGCCTCGACCGATTACGCTCAGGCGCGGCCAGCTGAAAGACAGCGGCAGACCGATCAGCAGCGGCACGCTGACAAATTTTGCCGCCTCCCAGCGAATGTCGAGCAAACTCGCGTCCAATGATCTTGGCAGCAGCCAGATCAATAGCGCGAAGAATACCAACAGCAGCCCAGGTACGCCGCCATTGTTGCAGTGTCCGATCAGGGTGTCTAACCGATGACGTAGACCGAGACCTGCGCTGTATCCAGCAGTCGCAAGAGCAGCGACCTGAACATGATGCATGATGAGGTCGGCTTCGAGCAGGGATCGACTCAATGGAAAGACCAGGATGATCCACAGAATTGCGGCGACACCGGGCCATTTCACTGACGTAACTGCAGCTCGGTCAGAAGAAGCGGTGCGCCATCGATATCGAATACGGAGTGCACGCGACCATCGGGGTCAATCAGATACAGCGCGGCATTATGCGCATATCCTCCGAATCCGTCCGGAATGATGATCACGCCGAGCTGGCGGAAGAACTCCTGCCGGGCGATCGGATCCGGAATTCGCACAATTCTCCAACCGGGCCATTGCGCGCGATTGCGTTGGGCGTAGTCCTGCAACGCTGAAAGATCGTCGCGCCCATCGAAGCTCACGCTGAGCAGTTGTGCATCCGGATGACCAGTGCGTTGCATCTGGCGTTGCAGCCACTCGAGCTCGGTGCCCGTGACTGAACAAAGGGTCATACAGCGCGTGTAAATGAACGTCACAACCAGGGTGCGCTCGCGCAGATGGCCGATATCCAGCAGATTGCCGAGTTGATCCTGGACTTGTACGTTGGGAAGCACTGGATGTTCCTCAGCAAGCTCCAGCCGCCGCAAGGTTTCCAGCAATATGGCCCGGAAGCCGCCAGTTACCCAACCCAGGCACGCAATGCCGATGATGACGATCAGAAACCCGGTTGCTATGCTCCGCAGCGGCGTTGCCGCCCCGAGTAACGGCGAACGCGCCTCGATGACGGTGCGCATGAAGTTGCCTTCCGGACTACTGCACGAGCGGGCTGGTGGCGGCATCGAGATCGAAACCCTCGATATCGTGATCGGCCGCGAGCAGGCGAATGTACTGGCTGATCGCGCGGCGACGAACGTGCTCGCGCAAATAGTCCGCAATTTTCTCGCGGCAGGCATCGAAGGCCAGCGGCTTGCCGTCGTGTCGCGCATGAATCAGCACGACGTGAAAACCGAAACGGGTTTCTACCGGGTATTCGGGTACTTTACCGACCGGTAGCCTCGACAGCGCCTTTTCGAACTCGGGTGCCGTTTGTCCTCGCTCGATCATGCCGAGATAGCCGCCGGCCTCTTTGGACGGGCAGCGTGAGTGCTCGCGCGCGAGTTCGGCAAATCGGCATGATTCCACGCGCAGCCGTCCGGTCAGTTCCATTGCCAAATGTCGCGCGTCCGCACGCAACTCCGCGTCGTCAGGCGGTGCCGGAATCAGGATATGCGAGACCTCATGCCGGTCGGCCGTTCGCATGCGCGCCGGGTTGGCATCGTAATAACGGCGGCAATCGGGCTCGGTGGGGTCTGGCACGTCGATATTGCGTTCGATCAGCACGCGGATCCGGGCTTCGTCCCGTGTGTCGGTGTCGCCGTTGTCCGAAAGGCCCTGCGCGTCGGCTTCGGCGAGCAACAGCTCGCGAATCACGAGCGCCTGCGCGGCGAGTCGTCGGGCCTCATTGAGGCTGGGCGCGTGATGATACTGGGCCTCGCGATCGATATCGCGGTCGTTGATGCTGCGGCCGTCGACACGGATGCGTATCTCGGGCCTCGGGTGAGGCGTGGCGTCAACCGGTTCGCCCATGGTGGCGTCTTCACTGCGGCCGGGGCTGTGGATTTGCCGACTCAATGTTGCCGCACGATTTGATAACGGCGTCGTGCATACGCCCAGGGCCAGCTCCAGACATGCACCAGCCGGCCGAACGGGAAGGCCGTAAACATGACCATGCCGAGCAGTATATGCAGCTTATAAATCCATGGTACGCCCAGCAGGAAGGACTGTGCGCCGGACTGGAAGGTAACGATGTGCTGCGCCCAATGCGCCAGTTGCTGCATGACTCGACCGTCGAGGTGCCCCGTCGAGACTATGATCGTCACCAGGCCGGTAGCAAGCTGCAGCCAGATCAGGCAAATGATGAACGTATCCATTGCCGCACTGTTGGCGCGCACGGCCAGGACGAAGAGCCGCCGCCACAAAAGGTAGCTGATTCCATACAGGCACAGCAGGCCGAATATGCCGCCGGCGACCATGGCCGCGGCCTGCTTGGCCGATGCTGTCAGTCCCAGACCTTCGTAAATCCAGCTCGGGGTCAGCAGCCCAACCAGGTGACCGAAAAAGAGCAGCAGTACGCCGATATGGAAGGCCACGCTCGCGTACCGGAAATTGACTGAGCGCGGGGTCAACATCTGGCTGGACATCGCGCGCCAGGTGTACTGGCCGCGTTCGAAGCGCAGCAGGGAACCGAAAATGAAAACGGACCCGGCGACGTAGGGATACACGCCGAATATGAACTGGTTGATGTAGTTTTCCATGCTCGGTTACCCTCGGATGCCGGGCTCTGAGCCGTGTCCTGTCGCTGCCGCCTCCTCGATGCGCAGACCTATGCCTGCCGCTGCGATCGGGTCGTGCCGGGACGGCGGGCTGGCCCCGCACGAGCCGGCCGGATCGCTGTTGCCCATGAATGTCACCTGTTCTTCCTGCCAGATTTCATCCATTTTTTCGATGGTCTTGTCCGGCCCCTCGGTCGCGGCTCGCCGTTTCAGTGCCGCGGCTTCGACCGGGCTGCCGCCGATGAATTCGATCGCCTCGAACAACAGCGCGAAATCCGAACCGCGTTCTGCGAGGCGCGCGCCGAGCAATACGATGACGCCCATGGCATCGTCGAGCAGCTCGCGGGCTTCCGCGCGCGGCCGCGTCGACAGGTATTCGAGCATCAGGGGCAGGTAATCCGGCAGCTCACGCGCGTTGAGTTCGAGACCGCCGGCGCGATAGAGTTCGAGTAGGTCGACCATGGCCTGGCCGCGGTCGCGGGATTCGCCGTGGACATGCTCGAACAGATGCAGGGACAGCGCACGGCCCCGATCGAACAGCACGACGTATTCTTCCTGCAAATCCATGAGCGGCCGTATTGCCATGCCGTGCATGAAGGCCTTCAGACGCCCGCGTAATGATGTCGGCAGCCATTTTTCGGAATTCAGGACATCCACCATTTGCGACACTGCATCGAGTAGCGGCTGCTCCGGATAAGCCAACAGACGCGCCAGTACCCGTAATGTCAGGGATTCGGCCATCATCGTCTCCACGGCGTGTTCTCCGGCTCTTTGGATTTCTGGCTATCGCCGGTTTCCTCGACCCGGATCGGGAAGAACTTGCGCCGGCTGTTAGCCTTGCCGCCGAACACGTCGGCGTTCGACTGTCCGGTGTAGTCGCACCCGCTGCCAAAGGTGAACCCGCAGCCCCCGCGCTCGCTGAAGCCGTCATAAATCGAACTTGAATATTCACGCTTGTTGGTTGGAATGACGAAGCGATCCTCATAGTCGGCAATGGCCATGTAACGGTACATGCCCTCGACCATGTCCACCGACATGCCGGTACGCTCGAGGATATCCGTGCGTTCCTCCCCATCGACGTGCCGACCGCGCATGAATGCGCGCATCGCGAGCATGCGTTCCAGCGCAAGCACGATCGGTTTCTCCTCGCCTGCCGTCAACAGGTTCGCGAGGTAACGCACCGGAATGCGCAATGAGTCGACATCTGGAATCTCGCCGTTGACCCCGATCTTGCCGGCCTTGGCCGCCGACTGTATCGGCGAGAGCGGCGGGCAATACCAGACCATCGGCAGCGTGCGGTATTCAGGGTGCAGCGGAAAGGCCACTTTCCAGTCCACAGCCATTTTGTAGACTGGCGACGCCTGCGCGGCGTCGATCCAGTCGTCGGAAATGCCTTGGCGGCGCGCTTCGGCAACGACCTCAGGATCGTTGGGGTCGAGGAAAATATCGAGTTGGGCCTGGTAAAGATCCTGCTCGTTTGCGGTGCTGGCGGCTTCTTCGATTCGGTCTGCATCGTAGAGCATGACGCCGAGATAGCGGATTCGTCCGACACAGGTTTCCGAACACACCGTCGGCATGCCGGCCTCAATGCGTGGATAGCAAAACGTGCACTTCTCCGACTTGCCGGATTTCCAGTTGTAGTAAATCTTCTTGTATGGGCAGCCGGAAACGCACATGCGCCAGCCACGGCACTTGTCCTGATCGATGAGCACGATGCCGTCTTCCTCGCGCTTGTAGATCGCACCCGACGGGCAGGCCGCCACGCAGGCAGGATTGAGGCAGTGCTCGCAAAGCCGCGGCAGGTACATCATGAACGTGTTCTCGAACTGGCCGTAGATTTCCTTTTGCACGCCTTCGAAGTTGTAGTCCTTGGAACGGTGCTCGAACTCGGTACCGAGAAGCTCTTCCCAGTTGGGCCCCCATTCAATTTTCTGCATGCGCTTGCCCGAGATTACCGAGCGCGGCCTCGCCGTCGGCATCGTCGGCGCATCCGGGGCCGCCTGCATGTGCTGGTAATCGTAGTCCCATGGTTCGTAGTAATCGTCGATGGACGGCATGTCGGGATTTGCGAATATGTTCGCGAGCACGCGCCAGCGACCGCCGATCTTCGGTTTCAGCCTGCCATTTTTATCGCGCACCCAGCCGCCGTTCCAGCGATCCTGGCTTTCCCACTCCTTGGGGTAGCCGATACCAGGCTTGGTCTCGACATTGTTGAACCAGGCATAGTGCATGCCCTCGCGCGAGGTCCAGACGTTCTTGCACGTGACCGAACACGTGTGACAGCCGATGCATTTGTCCAGATTCAGCACTTTGCCGATCTGCGCCCGAATTCTCATCGCAGTGCCTCCGTTTGCATGGCATCGGCGATATCGCCGTCGTCCATCCAGTCGATCTTGTTCATCTTTCGCACGATGATGAATTCGTCGCGATTGGAACCGACGGTACCGTAGTAGTTGAAACCGTAGCTGAGCTGTGCGTAACCGCCGATCATGTGCGTGGGCTTCAAGACGGTGCGCGTCACAGAGTTGTGAATGCCTCCGCGGTTGCCGGTAATTTCAGATCCCGGCGTATTCACGATTTTTTCCTGCGCGTGGTACATCATCGACAGGCCTTCGGGTACGCGCTGGCTGACCACGGCGCGTGCGGTGATTGCGCCATTGACGTTATAGGCCTCGATCCAGTCGTTGTCCCGAATGCCGGCGCGGGTCGCATCGGTCTCGGATATCCAGATAATGGGTCCTCCGCGCGACAGCGTCAGCATCAGCAGGTTGTCGGTGTAGGTGCTGTGGATACCCCATTTTTGATGCGGTGTGATGAAGTTCAGCACGATTTCCGGGTTGCCGTTGTCGCGCTGCCCCTTGATCGGATCGATGGTCTTCAGGTCCACGGGCGGCTTGTAGACGCATAACTGTTCACCGAAAGCCCGCATCCAGTCGTGGTCCTGATAAAACTGCTGGCGACCTGTCAGCGTGCGCCACGGGATCAGCTCATTGACATTGGTCCAGCCTGCATTGTACGAGACCTTGGACGATTCGATGCCGGACCAGATCGGCGATGAATAAATCTTGCGCGGCTGCGCCACAAGATCCGCGAAGCGAATCTTCTCCGCAGCGTGTCCGCGCGTCAGATGCGCGTGCTCGCGCCCCGTAATCCTGGACAGGGATTCCCAGGCCTTGATCGCGACGTTGCCGTTGGTCTCCGGCGCCAGCATCAGGATTGTTTCGCAGGCATCGCGAGCCGTATCGATTTTCGGCCGGCCGCCGTTGATGCCGTGGCCCCCATGCCGGCCGTTGAGGTCACCGAGGGCGTCGACTTCTTCCCGGGTTTCCCAATGAATGCCCTTGCCGCCGTTGCCCCTTTCATCCAGTAACGGGCCGAGCGATGTGAACTTGTCAAAGGTGGCCGGGTAATCGCGTTCGACAGCGACCATCGACGGCATGGTACGGCCCGGCACGGGATCGCACTCGCCGTACTTCCAGTTGGCGACGCCGGTCGCCTGACCCAGTTCGCCGGGGGTGTCGTGCAACAGCGGCACGCCGACGACATCGGTCTCCTTGCCGAGGTGGCCTTTGACGAGTTCCGAGAAGCGTTTCGCGAGACCCTTGTATATGTCGAAGTCCGAGCGCGATTCCCAGACGGGATCCACGGCTGCGGTGAGCGGATGGATAAAAGGGTGCATGTCGGAAGTATTCAAGTCGTGCTTTTCGTACCAGGTCGCGGTTGGCAACACGATGTCGGAATACATGCAGGTAGTGGACATGCGAAAGTCCAGGGTCACCAGAAGATCGAGCTTGCCGTGCACCGGTTCACGCCAGCGGACCTCCTTCGGGTGTTTGTCAACCTCGTCGCCGAGGTCCTTGCCCTGCACGCCGTTTTCCGTGCCGAGCAGGTGACGCAAAAAATATTCATGTCCCTTGCCCGAGGAGCCGAGCAGATTGGAGCGCCAGACAAACAGGTTTCGTGGGAAGTTGGCGGGATTGTCCGGGTCCTGGCAGGCGAAGTTTAGCGCGCCGCTTTTGATCCGGTCGACCACGTAGTCTTCAAGTTTCTGACCCGATGCCGCGGCGTCGCGGCCGATGTCGAGTGGATTGCGATCAAACTGTGGGGCGGAAGGCAGCCAGCCCATATGTTCGGCACGCACGTTGTAGTCGATCATCGAACCGCCCCACTGCGCGGCGTCGGCCAGCGGCGAAAGGATCTCTCTGACGTCCAGTTTTTCGTAGCGCCACTGGTCGCTGTGGCCGTAGAAAAACGACGTGCCGTTCATCTGCCGCGGGGGACGGTGCCAGTCAAGTGCGAAAGCCAGCGGCAGCCAGCCGGTTTGTGGGCGCAGTTTTTCCTGACCGACGTAATGCGCCCAACCGCCGCCGGATACACCGACGCAGCCGCACATCATCAGCATCTTGATCACGCCGCGATAGCCCATGTCCATGTTGTACCAATGGTTCATGCCGGCGCCGATTACGATCATCGATTTGCCGTGTGTCTTGTGGGCGTTTTCGGCGAACTGGCGCGCCACGCTTATGACTTTCTCTCTCGGCACGCCGGTGATGCGTTCCTGCCAGGCCGGAGTGTAGGGAACATCGTCGTCGTAGCCGGTCGCGACGTTGCCGCCTCCGAGGCCCCGGTCGATGCCGTAGTTTGCGGCCATCAGGTCGAATACCGACGCGACGCGCACGCGCCGCCCGTTGGCCAGTTCCACAAATCGTACGGGCACTTTTCGGACCTGAATCGGGTCGTGCTCGGTTTGCGTCCAATGGATATTTCCGCTGCCGCCGAAATAGGGAAATCCGACGTCGGCCATCTCGTCGGCGCGCTCGATCTGGCTCAACGCAAGCCTTGTCTCCTCGTCATTGGCATCGCGCGCTTCCAGGTTCCAGCATTTTTTCCGTTCGCCCCAGCGGAAGCCGATCGAACCGCGTGGTACAACAATCCGGTTCTTGTTCTCGTCGTAGGCCAGGGTCTTCCATTCGGCATTGTTCTCCTGTCCCGCGTTCTCGACGAGGTCGGAGGCACGCAGGTAACGGCCCGGTACCAGGTGGCCACGCGAATGTTCGTCGAGCAGCACGAGGTTCGGCAGGTCCGTGTAGCGCCGCACGTAGTCGTCGAAGTAGTCGCTCCGGCTCTCGACGTGCCATTCCCTGAAAATGACGTGTCCCATGGCCATCGCCATGGCCGAGTCGCTGCCCTGCTTGGGATTCAGCCAGATATCGCCAAACTTTGACGCCTCGGAATAGTCGGGGGAGACGGTGACGACCTTGGTGCCGCGATAGCGCGCCTCGGTCATGAAATGCGCGTCGGGCGTGCGCGTTTGCGGCACGTTCGACCCCCACATCATGAGGAAGGTCGAATTGAACCAGTCCGCTGATTCCGGAACGTCAGTCTGTTCGCCCCAGGTTTGTGGACTTGCGGGGGGCAGGTCGCAATACCAGTCGTAGAAGCTCAGGCAGGTGCCGCCGATCAGCGACAGGTAGCGTGTTCCGGCGGCGTAGGACACCATCGACATGGCCGGTATCGGGGAAAAGCCGACGATCCTGTCCGGACCCCACTGCTTTGCGGTATAGACATTGGCCGCGGCGATGATCTCGTTGACTTCGTCCCAGTGCGCACGGACAAAGCCGCCCAGCCCACGACGCTCACGATAGCTCGTCACCTTGCCGGCATCTTCCTGAATCGAGCGCCAGGCGACGACCGGATCGTCATGGATTACGCGCGCCTCGCGCCACAGCTCCACCAGGCGTCGCCGGATCATCGGGTACTTCACGCGGTTGGCGCTGTAGATGTACCAGGAAAAACTGGCACCGCGCGCGCAACCGCGCGGCTCGTGATTGGGTAAACCAGGCCGCGTTCGTGGGTAGTCAGTCTGTTGAGTTTCCCAGGTCACCAGGCCGTTCTTGACGTAGATTTTCCATGAGCAGGAACCGGTGCAATTGACGCCATGCGTGGAGCGCACGACCTTGTCGTGTTGCCAACGCTGTCGATACGAGTCTTCCCAGCGCCTGCTCTGGTTGGTCGTGATGCCATGGCCACCGGCAAATTCTGTTTTCTCACGGCGGAAAAAGGCGAGTTGGTCGAGAAAATAGCTCATGATCGCGCTGCTCCTTGTCGTTGAGCCGTCGTCCGCGTGTAGCGCAGACGCCTAGGCCGTCCGACTGGATTCCACTTCATTGGAGTATGCGGGGTCGCTGTCCACCGCCTGTGCCAGCCGGATGACAACGATATGCATCCACGCCAGACACACACACACCACGCCGAACAGGGCCATGAACGCGGTCGTCCAGATATTCGTCAGTTCGCAGACCACGCCGAAAATGACCGGCAGGAAAAACCCGCCGAGTCCGCCAAACATGCCCACCAGGCCGCCCACTGACCCGACAGATGCCGGAAAATACGAGGGGATGTGCTTGTAAACGGCTGCCATGCCAAGCGACATGAAAAAGCCCAGAATGAAGGTCAGCGCCACGAAAAGGTCGACGTGAGTACTCAAATGGAATTGTATGGTGCCCTCGATACCTTCGATGATATAGGTCGTCGGCGGGTAGGACAGTAGCAGCAGGCAACCCAGACAGGCCCAGAATGACCAGTACAGCACGGTGCGTGCGCCCAAGATATCGGACAAATAACCGCCGAATGCCCTGAATACAGCGGCGGAAAAGGAGAAGACGGCAGTCAGCATACCCGCCGCGGCAATGTCGAAGCCGTAGACGGCCATGTAATAACGCGGCAGCCACGAGGCCAGGGCAACAAAGCCGCCGAAGAACAGGAAGTAGTACAACGAGAAGCGCCAGACGCGGACTTGGCTCAGCAGCGCGAGCTGTTGCATCAGCGTCGTGCCGCGACTGCCCGTCTTCCGGCGTTTCATGGTTTCCGCATCATCGCGCGTCAACAGAAAGTACACGCCGGCCACTAGTGCAACGCCGGCCGCATACAACTGCGCGGTTCCCTGCCAGCCGACAGCAATCAAGAGGAATGGTGCGCCGAAATTGGTGAGCGCGGCGCCGACGTTTCCCATGCCGAACAAGCCGAAGGCCGTACCGTGACGTTCTCGTGGATACCAGCGCGACACGAAGGCGATGCCGGTTGCAAAGGTACCGCCGGCAAGCCCCACGCCGAGCCCGGCCAGAAGAAACTGTGGAAAACTCTGCGCCCAGGCGAGCAGCCAGACCGATGCCGCGCTTACGAGCATCGTGAAGGTCGTCACAATGCGGCCGCCGAAACGGTCGCTGGCAATACCGAGAAATAGCCGGGATATGGATCCGGAGAGGATTGGCATGGAAATCAACAGGCCGAACTCCGCTTCGGACAGGCCCAGCTCTTCCTGGATACGAATGCCAATGATCGAAAAAATGACCCAGACCGCAAAGCTTGCCGCGAATGCGAACGTGGACATGCCGAGCATGCGCGCAGCGTCCCGGTCGGGTACATCCGGAGTTCGTGCCGGGTCCGATGCCCTGTCATTCCGAGATTTCATGATCTGCTTGTTGTCTCCCAGGAAACGATATTCGCGCACGGCGCGTATGCTGGCATGTAAAACAGAGATTAGTATCGTACACGTACCGGCGGCCACCAATACGGAAAGTACGGATCGGGGTTTCGTCAATCCAACCCGGCCGTGTGACAGAATGCCTTCGATGGCGCCATCTGCGACCGACAGCACCACCATTCGAAAATGACAAACGGGCGCACTGCCGACAAAATCATTCAGCGCAACGGCGGGCCGGCCAGGACCGTGCTGAGCAATGTTCGGGAGCTGTCACCCGCTTACTTCGGCATGGTCATGGCGACCGGCATCGTATCTCTCGCGGCACACATGGCCGGATTGACTATCGTCGCCTACACATTGTTTTACCTGAATATTGCCTGCTACGTATGGCTGTGGCTTCTTACCTTTCTGCGCATGCTGCGATTCCCGGCACGCTTTTTCGGTGACATGATCGATCATCAGCATGGACCTGGCTTTCTGACAACGGTCGCCGCAACAGGCATCCTCGGCAGCCAGTTCGTCATCCTTTCGGCTGCCTACGATGTGGGCAAGGTACTGTGGCTGATTACGCTGATACTCTGGATTGGACTGACCTACACGATTTTCGCAGCCTTTACGGTCAAGGAGAAAAAACCGACTCTTGACGAGGGCATCAGCGGCGCCTGGCTGCTCGCCGTGGTTGCTACGCAGTCTCTTGCCGTGCTCAGTGCATTGCTCGCCGCACATGCGAGCCAGCCGTACCGGCTGGAGTTCAATTTCTTTGCGCTGTCGATGTGGCTGTGGGGGGGCATGCTTTACACCTGGATGATGTCGCTGATTTTCTACCGCTATACATTTTTCAGATTCCTGCCGGGCGATCTGTCGCCCCCGTACTGGATCAACATGGGCGCGATGGCCATCTCCACGCTTGCGGGCGCGCAACTGATTGACAACGCGCCCGCCGCACCATATTTGCAGTCCTTGTTGCCGTTTCTGAAGGGTTTCACTGTATTTTACTGGGCGACGGGTACATGGTGGATTCCCATGCTGCTGATTCTTGGTGTCTGGCGGTATGTCTACAAGCGCTTTCCGTTCAAGTACGATCCGCTTTATTGGGGTGCTGTTTTCCCACTTGGCATGTACGCCGCCTGTACGGGACGCCTGATCGTCGCGATGGATTTCGACTTCCTCGGCTTTTTGCCGCCAGTGATATTGGCGGTGGCCTTGATCGCCTGGTTGGCGGTCTTTGTCGGCCTCGTGCGTCGTCTCTATCGAGGTTTCGCCTCCATGGTCAGCAGATAACCGAGGGGAGCAGGGTGTGATGCCTGCGACACGATGCGGCTTCGCGGCGTCTGAGTTTTCAGAACAGCTGCCGGCCGAGCCACCAGGCCGCGCCGGCGATCAGCGCCGAGGCCGGGATCGTCAGGACCCACGCGATCACGACGTTGCCGGCGACGCCCCAGCGCACGGCGCGTACGCGCCGCGTCGAGCCGACGCCGATGATGGCGCCCGTGATCGTGTGCGTCGTCGAGACCGGGATGCCGAAGCTGGATGGCGAGGAACAGCGACATGGCGCCGCCGGTCTCCGCCGCGAAGCCGCCGACCGGCTTCAGCTTGGTGATGCGCTGGCCCATGGTCTTGACGATGCGCCAGCCGCCGAACAGCGTGCCGAGTGCGATCGCGACGTAGCAGGAGACGATGACCCAGAAGGGCAGGTGGTCGCGGCGTCGTCGAGGTTCGCCGATCATCAGCAGCAGCCAGATGATGCCCATGGTCTTCTGCGCGTCGTTGCTGCCGTGGCCGATGCTGTAGAGCGCGGAGGAGACGAGCTGCAGCCGCCGGAACCAGCGATCGGTCACGCGCTGCGGTCTGTCGCCGGCAGATCCACGACACGGCGACCGTGATGAGCCCCGCAAGCAGCATGCCGAGCACCGGCGCGACGACGATGAAAGACGAGGTCTTGATGATGCCCGGCGCCAGCAGCGGGCCGGTGCCCGGCCTTGGCGATGGTCGCGCCGATCATGCCGCCGATCAGCGCGTGCGACGAACTGGACGGCATGCCGTAGTACCAGGTGATGACGTTCCAGGCGATCGCGCCGATCAGCGCGCCGAAGATCACGTAGTTGTCGACGACGTCCGGATCGACGATGCCCTTGCCGACGGTCGCGGCGACCTGCAGCTCGAACAATCGCAATCGCGACGAAATTGAAGAATGCCGCCCAGATCACCGCCTGGTAGGGCTTCAGCACGCCGGTCGAGACGACGGTCGCGATCGAATTCGCGGCGTCGTGGAAGCCGTTCATGAAGTCGAACGCGAGCGCGACGCATGACCAGCATCGACGAGCGTCAGCGTGACCGTGCCGGCGTCCATCGGTCAGCCGTTCTCGAGCACGACGCCCTCGATCACGAGCGCGACGTCCTGGCACTTGTCGGTGGTCAGCTCGAGCAGTTCGTAGACGGCCTTGAGCTTGACCAGCTGGCGCACGTCCTGCTCCTCGCGGAACAGCCTCGAGATCGCCGCGCGCATGACGCGGTCGGCGTCGGTCTCGAGCGCGTCGATCTCCTGGCAGATCTTCAGGATCGCCGGGCCGTTGTCCATCGACGACAGCTTGGTCACCGCGTCGTGGACCCGCGTGACAGCAGACGCTGCACGAGGTCCGCGAGATGCGAGACTTCCGGCGTCAGCACGTGCACGTCGTACAGCGTCAGCGACTCGGCCGTGTCCTGCATCAGGTCGAGGATGTCGTCCATGCGCTGGATCAGCTTGTTGATCTGGTCGCGGTCGAATGGCGTCACGAAGGTGTTGTGCATCAGCGTCGACGGTCTGGTGCGTGACCTTGTCGGCCGCTTTCTCGATGCCCTGGATCTTCGCGACATACGCGTCGCGACCGCCGTTGTTGGAATAATCGGCGAGCATCTCGACGAGAGCGGCGGCGCCCTGGGCGACCAGTGAGGCGTGGTCGTTGAACAGCGTGAAGAACTGCCGCTCGCGCGGCATCAAGACGGACAATAGGCGCATGTCTTATCCCCGGTACTTGTCCCTGCGGCGACATTCTAGTCATCCGGCGAGGAATGTTGGAGTATCTTTATGGGTATGAATATTCGCCTCTGCCGTGCGCTGCCTTTACTGGCCGCGAGCCTGCTGCTCGCCGTTTCACAGGCCGGCGCACAGGCGACAGACCCCGAAACCGCGCGGCTGATCGCAGAGTTGGGCTTGAAGGAATCCTCGCGGCCAGTGTCCGATCTGCCCGGCTGGCGGGTGCCCAGGCGCATTGTTGTAGCGGCCGCCGATGCCGAACGCCTGGCCTGGCTACAGGCCGCCGTGCCCGGGGTGAAGCTGGTCGGCGCGAAGAATTCCGACGAAGCGGCGCGCGAGGCGCGCGATGCAGACGCCGTGGTCGGATTCTGCAATGTCGCCGTGCTCGAGGCGGGAAAGAAAATCCGCTGGATCCAGGCGTTCTATGCCGGCGTCGAGCGCTGCATCACCCTGCCGGGCTTTGCGGAGCGCGGCATCCTGCTGACCAACATGCAGAAAGTCGCGGGCCCGGTGATGTCCGAACACGTGCTCGCGCTGATGTTCGGGCTGGCGCGCGGGCTGGCAAGCTATGTGCCGTTGCAGGCGCAAGGACGAGTGGTCCGACGAAGCCGTGCCGGAGGAGCGCATGTGGTCGCTCGACGGCCGCACGATTTTTGTGGTCGGCCTTGGCGGCATCGGCACCGAAGTCGCGCGGCGCGCGAATGCGCTTGGCATGACCGTCATCGCCATCCGCAATACCCCGCACGAGAAACCGTTGTTTGTCAGCGAGCAGGGCCTGAGCGGAGACCTGCGCGCATTCGCCGGCCGCGCGGATGTCATCGTCAACTGCCTGCCGCTGACCCCCGAGACCAGGGGCATTTTCGATAAGGCATTCTTCAATGCGGCGAAACGCGGCGCCCTCTTTATTAATGTGGGCCGCGGCGCGAGTGTCGTGACCGCGGACCTGGTCGCGGCGCTCGAAGACGGCCGGATCGGCGGCGCGGGCCTTGATGTCACGGACCCGGAGCCACTTCCGGCGGATCATCCGCTCTGGCACGCACCGAACGTCCTGATCACGCCGCATGTCTCGGCACTGGTCGCCTCGAGCGATGAGCCGCGCTGGTTGATCGTGCGCGAGAACCTGAGACGCTTTGCCGCAGGCGCCCGACTGTTGTCGGAAGTCGACGTGCAGCGGGGCTACTGAGGCTCGGCAGTGTCGAATCGCACGCTGCCACTCGATGATCGCCTTTACGACTACCTGCTCAGGAAGTCGCTGCGCGAACCGCCAGAGCTCGCCGCACTGCGCGCCGAAACGGCATCGCATCCGCGCGTCAACATGCAGATCGCGCCCGAGCAGGGCCAGTTCATGCAGATGCTGGTGCGCCTGACCGGGGCGCGCCGCACGGTCGAGGTCGGCGTATTCACGGGTTATTCGAGTCTTGCAGTCGCGCTCGCGCTGCCGGCTGACGGGCGCGTGCTCGCCTGCGACATCAGCGACAAATACACGAGCATTGCGCGGCGGCACTGGGAGACGGCCGGCGTCGCCCACAAGATCGAGCTGGTCCTGGCGCCCGCACTCGAGACGCTCGATGCCAGGCTTGCGGCGGGTGAGGCGGGCAAATACGACTTTGCTTTCATCGATGCGGACAAAACTGCCTATCTCGGCGTATTACGAACGCCTGCTGCGGCTCGTCCGGCCCGGCGGCCTGATCACCGTGGACAACACGCTCTGGAGCGGCGCGGTGGCAGACCCGGGCGACCGCGACGCGGACACGCTGGCGCTGCGTGAATTCAACGACCGTCTGCTAGCGGACCAGCGCATCGACCTGTCGCTGCTGCCGATCGGCGACGGCCTCACGCTCGCGCGCCGGCGCGCCTGAATGCTTCCACTCTGCGGCGACGCGAGTATGATCAGGTGAGGCAGACCAGAGGGGATGCACCATGAAACGCCTGAAACTCGCCCCATGGATCGCGTTGATGACGCTCGTCGGCCTCGCCGGCTGCGAAAGCGCCAAGGTGCCGGAAACCTTTCCGCAGGCGGCGGCCGATGGCTGGGTCGCGGCATTCAACAGTGGCGATGCGGAAGGGCTTGCCCTGATGTACAGCCCCGATGCGGAAATCTTTCCGCCGGACCAGCCGCTCGTCAACGGCTACGATGCGATCGGGAGTTCTGGATCGCTTACAAGCCCGGGCAAGTGCGCCTCGAAACGACCCAGGTCGAGACCATGAAGCTTGGCGACTACTGGTTCCGCGAGGGCACCTACACGCGGCTGCATCCGGACGAGGGCGAGCCGCGGGTCGGCAAGTTCATCGAGCTCTGGAAGAAGGTGAACAGCGCCTGGCTGATCTACCGGCACATGTGGAGCCCGAACGCACCGCGCCGGCCTAGCGGAGCCGGAGGCGATGAGCAAGGCCGCAGCCATACTTGTTTCGTTCGCTGCTTGCGGTCGGCTGCACCCAGAGCTCCGGCACCGGAACCGTTCCCGCAGGATGTCGCGGATGCCTGGGTCGAACGCTACGCCGCCAACGACGCGGCTGGCGTCGCAGCGCTTTACACCGAAGACGCACAACTGCTTCCGCCCGACGTGGAAGTCATCATTGGTCGCGCGGCTATCCAGGAATTCGTCGCGAAGACCAATCCGCCCGGCAGCCCGCATTTCGAGATCGCGACGATCGAGACGCTGGTATTCGGCGACTACGCGCATCGTCAGGGCAGATTCATGGTCAAGGGGACGGATGGCCGCGCAACCGAATCCGGCAAGTTCATCGAGCTGTGGAAAAAGGTCGGCGGCAAGTGGCTGATTTACCGCGACATATGGAGCTGGAACGCCCCGGCGCCTGAAATGGATGCGCAGGAGATGAACCTTCGTGACCACGTCGAGGCGATCCTGCCGGAATGGGAACGCTGGTATCCCAGCCTGTTCGATGCGGCCGCGGACCTGGGCGTGATCCGCGCGCGGGTCTGCCCGCCATCGTCGCTCTTGCTGTCGCGCCGGCACGCCATGGTCTACAGCGAAGCCGTCCAGGCATTCCGCGAGCGCTGGAACGCGCTTGAGGAAGAAACCTAGCGATCCGCCTGCCAGCCTGCGCGCGTTACCCGCCATTCGCCGTCCTCGCGCGCAAGCCGCAGGTCGAGGTGATAGACGTCGGCGGCGTAGTCCCAGCTCGATTCCGATTCGCGGCCCAGCATGCCAACCGTCACTTGTGCCCGCGCTTGCTCTGTGCCTTCGAGCCTCGATGCCATCGATGCGTGTGATCAGCCGTATGGACTGGTGGGCAATCAGGTAGCCGTGAAGGTACCGGCGGATTTCATCGGCGCTGCGACCACTGCCGTCGCGGTAGTCGTCCGCGACCAGCCCGCGGAGCGCGGATGCGTCGCGCGCTTCGGCTGCATCTTCGGCGGTCGAGATCAGTGCCCGGATCTCGTCCTCGGCCGTGGCGCCGGATCCGCAGGCCGCGAGAATCCAGGCGGCCGCAATGACGCAGCTACGCGCGCGCAGGATAGGCGTCCCACTGCGGCAGGCCGTCGGTGATCTCGAACCACGGTGCACGGCTGGTGGCGAAGATGTTGCCCACCGGGCCTTGCGCCGGGGTCGGTGTCGAGCCCGCCGCAGGGAACGACGACGCGGCCCGTGGCGACGACGCGCGGCACCGGGCTGCCGCAATGGCCGCAGAAATCCTGTCCGAAGTGCTTCGCATCCGGCAATGAGTATCGTTTGATCTCACTCTCGCCGCGTTAGCCAGGAAAGTTGCTCACGCATGTAGAAGGCATTGGTCGCGTGAGCGGCGCTCCGCGCCCTGCGGCAGCGTGAGCAATGGCAGTTCTGCATGCGCTCGGGCTTGCCAGCGAACTCCCAGGCGACGGCGCCGCACAGGCAGCTGCCGTGCGTCACGCCGGGAATCTGCGGGAAGTGCGGACGGTCGATGCCCATGCCGCCGCCGTACTGCGGCGGATAGCCGGCATGCTGCGGCAGGCCGTCGGTGATCGGATACCAGGGCGCGCGCGAGGCGGCGAACATGTGCATCTGCGGCTTCAAACCGGGGTCGTCCCGCAGGTTTCCGGCGGGCATCGAGCACGAGATCCATGGTCGGGCAACAGCATCGGCGTCACCGATCCGCAGGTCCGGCAGAATGGCCGGTGGCCCTGCTCGGACGACGGATACGTCTCGATATTGTCCTCGCCCGAGACCCAGCGGAACCCGGCTTGTCCGGCGCGGATAGGAAGGTCGAGAACATCGCGCCATGGTGCTTGCGGCACATGGAGCAGTGGCAATTGGCCATCATCGCGAACGGACCGACGACCTCGTACCGCACGGCTCCGCACAGACAGCTTCCCGTATACATTGTCGTACCTCGGATCAATGGTCCCGCATAGTTTGCACCAAGGAGAGCCGGATTCATGTACATGCTTTATTACGCGCCCGGGGCGGCGAGCCTGGCCGTGCACTGGATGCTGATCGAACTCGATGTGCCGCACGAACTGAAGAAGGTGGACATCGACGCCGGCGAGCAACGCCAGCCGGCCTACCTGAAGCTGAACCCGAATGGCCATGTTCCGACCCTGGTCGTGGACGGCGTGCCGCTGTTCGAGAGCGCGGCCCTGGTGATGCTGCTGGCGGAACGCCACGCAAAGGCCGGATTTGCGCCGCCGGCAGGCAGCCCGGAGCGTGGCCACTACATGAGCTGGATGTTCCACCTGTCGAATACGCTGCAGGTCGCGTTCCGTAACTGGTTTTATCCGGATCAGCCGGCAGGTCCGGCGAGCACCGATGTGGTCAAGGCCGCTGCGCGCGTGAAGATAGAATCCAGCTGGGACCGCGTCGAGGCGCAGATCGGCTCAGGCGGGCCTTACCTGCTTGGCGATGGCCCCGGCGCCGTCGACTTCATGGCAACCATGCTGATGCGCTGGTCGCGCAACATGCCGAAACCCGCGACCGAGTGGCCCGCACTGTCGAAGTACATTGCGCGCATGAAGGTGCGGCCGTCATTCAAGACGCTCTACGAGCGCGAAGGCCTGACCGACTGGACGTGACGGCTACAGGAAGGTGTAGGTCAGGCTCAGCGAAACCGTATCGAGGTGTTCGCTCTGGATGAAATCGAGGCGCTCGTACTCCAGCCGTGCGCCGAGGCTTCCGAATCGAACCTGGACACCCGCACCGAAGGCGAAGTCCGTTCCGCTTTCGTTGACCCGGAAGACCGGAACGAAACCGCCCGTCGACTGGCCGTCGAACTTCCAGGAGTTGACGCCGGCCTTCATAAAGAGATCCACGAGCGGCAGGTCGAGGTAACCGATGGCAAAGGCGGAAAGCGTCTTCGCCGTCAGGCGGGTGCTGGACGGACAGGGCGTCGTGATGAACTGCGTGCAGACCACGCCGGAGGGCAGTCTGGCATCGCCATGATCGACGTATGTCGCCTCGACGCCGAACTTGTCCAGCGGCCGCCAGCCGGCAATAAGCTTGTATCCGCTGGTCTGGTTGTCAAACGGCTGGGCACCGCCGGGATTCGAGAAGCCGTAATCGGTCTGCGTGGCTCCGGCGCCGAGATAGAAGCCGTTATCCGCGGCTTGCGCAATTGACGCGGCGCAACATAAGCCAAGGAAGGCCGTGAAGCGGAGCATGGGAACCTCCTGCCCTGGTGGGCTAAGGCTAGGACCGGCCGTCACCTGGCTGGGTTCCCTGTGACTCGGGCGGATCGACCGGTGTCATCAGCGGCTCGGCCTTGATGCTGCAGGCGAAGTTGAGCAGCGTCTCGCCGATCGTCCCGGGCTCGACCTTTTCCCAGTAACGCAGCAGGTTGGTCGAACGCACGGGCTCGTCGGCCTGCAGGTTGTTCCACTTGTAGAAGATCAGGCCGAGCGTCGAGCGCTGGCGCTTGATGCAGTCCCATTCATCACGGCTCGTGGCGCTCTTGTGTGCGCCAGGACTCTGCGGATTCTTGTACTCGATACGCAGCCACATCGTCACGATGTCGCCATTGCGCCCGGAATCGAAGCGGGTCGCAAAATAGACCTGCTCCGGGATAGGTCTCGAGCCATTCCCAATCGCTGCGGCCGCGCAGCTCCAGCTTCTTGACCCACTCGTTGCCGAGCCCCTTCATCGGCACGGTCTCGATCTGCGCAGAAGACAATGGCGCGATCACCAGCAGGGCGAGCGCGAGCATTGACACCTGATGCGGGCGATTCATCAACAATTCGACGTCACCGTCCCGGCGGAGGTTCCGGATTATCAGCCGAGTATCGCCTCGCGTCGATAGAGCCGACCCGGCCAGCCAGCCGAGCAGCCAGGCGAGCAACAGGCTGCTCGCGACGGACAACAGCACCCAGGACGCGGACAGCGGTTCACCGCGCATCAGCCCCTGGATCACCAGGTGCTGCGAGAGGCTCGGCACCAGCATCAGCGATGCGGACGGCTGCACCGAGAGCACGCTCGCGATCGCGATCGGCACGGTCGGCACCAGCATGACGACGCCGAGCCAGGACTGCGCCTCCTTGTAGCTGCGCGTGAACGAGGCGACGACCGTCAGGAGTCCAGCGCCGATCAGCGCGAATGGCAGGGTCACGAGGAACAGCGCCCGCCGCCACGCCGGGGCCGAAATTGGCGGTCATGCCGAAGGTCTCGAGCGGCACGAAGCCGAGCGCCACGGCGATCGAGGCGGTGACGAGTCGCGAGCGCGACGATCATCATCGACTGCGGCGGCCGCGACCTTTCCGTAGATGAGCTGCTCGCGTGCAGCCGGCACCGTCAGCAGCGACTCGAGCGAACCGCGCTCGCGCTCGCCGGCCGTCGCGTCGATCGCAAGGTAGAGCCCGCCCAGCAAGCGTGACCAGCAGGATCACGTAGCTCAGCATGCCGAGCAGGAGCGTCGCGCGCGCGCTCGGCGTCGACACATCCACTTCGTCGACGACGACCGCCCGCGCGACCGTCGGCGAAATGCCGCGCGCCTGCAGGCGCAGGCGCGGCAATCATGCGCGGAGTAGCCGGCCACCGCCTGATGCACGCGCGCCGAGCGCTGCGCCCCGCGCGAGTTCGGAGCCGTCGGCGTAGATCAGGACCGCCGCGGGCTCGGCCGGCGGTGAAGCGCTCGGCGAAGTTCCCGGGAATGCGCAGCACGACCAGGCCGTCGGCAGCGGTGATCCAGGCAGCGGATATCCTGCTCGGTTCCGTCGCGCAGCGTCACAGTCAGCCCGCTCTCGCGCAGCTGCTGCACGAGGTTCGGCGCCGCGGCGGCGTTCGCGACAGTGACGGGCGTCGCTTCGTCCTGGGCCGCGACCGAGCGCGCGAGCGTGAGCTTCAGGATCAGGATGAAGAACAGCGGCGCGAACACCGGGCCGAGCACGAGACTCGTCAGCAGCGTGCGCCGGTCGCGCAGGCTTTCGCGCAGTTCCTTCATCATCACGATGATCGCGACGCGCTTCATTCGAGCCCCCGGGCGTCGCCGATGGCGGCGACGAACGCGTCCTCGAGCGTCGGGGCGCCAAACTGTGCGAGCAACTGCGCCGGCGTGCCGGCGGCGACGACCCGCCCGTGGTCGATGATGACGATGTCGTCGCAGAGCGCCGCGACCTCCTGCATGACATGGCTCGAAAACAGGACGCAGTGGCCGGCGGAGCGCAGCGCGAGTATCAGGGCGCGCAGCGCCCGCGTCGCCATCACGTCGAGGCCGTTGCTGGGCTCGTCCAGCAGCAGGTTCTGCGGCTTGTGCACCAGCGCGCGGGCGAGCGCGACCTTGATCCGTTGCCCCTGCGAGAATCCCTTGGCGCGGCGCGTCCGCGCAATCGCCGATGTCGAGTTCCGCAGATGAGTTCGTCGACGCGCGCCTCGCAGGAGCTCGGCCGGCGAGTCCATGCAGCGCGCCGAAGTAGGCGATGTTCTCGCGCGCCGTGAGCTGCGGATAGATGCCGGCGGAATGCGGCAACACGCCGATTGCGCGTCGCGACGCGAGCGGATCGCGGACGACGTCGATGCCGTCCACTGCTGCCCGGCCGGCATCCGGGCGCAGCACGGTGTAGAGGATGCGGAGCGTCGTGGACTTGCCGGCGCCGTTCGGCCCGAGCAGGCCGGTGATGCGCCCGTCCCGCGCCTCGAAGCCGACGCCGTCGATCGCGCGGATCGCGCCGAAGCTGCCGGCTCAGGCCTTCGACGCGGATCATGGCGCCGGGCCCGCTGAACGACAGGAAGAATGGCGCCGGCCGGATGTCGTCGATGCAGGCCGTATCGAGGCCGTCCACCGTGCCGCGTTCGATGAAATCGCGCAGCAGCCGCTGCACGCAGGGCAGGCCCGTCTGGCCATGGCCCTGGCCCGGCACGACGACGTGCAGGTGCCGTTCGAATCCGGCCGCCGCTGCCGTGCCGTATTCCGGCGGCGTGGCCGGGTCGAACTCGCCGGACAGCAGCAGCGCCGGCACCTGTGAGTGCGAGCGGCTCGATGAAAATCCGCGTCCACCGCACCGCGCGGCCAGACCTCGCAGAGCGCGCGTCATGCCGTCGTGCATGACCGGCCCGATGTAGGTTTTCTCGAGCGCGGCGCGGTCGACGGCGCCCGCGAATCGCGGCGCATCCTCGCTGCAGACCACCGAGTTGTGCATGCCCATCGCGATCATATGTTCGAGATCCTCGCCCGCCATCATCGCCTGCGCGGCGAGTGGCTCGTAGTTTCCGCGCGTGGCGGCCTCGTGGATCAGGAGCGGCAGCAGCGATGCGGTCCGCGCGGAATAGGAGAGCATGCGCGTCATCGTGACCAGGTGATTGCGAGTCACCTTGACGGCGCGAATCTCCCCGTCACCGGATCCGCGATCGAGACGGTCACCGGGCCACGCCGCAGCCTGCGCATCGACGCGCGCAAACTGGTCGGGCAATGTCCGGGAAATGCGCGTTGCAGGCCGGATCGGCGGCGCAGCGCGCGAACACGCGCTCGAGCGCGCGCTGCGCCTCAATGGCGATCTGCGGCACCAGCGCGAGCGTAGGCGGCACGACGGAGTCGAGCGTGATCGTGCGCGTGCGCTCCGGGTAGCGGCGCGCGTAATGCTGCGCGACGCGCGTGCCATAGGAGCCGCCGAACAGGTTGATGCTTCTCGTAACCGAGCGCGGCGCGCACGGCGTCGAGATCGCGCACCGCGATGCTCGTCGTGTAGAATTCCGGGCGGCCCGGCAGTTTCGCAAGGCATTCCCGCGCGAGTCTCCGGATTTCGGCGGGCGAGATCTCGGCCGACTCCAGGGCGTCATCCGGCATGTCGCAATCGAGGCGATTGGAGCCGCCGGTGCCGCGCTGGTCCACGAGCACGAGATCGCGCTCGCGATGGATGCCGGCGAATGCGCCGAGCAGCGGCGCGAAACCCTCGATCGCGCCCTGGCCGGGGCCGCCGGCCAGCAGGAAGAGCGGATCGGGCTTCGCGCGCGTCGCGATCGCCGGCACGACCGCGACGGCGAGCTCGATGTGCTTGCCTGCGGGTCGCTCCGGATCTTCCGGCACCGAAAATCTTGCCGCAGCGTGCTGCGACCGAGACGAGGCCGCGCATGTCGCTGATGCGGCAGGGCGAGAGTTCGAGCACCGGGGTGTCGGGAGGCTTGCCGGCGAGCAGGGCCGGCGAGACCGCGGCTGTGAGTGCGAAGTCCTGCCGTGAATCCGGGACGCATGCCAACCATGGCCGGGCAAGGTACCATGACGCCCCGGATTTCTGGCACTGGCGAAATGGGTTCCTTCGACGTCATCGTCATCGGCGGCGGCCACGCCGGCACCGAGGCTGCGCTAGCGGCGGCGCGGATGGGCGCGCGCACGCTGCTCGTGACCCAGAGCCTCGCGACGATCGGGCAGATGAGCTGCAATCCCGGCGATCGGCGGCATCGGCAAGGGGCACCTGGTCCGCGAGATCGACGCGCTGGGCGGCGCGATGGCGCGCGCCGCCGATCGCGCGGGCATCCAGTTCCGCACCCTGAACGCGAGCAAGGGTCCGGCCGTGCGCGCGACGCGGGCGCAGGCGACCGCACACTCTATAAGCGCGCGATCCGCCGACCTGCTCGAGGCGCAGCCCGGGCTTGAACTGCTGGAGGCGGAAGTCGCGGACCTGGTCGTCGCGGGCAGTCGCGTCACCGGCGTCGTGACGTCGACGGCGAGACGATCCGCGGCGCGCGCGGTCGTGCTGACGGTCGGCACCTTCCTCGGCGGACGCATGCACGTCGGGCTCGAGAGCCGCGAAGGCGGACGCGTCGGGGACCCGCCGTCGAACCGCCTCGCGGCGCGCCTGCGCGAGCTGCCGTTCAGGGTCGGGCGCCTGAAGACCGGCACGCCGCCGCGCCTCGACGGCCGCACGCTCGACTACTCCGTCGATGCGGACGCAGCCCGGCGACGAACCGCGTCCCGTGTTCTCGTTCCTGGGCCGGCGCGAGGAGCATCCCGCGGCAGGTCCTGCTGCCACATCACGGCGACCAATGAGCGCACGCACGAGATCATCCGCGCTGCGACCGACCGCTCGCCGATGTTCACCGGGTGTCATCGAGGGCATCGGTCCGCGCTACTGCCCGTCGGTCGAGGACAAGGTCGTGCGCTTCGCCGACAAGACCTCGCACCAGGTGTTCGTCGAGCCGGAAGGGCTCGACACCGACATCGTCTACCCGAACGGAATCTCGACCAGCCTGCCGCTCGACGTGCAGGAAGCCTTCGTGCGCACGATCCGCGGTTTCGAGCGCGCGGAGCTGACGCAGCCCGGCTACGCGATCGAGTACGACTACTTCGATCCGCGCGGCCTGAAGTACAGCCTGGAGACGAAGCCGCTCGCCGGGCTCTTCTTCGCCGGCCAGATCAACGGCACGACCGGCTACGAGGAGGCGGCGGCGCAGGGCCTGCTGGCCGGCATCAACGCGGCGCTGGCAGTATCAGGGCGTGAGCCCTGGTGGCCGCGCCGCGACGAGGCCTATCTCGGCGTGCTCGTGGACGACCTGATCACCCGCGGCGCGATCGAGCCCTACCGCATGTTCACCAGCCGCGCCGAGCACCGGCTGCTGCTGCGCGAAGACAACGCCGACTACCGCCTGACGCCGGTCGGCCGCGAGCTGGGGCTCGTCGACGATGCGCGCTGGGATTTCTTCTGCCGCAAGCGTGACGCGACCGAAACCGAAATCGAAAGGCTGTCCAGCGTGACTGCTGCGGCCCGGCACGGCCGGGTGGCGATGAAGCTGCCAGATTGCTCGGCGCGCCGCTGCCGCGCGAGCAGCGTGCCTTCGAATTGCTGCGCCGGCCCGAGCGTGGACTACGCAGCGACTGACTTCGCTCAGCGGCGATCGGCGCCGCCGCCATGCATGAGGACGATCGGCTGCGCGCCGCAGGTTGCCCTGCAGGTCGAGGTGCGCGCCAAGTACTCGGGCTACATCGAGCGCCAGCAGGCCGAAATCGAACGCCAGCTGCGGCATGAAGAGACACGCTTGCCGGAAGCGATCGATTACGTTCAGCGGTCGCGGGCCTGTCGAACGAGGCGCGCCAGCGGCTGCGCGAATCGCGGCCCCAGACCCTGGGCCAGGCTTCGCGCCTGCCCGGCATCACGACTGCGACGATCTCGATCCTGCTCGTGCACCTGAAGAAGCGCGCGCGGGCGGCATGAGGCTGCGTCGCGGCGCAGCAATTGCTGCGTCGCTGCGTTGATCGCCGCCGGTCTCTGTGCCGCATGGTATTTCTCGACGCGCGAATCTCCCTCGCCGCCCGGCTGCGCAGGAACTGCGACGCGGCAACGGCACGGAACCCGATTCCATCGATCCGCAGCTCGCACGCATGGAAGCGGCGATGACGATCCTGCGCGACTGCTATGAGGGCCTCGTCTCGATGGCGCCGGACGGCAGCATCATCCGGGTGCCGCGGAATCCTGGTCCGTCGGGCGCAGACGGACGCAGCTACACATTCAGGCTGCGAAAGACTGCGCGCTGGTCGAATGGCGATCCGCTCGTCGCGGAGGATTTCGCCTTTGCGTTCCGGCGTCTGGTGGATCCGAAGACGGCCTCACAGTACGCACTGATGCTGGAGTCGGTGGTGAATGCGACCGACATCGTCGCCGGGCGCCGGCCGCCGGAGACGCTCGGTGTTTCGCGCCCGACGATGCAACGCTCGTCGTGCAGCTCGCGGAGCCTTCCACCTATTTCCTCGCGATGCTCTCGCATCCGAGCACCTTCCCCGTGCATCGCGCGACGCTCGCTGCCGGCCGCAGGATTTCGCGCGGCCCGGCGTCGCTGTGACCAACGGCGCTTTCGTGCCGGTGGACTGGCAGATCGGCTCGCACATCGTCGCTGCGGCGCAACACGCACTACTGGAACGACGCCGCGACGCGCCTCGACGTCGGTGCGCTATGTGCACGTGGCAGATCCCGCTAGACGGAACTCACGCGGTTCCGCGCCGGCGACCTCGACGTGACCTACACGATTCCGCCAGGTGAGCTTGCGCGGCTCGAGCGCGAACTGCCGGGGCAGCTGCAGATCGCGCCGCACGTCGGCGTCTATTACTACGGCTTCGCGCTCGATCTGCCGCCATTTCGCGATGCGACAGCGTCTGCGCCGCGCGCTTGCGATGGCGATCGACCGCGAGGTTCTGACGCAGGCAGGTCCTGGGCGACGGCGAACGGCCCGCATACAGCTGGGTGCCGCCTGGCATCGCGGGTTACGAGCCGCAGGCATTTAATCGTGGTCTGCGCTTTCGTACGGAAGCACGCATCTGCCGAAGCGCGCCGGCTGTATGCGGAGCCGGCTATTCGAAGGAGCACCCGCTCGACGTGGAACTGCGCTACCAGCAAGAGCCCTGTGCATGATCGGATCGCGCTCGCCGTGACTGCGATGTGGAAGGAGTCGCTCGGCGTCGAGACGAGCCTGCGCTCCGAGGACTTCCGCGTGCTGAAGCAGGCGATCGATGCGCGCGAAGCCGTGCTGTTCCGCGGCAGCTGGATCGGCGACTACAACGATGCCTACTCATTCCTGCAGGTGCTGAAAGGCGGCTTCGGCATCAACCTGCCGCGCTACCGGAGCGACGCCTACGACCAGGCGCTTGCCGCAAGCATCGCGCACAGCGGCGACGAGCGCGTGCAGTATCTGGCAGCGGCCGAGCGGCGGCTGCTCGACGACGTTCCGTTGATCCCGCTCTACTTCTACGTATCGAAACACCTCGTCGCGCCGCGTGTTCACGGCTGGTACTCCAACGTCATGAATGTCACGTACAGCAAGGACCTGTCAGTCGCACCTTAGTTCGCGACGCATGGGGCGCGGGATTCGGGCTATCCTTTCCAGATGTTCGCGCGACTTTCCGGAGAAATGTGATGGGTAACTTTTTACGAGTTTGACGTGAATTCCATCGACGGCAAGGCGCGGATCTGCTCGGCGGCCTGAAAGGCAAGGTCGTGCTTGCGGTCAATGTGGCGAGCCGCTGCGGGTTGACGCCGCAGTACACAGGGCTCGAGGAACTGCACGAAGAACTCGCTAAGGAAGAATTCGCCGTCGTCGGGCTTTCCCTGCAACCAGTTCGGCGCGCAAGAGCCCGGCAGCGAGAAGGATATCCAGACCTTCTGTTCCGCGAACTACGGCGTGACATTTCCGATGAGCGCCAAGCTCGAGGTCAATGGCGACGGCCGGCACCCGCTGTATGCTTGGCTGACCGATCCGGCGAACGGACATCCGGGCGACATCCAGTGGAATTTCGAGAAATTCCTGATTGGCCGCGACGGGCGCCTGCTGAAGCGCTACGCGCCGACGACAAAGCCACGCGACAACGGCCTGATGCAGGACATCGCCGACGCATTGTGAGCGCGCCGCCGGTGGAAATTGGAACGCCCGCCGCTTAGTATTCCGCCCCCATGGAAACGCATACGCCGGAAAATGCTGATTGCTGCCGTCGCTTGTGTGCTTATTGCGCCTGCGGTTCTTGCCGACGGCGATTCCGGGCGCGGCCGTGAACTCACCTACACCTGCCTGGGTTGCCACGGTATCGACAACTACAAGAACGCTTACCCGAAGTATTCTGTCCCGAAGCTCGGCGGGCAGAGCGCAACCTACATTGCCGCAGCGCTCGCTGAATATGCGGCAGGTGCGCGCTGGCATCCGACGATGAGAGGTGCTGGCATCGACTCTGTCGGTAGCAGGACCGCGCGGATCTGGCGGCCTGGTTTCAGGGGCCGCAACGTGCCCAGTCCGCGTGAGCATCCAGTCGGTACGGCGCCTGCGACGGCTGCCGCCTGCACGGCCTGTCATGGAAAGGACGGTGTCGGCACCCTGCCGGAGAATCCCACGCTTGCCGGCCAGCACGGCGACTACCTGGTGCAGGCGCTGAACGACTACCGCCTGGGAAAGCGCCAGGAATCCGGTCATGCGCACCTTCGCCAGCCAACTGACGCACGACGACATCCAGGCGCTCGCGGACTATTTCTCCAGGCAATCCGGGCTCGCAATGCCGCGGCGCTAGCCCGGCGCGCGCCCATGCGATCATGGGCGGCGATGACTGCCGATATCACTGCCAAGCTCACAGACTTTCCCGCCGGCATCACGGCAATCGACGCGGACTACGTGCGTCCGCGTCTCGCGGCCTCGCACCTGGTCGTGGACAGGGGCCGCGCCGCGTTCGTCGATACCGGCACGACGCTCTCCCTTCCCAACCTGCTCGGGGCGCTGGAAATCAAGGGCATCGATCCGGCCGACGTGGACTGGGTGCTGACGACGCACGTGCACCTCGATCATGCCGGCGGGGCGGCGCAAGCTCATGCAGGCATTGCCGAATGCGCGCTGCGCCGTGCATCCGCGCGGCGCGCGACACCTCGCGGAGCCTTCGAAACTGATCGCTGGCTCGATTGCGGTCTACGGCGAGGAACGCTACCGGTCGCTGTACGGCGAGATCGTGCCGATCGACGAGGCGCGCATGCTGGTGCCGGAAGACGGCGAGCGGATAAAACTCGGCTCACTCACCCTGGAATTGATCCACACACCGGGCCATGCCTTGCATCATTATTGTGTCGTGGATCATGACCACCAGCGGATATTCTCCGGCGACACATTCGGCATTTCCTA
The DNA here is from genome assembly GCA_963705405.1 of uncultured Gammaproteobacteria bacterium. Taxonomy (GTDB): domain Bacteria; phylum Pseudomonadota; class Gammaproteobacteria; order Steroidobacterales; family Steroidobacteraceae; genus SCUD01. The sequence continues at coordinate 251,708 of CAVPJJ010000011.1, read as the reverse complement.
CCGGGACTTCGACGTCGACGGCCGCGAGTTCATCATGCCGACGACAACGCCCGTGCATTTCGACCCGGAGGCCCTTTGCAACTCGGTGGACCGGCTGATGAGCTATAGGCCGCGGGCGATCTACCTGACGCACTACGCGGAGGTCCGTGATCTGCCGCGCCTGGCGGGCGAGATGAAGGATCGCGTGCGCGCCTTTGCCGATCTCGGCAGGCGCTACGAAAAGGCGCCGGACCGCGGGCCGAAAATCAGGAAGGGCATGTACGCCATGTTGTCGCGCTGGCTCGACGAGCATGGATTTCCCGGCGATGAGGATAAGCGCCACTGGCTGCTCGACGACGACGTCGAGCTGAACTCCCAGGGCATCGAAGTCTGGCTGGACAGGGGTTCCGCATGAGCAAATTCAAGGCATTCCGCATTCACGAGCGCGACAAGAAGATCACGGCCGGCTTCGAGACAATGAGCACGGAGCAACTGACGCCGGGCGACGTGCTGATCCGCGTGCGCTACTCGAGCATCAACTACAAGGACGCGCTGGCCGCAACCGGCGCCGGCAGGATCCTGCGCCGCTACCCGCTGAACGGCGGCATCGACCTGTCCGGGGAAATCGAGAGCTCGACCGACGCGCGCTTTGCGCCCGGCCAGGCGGTGCTGGTCACCGGCTGTGGGCTCAGCGAGACTGTGGACGGCGGCTACGCGGAATATGCGCGCGTCGCGGGCGATTCGGTGATCCGGTTGCCGGACGGCATCGATCTCGCGCAGGCAATGGCTATCGGCACGGCCGGATTCACCGCGGCACTCGCTATCCATCGCATGGAACACAACGGCCAGGTTCCGGCGAAGGGCCCGGTGGTCGTGACCGGCGCGAGCGGTGGCGTGGGATCGATCGCGGTCGACCTGCTGGCAGGTCGGGGCTATGAAGTGGCTGCGGTCAGCGGCAAGCCCGAGGCCGATGAGTTCCTGAAGGCGCTCGGCGCGAAAACAATCCTGCGCCGGCAGGAAATCGACCTCGGCAGCCGGCCGATGGAGGCCGTGCGCTGGGCCGGTGCCATAGATAATGTGGGCGGCGAACTGCTGACCTGGCTCACGCGCACGGTGGATTTTTTCGGCAACATCGCGAGCATTGGCCTCGCGGCCAGCCCGAAACTGGAAACGACCGTGCTGCCGTTCATCCTGCGCGGTGTCAACCTCCTCGGCATCAACTCCTCGACGACGCCGCGCGACCTCCGCCTCGACGTCTGGCGGCGGCTCGCATCCGACTTGCGGCCGCGGCATTTCGACCGGCTGATCACGAGGACCATCGGCTTCGATGAACTGCCGGCGGCCTTCGACGACTACATCAAGGGCCGCGTGCTGGGTCGCACGGTCGTGAAGATCGCCTGAGTGCCGGCCGAATCGCCGGAAAAGATACTTATCGAGGGCGCGTGTGAGCTGGGAATCATGCTGGCGCCCGCGCAGACGTCGGCATTGCTGCGCCTCACCGCCGAACTTCGCGACTGGAATGGCCGATTCAACCTGACTGCAATCACGGAACCGGTGGACATGGTCCGCAAGCACCTGCTCGATTCGCTCTCGCTGCAGCCGTTTATTCGAGGCGCGCGTATCGCGGATGTCGGCACGGGCGCGGGTTTTCCCGGCCTGCCGCTGGCGGCGATCAATCCGGAACGCAGATTTGCGCTGATCGAGGCCACTGGCAAAAAGGTGCGTTTTGTCACGCATGCCGTCGAGGTCATGGGGCTTCTGAATGTCGAAGTCATCCCGGCGCGGGCCGAATCCTGGCGCGGGCCGGCCCCGTTCGACTGTGTGCTCGCGCGCGCACTCGGGAAACTGGCCGATTTCGTGCGGGTTGCGGGGCATTTGTGCGCGTCCGGGGGCCGGTTGCTCGCCATGAAGGGCCGCAGGCCGGATGCAGAGATCGCGGCCCTGCCGCGCGGCTGGAAGGCGCTTGTCGTGCACACGGTCCGGATTCCCGGACTTACTGCTGCGCGTTGTATCGTGGAGCTCGGGAGGGCCTGATTTCATGAATCGCATCATCGCGGTGGCGAACCAGAAGGGCGGCGTCGGCAAGACGACGACCGCCGTCAATCTCGCCGCGTCGCTTGCGGTGACAAAACGGCGCGTGCTGCTCGTCGATCTGGATCCGCAGGGCAATGCCACGATGGGCTGCGGCGTGGACAAGCGCCTGCTGGAACGCTCCTCCACCGACGTGCTGCTGGGTGACTGCCGCGCGGAGGGTGCGATTCTCCCGATCGATCCGGGCGGCTTCGATCTCCTGCCGGCGAACCAGGATCTCACGGCAGCAGAAGTGAGGCTGCTCGCTTCACCGGCAGGGCGCGAACACCGGCTCGAGCAGGCGCTCGCGCCGATACGCGCCACTACGATTTCGTGATCATCGACTGTCCACCGGCGCTCAACATCCTCACGGTGAATGCGCTGACGGCGGCCGATTCGGTGCTGATACCGATGCAGTGTGAGTACTACGCGCTCGAAGGGCTGTCCGGGCTGGTCGGCACGATCGAGCAGATCCACGACTCGATCAATCCGCGCCTGCAGATCGAGGGCATCCTGCGAACGATGTTCGACCCACGGAACAACTTGTCCAACGACGTTGCCGCGCAGTTGATCGAGCATTTCGGCGATCGGGTTTTCCGCACGATCATTCCACGCAATGTGCGGCTCGCCGAGGCGCCGAGTTTCGGCGTGCCGGCGCTGTTTCATGATAAGGATTCGCGCGGCGCACTCGCCTATCTGGCGCTGGCCGGCGAGATAAACCGCCGGTCCGAAGAGGAATAATGGAGCTGCCGACCTTTTCCGCTAAACTCGCGGGACGGGGAGCCTGGGATGCCGGAAATGGCTGACAAAAAACGAGGGCTGGGACGCGGGCTCGAGGCGCTGCTCGGGCAAGCCTCTACACGCCCGATATCCGCCGTGCCTACGGCACGCGACCAGCTCACGCATGTGCCGGTGGACCTGCTCGAAAAGGGCAAATACCAGCCCCGGCAGGACATGCGCGAAGAATCGCTCGCCGAACTTGCCGATTCGATCCGCGCCCAGGGCGTGGTCCAGCCAATCGTCGTGCGTCCCGTCGGCACGCCATTGGCGAGCGCCCCTCAGCGCTACGAGATCATTGCGGGCGAACGTCGCTGGCGCGCAGCGCAGATGGCAGGACTCGCTGACGTTCCCGCCGTGGTACGCCGCGTGGACGACGAAACCGCGGTCGCGATGGCGCTGATCGAGAATATCCAGCGCGAGGATCTCAATCCGCTCGAAGAAGCGGTGGCGCTTTCACGCCTTATCACCGAATTTGAGCTCACCCACCAGCAGGCGGCGGAAGCCGTAGGCCGCTCCCGCGTCGCGGTGTCGAACATGTTGCGGTTGCTGGAGCTGCCCGACGAGGTCAAGACACTTGTCGAGCAACGAAAGCTTGATATGGGCCACGCGCGCGCATTGCTTGGCCTGACCAATCGCCGGCAACTGACGGAAGTCGCCGGCCTGGTCGCAAAGAAGGGACTCTCGGTGCGCGACACGGAGGCGCTGGTCCGGCGGCTTCTCGCGCGGGCTGCTGCCGGTGACTCGGAGCGCTCCGGCAGGGGCAGCATGGAACGCGACCCGGACATCAAGCGGCTGGAGAGCGACCTCGCCGACAAGCTCGGCGCCAAGATCGAGCTACATCACGGCGCCAAGGGCAAGGGTCGGCTGGTCGATCAGCTACCATAGCCTCGACGAACTGGACGGGATCCTTGCGCACATTCGATAGCGGGACCGTAACGCAATAGGCCGTTGACACCACACTTAGGGAGATTGTCATGTCCACGTTCCATCGCTTTGCCGGCGGGCTGTTGTCCGCCTGTGCAGCTGCAATTCTTCTCCAGGTTCCCGCCTCCGCTCAGGACCGCGATACCCAGGAAGTGATGGCCTACACACTGACCGACGCCGGTCTCGCGAAATACACGCAGGCAATGAAGAATCTCGCGGCGCTGCCGGAAGGCATACCTGGCGCCTGCGACGATGATGAATCGGATTCACAGACAATTAACCAGTCGGCTGCGAAACTCAATTCCGTTCCCGTCGCCAAGGCGGCTATCCAGTCGGCAGGCATGACCACGCGTGAATACATCGTGTTCTCGTGGTCGATCCTGCAAAACGGGCTCGCAGCGTGGGCCGTCAGCCAACCCGGCGGCAAGCTGCCGGCTGGTGCGTCGAAGGCCAACGTGGATTTTTACAACAAGAACGCAGCCAAGCTGAAAAGTCTTGCAGGACTGCAGAAAAACAGTGACTGCGAGGACGAGCGGGACGAAAACGAAGAATGACTTGATCATCGTCCCGGGCTAGCCCAGGTTTGGCTTCGCGCTTTCCGTTTTTGGATTGCACACCACCGTCATATCTATTGTTTCACCCAGCTCATTGGCGCCAACAATCCTGAGCGTGTCGGTGCCAGCCGCGGAATTCAACGTCGCCATCCCCTGGCCCATGTTTCTTGGAACGGGTGGTGCGGTGTGAATCACAAATGCTGACGGTTGGCCGCCCTGCTTCGCCATTACGCCAACATTCAGGTCGAATTCGTCGGTGGTCGTGACGCCCGAGACGAGCTTGGATGACCCGAACGCAACGGCCGTGATCTCGGGTGTTCCGTCATAGGGAAATTCCACAACAAACACGCGCGCGCCAGTCAGCGATTCCTCCGGGCGTAGTTCGCCGCAGACCTGGGATACTTGACTCGCGTGGTACGTGCCCGTGTACCGCCGGCTGTTGTCCATGATCAGCGTTATTTCGGTCGGTCGATAATTCACGAGGTTCTGCTCGACAGGTGCGGTATCGTAATTCGGCGCCGGCGCTTCCGCTGTGGCGGCGGTCTCCGGATACTCGGGTTGCGGGTCGTACGCCGCTTCATCCTGCTCAGGTTCTTTCTCACCAGAGCAGGATGCGTTCGCCACAATCAGCACTAGAAAGGAGACCAAGAGCGCGCGCGAATTCATGTCTGACCCCCTGATTGTCACCACCATCGGCAAGCGGACGCCCGCCTCGCGATACTTCCGGCGGATGGGCGGTCTGCGTCGGACGGAGTATATTCCGGGCATCAGGGGGGGCCTTGAGGAAAGCAGAAATCATGCCGCGGGCGTTATTGCTCTGCGAACTCGCGGCGCTTGCCGCCCTGACGCTTGCCGTCACGGCCTGCTCGCGGGAGGGCGGCGGTTCCGGAGAAGAAGCCCCGCCCCCAAAAGCCAACGTCGCCGCTGCCGACATGGGCGGCGCCGTCGAGGAACTCACCGGCAACTACGGCCCCGGCTTCACCGGCCGGCGCCTGATCGACGGACTGCTCGATCCGACCTGGAAGCTCGATGCCCCGGACCGCGACGCGAAAGGAAGCGATCCCTTATCCACCGGAGGTCATGATCTCGTTCTTCGAACGTGAGCCCGCCGGATCGACGGGCTTGTCATCGTGCTGCCGGCCATCCGTCGTCGGCGCCAAAGGACATCGAAGTCTGGACCTCGAGAAGAGTCCGACCGAGGAATTTCGTCAAGGTCGCAACCGAGACCCTTGACGCAAAGCCCGGGGAGCAGACGGTGTCCTTCGCCCCCGTCGAAGCGCGATTCGTGAAGCTGCGCATCCTGTCCGGCGCTTCGCCTGAAGGACGCTCGAAATTGCCGAGGTGCGCATCGATCGAAGCCGACGCGCTCTCGGATACACGCCGCTCTTCATGCGCGCGCCGATCGTGAAGCACTGGAAGGGCAGTCCACGCGAGGGAGCGCAGCGCGGCCTCGACTGGCTGCAGCAGGCCGGGCCGGTCTGGATCAAGACGAACGGCTGCTTCGGCTGCCACGTCCAGGCGCAGGTGCTGATGGGGCAGGCAGGTAGCCTCAAGCATGGCTATCGCGTGAACCTGAGTCCGTGAGGGCGCTGTTCGAGCAAGTGAGCAGGGACAAGCCTCGTGGGGTGCTGGTGGAACCCGTCGAATTCCGCTACGGCATTCGGCGCGATGGGCCGACCCACGCCTATCGAGATGCTGGGAATCGATGGCGAGCCGCGAATACCCGTACAGACCGACAAGGGATTCCGCGGCGAAATGACTCGCGGCTGCTCTCCCGGCCAGACAGGAGGATGATTCCTTCCCGGTCGACGAATGGTCCAAATCGAGCCTCCGATCGTCCAGGGCCAGTTCATGACGAACGGCCAACTCGCTCGTCGCGATCGAGTGGTCCGCGAAACGCACCGAGGATCCGAATCAGGTCGCGGCCGCCGAACGCGCGATTTCGCCTGGATCGCCTCGAACGATCCGGTGACGACTCAGGACCGGATCTTCAAGATCGTCGCGTTCATGCATTTCGGCACGCCGGACCAGAAGCGCTGGCCTGGTCGGTGGTCGAGACGCTGGCGACCGAGCAGCAGCCGGACGGCGGCTGGAAGGAAACGCGCGGCCTATGGAGGATCCAACGCGTTCGCGACCGGGCAGGTGCTCTACGCGTTCAAGCAGGCCGGCGTCAGCGTCCACGTCGACGATTTTCAGGCGCGGCGTCGATTTCCTGCTGCGTCAGCAGGTGAACGATCCGGAATCGCCCGAAAACGGATCATGGGCTGTCGATGCACACCGCCAGCGAGCGGCCGTCGGGCTATGCGCCCACGATGTGGGCAGTCATCGGTCTAGCGGGCGCGTACGGGCGCGAGCCGACGGGTGCGCTGCAGATCGTCAGGCAGCAGGGCGACAAGCCGCCGTCACGCAACCTCGAGATCGTGCTCGACGTGTCCGGCTCGATGAACACGAAGCTCGGCGACAGCACGCGCTGGAAGACGGCGCTCGACATGCTCGAGGACGTCGTGTCAGCGCTGCCGGAAGACATGAACGTCGGCCTGCGCGTATATGGCCACCGGGAATCGTCGAAATCCGCCCAGACCTGCAAGGACACCGAGCTCGTCGTGTCGATCGCCAAGCTCGATCGCGAGCGCATCGTGAAAGTCGCGTCGCGCCTCAAGCCGCGCGGCGAGACGCCGCTGATCTACTCGACCCTGCAGACCATCAGCGATCTGCAGAAGGCGGGCGGTGGCTCGGTGATCCTGATCACCGACGGCGAGGAGAGCTGCAAGGGAGACGCGAAAACCGCTGCTGCCGAGATCGCAGGCATCCGGCGTCAACGTCACGCTCAACATCGTCGGCTTCACGCTGACCGGCGAAGCGGCCGTCGCGGAACTCGGGACGCTCGCCGGCTCGACCGGCGGCCGCTACTACAGCGCGCAGGACGGGGAGCAGCTGTCACGCGCGGTCAAGCTCGCCGCGCTCAATCGTCTGCCGTACGACATCCTCGATTCGTTCGGGAACGTTGCTCGTCTCCGGACAGACGAGCGAACTCAGTCGCGAGCTGCCGCCTGGCAAGTACCGCATTCGCATCGACGCGCTGGGACAGGTTCTCGAGGAAACCTTTGAACATCGTACCGGACCAGACCACGACTCTCGCGCTTGGAGTCGATGGCGAACAATTCATGATCCGGCGTTGATCCGGATTAAAAGCAGGGAGTTCGACATGAAATTGCAATGGTGCCGCGTCTCCGTTCTTGCAATGGTCGTATTGCTGGCATCCTGTTCAGGCAAGAACAAGGATGAAAGCGGGGCCGCTTCAGGCGAACCTGAAAGCAGCGCCGTGGCTGGGGCGGCAGGCACACGGCAGGCGCAGGTCAAGGACCTTGGCGCGCTTGTCGATCTGATTGTTGCGCAAGCTGCGGAACTTCCGCGCTCCGAATTCGATCCTGCGGCGCTCGCCGCGAAACTCGGCAAGAATCCGCAGGCCCATTTCGAGTGGGTGAGGGATCACACGTGGTGGGCGCCATACCGCGGGCTGCTGCGCGGGTCGCGTGGGGTGCTGCTCGACCGCGTGGGCAGCAACTTGGACCGCGCCGTCCTGCTGGGCGACCTGCTTAGACTTTCCGGTCACGAGGTGCGCCTGGCGCACGCCGAACTGCCGCAGAGCCTTGCGCGCGAACTCCTCGACAAGGTACGGCCGACACCGGGCGAGCGAGTTGGCGCCATGGCCCAGGAGAAAATGCCCGACGGCCGCAAGCGAGCATTTGAAAACCTGATACCCGGCCTTGGTGCGTCGCTGAAACAGGAATTGGTCGAATCGAAGCGCATCGATGGCGAGGCAGGCGCGCTCGCATCCACGCAGTCGAGCGAGCTCTTGGCAATGACCAGGGGTGCGGCCAACAAGGCGGGTGCGCGGGACGAGCAGGCGGCAATCAACGCGATGCGTGATTACTGGTGGGTCGAACGCAAGGAGAGTGGCAAGTGGATCGCGATGGATGTCCTGCTCCCGGATGCACAGGCAGGCGGCGCGTTCACCTCGGCTTCAAGCACGAGCACCTGGAATGCGAAGGACGCAATGCCCGGAATTCCGGAGGCCGACTGGCATACGGTGCAGATCCGGGTGGTCATCGAGCGATATTCAGATGGCGTTACGACCGAGTCGACGGTGCTGAACAGCACGATGCGGCCGGCGGAAGTGCTTGAACGTCCGATCATGCTGGTACATATGCCAAAACCGTGGCCGGACTCGCTTCCCGACCCCACGGTCGACCCGAACGCGCTCGGCAATGCGGCGGTCAACGTCAAGGAATGGGTGCCGATCCTGGAGATCGGTGACGAGCTGGTTGTACGGTCCGGATTTGCGGACAACGGTAATCTCATAGCCGAACCCTTCAGCGCGAAACGCGATATCGCCGCTACAGGTGGTGCCGGGTTCATGACGGGGTTCAGCGAGGCGCTCGGCGGAGGCGAGGCGGCCTCATCCGCACTGACCGCGGAGTGGCTGGACTATGAGATTCACGTCCCGGGGGAAGCGGCTCAGCGAATTCGTCGGCCGGTGTTTGACGTGCTCGGGCCGGTCCGGCGGTCGGCAAAGGCTGCGGATTTCGATGCGAACACAAACGAGCGGCTGATAGAGCGATATGAGGCGCTCTTGAGCAGCACACATATCTTTTTGCAGGTCAGCGATCTTACGGGCGCTTTCCTCACCCACCTGAGAACCAAAAGCATTGCAGCGAATCAGGCCGCGTTCAAGGAATTGTCGAAGGAGCGGGACACTGCCAGGGCAAGCGCCCTTGCCTCCGAAATCCTGGATCGCCTGGACACCTGGGGGCCGTTGCCGGTGTTCGCTCTCTGGCGTGGTGAACTTGGCGAGCAATCGCGCGCCTCGTTCATCGACCGGCCAAACGTGCTCAACTACCGCGTCGGCAAACCTGTCGTAAATGGCGATCGAGGGGTAATTCGAGAACTAATCGACGTCGCCAGCAATTCAACGAGCGTCAACTGGGGTGGTGGCCAGGATCCGTTTGAAGTTCGCCTCCGTCAGGGCGTATCCGACACTATAGCGGAGGTTCTGGCACTGGGAGGCGATTTCAGAACGACTGAAAACACAGCGACCATTTTTGCGAAAGCTGGCGACGATCCAAACCGCGGCAAACTCGTCGACGCGCACGATGCGGATGCTATCCGGGGGCTCGAGTGGCCCGAGGACGCCGTCGCTAGACTCAGCGAAGACGTCAACGCCGGTTTCATTGCCGTGGTGCTCCGTCAGCCTATTTCGGATGGCGGGCGTCAGCGAGTCGGATGGTGGCGAATCGATCCGGCATCCGGCGAAACCATCGGTGTCATGGACACGGGCTTCCATTCAGGGATGGACGAGAGGGTTGAGACTGAGCTGGAGATCGCACAGCTTAGAAATGCGCTGCGGAACTGGATGAAAGATAACGCCGCACGAATCAGGGCCGCAAGGGCAAGGGCTAATGTCCCATGGGACGCGATCGCCGAGGGGGATGCGGAGTTGCTCCAGACTGCAGACAGGGTTATAGACGTGCTGCGTCAGGCGGCATTGGGTGGATTCTAGTTTGAACGCTCCAGTGGGCATCCGCCAATCGGCGCTTACGACGCGGCGTCGAAGTCGACCTCAATGTCGACCGCGCCCATCTGGCCGGTCTGGTTGTTGTAGCCGGTAGAGCCGGCGCAGGAGTAATGCCCGGAGACCGACGTCGGGGTCACGTCGATCTTGGACCGGCATTCGCCGCTCGTGCTCGTGGCCGTCACCGTGTACGGACCCACGCTGATGTTCACGCCGTGCTCCGCCATGGCCTGGCTGTTCGTGAACAGCACGTTCAGATCCTGGGCCCCGGATACGCCGTACTGCAGCCACGTCTGGTCGTCGTCGGTGAGGCTTGCGGGCAAGTTCAGTGTCTGGCTTCCGTCGATCTCGAAGAATCCTGTCACCTTCGCTTTCACGCTGCCGCCGGTATAGGTGCGCGCGCTGATCACCAGGGCATCGCCGCTGGCGGCGCCCGAAAGTCCCGGCTCCTCCTGCATTGGGACTGCCTCGTCGCCCGCAGCGGCGGCGCTCGATCCGCCCGGGTCGGATCCACACCCGGCCAGGACGAGAACCAAGGCCAAGCCAAACGCTGACCGATATGACATTTGAATGCCTCCCTTGCGGCCATGCTGCGCTGATTCGCGGCAATTGAGAAGATCGCTGCTCGGCGAACAAGACCTGGCGTGGCCCTCTTGACATCCCCCCACCGCCGGGAGCATACAATCCAACGCCCCGGTACAAAGTTCAATCAAGAGATGGGGGAATTCATGAATCGCTCGACCCGTAACTGCCTGGCGGCCGCCGCCGGATTTTTTTTCGTAACCATGACGCCCGCATTGGCCGACGCGCCAGCAGGCTTCCTCTGGCAGACGACCTCTCAGATGGTCATGGAGGGCATGCCGTTTTCGCCGCCACCGACCACGCTCAAGATCTGCGCCGCTGCGCAGTGGACGGGGCCGCCGCCGGGAGGCGATAGAACCTGCGTCAGCTCGGACTACCAGCGCGTCGGCAACAAGGCGACCTGGACGATGCAGTGCAGCGGCGATATGCCGATGACCGGCACCGGCGAAATGAACTTCGAGGGCACCGACGCCTACACGGGGCAGATCACCGCCGTGGCCGATGACATGACGATCCTGATCAAGCTCTCCGGCAAGAAACTCGGGACCTGCAACAACCCGCAATAGGCAGTTCGTGCGAGAGAGGGGAATTCACATGAGATCGCATTCAGTGCGGGCGCGGCATTGGGTGGCTGCCCTCGCGGTTTTGCCCTATCCGTTCATCGCCGCGGCGGCCAACGCGCCCGCAGACCCCTGGGCCCGTGTGCCGGCGGCGCCCACGGCCTGCTACGAGACCCAGGACACGTACATGGAGAAGGCGCACGCTGTCTACTACGCGCTGGAAGCAGAAATCCAGCGGATATCGGACGAAAACTCGAACACACGGCAGGAGGAATCCGAGAACCAGGAAACGGACCCGTTCAAGATGGCGCAGGCCATGACGCAAGCCATGCTGAGCGATCCCTCAAAGGCCCAACAAATGATGCAAGCTGCTTCGCCGGAAGCCGTGCAGCAAGAACTCGCGACGATGAACCAATACGCGACGGAGCGCGAGACGATGCGACAGGAGCTGGATCCGCTCCATAAACGCTACGAGGCGGCGACTGCCAAGGCATTGGCGCCGATGGATGCCAAATTCGATGCACTGATCAAGAAGGTGGAAAGTCAGGGCGGCTCGTTTGACGACGGCGAGGGCTTTAGCGTCCCGCAGTGGGCGATGGCGGAATGGGCTACGATTCTCGAGGAGCGAAACCTGGTCTACACGTCGACAATTTGCCCGCAGTGGTTCGGGCCGACCGGACAGTACACGGCCTGGCTCAAGCGCTACAAGGATCACTACGTCCAGAAGGAATTACCGGCCCAGAAGGCCTATGAGGAGCGAAGCGCCAAGGTATCAGCCTTCAGCGGCCGTTCGCAGGAGGCCTCCACCGATGTGCTCGAGGCCGTCAAGGATTACGTCAATCAGACCGACAAGGTGTACCAGAAGCGCTGGAGGGGTCCGTACGGCATCTGGCCCGAAGGCGTCATGATGAAGGACCTAAAGGGCAAGGCCCCCTAGCGCAGACGGGGATATCGCCGGGCATTAGATGCGCTTAACCAGGCTTCAGAACCTCCGTTGGTTCGTCCGGCCTTGTTCCTCCAGAGTGTCAGCAACTGGAGGAGCAAGTCATGTACGAAGCAAACACATTCAATTTTCACCGGAACCTGAGCGCGGTGCTTGCGGCTGCGATCGTCGCGGCGAGCGGCCTGGTTTTCGACCGCAATTCCGAGCAGGCTGCATTCGACGCGTCGCCGCGGGAACTCTGGCCGTCCGACCGGCGCACGTAAAAGCGCACAAAAACAAAGGCTTCTTCGACTCTTTCCGGTTGTAAGCGAGGGGCCCTCCCTCTATAATTCCGCCCGGTTTTGGCCGCCTCTGCGGCTTGCGCTGAAGCGTGAAAACGCCACGGACCGCACAGGGCCACGTGGCTTTTTTGTTGCCGGAGCCGGGTGCATGAAAACCGTCCGCAACATACTGCTCGCGCAGCTGGCAACCGGCCTGGCGCTCGCCGCGGTGGTCTGGATCTGGCTTGGTTCCGACCGCGCTGTCCCCACCTTGCTGGGTGGACTGATCGGCGTCGTGCCGAACGCATTTCTGGCGGCGAGACTGATGTCGCCGCGGGCCGGGAGCAGTGCGAAAAGCCTGCTGGCGGCCGGATGGCTGGGCGAGATTGGCAAGCTCGCGATCACGGCAGCGATGTTCGCCGCGGTGTTCGTGAGCCTCGAGGCCGCTGCACCCGGAGTTTCTGTTCGCCGGGTACATCGCAACGCTCCTGGCCCTGCCGGTGGGATTGCTGTTCGAAAGGGGACGCTAGGGGATCATGGCGGAAACGGGTCATTCAGCCGGCGAGTACATCTCCCACCACCTCCAGAACCTGACCGTCTGCAAGGCGGACGGCGAATGGGTCTGGAACGAATGCCACGGTAATTTCTTCGCGATCAACGTCGATTCGATGTTCTTCGCGATTGTCCTCGGCATCTTCATGGTCTGGTTCTTGAACCGGATCGCCAGCAAGGCGTCGCGCTGGCGTGCCGACGAAGACTCAGGCCCTCATCGAACTTGTCTTCGACCTCGTGGATAGCAGCGTCCGCGACACCTTCAGCCAACCACCAGAGCCGCGTCGATCGCGCCGCTTGCGCTGACGCTGTTCGTCTGGATCCTGCTGATGAACCTGATGGACCTGATCCCGGTGGACTGGCTGCCGTGGGTGGCCAGGTATGCGGGCGTCGAGCACCTGCGCGTCGTGCCGACGACGGACGTCAACGTCACCTTCGCGATGGCGCATCTCGGTCTTCATCCTGACGATCTATTACAGCATCAAGATCAAGGGCATCGGCGGGTTCGCGAAGGAGCTGACGCTGCACGCCCTTCAACCACTGGGCGGCGATTCCCTTCAACTTCGCGCTCGAGGGCGTCTCGCTCATCGCCAAGCCGATGTCGCTGTCGCTTCGGCTCTTCGGCAACCTCTACGCCGGCGAGCTCATCTTCATGCTGATCGCGCTGGTAGGCATTTATCAGCTGCCTCTGCACGTCGTGTGGGCGGTCTTTCACGTGCTGATCGTGCTGCTGCAGGCGTTCATTTTCATGATGTTGACGATCGTGTACCTGTCGCAGGCGCACGAGCACCACTGACGTTTTTCGACCAGGAGACTTGAGATGGAAACTGTGATTGGATTTACCGCGATCGCTGTCGCGATCCTCATCGGCCTCGGCGCGCTCGGCGTCGGCATCGGCATGGGCCTGCTGGGCGGGCGCTTCCTCGAAGGCGCCGCACGCCAGCCGGAGCTCGCCCCGATGCTGCAGCACGAAGATGTTCATCGTCGTCGCGCTGCTGGACGCGGTCGCGATGATCGGCGTCGGCGTCGCGCTCTTCTTCGCCTTCGCCAACCCGTTCATCGGCCAGCTGCAGCAGGCGACCGGCGCCGGCGGCTGATCGCGGGAGAGGTTCGATGGATTTCAACCTGACACTGATCGGGCAGACGGTCTCGATGATCGTCTTCGTCTGGGTCGCGATGCGCTGGATCTGGCCGATCCTGCTGAATGCCATCGAGGAGCGTCGCAAGATCATCGCCGACGGCATCGCCGCGGGCGAGAAAGGCCAGCGCGAGCTTGCCGACGCCCGCCACGGCGCCGAGGGCATCCTGCAGGATGCGCGGCAGAAGGCGACGCAGGTCGCCGACATGGCGCACAAGCGCTCGAACGAGCTGGTCGCCGAAGCGAAGGAACACGCCTCGGCGGAGGGCGAGCGCATCGTCGCCGCAGCCCGTACCGAGCTTGCGACCTCGCAGACCAAGGCGCGCGATGCGCTCCGGCGTGAAGTGGCCGCACTTGCGGTCGCGGGCGCGACGCGGGTGCTCGGGCGCGAAGTGGATGCCAAGGCGCACGCCGCGCTACTCGACGATCTGGCGGCCGAACTCGAGAAGCAGGCGCCGACGCATGGCTGATCGCGCCACCATCGCAAGACCTTATGCGCGCGCGGCCTTTGCGCACGCGCAGGACGCCAAGGACTTCGCTTCCTGGTCGAAGCTCCTGGGCGCCGCGGCCGAGGCCGCGGCCGATCCGCGCGTCGCGCGGCTCATCGGCCATCCGCAGGTGACGGACGAGCAGCTCGTTGGCCTGTTTTCAGACCTGGCGGGCAAGGCGGCAGGCGATGGCGGGCGCAATTTCCTCGGCACGCTCGGCGAGAACAAGCGCCTGGCGCTCCTGCCCGAGATCGCCGCGCAGTTCGAGGTGCTCCGGGCCGAAGTCGAAAACGTCATTGACGTGGAAGTCATCGCGGCGCGCGAGATCGCGGCGCCGCAGCAGAAGCGGCTCGACGGAAGCGCTCGAAGCGCCGGCTCGGCCGCGACGTACGCATGCATACCCGGATCGATGACACGCTGATCGGCGGCGCGATCGTGCGCGCCGGCGATCTCGTCATCGACGGATCGCTGAAGGGCCGCCTCGCGCGGCTCGGTTCGGCGCTGACGAATTAGGCAAGGAAAGAAGACATGTCCATCAAGGCTTCTGAAATCAGCGACCTGATCCAGGCACGGATCAAGAACTTCGACGCGGCCACCGAGGCGCGAAACGTCGGCACCGTCGTCTCCGTCACCGACGGCATCTGCCGCGTGCACGGCCTCGCCGATGTCGCCTACGGCGAAATGGTCGAGTTCCCGGACAACACCTTCGGCCTCGCGCTGAACCTGGAACAGGATTCCGTCGGCTGCGTCGTGCTCGGCGAGTACCGCCACATCGGCGAGGGCGCGACGGTCAAGACCACTGGCCGCATCCTCGAGGTGCCGGTCGGCCCCGAGATGCTCGGCCGCGTCGTGGACGCGCTCGGCAATCCGCTGGACGGCAAGGGCCCGATCAAGGCGGCGAAGCGCTCGCCGATCGAGCGCGTGGCCCCGGGCGTGATCTGGCGCAAGAGCGTCAGCCAGCCGGTGCAGACCGGACTGAAAGCCATCGACGCGATGGTGCCGATCGGCCGCGGCCAGCGCGAGCTGATCATCGGCGACCGCCAGACCGGCAAGACCGCGGTCGCGATCGACACGATCATCAACCAGAAAGGCACGGGCGTTAAGTGCATCTATGTCGCGATCGGCCAGAAGCAGAGCTCGATCGCGAACGTGGTGCGCAAGCTCGAAGAGCACGGCGCGATGGCGCACACGATCGTCGTGTCGGCTTCGGCCTCGACGCCCGCCTCGATGCAGTACATCGCGCCGTATTCGGGCTGCGCGATGGGCGAGTACTTCATGGACAAGCGGCGAAGACGCGCTGATCGTCTATGACGACCTGACCAAGCAGGCCTGGGCCTACCGCCAGATATCGCTGTTGCTCCGCCGTCCGCCGGGCCGCGAGGCCTATCCGGGCGACGTGTTCTACCTGCACTCGCGCCTGCTCGAACGTTCCGCGCGCGTCTCGGCCGAGTACGTCGAGAAGATCAGCAACGGCAAGATCAAGGGCAAGACCGGCTCGCTGACGGGGCTCCCGATCATCGAGACCCAGGCCGGCGACGTGACGGCCTTCGTGCCGACCAACGTGATCTCGATCACCGACGGCCAGATCTTCCTCGAGACCGACCTCTTCAACGCCGGCATCCGACCCGCGATGAACGCGGGCATCTCGGTGTCGCGCGTCGGCGGCGCGGCCCAGACCGGCGTCATCAAGAAGCTGGGCGGCGGCATCCGGCTTTCGCTCGCGCAGTACCGCGAACTCGCGGCCTTCTCGCAGTTCGCGTCGGACCTCGACGAAGTGACCCGGCGCGCACTCGAGCGCGGCCAGCGCGTGACCGAGCTGATGAAGCAGAAGCAGTACGCGCCGATGTCGGTGGCCGAGCAGGCGCTCTCGATCTACGCCGTGAACGGCGGCTACATGGACAAGGTGGACCGCAAGAAAATCGTGGCATTCGAAGAGGCGCTCCAGGCCTTCGCCAAGACCGGCCACGCGGCCTTCCTGAAGCAAGTCAACGACAAGCCGGATCTCAGCAAGGAAGTCGAGGCGGGCTACAAGAAGATCTGCGAAGACTTCGCAGCGACGGGAGCCTGGTAAACGACGATGGCCGGCACGAAGGAAATCCGGGTCAAGATCGCGAGCATCAAGAGCACGCAGAAGATCACCAAGGCCATGGAAATGGTCGCTGCGAGCAAGATGCGGCGCGCGCAGGAGCGCATGAAAGCGGCGCGCCCCTATGCGGACAAGATCCGGAGCGTCATCGGGCACCTGCGCGTGGCGAACCCGAATCACCGGCACCCGTTCCTGGTCGAGCGCGACGTCAAGTCGGTCGGCATCATCGTGGTCAGCTCCGATCGCGGCCTGTGCGGATCGCTCAACATCAACGTGTTCAAGCAGGTACTGATTGCGGCGCGCGAATACCAGAGGCAGGGCGTGCGACCTGCACCTGTGCCTGATCGGCAGCAAGGCGATGCAGTTCTTCCGCCGGCTGAAGCTGCCGGTCGACGGCGTCCATCACGCACCTGGGCGACAAGCCGCGTATCGCGGACCTGCTCGGCACGCGTCAAGGCGATGCTGGACCTCTACGAGGGCGTCAAGATCGATCGCCTGTTTGTCGCCAGCAACCGCTTCGTCAACACGATGACGCAGAAGCCGGAACTGCGGCAGATGCTGCCGGCCGAAACCGTGGACGCGGCGGACTTGCAGGAACGCTGGGACTACATCTACGAACCGGCGGCGGACCAGCTGATCGCGAGCTACATGATGCGCTACATCGAATCGCAGGTTTACCGCGCGGCGGTCGAGAACCTGGCCTGCGAGATGGCGGCGCGCATGGTCGCGATGAAGAGTGCGACCGACAACGCCGGCAAGATCATCGACGAGCTACAGCTCATTTACAACAAGGCCCGCCAGGCCGCGATCACGAAAGAGATTTCGGAGATCGTGGGCGGCGCGGCTGCGGTTTAGTGCTGAGGAATTAACATGTCAACTGCCACAACCGGCAAGATCGTTCAGATCATCGGCTCGGTGATCGACGTCGAATTTCCCCGCGAGGGCATCCCGGCGGTTTACGAGGCGCTCAAGCTCGTGGACCAGGACCTTACCCTCGAAGTGCAGCAGCAGCTCGGCGACGGCATCGTGCGCACGATCGCGATGGGCGCATCCGAAGGCCTGAAGCGCGGCCTCGGCGTGAACGCGACCGGCGCACCGATCACGGTGCCCGTCGGCCACGGCACGCTCGGCCGCATCATGGACGTGCTCGGCAAACCGCAGGACGAGGGCGGCCCGATCAAGAGCAAGGATTTCCTCCCGATTCACCGCCCGGCGCCGTCCTACGACGAGCAAACCGGCGGCCAGGACCTGCTGGAAACCGGCATCAAGGTCATCGACCTGCTCGTGCCGTTCGCCAAGGGCGGCAAGATCGGCCTGTTCGGCGGCGCCGGCGTCGGCAAGACCGTCAACATGCTGGAACTCATCAACAACATCGCCAAGGCGCACAGCGGCCTTTCCGTGTTCGCCGGCGTCGGCGAGCGCACCCGTGAAGGCAACGACTTCTATCACGAGATGATGGAATCGGGCGTCATCGACAAGAAGGACCTGACGAACTCCAAGGTCGCGATGGTGTACGGCCAGATGAACGAGCCGCCGGGCTGCCGACTGCGCGTCGGCCTCACGGGCCTGACCATGGCGGAATACTTCCGCGACGAGAAGCAAACGGGCGGCAAGGGCAGGGACGTGCTGCTCTTCATCGACAATATCTACCGCTACACGCTGGCGGGCACCGAAGTCTCCGCGCTGCTCGGCCGCATGCCCTCTGCGGTCGGCTACCAGCCGACGCTCGCGGAAGAGATGGGCGTGCTCCAGGAGCGCATCACCTCGACCAAGACCGGATCGATCACCTCCGTGCAGGCGATCTACGTGCCCGCGGACGACCTGACCGATCCATCGCCCGCGACGACCTTCGCGCACCTCGATGCGACCGTCGTGCTCTCCCGCCAGATCGCATCGCTCGGTATTTATCCGGCGGTGGATCCGCTCGATTCCACGAGCCGCCAGCTCGACCCGCTGGTGATCGGCGACGACCATTACGACACCGCGCGCGGCGTGCAGGCGATCCTCCAGCGCTACAAGGAACTGCAGGACATCATCGCGATCCTCGGCATGGACGAGCTGTCGGAAGAAGACAAGCTGGCCGTGACCCGCGCGCGCAAGATCCAGCGCTTCCTGTCGCAACCCTTCCACGTCGCCGAGGTCTTCACCGGCACGCCCGGCAAGTTCGTGTCGCTCAAGGACACGATCCGCGGCTTCAAGGCCATCATCGCGGGCGAGTACGACAACCTGCCCGAACAGGCCTTCTACATGGTCGGCGGCATCGAAGAAGCGGTGGAGAAGGCGAAGACGCTCACCTGATCATGGCGAACACAATCCACATCGACATCGTCAGCGCCGAAGGCGAGAGTCCACGCGGGCGAGGCCACGATGGTGTTCGCGCCCGCCGTCAGGCGGCGAGATCGGCATCGCGCCGCGGCATGCGCCTTTGCTCACCACGCTGAAGCCCGGCGAAGTGCGGGTGCAGACCGAGAGCGGCGAGGAGCTGCTGTTCTGGGTCGGCGGCGGTGCGCTCGAGGTGCAGCCGCACAAGGTCACGGTGCTCGCCGACACCGCGGCTCGTGCGAAGGACCTGGACGAAGCGGCGGCACTCGCCGCCAAGCAGCGGGCCGAAGAAGCATTGCGCGATCGTGTCGGGGCGATGGAGATCGCAGAGGCGCAGGCGGAGCTGGCGCGCGCCGCAGCCCAGTTGCGCGCCATTGAGAAGTTGAGGAAGCTCAGGAAGGGCGGCTAAAGGGCTTTGACAGTGCGCGCCAGCGCTCACCCCGCCAGCGCCGTCTGAAGCGCCGCAAAGTACCAGATCCATCCTCCGATCTGGATCACCAGCGCCAGGCTCTGAACCCATGGCCGCGTGATGAAGATCGCGGCCAAGCCCGTCGCCAAAGTCATGGGAACAATTACGAGATTCTGCGCCGGCCATTGTGAGGCGTCGGAGGTTCCGCCAAGCATGGCATTGGTGATCGCCGTGATCACGCCAAGAATCGTGTAGGCGATGAGGTATTTCCGGCCTTCCTCGCGATGAAACTCCTGGAGGTTGAACTCGCCCTTTTCCGGGATGCGCGGTGAGACCAGGCGCGCTTGCAGATAAATACCCGCCGCCATCAGGAAATAGAACGCGATCGACCCGATATCCCAGATTCCCAACGTGTGCAGATCCCACAGACCGATCCACCACGCACAGGTGAAGAGCAATGCGGCCAACATCCAGCCGGCATTGAACCAGGAGAGCTGAACCCGCTTCGACGAGATGATGATTTCGCCCGCCGTCGAAAGCAGGTGTACGACCGCCGCCGCATACACGAACGACAGCAGGATCAGAATGAAATCGTACGCGTGCATAACCGCCTATTGATTCTGGCGCCCGACTTCTTCCTTGAGCTGTTCATTCCGCTCCTGGTATTCGCGGAAGAGCTTGGCGAATTCTTCTTCCGATCCCGCGAAGTACCCGATCTGCCGGATGCGGACGACGCCACCGTCCTCGTACATCTGCCGCGTGATCCATGCTGGATACGCGGGATGGCGTTTCATCGTGAAGATCCAGAAAGTGCGTGTGCCCCGGTCCGAGAATGCGAACAGCTGCTTGTCCTCGAAGACCTCCAGGGACTTGCCGTGCAGCTGGCGCACTTGCTCGGCATATATCCCCCACTGTTCCGGCGTGATCTTGGGAGACGGGTAGGGCTGGTATTCCTGGGCGACGGCGAGGGTGGCCATGAGCCATAGCGCGCCGGCCATGAGATACATCTTCAGCCGCATCTCAGGCCAGTGGTGCCACGCCAATCCACCTGGCGTGCAACCATAGAATGAAAATCGCGTAGAGCGCCAACCCACCGGCGACGACGATGACATCGTTCGCAGGTGAACTCGGCAAAACGCGGACCGGACGTGCCGGGCGGTGTTTGAGCGAGATGCGGATGGCAACAGCCCAGACGAGGAAAGTGCCGAACAACAGCAGATCGGCAACGCTGCCGTTGGTCACTAGATGCGCAAGCGCCCAAAGCATGGTCGCGAGAAGCAGTGGATGTTTCGCGGCGGTGCGGATGCGTCCGGGAATAACCGAGGCGAGTGCGAGGCTGAAGGCGGGGAGCATCAGAAGCGCTGCAATGTAGCGGAACCCGGGCGGGGTCGCATACAGCACGGCGTCGGATTCCCGCGCGGCCCCATAGCCGCTGACGAGCAGATAGAGCCCGATCAGCGAAGCGACCGAGTAAATACCCTGCCAGGTCCTCTTGCCCAGGCGTTCGGCAACGCGATCGCGCCAGCCCAATGCCACCATCGAAATGCAATGGACGCCTAAGAAGACGGCCAGTCCGAGGATGAGCCTTTCCATTCAGTGCGGAGCATACTCTCCCGTCAGCGCCAGTTCCCTCCCGGTTACTTCTTCCGCGCTGCGTAGTACGCCACTATCTTCGGGTGGTTCTTGACCCGCTCCAGGTGCTTGGCCAGTAGCGGCGCTTGCTTGTCCACGATGTCGGCGGGGATATGGTCGAGCGCTCCGGACTTGAGCCAGCGCACCCACAGGAAGCACTTGATATCGGCCACGGTCAGGCGCTTCTCGACGAACCACTCGCCGCCGCCCGCCTTGAGCCGGGCCTCGATCTGCTGGAGGAAGCGCGGGATGGGACCCGCCGCCAGCACTTCGCGCGCCTTCTTCTTGGCCTCGCCTTCGAGCGCCATGGTGTTGCTGGTCTTGGTGGAGATGTCCTCGACCGCGTCCATCAGCTCGTCCGCGAGCGCCGCCTGCCAGTCGTCCTTCGGGTAAAGGCCGGCAAGCTTGCCGAGATATCGATTGATGGTGTTGGACTGGGTGATTACCTTGCCGTCCACTTCCAGCACCGGAAGCGCCTGGAACGGCGTGCTGTCGCGCTGCGCGGGCCAGTCCTTTCCGGCGATGCGCTTGTCCTCGAATGCGACGCCGGCGAGGTGCATTACCAGGCGTGCGGCCTCACCGCGGCCGCCGTCGAAGTCAAAGTAAGTCAGGACTAGCTTGGGCATTGGATCTCCTTTCATGTACTCGCGTTCCGCCATGCCAGGGCCATGAGCGGCGCAACCAGCGCGAACTGCACTGCCGTGAAGAGCGTTTCGATCAGGACGTACTCTCCGATCGACGTCATCGGAAATTTGGCCGCGACCGCCACGGTCGTGAATGACCAGGACAGGGCGGCAAAGATCAACGCCGCACGAACCGCACTGTTTGCCCAGGCGTTGCGCGCGGTATCGAACAAGCGCGGATACGCCCACGCAAAGGTCAGCCCCTGCACGATCATTGCTCCCAGGCCGAACGGGATAATAGGGTCGGGTCGATACACGTTCAGCCGTACATAGTTATCGTGAAATGCAACGAGGTGCCAGACGAATCCGGTAATGAAAGTCGGGACGAGATAGGCGAGCACCGCGAGCGCGTATGGTTTCTTCATGGCCGTGCTTTCTTCCTGGGCGTCCAGATCCTATTTCATGTCGATTGCATTATGCAAGTGATTTGCTAGCATGCCAGGATGCGAAGAACCAGCCAGCAGTCGCACCGTTCGGGGTGCCCGATCGGTATTGCCCTCGACATGCTGGGAGATCCCTGGACCCTGCTGGTCGTGCGCGACCTCATGTTCAAGGGCAGCAAGACCTACGGGAATTTCCTTTCCGCGGATGAGGGCATTGCGACCAATATCCTGGCCGACCGGCTGAGCCGGCTGGAGGCGAATGGTATCGCAGTAAAAGAGCGCGACCCCGCGGACGCGCGCCGCCTGATCTATCGGCTCACGGAGAAGGGTATCGACCTCGCTCCTGCCGTGGTCGAGCTCGTGCTGTGGTCGGTCTCCTATGAAAAGACCGCGGCGCCGCCGGAGTTGATCAAGGCGATGCGCAAGGACAAGGCCGGATTTCTGGCGCAACTGCGTGCCAGATGGCAATCTGCGCAGCCCGTGCGCCTGCCGTCGCGCCGGCGCGGGAGTCGATGACTCAGTCACAAGATTGCTTTGACAGGCGAGGTGCGCGCAGGGCTATGCAAATGAACAAGTTGAAGATCGTTACGCTGCACTGCCTCGGGAGCAATCCCCAGAAGCACGCGAATCAACAGTGGCACTTCGTGCACTGCGCGCAGGCTTGCGCGGGGCTGGCCGAGTGGGTCTATCCGGCGGGCCCCAATCTCCTCGAGCCCGACGTGGTCCAGAGCCTGCTCAAGAACGACATGGGCTGCACCGACGAGGAGGTCGAAGCCTTCGGCTTCGAAGAGCCACGGTGTTGGTTCCGGTTCACCGACAACCGCTATGTCGGCCTGGAGGCGAGCATGGCCCACCTCGCGGAAGTCTGCCGGCGCGAGCGCCCCGACGGCATTGCCGGGTATTCCAATGGCGGCGGCGCGGCGCTGCTTGTGGCCGCCCTGCGTGAGGCGGGCCACGCGGACTTCCAGTCCATCCGTTTCCTGATGAGCTTTGCCGGCGCCACCTCGCCGATGATGCAGCGTCATATCCGCGAGTACCTGGGCCCCGATCACGGCAAGATCACGATCCCGACCATCATCTTCGGCTCGCGGCACGACCCCATGCTTGCGAATGCCGAACAGATTGCGAATGATCTCTTCGAGCACTACGAACTGGCGATCGTCGACGAGAAGCGCCCCTACGCCAGTCACGCGCTACCCGACAAGGCGGAGTCCTACGAGCGCATAGTGAACTTCGTCAGGGCGCAGCTACGGCGGGACAAGGACGGCGGCACCCTTCAGGGCGCCTGAGCGCAGGCGTTCCAGGGCCGCATTAGCCTCAGCCAGAGGAAACATCTCGACGGAAGGTTTCAGACGCACATTCTGCGCGACTTGCATGAACTCTTGGCCGTCTTCCCGCGTGAGGTTTGCGACGGAACACACCGAGCGCTCGCCCCAGAGGATCGAATACGGAAAGCGGGGAATGTCGCTCATGTGAATGCCGGCGCAGACCACACGCCCGCCCTTGCGGACGGCCCTGAGCGCTGCGGGCACGAGCTCGCCGACGGGCGCGAAGAGGATGGCCGCATCGCACGGGTGGGGCGGCGCCATATCGGATCCGCCCGCCCACTCCGCGCCCAGTAAAAGCGCGAATGACTGCGCTTCGGTATCGCCGGGCCGCGTGAACGCAAAAACCCTTCGATCCGCGGCCACGGCAATCTGTGCGACCAGATGGGCAGCTGCTCCGAAGCCGTAAATGCCGAGGCGGGTTCCGTTGCCGGCGAGCTTGTAAGCCCGATAGCCAATCAGGCCGGCGCAGAGGAGCGGGGCCGCCTCGGCATCGGCGTAGTCCGGGGGAATGGCGAGGCAGTAGCGGGCATCCGCAACTACATGGCGGGCAAAGCCACCGTCGCGCGTCGCGCCCGTGAATTCGGCGGCATCGCAGAGGTTCTCGCGGCCCGAGCGGCAATAATCGCAGGCGCCACAGGTCCAGGCGAGCCAGGGTACGCCCACGCGATCGCCTGGCCGGTAGTCACCAGCGTCGCTGCCCGCCTCGAGCACTTTGCCGACGATCTCGTGCCCCGGAGTCACCGGGTAGCGGGCTTGCGCGAGCTCGCCGTCGACGAGGTGCAGGTCCGTGCGGCAAACACCGCAGGCGCGCACTTTCAACAACAGCTCGTGCGGCCCGGGGGATGGCAGCGCGACATCTTGCAGGGCCAGCGCCGATCCGGGTGCCGGCAGGCGCATCGCGCGTGTCAGGACGCCTTTACTCACGGAGGTATTTTGGCATGCGCCTGTGGCCTGATGTGATGCAAGGACGTCACGAGAGGAATGTCTGTTCCGGGCGCTAGCTGGCTTACACTTCCCTCACCGATTCGTCCGCGAGAAAGGAGCCCTATTTGAAGATCGCCCGCTTTATCATCGCCCTGTGGCTCCGCGGATATGCGGCAGGCATCGCTGCAGCGGCGGAAGAGCCCTCGGTGGCCGCGGAGCTGCCACTCGATCCATCGCCCGAAGCGCAGGCGCCGGACGCCGAAGCGGTCGATGCCGACATCGCAAACCAGGAACTCTCGGGCGAGGCAAAGGTCCGGCTCGACGCGGCACGCGACGCCGTGGTGCAGATCCGCAGTTTCTTCAACGAGTCGGAATCGAGCGCGTTCCACGGGAGCGGTTTCGCTGTCGATGACGGGCGCCGGATCGTGACGAATTATCACGTCGTGGCGCAGGCCGTGCTGTACCCGCGACGGTACCGGCTGGAATACCTGGCGAGCGACGGGCGCACAGGGCCCCTGCACGTACTCGCGATTGACGTGCGCAACGACCTCGCCATCGTGGCGGCCGACGACCTCGAATTGCCGTCCCTGAAGCTCCGCAGCGAGATTCCCGCACAGGGCGAACGTGCCTGGTCGATCGGTTTTCCGCTGAGCCTCGGCCTGACCATCACCGAGGGTGTCGCGAATGGCCTGGTCGAGAACACAATCGAACAGCGCATTCACTACACCGGCGCGATCAACAGCGGCATGTCGGGCGGCCCCGCGCTCGACACGAGGGGCCGCGTGTACGGTGTCAACGTCTCCGTGGTCACCGGCCGGCAGCTCGTCGGCTTCGTCGTGCCGGCCAAGCACATTCCGGCGCTGCTGGCACGTGCGCAGAAGCCGCTGGACCTGTCGCTGAGCGCGCAACAACTGCGCCAGCGCGTGACGACGCAGGTGCTCGCCTACGAAGCGGAAGTGCTGGAGGCCGGGCCGGACAGGGCCGGCACACAGAGCGTGCAGGGCTACGCGTTGCCGACGCAGATCTCCCGGCGCGTCGAATGCAGCACGGTCGACGAACGAAGCCCGCACGTGCGCATGCGCGTGGAAACCGTCAGTTGCTGGATACCGTCCCGCATACTGGTGCAGCCCGGCGTATACGTGGCCGGGCTGTTCATGCAGCATCGGATCCTGCAATCGGTGGGCTTGCATCCCCTGCAGTTCGAACGGCAGGTGAACCGTCTCGCTGCGGGCCCGCGCCGCGCGGGCGCATCGGCCGACGTGGCGCCGTTCGCCTGCCGTGACGCGCTGGTTTCGCTGGACGGCTTCGATGCGCGAATCTCGACCTGCGTGCGCCAGTACCGGCTGTTTACCGGCCTCTACGATTTCGACGTGACCGTCGTCGGCATCGACGACGCGCAACAGGCACTGGTGAGCAGGCTCGCGCTCCAGGGCGTCGCATTCGAATCCGGCAAGCGAACCATGGAGCGCTACCTTGGAGCCCTGCAATGGACGCCATGATGCTGATTGAGCAGATCGGACTGTATGGGCACCCGGTGCTGCGGCAACGCTTCGACGGCGTCGGCACCGAATGCCGCGTCGGCCGCGATCTGAGCTGCGATATCGTACTGGACGACGAACATGCAGCGCCGCAGCATGCACTGTTGATGCTGCTGGAGGACGGCCTCGTCAACGTGCGCGACCTTGGCACGCGAAACGGTACGCGCGTCGACGGCAAGCGGGTGCCCGCGGATGCGGGCGCAACTGTCGCACAGTGCGAGGTCATCGTCGGGCGCACGCGGCTGCGCGTTCGCACGCGGCAAACCCCGATGGAGCCGGAACGCGTGTTCCGTCGCGATTTCGTGCGCCGGCACCGCACGTTGCTCGCGGCTGCCGGCGTGCTGGCATGCATCGCCTATGGCGGTTTCCTGCAATGGCTCGACGCACCAGCGTCGATGCTCCGCGGCCTCACGCTGGCAGGGCTCGTCGTGCTCGGACTGATCTCGTTGTGGACTGGCTTCTGGGCACTGACGACGAAGCTGAATCATGGAAGCTGGGAAGTCCGGATCCATCTGACGATCGCCTCGATCGGCGCGGCGCTTTGCGCCTGGGGTTACTGGGTGGCCGGCCTGGTCGCGTTCGCCGTGCAATGGTCGGTGCTCGTCCAGATAGGCGTTGCCGTCGTGGGGGCGGTGGCGCTGATCGCACTGTACCTGCATTTGCGTGAGGCAACTCATTACGGGCGCCGCGTCGCATTGGCGCTGGCAGGCGCCGCAACATTCGTGTTTGGTGCTATCGCGTGGGTCGTCGCGATCGGCGTCGACGACGCGGACGTCAACCGCGTGAATCTGGGCCCGCAAGTACGGCTCGGGGCGGACCGTGTCGTGCCGAATCGGGATATCGCCGACTATCTGGCCGAAGTTGAAGAGTTGCAACGGGCCGCCGGCCGGGAGCGCCAGAAATCCCTGCTCAATGTCCCGCTCGCCGACGATTGAGGCCGGGTCGGTACCGGTTTGCAAAAGCCCAACCCGACATCCAGAGTGCAATAACTACGCCACTTGCCCGGTCAGTTCATCGACTAGCCAGCGCGACACGAGGTAGGACACATGGACCGGTTCGTCAGGCATCCCGCAGCCATCGCCAGACTAACGCCCGAGCAGCACCGCGTGACGCAGCAATCCGGCACGGAAATGCCGGGCACGGGCGCCTACCTGCATAACAAGGAGCCCGGTATTTACGTAGACATCGTCTCGGGCGAGTCGCTCGGCAGGGCCCGGACCGAGGTGCGCTCCGCGCACGGCGACATGGAGAAAGAAGGCTACGGGGCGTACCTGAACCAGGTAGGAGACAAGTCATGACGCGAAGAACGGGCAGTACTGGCGGGCGGTTGCTTCTGGGGCGTGCAGGATCTCTTCCGGAAGTATCCCGGCGTGCTGAAGACGCGGGTCGGGTACTCGGGCGGCAATACGCCGAATGCAACGTACCGGAATCACGGGGCGCACGCTGAGGCTGTCGAAATCATCTTTGATCCTGACAAGATCAGCTTTCGGAAAATCCTCGAGTTCTTCTTCCAGATTCACGACCCCACGACGCGCAATCGCCAGGGCAACGACATCGGCGCGAGCTATCGGTCGGCCATCTACTACACGACCGATGAGCAGCGCCGTGTCGCCGAGGACACGATCGCGGACGTCGATGCCTCCGGGCTATGGCCCGGCAAGGCAGTGACTGAAGTCGCGCCGGCGGGGGACTTCTGGGAAGCCGAGCCGGAGCATCAGGATTATCTGCAGCGAAACCCGTTCGGCTACACCTGCCATTTCGTGCGGCCGGACTGGACGTTGCCGAGGCGCAAGAGCGCTTAAGGGTCGCCGGCCGTAACTTCGGGCAATGACAGCCACTCGTCCGGCGTCCACGGTCTAACCGCGATACGGACACCCCTTGCGTTTTATCGATATTCGATATATCGTTTATCGATATAGCCAAGGAGGCCTGCGATGAGCCACTTCCTGCCCAAGCTCTTTCGCTGGGTTTTTACCGTCTGTGCGGTACTGGCCGCTCTCGCGGCCTGCTGTGTCCTGGTGCTGATGATGGTCGATCCCGTGCTCCCGCCCGACGCGCGCTTCGGCCCGGTCAAGGCGGAGTTCTTGGGCCAGCCCGCCAGCTTTGCGCTTGAGCCAGGTGTTGCGGGCGGCCAGGGCCAACCGGCGCTCAGCGCTCGCGTTTTCAACGGCAACGTCACCATGACCGTGAACGAGGCGGGCGGCGCGATCGAGCGGCTCAAGAGTTACGGCCTGCCCGTGCTGCTCCTCTATGCCGTGTTCCTGACCGCGTTGTTCGAGGTACTGCGCCGCTTGTTCCGTAACGTAGAGCACGGCGAAAGCTTCACTCCGCAAAGCGTGCGGCTGGTACAGATCGTCGGCGGTTCGCTGCTGGTTTTCTCGCTTCTGTGCGCCATCGGCGAAAGCTGGTTCGCTCATGCGATGTACGCCTACCTGGTGGATCACACACAGATCGTCATTTCAGGAACGTCGGTGCGCCTGCCGCCGGCCCAGAGCCCGCCGTGGCTCGGGTATCACTCTCCGTTCGGCAGGCCAACATTTTTCTACGGGCTCCTGGTCCTGGCGCTGGCGGAAGTTTTCCGCCAGGGGCTTGCGCTGCAACGCGACAGCGACCTTACGGTCTGAGCGCGGCCCATGCCCATCAAGCTCAACCTCGATCGTGTGATGTCGGAGCGTGAGATCACCCTGACCGAACTGGCCCAGCGAATGGGGATCACGCTTGCCAATCTTTCCATCCTGAAGACCAACAAGGCGCGAGCCATTCGCTTCACTACGCTTGAAGCCTTGTGCCGCGAGCTGAAGTGCCAGCCGGGGGATCTGCTGGAGTTTGTTGTTCTCGCGAAGAGCCGGTGACCAGCGGTTACCGGATGACTATTCCGGCGTCTCGGAAATTTGGGTCAGCCAGTCTTCGGGCACCGCAGGATTGCCATTATCCCTAAGGCGCGCGTCCACGCTGATTTCCCCGTAGCCTTCATCACTGCCCCAGCCGACAACAAATCCGCCATTCTTGATGCCGGAACTCGAGGACGCGAGCGGGAAGCTCGAGCATTGGGACCGGAGCGCGGATCTCAAGACAATCCAGGTGCCGACGCTCGTGATCGGCACCCGCTACGACACGATGGATCCGAAGCACATGGAATAGATGGCGGGGCAGCTACCTAACGGCACATATCTCTACTGCGCGAACGGTAATCATCTGGCGTTGTACGATGACCAGGCCACGTACTTTGAGGGCCTGATCAAGTTCCTGCGCAAGGTAGATGCCGACGATCGAGACGCCCCTGCTTGAAGTCAGGGGAGCAGTCGCCCGACCGCGACCAGGTGGCGCTGATAATAGGGTGCATCGATGCTCGCGACGCGCACGGTGCCGCCGCTCGACGGCGCGTGGACGAACTGGCCGTCGCCCAGGTAGATGCCGACGTGTGAGAGCTTCTGCTGGTCCTGAAAGAACAGGAGGTCGCCTTCTGCGGCTTGCGCGAACGGGATCTTGAGCGCGGCGTCGAACTGCGCCTGCGAGGTGCGCGGGACGGAATGGCCGTTCGACACATACGTGTAGAAGACGAGGCCGCTGCAGTCGAAGCCTTCGCGCGGGCTGGCGCCGCCATAGCGGTACTGAACGCCGACCGTCGAAAGCGCAAGCTGTGCGACGGGGCCGCGTAAATCACCCGGCGCCGGGCGCGGGGCGGCTGCCGCGGTTGCAGGCGCAGGCACGGCAGGCGTCCCTGCACATCCTGCCGCGAGCAGCGCAGCTGCGATAATGCCGGTAAGCTCGGCCGCTCGGTTGCTTTGCATGGCCCGCATGATCCGCGTCACTGATTCAATCGGCTATTGAGTGCATCACAATATGCAACAGCATCGGCGTCCGAATCCGCAACTCGTTGGAACGCAGGGACTTGCCGGCCGTGGATTTGCCCCCAAATTGCCTGTTCCACGCTTTTAATACCGGGTCCGGCGCTTGAAGCTCCGTCGACGCGATCCGCTGCCCACCGCACCCAACCTGACCCGCGGTTTCTTCGGCGTCTTTCGCTACAGTCGCCATGCGCTCCAGCTGGTCTGGACGACGAGTCCGCTGCTGAGCGCCGCGCTCGCGATCCTGACCGTGCTCGGCGGGGTGCTCCCCGCAGCGGTCGCCTGGGTCGGAGCGCTGATCGTCGATGCGGTGGTCGCGGCGATTCAGTCCGGTGTCGCCGACCGTCCGGCGCTGACGCAACATGCGCTGCTGCTGGTTGGCGTCGAAGGCCTGCTGGTCGCGGCGCTCGCGGGCGTGCAGCGTGGCATTTCGCTCTGCCAGTCGCTGCTTCGCGCCCAGCTCGGCCAGCGCGTCAACGCGATGATCCTGGAAAAGGCACTGACGCTCGAGCTCGCGCACTTCGAGGACTCGGAGTTCTACGACAAGCTCACACGCGCCCGGCGCGAAGCATCGAGCCGGCCGCTGTCGCTGGTGATGCGTACCTTCGGCCTCGCGCAGAACGGCGTTTCGCTCGTGAGCTACGGCGCGCTGCTCGCGCAGTTCTCGCCATGGGCGGTCCTGATCCTCGTGGTCGCGGGCCTGCCTTCCTTCCTGGCGGAGGCGAAGTTTTCCGGCACAGCGTTCCGGCTCTTCCTGTGGCGCTCGCCGGAAACGCGCATGCAGCTCTATCTCGAGACCGTGCTGGCGCGCGAGGACTACGCCAAGGAAGTCAAGCTGTTCGGCCTCGGCCCGCTCCTGCTCGACCGCTATCGTGCGATCTTCCGCAAACTCTACCGGGAGGACCGCGACCTCACGATCCGCCGCGACGGCTGGGGTTTCCTGCTCGGACTGATTGCGACGGCGACGCTGTACGGCGCCTACGCCTGGGTCGCGCTCGCGGCCATTGCGGCGCGCATCACGCTCGGCCAGATGACGATGTACGTGATGCTGTTCCGGCAGGGCCAGTCGGCGGTCTCCGCGAGCCTCGCGGCGATCGGCGGCATGTACGAGGACAATCTCTATCTGGCGACGCTGTACGAGTACCTGGAAACGCCGGTGGCGAGCCGCAAGGGCCAGCTGGTCCGCGGTCCGCAGCCCGCGGACGGCATCCGCTTCGATGACGTCAGCTTCTCGTACCCCGGCGCGGACGAGCCGGTGCTCAGGGACGTGAACCTGCACATCCGGCCCGGCGAATCCCTCGCGCTCGTCGGCGAGAACGGCTCGGGCAAGACGACCCTGATCAAGCTCCTGACCAGGCTCTACGCGCCGACCAGCGGCAGCATCACGCTCGATGGCCAGGACCTGCAGCAATGGGAAGAGGCGGCGCTGCGGCAGCGGATCGGCGTGATCTTCCAGGACTTCGCGCGCTATC
Source organism: uncultured Gammaproteobacteria bacterium (assembly GCA_963705405.1). Classification (GTDB taxonomy): domain Bacteria; phylum Pseudomonadota; class Gammaproteobacteria; order Steroidobacterales; family Steroidobacteraceae; genus SCUD01. Next base: position 220,681 of record CAVPJJ010000011.1, on the reverse strand, counting down.
AGCTGCTGGTCGGCGAGAACATCGGCGCCGGTGACGTGCAGCACTTCGACGATGAGTCGCGGTGGCGGGACGCGGCGGGGAAGGGCCTCGCCGCGCCGATGATCGGTGACTTGCCGGAGGGGTATCGGACGCCGCTCGGCAAGTGGTTCAACGACGGCCGCGAATTGTCAGGCGGCCAGTGGCAGAAGATTGCGCTGTCCCGGGCCTTCATGCGCTCCGCCGCGGATATCCTCGTCCTGGATGAGCCGACCGCGGCGCATGGATGCGGCGGCGGAAGCCGCCGTGTACGAGCATTTCCGCGACGCTGACGAAGGGAAAGATCGCGATCCTGATCTCGCACCGGTTCTCGACGGTGCGAATGGCGGATCAGATCGCCGTGCTGCACGACGGCGCGCATCATCGAGCGCGGCAGCCACGCCGAGCTGATGGCGGCCGACGGGCATTACGCGCACCTGTTCCGGCTCCAGGCGCGCGGCTATCAGTGAACTACGCGGCGCCATATCAGGCGGTCAAGTCGTTTACTGCCCGCCATGCCTGGTCGATCGCGACATGCGTGTAAGCGTCCGCGCCGGCGTCGGAGTTGGCGATCGCGATGTGGCCGAAGCGCTGCCGGCCGACGACCTCGGGCGGTGGATCCACGTTCCAGTCCGCGTCCTCCAGGTCGAGGTGGTCGCGCGCGTAGCCGTGCGGCCAGCGATTCACGGTGATGGCGAGAATGTCGCGCGCAGCGTCGAAGCCGCCGGGGCCGAGCAGGCTGTTCAGCATGCTGCGGACCTCGCGTTCGTAGTCCTCAAACCGCATCCCGAGCATCCGTGCCCGGGCTGCCCGGGCCTGATCCGCAATGCCGGATCCCGCGGGCCGCGGTTCTCCGAAGCTGGCGAAAGCCTGCATCACGCAGGGATCCTCTGGCCGCCAGGCCGGACGGTAGTCGCCGACGTTGATGCCGGTCACCAGGAACAGGTTTTGCAGGAAACTTCCCGGAAGCTGCGCGCCCTTGATGCCAAGCGCCTGCAAGGCCTGGCCGTTGCGCAACTCCGTGTTGATCACCAGCATTGGCCGCTTCACGCATTTCGACAGGGCTGCCTTTTGCGCCGGCGGAAGTTCCGGCGCGAGATAGGGGATGATCGCGTTGTAGCAGGCGAGCACGGCCTGCTTCGCGGAAACGCGCAAAAGCCGCCCGTCACTTACGTAGTCTACGGCGACGTTCGCGCCGTCCGCGGCATTGGCGACGTGGACCGCCGTCGAGTTGAGCCGCAGCCGCACCACGGATCCGGACCTGTCGAGCGCGGAGTAGTCGAGCCGCGCAGTCACGATGCCGAACGGATCAGCGTCGGCTGCCATATCCGGAACGGCTCCCGGAATCAGGGATCGCACGAGCAGCCGCGCGACCGAACTGTTGCCGTCCGGGAACATCGCGACCGGGCTGTCGTAGACGTCCGTGATCCGGCCCGCCCAGCGCATGCGCGCCGGGCAGCCCCGCCTCCAGGCACTCGGCGACCGACAGGTTCTCGGCCGGCAGGCCCCATAGCCCCGCGGGCGCGCCACTGAAGATCTGCGTCGCCTCCTCTGGCAGGTCGAAGCGTTCGCGGAGGAAGCGGGTGTAGCTCGTGCGGTGCAAGTACGCTTCCCGTTCCGACGGGGACATTCTCGCGAGCACGTCGCCGCTCGCAAGCAGGAAGGTCTTGAGCTTCGCGCGTGCCTCGTCCGGCAGTGGAAACGCGTCGACGTGGGCGGCGAGTGCTTTCGGCTCGGCGCCATCCAGCACCACGCCGCGCACCAGCACGTCGCGTCCGTAGCGTGCCCGATCGAACAGGATCGCCGGTTGCAGGCTGCCTTCCGTCCACAGCCAGTTGAAGCTGAAGTCCTTGCGCAGGCGCGGAATGTCGACGCCGAGCTCGCGCAGCAGTTCGTTCACCACGCCGCTGAACATCGGATACTCCAGGTTCACCGTGCCGCCCCAGGCGAGGCGCATCGGTCCGCCCTGGTTGAACTCGTTGCGCTTGGCGTGGCCGCCGAAGTCGTCGTGGTTGTCGAGGATCAGGATCCGCGATTGCGCGCCATGCAGCTTGCGATGGAAGTATGCTGCCGCCAGCCCGCTCATTCCGCCGCCGACCACGACGAGGTCGTACTGTTCGTCGAGCGCCCGCGGATTCTCGAAGCGCCTGCCTTCGCGCGCGAGCGCGTGTGCGACCTCGAATGAGCCCGGGTGCGAGCCGCGTAGCCCCGTGAGTGTCGGCGGGTAGTAAAGTGTGCCGCCGTCCTGCGCCACCGCGAGTCCCGGCAGCGGCATGGCCAGACCGAGCACGGTGATGCCGGTGTCGTGGATGAAATCGCGCCGTGTGATCGGGCGCGACATGCCGAGCTTGTGGTCGGAATCCTCCATGGCGGCGCTCAGGGCAGGACGCCCAGCTCATCGAGCGAGATGTGCAATGCCGCCGCATCGCGATACACGCGATAGGCACCGGCCGCGAGCAGTTCGCTTTCACCATAGCCGCCACTCAGCACTCCCACGCTCAGCATGCCGGCGCGCCGGGCCGCGAGCAGGTCCCATACGGCATCACCGACGACGTAGCACTCGCCGGCTGCCACGCCAAGCTTCTGTTGACACGCTAGGAACAGGTCAGGCTCTGGCTTCGCGCGCTTGACGTCGCGACGCTCGATCACGATGGTTTCCGGGCCGATGTCGAGCGCTTCGAGGGACAGATTGATCTCCGGACGGCTGCCGGAGGTCGCGATGCCGAATGGAATCTTCTGGGCGCGCAGGGTGCGCAGGATCTCGACGGCCCCGGGTAGCGGACGGCGTTCGGGCAGGAACTGCCGGAACAGTTCACCGTGGCGCTTCAGGAGGGCCTCTTCCTGCGCGGCATTAATCTCGCGTCCGAGCTCGCGGGCGGCCGCGCGCGCAGCGAGGCCACCGCTCATGCCGATGCGCCGATGGATGCGCCATCCGTCGATTGCGAGCCCGCTCTCCGCAAACGCGCGCTGCCATGCAAATACGTGCGCATAGACCGTGTCGATCAGCGTGCCGTCCAGGTCGAAGATCAGTGCTTGCATGATGGCTAGGGCGCAGCAGCGCCGGACTTGCCGAGCTGCCGATCCCACTCCGCCTGATCGTAATGGCCGAGCGACGTCGAGACGAACCCGTCCGTGCCAATCGTCCATTCCTCGTAGCCGCTGATGTGGACCTTGCGGCCGCTACCGCCCGGCCCGGTATTCGTCCCGGTCAAGGTCCAGTGAAATTGATACTGGTCGCCCACGCGGTCGAGACTATCCATCTCGACGACCAGGTCGGGATAGCCGGTCATGAACGAGCGCGCGGCATCGGTGATCGCGGCGCGGCCGACGCTGGGCGTGCCGCCGTTGATCGTGAGCGAGCCGTTTTCGGCAAAAAATGCCGCGACGCTTGCTGGGTCCTGGCTGCACCAGGCTGCGGTGTAGCGCACGGCGAACTGCTTCATGTCGGATGCTCCCGTGGGGTGAGAAACGCGCGTCGAATGCAGCAGCGCTATCTTCCAGCGCGTGCCTTCGCGGCGCAGGATCGCACTTTCGAGCCACTCGCGGCTGCGCGCACCGCGGCTGTCGTCGTAAATGTCGGACTCGAGCGTGTACACGGCATACGCGACGTTGCCCAGGACCTTGACGGCGCCGAACTCGAAATGATCGGTGCGCCGGTAGCCGTTGCCGGGCTGCGCCATATTGGCGACGTCGTCTTCCCGGTCGATCAGCTCGCCCTGCTCCAGCAGCAGGAAGTCGCTGGAAGTTGTCGCGCGGTAGCGCGCCGCGTCGAATCCGCCGTATGCAGCGTAGTTTTCCTTTATGGTCTCCTGGACCGCAGTTTCATCGTCCGATGCGAACGCCGGATGCCACTGTAAGGCCGCCATCAGGAAGCAGGCTGCCGTAAGTCGCGCTGTATGCATGATCTTCCCTTGATTGTCGCTCAGTCGGAAATGTAGGCGCGATCGGGGCGTTTGGCCACCACCGCATCGCACAGTGCGATAATGGCGACCGGAAGCAAGACAATGCCAACAATTCTCCTCACCGGCGCGAATCGCGGTCTCGGCCTCGAATTCGCGCGCCAGTATGCCGCCGAAGGATGGCGGATTTTTGCGGCCTGCCGGGTACCGGGTGCCGCTAAAGACCTGCAAGAGCTCGCGGCGGAAGGCGGTGGGCGCGTCCGAATCCTGCCAATGGACGTCACTGATACCGGCAGCGTCCGCGCGGCGGCAGCCGGGCTGAAGGGTCAGCCCATCGATGTTCTCCTTAACAATGCGGGCGTCGGCGGGACGCGCGGCGAGCGGTTTGGCAATGTCGATTACGCGGCCTGGGCGAAGGTGCTCGACATAAATTCCCTCGGTCCCCTGCGGGTCGTCGAGGCGTTCGTCGAGAACGTCGCGCAAGGCGAGCAGAAACGCATCGTCACGATCACGAGCGGCATGGGCTCGATCGCGGATAACAACTCCGGCGGCCGCTATGCGTACCGCAGCTCCAAGGCGGCCGTGAACATGGTGATGAAGAGCGTTGCGGTCGACTTGGCACCGCGCGGCATCACCTGCGTCGTCCTGAGTCCAGGGTGGGTGCGCACGGACATGGGCGGGCCGGACGGCGAACTCTCGCCCGCCGAGAGTATTACGGCCCTGCGTTCCGTCATTGCGGCGCTTCGGCCGGAAGACTCCGGGCGATTCCTGAGCCGGAACGGCAAATCCTATCCCTGGTAGGGCGTCGCCAGCTCCCCGCCGCAGCCTCGGAAAGATCGGCCGTTCAGCGTGACGGACACGGTTGCGGGGAACGGTCTTCCGCTCATGGAGTCGGTGCAGCCGACGGGCACGATCACGACGCGGAGGTCATTCGCCTTTGTGACGGCATGGTAGGTTCGCGTGCCTGTGTTCGCATCCACTTGAATTCGTGATGTCGGCGTCACGGCCGTGCCTTGGCCGTAATCGTAGGTCAGGCGCATCTCGGCGCCTTGGTGGATCTCCAGTTCCCAGCCGGGCTCCTGTCCGAGTGCCCGGAAATCGCGATCACGCGCCAGCTCGAAGAAGACGCCGTCCCATGGCGCCAGCGCGCGATCCCGGTCGATCTGGAGAAGTCGCGCGCCGAGGGCGGGCCAGGGTGCACCGGCGCATGAGACCTCCATCAATCGAATCTGGGTGCGCCCGGCTAACGGCTTCAAGCCGTCGGGCGGAAGTTTGAATTTGCTCGCGAGATAGGCCTCGGCCGACTCAGTGTTCGCAGAATATTCCGGCTCGCTGCACCGTTTGCCCGACGAAATCGCGGCGCTCGCAGTCAATCGCACGGTCTCGCCGTACCGCGCTCGCGCCTGATCGTCGCTGATCGCACTGGTGCCCGGGCTGTAGTGACCCACCACGGTCCAGATGCCGGTCAGGGGAGGCAACGCAGCCGCGGTCGCGCGTGTGATCTGGTTCGCGGGGAGTGCCGGCGGCGCCTGCGACCCGGCAAACCGAAGCGGCTCCGCCTGGCCCGCGGAAAAGATTCTGAGCGACTGCCCGTCGAACTCGAAGCGCTCGGCGTCGCGCAGCGCAGCGAAGTATGTATCTTCCTGCCGCATCACGGCCTCGGCGCAGGCCATGCGCGTCGCAGCGAGGCCGCCGAATTTGATCATGTATCCTTCGACGGTCACGACGCCATTGAAGCGATTGCAGGAGCCATTGCCGCTGGCGCGGCCTTCCGATGCGAACTGGAGCGTCGCATGCGCGCCATCCAGCACTTTGGCGCCAGCGAGATTCTCGAGCCGCCAGGCCGTTCCCCATAATGTAACGACCGTAGATTCGATCTCCGTTTGCGGTGCGACTTCGGCCCGCTTTGCAGTTGCAATCGCAGCCATCGGAGGCTGCTCGGCTAATTCGAGCAGCATCTCGACCGGCTCGCCGGGGCCATGCATCCGGATCCGAAGCGCGTTTTCGCTCAATGCAAGAATGTCGGTGGGGTAATCCTGGCCTTCCTCGGTTATCGTCAGGCGGCCGTCGTCATAACGCCAGGCGCCGAATGCGGATGTCGCGTGTGGCGAAGCCAAGACGAGAGTTCCGTCCGAAAGGAAAATGCGAAGCTCGCCCGGCGCCACCTGCCCGGATTCGGCGACCGACCAGACTTTGTTGACGAATGCGGGTGTCGCATTTCCGGAAGCCTGAGTCGGGGCGGGTGATGATTCCGCCGACGGAGTCGCTGGTGCCTGCGATTTGTCCGGTCGTTCGCAGGCAGCGACTGCAAATAGCGAAACGATGAATATCGCGAGAGTTCGAGCGGTCATGTGGACTCCCGGAATCCATGGGGCCCACGGTTAGACTACTCAACCGACATCCAAATTCCCAATCGAATTGGGACGCCCCGTCTTTTCCCCACCGAGAGTCCACCCTCGGGGCCGGTGGCAGTGGTCATAATGTGGGGCGAGCGCCGAGGATGCCGGCAGCTTCCCGCGCCATAGTGTTACCAGCCGAATCGGCGACCTTTCGCGCAAGCCTCAATGAGTTTGCGGAGTCGCTTGTTCCGCGTTTCGGGTTTTTGGCACTTGTTACCCACCAGTTGACCAATTGTCGATAACCCGGCGGTACGGTGTCGTAATACTTCCATACCACTGCGTTGCGCCTGTCGTCGATGCGATGGCGCACCCCGTCGGCGGTCGGTCAATTGGCCGCACATCGCGACCGCGGCTCGTTGCACACGCTTCGATGAGCCTGCGTAGTCGTCAATCGATCGGGCAGGCTGTCTAGGAGCCCTGCATTCCGCCGTATGAGGTGTTCGACTCGGCAGACCCGCCGAGAATGTCCTTCCACGTCATCTCGAGGCCGTTTCGCTTGCCTTTCGGCACGAGCTTCAAGCCTTCCGGCGAAATCGTGAGCATGTACGGCGCGTCATTCAGGTTGAGTTCGCGCTTCAGGGGCTTTTCGAGTTTCGTCGCCATGAAATCTCCAGTGCTGATCCGGTAAATATGATTCTGGGCTACTGCGCAAACTGCGGCAACCGCTGCGTTATCCGCCCGCCGACAGCATAGAATACCCTGCTAGCTACCAGTTGGCCCATGCGAAGGAGTGCCGGGATGAAGGGAGTCATCTTCAACCTGGTCGAAGAGGTCGTTACCACGCAATTCGGCGAGCAGGCGTGGGACGAAATCCTTGACTCGGCAGGTGCTGACGGCGCCTACACATCCCTCGGAAATTACCCTGACGTACAGTTCGCCGGGCTGATACGCGCGATGTCCGGGCGCAACGGCCGGCCGGAGCGCGAGGCTCTGGCGTGGTTCGGGCGGCAGGCCATGCCGATCCTCGCGCAACGCTATCCGGAATTCTTTGCTGCGCACAGGGGCCTTCGCTCATTCCTGCTGTCCCTGAACGACGTCATCCACGCCGAAGTTCGCAAGCTCTACCCAGACGCCGACGTGCCCGTGTTCGAGTTTGAGACTCCAGCGGGAACGAATGCACACGATCCCCTGCTAATACATTACCGCTCGAAGCGGAGACTGTGTCTGCTGGCAGAAGGATTCATCTACGGCGCCGCGGATTGCTTCAAGGAAATGATCAAGGTCAGTCAGCCGCAGTGCATGCTGGACGGAGCGGACAAATGCGTGTTGAGCTGCCGCTTCGGGATTGACGCCTGACGATGGATGACGCACTACATCCGGAAATCGCGCGTTGGCAGCGAAAGTACGATCGTGAGCGCCGGGCACGCCTGGAAGCCGAAGCAATTGCAGAGCGATTCACCCGCGACGCGCTGCACGACCCCCTGACCGGGCTTGCCAACCGGGCGCTGTTCCTGGATCGATTGCAACATGCACTTGCCGCAACCGGTCGTCATCGCATGCCGTTCGCGACCGTCCTGCTGGACCTGGACGATTTCAAGGAGATCAACGACAGCTACGGTCACGCGGTGGGGGACGAGTTGCTCTGCGCAGTTGCCAAGCGCCTATCCGAGTCCGTGCGATCGATAGACACGGTGGCACGGCTTGGCGGCGATGAGTTCGCCCTGCTCATAGAAAATGTTGACCAGGCAGGCGAGGCGCTCGTCATCGAGCGGGTCAATCGCGCGCTCGATTCGCCGTTCCTGATCAATGGCCAGCTTCGGCAGATAGGCGGCAGCGTCGGCCTGGCCTTGAGCCGAGGGAACATCGACACGCCGGACCAGATGCTGCGCCGGGCGGACATGGCGATGTATGCCGCCAAGCGCGAGGGCAGCACGGGGCAGGCCGTGTTCGAGACCGGCATGCACACGGCGCTGATTATCCGCCTGGAGATGAAATCCGATCTCCAGCGCGCCCTGATGGAGCGCGAATTCGTGCTCCATTACCAGCCCTTTGTCGACTTGCCGGACAGACACATCGCGGGCGTCGAGGCCCTGGTCCGATGGAACCGGCCCGGTGGCGGAATCGTGGCGCCGGGCGCCTTCGTGCCGCTCGCGGAAGAGACCGGCATGATCATCCCGCTTGGCTGGTGGGTGCTGGAGGAGAGCTGCCGCCAATTCAGGATCTGGCAGGGTCAGGGCGACAGGCATCGCAACATGACTTTGCACGTCAATCTGTCCGGGCGGCAATTGCACGACCCGCAGGCCGCTGCCAGGGTGCTCGATGCCTTGAGCACATCCGGCCTGACGGCGGATCGCGTGGTGCTGGAGCTTACCGAGAGCAGCCTGATGCAGGATGTCGAGTCTGCGCTCGTCGCAATGAAGAAGCTGACCGCACTCGGTATTCACATGGCCATTGATGATTTTGGAACCGGATATTCGTCGCTCAGCTACCTCCAGAAGCTGCCGGTGTCGGTCCTGAAGATCGACAAGTCATTCATCGATAATGTTGCAGACAGCAAGCAGGGTGCGGCGCTGGTACGCGCCATCATCGGCGTAGGCGCAGCGCTGGAACTGAAGGTCATCGCCGAGGGAGTCGAGCGACTGGAACAGGTGGGGCGCCTGCAGGCGCTCAATTGCCGCCATGCTCAGGGGTATTTTTTCAGCCGGCCGCTCGACGTAGAGGCATTGGGCAGGTTCCTGGAAGAACATCCCGGCCCGTGATCGCGTGGCTCTGGAATCAAACCATTCCCGGTCTTCGGCAGTGGCGCTACCAAGTTACCGCTGGTAGTCGGCCTCGTCGAAGTGTCCGAGCGATGCGGCGATCAGGCCGTCCGCCCCAATGGCCCATTCTTCATAGCCGCTCATGCGGACGTGGTTGCCCTTGCCGCCAGGCCCGGTATTCGTCCCGATCAGGGTCCAGCGATAGATATAGCCGTCGTCCTTGATATCGAGCCCATCCATCTCGACGACCATGTCGGGAAAGCTGGTCATGAACGAACGGGCGGCCTGAATCAACTTTGGAAGGACAGCCAACGCAGCTTGATATTTCTTCACGGTCCGAAATCCGTTATAGCGAACTCCACTTCGTCGTCCGCGCCGGCGAGCACGGGATCGATCCTGATGGAAACCGGATACCCGGAATTCGGCCATACCGCCAGCTGGTGGAACGAGGATCGCTGTATCGTCATGCTGTAACTATTGATGCCGGTACCCTGCCAGCGGGCTCGCGCAGCGGCGAGTTCGCCGGCCAGGCTTTCCTAGCGGCAGGTATCAGGCATGCGTTGCGGTTCGGCCTCCTTGCCGAGCGGAGCGATACCGGCGGTTGGTGGCAAAGGATCCTGGGCCGCTGGAGCGTATTCGCTGGTCGAAGGAGGCGCGGGCGCGACACCCGTGGACGCATCGCCTGGTCACGCTGCTCGCTCGAGCATGACAACAGAAGGATCCAGGGGATTCCAGTGAGGCAGATCTTTGGCACTGGCGCTTGTGTCCTGGGGCTTGAAGCGCGTCTCACGTAAAGCGCCCCTAAGGCCTTGCACTCCCACGCCTGGAAGACATTAACAGCGTCAAGGCTAGCAAAGACACCGCCGAGTATCGATCCGCCGAGCGCAATACTGATGTAGAGTGCGATCGCGTGAGTGCGCGCACCATCGAACATGCGATTGCAGCCTACGAAAGGGGCGCCTGGGCTGAGGCTGAAGCAATCAGCAAGGAAATCCTGGGCGCAAATCCAGTCAACCCGGATGCGCTGCAAATACTCGGAAATATTCGTGCCCGCTCGGGTGATACCTCGGCCGCCGAGCCGCTTCTGGAGCGCGCCCGGGCTGCCGCCCCGGCAACATTTTCATCCTGAATAGCCTGGGTGGCGTTTACGGCGCGAACGGGAAGCCGAATGAAGCTCGCGCGGTGCTCGAAGCGGCACTCGCCATTGACGGCAGTTTTCCCTGGGCGCTGCAGAATCTGGGTTGCGTGATGCTGGAGCTGGGGGACCGCAGGTCCGCCAGGCAGTTTTTTGAGCGCGCGATAACGAGCAAGCCGGACTATGCGGAAGCGCTGGCATCGCTCGCCGACGTCGCGGAAAAAGAACATCAGCTTGATGAAGCGCGGCGACTTGTCGAGCGGGCCCTGCTGCTCACACCGAACCTTGTTGTCACACAACTGGTTTTGGCACGGTTGAGGCTGCGCGCCAGCGAGCATGCGGAAGTCGAGTCACAATTGAAGCCATTACTGGCAAATTCCACGATTCGCCCCAAAGATCGCGCCACGGCGTTCGGCTGCCTGGGCCAGGCGCTCGAAGGGCTCGGGCGCTATGACGAAGCGTATGCGGCATTTGCCGGCGCCAATGACATCGAGCGCGGTTTTTATGCGGGCACATTTACCGACACCGGAACCGCAACGTCGTTTGAGACGATCGTGCGGTTGACCGAATTCATGCAATCGGGAGACGAAATGCCTTGGCCGGAAGCGGGCGCGGGCGACGCCGCCAACCCGGTATTTTTTGTCGGCTTTCCTCGCTCGGGGACGACGCTGCTCGACCAGGTACTGGCCTCACATCCGGATATCGAGACGCTGGAGGAAAACGATAATCTCGCGGATGCAGTCAGGGCCCTGGTCCTGGCCGAAGGTGGCTTGAGTCGCTGGGAAGGGCTGTCCTCAGAGGACATCGAGGGTTTTCGCAGTGCCTACTGGCGGCGGGTCGATTCCGGTCTTGGTCGTTCGCGAAGGCGCGCGGTGTTCGTCGACAAGCTGCCTCTCAACGTCATTCTGCTGCCGCTGATTCACCGATTGTTCCCGGCAGCCAAGGTTATTCTGGCGCTGCGCGATCCGCGCGACGTCGCGGTAAGCTGCTTCCGGAATCGCTTCGCAATGAATGCGGCGATGTACCAGTTCCTGTCGCTCGAAACGACTGCGCGCTATTACGATGCCGTGATGCGGCTCGGCGAGGCGGCGCGCAAGCGACTGCCGCTCAGGTTGTTGATGCTGCGCTACGAGGATGTGGTAGACGACTTCCGCTCGTCGATCGGTGGCGTGCTGGAATTCCTGGAATTGGAGTGGACCGACGATGTGACGAAATATGCGGAAGCCGCAAGCCAGCGCAATATCCGTACGCCGAGTGCAACGCAGGTCATTCAGCCGCTCTATCGAACGTCGATCGGCCAGTGGCGGCACTACGCGCATCAACTTGAGCCGGTCATGCCGATACTGGATCGCTGGGTGCGGGCTTTCGGATATGAGCCGCGATGATTCGTAAGCACGATCAACCTGACTGATCGCTCTCCGGTACAATCCCACCGCGATGCCCCTGTCCGTTGTCATCCTGGCCGCCGGCCAGGGCAAGCGCATGGTCGAGCGACCTGCCAAAGGTATCTGCAACCTCTGGCGGGACGGCCGTTGCTGGCACACGTGATCGATACCGCACGCCAGCTTCGACCCGACGCGATCCACGTCGTCTCATGGTCACGGCGGCGAGCGCGTTCGCGAGGCATTTCCGGATGCCGGGATCCACTGGGTACTGCAGGCAGAGCAGTTCGGCACGGGGCATGCCGTGCAGCAGGCCATGCCGGGGATTCCGGACGATCACATTGTGCTGGTGCTCTACGGCGACGTGCCGCTGGTGCGCGCGTGCGACGCTTTCCGGGCTCACCGGCCGCGCGGGCGCTTCAACTCTCGCGCTGCTGACCGCGATCCTGCCGGATCCGGCCGGCTACGGGCGCGTGATCCGCGACACCACCGGGCGCGTGGCGCGCATCGTCGAGCACAAGGACGCGAACCATAAGGAGCTCGCGATCGCCGAGGTCAACACCGGCCTCCTGGCGGCGCCGGCAGGCAGGCTCCGGCGCTGGCTGTCGGCGCTCGGGCGCGACAACGCCCAGGGCGAGTACTATCTGCCCGATTGCATCGTCGCCGCGGTGCGGGATGGTGTCGCGGTCGAGGCTGTCGTCGCGGCATCGGCCGATGGAGGTACTGGGCGTGAACGACAAGCTACAACTCGCGGAAGTCGAAACAGCACGCCGTCGCGATCGCGCGACTGAACTGATGCGTACCGGCGTCACCATCGTGGACCCTGCGCGCGTGGACATCCGCGGCGAGGTTCACTGCGGGCGCGATGTCGAGATCGAGATCAACGTGATCCTCGAAGGCAAGGTGCAGCTCGGCGATCGTGCGCGCATCGGCCCGGGCTGCGTGTTGCGTGACTGCGAGATCGGCGCCGATACGGAAGTCCGCGCAAACTGCGTCATCGAAGGTGCGACCACAGGGGCGCGCTGCGTTGTCGGCCCGTTTGCCAGGCTGCGCCCGGGCACGCGGCTCGCCGATGAAGTGCACGTCGGCAACTTTGTCGAGGTCAAGAACACCGAGCTCGGCCGCGGCAGCAAGGCGAATCACCTGACTTACCTCGGCGACGCGACCATCGGAGCGAATGTCAATGTCGGCGCCGGCACCGTCACCTGCAATTACGACGGCGCCAACAAGCACCGCACGACGATCGGCGACGGCGCCTTCATCGGCTCGGGCGCGATGCTGGTGGCGCCCGTGACGCGTCGGCGCGGAAGCGACGATCGGTGCCGGCTCGACGATCACCAAGCCGGCACCAGCCGGCAAGTTGACTCTGGAGCGCTGCCGGCAGCAGACTTTGGACAACTGGAAGCGTCCGTCGAAAAAACCCGGTTAGCCACTGCGGGATGGAACCCAAAGCAGACAAGGCACCGCTGGATTCCGAAGCCGCGCTCGAACCGCGCGATGGCTACCTATATGCCCGGCTGGTGCCTGGATTCGAGATCACGCCGGAGCGCATGAACCGGCTCTGGCAGTCGCTCGGCGAGGCCTGCATGAAGAGCGGGCTGCGGCGGGTGCTGACCGAAGGCACGGTCACCGGACGGCGCATGACGACGATGGATTCGTTCGAAAACGCTTCTGCGGCCGCGCGCCTTGCGCCGGGCCTTTCGATGGCCTGTTTCGTGCAGGGCCACGTTCTGGATCAGCAGACCGAGTTCTTCAAGATCGCGGCGATGAATCGCGGCGTGCGCGTCGAATTCTTTTCCAGCCAGGAGGCAGCGCTGCGCTGGCTCGGAGTCCGGCCAAAAAATCGGTGAATCCGCCCGTGGCTACAGCGGCTACCCGCGGCATTCTGTGAAATGGCCCCCCGCTACGGCGACAGACCTTTGGACTAGAATGTCGCAACGGCACCGCGGGGCCCCTCCCCGAGGCTGCTGCTCATCATTTACCGGGTTCGTCCCAGGATCTGTGGAGCATGTGCGGAATCGTCGGAGCGGTCGCCGGGCGCGATGTCGTCCCGATCCTGATCGAGGGGCTGAGGCGGCTCGAATACCGTGGCTACGATTCGGCCGGCGTCGCCGTGCTGAATGGCGGCAGCCAGGTCGCGCGGCTGCGAGCCGTCGGCAAGGTCGCGATGCTGTCCGAGGCGTTGCAGGCTTCGCCGACCGCCGGTCATCTCGGGATAGCGCACACGCGTTGGGCAACCCACGGCGTGCCGAACGAACGCAATGCCCATCCGCACATATCGCGCGATGGCATCGCGATCGTACACAACGGGATCATCGAGAATCACGAGGAGCTTCGCGCGGAGCTCGAGCGTCTAGGTTACGAATTCACGTCTGAAACCGACACGGAGGTGATCGCGCACCGGATTCATCACCATCTTGCCGGGCAAAAGGACCTGTTCGCGGCTGTCCGGAAGACCGTCGCTGAGCTGCGCGGGGCCTATTCGCTCGCCGTGATGTGGGGGCAGGACCCGGATTGCATCGTGATGGCCCGTGCCGGCTGTCCTGCGCTGATCGGCATCGGCAAGGACGAGAACTTCGTTGCATCGGACATCGCGGCGCTCCTGCCGGTCACACGGCGTTTCGTGATCCTGGAGGAAGGCGACGTAGCCTGTATCCGCCGCCGCAGCATCGAAATCATGGATGACGTCTCGGGCCGGAAGGTGGAACGTGCGGAGTACGTCTCCGAGCAGTCGGCTGAGGCTGCAGAGCGCGGCGACTACCCGCATTTCATGCTGAAGGAGATTCACGAACAGCCGCGCGCCGTGGCGCAGACGCTTTCGGAGCGCATTACCGGCGGCAGCTGCTTTCGCAGGCATTCGGGCCGGCAGCGATGGAAGTTCTGAAGCGCACGACTTCAGTGCACATCGTGGCCTGCGGCACGAGCTATCACGCAGGCGTCGTCGCCGGCTATTTCGTCGAGCAGATCTGCCGCGTGCCCTGCCGCGTCGAGATCGCGAGCGAATTCCGCTACCGTGATCCGGTCGTGCCTGCGAACTCGCTGTTCGTCACCATTTCGCAGTCCGGTGAAACCGCCGATTCGCTCGCTGCTCTGAGGCTCGCGCAGAAAGCCGGCTTCCTCTCGACGCTTGCGATCTGCAACGTGCCGGAAAGCTCGCTGGTGCGGGAGTCGGAGCTCGTTCTGCTGACGCGTGCCGGTCCGGAAATCGGCGTGGCTTCGACCAAGGCATTCACGACGCAGCTCGCGGCGCTGGGCATGCTCGTGATCGCGATCGGCAAGCACCACGGGTTTTCCGCCGAGCGCGAGCGGACCCTGGTGCAACGCCTGCTGGAACTGCCGGCGATGCTCGAGCAGACGCTCGCACTCGACCCGATGATCTGCGAGCTGGCCGTGAAGATTGCGCCGAAGCATCATGCGCTATTCCTCGGGCGCGGCGCCATGTTCCCGATAGCGATGGAGGGCGCGCTGAAGCTCAAGGAGATTTCCTATATTCATGCCGAAGCCTACGCAGCCGGGGAGCTGAAGCACGGGCCGCTTGCCCTGGTGGATGCGGACATGCCGGTGATTGCGGTGGCGCCGAACAACGACCTGCTTGAGAAAGTGAAATCGAACCTGCAGGAGGTCCGGGCGCGCGGCGGCATGCTCTACGTGTTCGCGGACCCGGAGTCCGGCATCGAAGCATCGGATGGCGTGCAGGTCATTACCATGCCGCGGCATGTCAGCTACTTTCAGGCGCCGGCCGTCTACACGATTCCGATGCAGCTGCTCGCGTATCACACTGCCGTGCTGAGGGGCACGGACGTGGACCAGCCTCGCAACCTCGCCAAGAGCGTCACGGTTGAATAGTTGCCGGTGAAGTTCGACGCCGGGTTTTATCAACGTTATTATGGCGATCCCGAAACGCGTGTCGCCTCGCGCGATGACGCGCTGCGGCTCGGCAGGTTCATCTGCGCATTCACGGCCTACCTGGGATTCAGCGTCCGGCGCGTGCTGGATGCCGGCTGCGGCCTGGGGCACATGCGAAAAGCGGTCAACGAGCGCTTCCCGCAGGCCCGGTACGTCGGGCTCGATCCCAGCGAATACCTGTGCCGGCGCCATGGCTGGGTCCAGGCGAGCATCGCCGAATACGCGCCGCGTGCCCCGTTCGACCTCGTCATCTGTCACGACGTGCTGCAATACCTGCCCGACCGCGAAGCCGCGCGGGCGCTTCGGAATCTCTGGCCGGCTGTGCCGGGGAGCCTTTTATTTCAGCGTGTTGACCGAGGAGGACTGGCGGCGAAACGCGGACCGTGGGCGCAGCGATTCCGGCGTCTGGCTGCGTCCAGCCGCCTGGTATCGCAGCCGTCTGGGGCGCTATTTTCGCCCCCTGGGCACCGGAATGCTGGTGCGCCGCGGGTTTACGCCGCTGCTGTGGGAGCTGGAACGGCCATGGCCGGCCCCGTGACCCGGCGATTTGAACTAGAATCAGCGGCTGAAATCAAGAAGTCCGGCGAAGGACAACAACCACCCGGGAGTCTCCGACGATGTCGTTTCTGAAGAATTCTTGCCTCAAGGTTTTTGGGTTCGCCGCGGCCGCGGCAGTTGCACTCGGTGCCTGCACCGGCGGCAGCGCCAATGACGACCTGCCACTGATCCGCGCGACGCTATCGATCAAGACCGTATCGCAGGGCGGCGTGTGCGAAAGCGTGCGCGTGCGCCTGACGCCGAAGGAATTCATCGGCGAAGCAAACAAGTACGCCAATAACAATCAAGATGGTCGCCGAAGTCAGCATGACCGGCCCCACGGACGAAGACGGAGCGCCGATGTGCAACGGCACGGGCGAGACGCTGCCGCTGGCGCCGGGCAAGTGGCAGTTCAGCGCGCCGCTTGCTTCGGGGACGGTGACCTGTGTGCGCAACATCCAGGGCGACGGTGACCTGTCGATCCTGCTGGTCGACGGGGTGGACGGTTGCGGTGGCGCGAATGGCGGAAGCGGAATGCCCGCCGAAGGCGAGACGCCGGCCCCCGCAGACGCCGCGACGCCCGCTGCCGGCTGACGCACTGCGTCCGGCATGACACAAAGCCGGCACGGGTAACCGTGCCGGCTTTTTTGCCCCCTTGTCCGACCTCGTACCTTTTTATCTCCCGCCGCTGTTCGGCCTGGCTGGCCGCATCGCTCCGCGCCGCACGGCGCGCGCGATGATGAATCTGGTGTCGCGCCCGGGCGGCCGCAACCCGACGCAGCCCTGGGAACTCGCGGAAGGCCTGGAGTCGCGCGAAATCGAATTGCGCCCGGGCTTGTTCGCGCGGGCCTGGGGCGAAAAAGGGCCTCTGGTGCTCGCGTTGCACGGTTGGCGCGGCCGGACCACGCAGTTCAGTCCGCTCGCAACCGCGCTCGGCCGTGACGGCATGTGCACGATCGCAATAGACCTGCCAGGGCATGGCTATTCCGCGGGCGAACTCGCGACGCCGCGGCTGCTCGCCGACATGCTGCTGGAGGTGACGCAGACCACCGGACCCGCACATGCGGTGATCGGCCATTCCTTCGGCGGTGCCGTGATCGGCGCCGCGCTTGCGCTCGGACTGCGGACTTCGCGGATCGTGATCGTGTCGAGCCCGACGCGCGTGAGCCTCATGCCGTTCATGTACGCGAAAGCGCTCCACTTGCCGCCGCACGCGATGGCGCACTTCGCGCGGCTGCTCGACGAGCACGCCGGACGTCCCATCGCGGAGCTCGACCTGGTCGCAACCGGGCCGAAGTGCGGAATCCCGGCACTGCTCGTGCATGATCGCGGTGACACAGTGATTCCGCACCGCGAAGCGGAAATTCTTGCGGCGGCCTGGCCCACGCTCAGGATGATCTCTACCGATGGCCTCGGACATCGCGATATTCTCGCGAATGCGGATATTGTCGAGGCCATAGCGGGGTTTATTACGGGAACGCCAGGGTGAAATCGCGTCTCGGGAAATTGCTGCCGCCGATAGCCTCATTCGCGATTATCGCGATCGCGGCCGTTGTCTTGTGGCGCAAGCTGGCGGAGGTGAATCCGGCCGCTGTGGCCGGCAGTTTCGCCGCAATTCACGGCAGCGTGCTCGTGATTGCCGGGCTCTTCACGTCCGGTGCACTCTTCGCGATGGCGCTTTATGAAGTGCAGATGCTGCGCTACCTGCGCCCGATGGCGGGCTGGCAAAGGCCGTTCGTAACCGCCCTGATCGCCTATCCGATCGGGCATGCCGTCGGGCTAGGGGCCTTTTCGGGCGGAGCAATCCGTTACCGGACTTACAGTGCAGCCGGCTTCAGCGCCGCCGACATCGGCAAGCTGATCCTGCTGTCGGTCATGCCATTCGCCTCGGGGCTCGGCCTTCTGGCGGGCATTTCGCTGCTCGCGGCTACCGAGGAAGTCGCCGCTGCGCTGCATCTTCAGCCGCAGGTCGTGACGATGATCGGTGCCGGGATACTGCTGACACACATCATCTATGTATCGCTGGTGGTAGCGCGCGTGCGCCCGCTCGGCAACCTGATACCTTCATTCGAATTGCCGAGCCCGAAGCTGACGACGATCCAGTATCTGCTCGGAGTCGCCGAGGTGCTGTGTGCCGTCGCCGTTCTTTACGTCCTGCTGCCGCCTTCGGCCGTCATCGGCTTCGCCCCTTTTGTCGCCGTTTACGTCACGGCCATGGCCGCGGGTGCGCTGTCCGGCGTGCCGGCAGGGCTCGGCGTTTTCGAGTCCATTCTGCTCCTGACGCTGAATGACGTCCCGACCGAAGAGCTCCTGGGCGCGGTGCTTGCCTACCGGCTGATCTACGAATTGCTGCCCTTCGTGACCGGCCTCCTGCTGCTGCTCGCCTACGAGGCCTGGACGCCACGCCGCGAGCTGTGATTACGGGGCGTTCCTGTCCAGTGACTGTTCCGACGCAACGGTGATGCGAAGCCGGCCATAGGGCGAGGCGGGCACGGCCGCGTCACCCCGCCTTTCAAGCCAGGCCTGGGTCGCAGGTGTCAGCAGGTCGCCTTCGCGCCGTTCGGGCGCTGCCCCCAGCATCGCGGCCGGCGTGAAGACGACCAGGTAGCGGGCTCTGTCCGTGGCCGGATCGATCGGCAGGGTCACGGCAAGCCCGGTCTCGCCATCCGCCGTCGCAAGCGCCGGTTCCAGGCGGAGGTTTTCCAGCCCCGATATGCGCAGGACGATGAATGTGTCGTCAAGCAAGGCGACGACCGGATAGAAAATGCTCGCTTCATCGTCGGCGCCGGAATTGAACAGGCTCTTTACGCGCATGCGGTAGGGCGTCGAAACCTTCGGCAATTCGAAGGCGACGAACGGGCTCAGGCCGCTGTGGAAATCAAAGGCCGGACTCGCGACATTCACCACCGCATCCGTGAAGCCGCGCACCGGCAGCGGCAGATACGAAAACCCGGACGGATCGTCGCAGCAGGCTTTCGTTCTGGCGTAGAGCGCGAGACGCGCCTCGGGCTTCGCCGGGTAGGATTGTGAAGGCACTGTCGCGCAGCCGCCGATGACGGCGGCGATCACGAGCCAGAGGAAAGGAATTGACACTCGCATCGGGTTCCAGCGTTCGAAATGGGCGGCGGCAGGCTAGCATGAATCCGGCTTCCGCCGCGGTGATCGGCGCGGGCCTGGCGGGAATCACCTGCGCGCAGCGACTGGCTGCCGCCGGCTTGCAGTTGCGGGTTTTCGAATGCCAGCGGGCACCCGGCGGGCGGATGGCGACGCGCCGCTTCGAGGCCGCCGTATTCGATCATGGTGCGCAGTATTTTAGCGTACGCGCGCCTTCCTTTCGCACGGCCGTCGAGAAAGCGAGTCTCGCCGGAGCCGTGGAGCGCTGGCAACCACGCTGGCCCGGCGGCGATTCGGAGCACGGCGACTTGTGGGTAGGCTCGCCGGGCATGAATGCATTGCCGCGATTCCTGTCCGCAGGACTGGACATCGAATACGGGGCGCGGATTACGCAGCTTGAACGTACGTGCGGCGGCTGGACGCTCATCGACGATCGGGGCGCCGGTCATGCCGATTTCGGATTGGTGGTGCTGGCGCTTCCGGCGCCGGAAGCCGCCACGATCGCGGCGCCGCACACTCCGCTCGCAGATCGCGTCCGCGCGGTGCCGATGGCGCCCTGCTGGGCGGCCATGGTCGCTTTTGCGCACCCGGTCCCGGAGGTGCCAGATGCCGTATTTTCCGACGATGCTGTCTTGACCTGGTTCGCCCGCAACGGCTCGAAACCCGGCAGAGAAACCCCGGATGCCTGGGTGCTGCACGCTTCGGCCGAGTACTCGCGTCGCGAAATCGATGCGCCGCCGGCGCGCATCGGGAAGACCCTGCTGACGCGGCTTGCGGGGCAGCTCAGGCGGAAACTGCCTGCGATCCTGCTGTCGGATACGCACCTATGGCGCCATGCCCGCGTCGAAGTGCCGCTAGGCGAACCGTTCCTGCTCGATCGGCGCGCCGGAATCGGTTTTTGCGGCGACTGGTGCCTCGATGCGAGGGTCGAGGCGGCGTTTCTTTCCGGCGACGCCATCGGCACTGCGCTTTCCGGGACGCGACTCTCCGACGCCTCCGGTAAGATGCGCGACAGTCGATGAACAGCCTGCGCATATCCTGGATCACGGCCGTCCCCTTGGCGTTCCTGCTGGGAGCCTGCGCCGCGGGACCGCCGGCCAAGACGGAGCCAGAGAGTATGTCGAAGTCCGAGCCTGTGCCGCCGGTGGCGGCCGTGCGTCCACACGATGTCGCGTCGCCGAACGGCACGCGGGTGGACGAGTACTACTGGCTGCGCGACGACACGCACACCAGCAGCGAAGTGCTCGGCTACCTGGAAGCCGAGAACGCCTACAAGACGGCCATGACCGCGCACACGAAGGCGCTCGAGGATCGCGTTTACGGCGAGATTATCGCGCGCGTCAAGCAGGATGACTCGACGGCCCCGTACCGCAAGCGCGGTTACTGGTACTACACGCGCTTCGAGACCGGCAGGGAATACCCGGTCTATGCGCGCAAGGCCGGCAGTATCGAGGCCGCCGAACAGGTGATGCTGAACGCCAACGAGCTCTCCGCGGGTCACGAGTTCTATCAGGTTGGCGCGCTCGCCATCGCGCCCAACGACCGCCTTCTCGCCTATGTCGAGGACACTGTCGGCCGGCGCCAGTTCCGCCTGCGCATCAAGGACCTCGAAACCGGCGAGACGTTGCCGGACGTGATAGAAAATGTCGATCCCTACCTGGCGTGGACCGCCGACAGCAGGAGCGTGCTTTACGTCGAGAAGCATCCCGAGACACTGCTCGGTTATCGCGTTCGTCGCCATGTGCTCGCCACCGATGCCGCCGCGGATCCGCTGATCTACGAGCAGGATGACGAGAGCTTCTACACGGCTGTTCGTGCAACCAAGGATGAGCGATACTTGGAGATCGTCGCGGAGAGCACGGTATCCACGGAAGTCCGCTACGCGGATGCCGCGGACCCCGACCTGCATTTCCGCGTGTTCCTGCCGCGCGAACGCGACCACGAGTACAACGTCGATCATCTGGATGGCCGCTGGATCATCCGCAGCAACTGGAAGGCGCCGAATTTCAGGCTGATGACGGCCACGGTCGGCGAAGAGGGCGATCGCGCAAACTGGCACGAGCTCATCGCGCATCGCGACGATGCCTTCATCCAGGGCTTCGACGTATTCAGGGATTTCCTCGCGATCGAGGAGCGGTCGGGGGCGCTGCGAAAGATCCGCATCCGGCCCTGGGACGGCAGCGCGGATTTCTTCATTGCCGCGGATGAGGCTTCCTACACGACAGCGCTCGGAACGAATGCGGAGATCGACACGCGTATCGTGCGCTACGAGTACACGTCGCTTACCACGCCAAAAACCGTCTACGACTACGACATCCAGACCGGCGAGCGGCAGTTGCTGAAGCGGGATCCGGTGCTGGGTGATTTCGATCCGGGCAACTACCGCACGGAGCTGCTGTGGGCTACCGCCCGCGACGGCACGAAGGTGCCGGTGTCACTGGTCTACCGGAAGGAATTCGTGCGTGATGGGCACGCGCCGCTCTTGCAGTACGGCTACGGCTCCTATGGCTATTCGATGGACCCGGTATTTTCGATTCCGCGGCTGTCACTGCTGGATCGTGGCTTCGTGTTTGCGATTGCGCACGTCCGCGGCGGCCAGGAACTGGGCCGGCGCTGGTACGATCAGGGCCGGTTGCTGAACAAGATCAACACATTTACGGACTTCATCGACGTGACGCACTTCCTGGTGCAGGAACACTATGCGGACCCGAAGCGCGTGTCCGCGATGGGCGGCAGCGCCGGCGGGCTCCTGATGGGTGCTGTCGTCGACATGGCGCCGGCAGATTACCGGGCGATCGTCGACGCAGGTGCCATTCGTCGATGTCGTGACCACGATGCTGGATGAAAGCATCCCGCTGACGACCAACGAGTTCGACGAATGGGGCAATCCGAAGCAGAAGCCCTACTACGAATACATGCTGTCCTACTCCCCCTACGACAATGTCGCGCGCCAGGACTACCCGGCAATGTTCGTAACGACCGGTCTGTGGGACAGTCAGGTGCAGTACTTCGAGCCGGCCAAGTGGGTCGCACGCCTGCGCGCCCGCAAGACAGACGACAATCCGCTCCTGTTCCGTACGACGATGGAGGCCGGTCACGGCGGCAAGTCCGGCCGCTTCCAGCGCTACCGCGATATTGCCGAGGAATACACTTTCATCCTCGACCAGTCCGGCATCGACGAGTAGGCCATGAATCTGTCCCGCATCGAGCAGATCGCGATACCGGTACGCGATCTGGCACGCGCTACCGCCTTCTATCGCGACCTGCTCGGCATGAAGCTGCTTTTCGAGGTGCCGACGCAACTCGCATTCTTCGACTGCGAAGGCGTGCGGCTCGCGCTTTCGATCGCTTCCGACCCGATGTACGAACCACCGGGTTCGATCGTCTATTACCGCGTGGCCGATATCGAAGCCTCTCACTCCGGGCTCGAGCGTCTCGGTGTCGAGTTCCTGCAGGGTCCGCGCCGGGTGGCCGAGCTCGGCGATGTCGAGGTCTGGATGGCGTTCTTCGAGGACACGGAAGGCAACACGCTCGCACTGACGACCGAGAAGCCGGCCCAGCGCGCATGAACGAGCGGTCATTCGTTGCGCGAACCCTTGGCCGCACGGTCAACGTGCGGCCGGCAGAGATTGCAGGGCTGCTCGCGGCCTTCGCCTACCATTTCCTGCTGTTCACCGCCTACTACATCCTACGGCCGCTCCGCGACAGCATGGGCGTGACCGGTGGCGTCGAGAATCTCGACGACCTGTTCGGTTTGACCCTGCTCGGCATGCTGGTCGCGGTGCCGCTGTTCGGCTGGATCAGCGGCCGCTTCCGGCGCGCCGTGTTCCTGCCGTGGACCTACGTGTTCTTCGTCGTGCAGCTGGCGGGCTTCTGGGCTGCTGTTCACGGCACTCGAGGACGACAGCGCTGACCGCGCGCGTGTTCTTCGTCTGGGTCAGCGTGTTCAACCTTTTCGTCGTCTCGGTGTTCTGGAGCTTCATGGCAGACCTGTTCGACCGTGAGCAGGGCAAGCGCCTGTTTGCGTTCATCACCGCGGGCGCGAGCGGAGGCGCAGATCACCGGTTCCGCGATCGCGGCATTCCTCGCCGAGGCGATCGGGGACGTCAACCTGCTCCTGATCTCGGCCACGGTGCTGCGCGTCAACCATCCTGCTGATGCGTTACCTGCTGCGCTGGGGCGCGAGCCAGCAAGCGCGGGGCGAGCGCCTCGACGGAACGCGCGATCGGCGGGAACCCGTTCGCCGGTATCGCGCGGGTACTTACGCTCGCCCTATCTTGCCGGCATCGCGGCCTTCGTCTTCCTGATGGCTGCGGTCAACACTTTCCTGTACCTGCAGCAAGCGGGACTGCTGGGTATCCACTTCCCCGACGGTGCCGCGCGCACGGCATTCCTGGGCCGGATCGAGCTGGTGCATCAGCATCATCACGGTGCTGTTGCAGGTGTTCGCAGTCGGCCGGCTGACCGCGCGATTCGGGGTCTCGCACGATGATTGTCGTGGTGCCGCTATTCGTCGTCGCTGGTTTCCTGCTGATCGCCGCGTCGCCGACTCTCGCGACGCTGGTCGCCGTCTATGTCGCGCGCCGCGTCGGGCAGTACGCGATTCGTACGGCCCTGCCGCGAGATGCTCTACACGACCGTCGACCGCGAGTCGAAGTACAAGGCGAAGAACTTCAACGACACGCTCGTGTACAGGGCGAGCGATTTCGTCGTCGCCAAGGGCCACGACGCGTTCGTCTCCGCGTTTTCCGCGGGGCTCGCCGGGGTTGCATTGCTCGGCGCCGGCGTCGCGGCGCTGTGGGCGGCGGTCGCGTTCGGGCTCGGCCGTGCGCATGAGCGCATGACCGTGGGCAGGACGCCCGCCTGATCAGTCTTCGAGCTGGAAGCGAAGGCGCGTCGCCGACGCGCTGGTCGACGACGACGCCGTTGACCACGCGCGGCTCGTAGCGCCAGCGCGCCACGGAATCGAGGGCGGCGCGGTCGAATACGCCCGCGGGCTCGGCGGCGCGCACGGTCGCATCGCGCGTGCTGCCGTCGCGGGTAACCGTGAATTCGATGTCAACCCAACCGGCGGTGCCCCGCTCAGCGCGCCCGCGACGGGTACGCGGGCTTGACGAAACGGGTGCCGCTGCATGCGTGTTCTCCGGACAGCACGGCCGGTGCCGCCGGCTTGGCGATGCGGCGGTGCGCGCCCTTGCGATCTCCGTGGCGACGGCCGCGACTTCGGTGGCTGGTGCGCCGGAATCATTGGCCGGCTCTCAGCATCGCTTCGGCGCTCGCGACATCGCCGGCGGCAGCTAGCCGGCTGCGCTTCTGCGAGCGCCTTGCCGGCGAGCAGCGCGCTTGTATCAGGCAGGCCCGGATACGCGGGTCGGAGGCGCGCAGCAGGTCCAGGTAATGGCGCGCGGAATCGCCCGCGGGCTCCAACAGGCGGCCCTGGGCGATGCGCTGGTTCGCAAGCGCGAAGAGGCGCACGCGGTCCTCGCGCACGTTGCCGAGCCGGGCAATCTCCGAGTTCCGAGCGCAGTTCCGCGACTTCGGGCCGATTGACGTCCAGTGCGACGACCTGATGCACCCACTCGCTCGCTTCGTCGAGGCGGCCCTCGCGCATCGCCTTGCGTGCGTTGTTCTGCAGCAGTGCGGCAAGGGCCGCGATGCCCTGCTGCACGCCCGGATCCGCCGGATCGATGCGGCGCGCCGCCAGCAGATAGGCGTGCGCGCTGTCGTTTCCGCCGACCAGTCGATTGCTGCGCATGCGCTCGTTGGCGAGCAGCACCAGTCCCTGCACGCGGCTGGCGTCGGCTGCGCGGTGCGGCTGTTCCGGGTCTCCGGCGCAGCGGAGGTCCGCGCCGCAGCCGCCGGGACCCGCGAATGCGTTCGCGCTCGCGCTCGAGCTGGGTCATGAAGAATTCGAGGCGCGGATGATCGGGCCGGGCAGAGCGCGCGGCATCCACGGCGCTTGCGAGGCGCAACCAGGTCCTGGTCCATCAACGCGTGCTCGGCCTGCAGCAGCAGTTCGTCCGCAACGCGATCGATGCCCCGTTCGCGCGATGCGATTGTCCGGATCGCGAGCAAGCACTGCGCGGTAAAGCTCGAGCGCATTCTCGTTCGGGCGGCTCGACGAGCTGGCCCTGTGAGAGTGCGATGCCCGGCCGCGTCGAGCAGCTTCCTGACCGCGGCGTCGCGGCTGGCATCGGCCGCCGTCGGCTGGTCGCTGGAAGTCGGCCGGCGCGAGGTCGCCGAGCTTTTCCCAGGGCCTCCATGTCGCAAACAGGACGACGACGAGAATCAGCGGAATCAGCAGGAGGCTGCGGCGGGACCAGCGGCGCATGCCGGCGCGTCCAGCTTGACCATCGAGGGCAGCGCGAGCGCCTTCGGCTTGACCGAAGTCGTGCCTGTCTGGCGCGGCGCCGCTGCGGCTAGGTCGTCGCCGGATTTCTGCTGGCGGCGCAGTGTCGCCTCCACGAAGTTGCGGATGCGGTCCGCGGAAGCCGGCTTGTGCAGGAAGCGGAAGATGATGCCCTCGGAGACCAGCTCGGCGAGGTCGCGCCTCGTCGTCGCGGCGGCCGGCGACGATGATCGCCAGGTCCGGGAACTGCTCGTGCACCTCGGTGACGAGCCCGCGCGTGTCCTGGTCGGCCAGCGACGAGTCGATCAGCAGCACGGCATTGCCGGCCGCGACCATCAGGTCGGCGGCGTGACGTCGCATCGTCGGCGCGCCAGACCCGGTGAGTGCCGGCGAGCGACTCGCGCAACAAGTCGATGAGCGCCGGATCTGCGGAAAGCACGACGACATTTGCGCCCGCGGACGGCGATGCGGATGTCGCGCGCTCCCCATTCGGCTTTTCGACTTCTGAATAGTCGATGTACACGGTACCCCGCGCGCCGGAAACTCGCGCAAAAACGCCTCGGCACGGACCCGCAGGCCGGTGACGTACTGACAGTGATCAATCTTTGACAAAATCCGTCGTGGCGAACGAGACACAGGTCAAGTTTTCGCCTTTGACCGCGTGACGCAGTTCGAAAAAACCCACCGCCTTTCCGGGACTTGCGACAAGAGGGCATTCTGGCGGCCAGCGGGGGTTCCCGGGCGTTGCTGGCTTACCACAAGGGTTCCGGATTCTTCTGTAGTTTCGCCGGAATTATGTGAATCTCGACAGCGGCCCGAGTGGCCCCGTAATGTGATCCGGCCTTGCGGGTCGGGGGGTCCATGGCGGGGGAGCCGGGTATCAAGCAGCAGATTGCATTCGTATCGAGCCTGCCGGCCGAGCATCACCACCAGCTCGAGGACGCTCCTGTTCTTCAATGAAGGCCAGGACCGCGTCCGGAACGGCATCGTCACGGCCATCGACCGTTATGGCCCGCCGGAAATCGTCGTTGACGGAAATTCGTTGCGTGTACGCGTCGCGGGCCCGTCCGAGGCCCAATGCCTGTTTGCGGTCGAGCGCGAAGGCAAGGTTTCCCGGCCGGTCGGCGTGATCCTCTACGTGCGCGACAGCTTCGAGCGCATCACCGTCCTGCACCTGGTCGTCGCCGGCGCCTATGCGGCCGGCGGCCCGCGCGCCAAGTACAACCTGCTGCTGCGCCTGGTGCAGGCGGTCAAGCGGGTGGCCCGCTGCACTTCCGGCATCCGCCACGTCGAGTTGCTCTACTCGCAGAACAGGCCGCGCGCCGCCTACGCCTGACGCTGATACGGGCGGCCATGCCTGCTGATGGCGGTTATGATGTAACCGCACCCCGACGCAGGAGATCCGCATGATCCGAGAAATCCGTCCGCTGCTTGCAGCCGCGCTGCTTTTCGTTGCTGCCGTGCCCGCCGCGCGCCGGCTCGCGCGCGGAACTCGACGCGGACGTCCGCGAAGCCATCAAGGAACTCTACGAGTATTCGAGCGCAGCCAAGGAACTCGCCGGCAAGTCGGCCGGGATGCTCGTGTTTCCGAAGGTCATGAAGGGCGGCATCGGCATCGGCGGCGAGTACGGTGAGGGCGCGCTGCTCGTCGGCGGCCAGACCGTCGGCTACTACAACATCATTGCGGGCTCGATCGGGTTCCAGCTGGGCCTACAGCGCAAGAGCCAGGTGATCCTGTTCATGAGCCAGCACGAGCTGGACAAATTCCGCAAGAGCGAGGGCAGCAATGACGGCTGGAAAGCGGGCGTGGACGGCAGCGTCGCGATCGCGACCCTGGGCGCCGGTGGGCAGTTCGACACAGAAACCGCGAAGAAGCCGATCATCGGCTTCATCTATTCGAACAAGGGACTGATGTACAACCTGACCTTCGAAGGTTCGAAGATAACCAAGATCGACAAGGACTAGTGTCCAGGTCCACCGGACAGTCCGCCGGTCAGCACCAGGCGCATCGCGGTCTCGACCGATATGTCGAGTTGCACGATCGCTCGAGCGCGGCAGCAGCGCGGTGTAGCCGCCGATCTGGTAGCTCATCGGAAAATAAACCGCCACCAGCCCGTCCTCGCTCTTCACGATGCCGAGTTCCGACGCATCGTCGCGGGTGACGAAGCCGATTACCTGGGCGTCGCCGAAGCGGGCGAGCACCACGCGCTTCAGGTCCCGGCGCTTGCCGTCGGCCGGCAGCAGCCGGGTGAAGTCACGGATCGCGCCGTAGATCGTCTTGACCACCGGGATGCGGTCGAGGAAGCGTTCCCAGGCGGCCAGCAGGCGCCGGACCAACAGGGCATTCACGAGGGTGCCGGCCGCGAGCAGCAATGCGACGGCCGCGATGATTCCCATGCCCGGGCGGTAATGCTCTGCGGGGATCACCAGCGTGATCACCTGCTGCAGCAGCGACTCCGTCGAACTTCCGAGCCACCACAGCAGCCACAGCGTCAGGCCGATCGGCAGCACGACCACGAGACCGCGCATGAGTGCGCTGCGAAACTTGCGGAACATCATCCTTCTCCAGGCGCGACCGGCTGCGCCATGCCGTTGAGGCGTGCATGATAGCGGCCGGGAGACCCGAAATGCGGCTGGCCGGAATCCTGCTTGGCTATATCCTTTCTGTGGCACCGGCGGCAGCGCAGCTGGTCGATCGTGATGCGGTGTTCGAGCGCGCTGTGGCGGTTGCGGCAGTGGCGTTGCCGGACCTCGAGCCTGCCGACCTCGCGCTGTTTCACATCGGCTACGACCTTACCCTGCTGGAGTCCGGCAATCCGGCCGGTGCGTTTGAAGTGGTGCTGTTGCTCAAGTCATCGCGCGAAGTCCTGGCAGCGCAGGATGTCATTGCGGCAGCGGCGGACACCGAAGCCGCCGCCAGGCTCGGGGAGTTGCTGGCGGCCACCGATTTCGCCTGGCACTACCGGACCATTCATGTGCACTTTCCGGAGACGGCAGACGAGGCCATCTCGGCCGAATATTCGACGCTCTTGCTGAATCGCGACCCTGATGCGGCGCCATCGGTAGTATCATCACAGCTCACAAAATCACGACAGTAATATGAGAGGAGCAGACCATGACCGTGGCCAAAGTCTCTGAAATCAGCGCAACATCCGACAAGAGCCTGGACGATGCGATTCGCCAGGGCATTACACGTGCAAGCAAGACATTGAAAAACATTACCGGCGCGTGGATCGCCGACCAGGAAATCATGGTCGACAACGGCAAGATCTCCGGTTACCGGGTCCGGATGCGCGTTACTTTCGTTCTCGAGGGCTGAGCAATGCGCTTGGCACTGCTCGCCATCCTGGTGCTTGCCGCGATGGCCGCGGCGAGGGCGGACAATGTTGCGGGCATCGAGCCCGGCACGCTGGCCGGCCGGCTCGAATTGGCCGGCACGCTGGTACTTGATGTCAGGAGTACTGTGGAATTCGACGAGGGCCACATACCCGGCGCCGTCAACATCCCGTACGACACGCTCGGCGAGAGGCTTGTAGAACTGGGGCCGGCGAACGAGCGTGACATCGTCGTGTACTGCCGCAGCGGACGGCGCGCGGCAATCGCGCTTGAGACGCTGGAAAAAAACGGCTTCAGCCGGTTGTTCCACCTCGAGGGCGACTACCTGCGCTGGAGCGAGGAAGGCCGGCCAGTGATCCAGGCAACTGCAAGGCCCTAGCCTGCCGGCGACCCCTCCAGTTCCTGCGCGGCCACGACGACGCAGCCGGGTCCGCCATGCACGCCGAGCGCCGTGCCGAGCGGAATGATCGGCAGCACATCGGCTCCCACGAGGCCGGCGGCGACGCCATCGCGCACCAGCGCGGCGCCATCGGGCACGTTGGCATGCGCGATGCCGATGCGCCAGCGCTTGCCGTGGTCGAGTCGCCGGCACAGGAACTTGCCGAAGCGGCCGTAGGGATTGGCGCGACCGAACAGCACGCCGCCGATACCGACACTTCCATCGGCATGCACGGCAAGTATCGGCGTGAGTTGCAGGAAGTCCGCAATGGTCTTGATCCAGCGCGGGACACGGCCACCGCGCACGGCGTATTCGAGCGTCACAAGACATCCCCAGGTGCGGGTCCTGGCACGGGCCGACAACGCGGCATCGCGCACGGCGTCGGCGTCGCCGCCTGAGGCTGCAACTTCCGCCGCACGCATCGCAACCAGGCCCTGCCCGAGCGCGGCCGTCCCGGAATCGATTGTGACGATTTGCGCGCGGGTGCGGGCGCGCCCCGCGGCAGTCTCGGCGCTCTGGAATGTGCCGCTGACGCGGGACGTCAGACCGACATAGACGACGGCGTTGTAGTGGGAACCCAGGAATTCGAATGCACGCCTGAAGTCGCCCGGCGGCGGCAGTGACGTCTTGGGATGCAGGGGATTTGTCGCGAGCTCATGAAAAAACTGCGCGGGTGAAAGGCTGACCTTGTCGAGATAGCTGTGAGCGCCGAAGTGCACGCGCACCGGCACCATATGGATATCCAGGGCCTCCATCACCGAATCCGGCAGGTCGGCGGCGGAATCCGTCACGATCGCGACCCGCCGGCGCGATTCATGATGCGCCATTTCCTGCTGCCGCTGCATGTCATCGGCCTTCTCGCCGTTGACCTCGCCATAACGGGCCGCGAGTTCGAACAGGCGGCCGGGTTCGTTCAGGTGCAGGTGCAACCGGACCTTTCGATGCGTACCGGCGACGACGAGGCTCGCGCCGAGCGATGATGCTTCCTCGCGCAGCTTGCGTCGGTCGATGCCGTCTCCCGTGATCATGCATTCCGTGCAGTAGCGGTACTCGAGGTCCTCCTCCTGTCCGGCGGCCGGCTGTTCGTCATGAATCAACTCGATCGGCGCGTCCTCATCCGGCGCAATTCCGGTCTCGAGGTAATCCGAGATTCCGGCGACGAGCTCGACGAAACCCAGTGCGCCTGCATCCACCACATTGGCGCGGCGCAGCGATTCGAGCTGCTCGCGTGTTGCCGCGAGTGATTCCGCTTGCGGTCGCAAGCGCCTTCCGGAACAGCGTGGGAAAGTCGCGCACGCCACGCTCCCGCACTTCGCGCGCGACCGTAGCGGAAAAATCCGACAACACCGTCAGGATCGTGCCTTCGCGTGGATCCGCCAGCGACTCGCGCGCATAGACCGCGCCGCCGCCGGTTGCGTCCGCAAACCCCTCGGCAGTGAGCAGCTCGAGATGGCCGGCACGATCGCCGAGCCCGAGCAGGAACTGCGCAAGGATTGCGCCCGAGTTGCCGCGGGCGCCGTCGAGCGCCGCGTCAGCGATGCGCGTCAGCGTATGTCCGGCATGCGCATCCGGGCGTGGCGCGGAGCGTCATCAGCACCGCCTGGAGCGTCAGCGCGAGGTTGGTGCCCGTGTCGCCGTCCGGCACCGGGAACACGTTGATCTTGTTGATGAACTCCTCGCGCGAGATCAGGCGGTAGATGCCGGCGCGCAGGGCCGTGGACAGGTCGAGGCCGCTCAGCGCAACTGCAGTCATGCCGTGAACGGTCCCGCAGGTTTACTGGCGGGGCAGCAGGAAGCGCCGGCCGCGGTAACTGAGCACGACGCCCTCGCGATTGATTTCCTCGACCCGCGGGCCTTCGACCAGAACGCTGCCTCGTTGGTAACGGCTGGCCATTGATGAACACGGCGCGCTTGGCCGGATCGTCCGTGTAGATGTGCAGGTCGACCGAGAGTTCCGGCAGGCCGGCAGTCGCCTGTGCCGGCAGGTCGGCCATGGGTGGCGGCAATTCCTCGATGTGGCCCGGCGGAATAGGTGACCGCGTGCATCCGGCAGGAGCGTCGGGTCAGGCGCAGGCGGCGGAAGCGTGGCATCCGCCGGCGCACCTGCCTCGGGCTGCTGCATTTCGACGGCCGGCATTTCGACGATCTGCGATGGTGCCGGCGCAGGAACTGCCGCAGCCTGGCGGGAGCGACGCCCGCCGGCGCGGGAGCTGCGGCCGACGTGCGTTGGTCGGTCGCGGTGGCGGCGTCGTCGCGCAGCAGGAAGTACAGCAGCACGCCGACGTTGACGGCAAGCAGCAGGCCGATCGCGACCAGGGCCACAGGGCAGGCGCCGGTCGCTCGCGCGCCACCGGGAGCTCCGCGATGCTGGGTCCGTTCTGGCGCTGGCGCTCGAGTCTCGGACTTGCGCAGTGCATCGAGGATGAAACTCATGCGCCGGTCCTCGTTTCCGGGTCCGCGAGTGTCGGCGTGCCGGGCGCGCCGAGCGCTGCATCCAGCACGAGCTGGGTCTGCACGCCTGCGATGCCGTCGACGGAGAGCCGACGGCTGCGCTGGAAATCCTCGACCAGCCGCTCGAGCTCGGCGTCGAAGACGTCCCGCGAAGGATCGGAAACCGGCTGGCCGCTGAGCTGCTCGAGACCCTGCGCGCAACCAGCGCACATCGTCGCCGCGCATGCCGGCGCGCAAGTGGTCGCAAATCGCTGCTCTGCGGGCGCCACAGCACGAGGAACTCACCGAACCAGTAATCGGCGAGTTCCGCGATCGGCACGCTTGACCTCGCTCGCGCCGATCAGGAGCCGCGCCGTCGCCCTGATCGAGCCCGGCGAGCACGACCTGGTGCGAGCGTAGCTGGCCTCGTCGATCAGTGACAGGATCGCCGGCCGGTTGATCAGCTTGAGTTGCGCGAGCGAGCCGCGCTGCCAGACGCAGGTCAGGCCCTGTGCGGGAGGCCTGGACGCAGCCGAGGCCGCCGCCGGCCTGGTATTCGGCGCCCCACATGCGGAAAAGCGAGCTGAATGCGGAGTCCATCGTCGTGCCGGCGGCATCGAGCGCGAGCAGCGGCGCCGAGCTGTGGGCGCGTCGGCGGTGCCGGGCGCGGGAGCCGCAGCGGCTGGCGATTCCTGCGCGACGACCGCGGGCGCCGCGTCCGGACGCCGCGATGTCATCCGGAACCGCCTGCCAGATCGCGACGGCGAGCAGTGCGGCGCCCGCCGCCGCACCCGAAAGCGCCACCCAGCGCAACCAGGGCGGCAGCACCGGCCGTCCATAGACCTCGGACGCCGCGCGCCGCACGAAGTGCCCGTGACGCGATGCTCCTCGCGCGTGTAGGCGCCGAGCAGCGCGCGATCGGCGATGACATTGATGATGCGCGGGACGCCGCGCGAAAGCCGATGGAGTTCGCGCTAGCGCGCCCGACGTGAACAGGTCCCGCGTCGCGCCGGCCACGCGCAAGCGATGGCGGATGTAGGCGATGGTCTCCGTGCGCCGGAGCGCCTCCAGGTGATAGCGGCCCGTCACGCGCTGCGCGAGCTGGCGCAGTTCCGGCTTGCGCGAGCACGGCGCGCAGTTCCGGCTGGCCGATCAGGATGATCTGCAGCAGCTTCTGCGTCGCGGTCTCGAGATTGGTGAGCAGCCGCACCTGTTCGAGCACGTCGGCGGACAGGTTCTGCGCCTCGTCCACCATCAGCACGATGCGCCGGCCGCGGCCGTGCGCGTCGAGCAGGAAATGCGTCAGCAGGTCGACCAGCAGCTTGACGCTGCCGACGGACGTTGCCGGCACCTGCACGTGCAGCTCGTCGCAGATGCACTGCAGGAACTCGGCGGGCGTCACGCGCGGATTCAGGATCAGCGCGACGTCGCAGTGCGGCGGCAGCTGCTGCAGCAGGCTCCGCAGCACCGTGGTCTTGCCGGTGCCGACTTCGCCGGTCAGCTGGATGAACCCGCCGGCCTCGCTGATGCCGTACGCCAGATGCGCGAGCGCCTCGGCGTGCCGCTCGCTGAGGTAGAGGTAGCGCGGGTCCGGCGTGATCGCGAACGGCTTTTCGGTCAGGCCGAAAAAGCTTGTGTACATAAGGACTTAAGATGACCGGCCGGGCTGCCGCGGGGGGACCATGATGCCTGCAGGCCGGGTGCAGCGCAAAGAGGCCTGCACATGGCCCGGGGGCACTGCCTAGTCGCTCCCGCGCTTGACGGCTTCCGTCCCGTACTTGCCGCGGATGCCGGTCGAGCGTTTCGTCGAGCTTTCCGGACTCGGCGCTCTCGCGGCGTCGTGAAAAGGTCGAGCTGCTGCGCGGGCGGCCAGGTCGCTGACGCCGACGCCGAGCAGCCGCACGGCGGCGCGCGGCTGCTCATCCAGCCAGCGATCGAGCAGGTCCGGTCGCGACCTGCGCGACCAGCCGCGTCTCCTGGGTCGGCGGCCTGAAGCTTTTCTGCCGCGTGTAGGTCTCGAAATCGCGCCGGCGCACCTTGATGCTGATCATGCCGGCCTTGAGCTGCCGGGACCGCAGGCGTTCCGCCGTGCGGTCGGCGAGGTGCGCGAGCCGTTGCCGCAGTTCCTGGTGGTCCCGGATATCGACGTCGAATGTCTCCTCGGAGCTGATCTGTTTCTCCGGGGCATCCGAAACGACCGGGCGGTCGTCGATGCCGGAGGCGCGCTCGCGCATCTCGCGGGTCTCGCGGCGGAACAGCGGCCACAGCACGGATTCCGGTGCGCGCCGCAACTGGCCGAGCGTGTGGATTCCCTGCTGCTCGAGCCGCGCCGCGGTCTTCGCGCCGATGCCGAAGCAGACGGCGCACCGGCAGGGGATCGAGTATCGTCGTGACTTCCTCGGGCCGGATGACCGCGAGTCCGTCCGGCTTGTTCATCTCGGAAGCCAGCTTCGCCAGCAGCTTGTTGTGCGAGACGCCGACCGACGCGGTGAGCCCGGTCCGCACGTGGATGCGGTTCTTGATCTCGCGCGCCATCGTCTCGGCGCTGCCGAACAGGCCCTTGCTGCCGGTCACGTCGAGGAACGCCTCGTCGAGCGAGAGGCCTTCGACCAGGTCGGTGAACTCGCTGAAGATCTCGAATACCTGCTGCCGAAACCTCGCGATAGCGCTTCATGCGCGGGCGGACCACGATCGCGTGCGGGCAGCGCTTCAGCGCCTCGCGCATCGGCATCGCGGAATGCACGCCGAAGCGGCGCACCTCGTAGCTCGCGGCGGCGACGACGCCGCGGCCGCCGGTGCCGCCGACGATGACCGGCTGGCCGGCAAGCTCCGGGTTGTCGAACTGCTCGACCGACGCGTAGAACGCGTCCATGTCGACGTGCAGGATGGCGCGGTGATCGCTCATGACAGTGCGAGTGCGGCGTAAACAGAGGCCGCGAGCATGGTCACGCCAAGCAACACGAAATAGATCACTGCCAGTGCCGTGAACTTCAGCGAAGTCCTGAGCCGGCCCTCGCCGTACACCACGCGCATGGAGCGGAACACGTAATAGGGAAGGTAGAGGATCAGCAGGAAATTCCAGGAAGCCGAAGAAACCGAAGAGCGGCAGCTTGAGCGAGGACAGTGCATTCAGCGCCGCCGCGCCTGCAAGCAGCAGGAACGTGAATGCATGATTGTGCAGGAACAGCACGAGGTGCTCGATGTAGAGTCGCCTCGGGCGCCGCCAGTAGAAGAGCATCGCAACCGTCGCCATCAGCGGCAGGAACAGGAACATGAGCTTCGGGCGCGGTGGCAGCGAAGTGCTCGAAAAGCCGCTTGCCGCCGTCCGCCTGGATCCTCTTGCAGGCACGGCTCAGCGGTTCCTTGACCGAGCCGATCATCGGCAGCGTCAGGTCGACGTTGCAGTCAGATTCGCTTTGCGCCCGCTCGCCGCCAGCGAGCGTCGCAGGGTCCACACCGGCTTGCGCAACGCTCCGCACTGATGTCCTCGTGCAATTCCCGCGCCCGCTCCGTGGTGTCGACGAGACGTCGACATCCTCGTCGAATTTGACCAGAGCCTCCTTCGGGCAGCAGCGCCGAAAGCGCGAAGAACAGGATGCTGATGCCGAGATAGAGCCGGAACGGCGGCAGGTAGCTCTGGTGGCGGCCGGCGATGAATTCGCGCGTCAGCTCGCCGGGCTTCAGCACAAGCAGCCTGTATGGTCTGCCAGACGCGGCCGTCGAGGTGCAGCAGCGAATGCGTGAAGTCGCCCGCCACCTCGCGCATCGACAGCAACATGCACGTCGCCGGACTGGCCGCAGGATTCGCGCAATAACTGCCGGTGACCGGCGCTCCACAATTGAGGCAGCGCGGCGGCTCCAGCCTGGCCGGCAGGATTTCCTGCGCGCGGCCTGTACACGCGCCGTTCGCACTGCACGCGGCCGCCGAAACGCTCGGCAGTCTCGGTCCGCAGCCGCGTGGCCTGGTTCTCGAGGTAGTGGTCGAGTGCGGCGGCGCTCTCGACCCGGTACGGATGCGCCGGCGCTGGCGTTCGCCGGGAGGCGTCTCCGTCGAATCGATGCTGGCGCCCAGGAATCCGGCGCAGGCGAGCACGTCGCGGACATGGCCCGGCAGCCACGCGTCGTAGTCCGCGACGATGTCCGGGTCGAGCTGGCACTCGACGTCGTATATGACGATGGATGACACGCTGCGGCTCGCTTCGAGCGACAGCGCCGATCTTAGCTCAGCACACCTGCATGCGCTCGATATGCCTGAGTTTCCCGAAGTCCGTCAGGCGGTAGAACCGGCGGAAGTCCGCCTGCCAGCCCCGGTCGCCGGATCGGCACATGGCCCGCAGCCGCGGCTCCAGCTTGGCGCAGAATTGCGCAGCGTAACGGCTGGCGCGCCGATAGAGCGATTCCCGGCCGGCGGCAAGCCGGGAATCGACGCGGGTGCGCCGGAACAGGAGGGAGTGCAGTTCAACGGGGAAACGGCGCGGATCGCGGCGGCCGCAGCAGCAGGAAGCTCGCGACGTACTTGTCGATCTCAGCCTGAAGTTCCAGCGTCAGCAGCGAAACAGGACGATCGTGCTCGGCGTGGTGGGCAACGCAGAGGAAGTGACTGATCCCTTCGAGTGCGGTCCAGCAGTCCGCGACATTGTCCTGGTCCAGCTCATCATTCGGGTCGCGTAACCGAAGCCGTTCCAGCATTTCCGGGTCGAGGAACAGTGACATGCAGAGTTCGTCGTCGGATGACGTCACGAAGAGCTGTTCATCCGCCGGCGTGCGCGGGCAGCCCGCGGGCAGTTGCTGCCTTTCGGTGACGAGGAAATCCCCGACGCGGCAGCCGATGCGGAGATCGTAGATCCCGGTCAGCAGCAGCTCGAGTCGCTCAAGTGCTGCGGTGGCCATGTCAGTGCTCGAATGCGCCGGAGGATTGCGGCTGAATACCGAGGCGCACCAGCAGGCGGTGAGCACGCTGGCTGCCGGTCCTGTGCCAGAGATCATAGAGTCGAAGCACGTCGCGCTGGGACCGTGTCACTGCGGATTCGCTGATGTCGTTGAGCGCATCGACGAGCGGCTGGAACTTGTCTTCGAGCTCGGCGAACACGGCCGCGAGCACGCGACGCGGGCCGCGCGGCGCGGACTGCGCGAGCGCGCCGTAGGCACGGCCGCCCATTGCAACGTGATAGTCGATGTCCACGAGCCGGCGCGGGAAGCCGCTCGCGAGGAAGCCCGAGACAAAGAGCGCAACGTCGCCGAGACGCTGAAGCGTGCGAAAGCGGCGCTCGTCGTCCTGGGCCTCGAATGCCTCGGCGAGCAGCACTGCGAGCGGCTTCAGCCTTGCACCATCGGGCCCCGGTTCGAACATGGCCTCGGTGCGCGCGAACATGGCCAGCAGGTTCACGACGTAGTGCTCCGTGTGGTCCTTGACGCGCAGGTGCTGCTGCTCGAGGGCGCTCGCGAGCGCCTCGCGGAAGAATTCGCGAACGTCGGAAACGAACAGCAGCTCGGCATTGCTCAGAGGCATGGCTTACCCTGCGATGACAGCGCCAGTTGAGCCCTGTCTGGTGGATAATTCTGCTGATTGCGTCGCAGCTTGTCGTGGCAGTCGCAGGCGGCGAGTGCTGGAAGCCCTGGCTTGTGATGCATATCGGATAAGGACGGTGACCTCATGACCGAATCCGCAAGCCGGCTCTGTCCGGGCCTGCTGGCGATAGAGCTCGTCCTGATCGCGGCGCTTTTCTGGGCCGATGAGCAGGGCTGGATACCGCTCAGCAAGACGCCATTCCTGCTGATGGTTGCCTGGGGCTCGATGTGCCTGCGCGGTGTCGGCTGGAGCGACGTCGGGCTCAGGCTGCCGCCGCAATGGCGACGGCTGGCGGTCATCGGCGTCGCAGCCGGAATTGCGATGTGGCTGCTCGAGTTCTTCTTCACGATGCCGATGCTGCAGCGGGTTCTCGGCTACTGGCCGGATCTCTCGACCTTCAATGACCTGGTCGGTAGCGCCGAGCTTCTGGTGATTTACCTTGCGCTCAACTGGGTGCTGGCGGCATTCGGCGAGGAAATGGTCTGGCGCGGCTATGCACTGCCGCGGGTTGCGCAGTTCTTCGGCGACGATTCCCGCGCCTGGCTGCTCGCGCTACTGATCGTCAACCTCGGATTCGGCCTCGCTCATCTGTACCAGGGACCGTCGGGCATGACTCAGGCGACGGTTGCGGGCGTGATCCTCGGGCTGCTGTACCTGGCGACCGGCCGGAATCTCGTCGTGCCGATTCTCGCCCACGGCGTCAGCAACTCAATCGACTTCACCGTGATTGTACCTGGGATGGTATCCGGGCGTCGGACAGTGAGCCGGCGTCAGGCGACCTGGATGCTGCCGCCGTCGAGCTGGATCTCGTAGGTTGACCCGGCAACCAGCTCGCGCGGATCGAAATCGTCGACATTGATGATGTCCATGACCTTGCGGTCGTACTCGCGCAGCTGCGCAGCCTCGGCCTCGCTGATGATGCCGGCGGCCTGCGCCTCGCGGATCTGCCCTGGCAGGTCGAGTGCAGTGACACCGGCCGGTCTTCACGCCCTCGACGCGGATCCGCTTCTCGATCGGTTCGGCCGCGATCGCGAGTTCCATCGCCTGCTGCACGAGGCCGAGATGATTGGTCGGCTCGAGCGTGCGGTAGATGTACTGGCACAGCCGCTCGCGCGCCTCGCCGGGATTCATCACCAGTTCCGCGATCCGCGGATTCAGCCGGTCGCTCGGCGCCGAATAGGTCAGCCCGCGCGGGAATATCAGGACCCGCATCAATGCCGCGAGCCAGCGCATCGGGGAAATTGCGCAGGAAGCTGTGCAGCTGCTCCTGCGCCTGGTACAGCAGCTGGCGGCAGGAGTACTCGACCAGCGGCAGGTCGGCCTCCGGCCGGCCCTGGTTCTCGTAATGCTTCAGCACCATCGAGGCCAGGTACATGGAGGACAGCACGTCGCCGAGCCGCGCCGACAGGTTTTCCTTCTTCTTCAGGTAGCCGCCGAGCGACAGCATCGCGACGTCGGTCGCGAACGCGAATGAGGCACTGAACCGGTTGATGTGCTCGTAGTAGCGCTTGGTCGGGCCCTTCATCGGCGCGTTGACGATGCGCGACAGCGTGATCGCGCCGAAGAACGAGCGCACGGCATTCGAAATCGTAAAGCCGATGTGGCCGAAGAGCGCGCGGTCGAAGTCGCGCACGCCGCGCGCGCGGTCCGGGTCCTTCGCGGCGTTCATCTCCTTCAGCACCCAGGGATGGCAGCGCACCGCGCCCTGCCCGAAGATGATGAGGCTGCGCGTCAGGATATTGGCGCCCTCGACCGTGATGCTGACCGGCACCACCTGGTAGCCGCGGCCGAGGTAGTTCTTCGGGCCGAGCATGATGCCCTTGCCGCCCTGCACGTCCATCGCGTCGTTTGCGATCATGCGGCCGAGTTCGGTGATGTGATACTTCAGGATGCCGGCGGGCACGGAGGGCTTCTCGCCGCCGTCGATCGCGCCGGTCGTCACCGAGCGCGCGGCATCCATGATGTAGGTGCGCGCCGCCATGCGCGCGATCACCGCCTCGACGCCCTCGAACCGGCCGATCGGCATGTTGAACTGGCGCCGGATGCGGGCATAGGCGCCGGTGGAATACACGGCGCCCTTGGCGCCGCCGGTTGCGATGGAGGGCAGCGAGATGCAGCGGCCGACCGAGAGCTGCTCGACCAGCATGCGCCAGCCCTGGCCGGCCATTTTTGGCCGCCGATGATCGCATCGAGCGGCACGAACACGTCCTTGCCCTGGATCGGCCCGTTCTGGAACGGATTGTTGAGCGGGAAATGCCGCCGGCCGATCGTGATGCCCGGCGTGTTGCGCGGAACGAGCGCCACCGTAATTCCATAGTCCGTCTTGTCGCCGCCCAGCAGCTTGTCCGGGTCGAACAGGCGGAAGGCGAGCCCGATCGAGTCGTCGCGATCGGCGCGAGCGTGATGTAGCGCTTCGAGAAATTGAGCCGGATGCCGGTGATCTCCCGGCCCTGGTACGTGCCCTTGCAGACGATGCCCGTGTCCGGGAGGGAGCCGGCATCGGAGCCGACGCGCGGGCCGGTCAGCCCGAAGCAGGGGATCTCTTCGCCGCGCGCGAGCCGCGGCAGGAAATGGTTCTTCTGCTCCTCGGTGCCGTAGTGCAGCAGAAGTTCCGCCGGGCCCAGCGAATTCGGCACGACGATGGTCGAGGCCGCCGTTGCCGAGCGGCTCGCAATCTTCACGACCACCGTTGAGTGCGCGTAGGCCGAGAATTCGAGCCCGCCGTACTTCTTCGGGATGATCATCGACCAGAAGCCCTTCTTCTTGATGAAGTCGAAGACTTCCGGCGGCAGGTCGGCGCGACGGTGCGTGATGTCCCAGTCGTCGATCATCCGGCAGAGTTCTTCGCAGGGCCCGTCGATGAATGCCTGTTCCTCGGCGTCAGCATCGGCGCCTTCGCCGAGAGCAGCTTCTTCCAGTCGGGACCGCCGGTGAACAGCTCGCCGTCCCACCAGACGGTGCCGGCCTCGAGCGCTTCGCGCTCGGTGGTGGACATCGTCGGCAGCATGCGCTTGTAGACGCGCAGGAAGCGGCGCGAGATCAGCGTGCTCCGCAGCGGCCGGATATTGAGCAGGAGCTGCGGCGTGAACAGAACCCACAGCGTCGCTTTCCACCACAGCGGGCCGGCTCCGAACAGCCGTATAGCCTGCGAGCAGCACGCCGAGAACGACTGTCGCCTTGACGAAACTCGCGCGCTGGTAGGCGAGCCACAGCACCAGGCTGACGAACAGCAGCAACCAGAGGACTGACACGATCATCGCCTCCTTATACAGCGATCAGGATGCGGTGCGCGATTAGGGCATGCACCCTAGCCTTTTGGCTGCGAATCGGTCTTGTTTGCAGTGCAAAAAGATCAGCCCGCAAAAAGAAGCCGGCGCGAGCGCCGGCTTCAGGCCGGATGACGGATCCCAGCTTACGAAACTGGCTGCAACATCACTTCACGAACGATAGCTGGTGCCGATGTAGCGTACGCATCGTCGCAGTCGCGGGGCAGCCATTTCGCGCTGCTTGTCGTTGTCGCCAGTCGCCCAATGCTTGGCCGAGATCGCTTCGAACTTGTCGTCGTCGCCCTTGTTGTAATCGAGCGCGTTGGCGTAGCTTGAATACAGCGTGCAGAACAGCACGTCGTAGTCATTCTGGTCGCGCTGCAGTCTGACAGGAAGGTCTTGTAGTCGAGAATCAGGCCCTGCTTCTTGGCCTCGGCGTTGCATCGGCTCCGAGTGAGCACGGATCCACTTGCATGTAAGTGTCGAACTGCCCGGCTTGGTCTGGTAGCGCTGCATTCCCACACTGGGCCCTCGCTCCATGTGTTCCTGCGCGACAGCGCTGGTCCGGAAGCGAACAGCGTAAGCCGCGGCCAGCAGGCCGATAGCTTTCGACTTCATGAATCTCCCTGCTGAGTTCTAGTTGGCTGATGCGCCCGCCGATGCGGCGAAAGTGATCGCATGGTACTCCCGATCTACCAGGCGATGCCGTAGTCCTCGCCGTGGTTGCTCGAGCCGCCCCACAGCGTGCCGTGCTCGTGGTCGAGCAGGATCGCGTTGATCGGCCCCGAGGTGCGCGAGCGCGAACTCGAGCGTGTAGCCGCGCGCGCTGCAGGTCGCGCCGCACCCAGTCCGGGATCGAATCGTTGAGCAGCATGCGGCCCGGGAAGATTTCGTGCTCGCCGAAGGAATCGTGCATCTGGTAGCTGTTGAAGTTCGGCGCCTCGGCCGCCTGCTGCGGCGTCATGCCGAACTCGACGACGTTCAGGAAGAACTGCAGCAGGTTCTGGTCCTGCGTGTCGCCGCCCTGCACGGCGAACGCCAGCCAGGGCTTGCCGTCCTTGAAGGCGAGCGACGGCGTCAGCGTCACGCGCGGGCGCTTGCCGGGCTCGAGCACGTTGAACGGGTTCTCGGCCGGCATTCGAGCACGAACGACTGCATGCGCTGGCTGAGGCCGATGCCGGTCTTGCCCGGCGATCACCGCCGGCACCCAGCCGCCGCTCGGCGTCATCGAAACGAGCCAGCCGTCCTTGTCCGCGGCGACGACCGATCGTCGTGCCGCGCATAGAACGAGCCGGTGACCGGGTCGGTCGCCGCGGCGAAGCGCGCCGCATCGAGCACTGCACGGCACGCCTGCCGGCTGCGTTTCTGCAGCAGTCGACGTACGGATTCGTCCCGCCCTGGTACGGATACGGGATCGCCCGGGCCCGATCGGCCGGGTCGTTGCGTCTCGGGATTGATGAGTGCGGCGCGCGCCTTCGCGTAGTCCTTCGACAGCAGGCCCTTGATCGGCTCCTCGGGCGGGAAGTACGGGTCGCCGTAATAGAAGTCGCGATCGGCGAAGGCGAGGTTCATCGCCTGGTAGATCGTGTGGATGTAGCTCGCGCTGTTGTAGCCCATCGACTTCAGGTCGAAGTTCTCGAGGATGTTGAGCGCCTGCAGCATCGCCGGGCCCTGCACCCAGCGGTCGAGCTTGTAGACGTCGATGCCGCGGTAGTTCGTGTGCACCGGCTCCTCGAACTCGACCCGCCAGTTGGCGAGGTCCTCGTTCGTGATCAGGCCGCCCTGTTCCTGCGCGCCGCGCACGAACTCCTCGGCGATGTCGCCGCGGTAGAAGCGGTCGTAGGCGGCCATGCAGCGCTTCCTTGCGCGACTTGCCGGCTGCGAGCGCCGTGGCCTCGGCTTCGACCAGCTTGCGCAGCGTCGCCGCGAGGTCGGGCTGGCGGAAGATCTCGCCGGCGTCCGGTGCCTCGCGCGCCTCGCCGGCGTGCGGCAGCATCACGGCCTTCGAGTACGGCCACTCCTTGATCTTCTCCTTCTCGGCCTCGATGCGGTCCGCGGTCTCCGCGTCGATCGGGTAGCCGTCGGCGAGCGCGATCGCGGGCGCCAGCACGTCGGCGAGCGAGAGCGTGCCGTACTCGGCGAGCATCGTGATCAGGGCGCCGGGCGTGCCGGGCGTCACCGCCGCGAGCGGGCCGTACTCCGGCGGGTACTTCAGGCCCTTGCTGCGGTAGAAGTCGACGGTCGCGCCGGTCGGCGCGACGCCGAGGCCGTTGATCGCGATGATGCGGCCGGTGCCCGGGTTGTAGATCAGCGCCTGCGTCTCGCCGCCCCAGGACAGCACGTCCCACATCGTCGAGGTCGCGGCGAGCATCGCGCAGGCGGCGTCGACGGCATTGCCGCCGTGCTCGAACATGCGCGCGCCGGCGGTCGCGGCGAGCGGCTTGCCGGTGATCGCCATCCAGTGCGATCCGTGCAGCGGCGGCTTCTGGGTCTTTTCCTGCGCGATTGCGGTCGCGGCCAACAGGATCGCGAGCCGTAAGAGGCTGCGGCTGCGCCGATCGGTGCGCTTGCCGAGCGGCATGGCGAATCTCCCCTCAGATCAGTTCCTCGAACCCGTCGCGCTCCTCGAGCAGTTCCGTGTGCGTCGCGTCCATGCGGCCGCGGCTGAACTCGTCGACCGCAAGGCCCTGCACGATCTGCGTACCGCCCGCCCTTGCAGGTCACGGGATACGAGTACATGACGCCCTCGCCGATGCCGTAGCTGCCGTCGGCCGGCACCGCCATGCTGACCCAGTCGCCGTCCGGCGTGCCGAGCGCCCAGTCGCGCATGTGGTCGATCGCGGCCGAGGCCGCCGAGGCCGCGGACGACGAGCCGCGCGCCTTGATGATCGCCGCGCCGCGCTGCTGGACGATCGGGATGAACTGCTCGCGGTACCACTGCGTGTCGACAGCGAGCGCGCCGGCTTGCCGGCGACCGTGCAGTGCGCGATGTCCGGGTACTGCGTCGCGCTGTGGTTGCCCCAGACGATCATGCGGCGGATCGCGGTCGTGTGCGTGCCGGTCTTCTCGGCGAGCTGCGCCGAGCGCAGCGGTTGTGGTCGAGGCGCATCATCGCGGTGAAATTGCTGCCGCTCGATGCCGGGCGCATTGGACGCGGCGATCAGCGCGTTGGTGTTTGCGGGATTGCCGACGACCAGCACGCGCACGTCGCGGCTCGCGGCCTCGTCGATCGCCTTGCCCTGCGCCGAGAAGATCTGCGCATTCGCGAGCAGCAGGTCCTTGCGCTCCATGCCGGGGCCGCGCGGGCGCGCGCCGACCAGCATCGCGTACTCGCAGTCCCTGAACGCGGCCTTCGCATCGTCGGTCGCGACGATGCGATTGAGCGTCGGGAAGGCGCAGTCGGACAGCTCCATGACGACGCCGCCGAGCGACGGCAGTGCCGGCGTGATCTCGAGCAGGTGCAGGTTGACGGGCTGGTCGTCGCCCAGCATCTGGCCCGAGGCGACGCGGAAAGCGAGCGCATAGCCGATGTGGCCCGCGGCTCCGGTGATGGTGACGGTGACGGGTTTTTTCATTCGGCAGTTCTCCGTTCGAGTGTCGATTGTAGCAGCCGGACTCGGGGGCCGACTCCGTTCGTCCTATACTCCGCCGGTGCAACGGGACGCGGACCAGCCATGAAAACCGTAACGCGCCGTGTCAAGGACGTGATGCGCGGCCTGATCCGGCCAAGCGCTCGAGCACGCCGCTACGTGTCGAAGCGCTATTCCTGCGAGGCCTTTTTTCGCGAACTTGCCGCGCGGCAGGTTCGCTATGTGGTGCTGCGCTGGTTCGAGACCTTGCCGGCCATCGCCAGGGGCGAGGACTTGGACATGCTGGTGGCCGACGAAGACCTGGCGAAGATGGACGACCTTTTCGTGCGCCTGCGCTCCGGAATCGCCTGCGATGTCTATTCCGTCTCCGGCATGCCGGGCAGCGATTTCCAGAAGATGGCGTATTTCCCGCCGCAGCTTGCGGCTGAAATCGTGGCCGGAGCGCGCGTGTTCAAGGACCTGTTTTGCGTGCCCTCCCCGCGCGACCATTTCCTGAGCCTTGCGTATCACGCGCTTTACCACAAGGGCTATGCGAGCGGCCTCCCGAGTGCAATGACGCCGGCGACCCGGCTGAAAAAGCTGCCCGAACATGACTATCGGCAGGTGCTGGGCGAGCTTGCGGCCGGGCTCTCGATCGAGGTCGCGATCGACCTGGAAGCGCTCGATGAATACCTGACACTGCAAAGCTGGCGCCCGCCCTTCGACATGCTCGCGAGGCTTTCATTGCGCAATGCCTGGATCCATGATCGGTATTTCCGCGCTGGCTTTGCGGTCG
This sequence comes from uncultured Gammaproteobacteria bacterium, assembly GCA_963705405.1. Classification (GTDB taxonomy): domain Bacteria; phylum Pseudomonadota; class Gammaproteobacteria; order Steroidobacterales; family Steroidobacteraceae; genus SCUD01. Next base: position 175,841 of record CAVPJJ010000011.1, on the reverse strand, counting down.
AGCCGCTGCGCCGCGGCCTGGCGGTCTTCCTGATCCGTGAGCGCGCCCTGCATGCGGCGGCAGCCGCTGAAGTCACGGCGAAACTCGAGGCGCAGGGATTCCAGATCCTGGTATCGGCGGCACTCACTGCCGAGCGTCAGGCGGCGGTCGCCTCGCGCCTGCGCGGCGGCAACTGGGGCCGCGGTCCCTTCGCGTTCTCGGGCGGACCTCCTGCGCAGGTCATCGTCGCCTGGGATCCGAGGCCGCTGCCGGTAGATCGCCGTCAGAGGGCGGAATACCCGCTGCTCGAGAATGCCCGCATCCTGCGCGCCAAGCTTGAGCTCCGCGATTTCCTGCTGCGCGGCCTTGCGAAGCGGCAGCGCTTCAATCCACTGCATTCCAGCGACAACGACATCCAGGCTTGGGAGTATGTCGAGATCCTGCTGCCACAACAGGTGGGCGAACTGCGCGGCAAGATCGAGTCTCTGCATTGCGCGCAGTCCTGAATTGTGGCGCGGGCCATGCAGCCGGCGCATCGGCTACACTCTTCCGCCGTGCGCAAGCTGAAGCTCTGCATCGCGGAATGGAGGTGGGGATCGTTGCCGGAGCGTCGCACGCGCGGCCTCGTCCATCTGTACGATGTCCTCGCCCGAACGGGCCTGCATCGCAAGTACTGGATGGTCATGGGCTTGCTGCTCGGTTGCATGCGGGACGGCGGCCCGATTCCCTGGGACCGCGATGCCGATTTCGGCTTTCTCGAGCAGGACCTGCCGGCTTTCATGGCGGCATTTGGCGAATTGCAGAGGAATGGATTCAGTCCATGCCGCCTGCAGGTCAATAACAACGGCAAGGTCACCAAGTGGGCCGTGCGCCGCGAAGGGATCAAGTACGAGTTCTTCATGTTTGAACGGCATGGCGAGCGGCTTCGCTGGTATTACCACCACAGCCGCGAGCCGCGCCTCGAGATCGTCAACGAGATTCCGGTTCACGGCCTGGATGAATTCGAACTCTATGGACGCCATTGGTTGAAGCCGGACAATGCGAATGCCTGCCTGACGGCCCTGTACGGCGACTGGCGAACACCCGATCCGAACTACGTCTACTGGCGCGATTGCGGGGCGACGGTGGATCGTCTGCCGTGGAGCGGCGAGCGCCGCAGGATCTGAGCTTGCAACTGCGCAACACGTTCGAGGACCTGTTCATCCGCGTGGCCGCGAGCGGTTTCCTGCCGGCAAGCTGGTGGCTTTCGCTTCCGGACCCCGCGACGATCACGGCCCGCAGGGGCAGGCTTTCGATCGAGATTGTCAGCCATTGCTGGCAATACGGGCACTTCCTTGCCTACCAGCTGAGTTCGCTGGTAAATTTTCCGCCGACGCGCGCCACCGTTCGCATGACCGTTTTCCATGCGCCGGAAGATCTGTGCACCCGGGCGATGCTCGATTTCTTTGGCGGCATCCGGGTGCCCGGCGTCACCTGGAACTGGCAGGCTATCGAACCGGGGCGCCTGTTCCGGCGCTCGATCGGCCGCAACCTGATCGCGCGCAGCACCACGGCGGACTGGGTCTGGTTCACGGACTGCGACATCATTTTTCACCGTGGCTGCCTCGACACTCTCGTGGAACAGCTGCAGGGCCGCACCGAGAGGCTTGTCTATCCACGCGAGGAGCGCGTGACCGCGATGCTTGCCGAAACCGATCCGCTGCTCGCGGCCGAGCGCGCCCAGCCCCGCGTCGTGGATATCGACACCGACGAGTTCTCCTTGCTCGCCGTGCCACAGGCAACCGGCGCCTACCAGATCGTCCACGGCGATATCGCGCGTGCCTGCGGTTACTGCGAGCAGATTTCCGTGTTTCAGCGTCCGGTCGCGCGCTGGGCGAAAACCTTTGAAGACCGCACGTTTCGCTGGCTGATGCGCACGCTGGGAACACCACTGGATGTGCCGGGCGTGCACCGCATCCGTCACCTGTACAAGGGGCGCTATGGCGACAACAAGGCCGAGGCGCTGGTGCGGGGCAACATCCGGAGCGTGAAGCGGGCGATCAAGTCGTGGTGGCAGCGCTAGCCGCAGTTTGCGCGTGCATGACGGCCTCTTGATGCCGCCGACCCGCGCGGCGCCACAGCATCAGCGCGAATACGAAGCCGAGTGCGCTCGACAGGAAGAAGTAAAGCATCATCGGCTGGTAGCCGGACGGATTGAGCGCGCTGGCGCCATAGGCGTCGTTGAGACTGCCGGCAATCATGTTTGCGCCGGCCATGCCCGCGTTCTGCACGACCCACATCAGGCCGAGCGCGGTTCCGAGCCGTGCCTCGGGCACGAGTTTCGCTGTCAACGGCCACATCACGGCCGGCACCAGCGAGAAACTCACACCGATCAGCACGGTCCCGATCCACAGCGAAAGGTGTGACATCGCCATCAGTGCGATCGAAACCGGCAGCAGCAATGCGCCAAAAGCGAGCATCGGCGCATAACGGCCGATGCGGTCGCACAACCAGCCGAATGCCGGTGTCGCGAACAGCGCCGCGAGGAAGACCCAGGCATTGATCGCGCCGGCCGCCGCCAGGTCGAGGCCGTGCGCATGCTGAAAATACTTGATCGAGAATGTGCTGCGGAACGCGAAGATCACGGAGTACCAGAGGACGCACAGCACCAGCAGGTACCAGTACGCTGGACCGAAGCTCAGGATGCCGCGCAGCGAAAAGCGCCTTGAAGCGGGAGTTGCATTGGGATCCGCGTGGCCGTGCCTGTGGTCTATCCACCAGTAGATCGCCGCTGCCGCTACTGCCGTTGCGGCCAGCACTGCCGCGATGATGAGCGGCGGCTGCCAGCCCTCGGCATAGGCGCCTGCAAACCATGTCGGAGACATATCGGCAGAAAATGCCCCCGCCCGGCCGACGGCGATGCTCGTCGCGACCGCAAAGGCCAGATGCCGGCCGGAAAAATACTTGACGACCGCAGACAGGGTCGCGATGTTGAATGTCTCGGCACCGATGCCGAACAGCAGCCGCCCGGTCGCCATGCCCGTGAAATCGGGGCTGAACGCTGTCAGCATCGAGCCCGCGAGGCAAATGACGGCGGTCCAGAACATCATCCGCGCCGCGCCGTATCGGTCGACCAGCATGCCGCCGACCAGCAGCAGTACGATATTCGGCAGGCTGTAGATGGCATTGAGCATGCCGATCTGGGAATCGCTGAAACCACGTTGCCGCTGCAACAGGTCGGCGATCGGCCCGATCGAGTCGTAGACGTAGTAGTTGCCGTAGGTGGCGAGCGAGACGAGCGCCAGCATCAGCCAGGCGACGCGCCAGTTTCGCGTGTCTTGAGTCATACCCGAACTCATGCGGATGCAGTAGGCACGAGCGCCACCCGGAATGCCACCCGGACAGGGCGAACTCTGGACGCGATTCCCAGATTGGCATGTCGGTCACGCCATTCGGCGGAGGATGCGATATGGATTACGGCTTTTGCCGGTTGTGCTGTTCCAGCCAGCCCGGATAAGCGGTTTTGAGACGGGCCAGTTCCTCATCGGCTTCGCGGGACTTCCCGGCAGCACGCAAAGCCTCGATCTCGGCGTACCACTCTTCCGGAGTGTGCAGCTTTGCGTCGGATTCCTTGGAATACAGGTTGCCAGGCGCGCCATGAGATTCGGCTTGCACAGGCGCAGGCGCAGGCGCAGGCGCAGTCGTTGGCGCTGGCTGCGCCATTGCCGCGCCATCGGCAGCGAACCTGCTATCGGGCATTCGCTCACTTTCCGACTCAGGTTCCTGCTTTCGTTGTCCGGTTGCTGTGATAGCTCGTGCAGCAACAGGTGCTGCCGCCGCAGGCGTGGACGGAGTCTCGACTTGCGGCAAGTCGATCATTGGCGGCGGAACATTCGGGGGCGGCGCGGGCGACTTGTCTCTTCGCACAACGGGGAGCTCCATCATAATGAAGGGCGCTGATTCCTCGGCGGCGCCGGACGCTGGTACGGAGATCACATCGGACTCGGTGACGTGTGCCGGCGCCCCGCTGCCGGCAAACTGCCATTGCACGATCAGCACGGCGATCAGGACACTCGCAGCGAGCGAGGCAGGCAGTAACCAGCGCGTAACACGCGGCGCGACCGCGCGGCGGGCCTCATCAAGAATGCGCCGCTCGATTTCCCCGGCCGGCCCACGGGATTCTGCGCCGAGCAGCTTGCGCCAGGGTTCGCGATCAAATGGTTCGTTTTCTCTCGGGTCCATTACTTCATTCCGTGCGCGTGTCGTCGCCGAGCGCCTCTTTCAGCCGCACGACCGCGTAGCGTAGCCGGCTTTTCGCGGTCTCTGCACCGGCACCGGTCTGCTCTGCGATTTCGGCCACCGACAGTCCGCCCTCGACATACAAAAGGAATGCGATGCGCTGTTCATCCGGAAGCCGGGCGAGCGCAAGGCCAAGCCGTCCGCGCGCTTCGTCCGTCACGGCTATCGCGAACGGGCCGCTGGCGGGCGCATCCGCGGCCGCCGCGATTGCGTCGTCGTCAGTCGTCTCATGCATAGCGCGCCGGGCGCTCTTGCGCCAATGGTCCATGCAACAGTTGTGCGCGATCCGGTACAGCCAGGTCGTGAATCGCGCGCTCGGTCGGTAGCGTTCGCGGCTGCCGATCACGCGCGACCAGCATTCCTGGAACACGTCATCCGTTGCAGCGGCGTCCCGCACCAGGCGCCGGATGAATCGCCAGAGCCTTGCGCGATTGCGCTCGTACAGTTCCTCGAATGCCCGCGCATCGCCCGCGGCATAGCGCAGCATCAATTGCGCGTCGGCATCCCGCTCCTCCATCGGCGGCACTCTAGCCGGATCGCGCCACCATCGCTTCCTTGAACGCTCGGGCGGGCGCAAAAGTGTGAACTACAAACACAAGCCCATGAATTCATATGTATTTCTTTCTGGCTCCTGCCGGCATCTGCTGCGCTTGCGATCGCCCGCCGATTGGCTTCAAATCGGGACTGTCCCCGTCGTTGGAAGGTCCTGGCATGGATCGACGCAAATTCCTGCTGGATTCATCGTGCTCAGTCGTCGGCGGGTTGTTGATTCCGGGACTCTCCTGGCGCGCTTCCGCCGACTCGCTGCCGGCGGGCGCCATTGCTTCCGAAATCATGGATGCCCTGCCCGGCAAGCGGCCGCTCATCAAGCGCAGTTTCCGGCCCCCGAACTACGAGACACCGGTACCGGCTTTTCGCGCTGATTACACGCCAAACGATGCCTTCTACGTGCGCTGGCATAGTGGCGTGCCGGAAATCACTCTTGAGGATTGGCGGCTGCGTGTCGGAGGACCGGGAATGAGGAATCCGCGCGAGTTCAGCCACCGGGAGCTGACGCGCAGGTTCCCGAGCGTCGAAGTTGCGGCCGTCAACCAGTGCTCCGGCAATCGACGTGGCCTGTTCTCGCCGCACGTTCCTGGCGTGCAATGGGGAAATGGCGCCATGGGTAACGCGATCTGGCGCGGTGTCCGCCTGAAGGATGTACTCGAAAGCGCGGGCCTCGGCGCAAACGCGCTCGAAGTAGTCGGCAACGGCGTCGACATTCCGATGCTAACGGGCCCTGATTTCGTGAAGAGCCTGCCCATGTGGAAGGCGCTCGATCCGGACACACTGATCGCCTTCGAAATGAATGGCGAACCGCTGCCGGTGCTTAACGGCTTCCCGGCGCGCCTCGTCGTACCCGGGTGGACGGCCACATACTGGGTCAAGGCGCTTTCGGACCTTCAGGTGACCGACAAGCCATTCGACGGCTTCTGGATGAAGACGGCCTACCGTGTCCCAAGCGGGATGTTCGGCATCAGCGGCTTCGAATCGCAGGACACGGAGCAGAATTCCCCGATTACCTCGATCAAAGTGAATTCGCTCGTGGTCGATCCGGAGCCGGACACATTGCTCGCGCTGGGCCGGCGCGTGAAGTTCAGCGGCATCGCCTGGGACAGCGGAACGGGGATTCGTCGCGTCGAAGTGTCGCCGGACGGCGGCGCAAGCTGGCACGCCGCGAGACTCGGCCGCGATCTTGGCCGCTATGCCTGGCGACGATGGAGCCATGACTTCAGGCTGATGAACGCCGGCCGGCAGTCATTCATGGTGCGTGCAGTGGCCCGGGACGGAGCGACGCAGGCCGCCAAGCTCGCGCACAATCCGGCCGGTTATCACCACAATGTCGTGCAGAGGGTCGACTATCGTGTCGCGTGATTCAGGGCTTGCCGCGATGCTGTTTGCGGGGGCGCTGCTGGCCGCGGTCACTGCACATGCCGACGAATCGAGCCTGGTGCTTGCGCCGGGCGATGGGCTCGACCAGGTCAAAGCCAGTTGCGCCATGTGCCACAGCCTCGATTACGTCCTCATGAACTCGCCGTTCCAGGATCGTGCGGGCTGGGAGAAGACCGTGACGAAGATGATCACGGTGATGGGCGCGCCGATTACGGCGAAAGACTCCGCGATCATCGTCGGCTATCTCGCAGATCATTACGGCAAGGATTCGCCGCCGGCGGGTGGCGGCGGATCCTAGGCGCACTCCGTGTGGCGTGCCCTTGGGCGGCTTGCTGCTGCGCAGAATCAGGCCCCCGAGACCAACTGAATCCTCGGTAAGTGTCCAGCAGGGCGCTTCAGCACAGCGTAAGCCATTGTTTTTCCTTGTCTTTGCATCTACCTGAAGAAAAGATCGAAAAGGGGCTTGCATTAGAGTCGGTGTTATAGTTCACTACAACACCAGAGGAGCCCAACAGTACATCGGATAGCGGCAAAGGCCGCACCGAATCGAAGCGAAGGGAAAGGAGAAAGTCATGTTCACGATGTTTGCAACAAGCACCCGGATGGTCATCAGCACTGCAGCGGCGGTTGCGATCGTGTCCTTCGGCGCCTTGACGCTCGACCAGGCCCACCTTGCCGCGGCCCCCCGCGGCACCGTGGAAGTCGGCGAACTCACGATGGTGGACATGGCGCCGCTGGCTTCCGTGACCCTGCCTGAGGTGACCGTGGTCGCCAAGCGCGAGAGCTCGAACAGCTATTTCGCGGTCGCCACGGAGCTCCCGGAAGTCGTCGTCGTCGCCAAGCGCGTGGCCTACATGGTCGCCACCGCCAAGGCGTCCGACCAAGCCCGTTCGGCGGGCGCCCAGGCCTCCGCCGAAGGTGCTCTGCTAAAGTAGTCTGGTAGCGGGCCAAATCACTTACGGCACAGCGCATGGACACTAACTGGAACGACAGCCTGCCGATCTACCGCCAGCTGCGCGACCGCGTGGTGGCGATGATCCTGGAAGGCGTTCTGAACGACGGCGATCCACTGCCGTCCGTGCGCAGCGTTGCCGCGGAGTACCGGCTGAACCCGCTGACGGTGCTGAAGGGTTACCAGCAACTCGTCGACGAGCAGCTGGTCGAGAAGCGCCGCGGCCGCGGCATGTTCGTGACCGAAGGCGCGCGTCGCGCGCTGCTGAAGGACGAGCGCCAGCATTTCCTCGAGGAGGAATGGCCGAAGTCGGCGGGCCGCATCCAGAGACTGGGATTTCGAGCTCCCGCGAGCTGCTGGAAGCGCTCGACAAGATGCCGCCCGCGGCGGCGTCCACCTGACGGCGGCACGCGAAGAAGAGATCGGACGAGGGAGACGAGCGTGAGTGACCTGATCGTGGCGCGCGGACTCAGCAAGAGCTACGGCGCAGACCCGTGCCCTGAACGATGTAACATTTCAGCGTCGGGGCGGGACGCATCGTCGGCCTGATCGGGCCGAACGGCGCCGGCAAGACAACCGCGCTGAAGGCCGCTGCTCGGCCTCACGCGCTTCGAGGGCGAGACTCTCGGTGCTCGGTCTCGACCCGTACCGCCAGCGCCACCGGCTGATGCAGGACGTCTGCTTCATCGCCGACGTCGCCGTGCTGCCGCGCTGGATCCGCGTGCGCCAGCTGATCGATCTCGTCGCGGCGACGCACCCGAAATTCCGGCGCGATGTCTGCGAGCAATTCCTGTCGCGCAGCGACATCAAGCGCGACAGCCGCGTCAAGGAATTGTCGAAGGGCATGGTGACGCAGCTGCACTTGCGCTGGTAATGGCGATCGACGCGAAGCTGCTGGTGCTCGACGAGCCGACGCTCGGTCTCGACATCCTGATGCGCAAGCAGTTCTACGAGACGCTGCTGAACGAATATTTCGACGAGCAACGCACGATCCTCGTGACCACCCACCAGGTCGAGGAGATCGAGCACATCCTGACGGACCTGATATTCATCGACCGCGGGCCGCATCGTGCTGGATGCAGCGATGGACGAGGTGCAGGAGAGCTACGCGCAGGTCGCGGTCCGGCCGGAGCAGCTTGCCGCTGCGCGGGCGCTACAAGCCGATTGCCGAGCACCAGGGCCTCGGCCGCACCCACATGCTGTTCAAGGGCGTGGATCGCGCTGATCTTGAGCGTCTCGGCGACGTTGGCGTGCCGTCCGTCGCGGACCTGTTCGTCGCGGTGATCGAAGGAGCACGCGCATGAGCCGCTTTTTCTGGCTGATTCGCCGCGAAATCTGGGAGCACAAGGCGATCTGGGTCGCGCCGCTGATCGTGATCGGTTGCCTGTTGCTGGCTGTCATCACCGGCAACGTGCATCTCGGGCCGATTCGGGGCGATGGACGCATCGACGCCATTCGGCGCGTTGCCGCGCGGAAAAGCAGACCAAGCTGCTGCTGGTCGTCTATCTCGGCCTCGCGTTCGTCGTCGTACCTGGTCATGGGTGTCATAGCGTTCTTCTACGCGCTCGATTCGCTGTATGCGGACCGGCGTGACCGCTCCGTGCTCTTCTGGAAGTCACTGCCGCTCTCGGACGCCGAGACCGTCCTGTCGAAATTCACGATCGCCATCGTCGTGATCCCGCTGGTTGCGCTGATCGGCTCGCTAGTGGCGCAGCTCATGGTGGCGGGCGGCGGCTCGGTGATGCTCGCCATGTCCGGCGTGCCCGGCGCGCACGATGTGGCAGCACGATGCGACGATTGGCGGCGTGACCGGCGTGGTCGTGGTCGCGGCACGGCCATTCTCTGGTATGCGCCGCTGGTCGCCTACCTGATGCTGGCTTCGGCCTGGGCGCCAAAAGGCCCATTCCTTTGGGCTGTGCTGCCGCCGGTGGCGCTGAGCGTTTTCGAGAAGGTCGTCATCGGCACCAACCACATCGGCACATTTGTTGCCGACCGTATCAAGGGCCCGTTGCGGCTGCTGGATTCGGGCATGCAGACAGACGCCGATGGCACGAAGCTGCATCTTTCGCAGCTCGACTTGGCCGCGGGCCTCAGGGATTTCTACAGCTCCCCCGAACTGTGGCTCGGCGTGGTCGCTGCAGGCCTGTTGCTGGCCGCTGCAATGTGGGTCCGTCGCTATCGCGACGAGACGACCTGAGGAGAAACGAATGCGCAAGATAGATCCGGTCCGCCATGACGCTCGTCCTGCTGACCGCGTGCCTGCCGGCCATGGCGGCGACGGCGACCTTGACCCGCGCCTGGCAGTACAAGACCGATGCGGCTGCCGGGCTCGAGCTGCGCAACCTGATCGGCGACATTCGCGTCGAGCGCGGCACGGAAGCGGGCTTCCACATCACGGCGACCGCCACGATCGATGCCGACACGCAGTCCGAAGCCGACGCACTGGTGCGCGCAATCGAATTCCGGACGCGCGACGTCGGCGCAGGATCGAGATTCGACGTCGCCTACCCGAAGAGACAGGTTCCCGAAGATCTATTACGCCAGGGGCCCTGATTCCTGGTGGGGTGCGATGTACGCGGAGCACCTCGGCGAGAGGATCCGGTTGACCAGCGACCGTGACGATGCGCCGACGGTCCGCGTCGACCTGCTGATCCGGGCGCCGGCCGGCGCAAAGCTCGACGTGAAGAACATGTTCGGCGATGAGGTCGCCCAGGGCTATTCGGGTGAACTTCGTCTCGACGGCGGCAGCGGTGCGCTCCGGTCGACGGCCGGGGAGGGGCGGCTCGTGCTCGACAGCGGGAGCGGCGACGTCGAGGTCGCCGGCCACAGGGCCGGGTGAGCGCGGACACCGGCAGCGGTTCCGTAACGATCAGCGATTGCGAGCTGCGAGATCGATGCCGACACGGGCTCCGGCAGCGGTCGAGGTCCGCGGTGGATCCGGCGTGCTGCGCGCCGACACCGGTTCGGGCAGGGTAACGGTCGATGCCTTCAGTGGCTCAATCGCGGCGGACACCGGTTCGGGTGACGTGGTCGCGAAGGGTGTCTCGAATGTGACGGAACTCAACGTGGACACCGGTTCCGGCAGCCTGTCGATCGACGGCGATCTCTCGGCGCTCAGGCGGCTGCGCGTCGACACCGGCTCCGGGCAGCGTGCGCCTGCAATCGGCCGGCGCGCCGTCGATCGAGATCATGATCGACACCGGCAGCGGCCACGTGAACGTGAATGCGCCGGGCGCAACGATCAGGGAATCCAAGCACGGCGCCTGGACGGTCAGGCTGCTGGATGGCGCCGGCAGCGGCGTCATCGACACCGGTTCCGGCAGCGTCGACATCATCGTGGCCGCAGACTGAGACGGCGGGCCTTCTCAGCCGGCGAGCAGCACCGCCTCGGCGTGCTCGTTCGCCTCGGGCGTGCCGAACAGGACCACGATGTCGCCCTCGCGCAACTTCATGTCCTGGTCGGGGTCGCGCCCGACGATGCCGGCGCGACGGACAGCCGTGAACGACACTTCAGCACCGCGCTCGCGCACTTCGCGCAATGAGCGGGTCGACCGACCAGGCCCCGGGCGGCAGCACGACCGTGTGCAGTTCCTCGCGCAGCGCATGCGAGTCGTCGATGAGCTCGGCGCCCTCGCGGCGGAATACCGTGCGGAGCGTCTTGTAGCGCTGCCGGCGTATTTCGCCGATGGTGCGCAGCACGCGCGACAGGGGCACGTCCAGCACGAGTAGCGCGTGCGAGACCAGCGTAAGCGCGGCCTCGAGCGTTTCCGGCACGACTTCCGTCGCGCCGGCCGCGTGCAGTTCCTCGAGCTGCGTGTCATCCATCGTGCGCACCAGCACCGGCACGAATCCGCGCGCAGCGCCGGACAGCCTCCACGATCCTGAGCGACCGTTCCGGATCCGAGAAAGTGACGACGACCGCGCTTGCATGCTCGAGCCCCACCGAATACAGCAGTCTTTCGTCGGCGGCGTCGCCATAGATGACCGCGTCGCCGGCTTCGCGCGCGGTGCGCACGCGAAACGGGTCGAGGTCCAGCGCCAGGAACTCGAAGCCCTGGCTCTCCAGCACGCGCGCGACATTCTGGCCGACGCGGCCGAACCGCACAGGATCACGTGCTCGCGCGCGGCAAGGCCTGAGTTGCGGCGTCGAAACGCGCGAGTCTCGGTCTGCGCCGGGCCGCTTTCGCGCAGCACGAGCTGCGCGATGCGCTTGTTGTGCCGGATCAGGAAGGGCGACAGCACCATGCTGAGCGTGATCGCCGCGAGCAGTGGCTGCGTGATCTCGGAGGCGATCAGGCGGTTCTGCAGCAACAGCGTCAACAGCGCGAAGCCGAACTCGCCGCCCTCGGACAGCACGATACCGGTGCGCAGCGCCTTGAACCACTGGCCGGCAAAGCCGCGCGCCGCGAGCATGACGATCAGGTCTTCAGCAGCAGCATGCCGGCCAGGATCGCAGTCACGGCCGGCAGATGCCGGAACAGCGCCGGGATGTCGAGCTGCATGCCGACCGTCACGAAGAAGAGGCCTAGCAGCGTGTCGCGAAACGGCCGAATGCCTGCCTCGACCTGGTAGCGGTACTCGGTCTCGGCCAGCATCATGCCGGCGAGGAATGCCCCGAGCGCGAAGGTCAGGCCGACGGCGTGCGTCGCCCAGGCCGAGCCGATCGCGACGAACAGCACGGCAAATGTGAAGAGCTCGGGCGCTCCGCTCGCCGCGATCTCGTGAAACAGCGGGCGCAGCAGCCAGCGTCCGGCCGCCAGCACGATCACGAGTGCGATCGCCGCCTTCAGGATCGCGAATGTGATTTCAGTCGTGGAGCTCGCGACATCGCCGGAGGCCAATACGCCCGCCAGCGCAAGGAACGGCACGACGGCGAGGTCCTGGAACAGCAGCGTGCCGAATGCGAGCCGCCCGTGCGTGCGATTGAGCTCGCCCTGCTGGGTCAACTGCTGCAGGACGATCGCGGTCGACGACATTGCGACTGCGCCGCCCAGCACGACGGCGACGGCCGGCGGAACGTCGAAAGCCAGTGCGATCGCGGCCACCGCGGCGGTGGTCACGCCGACCTGCAGGCTGCCGAGCAGGAATACCTCGCCGCGCGTCGCGATCAGACGCGGCAGCGAGAACTCGAGCCCCAGTGTGAACAGCAGGAACACGATTCCGAACTCCGCGAGCGCGCCGGTGGTCTCTGTCGCCGCCACCCAGCCGAGCGCATAGGGGCCGACGGCCATGCCGACCGCGAGGAAACCGATGATCAATGGCATCCGCAAGCGGCGCAGGCCGACGACGACCGCAAGCGTGGCGGCGAGCAGCAGCAGGATGTCTTCGAGTACGGTCCCTTCCATGCGGCCCATGCTCCATGCCGAAGGCACTTCGCGTCAACCGCGGGGATGCGGTCGCGTCGGGGTACCTATTGGCTCAGCATTGCGCGGGCCAGGTCATCGGCGAGGCGCGGTCTGAAACGGGCTGACTCAGGCTTGCGCGAACATCTGTCCGAATTGTGAGTCGCCGTGGCTTTGCGTCACCAGCAGCTGCAGGAAATCCGTCGCCAGCATCGGCTCGCCGAACAGCCGTCCCTGGCCGTAGTGGCAGTTGATGCTGCGCAGGTAGTCTAGTTGCTCGCGCGTCTCGATGCCTTCCGCCACGACCTCGAGATCGAGGTTCTTTCCCATCTCGATGATGGTGCGCACGAGCGTCGCATCCTCGCGTGACACGGCGGCGTGCCGCACGAATGACTGGTCGATCTTCAGCGTGCCGACCGGGAACTGCTGCAGCGCGGACAACGACGAGTAACCGGTGCCGAAATCGTCGATCGACAGGTGCAGTCCCATCGCATACAGCTCGTCGAGCAGGCGCACCATGCGCCGGGCATCGGTCATCAGGGTCGTCTCGGTGATCTCGAGCTCGAAATTGGAAGGAGCGACGCCCGTGTCGTCGAACACCGAGCGGTAGCGCGTCAGGAACTCGGCCTGGCGCAACTGCTTCAACGACAGGTTGATCGAAATGCGACCGGGCTTCGGCACCTGGTCCTGCCAGCTCCGGTAGTCACTGCATACCCGCTTCAGCACCCACTCGCCGATTTCCTGGATCAGGTTCGACTCCTCGGCGAGCGGGATGAACTGTGCCGGCGGAATGTCGCCATGGCCGGGCAGGCGCCAGCGCAGGAGCGCCTCGCCGCCGACCACGCGTCCGTCGCGCAGGTCCACCTTCGGCTGGTAGAACATGACCAGCTCGTTCCGCTCGATTGCGCGCCTGAGCTTGCTCTTCAGCATCAGCCGCTCGACCGCGATCGCGCTCATCTCCGGCGTGAAGAAGCTGAGGCTGTTGCCGCCATTCTGCTTCGAGTGATACATCGCGGCGTCGGCGTCGCGGATCAGGTCGACGACGTTGTCCGCGTCATTCGGACAAAATGCGATGCCGAGGCTGCTCGTGACGTACAACTCGTGCGGGCCGAGCTGGAACGGGCGGCCAAGCTCGTCGAGCAGTTCCCTGGCGAGGGCCCCGACGGCCGTGCGGTTGTCCTCACCGCGCGGCAGATTCTCGATGAATGCGGCGAACTCGTCGCCCGCGAGCCGGCCCAGCATCGTGCCGCGCGGCATGCGGCTGATCATCCGTTCGCTCAGGATCTCGAGCGCACGGTCGCCGGACGCATGGCCGAAGGTGTCGTTGACCTCCTTGAAGTGGTCGAGGTCTATGTAGACGAGCGCGAGTCGCCTGGGCGCTCTGGCGCGCGCGCGCAATCGCCTGCTGCAGCGAGTGCTGGAACTGCAGGCGATTCGGGATCTTGGTCAGCGTGTCGTAGCGCGCGAGGTACCGGATCCGGCGCTCGGCGCGCTTGCGCTCGGTGATATTGCGCGCGACGAAGATGCAGCCCTGGAAGCGCGGATCCTCCGCCGCGATGACCGAGCCCGACAGTGACACGGGGATCGTCTGCCCGTTCTTCGTCCTGACGGTCAGCTCGAGCATGTCGTTGGCGGCCTGCTCGATGTTGAAATTCGTGCGGTCCTGGTCGGAGATCACGTAGGCGAGTTCGCGGCCCAGCAGCTCCATCTGCGACCAGCCGAGCAGCTGCGACGCCGCCACGTTGACGCGCTTGATCAGGCCATCCGGCGAAGTCACGAACACGGCGTCGTTCATGCTGTCGAGCATGATGTCGAGTGCGCGGCCGGTGGCCGCATGGTCGCTGAGATTCAGGCGCAGCCGCTCGAGAGCGCGGGCGAGCTCCGCGGCATAGCCTGCCCGCGGGCATCTCGATGCGGGTCGCCCAGTCGCCGCCGGCGAGCTGGTCAACTGCTGTGCGCAAATCCTCGATCGGGCCCTCCACGCGGCGGGCGAATCTCCAGGCCAGCGCAAACGCGAGGCCGAGCAGCAGCAAGCCACCGCCCCCCAGCAATACCAGGCGGCGCTCGAAATCCGAGCCGCGGCGCTTGTCGAGAGCGGCGGCGAATTCGCCTGTGAGCCGCGGCTCGTCACTGGTGGCAATCTGCTCGACGAGCGCCTTGTCCGCCGCGATGTCGAGGCGCAGGTCGAGGGCGGCGAGCATGATCAGGACGATGAGCAGCAGCGCACTGGCGAATGTCGCCATGACGAGCGCTCGGGTCCTGAACGTTGGCCTCATTGCAGACATAGCGATGCTGCTGCACCGCCCCCCGTTTAACTTCGACAGGCCGGTCTGTGCCGACTCGGCCATCATACGCTGCCCGACGACGGTCGCTAGCGTGGGCCCCGGAAGCCCCGGTGGCGTTACCGGGGGGCCTTCCCGGTGCGGTAGCATCGCCTGCTTGGACGCGCTGCAACTGACCGGCCGCGACAGGGGCCATATCGTCGATCTGACATCCCCACGCTGCATGCTACATGCCGCGGCGGTGGATGCCTTTCTTGCAATGCGGGAGGATGCGGCGCGCGCCGGGATCGACCTGCTGCCGGTTTCATCCTTCCGCGATTTCGAGCGCCAGCGCCGGATCTGGAACGCGAAGTTTCGTGGCGAACGACCGGCACTCGATCGCCGCGGCCGGGCCGTCGACATGCGCCGCCTGCCCCCGGAGCGGCGGGTCGAAACGATCCTGCTCTGGTCGGCACTGCCGGGCGCCAGCCGCCATCACTGGGGCAGCGACATCGACGTCGTGGACGGCAGCAGTGATTGCGGGTGGCTACGAAGCGAGACTCGAACTGGCGGAATTCAGGCGCGGCGGTCCTTTCGCATCCCTGTCGCGCTGGCTCGACGGTCACATGCGCCGTTACGGATTCTTCCGGCCGTACACTCGCGCGGGCAGCGGCGTGCAGCCAGAGCCCTGGCACCTGAGCTTCGCGCCGGTTGCGCGCCGCGCGCTCCCGTTGCTGACGGTCGAGCTGCTGGCCGCAGCGATCAGGGGAGCGGATGTGGACGGCGAGCCGGCGATACTTGCGCGCCTGCCGTCGATCCGTGAACGCTACGTGCTCGGAATGGACGCGCCGCCGCGGATGCGATCGCGCTGGGCGCGGCTCAGCCCGCGCTGACCGGGGCGCGTGTGCCCCAGACTTCCTTCAGGTGTTCGACCAGGAGCGTGCGCACGCCGTGCATCGCATTCGGCTCCACCGTGAAGACCGGCGGATTGCGGCGCAGCATCGGCCAGCGGCTGCCGCGCGTGAGGCCGCGCAGATACTCGACGTTCTGGCGGATCGCGTTCATGTAGGGATTGTCGCCGCCGTACAGCGGCTCGACGTGGCGGTAGGCATGATCGAACGCGATGCCGAGGCGGTTCTCGATGGTCGTGGCGAATGAACTGCGGCGTCTGCCGCAGCAGGTCGAGCCCCGAGCCGTACAGCACCTTCACGCCGTCGGCGCCCGTGTGCACAGCGACGTCGCCGAGCACGAACTCCGCGTACAGCCGGTCGCGGCATTTCTCGAGATAGCAGCGGTCCGCCATCTGCGCGAGCATGTCGGCCGTGCCGAGCAGGTGGCCGGCCAGGCGGTCGCGCGGATCGCCGACACGGATCTGGTCGAGCGGCATCTCGTAGCCGGTGAAGTGCACGATGCGCGTCGCGACCGGCACCCAGTCTGCCGAGACCGGCCGCGGGCAGGTACTTCGCAAGGTAGCGGGCGCTGCGCGTCACGTGGTTGCGCGTGAACACGGCGCCATTCGGGATGCTCTTTCTCCGCGACTTCGCGGATGTAACCCGAGTCGTGGAACAGCGCGGTCACGAGTGCCATCAGCGCGCGCTCGGCGCCGATATGCGGCCCGTCCGGGTGGCTTCTCTCGTAGCCGGCCATCAGCCGCGCCATCGCGAGCACCACGTCCTGCGAATGCTGCAGGTCGTGATAGACGGTGTCGACGCCGAGGTAACCGGGCATCTGGCCGGTGAACAAGCGCTCGAAGTCGTCGAGCGCAGTCTCGAGCGCCGCCAGTGGCGCGCCGGGCCAGGTGTCCGCATAGAGCTGCGAGCACGGCCGCGCGCACGGCGGGCGGGGAACTGACCTGCACCGTGTCGGTGACGTCGAAATCGCTGCGGCGGTAGGGGCGGGCCACGCGGTTTGCGGGCCTCCATTCCAGAGTTGTGAACGGCAGTCTACGCTGCCGCGGGACGGCCCCGCCAACCGCCGTGTGCGCAGTTTGCGCCGGGTCACATCCTGGGATTCAGTCTATGTCAAATGAGGCCACGACCGGGGCGTGATCCGAGGGGCGCTCCCAGGCTCGCGGGCTCGCGGTCGACGATACAGGCCGTGCAGCGCAGCGGCGAGGGCAGGCGATGCCAGCATCAGGTCGATGCGCAGGCCGTGATTGCGGCGAAACGCGCCCATGCGGTAATCCCACCATGAATACGCGCCGGCCGGCTGCTCGAAGCGGCGGAACAGGTCGGTGAGCCCGAGGCCGGTGATTCGCGGCGAGCGCCTCGCGCTCCGGCGCGCTGACGTGGACCGAGCCTTCCCATTTCGCCGGGTCGTGCACGTCGCGGTCCTCCGGCGCGATGTTGAAGTCGCCGACGACTGCAAGCCGCGGGTGGCGCGAGAGCGCATTCGCAAGCCAGGCGCGCAGGCGTTCGAGCCAGGCGAGCTTGTAGGCGTACTTTTCGGAGCCGACCTCCTGGCCGTTCGGCACGTAGACGTTGACCAGCCGCACGCCGGCGACGGTCGCCGCGATCACGCGCCGCTGCGGGTCGTCATCGCCCGGCATGCCGGTCGTGACGTCCGCGGGCGCCGCGCGCGCGAGAATCGCGACGCCGTTGTAGGTCTTCTGGCCGTAGTGCACCGCGTGCAGGCCCAGTGCCTCGATTTCTGCGCGCGGGAACTGTTCGTCCGGAAGCTTGAGCTCCTGCAGCCCGATTGCGTCGACCGGATTGGCCGCGAGCCACTGCGCAAGATGCGGCAGCCGCACGCGCAGCGAATTCACGTTCCAGGTGGCGATGCGCATCACTCGAACAGCGCCTCCGAGCGGAAACCCAGGCTGCGCGCGATCAGGCTGTGCGGGAATGCCTGGCTGCGCACATTCAGCAGATTCACCGCCGAATTGTAGAATTCGCGCCGCTCATCGACGGCCGCACCGATCTCGGGCATGCGTTCCGTCGCCGCGCGGAAACCGGCTTCTTCACGGAGCAATGGATAGTTTTCTGCCTGTGCGAGCAGTGCCGCGAGCGAGGAGCGGAGCGCCTGCTCCGCGGAGGCCAGCGCCGGGATGTCGCTGCGCGCAGCTGCGGCGAATGCGGCGGCGTCCGCTCGTGAAACCCGGTCGAGCGCGTCGGATTCGTAACGCATGTGACGCGCGCAGGAAACGAGGAGGTCTGCCACGAGGTCATGACGCTCGAGCAGCAGCGAATCGAGGCTGGCCCAGGAACATTGCACCGACTCGCGCAGCGTGAGCAGGCTGCTGCGGAGGAAAATCGCGATCAACGCAAGGAGCGCGCAGGCCGCGGGCACGATGACCCAGGTCATGACGCGGCGAGTATATCATCGGCTCTTCCGACATCCCGGGCGGGGCGTGATGGCGACGAAGTGGGATCTCATCGTGATCGGCGGCGGCAGCGGCGGGCTCGCCTGCGCGCAACGCGCGGCGGAACACGGCGCGCGCGTCTTGGTTGCCGAGCCGGGGCCGCTCGGCGGCACCTGCGTCAATGTCGGCTGCGTGCCGAAGAAGATCATGTTTCACGCGGCGGACCTCGCTCACGGCATCGACGACGCGGCCGGTTATGGCTTCGACATCCTGCGCCGCGGCCATCGATTGGCGGCTGCTGAAGGAACGCCGCGACGCCTACGTCCTGCGCCTGCGCGGCATCTACGCCCACAACCTTGAAAAGCGCGGCGTCACGCTGCTGACGGAAAGCGCGCGCGTTGTCGGCGACGGGCGGGTGGCTGTCGGGGCCGGCGAGCACGAGGCTCCCCATGTCGTGATCGCGACCGGCGGCAGGCCGATGAGTGCCTGCGCTGCCCGGCGCGGACCTGGGCATCGACTCGGACGGATTCTTCGCGCTGGATCGTATGCCGGCGTCCGTGGCGCTCGTCGGCAGCGGGTATATCGCCGCGGAACTCTCCGGCGTATTGGCGGCGCTCGGCGCGCAAGTGACGGTACTGATCCGGCGCGACCGGATGCTGCGGAACTTCGACGAGATGCTGTCGCTCGCATTGATGAAGGCGATGCGTGAAGACGGCATCAGGATCGTCGAGCACGCGACACCTGCGGCCGTGACGTCACATGCAGATGGCAGGCGCATTGAACTCGCGGATGGCCGCATCGAGGGCCCGTTCGAATCGCTGATCTGGGCGGTGGGCCGCGAGGCCAGGAGCGATGGGCTCGGGCTGGAAGCTGCCGGCGTCGCGACTGGCGCGGACGGGGAGATCACGACCGACCTGTATCAGGACACGAATGTGCCGGGCATCCACGCCATCGGCGACGTGACCGGCCGCGAGGCGCTGACGCCGGTCGCGATCGCCGCGGGCCGCCGCCTCGCCGACCGGCTGTTCGGCGGCATGGGTGACAGGCACCTCGATTACCGGCTGATACCCACCGTCGTCTTCACCCATCCGCCCATCGGCACCGTCGGCCTGACCGAGCAGGAGGCGCGCGAACGGCACGGTGACACGGTCGAGATCTTCGCGCTCGGATTTCATGCCGCTCTACCACGGCATGACCGAGCGCAGGCGCCGCGCCGAGATGAAGCTCGTGACCGTCGGTGCGGAAGCGCCGCATCGTCGGCCTGCACGTCGATCGGCATGGGGCGCCGACGAGATGCTGCAGGGCTTCGCCGTAGCGCTGCGGCTGGGCGCGACCAAGCGAGATTTCGACGACACGGTCGCGATCCATCCCACCAGCGCGGAAGAATTCGTGACGATGCGCTGACATGAATGTCCGCCCCTACCGCGATGGCACGCCCCGTCATCGGGCGACGAGTCTGGATCGATCCCGCGGCGGTCGTGATCGGCCGCGTGACCATCGGCGACGACGCCTCGATCTGGCCCGGCGCGGTGCTGCGCGGCGACGTGAATGCCATCGAGATCGGCGCGCGCAGCAGCATCCAGGACGCCAGCGTCCTGCACGTCGCGAGCGCGAGGCTCGTGGGTGCCGACGGCGTCCCGCTGCTCGTCGGGGAGGAATGCACGGTCGGGCATGGCGTGATCCTGCACGCCTGCACGATCGGCAGACGCTGCCTGGTCGGCATGGGCGCGATCGTTATGGACGGCGCGGTCGTCGGCGACGAAGTAATCATCGGTGCCGGCAGCCTGGTGCCAGCCGGCAAGAAGCTCGCGCCGCGCACGCTGTGGATCGGCAGCCCGGCGCGGCAGGCGCGTGCGCTTCGGCACGCGGAAATCGCGATGCTCGCGGAATCCGCGGCGCACTACGTCGCGCTGAAGGACGATTACCTGAAAGCGGGCGGAAAGCCTAGAGCCGGTCGAGTGCGTCCAGGACAGGCTTGGTCGCGGGCCGCACGCCGTGCCACAGGCGGTAGGATTCCGCCGCCTGCTCGACCAGCATGCCCCAGCCCTTGTAGGCACGCGATGATCCGCGCTCCGAGGCCCAGCGCATGAATGCCGTGTCGCCGCGTCCATAGGCCATGTCATAGCAGACGGTGTCGCGCCCGACGGCACGCGGCGGCAGCGCCGGCACCTCGCCCGCGAGACTCGCTGCCGTCGCATTGATGACGATGTCCCAGGGGCGGTCGTCGACATCGTCGAAGCTCGATGCGGAAATCTCGCCGAGATCCGAGAATTCGTCGCGCAGTCGCTTTGCGCGCTCGGGTGTCCGGTTCGCGATGCGGATCTCGCGCGGTTCCTGCTCGAGCAGCGGCGCGAGAACGCCGCGCACGGCGCCGCCGGCGCCGAGCACCAGCAGACGCGCCCCGTTGATAGTCACGCCCAGGTTGCTGGTCAGGTCGGTCACGAGCCCCGCGCCATCGGTGTTGTCGCCGAGCAGTTCCGTCGGGCTCCTGCGGATGATGGTGTTGACGGCGCGCGCCCGCTCGGCGCGAGCCGACAGTTCGTTGACGATCTCGGCCGCAGCCGGCTTGTGCGGCAGCGTCACGTTGGCGCCGCCGCCGCCCTCGACGAAGAAATCGATGACAGCCCGCCGGAAGGATGACGGGTCAACGTCGCGCACCTTGTAGTCCAGGACGTGGTCGAACTGGCGCGCGAACAGGCCGTGGATGAATGGCGACCAGCTGTGGCTGACCGGATGACCGAACAATGCGTAGCGGCCTGGACCCTCGTGCGATGGCATCGTCAGTCTCCGCGCAGCCAGCCCGCGGCGCGGCCGGCGTAATAGCTGATGATGCCGTCTGCGCCGGCGCGTTTGATGCAGGCGAGGCTCTCGAGAACGGCGGCGCGCTCGTCCAGCCAGC
This sequence comes from uncultured Gammaproteobacteria bacterium, assembly GCA_963705405.1. Classification (GTDB taxonomy): domain Bacteria; phylum Pseudomonadota; class Gammaproteobacteria; order Steroidobacterales; family Steroidobacteraceae; genus SCUD01. Next base: position 154,897 of record CAVPJJ010000011.1, on the reverse strand, counting down.
CATTCGCACTTGCGGCCGCGATCATCGCGTATTCACCACTGACCTGGTAAACGAATGTCGGCATGCCGAACTCATCCTTCACGCGCCGCACCACGTCCAGGTACGGAAGCCCCGGCTTGATCATGACCATGTCCGCGCCTTCGGATACGTCGAGCGCCACCTCGCGCAGCGCCTCGTCGCTGTTGGCCGGGTCCATCTGGTAGGTCGACTTGTCGGCCTTGCCAAGCGCGCCGGCGGAACCGACCGCATCGCGGAATGGCCCGTAGAAGCAGGAGGCATACTTGGCTGAATAGGCGAGAATCCGGGTATCGTGATGACCGTCCCGTTCGAGCGCCGCGCGGATCGCGCCGATCCGCCCGTCCATCATGTCCGACGGTGCCACAACATCGGCACCGGATTTCGCATGGGAGCAGGCTTGCTTCACGAGTGCCGCAACCGTCACGTCATTCAGCACGAAGCCGGCAGCGTCGATGATGCCGTCCTGGCCATGGGTCGTGAACGGGTCGAGCGCCACATCGGTGATCACTCCGATCGCGGGAACCGTCCGCTTTAGCTCACGGACAGCGCGCTGCGCGAGGCCATCGGGATTCCACGCCTCGCGCCCGTCTTCCGTCTTGGACGAGGGATCGGGAACCGGGAAGAGCGCGACGGCGGGAATGCCGAGTGCCGCGAGGCGCCCTGCCTCGGCGACGAGCAGGTCGATGCTCATGCGTTCGATGCCCGGCATCGAAGCGACGGGCTCGCGCCGCTTGCTGCCTTCGATGACGAACAGCGGCTGGACGAGGTCATCGGCCGTGAGCCGCGTCTCCCTGACGAGGCGCCGGGAAAACGGGTCGCGGCGCATGCGCCTTGGCCTGGTATGAGGATAGTTCCCGTTTGCGCGCTGGCCCATGAGGCTCCTGGCCCGGCTGATACTGCGTTAAAGTCGCCTTTCCGGGGCCGGAAATAAAACCCATCTATGGCCGGTCTTTATACATGAACCGCGACGACCGCGGAACGGAAAGGCGGCGCCGGTTCGCGACGATCTGCGAGAACTTGCGCCCGGACCTGCTGCGATTCGCGTTCTGGCTCGGTCGCGATCGCCAGCTCGCGGAAGACGTCGTACAGGAGGCTCTGTTGCGGGCCTGGAAGTCGTTCGATGCGCTTGCCGAGGAATCCAAGGTCAAGTCCTGGTTGTTGACGATTGTGCGCCGGGAATTCGCCCGCTCATTCGAGCGCAAACGCCTCGAGCTCACGGATATCGACGCCCTGGTGGCAGCGGAGGCCGGTGTCCTCGCCACCGATGACGATGCTGCCCTGGCGGAGATGCGCGAGGCGCTGTTCCGGCTCGATGACGAATATCGGGAGCCACTGGTATTGCAGGTGATGATGGGCTACTCGACAAAGGAAATTGCGGACCTGATGGGCCTGCAGCAAGGCGCCGTGCTGACGCGGCTTTTCCGTGCGCGTGGGCGCCTGCGCGAGGAACTCGGCATTGCGGCGGAGCCTGCGCCATGAACTGCCTGGAATTCCGCCGCCGCGTCGGCGCCGAACCTGCCGCTGCCGGGGATGAGATCGACGCCCATCGCCGGGAGTGCCCGGCCTGCGCGCGCTACCAGGACGAGTTGCGGGCAATGGATGCCCTGATCGGTCGCGCGCTCGCGGTCGATGCGGCGCGATTCGGCAGGACGACCGTCGCGGCCGCGCCGCCGGCGCGAAGCACCGGCAGGCGCTGGCTGGCGCTGGCTGCGAGCGTCCTGATCGGGGTTTCAGTCGGAGCTGCGCTCTGGCTCGCCGCTCCGCGCCCCTCGCTTGCACGCGAGATCATCGAACACGTGGAGCACGAGCCGCAATCGATGGCATCGGCGGCCGCCGATCGCGGCCGCGGCGGTCGCCGAAGTGCTGGATCCGGATGGCCTGAAATTGCGCCCGGGGATCGGCATTGTTTCCTACGCGATGCGCTGCGTCTTCAAGGGCCATGTCGTGCCGCACCTTGTGGTGCGCATGCCGGAGGGTCCGGTGACGGTGATGTTGCTCACTGACCGCAAGGTCAGCGAGCCGGTACATTTCGCCGAAGAGGGATACGCCGGCGTCATCCTGCCGGCGCCGCGCGGCAGCATTGCAATCGTCGGCAGCGATCAGCAGGACCTGGACGGCATCGCAAGGCAGGTATTCGAAGCGGTGGACTGGGGCGGCTGACACCGCCCGCGCTCATTCTCCCGCCAGCCAGTCGACACGCCAGCGCCCGCCGCCATCGGGCGCGAGCAACGCGTGCAAGGCGGGTATCGCCGCGCGCAGGTCGCCGTCGACCTTCCATGGCGGGATTCACCAGCAGCATTCCCGAGCCATTCAGGCCGGCGCGCGAGTCGTCGGGATGGACGCAGAGTTCCACGGCGAGCACGCGGCGCAGGCCGGCATCCGACAGGCGCCGGTGAAAGCGTCCGATCACCGCGCCGAGCTTGATCGGATACCAGCCGGCGAGAACGCCCTGCGGCCAGCGACCGGCCGCAGCCACCAGCGCATCGGCGACCCGCGCGAGTTCGGTGAGCTGCTCCTCATAGGGCGGATCGATCAGCGCGAGCCCGCGCTTCTCGCGCGGCGGCAGCAGTGCGGCCAGGGCCTCAAAGCCATCCCGGCAGTGAACGGAAAAGCGCGGGTCACGACGGAATTCCTGCGCCAGCAGCTTTGCCTCGCCCGGCTCGATGTCGCAGACCGCGGCATGGTCGCCCGGGCGCAGCAGCGCCGCGGCGATGCAGGGCGATCCGGGGTAGATCCGCGGTGCCGCCGCATTGGCCGGATCGAAGCTGCGCACCAGCTCCAGGTAGCGGCGGACCGGCGCGGGCAGGCCCTTTGGTTCGCCGGCGGCGAGCCTCAGGATGCCGCGCGCCGCCTCCGCTGCGCTGTCGCGTGAACCGAGATCGTAGCGGGCGCGTCCTGCATGGGTGTCGAGAAAGAACAGCGGCGCGAACCTTCTCCGTCAGCCGCGTGAGCACCGCGACCAGCACGACGTGCTTGACGACGTCGGCGAAATTCCCGGCGTGGCAGGCGTGGCGGTACTTCAACTGGAGCCGGCAAGCCAGTCGCGCGGCCGCAGGAAATCCCGGCGCAGGCCCTCCTCGGGCGAACCGGGCAGGGGTTCCCAGCCGTATTCCCAGCGCGCCAGCGGCGGCAGGGACATCAATATGGATTCCGTGCGCCCGCCGGACTGCAGGCCGAACAGCGTGCCGCGGTCGTGGATCAGGTTGAACTCGGCGTAGCGGCCACGCCGATAGAGCTGGAATTGCCGCTCGCGCTCGCCGAAGGCGATGCCGCGGCGCCGCTCCACGATCGGCATGTAGCCTGCAACGAATGCGGCACCGACGCGGCGCGCGAAAGCGAAGCAGGCCTCGAATCCCCATTCATGGAGATCGTCGAAGAACAGTCCGCCCACGCCGCGCGTCTCGCCGCGGTGCGGCAGGTAGAAATAGCGGTCGCACCACTCCTTGAAGCGCTCGTAACTGCCCGGCGGACATCCTTCGCAGGCGGACCGGGCGACACGGTGCCAGTGCCTGACGTCCTCTTCCAGCGGATAGTAAGGAGTCAGGTCGAATCCGCCGCCGAACCACCAGACGGGATCCTTGCCGGCGGGCTCCGCGATGAACAGGCGCAGATTCATGTGCGTGGTCGGGACATGCGGATTGCGCGGGTGCAGCACGACCGAGACGCCCATCGCCTCGAATGGCGCATCCGCAAGTTCCTTGCGCAGCGCGCTGGCAGAGGCCGGCAAGCGCGCGCCGCGAATCCGCGAGAAATTGATGCCGCCTGCTCGAACAGCGCACCGTCCTTCAGTACCCGGGTTTCGCCGCCGCCGCCCTCGGGACGCTGCCAGGCAGTCGCGGCGAAAGCGCGCAGCGCCGTCGGCACGCTCGAACGCGCCGGTGAGGTGTTCCTGCAACTCGAGCAGCCAGGCGCTAACTGCGGCGCGATCGGGCATCGATTACTCTCTGGCGCGGCGGGCCTTGCCGCCGGCGGCTCGAGCCGCGGCTTTCTTTTTCGCCGGCGCCTTGCGTGCCGCCTTCGGCTTCGCCTTGGCTGCCGCCGGCGCGGCACCTGCCGTGCGCGGCGCTGCGGCCGCTGCAGGTTTCCGGGCGCCGCGCCTGCCGAACCGGCCCTTGCCGCGCTCGGGCGCAACGGCCAGCAGCGCGACGCATTCCTCGAGCGTCATCGAGGCGGGGTCGCGGTCCTTGGGGATCCGGGCGTTGCGCTTGCGGTCGGTGATGTAGGGGCCATAGCGGCCTTTCAGCACCTGGATTCCTGCATCGGGGAAATCGAGGATCGTGCGCTCGAGGTCCGCCTGCGACCTTGGCGGCGACGATCTCGAGCGCGCGCGGCAGTGTGACCTCGAACGGGTCATCTTCCTTGATCGACGCAAACTTCGTGCCGTACTTCACGTATGGACCGTACTGGCCGCGGCCGACGCTGATCGGCGTGCCGTCCGGCGCATTGCCCAGGGCGCGCGGCAGCGACAGGAGCTTCAACGCATCCGCCAGCGTGACGTCGTCCATGTGCTGGCCCGGCATCAGGCTCGCGAACTTCGGCTTGTCCGCATCGTCGCGCGTGCCGTGCTGGACGAATGGCCCGTAGGCGCCCATGCGCACGGCGATCGGCTTGCCGCTCTCGGGGTGGCGGCCGATTTCGCGCGACTCGGCGACTTCCTCCCGGGTGACGGTCTTGCCGATGTGCTCCACGAGCTTCGAGAATGGCTTCCAGAACCGCTCGAGTTCGGGCCGCCAGGCCTTCTCGCCATTGGAGATCTCGTCCAGCACGTCCTCCATCGTGGCGGTGAATCCGTAGTCGACGTAGGTCTCGAAGTACTTGACCAGGAACTTGCTGACGATCTTGCCGATATCGGTCGGCTGGAAGGCCCGCCCGAGCATCTCGACGTACTTGCGGTAGCGCAGCGTCTCGATGATCGAGGCATAGGTGGACGGGCCGCCCGATGCCGTGGTTCTCGAGCGACTTGACGAGGCTTGCCTCGGTATAGCGCGGTGGCGGCTGCGTGAAATGCTGCTCCGGGCGCAGCGATCTCGAGCGCCACCTGCTCGCCGGGCTCGAGCGCGGGCAGGCGCTGCTCGTCCTCGCTCTCGACGTCGGTCTCGTCCTCGTCATGGTCCTCGTGATACGCGGCGAGGAATCCCGGCTCCAGCAGCGTCTGGCCATTGGCGCGGAACACGTGGCGATTCGCGCCGGTCGCGCCGCGCGCGCCGGCGACGAGGTCCACCGCCACCGTGTCGAATACCGCGGGCGCCATCTGGCAGGCGATGGCGCGCTTCCAGATCAGCGCATAAAGGCGGCGCTGGTCCTCGTCGTGCAGGTCCGCCTCGGCCTGCTGCGGCGTCTCGGCCGCCGCCGTTGGCCGGATCGCCTCGTGGGCTTCCTGCGCATTCTTCGACTTGGTCTTGTAGACATTCACGCCGTCGGAAAGCGCCTTCTCGCCGAAGGTCGCGCGGATGACGTCGCGCATCTCGGCGACCGCGCCCTGTCGACAGGGTCACCGAGTCCGTGCGCATGTAGGTGATGTGCCCCGACTCGTACAGCCGCTGTGCGGTCTGCATCGTGCGCCGCGCCGTGAAGCCGAGCTTGCGCGCGGATTCCTGCTGCAGCGTCGAGGTCGTGAACGGCGGCGGCGGATTGCGGCGCTTCGGCTTGCGCTCGACGCCATCCACCGTCAGCAAGCCGCCGGCGGCGGCGATGATCGTGCGCTCGGCCTCGCGGGCCGCCGCCTCGTGCGGTGATCGTAAAGCGGCCCTTCTGCGTGTCGGCCTCGACCTTCTCGCCGCGGTACTCGATCAGCCGCGCCGGGAATCGCGCCTTGTCCTTGGCCGCGTCGGCCTCGATGGTCCAGTATTCCTGGCGGATGAAGGCGGCGATCTCCGCTTCGCGCTCGCAGATCAGCCGCAGTGCGACGCTCTGTACGCGGCCCGCGGACAGCCCGGGCTTGATCTTCTTCCACAGGAGCGGCGACAGGTTGAATCCGACCAGGTAGTCGAGCGCGCGGCGCGCCTGCTGCGCATTGACGAGGTTGTCGTTGAGGCCCTCGGCTTCCTCGATCGCCGCGCGCACGGCGTTCTTGGTGATCTCGTAGAAGCGCACGCGCTTGCAGTTCCTTGCCCTCGAGCGCGCCGCGTTCGCGCAGGATCTCGGACAGGTGCCAGGAAATCGCCTCGCCCTCGCGGTCCGGGTCGGTCGCGAGGTAGAGCGCGCTCGCCTTGCGCATCGCGCGCTCGATCGCATCCACCTTGGGGCGGTTCTTCTCGATGAGCTGGTACTTCATCTCGAAGTCGCGCTCGGGATCGACCGCGCCTTCCTTCTCGATCAGGTCGCGCACGTGGCCATACGAGGCGAGCACCTCGAAGTCCGGGCCGAGGTACTTCTTGATGGTCTTCGCCTTGGCAGGCGATTCCACGATGACCAGATTGGCGCTCATTCGCTATTTCGATCTCACGTAGTCCCCAAAGACGCCAAAGCCGCGGGCCCGGCCGCGGCTCACTGGCCGACCTTGCCGCCGGCGCTCAGTGCATCGCGTCCCGCCGCTCGTCGAACACCAGGTCTTCCATGCGCTGGTAGGCGTTTTCCTGGCCCGGCTGGCTGAACAGCACCATCAGTACCACCCACTTCAGCTGCTCGATGTCGATGTCGTCCGCCTCCAGCGCCAGCAGCCGGTCGATGACCACTTCGCGCTGCGCGGCCGACAGGATGCCGAGATTTTCCAGGTGCAGCAGGTAGCCGCGCACGTCCGTGTCGAGACGCACCTGCTCGTGGCCGCTGAACACGCGCACCGCGCGCGCCGTACCTTCGCTCATCACCCGGTCGGGATCGGCGGCCAGGCTCTCGAGCCAGGCCAACGCACGCTCGATGTCCGTTTCCGGGTAACCGGCCTGCTCCAGCTCCTGCTTCAAGGCATCCCGGCTCGGCGCGCTGTCGTCGTCGGCGTCCAGGAAGTTCTCGAACAGGTGGATCAGAATGTCGAGAACGCTTTCCTTCATCGGGCTTGCCTCGGTGGAGTCCGGCTGAAACGCCCGCCGGCCAGCGACTCGATCCGACCTTCCAATTCGAGCATTTGCAACATCGAGGCGACAGCATGGGCTGGAAAGCCCGTTCTTTCGACCAGTTTGTCGAGATCCGCCGGCTCGAAACCGAGCGCATTCAACAGCATTTCTCCCGCGCTGTCCAACCGGCCGCACGAATTGCGGGTTCCGGAAGGGCCCTCTGCACCGCTCTGCGACCGTTGCCGCGCGCCCCTGAAGGCCGAGCGTTGCGAGCACGTCCTCGGGTGATTCGACAAGTGCCGCGCCGTCCTTGATCAGGCGATGGCAACCGCGCGCGAGCGCGTTATGTATGGAACCCGGCACCGCCATGACATCGCGTCCCTGATCGCCGGCGAGCCGCGCAGTGATCAGCGAACCTGAGCGCGCGGCCGCCTCGATGACCAGCACGCCGCGCGCGAGCCCGGACAGCAGGCGGTTGCGACGCGGAAAGTTGGCAGCAATCGGCGCGGTGCCCATGGAGAACTCCGAGACCAGCGCTCCCTGGCCGGCGATCGATTCGGCGAGCGGCGCGTGTTCCGCCGGGTAGACCCGATCAAGCCCCGTGCCGCACACCGCGATCGTCATTCCGCCCGCGGCGAGGGCGCCGCGATGCGCGGCCGCATCGATTCCGGTGGCAAGACCGCTGGTGATCGCAAGCCCGGAGGCGCTGAGCCGTCCCGCGAACCGGAGTGCAGTTTCCCGCCCCGCGGCGCTGGCGGAACGACTGCCGACGATTGCGACCTGCGGCAGCGACAGTGCGGAGGGCTCGCCATCGACAAAAAGCACCAGCGGCGCGCCGCGGATCGCCGCGAGTTGCGGCGGATAGCCTGGGTCATCGCCGGTCAGCAGGCAGTGCCCTGGCGCATCAATCCAGCGCAGGTCGCGCTCGAGTGCAGCCTCGTCGGGATCCGCAAGCGTGCCCAGTCCGTCCTGCCTGACGCCCGCAGCTGCAAGCTCGTTCCTGTTCGCAGCGAGCAGTGCCTCCGGGCCACCCAGCTGCTGGAGCAGGGACCTTGCCGCGGCGATGTCGAGCCCGGGTACGCGCGCAAGGCGGAGCCATGCGCTTTGCGCTGCGGTTTGGGTCCGCGATGTCACCGCACAATGATCCGCATTCGGCGCCTGGCCGGCGCCCGGCATTGGCTTCGCATAGTGGCAGAAATTAGGCTGACCTGAGGGCCCTGATCATTGATCTTGCGCAAGATTCCCGATTAGATTCAATCCTTGTTCGCCGATCGTCCATCGTGGGACGTTTCGAAACGTGGAAGGAGCGCCGACGCGATGACTTCATCAGTAGCCTCGCCCGGTGGGGACGGCAGCGCCGGGATTGGGACAATTGCCGAGTCGCTGGCCTGCCCAGGCTGCAAAGCAAGCCTGAAGATGGGGCCGGACTCGATTGACTGTGATGGTTGCGGCGCCCGCTATCCGCTGCGTGATGGCATCGCGCTCCTTGCGATACGCGGCACATCCGAAACCTGGGGTGAGCCGCAGGCCGATGAACAGAGTGCGAGCTACCAGGGGGAATACCAGCGCGTCGACCGTGCCGCCGCCTACAACCTGAGTTACCGCCAGCGCCTGCTGAAACGCCAGAGCACCAGACGTGAATTCACTTTGCTGCAGCAGCTGATCGGACGGGTCGGCCGGTCGAAGGTCATCCTGGACCTCCCTTGCGGTGGCAGTCGCCTGACACCGGCCTTCGCGGACGCAGCAGGGCTCGTGATCGAGGCCGACATCGCGCATGGCCAGCTACTGTTCGGGCGCGCCGAATCATCGGTGGCAACCCCGCGCGTCTGGATGACGGCGTCGGCATTCCACATTCCGTTGCGGGACAACAGTGTCGACGGCGCGATCTGCGTGCGCCTCTCGCATCACATGCCGACCGCTGCCGAGCGCGAGCGCCTGCTGGCTGAACTGCTGCGCGTGTCGCGACGCTTCGTGATCATGACCTATTTCGACCATCATTCATTGAAGAACCTGCTGAGGCGGTTGCGCAGGCCTTTTGACCGCCAGCCGCCGAAGATGACCATGACGACAGCGCGCGTTGCCGAGCTTGCGGGCGAGCGGGGCGCCAGGCTCATCACGGCGCCACCCTTGTCGCGAATCGGCTCCGGTCACCGCTACGCCCTCATCGCCAAGGACCAGGGAATCGTGTGACTGCGCCGGGCGCCGGCATTGGATCTATGCAGGATGCTGTCGACGCCGGCGGCGCCGGGCCCGGGCAGACACTGATCAAGGCTGAGTACGGCACGCTCGTCTGGTCGGAAGCCCTGCCGGACAGCGGCCGCGTGTTCGTGAAGCTCTATCGCCGGCGGCCCTTTTACGATCCGCTGCGCCGCCTGTTCATTGCCTATCGTGCCGAGCGCGAGTACAAGCTGCTTTCGCACCTGATGCACCACGGCGTGCCCTGTTCGGAGCCTCTGTCCTGGTCGCATGGCCGCCGCGATCCGCACGGACGATATGAAATGCTCGTGACCCGCGAAGTCACCGGAGCAACGTCACTCGACAGGCTGCTGCAGAAACCGGGTTCGGTGGCGGATTTCCCGGGGCTTTTTCGCCTCGTGCGTCGCATGCACGACTGTGGCGTGTCGCACGGCGGGCTGGCGCCGCGGAACATTCTGGTGTCTTTCATGCAACCGGGCCTGCCTTCATTTCACCTGATCGACTTGTCCTACGGCCACATCTTCCCGCGCGGCATCGCCGCGACGCGGATGGCGACCTTCGACCTGCTCGACCTGGTGTACCGGCTGCGGCTGCATTTTCCGGCAGAGCATTGCAGGGCCTGGCTCGCCGCATACGGCCTCGATGATTCCGCGCAGCAGGGGCTGATGCGCGCGCTCGGGCGCTATCGGCCGCGTGGCCAATGGGCCCACTTGCGCCGTGGAGAGACCGACCTGCGTGCGGCTATTGCGCGCCTGCGAGGGCCGCGTAGTCCACGGGGCGCCGACAGTCGAGCTTCCGGCCCGCCGCCGGCATCGGGTACTTGAGGCCGGTCGCGCAATTGAACAGCAGCGCCTGCTCTTCGCGACCCACCTGGCCGCCGGCAAGTGCCATGAGCCAGGCGGCGTAGGTCGCCGCTCCCTCCGGGCACAGCAGCAATCCTTCGGTTCGCGCCATCACGGCCTGCGCATCCGCGATCGCCGCGTCATCCACGGCAATCGCGAAGCCGCCGCTCTCGCGCACCGCGCGCAGGATCAGGAAATCGCCGATCGCGGCCGGCACGCGGATGCCGGCGGCGATCGTATGGGCATCCTTCCAGGGTTCCGCATGCTCGCTGCCTTCCTCCCAGGCCTTCACGATCGGCGCGCAGCCTGTGGCCTGGACCGCGACCATGCGCGGGCGTCGCGAGTCGATGAAGCCGATCGCCTCCAGTTCGGCGAAGGCCTTCCACATGCCGATCAGGCCGGTGCCGCCGCCGGTCGGATAGAAGATGACGTCGGGCAGCTGCCAGCCGAGCTGCTCGGCGAGCTCGAGGCCCATCGTCTTCTTGCCCTCGATGCGGTACGGCTCCTTCAGCGTCGAGACGTGTCGAACCAGCCCATCGCTCGCCGTGCCTTCGTCGACCACGCGCCCGCAGTCGTTGATCAGCCCGTTGACCCGGTAGACCTGCGCGCCCTGCAATGCAATCTCGCGCACATTGATCTCGGGCGTGTCGTCCGGGCAGAACACCGAGGTCTCGATGCCCGCGCGTGTCGCATAGGCGGCGAGCGCGGCGCCGGCATTGCCGTTGGTCGGCATCGCCATGCGCCGGACGCCGAATGCCTTGGCCATCGAGACCGCGAGGGCGAGGCCGCGCGCCTTGAACGAGCCGGTCGGCAGGCGCCCCTCGTCCTTGACCAGGAGCGCACGCGCACCGTGCAGTTTTGCAGCCCTGGCGTGCCGCAATGAGCGGCGTGACACCTCGCCGAGGCTCACGACGTCGGCGCTCCTGCGCACCGGCAGGAATTCACGGTAACGCCAGAACCCGCCTTCGGTGCGCTTCGCGATCGCCTCCTTGCTGACGACGCGCCCAAGCGCCTCCAGGTCGTAGCGCACCAGCAGCGGCTTGCCCGCTTCCGAGAGACCCTGCAGGGCATCGGCGGGGTAGCGCTTTCCCGTCGCGCTGCATTCGAGGTGGGACGTGAAGCTCGGGAATTCCTGCATGCACGGAAGATTAAAGCAAAAGCGCCGGCCTGGTGGCCGGCGCTTCATTCAGACAGAAGACTTTCTTCTCAGGGTGAGCGGACTTTGTCGCCGACCTCGACTTCACGGCCGGACTCCAGCATCAGTCCGTAGCTCATGCGGTCGTAGGTCTTGAAGACCATGAACAGTCCCGTGCGCTCATTGGGGAGCTGCACGCTGCCGCTCTTCGCGTGGGCCGTGGTGTCACGGACTTTCTCGCCCGCCAGCCAGGTCGCGAGCACGTTGCCGGGTTCAAGGCCATCACGCTTGCCGCGATTGATGATCACGATGTCGTATTCCGCCACGACCGTGCGATCGTCAATGACCGACATGACCGTGCCTTCTAGATTGGCTTTCGGCGGGTGCGGGATGAAGTCCATCTTCATCTCGATACTTTCCGGCAGCAGGATGTCGCCATCCAGGGTCTCGCGCGCCGAATTGACGATCATCATCGTGGCCGGATCGCCAACACGCCGGATGCTCGCCCTGGCCCGTGAACAGGCCCTGGTACCCCAACACGTCGCCATCATCGGGATCTTTCAGCTCGTCGCCGACGTGATAGATATTGAAGTGGCCGCCGGGCTGCGAGTCTGCAAGCCTGCGCACGTAGACCTCATTGCCTTCCGCCGTGATCAGCCGGTCATCGCGGCCATGCACGACATAGGGCGCTGCCTTGACCTGCTCCTTCGCGAGCACTTCGGGTCGTGACATGAACGCGGCAATCCTTTCATACGGAATGGCATTGATCGCTTCCGAAAGCGGATTCTCGCGGACGCGCGGGGAAAGGCGCACGGCGCCGCCGCTTTCGAGCACGAGCCGCGGCTGGCCGTCGACCCAGGTCAATGCGAGCACGTCGCCGGGGTAGATCAGGTGCGGATTCGCGACCTGCGGGTTGATGTGCCAGATCTCCGGCCAGTACCAGGGATCCGTAAGAAACTTGGCGGAGATGTCCCACAGCGTGTCGCCTTTCTGGACCGTGTAGCGCTCGGGCGCGTCGGGTGCGACCGGGATGACGCTGCGGTCAATGCCCTGCTGGCCGGTGGCGACACCGGCCGGGAGGGTGATCGCGAGAGCGAGCGCCATGAGCGCGGCGCTGGCCAGGCTGATGACGGGGTTGCGGGACTGGGATTTGCCGGACGCTGCCATGCGAGTTGCTCCCTCACTGCCGGGGCGGCCCGAAGGATCGTATACTTCCGGGTCACCAAACGCGCATAAGTCTATGCTTCGACGAACTTTAACAGCATTCACCGGTCAGTTACACGCACCCACGGCCCCACGCACATGACGCGCCTCACAATCCTGGAGTATCCAGACCCCCGATTGCGTACCCGGGCGGTACCAGTCGACGCTGTGGACGCCCCATTGCGTGATCTGATCGACGACATGCTGGAGACGATGTACGCCGCCAATGGCATCGGCCTGGCGGCAACTCAAGTCGACGTTCACCGGCGGATCCTGGTCGCCGATGTGTCGGAAGGGCGCAATGACCCGCGCGTGTTCATCAACCCGGAAATCCTTGCCAGGGACGGCAAGACCACCTCGCAGGAAGGCTGCCTGTCGGTGCCCGGCTATTACGACGAGGTCGAACGCGCACAGAGCGTTCGCGTGCAGGGCGCTTGGCCGCGACGGCAGGCCATTCGAGGCCGAACTCGACGGCCTGCTGGCGATCTGCCTCCAGCACGAGATCGACCATCTCGACGGCAAGCTGTTCGTGGACTACCTGTCGGAGATGAAGCGCCAGCGCGTGCGCAAGAAGCTGGAAAAGGACCGCCGCCTGCGGGCGGAAGGCTGGCCATCGGCGCCTGCGCGCGCACCGGCGATCTGACTGGCGGCCCGCGGTGGACAGGAGCCTGGCGGTCGCATTCGCCGGAACCCCGCCATTCGCGCTGCCGGCGCTCGATGCGATCGCCGCGTCGGGCCACCGGCTGGTCGTCGTCTACACGCAGCCCGATCGTCCCGCCGGGCGTGGCCGCGAGCTCGCTGCAAGCCCCGTCAAGGCTCGCGCGCTGGCCTTGGGCCTGCCGCTCGAGCAACCGGAGTCCCTGCGTGAACCGGATGCCCCGGCCCGGCTTTCCGGACATTACGCCGGATGTCATGATAGTCGTCGCCTACGGCCTGTTGCTGCCGCAGGCGATACTCGACGTACCACGACTCGCTTGCCTGAATATCCACGCCTCGTTGTTGCCGCGCTGGCGCGGTGCGGCCCCGGTCGCGCGCGCGATCGAGGCAGGCGACGGACAACTGGCGTCTGCATCATGCGCATGGAAGCCGGCCTTGACACCGGGCCGGTCATGTTGCGCAAGGCGCTGTCGATCGGGTCCCGGGAAACCGCGGGGGAACTCGAGACGCGACTGGCGGCTGAAGGCGCGTCACTGATAGTTGCGGCGCTGGATTCACTCGCCGAGGGCAGTGCGCACTTCGAGCCGCAGAATTCCGAGGGTGCCAGCTACGCGCACAAGCTGCGGAAGTCGGAGGCGCGCATAGACTGGCACGAACGCGCGGAACTGATCGAACGCAAGGTCCGCGCACTGAATCCCTGGCCGGTTGCCGAGACGCGCCTCGAAGGCCTGCAACTCCGCATCTGGCAGGCCCGGGTCGCTTCGGCGGCGGCAGGCCCGGCGCCCGGCACGATCCTTGCTGCCGGGCCGAAAGGGATCGTCGTGATGACGGGTGGCGACGCGCTCGTGATCGAACGCCTGCAGCTGCCGGGCCGCCGCGCAGTCGACGCGGCGGATTTCGCCAACACGCGCGGCTTTGCGGGCCTGGTGATGGCCTGATCGTGGGCGACGGCGCAGGAATCCGGGCGGCCGCGGCCCGTGCCGTGGCGGCCGTTGCAGGACGCGGGCAGCGGCTCGAATCGGCGCTCGCCGAGGCAGTGCGGGGTCAGGCCGGGCGGCCGGCAATCCAGTCGCTGACATTTGGCACGCTGCGCTGGTACTTCGAGCTCGATGCCTGCCTTGGGCTGCTGCTCAAGAGGCCGGTCTCCGCGCTCGATCCGGGGATCCGCGCGCTGGCGCTGGTCGGGCTGTTCCAGCTTTCGCACGGTGCGACGCCGGCGCACGCGGCGGTTGCGGAGACTGTTGAAGCGACGCGCGTGCTCGGTCAGCCGCGTGCTGCGGGACTCGTGAACGCGCTGCTGCGACGGTTCCAGCGCGAGCGCGAGGCGATCAGTCGCCAGGGCCCACGAAAAGCGGGAGGCGCGGCATGCTCACCCTGCGTGGCTTCTCGATTCTCTTGCGCAGGACTGGCCGGATCAGTGGCCTGCCATTGTCGCCGCCGGCAATGAGGAACCACCGATGTGGTTGCGCGTCAACCGAAGGCTGGCAAGCCGGGATGAATATCGCGCGCGGCTCGCTGAAGCCGGCATGAGCGCCGAGTCCGCCGCGTTTGCGCCGGAGGCGCTCAGGCTGCGGGATCCGGTGAATGTCGGCGAGCTGCCGGGCTTCGCGGAAGGCGCAGTGTCCGTGCAGGATGCGGCCGCGCAACTCGCGCCCTACTTCCTGGCTGCCGAGGGCGGCATGCGCGTGCTCGATGCCTGTGCCGCGCCGGGTGGCAAGGCCTGCCATATCCTCGAGCTCGTTCCGGGCATCTCCGAACTCGTCGCGCTCGACGTCGACCCGCTGCGGAGCAAGCGCATCGAGGAGAATCTTTCGCGCCTGAAGCTCGCCGCGACGGTCGTTATCGGCGACGCCTCGAATACCTCCTGGTGGGACGGCAGGGCCTTTGACCGGATCCTGCTGGACGTGCCCTGCTCGGGTACGGGCGTCATCCGCCGGCATCCCGACATCAAGCTGCTGCGTCGGCCGGACGACATCGCGCGCTTCGCCGCCACGCAACTTGCACTGTTGCACTCGGTCTACGCCTTGCTCGCGCCCCGCGGCCGGCTGCTCTACGCGAGTTGTTCGGTGCTAAGCGCCGAGAATGCCGCGGTAGTCGGGAAATTCCTGGCGGCTGAGCCCACGGCTTTGGATGCGACCGAATCTGCTAGGCTTTTGCTGCCGGGCGTCGCGCCGGTGCAAGGCCCGGGGCCGGGTTGTGCGCTGCCGAGCGGCGCTGCCGACGCCGATGGCTTCTATTACGCCTGCCTCGAGAAGCGGGCCTGAGGAACCGGCGTGCACTTGACGCGATGGCGACATGCGGGGCTGATTTTCATCGCGGCAATGCTGTTCGCGGTGTCCGCCCAGCGCGCTGCAACCGCCGATGACGGCCGCTTCGAGATCCGCAATGCCTATGTCGAGCTTGTGGACGGCGTCTGGCACCTCGACGTGCGTCTCGATCTCGGCCTGTCCGAGGCTGCCCGGCAGGCATTCGACGAAGGCGTTCCGCTCACGCTGCATCTCGAGGCTGAGGCGACCACGGCGCGCCGCTTTCTGCCGGACGCGACCGTCGTATCGTTGGCCAGGCAGTGGCAGCTTGCGTATGACGCGATCGCGGACCGTTATGTCGTAAGCGACCCGGAGAGCGGGGAGCGCGTGAGCCACGCCACGCGCGAGGAGGCCTTCGCGGCGCTCGCGCACATCAGCGCGATGCCGCTCGCGGATTCCGTCCACCTGCCGCCGGGAGGGCGCTTCGAGATGCGCGTGCGCGCATCGGTCGAGATCGGCGACCTGCCCGTGGCGATCAAGGTGCTGCTGTTCTGGAAGAGCTGGTCGCGCAGCACCGACTGGTACGTCTGGAGCGTGCGGCCATGACGCGGCGCTGGCTGCCCGTCGCGGTCGGCACCGGGATCGTCGTGTGGGTCGCGGCGCTCGCGCTGCTGGCGGTCACGGCGGAAGGGTCGCAGCGCTTCGGCGCAGTTGCAGCCGTGGATCCTGCTGATCAACATCGCTGGCGTCGTCGTGCTGCTCGCGCTGATCGGCAGCGGCGTGACGGATTTCATCCGCGACTGGCGCAGGCACGTCCCGGGTTCGCGCCTGCGAGGGCGGACAATGCTGATGTTCAGCGGTCTTGCTGTCGCGCCACTCCTGCTGGTGTTCGCGTTCTCAGTGCTGTTCCTGACGCGCGGCATCGACAGCTGGTTCCACGCCGAGGTGCGCCAGGGCCTGTCCGATGCGCTCGGCCTGTCGCGCGCGGCGCTCGACCTGCGCATGCGCGAGATCCTCGAACGCACCGAACGCATCGCACACGATCTTTCGAACGAGAAGGGCGCGAGCGTCTATGCGGAGCTCGACCGTCACCTGCGCCTGTCCGGCGCCGACGAACTGATCGTGACGAGCGCCGGTGGCCAGCCCCAGGCCTATACGACCTCGGGCTTGCAGCACGGGCTGCCGGGCGTGCCGCAGGAGGAGTTGCTGCTGCAGGTCCGCCAGGGACGTCCCTACGTGAGCCTCGAGCCGGCACCCGGCGGCGGCTACATCATCCGCGCGGCGACGCGCATCGGCGCGGCACAGAGCCTGCAGGGCTCGCGCATGCTGATCGCCACCTACCCGGTGCCGCAGCGGCTCGCGGACCTTGCCGCGACGGTGCAGGAGGCGTACCAGCAATACGGCCGGATATCGTTCCTGCGGGAGCCGCTGAAACTCAGCTTCGTGCTGACCCTCTCGCTGGTGCTGTTGATGGCGCTGCTCGCGGCCCTGTACGGTGCCCTGTATTTCTCGGAGCGCCTGGTGCGACCGGTGCAGGACCTGATCGCCGGGACGCGCGCGGTCGCAAAGGGCGATTTCGACACGCGGCTGTCAAAGCCATCGCACGACGAGATCGGCTACCTCGTCACCTCATTCAACGACATGACCAACAAGCTCGCGCGCGCGCGCGAAGAAGCGGAGCGCAGCAAGGGCGCAGTGGAAAGCGAACGCGCTGCGCTCGCGGTCATCCTCGCGCGCCTGACGAGCGGCGTGATCTCGCTGGAACCGGACCTGCGCGTGCGCGTGGCCAACCAGGCGGCGGGCAATATCCTCGGCGTCGATTTCGAGCAGTCGACCGGCCAGCCGCTTGCCGAGCTCGCCGCGCGCCACCCGATGCTCGGTCAATTGCACGTCGCAATGCAGCGGCACCTCGATGCCGGCGAGAGCGAGTGGCGCGAGCAGGTGACACTGCGGGGCGAATCGGGCCGGCGTGAACTGGTCTGTGCCTGCACGGCGCTTCCCGGCGACACCGGTGGCACCGGCGGTCTGGTGCTCGTGTTCGACGAGGTCACGCAGCTTCTGCAGGCGCAGCGCCAGGCCGCGTGGGGCGAGGTCGCGCGCCGCCTGGCGCACGAAATCCGCAATCCGCTGACGCCGATCCAGCTCTCGGCCGAGCGCATGCGGCGCAAGCTTTTGCGCGGTCTTGCGCCAGCCGAGGCGGAACTGCTGGATCGCTCGACCCAGACGATCGTCCAGCAGGTCGAGGCCATGAAACAAATGGTCGCCGCATTCAGCGAGTATGCGAAGGCACCCGAGATGCAGATGAGCGAGATCGATATCAATGTCATGATCCGCCAGGTGTCGGACCTCTACCACGCGCAGGACCCGCGCGTCGCATTCGGGCTGTCGCTGGATGCGCGGGCGGCGGTGCTCGAGGCGGATCCAGGCCGGATTCGGCAGCTCCTGAACAACCTGCTGACCAATGCGGTCGAGGCGCTCGACGGGAAGCGGAATCCTGTCATCATGATCGAAACGAAGCGTAGCGGTGACCAGATCGTGCTGACCGTGGTCGACAACGGGCCCGGGTTCCAGGATGGCCTGATTGAGCAGGCATTCGATCCCTATGTCACCAGCAAGCCGAAAGGAACCGGGCTCGGTCTCGCGATCGTCCGCCGTATCGTCGAGGAGCATGGCGGCCAGGTGGAGCTGGAGAACGTGCCGCAGGGTGGTGCGCGCATCTCCATTACACTGCCGGCTGCGAGGAGAGAGCGAGCATGAGTTCGTCGAGAATTCTCGTCGTCGACGACGAGGCCGACATCCGCGGGCTGCTGGGCGAGATCCTCGCCGAGGAAGGCTACGAGGTCGAGGCGGCGCCCGATGCCGCCGCCGCGCGCCGCGCCTGCGCACGCCAGCAGCCGGACCTCGTGCTGCTGGACATCTGGATGCCCGACACCGACGGCATCACGCTGCTGCGCGAATGGTCCGAGAAGAACATGCTGAGTTTCCCTGTGGTCATGCTGTCCGGGCACGGGACAGTCGAGACCGCGGTCGAGGCGACGCGCCTCGGCGCGTTCGATTTCGTCGAGAAGCCGCTGTCGATCGCCAAGCTGCTGCGCACCGTCGAACATGCGCTCGAGGCGGGGCGCCGGCGCCGGCAGGCACAGCGCACCCTGATTCCGCCGCTGGTCGCGCCGGTCGGCAAGAGCCGCCTGATGCACCAGTTGCGCGAACAGGTGCAGCAGGTTGCTCCCCACGAAGCGCCGGTGCTGCTGGTCGGCGAGCCGGGCACGGGGCGCGAGGCATTCGCGCGCTACCTGCATTCGCTCAGTCCGCGGTCGGCAGGCCCGTTTGTCGCGGTGAGCTGCGCAAGCCTCGATGACGCCATCGCCGCGGCGAAACTCCGGGGCGTCGAAGCAGACGGAAAGGGCGAGGCAGGCTATTACGAGCAGGCTGAAGGCGGCACCTGTTCTTCGGGGGACTCGAGGACCTGTCCCCGGGCGCGCAGCGCGTACTGCTCGCCGACCTGGAGCAGGGCAGCTGGCAGCGCGATGGCGGCGGCCGCCGCGTGCCGCTGGGCGCGCGTCTCACCGCCGCCGCGAAACCCGGCCACGACAATGCGGCGAGCGGCCTGCGCCGCGACCTGCTGGCGCATCTCGAGGTCATCACGATCCGTGTGCCGCCGCTGCGCGAATACGCGGAAGACGTGCCGGATCTGCTGCACCATTACGTCGATCGCCTGGTGGACGAGGAGGGCATGCCGTTCCGTCGCTTCAGCGTCGCGGCGCAGAACCGGCTGCGCAACTACCCGTGGCCGGGCAACGTGCGGGAACTGCGCAACCTCGTGCAGCGCGTGCTGATCATCGGTGGCCCGGAGGACATCGGGCTCGACGAAATCGAGCAGCAGCTGGCGCTGCAGCAGACGCCGGACGAGCCGCTGGTCAAGCAGGACCTGCTGGCATTGCCGCTGCGCGAGGCGCGCGAGCAGTTCGAGCGCGCCTACCTGCTGCAGCAGCTGATGTTGTGCAATGGCAAGGTCGGCCTGCTGGCCAAGCGGGTCGGCATGGAGCGCACGCACCTCTACCGCAAGCTGCGTTCGCTGGGCGTAGATTTCCGGCAGATCAGCGAGGACTGATCTGGCGTTGTTCAGTCGCCGACGCGGATCACCAGCATGTCCATGTCCGCCTCACGCACGCGCGTGCGGATGCGGTTGAGCTCCGTGAGGTCCGTGATCGGGCCGATGCGGACCCGGTGCCAGGTGTCGTTGTCCACCGAAACCCGCTGCACCTTCGACTCGATGCCCTGCAGCGCGAGCTGGGCACGCACTCGGTCCGCTTCCTTGAATTCGCGGTACGAACCGACCTGCAGGACGTAGGAGCCGGCTTTCTCGACCGGCGCCGTCGGCAGGTCGCGGCGTACGGCAGCCTCGCGCTCCGGCACGACGACCTCGAAGTTCGGCAGCATCTCGTAGAAGTCATAGCGGTCGGGCGGTTCGTCGCCGGTCGATTCCCGCGTCGATGCCGGTTCAGGCGCCGGTCCGCCACCCTGCTGCGGTGCCGAGCGCGGGTCGAAGAAATAAAGTGCCAGCCCGACGCCGAAACCCACGATGCCGCCGATCAGGAGCCCGGTCCAGCCTGAGAACGGCTCGCGCCTGGCCTTGCTGCGCTTGTAGTCGCGCGATACCACTACATGGTCTCCGGTGCCGAGACGCCGAGCAGGCCGAGCGCATTGGCCAGCACCTGGCGTGCGCCGACAATCAGTGCGAGCCGCGCATTGCGGAGCGCCGCGTCATCGACGATGAACTGCATCGCGCTGTAATAGGCATGGAACACGGTTGCGAGCTCGCGCATGTAGTTCACGATGACGTGCGGCGCGCGAAGATCCGAGGCCTGCGCGGCGATCTCCGGCCAGCGCGTGACCTCGCGCATCATCTCCCGCTCCTGCGGCTCGCCGAGGAGCGCGAGCGATGCGAGGCCGGTCGCGCGATCGAATGGCAGGCCGCGCTCGGCGGCCTGCTTCAGCACGCTGGAAATGCGCGCATGCGCGTACTGGATGTAATAGACGGGGTTGTCATTGCTGCGCGACTTCGCGAGTTCCAGGTCGAAATCCAGGTGCTGGTCATTCGATCGCATCACGTAGAAGAGCCGCGCCGCGTCGTTGCCGACCTCGGTCCGCAGGTCCCGGAGCGTCACGAATTCGCCGGAGCGCGTCGACATCTGCACCTTCTGGCCGGAACGAAAGAGCGACACGAACTGGATCAGCCGCACGTCGAGCGAGTCCCCGGGCTCGCCCATCGCCATGAGCCCGGCGCGCACCCGCGCGACATAGCCGTGATGGTCGGCACCAAGGATATCCTGCAGCAGGTCGAAGCCACGCTCGCGCTTCTCGAGATGATAGGCGATGTCGGACGCGAAATAGGTCGTCTGGCCATTCTCGCGCACGACCACCCGGTCCTTTTCGTCACCGAACTCGGTCGCCCGCAGCCACAGTGCGCCATCCTTCTTGTATACATGTCCCTGGGTGCGCAGGCGCGAAAGCGCGCGTTCGATGGCACCGCCGTCGCCGAGCGAGCGCTCGGAGAACCAGCAGTCGAAGTGCACGCCGAAGTCCTCCAGGTCGTCGCGGATGTCGGCCAGTATCTCGGCGAGGCCCGCGTCGAATACCGTGCGAAAGCCCGCCGCCAGCATTTCCTTCGCGCGCGCGATCACGGCGTCGATGTACGCGTCCTTGTCGCCGCCGGCCGGCTCGTCCGGGCGGCAGGCCCGCGAGCACGGCCGCCGCGGGCTTGCGAAATTCCTCGCCGTGCCTGGCGCGCAATGCGGCCGCGATCGGCCGGATATAGTCGCCGCGGTAGCCATTGGCCGGGAACTGGATCGTCTCGCCGCAGTGCTCGAGATAGCGCAGCCACACGCTGGCTGCGAGGATATCCATCTGCCGGCCCGCATCATTCACGTAGTACTCGCGGTGCACGGTCCAGCCGCTGCGCCTCCAGCAGGTTGGCGACGGTCGCACCATAGGCGGCATGGCGGCCATGGCCGACGTGCAGGGGCCCGGTCGGGTTCGCCGACACGAATTCGACGATCGCACGTTTTCCTGTGCCGCCGGCACCGCGGCCGTAGGCGGCCCCCGCGGCATGCGCGCTGGCGAGCTCCGCCTGCCACGCGGCCGGCGTCATGAAGAAGTTGATGAATCCCGGCCCGGCGATTTCGGTGCTCTCGATCAGCTCGTTCTTCGGAAGCCCGGCGACGATTTGCTCCGCGAGCTTGCGAGGGTTGGTCCGGAGACTTTTTGCGAGCCGCATCGCGATGTTGCAGGCGAAGTCGCCGCGCGCCGTGTCGCGGCTGCGCTCGATCTCGGGCACGGGCGGCGGCGCATTGTCCCAGGTTCCGGGCGGCAATGCCGCGAGCGCATCCGAAACGAGTTTTTCGATGAGGTTTTTCAAGCGCGCGAGAGTCTATCAGTCAACTTCAATGGGATCGACGTCCACCGACCAGCGCAGGCTGCGCGAAATGCGCAGCTTTTCGATGCCGGGGAGCCATTCGGAGAGATAGCGCTGCAGCGTGGCGCGGACCGGCGATTCCAGCAGCAGCTGCGCGCGATATCGCCCGGCGCGCCGTTCCATCGAGGCGGGCGCGGGTCCGAGCAGGCGCAGGCCGGACTCGCCCCGCCCGGGCGCAAGCGCCTGGGCTTCACGCAGGAACCCATGGACCTCAGTCCGCGCGGGACCATCGGCGCGCAGCAGCGCGAGATGCGAGTAAGGCGGCCAGCCGGTGGCGCGGCGCTCTTCCAGCGCGCGCGTGGCAAAGCCCTCGTAGCCTTCGGTGATCAGGCATTGCAGCAACGGATGCTCGGGGTACGCCGTCTGGATCAGGACCTCACCCGGGCGGTCGCCGCGCCCGGCGCGCCCGGCAACCTGCACGATCTGTTGCGCGAGCCGTTCGCTTGCGCGGAAATCCGCGCCGAACAGGCCCTGGTCCGCTGCCAGCACGACCACCAGCGTGACGTCCGGAAAATCATGCCCCTTGGTCAGCATTTGCGTGCCGAGCAGGATGCGCGCGCTGCCATCCACCACCGAGTCCGAGGGCGCGCTCGATGTCGCCGCGGCGCCGGATCACGTCGCGATCGACGCGTACGAGCGCCGCGCCCGGGAACGATCTGCGCGAGGGACGCCTCGACGCGCTCCGTGCCCTCGCCGACGGGTGCGAAGCTCGGTGCCGCAGCGCGGACAGCCGAAAGGCATCGCCTGATCCGCACCGCAGTGATGACAGGTCAGTCGCGCGTGGCGCAGATGCACGGTGAGCCGCGCATCGCAGGCCGTGCAAGGCGCTATCCAGGCGCAGCCCGGGCAGAACAGCGTCGGCGCGTAGCCCCGGCGATTGAGGAAGACAAGCACCTGGCCGGAGGCAGCGAGGTGTCGCTCGATCGCCGCGATCGCCGGCTGTGAAAGACCGTCGCGCGCCGCATGCTGGCGCAGGTCGATAACCGCGACGCGCGGCTTGCCCGCCCGCCCGGTGCGCTCCGGCAGCGCGAGTTTCGTGTAGCGCCCCGCCGCCGCGTTGGCGAGGCTCTCCAGCGACGGCGTCGCCGAGCCGAGCACGACCGGCACGCCCTCGCGTTGCGCACGCACGACGGCGAGGTCGCGCGCCGAATAGCGGAATCCGTCCTGCTGCTTGTAGGAAGAATCGTGTTCTTCGTCGACGACGACGAGGCCGAGCGACGGCATCGGCGTGAAAACCGCAGAGCGTGTGCCGATCACGACCGGCGCGGCGCCCGTCGCCGCGGCACGCCAGGCCGCGAAACGCGCGCCGTCCGCCATCGAGGAATGCAGCGCGACGACCGGAACGGTGAGCCGTTCCTGGAAGCGCGCGACCAGCTGCGGCGTCAGCGCGATCTCCGGCACCAGCACGAGCGCGCCGCGGCCCGCGGCCAGCACGCGCTCGATCAGGCTGCATGTAGACCTCGGTCTTGCCGCTGCCGGTGACGCCGTGCAGCAGGAATGCGCGCGTATCGGTCGAGGGCGGCGCCGATCGCATCGCAGGCCGCCGACTGGTCGGCGGTCAGCACGGGCCCCGGCGCTACCGGGCCCTGCGCGCGGCGCGGGTTCCGGCCGCTCCAGCGATTCGAGCCAGCCGCGCGCGGCGAGTGCTTGCAGCGCGTCACGCAGGCCCGCTCGCGAGATCGCTTCCATCGTGGCGTCGCCATCGCCGATCAACTCGATCAGTTGCTGCTGTCGGCGGCCGAGTCGCGGCGGCGCCGTCAGTGCGGCGCGGCCGGCTTCCGACAGGCGCCAGGCGATTTCGTCGCGCGCGGCGCTGGCCGCCATCGCGCAGCGCAATCGGCAATCGCGGCGAACAGCACTTCGCCGAGCGGATGGTGGTAGTAGTCGGCGGCCCAGCGCAGCAGCGCGAAGCGTCACCGGATCCCACAGCGGTTCCGGGTCGATGATCTCGAGTGCGTGCTTCAGTCGCGACGCGGGCAGTTCGCTCTTCTCGGCGATGGCAGCGATGACACCGATGGCGCGCCGCTTGCCGAGCGGGACGCGCACGCGCGCGCCGGGCGCAGCGACTGCGCCTTCGCCCGCCGGCGGAAAGTAGTCGAATTTCCGCCGCAGCGGCGTGTCGAGGACGACTTGAAGGATGGTGACTGTCGTTGCTCAAAACTTGTTTTCTTATCAATAAGCTGGATGAAGGTAGGCGGCGGACGTCAACGCTCGGGCGCTGCGCACGTTATATCACCGTGGCCGGTAATCCAATCGCGCGATACGGCTGCGGGAGGTGCCGATGATCGGCTCTGCTACGCTTTCCTGGTCGATGCCGCTGATCGGCGAAACGTGACGATGCGCGGGAGATGGCAGTGGACCAGGAGCGGGCACTCGAACGATTCCTGGCGGGCGTCGAGAAACGCGCATTCCGGATCGCCAAGCTTTCACTTCGCGACCACGACGATGCGCTCGATGTGGTCCAGGACGCGATGATCAGCCTGGTGCGGAATTATGCGGGGCATCCGGTAGAGCAATGGCGGCCATTGTTCTACCGGATACTCCGCAACCGGATCACCGACTACCAGCGCCACCGCCGCGTTCGGCAGGGCGTGATCGCCTGGTGGCCCGGTACGGCGGCGGATGACGGGCCGCCGGACCCGGTGGAGTCGGCGCCGGACCTGTCGGGTGCGCCCGACCAGCTGCTCGAAGGCGAGCAGTTGCTCGATCGCATCGGAAGGGTGCTGGCTGGATTGAGCAGCCGTCAGCGCGAGGTCTTCATGCTGCGCAACTTCGAGGGTCTCGATGTGGCGCAGACGGCGATCGCGATGGGCTGCTCGGAAGGCAGCGTCAAGACGCATTACTTCCGTGCGGTGCAGGCGCTGCAACAGAAAATCGGGGAACCGCAGACATGAAAGAACCCATGCACGACCTGGAGCGGAAGAGCCGCGAGGCGTTCGAGGAAAGCATCGCTGCGCTCGATGGCGCTACCCGGTCGCGCCTTGCGGGTGCCCGCGAACTCGCGCTTGCTGAAGCGCGCCGCGGGTACCGGCCGCGTCTTTCGACCTGGGTACCGGTCGGTGCCGCTGCCGCCGCAGCGGTGATGGCCATTGCGCTGTGGAGCGGCCGTCAGCCGGGGCCGCAGGATGCGGCGCCATTGCTGGTCGCGCTCGAGGAACTCGACATCGTGGCCGCGGGCGATGATCTCGACATGATGGATGAGGACCCCGCGTTCTATGCCTGGGCGGTTGAAGAACCCGCCGATGGCGTGGGTTGAGGATGATTGCCGCGCCTGGCTTGCCGCGGGATTCCTGGCATGGCCGGCCGCGGCGGCCGAACCGCCGCCGCCGGACCCGGAATTCCTGGAGTTCCTGGCGGAAACGGTGGACGAGGACCCGCAATTCGCCGAGTACATGGAGTCACGCAGGTTTGAACGCGAGCTGCGCAAGGTCGAGGAAGAGCGCGCCGCTGGCAAGGATGAGAACCATGAACCGTAAGCTGATCTGGATACTCGCCGCCTGGTTTGCATTCGCAGCACCTGCCGTATCGGGCGCGGAGCAGGAGCCGGGGGCGGTGTCGCCTGGGAATCGCTGACCGAAGTACAGCAGCAATTGCTGGCAAGCCAGAAGGAGCAGTGGAACACCGCTGCCGCCCGGGCGGCAGGAGGCGATGGCCGTCGGCGCGGAGCGCTGGCTGTCGATGAACCCGGAGCAGCAGGCCAAGGTGCCGCGAACGCTGGAGCAAGTGGAAGAAGCTGAGCGCCGGAGCAACGCCAGAAGCTGCGCGAACGGTGGCGGCGGTTCCACGAGCTGACGCCCGAGGAGAAGGAGCGCAGCTGCGCGAACAACTTCCGGCGCTTCCAGTCGCTTTCGGACGAGCAGCGCGAGGCCCTGCGCGAGCGCTGGAGGCAGATGACGCCCGAGCAGCGGCAGCGCGTGATCCAGGCGTCGCCAGAGCGGCGCCCGACCGCGCCGCCGCGCGACGGACCGGCGCCCGCGCTGATCGCGTTCCACTCGCGCTCGACGCGCCCCGTGGGAGGATGATTGGTGCCAATCTCCAGTACCCGGGTGCCGCGATGCCGATGCAAAGCTGAAGCGATCCAAGTGACCGGATGATCGCCGGTGTCTGCGGCGGCATCGCCGAATGGCTCGGCTGGAAGGCCGACCGTGTCCGCGTCGCCTACGTGATCATCTCCATCCTGAGCGTCGCGTTTCCGGGAATCATCGTCTACCTGCTGCTATGGCTCCTGATGCCGGAAGCGGATGAGGGGACTGTCCAACCGCTCGCAGGTTGTCGAACGTCCTCTACGACGAATATGAACACGCACGGTCTCGGGTCTACGACCCGCCGCGGTTTCCTCGCGGGCTTGCGCGCCTGGCGGGGAGTGCCGCGGCTGCTGCGACGCTCCTGCCACTGCTCGAGAACCGCTATGCGCAAGCCGCGACCATCGCCGCGGACGATCCGAAGCTGAAGGCCGGCGCGCGAGCACTTCGACGACCGGACGGCGCGGTGAACGCTTACGTCGCGTGGCCGGCGACGGCGCCGGAAGCGGCGCCGGCGCCGTGGTCGTCATCCACGAGAATCGCGGGCTGAACGCGCACATCGAAGACGTCACCCGCCGCCTCGCGCAGGCGGGCTTCGCGGCGGTCGTGCCGGACGCACTGTCGGCGTTCCGGCGGCACGCCGGCCGAACGAGGACGAGGCGCGAAAGCTGATCGGCGAACTCGATTCCGGGATACCGCGCTCGGCGATCTACCTTGCCGCCGTGCAGTCACGCGGCCAAGCATCCGCACGGCACCGGCAAGGTCGGCTGCGTCGGGTTCTGCTGGGGCGGCGGCATGGCGGGCCGCCTGGCCGCGAACTCGCCGGATCTGGACGCCGCGGTCGTCTTCTACGGCATGCCGCCGGCAGCGGAAGAAGCTGCAAGAATCCGCGTTCCGCTGTTGCTGCACTACGCCGGGCGCGACGAGCGCATCAACACGCGGTTCCTGCATTCGATGCAGCCGCTCAGGGCATCCGCCGGCGCGCACTTCGAAATGCACCTGTACCCGGACGTCGACCACGCTTTCCACAACGACACGAACGCGGCCCGCTACAACGCCGACGCGGCGCTGCTCGCCTGGCAGCGCACCGTCGAATTCCTCGACGCGCGAACTCCGCAACGTGAACGAAGCGTTCGGTTTGCGCGCCCTGCGCCTGGCCGGGCTGATTCGCTCGCGCTCCGGCGATCTTATGCGCTCGCTCGTCACCCGGCCCGGCGCTGCGCGCGCGCGCTGGCCGCCGGGCGGGGTCCCGAGCGAGCGAGTAAGTTCCGGCTGAGCGAGCGAGGGAACCCCGCCCGGCCGCAGCGCGCGGCGGCGACTCGAGTGCTAGCCGGCCGCCTTGATCGCGTGAATCGAGTCGCCGCCGCGACCTTCTGCGCGTCGCCGTAGACCATGCGCGTGTTGTCGAGATAGAAGAGGTGATTCTCGATGCCGGAGAACCCCGCGCCCTGGCCGCGCTTGATCACGAGCACGTTCTTCGCCTTGTCGGCATTCAGGATCGGCATGCCGTAGATCGGGCTCGACTTGTCGGTGCGCGCGACCGGGTTCACGACGTCGTTGGCGCCGATCACGAGCGCGACGTCCGCGGTCTCGAATTCCGCGTTGATCTCGTCGAGGTCGGAGATCAGGTCGTAGGGCACGCCCGCCTCGGCCAGCAGCACGTTCATGTGGCCCGGCATGCGCCCGGCGACCGGGTGGATCGCAAAGCGCACCATCACGCCGCGGTCGATCAGCAGCTGGCACAGCTCCCAGACCTTGTGCTGCGCCTGCGCGACCGCCATGCCGTAGCCCGGGATCACGATGACCTTCTGCGCGAAAGCCATCATGACGCCGGCGTCGGAGGGTTCGATCGGCTTCAGCGCGCCGGTCACGCCCTCGTGCCGGCGACTGCTGCGCCCTCGCCGAAGCCGGAGAACAGCACGTTGCCGAGCGAGCGGTTCATCGCCTTCGCCATCAGCTGGGTCAGCAGCGTGCCGGCGGAGCCGACCACGATGCCGGCGATGATCATCGCCGCGTTCTCGAGCACGAAGCCCTCGAACGCGACCGCAAGCCCGGTGAACGCGTTGTACAGCGAGATCACGACCGGCATGTCGGCGCCGCCGATCGGCAGCGTCATGGTGACACCGAGCACCAGCGCCAGCGCGAAGAACAGCACGACCGTCTGCATCGTCGGGTGACCATTGACGACCAGCGACGCGCCGATCGCGAGCGTCGCCGCGACGATCACGATGTTGACGACCTGCTGGCCCCTGAAGCGGAAGCTGCGCTTGATCAGACCCTGCAGCTTGCCGAAGGCGATCAGCGATCCCGAGAAGCTGACGGCGCCGATGAACGCGCCCGCGGCCGCGAGCGCCGTCACAACGGGGCCATGTGCGGCGACCGCTTCCGGCTGCGCTGAGGCCATGCGCAGGAGTTCGACCGCCGCGATCGCCGCCGCCGCGCCGCCGCCCATGCCGTTGTAGAGCGCGATCATCTGCGGCATGTCGGTCATCGCGACGATGCGTCCCGGACCACCAGGCGAGCCCGCCGCCGATGGCGATAGCCGACCAGCATCAGCGGGAAATTGCCCATGCCCGGGTACAGGAAGCTCATCAAGCGTGCCGATCAGCATGCCGACGCCGGCGACGACGATGCCGCGGCGTGCCGTGACCGGCGAGCTCATGGACTTCAGGCCCATGATGAAAAGGAAGGCGACCAGCAGGTAGCTGGCGTCGATCGCGAGCGTCGCGACGTTGTCCGGTAGGAGGCCCTGCATCACGCGGACTCCTTCGTCTTCTTCTGGCCGCTCGCCTTGAACATCTGAGCATGCGCTCGGTCACGACGTAGCCGCCGACCGCGTTGCCGGCGCCGAGCACGACGCCGACGAAGCCGATCACCTGCTCGAGCAGCGTATCGGCGCGGCCGAGTGCGACCATGGCGCCCACCAGCACGATGCCGTGCACGAAGTTCGAGCCGGACATCAGCGGCGTGTGCAGGATCACCGGCACGCTGCGCGATGACCTCGTAACCGGTGAATGCCGCCAGCATCACGATATAAAGTGCGATCACGCCTTCCATTACGCGGCCTCCACGGTCTTGCGGGTGGGTTCGTGGCGGATGCTGCCGTCATGCGTGACGCAGGAGGCCGCGAACACCTCGTCTTCCCAGTCGATGGCGAGCGCACCGTCCTTGAGCGCCGGCTTGATGAAGTTGAGCAGGTTGCGCGCGTACATCTCGCTCGCGTGGTATGCGACCGAGGCCGGCAGGTTGACCGGCCCGATGATGCGCACGCCGTCGTGGTCCACGGTCTCGCCGGCGCGCGTCAGCTCGCAGTTGCCGCCGTTCTCGGCGAGCAGGTCCACGATCACGGCGCCCGGCTTCATGCGCTCGACGGCAGCGCGCGCGATGATGCGCGGCGCCGGCCGGCCGGGAACGCCGGCGGTCGTGATGACGCAGTCGGCCGCCGCGATCCGCGCAGTCGAGCACTTCCTGCTGCTTCTGCTTTTCCTCGGCCGTCAGCTCGCGCGCATAGCCGCCCGTGCCTTCGGCGGTGACGCCGGTCTCGACGAACTTCGCGCCCAGCGACTTGATCTGCTCGCGCGTCGCGCTCCGGACGTCGTAGGCTTCGACGACGGCGCCGAGCCGCCGCGCGGTTGCGATCGCCTGCAGGCCTGCGACGCCCGCGCCGATCACGAGCACGGTCGCCGGGCGGATCGTGCCCGCGGCCGTCGTCAGCATCGGGAAGAACTTGTCGAGCGCCGCGGCGCCGATCAGCACGGCCTTGTAGCCGGCGACCGCGGCCTGCGATGACAGCGCGTCCATGGACTGGGCGCGCGAGATGCGCGGTACGAGCTCCATCGCGAAACTGGTGACGCGGCGGTCGCAAAGCGCGCGAACCAGTGCGGCCTGCGCATGCGGGGCGAGGAATCCAATCAGTGTCGATCCGGTCTTCAGCCGGCCGGCGACGGCGGCATCGAGCGGCTGGACGGCCAGCAGGAGGTCGGCGGCCTCGAGGACCGCATCGGCGTTGTCGGCAAATGTCGACTTCCTTGTATAGCGCGTCCGGAAACCGGGCGCTGGCACCCGCGCCACGCTCCACCAGGAGGCGGGCGCCCAGGGCCGACCAGGCGGGTAGCGACCTCCGG
Source organism: uncultured Gammaproteobacteria bacterium (assembly GCA_963705405.1). Lineage (GTDB taxonomy): Bacteria > Pseudomonadota > Gammaproteobacteria > Steroidobacterales > Steroidobacteraceae > SCUD01. The sequence goes on along the minus strand of CAVPJJ010000011.1, from coordinate 124,990 downwards.
CACCACAGCCACGCGGTTTTCGCCTGGCACGGTTTCCTTCAGCACGCCGATCGTGACTGGCATCAAGTTCCTCCCGGGATTGCATCGCCGGCCGGTGGGCCGGACCGTGGCGCGTTGAAAAATATCACAATTGCCGTATTGTTTGCGGTTTCGGTTAACGTATCCGGCTTGTGAACCCAAGAATGCAGCATGCAAAGCCGCCGGCCCCGTCGGCGGAACAGGACTTGGCGGTCCGGCTCTCGCAGCAGGTGCTGCGCACGGACGCCTCGGGCATGCCGCTGGAATGGATCGATTACAAGGAAGCGGTCCGGCTCTACTGCCTGGGCCAGGTGGCCTATGCTTTCGGCAGCCGGCTGTACGAACTGCATGGCGGCACCAATGCACGGAGCGGCCGCCAGACCGTCATCGAGGTGAATTCGATGATGGCGACGCAGGGCAGCTCCGGCAATCCCGGCAGCCTGCGCGGCGATTACGTGCCGCCGCTCAACAACGAAACCCTGTTCCGGCGCGATGCAGACCTGTGCATGTACTGCGGCAGCCGGTTTTCGTCGCAACAGCTCTCGCGCGACCACGTGCGGCCCTTCTGCCAGGGCGGCAGGGACGTCTGGAACAACGTGGTCGCCGCCTGCCGGCGCTGCAACAACGCCAAGGCCTCGCGTACGCCGGAACAGGCCGGCATGCAACTCCTCGCCGTGCCGTTCACGCCGACCTATGCGGAATACATCTACCTGAAGGGTCGGCGCGTGCTGGCCGACCAGATGGAATACCTGCTCGCCCATTTCCCGCGCACCAGCCCGCTGCACGCCCGCATCCAGCGTTTCCGGAAGTGAGCGCGAAAGCGCGCGAGCCAGTCTACCTCGTCGACGCGAGTTTCTTCGTGTTCCGCGCCTACTATTCGGTGGGCCTGGAGATGACCGGTATCGATGGCGAACCGGTCAACGCCCTGTACGGCTTCAGCCGCTTCCTCGGCGATCTACTTGAACAGGCAAAGCCCGTGCACATCGCGGTTGCCTTCGATGAGAGCCTGGCGAGCTCCTTCCGCAACGAGATCTATCCGGCCTACAAGGCCAATCGCGAACCGGCGCCACCCGAGCTGAAACGGCAGTTCGCCTGGTGCCGCGAGCTGTGCCGGCATTTCGGCATCGCCGAGTTCGGAAGCCCGACCCACGAGGCCGATGACATCATCGGCACGATCGCTGCCCGCTTCCGCAAGCGGGGCCACCGCGCCGTGCTCGTGACCCGTGACAAGGACCTGGCGCAACTGATACACGCAGGCGATGCCTACTGGGACTGGGCCGCCGAACGCCGCCTCGAATACGATGACATCGAGGGACATTTCGGCGTGCGCCCCGAGCGCATGGCGGATTTCCTGGCCCTCGCCGGTGATTCTGTGGACAACATTCCGGGCATTCCGGGTGTCGGTCCGAAGACCGCATCTGCGCTCCTGCGCGAGTTTGCATCGCTCGAAGAAATCTACGGCGGGTTGGAGCGCGTCGCGTCGCTCCCGATCCGCGGCGCCGGAAGACTTGCCACAAAGCTCACCGCGCACCGTGAGGCCGCGTACTTTGCCCGGCGCCTGACGACAATCGCCTGCGACATGCCCATGGAAGTAACGGCCGAGCAGCTGCGTCGGCGCAAGCCCGATCTTGCGGCGCTGGAAGCCTTTTACGATCGCGCGAAGTTCGGTGCGATGCTGCGAAAGCAGGCGCAGCGCATAGCCGATCGCACATGAGCGGCGGCCTTGCCGCCGCGATGGCGGCGGTACTTGGGCGCGAATTCGCCGCCGCACCCGAGGCGACGGTGCATGGCGGCAGCATCAATGAATGTTTCCGCTGGCAGACCGATCGCGGTCCCGTTTTCGTCAAGCGTGCGCCGCTTGCGCGGCTGGCGATGTTCGAGGCGGAATCCGACGGTCTTGCGCTGCTTCGCCAGCCGGGAGCGCTGCGCGTGCCAGAAACCCTTGCACTCGGTCACTCGGATAGCGAAGCGTTTCTGGCGCTCGAATGGCTGGACTTCGTCGAGCCCGATGCCGGATCGGAGGAGAGATTCGGCGAAGCGCTCGCCTGGCAGCACAGGATTCTGGGGCCGCGCCATGGCCTGGCGCGCGACAACTACATCGGAGCCACGGCGCAGGCCAATGCCACGACAGAAGACTGGGTGGGATTCTGGCGTGAGCGGCGCCTGCTGCCCCAGCTTGAGCTCGCGGCGGCCCATGGGCATGCCGGGCGGCTGCAGGATCGCGGACGGCGGCTCGCCGAAGTGATGGACGTGTTCTTTGCGAGCTATCGGCCGGTTGCATCGCTGCTGCACGGCGACCTGTGGGGTGGCAACCGTGGCGCGCTAGCCGACGGCACGCCGGTCGTGTTCGACCCAGCGGTCTATTACGGCGACCGTGAGACGGATCTCGCAATGACGGCGTTGTTCGGGAGTTTCGGCCCGCGGTTCTATTCAGCCTATGCGGCGACCTGGCCGATGGACCAGGCCGCGGGCACGCGCCGCGCGCTGTACAACCTCTATCATGTGCTGAATCACCTGAACCTTTTCGGCGGCGGCTATGGCGCGCAAGCCGAAGGCATGATCGACCGGTTGCTGGCAGCCGCCGGACATTGAGCGGACACCAGCCGGGGAGGGAACTTGGAACTGAAGCTCATTCCACTGCCGGGCTATGTGGAATATCCGTCCGACGAGATGCTGGTGCGCGCGCGCGATTTTACCCGCGCGCTGCAACGACGGCGTACGGTGCGCGATTTTTCCGACCGGCCGGTCCCGCGCGAATTGATCGAGCATTGCCTGTGCGCCGCCGGCACCGCGCCGTCGGGGGCGAACCAGCAACCTTGGCATTTCGTTGCCGTGTCGGATCCGGATATCAAGAAGTGTATTCGCGAGGCGGCGGAAGTGGAGGAGCGCGAGTTTTATGCGCACCGAGCGCCGCCCGAATGGCTTGAAGTACTGCGCCCGCTCGGCACAGACGAAAAAAAGCCGTTCCTGGAAACAGCGCCCTGGTTGATCGCGGTGTTCATCCGCCGCTTCGAGCGCCTGGCCGACGGGAAGAAGCGCAAGCACTACTACACGGACGAATCCGTAGGTCTTGCGACGGGCCTGCTGCTGGCCGCCATCCACCACGCTGGACTCGTCTCGCTGACGCACACGCCGAGCCCCATGAAATTCCTCAACAAGATTCTCGGGCGCCCCGCCGATATCGAACGGCCATTCCTGCTGCTGGTTGTCGGCTATCCCGCGAAGGACGCAAAGGTTCCAGATATCCAGCGCAAGCCGCTGGGGGAAATCGCGAGCTTTGTTTGAGCAGCAATAGCCGCCGCGACGAAAGCGGCATCCCTTCCGTACCTTTGCGCGGCGCAGAAAGCAGCGGCTATTCAGGCTGTAAAGCGAACCAGCTTCCGAAGGCGGCTCAATGGTGTTATACGGTCACAAATGACCGATTTGCTCCAATCATTTAGTCCTCCTAATTGTAGTTAGGTGCCATTGTGAGAGCCGTGATTCTATGGTGCTGTGCGCTTCTCTCGACTTTGAGCTGTGCGGCCGATCATGAATCAAGCACGAATCAACCTGCGCGGCCCGATCGAGAAGCGCTAGGTGACCTAAGTGGGACGTGGACCATCCAGATCATGAATTTGCACCACCGCGTAATCACTACCATGACAATTCGCTTTACCGATGACTTGGCTAATTCTTGTATGAGCGGTGATTGGAAGCGTATGGTGGTTGTGTCCCATTCGACCTCTGACGAGCGATTTTTCCCGGCCACTGAGCCGCTGTCCTACTTGATTGACAAGCACGGTTTAGCCATAGGCCGTAACGAGGTATGCGACGGCTACCTTCACCTTCGTGATGAACTCAAGGACTTCCGATTGGGTGGCGAGTACGTCGCTCTTAACCTTGGGGGTACGCAGCAACTCGGTTACTTCTCCCTAATCAAGGATGAGTAGCAATGGCACCTAACTATGCGATGCAGCGTTCGGCGCTGGTCGTCACGCCGCTTGCAGGGACTGCAAGCGGTATCCACAGGTTGCGGTCAGCAAGCGGCGCGCCGACTGCGCGCCGCCGCTGATCGCGAGCGTTAGGCGGCCGATAGCAGTTTGGCCATGAAGCATCTGTGGACCTCGGCGGACAATGTGACGAGGACGTGCCTAATAGTGGCACTAACCTCTGCACTTATTACGCTTGCCACGTATCTAGATCTTCCCTGGGGCCAGGTATTTCTAATGGCGATGCCGCTGCACATCCTGCTAATTGGCATCTTCCTCCTCATTTTCGCTCGAACTGTAGTCAACATGTTTGCACGCCCTCGGGGCAACGCTCCGACAAGAGCACGTCGCGACTGGAAACTCACCGGCGGGGCTGCAGTTGCCTTTGCCACTTGGTACCTACTTTTCTCCTTCGACAACGACTTTCACTTTGGACAGGAGGTGGCAATTGAGCGGGGCGGACAACACTTCCTAAAGATTGAAGGCACATTGGTGCGGGAACTATCACCCCAAGAGTATGCTGACTTCAATACAGGGTTCCTTCGTATGTTCTCTTCAGCTTGGTTATTTTTTTCGCTCGTACTGGCAACCTGGAACCACAATGAGTTGTCCAGACGGCGTTCAATTGCGGCCGCCTAACTATGCGATGCAGCGGTCGGCTCTTGTCGTCACGCCGCTTGCAAGCACAAGTGGCAGTTTGGACAGGTTGCGAACAGCAAGCGGCGCGCCGACTGCGCGCCGCCGCTGATCGCGGACGTTAGGCGTCGCCTCAGAAGTTATGACGTCCAGGCTTGACGTATTTGCAGCTGAACCGCGCCTCTTCTGTCACTGGGCAACGGGGGCGGACCACTCTCCGATAATACCTACCTCCGCTCTCTCGCGCGTTTCAGCGCTGTACGTTGCGGCGCTACTCCTTCCGCACCCATGGTCAGACGATCTCACTACTGAGGACCCCGGAGTCGAGCCGCCAGATGGCACCATGGGCATGTTGCGAAGCGCATGTCTCAATTGCCGCTCCAAGTCTATTGGGAAGTATTTGATCCTTTTGAGGAGCCGCCCATTGAACCAGTTGTCGGGCACATTGTTGATGACATCGGCGATATCTATCGGGACATCGCTCGCGTTCTTGTCCTGTTTGAGTCCGGCCGCAAGAATGAGGCACAGTGGGAGTGGGGGGTTCAATTTCCGAATTCATTGGGGTGAACATGCAACAGGCGCAATTCGCGCCTGCGGCGCACAGTTGGGCTTTCCTACGGCCCGCTCAACGCGGACGATAGGCCACTTTCAATCGTAGTCAGGAGGAGCACCACACCATGAACTGTAATCGAGGAATTACTATAGTTCTGTTCGTCTTGTTCGCCGCGACCGGAATGGCCCTCCTGCCTTCGGTCCCTGCGTATGCACATTGCGATGGCATGGATGGTCCCGTCGTCAAGGCCGCACAGGAGGCGCTCATCAAGAACGATGTGAACCTGGTGCTGATCTGGGTACGGAAGAACGATGAGGCCGAGATTCGCCGAGTGTTCGACCAAACTGTAACCGTGCGCCAACTTGGTCCGGCAGCAAGGGAACTCGCAGATGTGTATTTCTTCGAGACGCTTGTCCGCATCCATCGTGAAGGCGAAGGCGCCCCCTACACTGGGCTGAAGCCAGCCGGTCGGGACCTGGGACCTGCAATCCCTGCGGCAGACCAAGCCTTGAAGTCCGGCGATGTCGCGCCGCTCACCAACCTGCTCATCGAGAAGATGCGCACTGGGCTGCTGGACAGATACAAGAAGGCCATGACGGCCAAGTCATTCAAGAGTCAGGATGTGGGCGCGGGGCGCGAGTACATTGAGGCGTACGTGACTTATATTCACTATGTCGAGGGGATGTACGAGGCTGCAATGAGCGCCGCGTCTGGCCACTACCCCGAAGGAGCAGCGGTTGCGCACGAATACAAGTGACGTGATGCCGGTTTTCCTCACCTTGCATGTTCAAACGCATGCCTGTTGCTCTCGACCTGCAAAACATCATTGATGGTGCTTCATCGGATCCGTCCGCATAACGAAAGTACGAGGCACTGCCGTGGCATTCATGATTGGAGCAGTATTGGCACTTTCTGTGGGACTCGCCGCCACTTTTTCCAGCGGCGCGCTACAACCGGACAGCAGTAGTACTATCGTTTCGGGAGAACCGACAATGGATTCGCGATTGTCAACTAACTCAAGGGGATGTATGTGCCAATCACAGCCTTCAGCAGCTTCACCGACGGCCTCGATCCGAATCGAAGAAGTCGTGAACATTTTGTTACCAATGTCGATCTGGAAGACGAGCGTCGCTGGGTTCCCTATGCCGATGGTGTCTGGCTTCAGCCCTGCCACTTCAATGTCACTTCCGGGGGATTCAGCGTCGTCCTGAAGGGTCTCCCCGGGGCCGCGCTGGGCACTCACTACCACGTCGGCACGGTCCGCGGTTACACGATGCGCGGTCACTGGCGGTATCTGGAGCACGACTGGGTCGCGAAACCTGGAACTTTCATTTATGAACCAGCCGGTGAGGCTCACACGCTGGTTATCGCCAAGGACTCACCAGAACCGGCTTTGATCATGTTTGTGGTTGAGGGCGGCCTCATCTATCTGGACAAGCCGGTCGACGGCAACGTTGCCGCTTACGAGGATGGATTCACTCTTCTCGAGCATGCTCGGAAATACTATCGTGAAGCTGGTCTCGACGCGCGCGAGCTGGATCTGCTTATTCGTTAGTTGAGAAATAACCCGACCATGCGGCGCAGCGATCAACGGCAGGACTCGTAGCGACATGCCATATCGCATTGGCGCCGATCTCGTGCTGCTGGCGCACTTTCTTTTCGTGCTGTTCGCCGTGTTCGGGGGGCTCCTGGCCTTCCGTGATTCCGCATGGATGTGGCTGCACGTTCCGGTCGTGCTGTGGTCATCCGTCGTTAATCTCATGAGCTGGACCTGCCCGTTGACTCCGCTCGAGAAGGCCTTGCGTATTCGCGCCGGCCAGGGTGGATACGCGGGCGGTTTCATACAGCACTACATCGGGAGCGCGGTCTACCCGCGCGGCATGCCGCGGCAGCTGGAGCTCGTCGCCGGCATTTCGATCCTGGCGGGGAATGCCATCTTGTACGCGGTCGTCTACGCCTGGACTGCAGGCTGAGCCGGCTCTAGCGTGTGGCAAGCGCCGCCGCGACGAGCCGCCGCCAGTAGCGCTCGCGCAGGCCGCGCGGCGCAGCGAGATCCATGCGTGTGATGCAGGCGCGTGACGCTTCGTCTCCCGGCAGCGGCGCCATCAGTCGCGCGGCAAGCGCCAGCTTTCCGGCCAGGGTCGCGCTCCGTGCCTTCAGCAATCGCAGCTGACGGGCAAGCCTGATTTCCTCAGCAGTAAGGTCGCTGCCAAAAGGCAATTCACGGAACTCACCCTGGGCGCGGTGCGGTGCAAGCGCGCGTTCGAGGGTCTCCGGATAGTTGTTGCGATGCCGATCCTCGATCCGGTGACTTGCCGGCAGCTTGCCGGCACGCTGCGTCTCCGCCAGGAGCGCGGGCTGGAAACGCGAGTCCGTGATATTGAGCATCGCGGCCGCGACTTCGGCATCGGTCTTCCAGCGAAGGTCAGCCGCGCCGTATTCCGTCAGGCAGATATCCCGAAGGTGGCGTGGAATGGTCTCATGGCCGTAGTTGAAACGGATGTTCGACTCGACACGGCCGCCGCTCTCGCGCGTCGCGCGCACGGCGATCAACGAGCGGCCGCCTGGCAGGTCAAATGCCTGTGCGACGAAGTTGTACTGGCCGCCGACACCGCTGACGACGCGCCCGTCCGCCAGGCCATCGGAGACGAACGCGCCGCCGAGTGTCGCCATCATCGCCGTGTTGATAAAGCGCGCATGCCGGCGTTGTTCGACCTTCCGTGCCCAGCCGTCGCCGGCCAGTTCATTGGTGAAGCTCACGGGCATCATCCGGAACAACCCGCGCTCGGCATCCGGCATCCTGCGCAGTTCCTCGTAGAACGCCTGCGGTCCCAGCAGGAATGCGCCGTGCAGCAATGCGCCGTCCGGCTCGACGCGGCGCTTCAGGATGCCGGCGCGGTAGAGGTCCAGGAATCCGTCAACGAACATCTCGGTGACTGAATAGAGCCCGAGTTCGAATGGCTGATCGCCGCCGATCGCCGCACGCTCTGCTGCAAAGCGCGTGGACAGTCGTGTTTCCTCAAGCACGCTGCGCCAGAGGGCATTGTGCTGGTGGCGCATCAGCAATGCATAGACGAGCGCGTCGCCCAGTTCCCCGATCCCGATCTGCAGCGTGCCGTCGTCCCGCACCAGCATGCTGGCGGTGAGCGCGATCATGTGGTCGGCGGTGGAAATCGGCAGCTTGGGCGGGCTGAACAGGTCGTGATAGTCGCGCGGGTCGTCGACGATGCAGTCCAACGCGGATTCCGGCACGAGGGCGTCGCCAAACATGAATGGCATACGGTCGTTCACCTGCCCGATGACGGCGATAGCCTCGCCCGCGCGACGCCGGGATTCGAGCAGCGGCAGCAAGTCCACGGTCACATCCGGATTGGAGCCGAGGCTGATGCTGTGCCCGTCGGGCGCCACACGCCGCGCCACCTGCTGCGCGAGAACATTTGCCCCGGCTGCCGACACGGCTTGCGCGACCTGCGTGTAGTTGATGCTCGCGTAGGACTGCTGCGCCAGCGGCGCCGACAGATAGGCTCCCGGCTCCATGAAAAACTCGTGGACCTCGACATTTCCGGGCATCCTGCCCGTCATCAGCGGCTCCACCCAGGCGGGTTCCGGCATGTCGCCGAACACGCGCATCGCCATCGGATCGATCAATCGCCGTTCCAGTTCGCCGTGCGCGCGTGGTTTCCGCAATGTCAGCCCGGTCAGGATGGAAAGGCTGATCGCGGGATCGGCGGCGGCACGCCGGTAGAACTCATTGACGAGGGCTACGGGCTTGCCGACACCGATCGGCGCGCACAGGACGATGCGCTTGCCGATGCGCGACAGCGTCTGCTCGACGCATGATTCTACGTCGCGAAAAGCGTGTGGCTTGTGGGCATCCATGCGGAAGACTTTATAGCAATTGTCTGACCGCGCAGCCGGACGGAATCTACGGCATCACGGGCTGGCTGAAGCAGTCTCCGGCAGCAGGCCGAGGTCAAAGGCCACCTCGACAGGGTCGCTGAGCCAGGTCGTTTCGGTCCAGTCACCCTGACCCACGCCGAACTCGAGTCGGCGCAGGATCACTCCGCCCTTCATGCCGAGGCTCCGGGCGCCTGGCCCGAGTTCAAATCGCAGGGCGACCGGTTGCGTCACGCCGCGCAATGTCAATTCACCGGCGGCGATCCAGCCCTTGCCGTCGCGCTGGAATCCTTCGGCGTGATACTTCGCTTCCGGAAACCGCTCGACCCAGAAGAAATCCCGGCCGTGCAGGACTTCGTCGCGCTCCGCGTCGGCCGTGTCCGCGGAAGCGGTCATGATCGTTACGTCGAGCCGCCCTGTTGCCGGCGCGGCAGGATCGAAATCCAGGCGAACCTTGAATTTTCCGAAGTGTCCCGGAAATTTCGCACCGGCCTGGGTCGCGAAGAACTGCAGGCGTCCCGAGCGGTCGTCGCCCTGCCAGACGGCGGCAAGAGCTGCGCAGGGCAGCAAGACAAGGAGCGCTGCGAGGTGCCGGAGTTTCAGTGGGTTCGCCATGGCAGCATCCGGAACAAGAGGCCGTTGCGATCGACGAACTGGTGCTTGACTGCAGCCAGGACGTGCAGGCCGGCGAGCGCGATGAGGATCTTCGAGAGCGTCTCATGCACTTCGTGCAGGAGTTTCTTGAGCGCGGGGTCCGGTGCGACCAGGTCCGGGAGCTGGACGAAGCCGAACCAGCTGACCGGGTAATTGGAAGCCGAAGACATCATCCAGCCGGTCAATGGCATGGCGAAAAGGATCGCGTAGAAGGATGCATGCGAAATGCGTGCGGCCCGCGCCTGCCAGCCCGGCATCGGCGGCAACGGGGGCGGCGGATTGAACCAGCGCCAGGCGAGGCGGAGTGCGGCAAGACCCAGGATGGTGATGCCGACGGACTTGTGGCGTGCCAGAGTACCGACCTTGTCCGGACCCAGCGGCAGGTGCTCGGCGATCCTGGCAAGCGTGAACTGGACAACCAGGAGCGCGGCCACCAGCCAGTGCAGGGACTGGGCGACCGAACCGTAACGGACCGGGGTGTTTCGAAGCGGCATCCGGTCTTGGAGAATACGCGAATGCGCAAGTTCCTTATCGCGCTCCTGGCACTGCCCTGCGGCTGCGCCCTGCCGCCCAAGGTCCTGCCGCCGGCAGCGCCGGCGGCCCCTGTAGCGGCGCCGGCCGGCCCATACGAGCGTTACGAGATCGTCGGTTCACGGGTCGAGGTCCGAGTCTATCGGGACGGCCCGATGGCTTCGCTCGGCCACAATCACCTGATCAGTTCGGATGCGCTCGCCGGCACCATCGATCTGCGCGACCCGCTCACCGACAGCCGCTTTCAGCTGGAACTGCCGCTGGATTCGCTGGTAGTCGATGATGCAACGGCGCGCGCGGCCGCCGGCGCTGAATTCGCCAAGGAAGTGCCGACCGCCGACCGGGAGGGCACACGTCGAAACATGCTCGGGTCCTCGGTGCTCGATGCGGTGCTCGAGCCTGTTATTCGCCTCAGCGCGGAAGGCCTGGAGGGCGGACCCGCGGACATGATGGCGCGGATCCGCGTCGGGATCCGCGGCGAGGAGCGAATCGTCACCGTGCCGGTGTCAGTCGAACTGGGCGACGGCCAGATCAGCGTCCATGCAAAGTTCACGCTGCATCATGCCGATCTCGGGCTCACACCGTTCTCGGTCGCACTCGGCGCCCTGCGCGTGCGGGACGACATCGACATCGACTGCCGCCTGCTTGCGCGGCGCAGGCCTGGTTAGCGCTTCGGGTCGATTTCCGCGAGCAGCGCATTCGCGCCGTACACTTTCTCGAGCGCGAGCCGGATGTAGGCCGGATGCACCATGACCGAGCGGTTCATGCGGTCGTCGAACCAGTAACTGCCCGAGATCGAGTGGATGTTTCCGTCGAATGCGAGTCCGACGATTTCACCGGCCGCATTGACCACCGGGCTGCCGGAGTTGCCGCCCAGGATGTCGTTGTTGGTGGTGAAGTTCGTCGGCATCGTCATGTCGAGACGATCCTTTGCCGCCAGCCAGCGGTCTGGAATCCTGAATGGTTCCTGTCCGGTCGCCCGCTCGAAAGCGCGGCCGACCTCGGTCCAGGGGCGCACGTCGACGCCTTTCTCCTTCCAGCCCATCATCGCGCCGTAGGAGAGGCGTAGCGTAAAAGTCGCATCCGGGTAGATGCTCGTGCCATAGACGGCGAAGCGCGCATTCGCGATCTTTTCCTGTGCGCGCTGCACCGGGCCGTCGACCTGCTCCTCGTCGCGCTTGCGCAGTTCGCGCGCGGCGGGATCCACGGCAGCGGCAAGGCGGATCATCGGGTCCTCGCTCGCATCCACGGCTGCCTGCCCGCCTTCATAGAGCGCCATGCGTGCGGCGGGATCGGCGAGCGAGCTCTCGTCGATGAGTTTCGTTGCCAGCGCATCCGGCGAATCGTTGCCGAGCACCGTTCGCACCAGCGGGTCGTCCGGCCCCAGCCATTCGCGCATTCGTTCGAGGCCGAATGACAGTCGCAGGATCTCGAAATCCGGGTAGATGGGCGCCTCCGACTTCAGGTTCTGCACGACCGCCGGCAGGCGCGCTTCCGTGTATTCCGGCAGGCGTTCTTCATTGGGCTTGGCCCGCTCCGCCGCCGCACGCACGATGGCGCGCGCATGGCCGAACAGCGTGCTGTTGAATGCAGCGCCTCCTTCGATGAACGTGTTCGGCACCAGCATGTCGCGCCAGATGCGCTCGGCAGCCGCAATGTCATCCCAGGCGCCGGCCGAAGAGGCGAGAGCCGGATTTGCCGCGACGGCGTCGCGCAGCGACTGTTCCCGCTGGCCCACGGCCGCAAACAGCGCAGGATCCAGCAGCGCATCGAACTGCTTGCGACGCACCTTGATCGAGTTCTCGACCAGGTTCAGGTAGTTCTCGGTCGTGCGGCGCGGCTCATCGCCGGTCTTCGAATACTGCAGCATTCGCTCGCGCAGTTCGGAAAAGCGCAGCAGCCAGAATGGCATGAAGGTGTCGCGCTGCACTTCGAGTTGCGCGACCGTCCGCAGGCGGTCGGAGTTGCCAGGATGGCCCGAGACAAAAACGGGATCGCCAGGATCGACGCCGTTCCAGTCGAAGCGCAGGTGGTCGGGCGTCTTCGCGGGCTTACCTTTCTCGTAGACGCGCAGGATCGACATGTCCAGGCACCAGCGCGGGAACTGGAAGTTGTCCGGGTCGCCGCCGAAGGCCGCGATGTCCCGCTCGGGTGCGAATACCAGCCGCACGTCCTCATAGCGCCTGTACTTGTAGAGCCAGTACTGGCCGCCCTGGTAGAGCGTCACGCGTTCGCACTTCAATGCCCCGGTCTTCGACTTCGCCGAAGCTTCTTCGCAGGCCTGCTCGAGCTTCGTCAATGCGCGCCGCCGCGCTTCGACGACGGCATCGGCAGCGATGCCAGCGGTCGCCGCGGCGACCATTGCGGTGACATCTTCGGTTCCTACCAGCACCGATATCGCTTCCTCCTGGCAGCGGAGCTCGTTTTCGCGCTTGTCCGCCAGGAAACCCTTGCTGACGAGATCGTTGTCGGGTGTGGAATTCTGCGCAATGCATTCCTCGCCGCAGTGATGATTGGTCAGGATCAGGCCGTCAGCGGAGATGAAGGAGCCCGTGCAGCCACCCTCGAGGCGCACTGTCGAGAGACGCACGTGGTCGAGCCACGCGTCGCTGAGCGTGACGCCGTATTTCTCCGCGATCGTGGCCCGCGGAGGATTGTCGAATGTCCACATGCCTTCGTCGGCCCAGGCGGAGAGGGACACTATCGCGGTCATCACCGCAATGAAGATGCGCATCATCAAGGACTCCAGTACTGCAGAACGGCCGCTTGCTGGCGGCGACCGGGCAATGTTACCTGCTGGCGGTTGGCCGCGGACAGCGCGGCCCACAGGTCAGCGCGGCCGGCGGGGTGTTGGTCGTATCCGGACACGGCCGGCGCGGGACGCCCCTGCTTCGGCCGCTTGAGGTCGGGCGGCTTGGTACCTGGGCAGCTCACCTTGTCCGGGTCGAATGTCAGGGTCAGCAGGGCGGTCGCTGCGATCGGCTGGCCATTCCGGTAGGCGGGCGTCATTTGCGACGACCTTGCGATCGTCAGTGCCGTTTTGTCGAACAGGCCACTTGGTTCGGACGAGATTATGCGCGCCTTGCGGATGGCGCCGGACGCATCGGTCTCCACCTCGATGGAGACCGCCCCCGCCAGTTGCCGCCTGCAGGCCTCCATCGGGAATGGCGCGCTCGCCAGCGTAATCGGTGGCAGGTCGCGAAGCCTGGAGTCCGGCAGTCGGAAGTCGAATCGGCGCTTGACGCGCTGCGCAGCCGGCCCGGGCGGAAAATGCCAGGATCGGATCGCTGCAAGCGCTGCCGACTCGAATTCGCCGCGCGGCATCGCCGTGATGACGCGCGGCTGCAGTACACGGCCGTCTTCCGACAGCTCGAACGCGACTTCGGTGTAGCCTTCGATGCGCTCCATCAACAGCCGCGGCGGATAGACGGGGTCCGGCCGGACGCTCGCAAGCGGCTGGCCGGCAGCTTCAACCGTGTCCACCAACGCGAACCGCAGGCGTGTCAGCATGCGGCATTCAACCGCCATGCCGTCCTGGCGCGCCGGCTCGAAGCGCCAGCCGCGTACGCCGGCGACGGCGGCCTGCTCGAAATAACCGGGCGGGTCTGCATGCCGGACGCTCACCCATCCCACGCCGCCATCCCGCAATATCGTCAGTGCCACTTCGACCGAACCCTCGATTCCAATGGCGCGCACCGCCTCAGGATACGCTGGCACCTCGCGAGCCAGTGCGACGGGTGCCTTCAGGCCCGCGTCATCGCATGATGGCCACGCGAGCGCGGCGGGAGCGGCGAGCGCGAACAGCGCGGGGAACAGCGTTTTCATTCCGCGGTCGAGAGCAGAAGTTGTGTTCCTTCCGGTGCAATCAACAGCCCGTTCCGCGATGGATCGAGCTTGCCCGGCAACCGCGCAAATTCGGCGCCCCTTTCCGCGAGCGCCTGGATACGCCCCGGCATCTCGGCATCTGTGAAGAGCAGCGCAGGGCGCGCGAGCGCTCCACCGCCAACCAGGGCAACATCAAGTGAATCGCTGGTCATTCCGACATGCGGAAACGGTTCTTCGCTTTCCTCGGCCGGCACAAAGCCGAGGCGCTCCCAGAATTGCGACGCCGCCTTCACGTCGGCAACCGGCAGCATGAATTCCTCGAACCAGCCGAGGCGCGAGAATTTGCCGGGCGCGCGTTGGGAGGGGGAGTAGGTGCGCGCCTCCAGCAGGCGGACCAGCTGGCCGCCGGATGTCGCGAATGTCGCTTCGTTGAATACGTCGCCGCCGAGCCTGCGGTCCAGGATCTCCAGACCGAGATTCTCGAGGGCATGCAAATGCTCGTACAGGTCCGGCAGGACGAATGCCAGCAGCGGCGATTGCGCCAGCTCGTGCTGGTGCAGGCCGATGCCGAGCCGCCCGTCGGTCACGACCGCGTACGGATAGGGCCAGGCTTCGCCGGTCGTCACCTGCGTGAAGCCGAGCTGCTCATAGAAATCCAGCGATGCCAGCAGGTCGGGCGCGTGCACGCTGATCTCGAGGAATCGCCCGATCATGATGCGGCCTTCAGTGACTCGCGCGAGAGTGCAGCGACGGCGATGCGGGCGAGGCATTCGACGTGACTCGCGGACTCGTTGAGCGCCGGCACGTAGTCGAAAGACGCGCCGCCGGCTTTCAGAAAACTGTCGCGGCCGCGGATTGCAATTTCCTCGAGTGTCTCGAGGCAGTCCACCGCAAAACCCGGGCAGCAGACGACGATCCGGCCCGCACCCTGCTTCGCGAGTTCGCCCAGCCGGTCCTCGGTGTAGGGCTTCAGCCAGGGCGCGCCACCGACGCGCGACTGGTAGGCGACCGAGCAGGCATCCATAGGCAGCGCGAGGCGTGTGGCGACGAGCCGGGCAGTTGCCTGGCATTGCTCCTGGTAGGGATCGCCCGCGTCGACATAGCGTTGCGGCAGGCCGTGAAACGAGAACAAGAGTTGTGCACCGGCGCCGAAGTCGGCAATCCGTCCTGCGAGGGACTCCGCGATCGCGGCAATGTAGCCTGCGTCGGCGTGGTAGTCGTCCACAAACCGGAGTTCGGGCCGCCAGTCAAGCTGACGGAATGCGATCTCGACGCGATCGAGTACTGATGCAGTCGTCGTCGCCGAATACTGTGGGTAAAGCGGCAACACGAGCAGCCGTCGCACGCCCCGCGCGCGTAGATCTTCGAGCGCCGCCGCGATGGACGGCTTGCCATAGGTCATCCCGATCGATACCGCCACCGGTTCGGACAGGAGCGATGCGAGCCTTGGCACGAGGGCATCCGCAAGCGCCTGTGTATGGACCAGCAATGGCGAACCCGAGTCCGTCCAGATTTCACTGTAGGCGCGGGCGCTCTTCCTGGGGCGGATGCGCAGTATCACGCAATTGAGTATCGGCAGCCACAAGGCGCGTGGCAGGTCGACGACACGTCGATCGGAGAGGAACTCGGCGAGAAAACGCCGCACGGCTTCCGTCGTCGGCGCGTCCGGCGTGCCGAGATTGGCAACCATCACGCCTGTCTTGGAGGTCATGAACGGACAATACCGCATGCCCGGCTGTCCGCGAAGCTCATTGGACCGCGCAAAAAAATGCGGCCGGGAACCCGGTTCCCGGCCGCCACAACGAGACCTTGATCGGTCTTAGAACGCGAAACGCACGCCAACCATGACGGTCGACGCGTCGTTGCCGTGCTGGTACTCAGCACCGACCGCGAAGTTCTTCGTAAAGAAATAGCGTCCACCCACGGCGACCGAAGTGTCGTCGCCGTTGTTTCCACCAACGTCGGTGTAGATCACGCTGCCGTCGAGCTCGACGCTTTCGCCGACCTTTCCACGGAGACCCGCTGACAGCAGGTAGCCATCGTCGTCGACGCTCGCGCCCGTGGTGCTGGCCTTCGCCTTGAACCAGCCGGCACGGCCGACGAGGTCCAGGTTGTCCGCGAGGCCATAGTGGCCACCGAGACCCACCGTCGTGATGTCAAGGTCGATGCCGGAGACGCTCTGGCTCGAGTACTCCGCGAAGGCGAAGTAGTTGTCGGCGAAGGCGACCGAGCCGCGCAGCGCGAAGCCGTCAGCCGAAGGGCCGACACCGTCGATATCGGTCTCGACATAGCCGAGGTCGATGTACGAGTAGCTCATTTCGTCCGCGTGAGACGCAAGCGGCAGCGCCAGCATCAGACCCGCGGTCACAATTTTCAGGATCTTCATGATCATGATTTCCTATAAAGCTTAAGGGTTTACACATACGCCCGGTCGCCCAGGGGTGGGGCGGCCGTGGAACCCGCAGAGAGGGGGGGTCTGCAGGCCCGCGCGCAGGATACAGACCCTATCGGAGTGGTCAAGTTCCAACGGTCGCAATTCAGCGAATATGCCGTTTTGTTGCAAAGACACAACAACTGTCTGGCATATCCGCGGAAGCCGCAATCGGGCCGCGGTGGGCTAGGGCAAGCACTCCTGCCCGCTGTGGACGCCTACTGAATCCCGCCCACGCAGACGTACTTGATCTCGGTGTAGTCGAGGATTCCGTACTTCGAGCCCTCGCGGCCCGTACCCGATTCCTTGACCCCGCCGAAAGGCGCGACTTCGGTCGATATCAGACCGGTGTTGAGGCCGACGATGCCGTATTCGAGCGCCTCCGAGACGCGCCAGGAACGTGCAAGATCGCGCGTGTACATGTAGGCGGCAAGCCCGAACTCCGTGTCATTCGCCATGGCGATCGCCTCGGCCTCGGTGGTGAAGCGGAAGAGCGGCGCGACCGGCCCGAAGGTTTCCTCCCGCGCGACCATCATCGCTGTCGTGACGCCTGTCAGCACGGTCGGTTCATAGAATGTCCCGCCGAGTGCGTGGCGCTGGCCGCCGGTCGCGACTTTCGCACCCTTGGCCTTCGCATCCGACACATGCTCCTCGACCTTCTTGAGTGCGGCGTCGTCGATCAGCGGGCCTTGTTCCGTCTCACCGGCAAGTCCGTCTCCCACGCGCAGTTTCTTCACCGCCGCGACCAGCTTCTTCGTGAATGCGTCGTAGACGCCGTCCTGGACCAGCAGGCGGTTCGCGCAGACACAGGTCTGGCCGGTGTTGCGGTACTTGCTGGCGATGGCGCCGGTAACCGCAGCGTCGAGATCGGCATCGTCGAACACGATGAACGGCGCATTGCCGCCGAGTTCCAGTGACACTTTCTTCATGGTCTTTGCGCACTGCGACATCAGCAGCTTGCCGATCTCGGTCGAGCCCGTGAATGAGAGCTTTCGAACGCGCGCGTCGCCCGTCATCACTGCGCCTATCTCGCGCGCCGGGCCCGTGATCACGTTCAGTACGCCCGGCGGGAGACCGGCCCGTTGTGCGAGCTCCGCGAGCGCAAGCGCGGAGTAAGGCGTCTGCGTCGCAGGCTTGCAGATCACCGTGCAGCCGGCAGCGATGGCGGGTGCGACCTTCCTCGTGATCATCGCCGCCGGGAAATTCCAGGGCGTAATCGCGGCGACGACGCCGACCGGCTGGCGCAGCACGAGGATCCGCTTGTCAGCCTGGTGACCGGGTATCACGTCGCCGTAAACGCGCTTCGCTTCCTCGCCGAACCATTCGACGAAGGAGGCGGCGTAGGCGATCTCGCCGCGCGACTCGGCGAGCGGCTTGCCCTGTTCGGCGGTCATCAGGACCGCGAGATCGTCGGCATTCGCCATGATCAGCTCGAACCAGCGGCGCAGGACCAGCGCGCGTTCCTTGGCTGTTTTCGCTGCCCAGGCAGGAAATGCCGCGTGCGCGGCGGCGACGGCGGATTCCGCGCCCGCGCCGTTGATCGCAGGCACGGTGCCGAGCTTCTCACCGGTCGCAGGGTTGGTCACGGCGAGCGAGGCGCCGCCTGCCGCATTGACCCAGGCTCCATTGACAAAGCACTGCTGTCGGAACAGGGAGGAATCCTTCAGTTTCATCATGCTGCCTTCACCACGCGCTGGTCGATCGCGCCAAATATGGAATGGCCCTGGGCATCGAACATCTCGATGCGCACCCGGTCGCCGAATGAAAGAAATGGCGTCACCGGGCGGCCCTGCTCGATGGTCTCGAGCATGCGCCGCTCGGCGAGGCAGGTCGAGCCCAGTGAACGATCGCGATTCGAGACCGTGCCCGAGCCGACGACGGTGCCGGCGCCGAGCCGGCGGGTCTTCGCGACGTGCGCAATCAGCTGGCCGAAATCGAACGTCATATCTACACCTGCGTTCGGCCGGCCGAGCAGGCTCGTCATTGAGGTGCACGACCAGCGGCAGGTGCACGCGGCCGCCGTCCCAGGCCACGCCCAGCTCATCTGGTGTCACCGCGACGGGCGAAAATGCCGTGGCAGGCTTCGACTGGTAGAAACCGAATCCCTTCGCGAGTTCGCCGGGAATCAGGTTCCTGAGCGACCAGTCGTTGACCAGCATCAGGAGCTTGATGTGCGCGCGCACCGTGCGCGCATCAGTGGCCATCGGCACGTCGTCGGTGACGACGGCGACCTCGCCTTCCATGTCGATGCCCCAGTCCTCGCTGCCGAACGGCGCGTCGCCCGTCGGCGGCAGCAGGTCGTCCGAGCCGCCCTGGTACACGAGCGGATCGGTCCAGAACGACTCGGGCATCGTCGCGCCGCGCGCCTTGCGCACCAGTTCCACGTGATTGACGTAGGCGCTGCCGTCGACCCAGTGGAAACTGCGCGGCAACGGCGACAGGGCGCGCGCCGGGTCGAAGGGGAAGTCCTCTGCTTTACCGGATTCGAGCGCACGCGCGAGTTGCTCGAGGGCCGGCGCGCTTTTCTGCCAGTCATCGAGCGCGGCCTGCAGCGTGGGCGCAATACCCGTGGCATACACCGCGCGCGTGAGGTCACGGCTGACGACCGCGAGCCTGCCGTCGCGGCTGCCATCCGCGAGCGTCGCAAGTTTCATTTGGCGGCGCCTTTCCAGCTGTCCACGTAGCCCTGCCATTCCACTGATGCGGCGGCCGCGCCGATCTCGAGGGCATCGCGCGTGTCCACCATCACCGCGTATTCGTCGGTTGCGGGCTTGGTCTGCACCAGCATGCGCTCGAGTGCCTTGGGATGCGGGCCGTGGGTGAATCCGCCGGGATGCAGCGTAATCATGCCCGGGTGGATGTTGTCGCGACTGAAAAAGTCGCCCGCGTGATAGAAGATGACTTCGTCGTAGTCGTCATTGTTGTGGAAAAACGGGATCTTGATCGCACCCGGATCCGTCTCGAACGGACGCGGCACGAAGGTGCAGACGACGAAGCGGTTGCCGAGGAAGGTCGTGTGCGCCGACGGCGGCAGGTGATAGCGGTGGCTCATCAGCGGGCGGATGTCGCGCACATTGATACGGCAGGCGGAGAGGTCGCCGTGCCAGCCGACGGCATCGAGCGGGTTGTAGGGGAATGTCGCCGTCGAGACGCGGCCATGCCGCTTGATGGCAACCCGCCAGGGTTTTTCGTCCTGTTGCGCGCGGAAATCATCATCCATGCGCGGCGTGTCGAGCATGGCCGGGTCGAAGATCGCATGCGGGCCGACCAGGCCCTTCTCCGGCAGCATATATGATGAGTTGGTCGCCTCGATCATCAGCACGACGGCCGGTTCTGCGCAGGCCAGGCGCCACATCGTGCCGCGCGGCAGGACAATGTAGTCACCGGCCTCGAATGCGAGCCTGCCGAAATCGCAGAACAATTGCCCGCGGCCACGGTGAATAAACAGGAGTTCATCACCGTCGCCGTTACGGGCGAGGTGGTCCATGTTCCCGTCGATACGCCATTGGCGGATGCGACAATGCGCGTTGTACAGCACTTCGCTCGCGGACCAGGGGCTCGCCGTGACGGCGTCGAGCTTCGTCAGGTCGAATGCATGCGGCCGCAGCGGCCCCTCGAAGGACGACCAGGCGGTCGGCGGATGCCTGTGATGGAAGAACGCAGCCGGCCCGAAGAAGCCTTCCTTGCTCATCTCGCGCTCGAAGGTCCCGGACGGCAGGTCGGCATGTGCCTGGCGCGAGGCCTTGCCTTCGACCCGCGGAAAACCGATGTAACGTTTCATTCCGTCAATTTAGTTTCAAATGCAACTAATGGCAAGCGGACGCCTCAGCGCTCCATGATGGCCGTCACACCCATGCCACCGGCGGTGCAGACCGAGATCAGCCCGCGGCCGGAGCCGCGCGCAGCCAGGAGCTTGGCGAGCGTCGCGACGATGCGCGCGCCGGTCGCCGCGAACGGGTGGCCGACCGCGACTGAGCTGCCCTTGACGTTGAGCTTCGAGCGGTCGATCGGGCCGAGCGGGGCGGCGAGACCGAGCCGGTCGCGGCAGAACTCCGGCGATTCCCAGGCTTTCAGCGTGCACAGCACCTGCGCCGCGAATGCCTCGTGGATCTCGTAGAAGTCGAAATCCTGCAGCTGGATGCCGGCGTCGGCCAGCATGCGCGGCACGGCGTAGGCGGGCGCCATCAACAGACCCTCGCCGCCGACGAAATCGACTGCCGCGACCTTGCCGTAGCTCAGCCAGGCCTGCACCGGCAGGCCGCGTGCCCGCGCCCAGTCCTCGCTCGCGAGCAGCACGGCGGCCGAGCCGTCCGTCATCGGCGTCGAGTTGCCTGCGGTCAGCGTGCCGTCCGCCGCGAACGAGGGCTTGAGCTTCGCGAGTTTCTCGAGGCTCGTGTCGGCGCGCACGTTGTTGTCGGTCTTGAGCCCGAGATAGGGCACGACCAGGTCGGACATGAATCCTTCCGCCCAGGCCTTGCTGGCATTCTGGTGGCTCGCGAGCGCGAGCTCGTCCTGCTCCGCGCGCCCGATCTTCCAGCTGCGCGCCATCTTCTCCGTGTGCTGGCCCATGGACAGGCCGGTGCGCGGCTCGCCGACGCCCGGGAACGACGGCTTGAAGTGACGCGGCCGCAGGCCGAGCCAGGGCTTCAGGCGTTCGCCAGGCCGTGCGCGCCGCGATGACTGCGCAGCAGCAATTGCTGGTAATGCGCGGCCGAAAACGATCGGCGGGTCGCTGACCGTGTCGACGCCGCCGGCGATACCGGCGTCGATCTGGCCAAGCGCGATCTTGTTGCCGATCGCGATCGCCGCCTCGATGCTCGTGCCGCAGGCGCGCTGCACGTCGAGTCCGGGCGTTTCCGGCGCAAGCCCCGAATCCAGCAGCGCCTCGCGCGCCAGGTTCCACTGGCTCGAATGCTTCATCACGGCGCCGGCGACGACATCGCCGAGCCGCTCGCCGCGCAGCTTGAAGCGTTCGACGACCGCGGTCAGCGACGCCGTCAGCATCTCCTGGTTGCCGACCGCGGCGTAGGCGCCATTCGCCCGGGCAAACGGTATCCGGGCGCCGCCGATGACGGCGACCCGCCGGGGTTGCGATCCGACCAGCATGGTGACTCTCCGCTATGCGCTTGGAAGCAGCCTGATCCGCTAGAATGCCACATCCACAGCAGCCCGCCACGGCGCGGCCATTCTCGCGCCATGACCGAAACAGCCAGCTTCAGACGTTCATTTCGCCACGACGCGCGCGCGATCCTGCGCTTCGCGGGACCGCTTGCGTCAACAACCTGGTGCTGGCCGGCATGATGCTGACCAACACCGTCATGGCGGGGAGGCTGGGGCCCGAACCGCTGGCAGGGGTGGCGGTCGGCGGCAGCTACTACCAGATCTTCTGGTTGTTCGGCCTCGGCACCCTGATGTCGATCTCGCCGATCGCCGCGCATGCCTATGGCGCGGGACGTGACCGGGAAGTCGGCCGGCATTTCCGCCAGGGCCTCTGGCTTTCACAGATGCTCGCCGTGCCGCTGGTCGGCGGGCTCCTGTGCGTCGTGCCGGTGCTCGGCTGGTTCGGCACGGATCCCCGCGCGATTCCGCATGCGGCCGGCTATGTCTACGCCATGTGCTTCGGCATGCCCGCGATGCTCGCATTCCTCGTGCATCGCTACACCAGCGAGGGTATCGGCTGGACCCGGCCCGTGATGTACACGGCGATGATAGGGCTGTCGGTCAATTTCGCGGGCAACTGGCTGTTCACGCGCGGCAGCTTCGGCATTCCGTCATTTGGCGCGACCGGCTGCGGCATCGCGACAGCGCTCGCCTACTGGTCGATGCTCGCGGCCATGCATCTCTACCAGCGCCGTCATGCGATCTACGCGCGCTTCGCGCTTTTCGAGCCCATCGAACGGCCGGATCCGGCTGCGCTGCGTGAAATCCTGGCACTCGGCCTGCCGATCGCGGGGTCGGTGGTGTCCGAGGGCGGGCTGTTCGCGGTCGCGGCACTGCTGATGAGCACGCTCGGCACCGAAATCGTCGCGGCCCACCAGATCGCGATCAGCTACGCCTCACTCATGTTCATGATCCCGCTGTCGCTCCACTCCGCGACGACGATCCATGTCGGCCACCAGGCGGGCCGTGCTGACGCTGACGCTGCGCGCCTTGCCGGCTGGGCCGGCATCGCGATGTGCGGCATGATCATGGCGCTGTCCTCGCTCGTGATCCTGGCGGCGCGGCAAGGAATTGCCGCTGCCTACACCTCCGACCCTGATGTCCGCGCGCTCGCTGCGGGGCTCCTGCTGTTCGTCGCGATCTTCCAGATCCCCGACGGCATTCAGGTCGGTGCGGCGGGGGCGCTGCGCGGCTTCAAGGACGCGAAGCTCCCGATGGCGCTCAATTTCGCGGCCTACTGGATGATCGGTTTCCCCGCGGCATGGTGGTTTGGCATCCACCTGGGCGTAGGCCCGGCGGGCATCTGGTCGGGCCTGATCGCCGGGCTCTTCAGCTGCGCGGTGTTGCTGATCTGGCGATATCAGCTCATTTCAAGGAATGCGCTCGCCGCTCAGAGCTCCATCAGGTAATGTCGGTCGCAGCCGCTGTGGCTGGTCGTGCCGAGCGGCCCGGGCAACGGCCTGAATCCCGCCCTTGTATAGAGCCGTTGCGCCGCTTCCATGCCTGTCAGCGTTTCCAGGTAACAGCGCCGGTAGCCGCGCGCTCGCGCTGCATCCAGACACTGCTGCAGCAGCCTCGCGCCGACGCCGCGACCGCGCAGCGCCGGAAGGAAGTACATCTTTCGCAGCTCGCAGATGTCCTCGTCCGCGCCGGCGAGCGGAGCAATGCCGCCGCCGCCCAACACCTGGCCATCCTGCTCCACGATGAAGAATGCCGCACGCGGCTCGGGATAGTAGGCGCTCATCGTGTCCACTTCAGGATCATTGATCGAGTAGCCGGGCCCGCAGGCGCCAAAGCTCGTCATGACCTCGCGGATGATCGCGGCCATGGCGGCGTTGTCGGCCGGCCGGATCGGCCGGATCAGCGAGTCAGTCGTCGTTCTCGGAATAGTAGCCATGGCTCAGCGTTTCGACGTCGACCAGCAGGCCGTCCTCGAACTTGAGCCTGCGCATCAGCTTGTTCGGGCCCAGGTTGTAGGTCCAGTATTCGATCGGGACGGGTTCGGGCTCGAGCGAACTGTAATAAGGCCTGCCCCGGTACCAGCTCACCCGCCTTTGCAGGATTTCATGGCGGCGGATATCGGTGGGCGGCCCGCAGAGCGCGGCGACCTTGTCCGTGCTGTCGCCGTCGCTGACGAGGCGCGTGCCGCAGCGGAAGGAATCCGCGGCCGAGGCATGGGCCCAGAGAATGGCGATAGCCATCGCGATGACTGCGGTCGGTTTCTTCATGGCCCCAAGTTGCTCCCGGGCGGGTGAACGCCGGCTGAAGGCCGCCTTTCCCGCCTAATGTAGCGCCGGCCGGTTTCCGGACCAAGTCTACCTATACGACCGGCCGTTCCCGACTTGCGTTCGCCACGCCGGGCCGCAGAATGGCCCGACCGATGCCCGCCAGACGCACAGACGCCCAGTTCGAACGCCGGCTCGCGGGACTCGTCAATGCCCGTGAACGCGGCGTCCTGCAGGGCGGGCTGAAAGGTGTCGAACGCGAGGCGCTCCGCGTCGCACCGGACGGCCACATCGCGAAATCGCCTCACCCGCAGGCACTGGGTTCGGCGCTGACCAATCCCCACATAACGACCGATTATTCCGAGGCGCTGATCGAGCTCGTCACGCCGCCGTTTGCGGCGACCTGGGAGTTGCAGCAGTACCTTTGCGACATCCACCAGTTCGTCTACCGCCACGTGAGCGAAGAATTGCTGTGGGTGACCAGCATGCCCTGCGTGCTGGGCGGCGACGCCGAGATCCCGATCGCGCAGTACGGCAGTTCCAATATCGGGCGCATGAAGCACATTTACCGTGTCGGGCTGGGGCTGCGCTATGGACGCGTGATGCAGGCGATTTCGGGCGTGCATTTCAATTATTCCTTTCCGGAACAGTTCTGGCCCGTGCTGAAGCATGTCCTGGAATCGAAGCTGGAGCGACAGGCATTCGTCGATGCGTCGTATTTCGCCCTGTTGCGCAACTACCGCCGCTTCGGCTGGCTTATCCTCTATCTGTTCGGGGTCTCGCCGGCGGTCTGCCGTTCCTTTTTCGCGGGACGCGAACCGCCCTCGAATCTCGAGGCGCGCGGAAGCGGTACGCTGGTCGCGCCCTTTGCGACATCCCTTCGCATGAGCGACCTCGGCTACCGCAACAAGAACCAGGCGGGCGTCCACGTTTCGGTCAATTCCCTGCAGGAGTATGTCCGCGACCTGTCGCGTCTGATCTCGACGCCACATCCCGAGTACGAGGCTCACGGCGTCGAGGTCGATGGGGAGTGGCGCCAGTTGAATGCAAACCTGCTGCAGATCGAAAACGAGTACTACAGCTTCATCCGGCCCAAGCGTGTTGCGCGCTCCGGCGAGCGCCCGACCCGCGCCCTCATGCGTGCCGGGGTCCAGTACGTCGAGATGCGCTCGCTCGATGTCGGCGCTTTCGACCCCGTCGGCGTCAACCAGCGCAAGCTGTGCTTTCTCGAGGCATTCGCGGCGCTCTGCTTGCTGCGTGACAGCGCGCCGCTGTCGGAAGAAGAATCATCCCGTTACGAAGACAATCATATGCTGGTTGCCGGCCGCGGGCGCGAACCGGGCCTCGTGCTGTGGTCGCAACCGGAGCCGCTCGCGCTCGTCCACTGGGCCGCCGAGATACTCGACCAGATGCAGGGCATCTGCGAACTGCTGGATGAAGGCGACGAGGCCAAGCCTTACACCAATGCACTGGCGCTGCAGCGGGCCAAGCTAGAAGACCCCGCGCAGCTGCCGTCCGCGCGGCTCCTCGAAGAGCTGGCCCGCCAGGGCGTGTCGTTCTTCGAGCTGGCGCTCGGCATGTCGCGGATGCAGCGGGACTATTTCCGTGACCTTTACCCGCCGAACGAAAAACGCCTGGCGGAGTTGCGCACCGAGGCCGGGGATTCGCTGGCGGAGCAGCGGGCAGTCGAAGCGGCCGACAAGATGCCGTTCAGGGAATATGTCGAGCGCTACATGGCCGGCAATCTCGTATAACATGCTCAAGGCCAATCCGATGCAGCTGCGACGGTCGACGGAGGTCACCTGACGCAACTCTCGACCTGCCCAGCCGTTTCCTTCGCGCGTCACCATGAGTTGAGCGCCTAGGCCATGCCGCAGGAAACGCTGGCCGCGTCACCGGCGGCCGAGCAAATGCGGCGCGGCTACCGATGGCTGCGCTTCCTGCCGGGTCTCGAATCCAGCTACGGCCATGACCAGTACCGGCAGGGCCGGCCTTACCTCCGGGCGAGCCTCGGCATGGGAGCCCTGGTAGTCACGGTATTCGCGCTGCTCGATCAATTCGTCCTCCACATCGTTCATGAGCCGCTGGTGGAGTTCGTGCGCTACGCCGTGCTGCTGCCGGCAATTGTGCTGGGACTGACCGTGACCTTTCTGCAGGATGGCAGCCGGATTTACCGGCCGGTCGTGTCCTTCCTTTCACCTGTCGGAATGGTGGCCATCGTCGCGCTGGTGCTGAGCGCCTGGGAACACGGACAGAGTCAGCCGTTCATGGCGCTGATCCTGGCCACGATGTTCGTCTATTTTTTGATAGGCCTCCCGTTTTTTGCAGGCCTCGTGACCAACCTGATAGCGGCAGTCGCCTACCTCGGTGTCGCGCTCGCGCTGGGCATGACCGTCCAGGAGCTGACCTACGACATGTTGATGCTCCTGCTCGCGATCGCAGTCGGCGCAACCGCCGCTTATAACGTAGAGCATGCGCGACGCACGGCGTGGCTCGAGTCGAGAATGCTGGACGAAGCAGCTCAGCGCGATGGCCTGACCGGCATCTATAATCGGCGCCGGTTCGACGAGCATCTCGCACGAATCTGGCAGCATTGCATGCGCGAGCACCGGCCCGTCGCGCTGCTGATCGCGGACATCGACTACTTCAAGGCTTTCAATGACCGCTACGGGCACCAGGCCGGCGACGAGGCGATGAAGGCGGTCGCTGCGGTGCTCGCGCGCCAGGCGCGCCGGCCACTGGATTTCGTCGCACGCTACGGCGGCGAGGAATTCGCGATCGTGCTGCATGATACGACATTGGATCACGCAGCCAAGGCTGCGGATGATTTACTCGCGGAAGTCCGTGGGCTCGGCATTCCCCACCAGGGTTCGAGCGCCGCGCCGGTACTGACCGTAAGCGTTGGTGTCGCCTGCGTCATACCGGTGGCAAGACGCAGCCCCGAGGGACTTGTGCAGCTGGCCGACCAGGCGCTTTACGCCGCCAAAGACGGCGGACGCAACCGGTCGCGGCTGCTGCAGGAAGAATACGAACACATGAAGACCGGCTACTTCAGCCGTCACGTGCTGAAGGGCGAAGACCGTTAGGCAATTCCTCCGAACCGCGTCGCCTGGTCGCCGAAGCGCGAAGCCAATGGCGTGGATACCGCAGTGACCCACATCCGCATCAACCCGAAGGGCGCATTCAACGCTGACTCAAGCTTCCAGCTCGTATTCCGCGCGCGGGTGGAATAGGCAGGATCAGTAGATCGCGATTTCGCGGCGGCCGCGCGAATCGCGCGCGGCGCGGAACATGCCCTCGGTGTTGAATTCCATGGTCAGTTCGCCATCGCGGTCGACCACGATGACGCCGCCATCCCCGCCGATCTCCTTCAGCATGACCTGCACGACATCGTGCGCGGCGTCGGCAGCGCGCTTGCCTGTCAGCCGGACCCGGGCGCAGATCTCGTGTGCGACGACGGCGCGCAGGAAGTACTCGCCGCTGCCTGTCGCCGAGACCGCGCAGGAATCATTGTCCGCATAGGTGCCCGCGCCGATGACCGGTGAGTCGCCGATCCGGCCCCAGCGCTTGTTGGTCATGCCGCCGGTCGATGTAGCGGCGGCCAGGTTGCCCTGGCGGTCGCGGGCGACCGCGCCCACGGTGCTGAAGAATCCGATGTCCTCGTCGGCGGAGGCCAGTTTGTCGCTGCGTTGGGCCTCTTCGAGCTGCTTCCAGCGGCGCTCCGTGAAGAAATAGCTGCCCGGCACCAGCTTGACGCCCTGTTCCAGCGCGAACTCCTCGGCACCTTCACCGCTCAGGAGCACGTGCGGAGTCCGGTCCATGACCATGCGCGCCAGCTCGATCGGGTTCTTGATGTGACGCACGCCGGCAACGGCACCCGCCTTCTTCGTCGCGCCATCCATGATGGCGGCATCGAGTTCGTTGATGCCTGCGTGACTGAAGACGGCGCCCAGGCCGGCGTTGAACAGCGGCGAATCCTCGAGGATGCGCACGGCTGCAACGGTGGCATCCAGGCTCGTGCCGCCACCTTCGAGTACGGCATAGCCGGCATCGAGCGCGCGCCCGAGATCGGCGCGGTAGGCCTTTTCGTTCTCCTCGGTCATCGTCGCGCGGCTGATCACGCCGGCGCCGCCATGTATTGCGATCGAAATCATCGGCTGGTCTCCATGGGCGGCCACCGCAGTTGCCGCCATTGCAAGGCAAGCCCACAGTACGATGGCGATTCGGGTCGGCATGATTGCTATTATCCGTGAATTGCGCGGTGGAGATAATGAAATGATGCGCGGGCGCCATGCACTGGTCCTGGTTGCGACAGCCGCGATGGCAGCCTGCGGAGGCGACGGCAATGCCCTGCTCGGAACGCTGGAACGCGACCGGATTGAGCTGGTCGCGGAAGCGCAGGAACCCATCGTCGAGGTCGCAGTCCACGAAGGCGATGCCGTCGCCGAGGGCCAGCTCCTGCTGAGGCTCGACCCGGCAGCGGCCAACGCCGAGCTTGCGCAGGCTCGCGCTACAGCGGGCCAGGCCGAGAAGCGGCTCGCGGAATTGGTTGACGGGCCACGCCGGGAGCAGATCCTCGAAGCCCGCGCGCTTCTCGCCGGTGCCAAGGCCGGTGCCGCGGCAGCGGCCAGCGATTTCGCGCGCATCGAGAAATTGGTCGGCGACGGCATGTTGCCGGTCAGCGAACTGGACCGCCAGCGCGCAGCGCGCGACGAAGCAGTGGCAAATGAACACGCGGCGAAACAGCGACTTGCGGATCTCGAACGCGGCACTCGAAGTGAAGTCATCGATCAGGCGGCCGCTGCGGTCGAGGGTGCGCGCGCGCAGCTTGCGGGATTCGAGCTCACGCTGTCGCGCCTCACAGTGCGGGCTCCGCGCGCCGGCGTCATAGACGCGCTTCCCTATAAACTGGGCGAACGCCCGCCGCGCGGGGCGCCGGTCGCGGTGTTGCTCGCTGCCGGGCAACCCTACGCGCGAGTCTTCATTCCCGAGCCGCAACGCACGTCGGTGAAGGCGGGCAGCCAGGCGACGATCCGCATCGACGGCACGGGGCGAGAGTGGCGCGGGGAGCTTCGCTACGTGTCGTCGGAGGCAGCTTTCACACCTTACTACGCGCTCAACGAGCGCGATCGCAGCCGGCTCTCGTTCCTTGCGGAGGTCGTGCTGACGGAGCCCGAGGCGGACGCCCTGCCGACCGGCATGCCGGTCGAGGTGACGATGCTGGAAGACCAGGCTGCGCCGTGACGGTCGCGATCTCCGCGCGCGGGCTGACGCGCCGGTTCGGCGCGGTCGTCGCGGTGGATGACATAGACCTCGACGTACCGCGCGCACAGATCTACGGTTTTCTCGGCCCCAACGGCTCCGGCAAGTCCACGACCATCCGCATGCTGTGCGGTCTGCTCGTGCCCACCAAGGGCACGGTCAGCGTACTCGGCCACGACGTGCCGCGGGAGGCCGAGACCGTGCGCCGCAAGCTTGGCTACATGACCCAGCGCTTTTCGTTGTGGGACGACCTGACCGTCGCCGAGAACCTTGACTTCATGTGCAGGATCTACGGGCTCGACGCCACGACCCGCCGCGCGCGCATCGGAGAAAGGATCCGCGACTACGATCTCGCCGCATTCGTGAAGCAGCGCGCCGGGACGCTCTCCGGGGGCCAGCGCCAGCGCCTGGCACTCGCCGCGGCGACATTGCACGACCCGGAGCTGCTGCTGCTCGACGAACCGACGAGCGCGGTGGATCCGCAGAATCGCCGCGATTTCTGGGAGAATCTGTTTGCTCTCGTGGCTCGCGGTACGACTATCCTGGTGTCGACCCACTACATGGACGAGGCCGAGCGCTGCCACCGTCTCGCGATACTCGACCTCGGCCGGATTGCGGCCGAGGGTCCGCCAAAGCAGCTTGCGCGCGACATCGACGCGACCGTGGTCGAAATCGAATGCGCGGACCTGACGGCGGCGCGGCGCGCGCTGGCCGCGGTGCCGTCGGTCCGGAGCATGGCGCAGCTCGGCAACCGCCTGCACGTGCTGTTGCATCGTGATGCCGTCGAACCGGAGCGCCAGCTTGGCGCCGCCGTCACGGCACTCTGCGCGGATGCGCGGATAGAACGCGTCGGCGCGACGCTCGAGGACGTATTCGTCGCCGCCACGCAATTGCGCAGGGCCCGCGTAGAGCGTGCTGCATGATCTGGTTCGATCGTCTGTTCGCCATCGCCGCCAAGGAAGCCAGGCAGCTTCAGCGCGACCGCGTCACATTCGGGATGATCATCGGCGTCCCGGTCCTGCAGATGCTTTTATTCGGCTACGCGATCAATTTCGACGTCCGCGACGTGGACGCGGCCGTGCTCGACCAGTCGCGGACATCGCTGTCACGGCAGCTGGTCGGCGACTTGCAGGCGACCCAGGTCCTGCATGTCGTGCGCGAGGCAGGCAGCGAACGGGAGCTGCAGAAAATGATGCAGCGCGGAGATGCAAGGGTCGGGATCGTAATCGCGCCCGACATCGAGCGGCGCCTTTACGAGGGCAGCCGGTCCGCGGTGCAACTCCTGGTGGACGGCAGCCAGCCCTCGCTCGAGAACCTTGCGCAGGGCCTGGGTTCGATGCCGGTCCTGCGCCGCGCGGGCGCACAGGCATCGGGCGTGCAGCGCTTCGAGATCCGCACGGAATACAATCCCGCGCGCCGCACGGCCGTACAGATCGTGCCGGCGCTGATCGGCACCATCCTGACGATGACCATGGTGATATTCACTTCGGGCGCCATCGTTCGCGAGCGCGAGCGCGGCAACCTCGAGCTCCTGATCACGACGCCGGTCACGCGCAGCGAACTCCTGGCCGGCAAGCTCCTGCCCTATGTGTTGATCGGCCTGATCCAGACGACGCTGATACTTGCCGTCGGGTGGATCCTGTTCGGCGTGCCGATGGTCGGCAGGCTCCTGGATCTCTACCTGGGGACCCTGATTTTCATAGCCGCGGCGCTGGCGCTTGGGCTTTTCATTTCGACCATTGCACAGACCCAGTTCCAGGCCTTCCAGATGGCGTTCGTCACCATGCTGCCCTCGATCCTGCTGTCGGGTTTCATGTTCCCGTTCGAAGGCATGCCGGCATTCGCCCAGGGGCTCGCCCAGGTGCTCCCGCTGACTCATTTCAACGAGATCATCCGCGGCGTTACGCTCCGCGGGGCGACCCTGGCCGATATGTATGTACCGCTCCTGAAGCTCGCCCTGTTCCTGGTCGTCATGCTCTCCCTGGCGATCGCCCGGTTCCGCAAGCGGCTGGATTGATTCACTAATTCGGCAAGACCGGACCTGCCGCACAAGGCCGGCTGGCAGTGGAAATGGTGCCCATGAGGCCCCCGTGTTATCCTCCGCGCCGATCGCGGCCTGTTCACCCTGCATTTTCAAGCGTTTAAGGCGCCACGGTGCATTGGTTGAAAACTGCGATCAGGTGACAGGAGCTGTTCGAAGGTTCGCCCTAGCCAGGCCCACGCCCGCCAGACGATCCCGACCGTGTTTCCTGCCGTGTAGTGAATGGCCGCTGCCGCCCATCGCATCGATGGCGGGACGCGGCCCATTGTTAATGAAAAGTGAGAGCT
Source organism: uncultured Gammaproteobacteria bacterium (assembly GCA_963705405.1). GTDB lineage: Bacteria > Pseudomonadota > Gammaproteobacteria > Steroidobacterales > Steroidobacteraceae > SCUD01. The sequence continues at coordinate 93,502 of CAVPJJ010000011.1, read as the reverse complement.
CGAGTCATGAAGATCTATGTTGGAAACCTGCCTTTCTCGGCGACAGAAACACAGGTTCGCGACCTGTTCGCCGCACACGGCACGGTCGAGTCCGTTGCGCTGCCGTCCGATCGTGAAACCGGTCGTCCGCGCGGCTTTGGTTTCGTCGAAATGCCGCAGGCCGAGGCCGCGAAGGCCATCGAGGCGCTGAACGGCTTCTCGATGGGCGGTCGTCAGCTGCGCGTCAATGAAGCGCAGGATCGTCCCCGTGGTGCCGGCGGCGGTGGCCGGCCGCGGTGGCGGTGGTCGTCCGGGCGGTGGCGGTGGCTTCCGCTCCGGCGGCGGCGGCGGCGGCGGTGGCGGCGGTGGTGGTGGGCGCTGGTAAGGCTCCCCATTTTCTGCTGATGAAAGGCCCGCTTCGGCGGGCCTTTCCTTTCCGGGAGCTTGAGCCGCATGATGCCGCGCGACAGACTGGCGCCGTGGCACGCGGCAGTCGCAAGAAGCTATCGACGATCCGGGGCTTTCCGCCGATCGCGCGCCAAGGCGCGCGGATCCTGATTCTCGGCAGCATGCCGAGCGTCGCATCGCTGGCCGCAGGCGCGTACTACGCGCATCCGCGCAACCAGTTCTGGCGCATCGCCGGCGAAATCCATGGCTTCGATCCGGCGGCAGCTCTATCGCGCGCCGCACGCAGGCGCTGGGGCTAGCGGGCAGTTGCACTGTGGGACGTGATCGCCAGCTGCGTCGCGTCCCGGCAGCCTCGACGCTGCGATCATCGAGCGACTCGATCGTCGTCAACGATTTCGCCGCCTTCCTGGATGCGCAGCCGCGTATCCGCCGCGTCTGCTTCAATGGCCGCAAGGCCGAGTCAGCCTGGCGGCGTCACGTGGAGGGGACATTGCCGGCGGACCGCAAACTCGAGTACCGGCTGCTGCCCTCGACCAGTCCGGCGCACGCCGGGATGGGTTATCTTCAGAAGCTGCGGATCTGGCGGAGTGCATTGACGTGTTGAATCGCAGGCAACTCTTACAGGGTATTGGCGCCGCCGTGGCATCGGGTGCCTGCGGCCCGCGCCTGCTGGCGCAGACGGTGCCGATCGACGTCATCGTCATTGGCGCGGGCGGCGCCGGACTGACGGCAGCGAAGGAATTGCGTTCCGCGGGCATTGGCGTGCTCGTGCTCGAGGCGCGCGATCGCATCGGCGGGCGCGCCTTCACCGACACAAGTCTCGGCGTTCCCTGGGATCGCGGCTGTTCCTGGTTGCACGCCTCGAAGTCAATCCGATGGTCGCCATCGCGCGCCAGGACGGATTCGAAGTGTTCGAGGACAAGAGCCCGCGGCACGTCTACGACGGCTCGCGGCAGATGAGTGGCGCGGAAACGGCGGGGCTGCGCGCAGTTCGCGATCGCATCACGCAGGAACTGGGCGAAATCGGCCGGCGCGGTCTCGACATTCCTGCCGAGGCGGCGCTCACGCAGGCGACGCTCGCCGATCCCTGGTACCCGATGGCCGAGGCGGGGCTGACCGGCTGGGAGGGCATCGAGCCTGCCAATTATTCGGCGCTCGATTCATACCAGTTCGTCGAGGACGGCGCGGACCTCCTGATCCCGCGCGGTTACGGCGCGCTGCTCGCGCACTACGCAAAGGACGTTGCGGTGCGCCTGCGCACGCCGGTCACGCGCATCCGCTGGGACGGGCGCGGCGTCGCGGCCGAGACGGCGGCGGGAACCTTCACCGCGCGCATCGCGGTCGTCGCGCTGCCGTCACCGGTCATCGCGGCGGGCGCCGTGATCTTCTCGCCCCACCTGCCGGTCGAGGTGCTGCAGGCGCACCACGACCTGCCGCTCGGCGTGATGAACAAGGTGGCGCTGCGCTTCAAGCGCAATGTCTTCCCGTCGGCGAAGCTGGAATTCCTGACGCTGCGCCGCAATGACGGTCGCGGCCTCGAGTTCCTGACGCGGCTCTGGGGCGGCAATGTCTGCGTCGGCCTGTCCGCCGGCCGCTTTGCGCAGGAACTCGAGGCGGCGGGCGAGGCGGCCGCGATCGAGCACGCGCTCGCCGAACTGACGACGATGCTGGGCGGCGACATCCGCCGCCAGTACGACAAGGGCGCGACCACGGCCTGGGCCGGCGATCCGTAGCCGCGGTTCCTATTCGCACTGCCTGCCGGGCCGCTACGGCGCGCGCGCAATCCTGACGCGACCGGTCGGCGGGCGCATCGTGTTTGCCGGCGAGCACACCGAGCAGTCGGCCTACGGCACGCTGCACGGCGCGCACATGTCCGGCCTTCGCGCCGCCCGCGAAGCCCGTCGCCTGCTTGCGGGCAAGGCCTGATGAATCTCGTGCTTTACGATTATCTGCCGTCGGGCAACGGCTACAAGTGCCGCCTGGCGATGAAGGCGCTCGGCATGCCGTACGAGCTGAAGGAGATGAATATCGTCGCCGGCGCGACGCGCACGCCGAATATCTCGCGATCAATCCGAACGGCAAGATCCCGGTGCTGATGGTGCCGGCCGCGGGCCGATCGCCGAGAGCCACGCGATCATCGCCTACCTCGCCGAGGGTTCGGCGCTGATACCCAGCGATCCCTATGAGCGCGCGCTGATGTGGCAGTGGATGTGCTTCGAGCAATACCAGCTCGAGCCCGCGATCGGCACCGTGCGATTCTGGCTGACGTCACTGAAGAAGACTCCGGCCGATCTCGGCGAGCGATACAGGAGCGCTTCCAGCGCGGCGCAGATGCGCTCGCCGTGCTCGAGCGCGAGCTCACCGGCCGACGCTGGCTGGTCGGCGACCGGGTGACGCTCGCGGACATCGCACTCTTCGCCTACACGCACGTCGCGGACGAGGCGGGCTACCGGCTGGCGGACTATCCGGCGATCTGCGCGTGGATCTCGAATTTCAAGGCTCTGCCCTGGCACGTGCCGATCAAGAAGCACTGACGGAGCCTTGCATGGGCGACATTCCTGCCTTCGTGCCGTGGGTCACGGGTACCTCGCAAGCTTCATCTGAAGCGCGTTTGTGCTAGCTTTTCGCCCATGAAATACCTGCACACGATGGTCCGCGTCACCGATCTCGACCGTTCTCTCGAGTTCTACTGCAAGCACCTGGGACTCGTCGAATTGCGGCGCCATGTCAGCGAGGGCGGCCGCTTCACGCTCGTGTTCCTCGCGGCGTCCGGCGATGAGGAGGCGCAGGTCGAGCTGACCTGGAACTGGGATCCCGAGCAGTACACGATGGGCCGTGCCTTCGGCCATCTCGCCTACGAGGTGGACGACATCTACGCGCTCTGCGCAAAGCTCCAGGACGCCGGCATCACCATCAACCGGCCACCGCGCGACGGGCACATGGCATTCGTCCGCTCGCCGGACAATGTCTCCATCGAATTGCTGCAGAAGGGCGAATCGCTGCCGCCGCGCGAGCCCTGGGTGTCGATGCCGAACACCGGCGTGTGGTGAAGCTCAGCCAGCGATATAGCGCTTGAGATCCTCGATCTCGTGGCGTTGCTCGTCGATGACGGCCTTGACGCAGTCGCCGATCGAGATCACGCCGATCAGCTTGCCATTCTCGACCACCGGCAGGTGGCGGATACGCTTCTCCGTCATCAGTTTCATGCAGTCGTTGACGCTGTTCTGCGGCCCGACGTGGATGACGGGCGCACTCATGATGATGGCAACCGTTGGTCTCCGTCGAGTTGCGGCCCATCAGCACGACTTTGCGCGCGTAGTCGCGCTCAGAGACGATGCCTGCCAGCTTGCCGTCGGCAAGCACCGGCAATGCACCGACGAAGTGATCTGCCATCAACTGGATCGCGGTGCGCACGGGATCCTCGGCGTCCACCGTGTGGATCGCTGACGGCTTTCCATCGAGTAGTTGACGAACGGTCCGGCATGGTCACCTCCCGGCGCGCTGCTCCCGTCCCGGCGGAATATCCATCACGCCGCTCAGGCCGGTTTGCGTGCTTTCCAGGCTTCCAGCAGCCTGTTTTCCTGCTCTGCCGAGAGTCCCGAACGCAGTTGCGCCTGTTTTTCGGCGGGCCGGGTCGCATGCCAGGCCAGTGTGTCCTGCACCGTGTCGTCGAGCGGGCGGCTCCTGAGCCCCTGGGCCACGGAGTGCCTGATGCCCGTCAAGGAGGCGCCGGCCTCGACGCCCCGCATCGGCCCCCAGGGTGCGAAGTTCATCTCCTCGGGTTTCAGCACCGTGGCGACGAAATCCTCGTCGATCCAGACTGCGCGCGTGTCGGAACCGGAGATTTTCCTGCTCGATTCGATCAGCCCGCCCATGGTGAGGGCACCGGGCGGCGTGACGGCATTGAAGAATCCGTCCACGCGGCGCTCGACGAGATCCAGCATGAAATGCGCGAGGTCGCGCACATCGATGATCTGGATCGGGTCGGCGGTCGTGCCCGGCACGGCCATCTCGCCGCCACGCGCGACGCGCACCGGCCAATAGGTGAAGCGGTCGGTCGGGATCGAGCGGGCCCACAATATAGCCGGGACGCACGATCGAGGAGCGCGTGCCGTAGGCCTGGCGCACGTAGTCTTCGCACAACGCCTTCATCGGGCCGTAGCTGTCGTTCGTTACCTGCTCCTCGTCGGGGTTCGCCAGCACGCCGCGCGGGGAGTCCTCGTCATTCGGTTTTTCGAAGCCCGCGTAGGCCGAGATGCTCGAGATGTAGAGGCAATAGCCGGTGTTCGGCGCGAGCAAGTCCGCCGACATCTTCTCGTACTTCGGGATGTAGCCCGTGTTGTCCACGACCGCGTCCCAGCTGCGGCCTTTCAGTGAATCGAGCTGGCCCTTGCGGTCGCCGAGGAGCGTCTCGACATTCTCGACCTCGGCGTCGCGCCTGCCGCGATTGAAATGCGTGACTTTCCAGCCGCGCGCCAGCGCCTGGCCGGTCAGGTGCGGGCCGATGAAGCCGGTTCCGCCGAGGATCAGCAGTGTCTTCTGCTTCTGCTCCCCGGCCAAAAGGCGGCCTGCGCTCATCGCGAGCGCCGTTCCGGCGGCCGCCTTGAGTATGCTGCGTCGGGTCATGCTCATGTTGTCTCCATCCCTCAGCGGGCGCCAGATGGCGCGTAGTGTTCGAGCCAGTCCCGTACTTCGCGGTACCAGTACAGCGAGTTCTGGCGCTTCAGGACCCAGTGGTTCTCGTCCGGGAAATACACGAGGCGGCTCTCGACGCCGCGATTCTGGAGCGTGTTGAAGAATTCAATACCGTTATTGAGCGGCACGCGCTGGTCGAGCTGTCCGACGACGACGAGTGTCGGCGTGGCGAAGTTGCCGGCATAGGTATTCGGCGAATAGCGCGCGAATTCCTCGGGCTTTTCCCAGGCCTCGAAGAAGCGCCGCTTGCCGGCACCGTAGTCTGCGCCGTATTGCGCGTACTCGCTGTAGACGGCGGCGTGTGCGATGAGTGCCTTGAACGGATGCGGCTTGCCATTCAGCGTCGCGGCGAGGAACCCGCCATAGCTGCCGCCGCCCGCGATCATGCGGTCGCGGTCGATCCATGGCCGCGACGCGAACCACTCCGCCGCGCGGATCGTGTCCTGGTAGGGCTTGGTGATGTGGTCCGGGTTGATGGAATCCGTGAAGGCCTGGCCGAAACCGCTCGAACCGTGGAAATTGTGCCAGGCAACGACATAGCCCCAGCCGGCGAATACTTGTGCATTCCAGCGAAAGGTCCAGGAGTCCGCGATGCCATTGTGCGGGCCGCCGTGCAGCAGGAGGTACAGCGGGTATTTCTTGCCTGGGTCGAAGCCCGGCGGATAGATAACCCACATCTGGATGTCGTCGCCTCCAGAACCCTGGTAGGTGACGCTCTCGACCTTGCCGAATGCGACCGCTGCAAGAAGCGCGTCATTGAGTTTTGAAAGCTTTGTCGCATTGCCGTCGCGCGGGTCGATGCGCACCAGCGTCGGCGGTTCGCTGAACGACTGGCGGAGCCCAATGAGCGTCGCGGGCGAGCCGGCCATGGCGAGATTCGAATAACTCGAGCCTTTCGTCACGGCGGCGTGGCGCCCGCTTGCGACTTCGATGCGATAGACGCGATCGCGTTCCCGCGTCGTCGATCGCCGCGTAGATGTTCTTCGAGTCCGGCGCCCAGACCATGCCATTCAACGAGCGGTCCCAGTCCGCGGCGATGCGGCGGTGCGCGCCGTTCTTCCGGTCCACGAGCCAGGCCTGGTAGGAGTCGCCGTAGAATCCCTTGATCGTCTGGCGCGTGTGCAGCAGCCAGCGGCCGTCGGGGCTGTAGCGCGGATTCTCGTCGTCGCCGGAATTGTCGGTGGTGAGGTTGCGGGCCTGGCCGCCGGCAGCCGGAACGACGAAAACGTCGAAATTCTGGTCCACGCCTGTCGGGTCGATGTCGGCGACGAAGGCGACCTCGCTGCCGTCCGGCGAGACGTCGTAGGCATTGCCGTCGAGTCTCGCTGGCGCGTCAGCTCGAAGCCGGTGCCAAGCGTGATCGCGGTCGGCGTGCCGCCCTCGAGCGGGATCGAGAACACATGGGCCTGGCGGTCGTCTATCCAGTGATCCCAGTAGGCGATGGGCGGGCGGTTCCAGGCCTGCGCCTTCATCCTGGACTCTTCACGTTCCTTCATGCGCTCGCTGGTCTTTTCCCGGTCAGGCAGGTCGGGCCAGACGCGCGATATGAAGGCAATGCGCTTCGAATCCGGGAACCACTTCGGGGCCGCGACGCCGGTCGGGATGTCGCCGACTTTCGTCGCCTCGCCGCCGTCGGTCGGCAGCACGTAGAGTTGCGATTCCTTGTCGTCGCTGCGTTTGGCGACGAATGCGATCCAGCGTCCGTCGGGGCTCCATGCAGGATCGGATTCCTTGCCGGGCATGCTGGTCAGGCGGCGCGCTTCGCCGCTTGCCGTTCCGACCAGGTACAGGTCCGCTTCACCCTTGTCCTGGTCCTCGTCGTAGGTTGTCACGGGGAACACGGCCTGGCGGCCGTCCGGCGACAGAGCCGCTGCGCCGATCCGCTGGATATTCCACATGGTGTCCGCGCTCAGGGGCTCCGGAGCGGCAACTGCTGCGCCGCCCGCGAATGCCGCGAGCGCGAGTATGGCGATGATTCGGCGGGCGATAGGCGACATTGCGTGATCTCCGGGTCTGCGGCAGGCGGCGCCGATGCACGGGCCGTTGATTCTGCCGGTCGGCGCGTGGCACTGGCAAACTGGATTCGACCAGACGTTGCACGCGGGCGATGATTGGCCGACAGTGTCGACATGCGCGACCTCGAGGAACTGAAGGAACGTCTACGCGTTTTCGTCGCCGAGCGCGACTGGGACCAGTTCCACAGCCCCAAGAATCTGGCCATGGCCCTGTCCGTCGAGGCCTCAGAGCTGGTGGAGCTGTTCCAGTGGCTGACCGAGGCGGAAAGTGCGGCGCTCGACACGGAGCGACGCCGGCGCGCGGCCGAGGAACTGGCCGACGTTCTGGTCTACCTGGTCCGGATCGCCGACCGGCTGGACATCGACCTGCTGGAGGCGGCCGGCAGGAAACTCGAGAGCAACGCGCAGAAGTACCCGGCCAATCGCGTGCGCGGCCAAGCCAGGAAGTACGACGAATACTGAGACGAGATCCGCCGCGCAGCATCAGTTGGCGGGTGTCGTAACGGGCGCGGTCTCGGGCACAGGCACCGGGAGTTTCCCGGCCGGTGCCTCGACCTGGCGCTGCAAGAACCAGTGTGTTGAGCCCAGTTCCTTCGGTCCGACGTAGTGGAACCAGCGTTCCTCGATGCGGTCCGGTGAGATGTACCGGATGTCTCCCTGGTGCACGTGCCCGTCCTTCTCCGGATCGAAACCTGTGCCGCCGGCGAACTCGAGCATTGCAACGTCTGCCGTCGACTTGTCATCGAGTCTGTAGGCCGGCTGGTTGCCGGCGGCACAGTAGTGTGTCGCCTGGAGCTTGCCATGCGCCAGGTAATAGACCGTGAGCATCTCGTAGGTCTCGCCCGGATTCTGGTACTCGATGACCGCTCTTGCCGTTGCTCGCAACCTCGTACCGCACGGTGACCGGAGGCCCCGCAAGCGGATCCTCCATCCTGCCGGTCCAGGTGCCGGCCAGCGACTTGAGTCTTTCGTAGGCGGCCGCATGATCGGGCCCATCCGCCATCGCCGAAGCAATCGTGAACAGGCCGATGACTGTCGCCAGGGCGGCGGGCCGGAATTTGCGCGGCATCTTTGGCATTGCAGGCTCCTTGATGCACCATGATACAAGGGGGCATCGTGTCGAGGCGGCGATTACATTGAAAATGCGCGAAGCAGCGACTGCAGTTTTGTTGCGGCGTACCTACGTGGATTGCCGATACGGCCAGCTGCACCTGACCACGGCGTTCCCGCCGAGCGGCGGTTTCGACGAGCGCACGGCGCTCCTGTTCCTTCATGACGATGGCGGCAAGCGGCGACCGACTTCAAAGCCTGCGCCACGCTGCTCGGAACCGATCGCTCGGTTTACGCACCTGACCTGCCGGGCAGCGGTGCCTCCGACGCGCCGTCGGGGCGAATCACGATCGCGGGTCTCGTGACGGCGATGGCGGACCTGCTCGACCAGCTCCGGCTGCGCGAAGTGGACTTGATCGGCTGCGGCCGCGGCGCACAGGTCGCTTTCGAACTCGCGGCGCTGCGGAACCAGGTTGTGCGTCGCCTCCTGTATGCGGGCAAGCAGCAGCCGGCTGCGCTACCGGCACAACCGCTGTTGCAACTGGCCGAAGATGCCCTCGTTCTCACCCGCGAACCGGTGGAGCCGCAGGTCGCACGGATCCGGAAATTCCTCGATCATTAAGCTGCCTCTGCCCGGGATTTGCGGTCGGCAATCGTCAATGAAAGCAATACCGCCGCCAGCAATGGCAGGGTCGCGAGATTGAGCTGTTGCCAGCCGATCGTCGCGAGCGCGACGCCGGCCATCAGCGATGCGACGGCCTGTGCACCGAAGACCAGGAAATCGTTCAGGGTCTGCACCTGCATGCGTTCCTGCGGACGATAGGTCTGCGTGAGCAGCGTCGTGCCGGCGATGAACAGCAGGTTCCAGCCGAGCCCCAGCAGGACGAGCGCCCAGGTGTAGTGCAGCACGCGATGCCCGGCGAATGCGGCGATTGCGACGCACGCGATCATGAGCAAAGCGCCCGCTCTGATCACCGGGCGGATTCCGAATCTGCCGATGATCCAGCCGCTGGCGAGCGAAGGAAGGTACATCGCGAGCAGGTGGGCCTGTATGACGCGCTTGGTCGCGAATTCGTCGTGCAGGTCGATCACGTGCATGCTGATCGGCGTCGCCGTCATGATGAAACTCATCACGACGTATGAGACGAGCGCCGCCAGGACGGCGAGGCGAAAATCCGGCTGCCGCGTAATTTCGCCGAGTGATCGCGCCGGTCTTGGGTCGACCTGCGTGGCGCGTGTCGCAATCGGAGTCAACAGGAGCAGGATGGCCGCGATCGCATAAAGGCCCGCGCCGACGAAGAACGAACCTGCGTAGTGCGCACCCGCAACGAGGTCTGCGTAGCGGACGGCGATTTCCGGCCCGAGCCAGGCGGCGCCGAGCGCACCGCTCATGACGATGGCGACGGCCTTGCTGGCGCGCTCTGCCTGGACGTATTCCACTGCGGCGAAGCGGTAGCGCATGACCATGGCGTTGTTGGCGCCAAGCAGCAGCGCTCCGAGACAGAAAACCCAGAAACTGGCGGCATGGATGCCGGCGCCGGCGGCGGCGCAGCCGAGGCCCGCCAGAACGGCGCTCGCCACGAATGCGGCACGCCGGCCGAGCCGCCGGATCAGCCAGCCAGCCGGGAGGACGCCGGCCGCCAGGCCGACGATCAAGACGGAGACGGGCAGGGTCGCCAGACCGGGCGCCGGTGCCAGTTCCGAGCCGATGATTCCGCCCAACAGGACGAACAGGAAACTACCCGACATGCACAGAGCCTGGGTCGCGGAGAGCAGCCAGACTTGTTGCATAATCAGCATCCTACACCGGTATCCGGCAGTGAACTGTCACATGTGACGTGCGTCACAGAATGAAGGGGGCGGCCTCCGAGATACTTCAGAACTGGCGGTAATCCGCCCTACGACATAATCTGGCGGACTTGCGCGATATCGCGCGGGCCCGCGCCAGGGGATCCGTCAATGAACAAGCGGGACTCGGATGCGCCAACGGACGACGGTATCGTCGCCGAGGACGTCACTCAGCTCATGGAACACGTGGAGCTGACTGGCGAGCGCCTCGCCATGAACGGGCCTGGCTGGGAAATAGCGACTCCCGCCGATGATCTCGAAGACGCGCCATTTTTCATTGATGACGATTCCGAGCGGATTCCGGACCTCGAAGCCGTGGACATGGGCGAGGATCTCGAGTTGTTCACGGAAACCGAGCTCGATCTCAAGGGCCGTCTGTCCCAGGTAGAAGACGAGCAACTCGCGCTGGCCGCCGGCATCGGTGCCGAGCGCGCGCGCTGGCAGCAGCGCGTTGCAAGCCTGCGCGCGGACATGACCGAGCGCGCTCGACAGCTCGCGAAGCGCGAACAGGAAATCGAGGATCTTTCCGCGCGTCTCGCCACGCTCGCGATCGAGCGTGACAGCTTTGTCGAGGAGTTGCGCGAAATGCAGCGCTCTTTCGGCCATACCGAGGTGCTCGAGAACCGGCGCGCGCCATCGCCGGCCGACGGCATAATCGCGAGCCTGCATGAGCGGCTACGCGAGCGCAGCCAGGCGCTGCTGGTCGCGCGCGAGGAAATCGACCGTCTGCGTGCCGAACGCGAGCAACTGCTCGCGAGCATCGCCAATCGCGACGAATTCATCCAGCGCCTGAGCGAGCTCGGCGATCGCAGCCAGGGCAGTGGCGAGCTGCGCAAGCCTATGCGTCGCTTCTTCGGCGCCGAGCATGGAGCGGCTGCACCTGCGCCGGTCGAATCCGAAATACCGGTGCCGACCGATTCGGCGCTGACGGTGGAATTGCCCATCGTGGGAATGATCAGTACCGAGACGCCGGCCGCGACAGCCCCGGCATCGATGGAAGCCGCCCGGGACCTGACCGCGGAATTGCCGAAGCGCCAGGTGCGTATCGAGGACATGCAGCAGGCACCGCCGAGGGTGGAAGCCCCGGTATCCGCTAACAGCGAACCCCAGGTTCGCCGCTACCTGATCGGGCTCGACATGGTCGGATCGGTTTACGAGATGGCGCTGCCGCGCATCAATGTCGGTCGCACCAAGGACAATGACCTGCGCATCGTCGACCCCACCGTGAGCCGGCTGCATGCGATGCTCAAGCTGCGCGGCGGCGAAGTGTCAGTGATCGACGCCGAACAGCCGCAATGGCGTGTTCGTCAACGGCATCCAGCTCCGCTACGCGAAGCTCGAGGATGGCGACACGCTGACCTTCGGCTCCGTGCGATTCCGCTATCGCGTCGGTTCGGGCAGTTCTGGCGGGGAATTACGGCCCGGCCTGAGCGGACATCCGCGCGATCGAGCGCAGCGCCAGCAGAGTTCACCAGGCACAGCCCCATCAGCGTGCCCGCCAGCGGCACCGGCGAGTGATTGGCGAGGATTGCGACCAGCTGCGTCGTGCCGGCGGCGACGTACGAGATGCACGAATCCCAGCAATCCTGACGCCGCCCCGGCGATGGCGGGGTGGCGCGTGATCGCGGCGGTCGTCGAGCTGGGCGTCGCGAGCGCATTCGCGAAGCCGATCAGCATGCCCGGGATGAACAGCGCGAGCGGATGCCAGACACCGGCGAGCGAAAGCACCGCCATCGATGCTGCCCCGGCGAATGCCAGAAGCGCGCCGGTTCGCATCAGGCGCGACCCGCCGACGCGGTTGACGACGCGCGCGGCAACCAGGAAGCCGGCGAACGAGGCAACGGCCGGGAAGAACAGCAGCAGGCCGAGGCGCGCGGGCGATATGCCGAGCACGTCGATCGCGACATAGGGCGTGCCGGTCACGAACGTATAGATCATGCTCATCAGGCTGGAGCCGAACGCGACGTAGGTCAGGTAGCCGCGCGAGGCTGAACAGCTGCCGGTAACTCGACAACATGCGCGGCGACGGTCCGGCCGACGGATCGGCGGGTCGTGTCTCGACGCAGCTTGCGTGCTGCGAACAGCATCACGACGGCGCCGAGCAGCCCGGACAGGGCGAACACGGCGCGCCAGTCGTACCACTCGATCACGAGTCCGCCGAGCGTCGGCGCAAGCATCGGCGCGACCAGGATCGCAGTCGCAGTCGCCGCGATTGCGCTGGCGGCGCGCGCCGGCCCGAAGAAATCCATGATCGTCGCGCGCATGACGGCCATCGCAGCGCCGCCGCCGAAAGCCTGCACGATGCGCGCGAGCACCAGCAGCTTCGAGCGACGGCGCGACGATTCCCGCCAGACTGCCGGTGACGAACAGGCCGAGTCCCGCCAGCACGACTGGGCGGCGGCCGTAGCGGTCCGACAACGGCGCAATGACGAGGTTGCCGAATGCGATTGCGACCAGCGACAGGCTGATCAGCAACTGCGCGGCTGCGGCGATTCACCCGCATCGCTGCTGCAATCGCCGGCAGCGCCGGCAGCAGCACGTGCAGCCCGAATGTGCCGATCGAGCCGATGATCGCCGAGCCGATGATCAGGCGTCGGCCGCTGTCGCGTCTCTCCAAGAGGGGTTCCGTTCCTTCACGGCATCTTGCGGCGGGCACCGCATCCTGCAACCGGCGCACGCTGGTGGTCAGGGATCAAGCTGCTTGACAATCAGATTTCAATAGTTGTTGAACTATTGAACCATGAACCGAAGCAGGGCAGTCAAGTCTCTTGCGGCGCTGGCACAGGACCACGCGCCTCGACGCTTTCCGGCTGCTGGTGCAGGCGGGCCCGGCAGGGCTCGCGGCCGGTGACCTGGCTGAGCGTCTCGACATCTCGCCGCCGGCGTTGTCATTCCACCTGCGCGGGCTTGCGCACGCCGGCCTCGTACGGGCGCGGCAGGACGGCAGGTTCATCTACTACTCGGCCGACTTCGACGCGATGCAGTCGCTGCTCGGCTTCCTGACCGAAAACTGCTGCGGCGGCTCGGCCTGCGTGCCCGCGCGGGCACGCCGCCCGCAGGTCGATTTCCAGGAGAATCGTCATGAAACGATTTCACGTCCACGTCGCGGTCCGGGACCTCGACGGTCAGCAAGGCCTTCTATACGAGGCTGTTCGGCGCCGAGCCCGCAGTCGTCAAAGCACGACTATGCGAAGTGGATGATCGAGGACCCGCGCATCAACTTCGCGATCTCGACGCGGCCGCGATCGCAGCGGCATCGAGCACCTCGGGCTTGCAGGCCGAGAGCTGCGGAAGAGCTCGCGGAGATCCGCGGGCCGGCTGGTCGAGGCGGGCGCCGCGATCGCGGACGAGCCAGGCGCGAATTGCTGCTACGCGCATTCCGACAAGCACTGGACGCGTGGATCCGCAGGGCATTGCCTGGGAGTCGTTCCATACCCTGGGCGCGGCGCTTCATTACGGAGAGCGATCACGGGCCGGCGGCGCTCGGTCCGGAGCGCCTGCGGCGCCGGCGGCTGCATCGCGCGCTGAACGCCTGCACGATGACCGATACGAAGCATGAGCGCGTTTACAACGTCCTGTTCCTGTGCACCGGCAACTCGGCGCGCAGCATCCTGGCCGAGGCGCTGCTGAATCACTGGGGAGGGGCCGCACTTTCGCGCCTGTAGTGCGGGCAGCTTCCCGACCGGGCGCGTCAATCCGCTGGCGCTGGAACTGCTCGCGCACATGAAGATTCCCGCAGCGGGCGCGCGCAGCAAGAGCTGGGACGAATTCGCCGCGCCCGGCAGCGTCGAGTTCGACTTCGTCATCACCGTCTGCGACAAGGCGGCTGGCGAGACCTGCCCGATCTGGCCCGGCCAGCCGATGACGGCGCACTGGGGTGTGGACGATCCGGCGGCAGTCACCGGCAGCGAAGTCGAGAAAATGCTGGCATTCCGCGACGCATTCCGGGCGCTCGAGCACCGCATCCGCATCTTCGTGAGCCTGCCCATCGCGTCGCTCGATCGCCTGCGGCTGCAGCACAAACTCGACGAGATCGGCTGTCAGCAACCGGCGAGGGGCGATGCAGACCGCGACGGCTGAACTCGGATTCTTCGAACGCTACCTGACGTTCTGGGTGCTGGCCTGCATCGGCGCCGGCATCGGCCTCGGCCAGCTTTCGCCCAGCGCGGTGCGCCGCGATCGCGGACCTGCGAGTTCGCGCGCGTCAACCTGGCGGTCGGGCTCCTGATCTGGGTCATGATCATCCCGATGCTGGTCAAGGTGGACTTCGGCCGGCTGCACGAGGTTCGCCGGCACGTCGCGCGGCATCGGCGTCACGCTCGTCGTCAACTGGGCGATCAAGCCATTTTCGATGGCGCTGCTCGGCTGGATCTTCATCAGGCACCTGTTCGCGGACTGGCTGCCTGCGGGGCAGCACGACAGCTACATCGCCGGCCTGATCCTGCTGGCCGCCGCGCCCTGCACCGCGATGGTGTTCGTCTGGAGCAACCTGTCGAAAGGCGAACCGAACTTCACGCTGACGCAGGTGGCACTCAATGACCTGATCATGGTGTTCGCATTCGCGCCGATCGTGGCGTTGCTGCTCGGCGTCGCCGTCGATCCGCGTGCCCTGGGAAACGCTGCTGCTTTCCGTCGCGCTCTACATCGTCGTGCCGCTCGCGATCGCGCAGGCTTGGCGCCGCCGGATGCTGCGCCGCGGGCAGGGCGCCCTCGAAGCCGCGATCCGCCGCCTCGCGCCGTGGCGACTCGTCGCGCTGCTCGCGATGCTCGTGTTGCTGTTCGCTTTCCAGGGCGATCGCAATCCTGGCGCAGCCGCTCGTGATCGCGCTGCTGGCCGTGCCGATCCTGATCCAGGTCCTGCTGAATTCGAGCGTCGCCTACCTGCTCAACCGGCGCCTCGGCGTCGCGCACTGCGTGGCCGGGCCCTCGGCGTTGATCGGCGCCTCCAACTTCTTCGAGCTGGCGGTCGCGGTGGCGATCAGCCTGTTCGGGCTGCGATTCGGGCGCGGCGCTCGCGACGGTGGTCGGCGTGCTGATCGAGGTGCCGCTGATGCTCGCTGGTCGTGCGCGCGGTCAATGCCTCGCGACCCTGGTACGAGGCGGGGCCAGCTATGTCCGCCGCCGGGTGGCCGGCGATTAACTGCTAGAATCGTTCGTGGCCGGTGCACCCGGCCCAACGATGCTGGCTTATTTCCTGATCCTGATCGCGCTGATCCTCGTCAACGGCCTGTTCGCGATGGCCGAACTCGCGGTATTTTCACGTCGCGCCCGACGCGGCTGAAGCAGCATGGCGCGAGGCGGGGAGCAGCGGCGCGCGCGCGGCGCTGCGCCTGCTCGACGACCCGACGCGGTTCCTGTCCACGGTGCAGATCGGCATCACGCTGATCGGCGTGCTTGCGGGCGTCTACAGCGGCGCGCGATTTGCCGAGCCGCTCGGCCGAATGGCTGGCGCAGTTCGAACTGCTGGCGCCGCATCGTGCAGTACCTCGACACGATCGCCTACGGCATCGTCGTGGTCGGCGTCACCTTCCTGTCGCTGGTGATCGGCGAGCTGGTGCCGAAGCGCTGGGCGCTGACCAATCCCGAGGCGATCGCCGCGGCATTCGCGCGCCCGATGGAACTGCTGGCGACGCCTGTCGGCGCTACGGTCTGGGTGCTGCAGGGCTCGACGGAGCTCGTCGTGCGCGCCCTCGGCCTGCGCAAGTCCACGAGCCGCGGCCTCACCGAGGAGGAAATCCGTTCGATGATCGCCGAGGCGACGCGTGCCGGCGTGTTCCACGTCGAGGAGCACCGCATGATCGAGGGCGTGCTGCGCCTGCCGGATCGCACGGTGCGCAGCATCATGGTCCCGCGCGGCGACGTCGTCTGGCTCGACGTGGCAGACAGCCGCGAGACCGTGTGGAACGCAGTGCGCTCCAGCAGCCACTCGCGCTACCCGGTCTGCCGCGGCGAGCTGGACGAGCTGCTCGGTATCGTGCAGACCGGCGACCTGGCCGACTGGTTGCGCGACCTCTCGGGTCGGCGACCTCGTATCGAGCTTGCGCGCGCCGCTGGTCGTGCACGAGTCCACGCCCGTGCTGCGGCTGCTGAGCTGTTCCGCGAATCGAAGGCTGCACTTCGCGGTCGTCGTGGACGAGCACGGCTCGATCGAGGGCATCGTGACGCCCGGTAACATCCTGACCGCCATCGCGGGCGAGCTGCCGGAAGCCGCAAGCGAAGAAGTCCCCGAAGCCGTCAGGCGCGACGACCAGTCCTGGCTGATCGACGGCCGCATGCCGATCGACGACGTCGAGCGGCTGCTGGGATGCGGCAACATGCGCTCGGGCGATGATTACACGACGCTCGCGGGCTTCGTGCTGGCGCAGCTCGGCCACCTGCCGGCGACGGCGGAGCAGCTTCCGCTGGCGCGGGCTGCGTTTCGAGATCGTGGACATGGATGGTCGGCGGATCGACAAGCTGCTGATCAAGCGGCTCCCACCGGAATGAAGCGATGAGCTACGAGCCACGCCGGCCTGCCCGGCAGGAGATGCTGCGCATCCGCGGGCTCGACTCACCGTGTTCTGCGCTGGGGGCCGGATTCGGACGACCCGGTGCTGCTGCTGCACGGCTGGGCCGACTGCGCCGACAGCTTCCAGTTCGTCGCGGACGAGATCGCGCCGCAATGGCCGCTTGCCGCGCTCGACTGGCGCGGATTCGGGCACAGCGAGTGGAGTCCCGGCCGGCTACTGGTTCCCGGACTACTACGCCGATCTCGAGCAGTTGCTGGACCGGCTGTGCCCGGCGGGCGCGGCGCGGCTCGTCGGCCACAGCATGGGCGGCAACATCGCGATGATCTATGCCGGCATCCGGCCGGCGCGCGTCAGGAGCCTCGTCAATCTCGAGGGCTTCGGCCTGCCGCGCACCGAACCTTCGCAGGCGCCGGCGCGGCATGCGCAAGTGGCTCGACCAGTTGCGCGAGGCGCCAGAATTCGGCGACTACGCCGATGTCGCGGATCTCGCCGCCCGCCTGATCCGGCGCAATCCGCGCCTGACGCCGGAGCGCGCCTCATTCGTCGCCGCCTGCTGGAGCAAGCCGCTGCCCGGGCGGCGGCGTGCGCTTGCGCGCCGATCCCGCTCACCGCCTGGTCAATCCCTATCTGTACCGTCGCGAGGAAATGGAAGCCTGCTGGCGCCGGATTACAGGCGACCGTGCTGATGGTCTTTGGCGGCAAGTCGGACCTCGCGGCGCGTCTCGGCATGGAGGGCGGTGAGGCGGCGTTTCGCGCCAGCATCCCCGGACGTGCGCGTCGAAGTCCTGGCTGATGCGGGGCACATGCTTCATCATGAGGAACCCGCGAAAGTCGCGCGGCTTATCGAAGAATTCCTGGGAACTGCATGACGAATGCCGGCAACGAATGGCCCCGCACGCTGCTCTGGATCCACGCTGGTGGTCGCGGCCGGGCTCGCGTTGTCGGGCATCGCACCCTACAGCCGGGTGACCTGGTACCTGGAGATCTTCCCGATCGCAATCGTGTTTGCCGCTGATGTACGTGACGGCGACGGCGCTATCCGCTGACGGCGCTGCTCTACTGGCTGATCGCTTTCCACTGCCTGATCCTGATCCTCGGCGCCCACTACACCTACTGCGCGCGTGCCGCTGGGATTCTGGGTCCAGGACCTGTTCGACCTGTCGCGCAATCATTACGATCGTATCGGCCATTTCGCGCAGGGCTTCATTCCAGCCATCGCAGTGCGCGAGATATACAAGCGCTCGTCGCCGGTGAAGGGCGGTCCGTGGCTGGCATTCATGACGGTCGCGACCTGCCTCGCGATCAGCGCCAGCTACGAATTCGTGGAATGGTGGGTGGCGGTCGCCGCCGGCGTCGCGGCCGACGAGTTCCTCGCAACCCAGGGCGACGTCTGGGACACGCAGTGGGACATGTTCCTCGCTCGTCTGCGGCGCGATTGTGGCGGTCGCGACATTGTCCCGCGTGCACGACCGCGCAATTGCGAAACTGGTGGCGCGATGAGGCGGCACCTGCGGATCTGGCTGCGCCGGACGATCACCTACAAGTGGGCTCGGCGCATCGTGGTCGCGGTCATCGGCGGCAGCGTTTTTCTGATCGGCATCGCCATGATCATACTTCCGGGGCCCGCGATCGTCGTTGTTCCGCTGGGTCTCGGCATTCTTGGGCCTCGAGTTCGCGTGGGCGCGCATCTGGCTGCGCAAGCTGCGCGCGACCGCCACCGGCGTCGTCAACCGGATGCGCCGCCGGCGGAATCCGGAGCCGCCGCCGCCACCGCCACCGCCACAGGCAGCATGATGCCCGCATGCGGCAACCGGCCCGTGAAATCCTAGGTCGCGAACATCTGGCCGGCGATATCCCTGAATGCCTTGAACTCCAGCGCATTGCCGCTGGGGTCCAGCAGGAACAGTGTTGCCTGTTCGCCGGGCTGACCGGCGAAACGTATATGGGGCTGGATCACGAACTTCGCGCCAGCCTTTTTCAAGCGCTCTGCGAGCGCTTCCCAGTCGGCCATTTCCAGCACCATGCCGAAATGCGGCACGGGAACGTCATGGCCATCCACCAGGTTGCTGGCCGTGTTTCGCGAAGCGGATTCGGCGACATGACAGACGAGCTGGTGGCCGAAGAAGTTGAAATCAACCCAGGAATCCGCGCTGCGTCCTTCAGAGCAGCCGATCAGGCCGCCATAGAAAGCGCGCGCGCCCGCCAGGTCGCGAACGGTGATCGCGAGATGAAAAGGCGTCAGCGAGACTTTGTCATCCACGCATCGCTCCTTGAGCGTCAGGCGCTCGCATCGCCGGTCTTCAGGCGGCGAGCACGCCGCTCTCGGTGCTGATGCTGCCCTTACCGTCCTTGAGGCCGCCCTGCCAGACAGCTGATGCCATTCGCTGCATGAAGTCCTCCTAGTTGACCCGTGACTGGCGATTGCTGAGATAGTAATGCCATAGCAGACGCGCCGCGACCGAACGCCAGGGTGCCCAGGGCGCACTGATCTCCTGTTGTTCCGCATTGCCGGGTTTGCGCGAAAGCCGCTTTACGTCCCGCATGGCGATGGCGAGCGCGAGGTCGCCGCTAGGCCAGATATCGGGCCGGCGTAGCGCCATCAGGTAGTAAATGTCCACGCTCCAGGGACCGAGACCGCGCATCGCGAGCAGGGATTTGCGTCCGTCGGTGTCCGCTGCGCGCGCAATGCGGCTGAGGTCCAGATGGCCATTCCGGACGGCAAGTGCGAGTTCGTGGCAGTAGGAGGCTTTCTGGCGCGTCAATCCGAAGCGCCGCAGACGCGCAACGCCTTGCGCCGCAACCGCCTCCGGCGTCATCCCGCCGATCTGACGGCTGAGTCGCCTGAACAGCGTGCGCGCCGCCGCGATCGATACCTGTTGTTCCAGGACGATATGGATCAGTGTCGCGAAGCCCGGGCGGCGGGCCCACATCGGCGGCAATCCGTGGCGCCGGAACAACTCGGCGAGGTCGGGGTCGCGGCGCGCGAGCGCACGCGCGCCGGCTGCAAGCGTGGCGTGCGTCAGCGCGCGGGGAGGCTCGGTGATTCGCGGCAACTTGCTGGCCCGGTTCAGCGCCCGTTGAGCCGGGCGCTGAAATGGTAGCTGCTGAGCTCGAGGCCCTCGCGCAAATAGAACTCATGCGCGCGCTTGCGCTGCACGCCGGAATCGAGGTGGAAGCCCTTACAGCCGCTCTTGAGGGCGACGCCGCGCAACCAGCCGAGCAACTGCTTCCCGTAGCCCTTCGAGCGCTCGGTCTCGGCTGTCACGAGATCGTCGACATACAGATTGCGGCCCATGAAGAGATTCGTCGAGATCCGGTAGCCCGCCACTGCGACTACCCGGTCTTCGGCGCGGATGAAGGCGAGCCGGAAGCCATCCGCCATCATCGAGCGGACCAGCGGCACAAACTTGTCGCGCTCGACATGGGGGCGCAACTCCACCACCACGTCGTAGCAGGCTGCAATTTCTACGTCGGTAGCAGCGTGAACCGGTGTGGTTTCGGTCATGACCATGTGACCGATTTTACGCCGCAGCCCAGGCTGCTGGCAGGAAAACGGAATGAATCATGTTCACAGCACGAGCTCCCAGTAGCCCACGTCCACCCACTGTCGCGGGGCGGATCACTTCGCTTCCGGGCCGCTCCGGTAGAAGCGGATGTCCACTTTCTCGAGTGTCGCCATGCCCTCACGCACCGCGCCGTCGATGACGGGCAGGAATGCCTCGATCTTCTGGATCGTGTCCACGATCTCGACGACGATCGGCAGGTCCGACGAAAGACGCAGCACCTTTGCCGTGTGCAGGCGGCTGCGGGCGCCGAATCCTTCCAGCCCGCGTAGCACCGTGGCGCCGGCGAGCCCGTGTTCGCGCGCCTTGCGCACGATCCACTCGTAGAGCGGCGTGCCCTCGTGGCGGTCCGATTCGCCGATGAAGATCCGCAACAGGTGGCCTTCGCGCGGGAGGACCATGGTTCAGCTCCTGACCCACGAATAACCTAGCCACGCGACGCCAAGTCCGAGGACGACCTGGGCCGCCACATTCAGCAGCGCGCGCAGGATTTCCGCGTCGCGCGACAGCGCCAGCGTCTCGTAGGCGAAGCTCGAGAATGTCGTGAAGCCGCCGAGCACGCCGATCAGCAGGAATACCCGCAGATCCGGCCCGAACAGCTGGCGCGCCTCGACGAGTCCGCCGAGCAGGCCGATCAGGAAGCAGCCGGAGACATTGACGACCAGCGTGCCGAGCGGAAAGGTGCCAAAAGGCATGAGTGCATGGACCCAGCCGCCGACCAGGTAGCGGCCCGCCGAGCCGATGAAGCCGCCGAGACCGGCCAGCAGGATGGGGCGAAGTGCCTGCATTTGCGCGGCATCTTACTCGATTGAAGTTTCCTTCATGACTTTCCCTGCTGGGCGGCGATCCTGGCGAGCAGCGCCTCGCGGCGCGCCAGGCTTTCCTTCGGCCAATACTGGTCGCGGTCGTAGTACTCGGGTACCGCCGGTGTGTCCGGCGGCAGCACAACCCAGGGCTGCTTCGACTGCGTGAAGATGTGGATATCCGGGGGCAGGCGATCGGGTTCATCGAGTGTCCCGACCCGAACGAAGCGCACGGCGGGTCCGGCGCCCGCATAGTTGCTCCATACCGCGATGCGGCACTTCGGGCAGCGCGCGATCTTCTGGCCACGTCCGCTCTCGGAAGGCGTATCCACGATTTCCGGCTCGCCGGCGAGGAGGGTGGTCCGCTCGGTTTCGATCATCGCATTCAGCGCGAATGACGCGC
Organism: uncultured Gammaproteobacteria bacterium; assembly: GCA_963705405.1. Taxonomy (GTDB): domain Bacteria; phylum Pseudomonadota; class Gammaproteobacteria; order Steroidobacterales; family Steroidobacteraceae; genus SCUD01. The sequence goes on along the minus strand of CAVPJJ010000011.1, from coordinate 72,229 downwards.
CGCTCTCGCGCTGGCACCAGCGGCAATGACAGCAATGCACGAATAGCGGACGGGCATCCATGCGATAGCGCAGGCTGCGGCAATTGCAGCCGCCCTGCAAGGGAAAGACATCGGCGGATGTCATCTTGTTGCCTCCGGACGACCGGTCAGAACCTGAGGAAATAGGGTAAGGCTGTCAGTACGATGCCGACGAAGACGAGCAGCACGGTGCTCGACACGAAGTAGGGATAGACCATGAGGCTCAGGCCGCAGACCATGGGCACGACTTTCCACTGCTTCCTTCCATAGAGGAAAAAGCCGAGCCCGATCGAACTGAACAGCACGATCCAGAGCAGCTGTGCCGTGTTCATGGATCCGTGAGCCGGTGGTCATAGCTCAGCACGCGTGCGAGCTTCCAGCCCGTCGCTTCCTTCTTCCACACGCTGGTGAACTGGGAAACCTCGACCAGCTTCTCCGGCTCGCCGGGCAACAGCTGGTAGAAGCGATGGGCGCCCACCTGGATCGCGCCGTAGTTGTTCAGCGGATACACCTTCATGCTGCCGGCAACCAGCTCTCGCCGGGCGCGATAATCCTCGCCGGTTTTCTGGCGCGCACAGGTTCCCTCGATGGCCTTGACGAATTGCGCGCCGGAAGTGGACGAAAGTCCGTCCTTGTCGTGGTAGAATTCGAAATCGTCCTCGACCATCGTCGCGAGTGCCGCCGTGTCGCAGGTATCGAATACCGCTGCGAACAGCCTCTGGTCCATCGCCGCAATTTCGTCGTAGAGCTCTTGCGACTGAGCCGGCCCCGCACGCGGGCCGCCGGTCTGCGCCGTTATCGGCGGCCCGGGGTTTTCTTCAGCGCTCGCGGGCCAGGCGGCAATTCCAAGACCGACCAGCAACAGGATTCGCACTTGGCGCACCGATAGTTGAGGCATGGCGGTCACTTTCCTCGCAAACGCTAGTGGTGCCTGCCATCGAGCAGGATCGTCCACGGTTCGATGCTGGCAATTTCCAGGATGTGCGCAGCACTCCAGGGGTCTTCCGCAAGGCGCGCGCGGATGCTGTCTTCGCTGGCCGCATCGATGACCAGCAGCACCTCCGCGCGTGAGCCCAAGGGGCCCCCGAGTACGATGAATCTCTCCGCCGCCAGCGCATTCATGAACGCGGCATGCTCATTCCACAGCAGCTGTGCGCGCATCGGCAGAACCGGGTTCCAGGCCGTTCCGTGAACGCGCCGAACGGCGAAGTACCTGGCCTCGGCCAAGCTCAGCTCCGCCGCTGCGCGCGAGATTCGCGCCAGAGCATTGCGGCGAGGAATGCCACGACGACGAATGCAAGCCCGCTGGCCCAGACCGGAATGGCCACGCCATTGACCGTTACTGGCCATCCCTGCACGAAGCGGGTCAGTTGCAGGATTGCAATCAAAGAAAGGAAAACCACTGCCAGTGTCGTAAAGGGCTTCATGATCCGTCTCCCCGTTGGTGGCGTCATTGTGTGCCTAAGACACGCGGCGATCTAGGCCTGAAGCGGCTCGCCGCTGGTGTCGGGGAGGGCGTAGATCAGGAGTGCACCGATCAGGAAAAATGCGGAAGTCAGCGCGAGCGCCGTGCCGATCCCGAATTGCGGCATCGCGGCGAGTGTTCCAATCGTCAGCGGGGCAAGCGCGCCGAGTCCCCTACCGGCATTGTAGGCGAGCCCCTGGCCGGTCGCGCGCGCCGCGGTCGGGAACAGTTCCGCGAGGAACGAGCCGAACAGGCTGAAGAATCCGTGACCCGCAAAGCCGAGTACCGGCCCCAGCGCCATCAGCATGGCGGGGCTCCGTGTCAGCTGCCCGTAGATCGGCACGAGTACCGCCGCCACGACCAGGAACAGCACAAAAGCGCGTCTTCGCCCCATCAGGTCGGCAATGAACCCGAAGGAGAGGTAGCCGAAATACGCGCCGATCTGCATCGGGATGATCCAGCTCATCGAGCGCAGGATTGTCATGCCGGCGCCTCCCTGCTCGACGGGCGTAGCGAGAAATCCCGGGAGCCAGAAGAAGAGCCCCCAGTAGGCAAACTGCAAGGAGCCAGCGAGCAGGGTTGCAAGCACCGTCCGGCGCCAGAGCTTCGGGCCGAACAGGATGGCAAGCGGATTCGCGCGTGGTGCGCCGGCGATCTGCCGATCCACCCAGATGCGGGGCTCGGGTATGTTCCTGCGTATCCAGAGCGTAAAGAAGGCGGGAATCGCTCCGAACACGAACAGCCAGCGCCAGGCATCTTCGCCCAGAGACAGGACGTCGAGTATCACCGCCGCGGCAACGGCCGCGAGGATGTAGCCGATTGCCCAACCCGACTGCATGATGCCGATTGCCTTTGTCCGATGCTCGGGCGGCCAGCTTTCGCTCACCAGCGTGGCCCCGGACGCCCATTCCCCGCCCATGCCGAGCCCGAGCAGTGCGCGCCAGAGCAGCAATTGCACGAGGGTCTGCGACGTGGCGGCCCCGAGCGAGCAGAGCGAAAAGATCAGAATCGTGAATATCAGCGCCCGAGCGCGGCCAAACCGGTCCGCGACAAAACCGAAGACGAGGCCGCCGGTCGCGGAAACCAGGAGCGTCACCGTCCCGAGCAGGCCGGCAATCGCATCGTCGAAATGGAAATATTCCTTGAGCCGGCCGATCACCATCACGTAGAGCATGAAATCCATCGCGTCCAGCATCCAGCCGAGCTTTGCGGCCGCGAGTACGCGCCATTGCTGCGACGTGATCGTGCGATACCAGGGATTCGCGATGACTCCTACTCCGGCTTGAAGGCTTCGTCGAGGTCGATCATCGGAACGGCACGGGCGAGATGCTTGAATGTTCCGTGCTCCGAGATTTCCTTCGCAGCCTCGAGGAATGCCGTCCAGGCCGCGCGCGCAAGCGCGCCACCCACGCTGATCCGCCGCACGCCGAGGCCGGCGAGCTCGGCGACGGTGGTGAAATCATTGCTGACCAGCACGTTGACCGGTTTTGGGGCGACGGCTTTCACGACCGAGGAAATGTCGGCGCGGTTACGGATGCCCGGCGCATAGAGGCAGTCGGCGCCTGCCTCCGCATAGGCGCTCAACCGCTTGATTGTTTCCGCGATGTCCGGGCGGCCGACGATGAATCCTTCCGAGCGGCCTGTCAGCAGGATATCCCTGCCGCTGTCGTCGATCGCGCGACGGGCAGCGCGAATCCGATCGACGGCCAGCGCAAGATCGAACAGCGGGCTCGACGCATCGCCTGTCGAGTCTTCTATGGAGAGTCCGGCAATTCCGGTCTCCGTCGCGGCAGCAACATTGGCTGCAACGGCAGCCGGTTCAATCGCGAATCCGCCCTCGAAGTCCGCATTCACGGGCACGGGAACTGCCTGCGCCACGGACCGCAGATGGGCGAGCGCTTCCGGCAGCGTGATGTGGTTGTCTGCCTTGCCGAGACTCCAGGCAAAGCCGGAACTGGTCGTGGCGAGCGCGGGAAATCCAAGTTGCACGAGCAGGCGTGCGCTGCCGGAGTCCCAGGGATTTGGCATCACGAAGCAGCCGACCTGGTGCAGTTGGTGAAAGACGCGTCGCAGCTCAATCGCAGCGGTCAATCAAGGCCCCTGAAGCTCCTTGGCGCACTCGCCGGGAGTCTTGACCATGAACATTCCCGCTTGCATCGCCTCCGATACGGACAGCTTGGGCCGCAACTCATCGACGGCAGCCTGGCTGTCCTGGAGCGTCGCAATCAGAAAGAATGAATGCAACCGCATCGCAATGCCTCGCTTGCCGCCAGGAAACGGCCGTTTGTCCCGCTGTGCGAACTTGGCACCTGCGGCCGATTCTACGCTTGTCGCCATGCTCGTCGAGCGCAGCCCTTCCCAAATACCAGGTTACGCTGTGGTCTTGCCGTAGACGTAGAAAGCCTCGTCGCGCACCCAACCGAGTGATTCGTATAGCGACTGCGCCGCCGTATTATTCCTTGCAGTCGAAAGCTCCATCCGCGCGGCGCCTGCCTTCGCGGCATGCGCCTCGGCGGCCAGCATCAGTGCCTTGCCTGCGCCAGTGCGGCGCGCCGCCGGGCTGACGAACAGGTCGTACAGCACGTAAGTGTGCGCCGCCCTGACGGAGCAGAAAGTCGGATACAGCTGCGTGAAGGCCACGATATTTCCGGTGTCAGTCTCCGCAACATAGACGACGGATTCTTCGCGGGCGATCCGCTCCTGAATGAACTTGCGCGCGCGTGGCAGGTCGGGCGGTTGTTCATAGAACTGCCGGTAGGCGTCGAAGAGCGATGCGACTGAATCGAGATCGCGCATGGTCGCGAGCCTGGTCGAGATGGCGCTCATGGGAGATGATTCTCCATAATTTCGAATTCAACAGGCTGGAACCTGGGATAGCCATGCGTGTCGTCGGCCACGAAGGGCTTCCGGCGTCCGGTTCGTTGATAACCCCGGCGTTCACAGAATGCAATCAGTTCGTGCCGGGCCGATATGACCGACATGGTGATCGTACGGATTCCCCAGGTCTCCCGGGCGATCAGGTTTTCATCGCAAGATGGCCCTTGATGTCGCCGCGATTCCAGGCATCGGCGGATGCAGTGGTGGCGGCGCGAATGGCTGCTTCATGGCCGGTCCATCCGGGTGGAGGCGCGGCATGCGTGGCGAGGGACGCGCGAGCCTCATCCAGTTCCGGCCGCGCGCCGCCCTGGCCGGCCATGTCCACCAGCCTCGCAAAATAAGCCCTTGCTTTCGTCAGGTCGCCGCTTGCTGCCGCCGCCCGCGCGGCGCCGTAATAGCCGCGGAAGCGCTCGGGCTCGCGCAATTGCGACGCCTCGAACTCTCTGAGTGCATCGGCCGGGAGCTTCAGCTCGAGCAGCATGTCGCCAAGCAGCTCGCGCGCGGGAACGATCCGCCCGGGTGTCACGATGTGCTTCTCGCTCTTGTCCTCCATGTCCGCTGCGCTTTGCATGAGTTCGAGCGCATCGTTCCGCTGGCTGAGCGCAAGTGCAGTCCAGGCTGCGGCTCCCAGGCGGCTGATCTCGACCTCGTTCGCCCAGTACTCGTTGTTCGCAGCCTTCAGCGCGTCGCGCAGGCGGGCGAGCTCATCGATGTCCTTCTGCGCCTTTGCCGCATCGCCGCTGCGCGCCGCGCCGAGCGCACGCGCGAAGTGCGTCAGTGCGACCGTGAATGGAAACTGGTTCGGCTGCGGCACAAGTGCCATCGCCTGCTTCCAGTCGCCACGTTCGATGGCATAACGGGCAGGTATGGCGGCCTGCGCATACGGCCCGGCAAAGCGCAGCGTTGTGAAGCCGGTGACCGCAGCGCTCTCCTCCATCAGGCGATGTGCCTCGTCATCGCGGGCGAGCTGCAGCAGCGCGTAGACCAGGTAATCGGTCGCATGAAGCTGCTCGTCGAAGTCCTGGTCCGCTTTTGAAGCTGCAGCAGCGCGCTCGTTCGTGGCTATGGATTCCTTCCAGGAGCCGACGCGCGTGAAGATATGCGACGGCATGTGCAGCGCGTGCGGCGCCGAAGGAGCGATCTCGGCATAACGGCGAGCTGCCACCAGCCCCTTCGCGGCGATCGGCGGCGCGTCGTAGCTGTGGATCAGGTAATGCGCGACGCCGGGGTGATCCGGGTGTTTCGCAAACTGCTTCTCGAGTATCGCTGCCGCCGCCAGGTAGGCCTGGTAACTCTGGTCGGCAAGCGACTGCGTGCCTGCCAGGTACAGCGCGTAGAAAATCTGCGCCTCGTCGTCGTCCGGATATCTCGCGGCCAGCGCCTCGAAGGCCTTTGCACGATTGAGCTGGCGAGTGCGCTCGGGCCGGTTGGCCCAGTCATCGTAATAGGCGGCTACTGCCTCGATGTAGTCGCGCTCACGCTCTGTCTTCGCGCCGGACTTCCGGCCCTGTTCGATGGCCGCCTGCGCGCGAGTGGCCCACTCCGGCGACGGGCCGACGCCGGCGAGCGGGTTCGACATCAGGATGGCGGCAATTCCCCAGTCCGCGATTGCGCAGGACGGATCCTGCACGAGCACCTCGCGGAAGGCCTTTTCTGTCTCAACGTACCGGAATGAATGCAGCATTGCGACGGCGCGCCGGAATGGCTCCTGCACTTCAGGTGCGCAGGAATTCGCAAACTCGACGGTCCCGAGATGTTCATGGGACGACTCGTGCGCGGATGCCGGTATTGACGCATTCAGCACGGCAAACAGAAGCACGCGGAACAGTCCTGGATTCATGCTCGTGTCCTTGTCCTGCATCAGGCTATTTCAGGTTCGAGTATGGCGCAAAACTTGTCGAGGTCGATATTGCCTCCCGAGACGATTGCAACGATCGGCCCGTTTCCTGCCTTGCCGGTGAGTGCGGCCGCGAGCGCGAGCGCACCCGCGCCTTCGGAAATGACGCGCGCACGCTCGGCCGTTAGCCGCATCGCCTGCCGGGTCTGCTCAAGCGTCACGACCATGCAGCCGTCCACGAGGGGCTTCATCCGCTCCCACATGCGCGGGAAGATGCGCGGGCCGCCGGCGCCGTCGACGAATGACGCCTTCCAGGCGGGGAATTCCTGCGCGGAGCCCGCCGCGAATGAGCGCGACAAGGGTGCCGCCGTCTCCGGCTCAGCGCTCCAGACCTGGATCCCGGGCCTGAGCGCCTTGATCGCGCTGCCGATGCCGGTAATGAGCCCGCCGCCGCCAACCGGCGCAATGATGGCAACCGCTTCGGGTGAGTCCTCCAGGATCTCGAGCCCCAGCGTGCCGTGGCCGGCGATGAAGTCGTGCTCGTCGAACGGGTGTATGAATGTGCCCTCGACTCCGGGATAGGAGCGCTCCTCCATGACCTTCCAGGCGATGTCATGCGTAACTGGAACAAGCGTTGCACCCAGCGCCTTCATGCGCTCGATCTTGGCGGCAGGCGCGGTCTCGAGCACGACGACCGTGCAGGAGACACCGGCTTGCCGGGCTGCATAGGCGACACCCTGGCCAGCGTTGCCCGCGCTGACGGTCCACACGCCCCGTTTGCGCCCGGCCTCCGAAAGCATCGCCACCGCATTGGCTGCGCCGCGCAGCTTGTACGAGGCGATCGGCTGCAGGTTCTCAAGCTTCAGCCGGATGTCGGGATAGTCGGAACCGAGCTCGAGCCGGACAAGCGGCGTGCGCAGGATGGTCCCTGCGATCCGCCGGCCCGCTTCCCGGATTTCGGCCAACTGGATGGGCCGCACCGCCTCGATGGCCACTGGCATGAAAATTCCCGGTCAGGCCTTGTGGGTCGCCGGCCGATGACTGAAAAACAGGAGGCAGGCGGCAATGAACGCAACGAGGGCGGCGGACGCCGAATAGCGGCTCAGCGCCAGCCCTCCCGCAGTGACCGGCTTGTCGAGGAAGTCCCCAACCACCGCGCCCAGCGGTCGCGTGAGGATGAATGCCGCCCAGAACAGTGCGGTGTGCGAGATTTTGGTCCAGTAGTAGCCTGCGACGACCAGGAGCAGCATTCCGCTGAATAATGCGGCGGCGCCCGTATATCCGAGTCCCGCGGTGTCGGCAGTCCAGTCGCCGAGCGCCGTGCCGAGAGTCTGGGAGAACATGATCGTCACCCAGTAGAACATCTCGGAACGAGGCGAGGCGACGCTGTCCACGGCAACCGTACCGAGTGTGCGATACCACACGAAGAGTGATGCAAGCAGCAACGCGAGCAGGAGAGACGAGCCGCCGGCGTAACCGATACCGAGCGAGCGATCGGCGAAATCGGCAAGCGTCGTGCCGACGGTCGTGGTTGCGATGATAGTCGTCCAGTACAGCGTGGGATGAAAGCGCCTGGCGGCAATCTGGGCGGCAACGGCGACGACGAAGATCGCAGCAAAAATGCCCGTCGCCACGGCGTAACCCAGGTCCAGCGACATCGACACTGCGTCGCCGCCGGTTTCGCCGAGCGTGGTCGCGGCGATCTTGATGATCCAGAAGACGAGGGTTACTTCCGGTACCTTGCTCAGGGTCTGTTCTGCTGGACTGTTCACGCGATCTCCATGTGGCACATGCTCAGGTCAGGCTTTTTCCGGGACGCCGTCGAAAAAGGTAACAACCCCCGATTCCAGGGAATATTCCGCGCCGACCACCACCAGCCCGTCATTCCTGACCATTTTCTCCAGGAGCTCCGATCCTTGGCGCAGGTGATTTGCGGAAGCCCGGACATTGGCGCGCACCGCATCGTCCATCAACGATTCCGGATCTGCGCCAGCGCGACCCGACAGTATCGGCTCCAGCGAAGGCCGGACACGATCGACGATGGATCGCAGGTTCTGCGAATGCATGGTTGTGTGGCCCAGCGCGTCCTCGAGTGTTGCCAGCACCGCACCGCATTGCGAGTGGCCCATGACGACGACGAGGCGCGTGCCGAAGCGGGCGGCCGCGAATTCGACGCTGCCGACCTGCGAAGGAGCAACTATGTTGCCGGCGACACGGATGACGAACAGGTCGCCTAGCCCCTGGTCGAAGACGAGTTCCGCTGGCACGCGCGAGTCCGAGCAGCCGAGCACGATGGCAAATGGCTCCTGGCCGCCGACGAGCGCCGCGCGACGCACGGGGTTCATCGCGGCGGAAGCCGCCGACTGATTCGCGACGAACCGCAGGTTGCCGTCCCGTAGCAGTGCGAGCGCTTCAATTGCAGGGATCATGCAGTCTGGCTCGCCTCGCGCGAAGTTCTGTTGTTCGCCCCGAATGGCAATGATACGACGCCCTAGAAACTCTCACCGCCTGAATCGAGGTATGACAGTTCCTCGCCCGTCGAGTGCCGCCCCAGGATGGCATTTCTGTGAGGGAATCTTCCGAAGCGGCCAATGACTTCCCGGTGACGGATTGCATATGACAGGAACGATTCGAATTGCTGCCGCTGGCTTGCAGGTGCGCGCTTCAGGAGCGCCTCGAATCGCGCTACGGAGCAATCCTGTGCTGCCATGTCCTCCGCGTGCTCCAGCGGCAGGTACAGGAACACTGCTTCGAGCGGCGCCAGCACGGAGTCAAATTGGCTTTCGATGGCGGTCCCCGCAATTTCCCTTGCCAGCGCATCGCAGGCGAATGCCTGCGGGCTGCCGCGATAGAGGTTGCGTGGAAACTGGTCGAGGATCAGCACCAGCGCGAGGCTCGGCCGGGCCTCTTTTCTCCATGTGTCGAGTTCGCCGAGCATGGCACGCGAGGGCAGTTCCCCGAATCGTTCGCGAATATGTTCGTCGAATGCCGGATCCTTGCCGAACCAGTCGGTTCGCCTCGCGGCAGTGGATTCGGGAGATTCCAGGGCATTGCCGAACCAGAATTCGAGGACCGACTCCGGCGTCGCATCGACGGGACCCAAGGATCAGCCCTGCGACCGAATTCTGTCGCTGCCTCGCGGGGACAGCACCAGGCCAACAATCGTTGCGCCGAGCACCGCGAAGAGTGCAATCACGGGTTACGCTCCGGCCGTCAATGTTGCCAGCGCTGCAGCTTGGGGATGCCACGGGTAAAAAGGCTGGTGAGAAAACCCGGCATGCCGAATTCCACCAGTTTGCGGCGCACGATCGCCTGCATCTGCTGAACCGAGATGTCGGGCTGGACAAACTGCCCGCGCTCGTAGCAATGGCTGCAATATGTGGCGCTCTTCGATCCATCCGCATTGCTGCCGCCGCCCTGTGCATCACGCTTCAGCGGCATCCCGCAGCTTTGGCAGTTCTTGTGGCCTGGCTTCATCGTCCCTCCTACTGGCCTGCAGGCGGCTGCCAGAGTTCGAGCTTATTGCCTTCCGGGTCAACGACCCAGCCGAACTTTCCGTACTCGGATTCCTCGACCTTCGGATCCACGTCGCAGCCTTCGCTGCGAAGCTGGTCCAGCAGTGCATGCAGGTCCGCCACCCGGTAATTGATCATGAAGCTTGCCTGGCTCGGGGAAAAGTAGGATGTCTTGTCCTCGAACAGATTCCAGATCGTGGTCCCCGTTCCCGAAGGATTCTCCGGTGACGACCAGCGAAAGGCGACGCCACCCCATTCCTCGACTTTCATGCCGAGGTGCTCCTGGTACCATGCCGCGAGCTTCTTCGGATCCCGGGCCTTGAAAAATATTCCGCCGATGCCGGTGACACGCACCATCAGGAGCCTCCTCCAGTCGAAAGTTCGCGCTCGATCCACACAAGTTGATCGGTGCGGGATGTGTACATCTGCACAATGCCACGGCGTTTCGTCCACAGCCAGCCGAATCCTCCCCATAGTCCGCCGGCGCCGACCCGCGCGCAGAAACCGACGTTCTGTTTCAGTTCGCCGGTCGTCATGAGGCGCAGATAAACGCGATGAGGCCAAGTCCTGCTGCCAGGTACATGGAAGTCACCAGCATCCCTACGATCAATGCCAGGGGAATCAGAAACAGCACGAAGGTCATGACCCGGATCAGCCCGGACATCGGCGCGAGACAGAAACTCTTCATGCCGGGTGCCACCTGCGATTTCGCTGCGCGGCCCGCTGCCGAGTAGCCCGCATCGTAGCGGACTGCGCCTGCCAGGGGCTCCCCGTTACTCTGCCATCGTAGCGCCCGAGCCGCCCATTTCCTTCGGCACATCCTTCATTTTCGGCAGACCATCCTTCAAGCGCAGCCTGGTCTCCTGATAGTGGACGTGGACGCCGGCACCGTACGGAAAGTCGGGAATAACCGCCGCGTACACGTCGGTGAGCCCCATGCCGGGATGCTCGGTGAAAATGTGCCCCCCGCAGTTCTTGCACCACTTGCGGTAGCTGCGCTCGGTCTTGTTGTAGGTGCCGATCTTGTCCGCGCCACGCGTCACCTTCACCGCTTCGGGCTTCCACAGAGTGAAGGCATTGACGGGACCGGCCGACCAGTGCCGGCAGGACTCGCAATGACAATAGCCCATTCCGGCCGGCTCACCGCTGACGGTGAACTGGACTGCGCCGCAGAAGCAGCTGCCCTTGTAAGTTTTTCCATCGCTCATACATCACCTCCGGTATTCGAATGTCAGCTTGCTGTGCAAGCATAGGATGCATCGGACAGTCAGCCCGCCAGGTAGTTCTCCGGGACCGCCAGGCCCTGGAGCCGGAAGAACGAAAGCTGATCGAAGTAACCGCGCTGAAAAACGATCTGATCACGCAAAACCCGAAAGAAACCGCAGCCGCGCAGGGGAGCCATGACAACCTGGCGATTGGTCGCGTTCTCCGCGTACAGGCTGGCGAGGCCGTCGATGTCCGCTTCATTGAATCGGCGTACCCACTCCTGCACGAGCTCTTTTGGCGTCATGCGGCGCAGCCTGGATTCAGGGGAGCTTGTATTCGCCCTTCCAGTCAGACCAGCCGGCGCCGGTGTTGCCGATGAAGTTTCCCTGGAATGTCTGCTTGCCGGTGATGCCGGTGTATTTTCCGGTGCCACCCACAAGTGTTTCTTCGCCAGGACAGGCGGGCATCGCGCCCGCGCAATGCCACTCGACGAAGATCTTGTCCCCATCAGCGTCCGTTACCACGCAGGTTCCCTTCGCGTTGGCCTGCCCCTTGTTGACGTCGTTAAATAGGGTGCAATCGACCCGGGCCTTGTGCATGAAGCCCTTGCCCTCGTCATTGAACATGACACCAGGCAAGACACCGGCGTAGACCGTGCGGTCCGGCCCCAACTCCTGGACCTGCCCGTTGAATGTCCAGCCATAGTGGCCGGAGTAGGTTCCGCTCTTGGGCAGATCGGCCGCGGTGGCGGGCAAACTCAAACACGCTGCGGCAAACGCCAATGCGCATGCGATGGAAGTAACGCGATTCATTTGTTGGGTCCTCTGACTGTTGCGCAATTCAGATCCCGGTAACCATCGCACCATTAGCCGTATTTGTCACCAGCAAATCAGGCGGATCTCGGCGGCCTCAGTCATCCTGCGCTTCCTTGCCTGCAATGGCCCTTTGAATCGCGGCGCGGGCAAGAAGGCGCGTCGAGTCGAGCGTCGGCAGCGCGGAATTCTGGTCGTTGATGATCAATGGAATCTCCGTGCAACCCAGGATGACGGCGTCGCAGCCCTTGCCTTGAAGACCGCGGATTACTTGCTGAAAGTAAGCGACGCTTGGCGGCTTGAACACGCCATACACCAGCTCGTCCATGATGATGCGGCTGGTCTCTTCACGTTCCGCTTCGCCCGGCCGTACGCAGTCAATGCCATGTGGGCCAAGTTTCTCCGGATAGACGCCGCTTGCGACAAGCCAACGCGTGCCGGTGAGGCCAACCCGTTTGTAGCCTCGTGCTGCCGCCTCCGTGGCAACCACTTCGGCGATGTGTAGCCAGGGGAGTGGGGACGAGGGCGTCACATGGGAGAACGCTTGATGGATGGTGTTGTCCGGGCAGATGAGGAAGTCGGCCCCGGCAGCGGCGAGCCTGCGGGCGGAGGCGCGCATCAACTCGGCGACTCCCGCAAAGTTGTGCCGCTCGACGTGAATCATGTATTCGGCGAGCGAAGAGCTGTTGAGCGACACCTCGGGGTGCGCATGCGGCCCGAGGATTGCCGGTGCCTCGGTGCAGATCGTCCGGTAGCAGAGAGCTGCGCCCTCGGCCGAGCAGGCGACGATGCCGATATGCAGGGGCTTGCGTGCCATCAATGGGCCGGTTTCACTGACTTATCGCTTTACCGCAATTCCCTGCACTTCGAACCTGGCGCCGAACAGGAGGCGCCCCGAGCCGACAAACGCGCGCGCGGGGAACTCCCGCGCGAAGTAGCCGCGATACACCTTGTTGAAATCATCGTAGTTCGCGACATCGGAACAGAACACCTGCACATACACAAGGTCGTCCATGGTCATGCCGGCACGCTCGAGGGTCTTCTGAAGCGCGTCAAGTACGGCCCGGGCCTCGCCTTCGGCCGTGTCCGGCAACTGCCGGTTCGCGTCGATGCCGATATGGCCGGACAGGTAGAGCGTATCGCCAACCTGAACGGCGCCGCTGAATGGCAGGCTTGCGGTGTCCGCAGCAGTCCGTGGTTCGACGACGCTGCGCACCTGCTGCGAAGCGGCCTGGCCGCTTGCGGTTATGCATAGTGCGATGGCGATCGCCACCAGAATTCGAATATTCATGAACTCTCCCTCTGAAACGCGCGATCAGGCATCACTGCCGACTTCGGAATACCTGCGTTGTACAAGGTCCCACAGGTTTCCGTAAAGGTCCTGGAACACTGCCACTGTCCCATACTCCTCGTCCCGCGGTTCACGCACGAATGTCATGCCCCGCGCCTTGTAGGCCTTGAAGTCGCGCCAGAAATTGTAGGTATAGGGTACTTGACGCCGAGGTAGGTGACGTACGGATAGCTTGTCGGATCGCTCACGGGAATCTCCTTGGCGCAGGCGTGTTGACCAAAGCGCCTCCGGTCACAGATGGTTGAAGTGTTCGGGCGCGCTCAGGGCAGTAGCGATGGCAATCACGGCGTCACCTCAGCAGACATATTAGGTCTGGCCGTCGTTCGGGCTATCTTCCTTCGTGAATGGACTTACAACTCTACCGATCAGACCTCCGAATAGCGCTCCACCGCACATGATTATCGCTTCGTAGAAAAGGCATTGGACAATCGCTGCTGTGGCTCCCGCAAACGTCTGATTGTCGGCCGAGATAAAGAAGATCAGCGGAAACAGAAAGGGAATGGCTACAAGACCCGCAATTGCTGCTCCCCAGATCATCCCCAACTTCGTTAGCTTTTTCATTCGCGCCGCCTGCGCCAGTTCCACCTAACGCCCAGATTCAGCGGCGGCGCGCAGTTGGCGCGCCGCTTGCTGACCCAGGCCTCTGGGACGCGCTTGCAGTTCCTGCAAGCGGCGTGCCGACAAGCGCTGAACGCTGCATCGCATAGTTAGGTGGCCCTAATCAGCATTCTCGAGCTCAGTAATTCTCACCTGCATAGTCCGACTCGTCAAAATTCCGGTAGGTCTTGCATCCTATTCCCCATTCCTTCCTCTCTCGATCCACTGGAGGCGCGTTGCACTGGCGGACAATCGCAACTAGAAAATTGTAATAGCGTCCTTTTCTGAACCGGATCTCGACCACATCGCCGACATTGATTACCTTTGGATCGGTCGATACTAGAAAAGGATCGTGCGACCAACCGGTTGGTAGTACAACGCGCTCGGCGGCCCTCGATAACCGAACAGGAGAAAGGAACTCAAATGGCGGTGCGGAATGAAAGCCCACTCGTACCAGATAGTGCTGTGAATACTCAGATATTTCCTGTGGCGTGAGGTGCCCCTCGTACTTGGTCATCCTGGCAAGGGCCTGTTCCGGCTCTAGCTTCCATAGTCCTGTCACTACGCCTCGTAGTGTCTCTTCCTCGCCCTTTGGCTCAGGGTCCTTGCGGAAACCAGCAACCGTGGGATGCGCTGGATAAGTAGCAAATAGGCAGCCCTGAAGGGCAAGACACGCGAGCAAAAGCGAGGCCTTAAGACGGGGGATCATTGTGTGGGCCACTTAGCGCCCGCGTTAAGCGGGCCGCGCGAGGCGCGCTCGCTCAACGTTGTCACTGACCGCTCCGCACCAAAGTGTCACCTACGTCCTCGACCACTCAGCTCATATGAAATTACTTGCCACTCTTCGTTGCAAACAACTTGTCGCATGTGGCCTTGGCTCGAGCATAGCCCTCAGACGTAAATACGATCGACTTATTGCGGTTGCGCGGATCTTCAATCAAACCTTGGGCGTGAAGACGGCCAAGCGTGTCCCAGTCATGACCCTTCCAAGCCCGTGGAAGGCCATGGTCCTCGAATGAAGTTAGATACAGTAAGCCGAGGGCAGCCTCGTCAATCTTCACTTCGTCATAGCGCATGGGAATGCTACCGGCGATGTATGCCAAGGGCTAATAATGTCCTGGACCGTAGTCGCCGAAAAGGGCAGAGCTCGCAAGTGCCGACCGCTGCATCGAATAGTTAGGCCGCTTACTGTTCCTCCGATTCCCAGCCAGGGAATACGAGCACGGCAGGGTGGCACTTCAATGCCCGGGCCAAACCCCTGGCTCTCTCGACACCAAGGCGAGTCCGACCATTCTCAATCGCCGAGATCGTGGTCTGGAGAATGCCCGTGAGCTTGGCCAGTTGGTTTTGGCTGAGCTCCTGCAATTCGCGAACGATGTGTAAGGATTCGCCAACCGAAACCTTCACGCGGCGCTTGGCGGGACGGTGCCTATTCATTACCAATAGTACTCATGCGGCTTTCTGCTCCCGAGTGGAAACACGAGGCGATCGGGATCCTCACCCCGTTCAATGCTGTGGCAAAGAGCTCGATTTGCCCGCCGAATTGGGCGCGTCATATGCAATTTGCGCCACCACTTCGGAGTTCCGCCGGGGTATCCCGGCCCGTAATGGCGCCGGTACTTTCGAAGCGGCCTTCCATCAGGTCCGCGATCGATCCATCGGTGCGTGTTTGACATCTCTCTGTTCTCCAGCTTTGAGGTCGCTGGAAAATGTCGAGAGAGAAGTAATGAATGGTGCTGCTCATCTGCGTATGCGTGTGAATCTGGTATCTGCTGCGACTACTGAAAGTGCTGGCGTCGTTCAATCGCCAGGAAAATGTCCGCAAGGCGCTCTGATCCGACTTCAGCCTTGTCAATGGCATAGGACCTCTTGATACGTTTCCAGAGCGGAAGAGTATCTGAAGCCCCGAAATCAGTGAAATCCCGGAGGTTGGATTCATCCGAGATCACGTAACTCCCTGGCTCCAGATCGAGTATCTCCCGCATGAATTCATTTGCGACTTGCGCAAGCATTTCCACCTTGCTGGTAGGCGCATATTCGATCTTTATTTCCTTATGAGGGGATCCTCGCTTGAATCGGCGTTGTTTCATATGCTGATGATCGCGCTGGATTGGAATGGGCTAAGCATTCTAATGAGAGCCCCCTCCTTGACGGGGTCAGGCCGTAGTGACGGAAAGTTTGACACCCAGACTCTGCAACACCTTGAGCACCGTATCGTAGCGGGGCTTGGCACCTGGCGTCAGCGCCTTGTAGAGGCTTTCGCGACCGAGACCCGAGTCTTCGGCAATGCTGCTCATGCCGCGCGCCTTTGCGACATTACCAACCGCCGCAAGGAATACATCCGGATTGGGGTCCTCGAGCGCAGCGGTAAGGTATTCCGCGACCACCCGGTCGTTCGTGAGGTAGACGCTAGGATCAAATTCTTTCAGCTTGACCATGGTTGTCACTCCAATTCCGCGAGCAGGCGCCTGGCACGCGTAATGTCCCGCTGTTGGGATGATTTGTTACCACCACACAGCAAGATAATTACAATCTCCCCGCGCGGCGCGAAGTAGAGGCGGTAACCAGGGCCGGCAAATATCCGCATCTGATGAAGCCCGCCACCGAGGCTTTTACTGTCACCCAAATTGCCGAGTCGTACTGAATCCAGCCGTGCCAGGATTCGGGCTGTGCCCCTCGCGTCCCGCAGCCCAGCCAACCACTTGGAGAAGGCCTCGGTTCGCTGGATCTGATACACATACCGAGTGTATCCACACGGATACAGCGATGCAAGTGCCGAACGCTGCATCGCATAGTTAGACCGCACTTGGTCTTCGCCAGGTCAGCTGGCTTTGAGTTCCTCTCTCAACACTCTGCGCAGTGTCGCCTCATCAACAGGAGACGAGCCGGCAACGCCCCTCAGCGCCTGGTTGATGAGGGTCTGGTATCCAATGCCTTCTGCTTCCGCCTTGGCCCGAAACGTCATCAACAGATCGTTATCGAGCATGATGGTAATGCGAGTCTTCCCCTTGGCCTCCGCTTGAAGCCGGGCGAGGTGGGGCACATCCTTGGCACGTCGAGCCTTCGAGAAGTCGTACTGTTTACGCATAGTTTTTGGCCTCTTTGCGCGTGGCCGGACGCGCCGCAATCAGGCGGATGCGATCATCTCCCCGCAACGTGCAGCAGATACTCAGCAGGTGCGGCTTGGCGCTCATGCCAAGGAGAATCCAGCGTGGCTCGTCTTCAGCATCAGGATCCTCCTGAGCCTTGGCCATCGGATCTAGTAACGTTGTTGCGGCCTCGTCGAAGCTGACTCCATGCTGCTTGAGATTCGATGCAGCCTTCTTCGAATCCCACCCGATATCCATATGCATTTAGTATGCATATGAGGGCTCAGGATCGCAAGTGCGGCTGGATAGGGGGGGGGCCTCTGGGCAAGTGAGGTCTAACGCTCGCGACCAGCGCCGACCGTTGCATCGCATGGTTAGGCCGCTTTCAGTACAGCCTTTCGAACGGACTGCGGAAGATCTGCGGGGACGAAGCGACTGGCCGGATACAGATAGTCCTCTCCGGACTCGTCCACAATGCGCAGCTGTCCCAGCTTCTCGGCCTTGGCGTCAGAAAGAGCGATATAGATCTTTCGACGCTCGAGCGAGGCTTTGTAGCCGGAATTGTCGAGGCAGATATAGAGTTGTCTTGCTGGTGTTGCCATGATTCGGTGCTCCCTAGAGGAAGCGCTTGATCTTGAACTCCCGCTTGCCGATGCCTGTGGCTTCGTACCAGTGGAGCTCAGCCCGGACTACTTCTCCATCGGCGCGCCGCTTGCTTATCGAAACCCCTGAGATCCGCTCGCAGTCCCTGCAAGCGGCGTGACGACAAGCGCCGAACGCTGCATCGCATAGTTAGGTGTCTTGTCAGGCAGCCACGCGGGAAACCCGCAAAACCTTGCGCCGCTTCTCGGCGTGCCACAGGTCGTACTGCATCTGCTGGTTCATCCAGCTCTCGGAACTGGTGCCGAAAGCAATCGACAGCCGTACCGCCATCTCCGGGCTAATGCCGGCACGACCGTTCAGCAAAGCCGACAACGTCTTTCGGCTGATGCCCAAAGCAGCGGCAGCATCGGTAACCGAAAGATCCAGCGGCTCGAGACAGAGCTTGCGGATGATTTCGCCGGGGTGGGGAGGGTTATGCATCCTCATAGGCAACCTCAGTGATAGTCCTCGTAATCGACATCTACAGCATCCTTGCCTTCAAACCTAAAAGTGATTCGCCAGTTGGCGCGAACCGTTACCGACCAGGTGCCGCTGCGACCGCCCTTTAAGGGGTGAAGTTTCAGGCCTGGCAGGCCCATGTCACTGGGAGAGGTAGCGGCATTCAGAGTGCCCAGGATCAGACTCAGCGGCTCCGCGTGAGCGGCCTGAATCCCGGCCTTCGACCCCGTCGCAAAGAACTTGGCCAGCCCCTTGTGACGGAATGTCCGAATCACGATTCGGAGTGTAACCCATAACGTTACGGGTTACAAGACACCTAACGACCGCTGCATCGCATAGTTAGACGTCGCTCGCTACGCGCGCTTCTTGTGCTTGGCGATGAGTTCGCGCACTTCAGGGACCAGTTCAGTTGGCACTGTCATCATCGTCCCTGAGGTATCGTCCCGAGCGGCCTCATCTTCGGCAACCGCCTCATCCTCGCTCTGGGACTCGTAGTGGCTGAGCACACGCCTGACGCGCTGCTCATCCCAGCCTGGCGGGAACTTGCTCTGTTTCATGGGGCCATTTTGCGCCTGCGGCGCCGATAGGCAAATGCCGGTTTGCCGCGGAGAGCGTAAGCCGTGATGACGAATACACTTTTTGGCTCAGGATCCGGGACATAGATCACGCGCAGGAGGCGGCCGGTCAAGGTTTGGCCTATCGCTACCCGCGCCCCGTCGCTGCCGGCGCGGTCCTCGCCGGGGCTCGCTAGGACTTCCTCAACCTCATTTTCCGCGACGTCGTGACGATAGATATGCGGCAGGCCCGTCTCTGGATCGATGTAGTAGCGGACCTTCATTCTTGAGTCTTCTACCGCCTAATTAAGCGACGTCTAACGTCCGCGATCAGCGGCGGCGCGCCGCTTGCCAAACGCAACCTCTGGGAACCGCTTGCAGTCCCTGCAAGCGGCGTGACGACAAGCGCCGAACGCTACATCGCATAGTTAGATGTCACGAAGCCCAATCGAGCTTGAGCTGCTTCTTTTCAGCTGCGCAATCGCGTAAATACAGGTTGATGAGATTCTGATACGGAATGCCGCACTGCTCAGAAAGGCTCTTGAAATACTGCACCGTATCGGTGTCTAGCCGAATCGTGATCTGGCGCTTGGGCTTGCTCAGATACGGGTTGGGCACCGACTTGGAAAAATCGTAGCGCTTTCTCATGGTAGCCACCTGGCGTAGTCACGTCGTTCCGAACGGTCTGCTTTTCGAGCCGAGAAAATTCTGATGACGCGCTCCGGCTCCCGATAACAGTGACAAACCACCAGTAATCGCAGCCGTATGCTCAGCCCAACAAGGATATACCGGTCTTCGCCAATGGAATGGTCTGGGTCTGAGACCCGCCGGGCATTGTCGTCGAGAAATGCCGTGCGTGCCTCCTCAAATGCGACTCCGTGCTTACGTTGATTGGCCCGATTCTTGCGCTCGTCCCACTCGTAACGCAGATCCTCCATACCGACAGTGTAACTACACTGTAGTGCGTGTCAAGAGTGACATCTAACGCACGCGATCAGCGGCGGTGCGCAGTCGGCGCGCCGCTTGCCAAGTGAAACCGATGGATGCCGCTTGCAGTTCCTGCAAGCGGCGCGACGACAAGTGCTGAACGCTGCATCGCCTAGTTAGAAGGAGTGCAATCTCCCTATTGCATTTCAAAAACAACATTCACTTTCGCCGAAATGGAAATGGTCGCCGGTACCAGAAGACTGTCCGGTTCAGTAACTCTTCTCCGACTTCCAGTCACTACGATGTCTGACAAATAGCGCTGGTCGCCACCAACACCCAACCAGTTTGATACGTCTCCAAAGGGAATTTGGGCAATGGCTCGAACGGCGCCGAGTTTGCGTTCAAAACTCGCTGCCATTCGCTCAGCTCGAGCTTTGGCATCTTGCGCGGCGCGCTGAAAAAGGTCGGACTCGATCTTGAGTCTGTCAGTTCGGTTGAAAGTTGGATCGAAATCGGAAGTACCGGACAGGTCCAAGAGCGCCTTGCCCATGACTGGGTACTTTGCGAGATCACGTACTGTCACGGTGAAGGTGCGCGTCACATCGAATCCGTCCGGCACTGACATGTCTTTGTCTTCATCCCAGTGTCGCTGCTCAGACTTGTTAATAGACGATGCGTCAATATCAGCTTCCTTCACGTCCGCATTGGCCAGGATCGCCAAAACACGCTGGACGCCTTGCTGGACGGCCTTGAGCGCCTCGCCCTCATTGGCATTGTGTGCCGAAACGCTAAAGCTAAGTTCAACGACGTCTGGAGGAACATCAGCCTTAGCCGATCCTGTCGTGAATACGAACGGATACTCCGGCAAGGGCGAGGCGCTGGCCATGGCTGCACACATCAATGCCGTTCCCAACAGCAGAAGAAAACGCATTTCGCACTCCTGAAGACTTTTCACGCGCCGCTCCAACGCATAGTTAGGTTGCACCTCGCTGGAACGCGATCAATCTGGAAAGGCCATCCCACCCTGTGACTTGCGGTGGCCGGTCCCGCGGATCATTGAGCTCGACTTCGCTGAGGGTAAAGTTTCCCCTCCCAAACTGACAGCAATAACAGGCCGTCACCAGATTCGTCACGTCGTCATCCCCACCCCGGCTGTATGGCAAAACGTGATCGAGCGATGCGGCAATCGCGTAAAGGCAAGTATGCTTTTCGGCGTCTGACAATTCCCAACGTGTCTCTCTCGGAAAGAGGTCGCATAGCAGCTTTCGTGCCTGTCTGGAGATCACCCGTACCGCACAAAAGCGACAACGCCAGCCATCTCTCACGAATATCTGAAGTTCCTTTGATGCAGCAGGCATCCTATTCTCAAATCGCTCGGCGTTTGGCACCGTAGCAGGCAGCGCTGTGCGGCGATGAACGTCGACACTGAGTTTGCCAACAATACGCGCTGTGTACTCACGAATTTCCGCAAGGTTTGCGTCCACAATTAGTTGCGAGGCGCGCACTGTGTCTCGCTTAAGGACGGAGCTAACAGCTAAATCAAGGGACGAGATCGCGCGCTCGAGTTCTGGGATTGGCGGGAGTAGACAATCGCGCACGAGTGCAACCTAACGTCCGCGTTGAGCGGGCCGCGGCAAAGCCGCACTAGGCGCCGCGGGCGCTAAAATGTTCTGAGCGCCCGCGGCGCACACCGCCAAACCTTTCACGGAACGCTCCAACGCATTGTTAGGCATCAACAGGCGCCTTGATTGGGGCGTGCTTGTCTAGCACCCAGAATCCGGCGGCTACGAGTACGACTGAAACGACATTAGCCGGCAATAGATCATAGTTGCCCGCCGCAAGCGAAAGCAGGACTGCCAATCCGGGCGGCATTGGAAGCGCAAAGTGGGCTCCGACGATTCCGCCTGGCGCAAGTAGGGCGGACGCAATCAGGCTGCGTCGAATTGATACGAGGCGGTTTGCGCTCGGCCCCGCGTCGTGCAAATACAGGCCATAAACGACAAGCGTCCCGACTAGCCACGCGATTAGAACCATGACACCTAGGTCGTTAATGACGGCAAATGTGTCGGATAAGCCCATGTTGATGCCTAACGCCCGCGTTGAGCGGGCCGCGGCACAGCCGAGCCAAGCGCCGCGGGCGCTAAAATGTTCTGAGCGCCCGCGGCGCACCCCTGCCAAGCTCTCACGGAACGCTCCAACGCGTTGTTAGCTGCCATTGCCCGCGACTCCTTTCCGCCCGAGTAGGAATGCCAGCAAGGCGTGAACGCTGCAGAGACCAGCGAGGATGACCATCGTACGGGCCGCGTAGGCAAAATTGCCAAATTTCTCGGGCGGCAATTCAGCAAGAAGTATCTGGTATGGAGAGAACCCATGTGCTGTGCCCCAAAAGCAAGCATATGCAACGGACGCGCCGGCAAGCGCAAACATCAGTGCGGCAAGGGACCCCATATAACGGACCGAGCGCGGCTCGACGTCCGGAGCGACCCACGCGATGTAAACATAGAACGCCAAGCCAATGAGAAGCGGCAGTGTCGTGTTGCCTCACGTAATTTTGTTACCAGATGCCTCATCAGCGATGTTACTAATTCCGTGCCGAGGTGGCAGATACATCTCGCGTCAAGTTGTTCATGTCGCAGATTAGCCGCTGCACGGCCTCGCGCCGCCACGCTCTCACTCGCCGCTGCAGCGTGTAGAGTTGTCGAAGGCCATATCGTCCAGGGTAGCGGGCTGTGAACTCGATGAGTAGTTCCAGTGCGGTCTGGTCCGGTTGCGCTTCCAGGCATTGCTGCATCTCTGCCCAGTGGTCTTTGAAGATGTCGGGACGGCGGCCGCGAGGATTGTTGCTGAGGCGTCGGTACGTTTTGGGGCCGATGACCACGCCACGTGCACGGGCATCTCGCCGCCAGACGTTCACGCTCCGAAGCAGCGTTTTGTATTGCTTACGGGTAAATCGACCGGGGAACTGGATGCACAGCTCTTCGAAGAGTTGTGTGGCGTTGATGTTTGGGAGCCCTTCAAGACGCCGCCAGACGATAGGCCACACCATGCGCAGCGCCTGGATTCTGGCATGACCGCGCTCGGCGTAGATCAGCTGACGTCCTTCTGGCATTTTCGCAGACGCTGAGATCGGAGCGGGCGGAGTCACCGGCTGAGGCGCGACTGTGGACTCCGGGACCAGCGTTTGCGCCGGGACTCCTTGCAGGCTTCGAAGATAGCGCGGTTTCGCTTCAACTGAGAAGGTTGGACGGATCTCACCGGCGCGCCATGCACTCGAGAGTCCTGCCACGAACGCGCCAAGGTCCGGCGCCTCCGACGTAAGGGGAGGTGGAGTTTCGCCGTCGGCCAGGGTTGCCAGATAAGCCTGCACAGCCCGCATCTCTTCGAGTAACTTCAACGGATCAAGCTCGGCTGCGATCTCGCGCAGCTTATCCTTTGCCGCCGTCGGGATGCTCTGTGCCTGCAAGAGTCGCTCGCACGGCGTCTGCGGTGGATGGTAGCGTTTCGAGACCCGCGCGCCGTCGCGATGCTTGGAAGCAAGTTTGAACGATGGCTGGAAAAAGTTCACGAAGAGGCGAGATGCACCGTAAAGGCGCGTGATCGCCCTGGCCGCCGCTAGTCCCTCGAAGCGTCGGTAGCCCAACATCTTGCGCACAACGGCGCCGTTTTTTTGCTCTACCCATGCTTGGTCATTTTTGCGGTACGGGCGCGAGCGAGTAAGCTCGATTCCGTGACTTAGGCAGTATTCGATCAGCCTGTCGTTTACAAATTCGCTGCCGTTGTCTACGTCCAGTGCTTGCAGGGCAAAGGGCAAGCTGACGCGAAGGCGCTCGAGCGTCTCTACCACGAGGCTGCTCTCTCGGACCACGAGCGGAGCCGCCTCGGTCCATCCGCTGGCGATATCCGTCAGCACCAGGCTGTGAACATAGCTGCCGCGGTTAACGTCCCCGCAATGAGCAACGAGGTCCATTTCCATGCTGCCTGGCGGCGGTTCGTGCCAATCTGCAAAGGTGCGCATCCGTATGCGCCGCTGCGGCGCTGGCACGACCCGACGCGGCTTCTTCGAACGCGTAGCACTCCTCGGCATCCGCAACAATCGATCGATGGTCGCTGCACTCATTGCCAGGACTTTGGGACGGATCGTCTCATCGAGCTTCAGGTGACCATTGCGCTCCAACGCCGGCAACAGGATGGGCAGCAATGCTTTCAGCCGCTTCCCGCAAACGCGATCGGAGGCTTCCCATAACACGATCAGTGCACCACGTGCGGCCTCGTCGTAGAGCGACGGCCGCTGACGTATCTGGCGGTACTTCAGAGCCGGTTGCCTATTCAACACCCGGATTGCTGATTTCTCGTGATAGCCCGTCGCAGCAACAAACTCCTCCAAAATCCTACGCTTCTCCTTGCCCGTTGCCGACCCATAACGTCGGCGAATGGCATTGGCGAGTTCCCCGCGTACAGCGTGCGTCATTCTGGTACCCATGCTGCCTCCGTAGTTGTGATGGCAGCATGGTGACAGGCGCGCTCGCAGGTAACATTTCCCGTGAGGCAACGATCCCGTCAGGTAACATTTTCATTGAGGCAATGCGACAGGCAGAACTACTGACAGCTTGAACATTGGCAGCTAACGTCTGCGATCAGCGGCGGCGCGCAGTCGGCGCGCCGCTTGCTGCTCGCCGCCTGTCCGCGCCGGTTCCTGTCCCTGCAAGCGGCGTGACGACGCGCGACGACCGCTGCATCGCATTGTTAGGCAACCACGCAAAGTGGCTTGAGGCTCGTCAGGATCTCCTTCACTACAGCGTCCTCCTTTCCACGTGAGGAGTTCTCGCAATTATAGGTGACGTAAAGCATCTGGTTCTTATGTCGCAAATACCACTCGCGCCAATAGAGCCCGTCAACGCCATAGGCGATCGTGAACCCAGCATAGGGGCCAATGCTCACCGTCGCGGACTTGGCGCCGGCCTTGAGGTGCCGATCGGCAGATTCCTGGAGGTCCTCATCCGTGACGTCGGAATCCTTTGTGTAGCTGCTGATTTGTAGAGCGCCAATAGACTGTTCGGCTTGCAACGTTAAACATTCATCGTGAAGCGTCTCGTACCAAGTGCTGGGGATGACTACCGATAATGTAGTGGTGCGAACTTCGTGGCGCATCGTGGTTGCCTAACGCTCGCGATCAGCGGCGGCGCGCGGTCGGCGCGCCGCTTGCGCGCGCTGCGGTTGAATTCCCACTTGCAGTTCCTGCAAGCGGCGTGACGACAAGCGCCGAACGCTGCATCGCATTGTTAGGCGCCGATCCGGTTCCGAGACGTGGATTGGCGATTTCAAGATGCACCTGCAGAATGCCGCGAATAGACCGACAACGCCCCGTAGCCATCTGCTTCTAGCTCAAGTACGTAACCCCAAACGACATCTCGACTGTTTTTGATAGCGCGAACGCGGTGCACAGCTACGCCAGAGTTGTCCAGCACCTTTCGAACGAGGAAGTAGCTTCGATTTACAGCTTTGCTCAGGCTAGAGAGGTTGAATGTGAACGGGTTCGTGAAGATGGCGTGGCGGTCCGAGTGCGCATCCGCGATGAGCACAACTCGACCGTCTTCGCTAAACGCAAGTCTGATGTCAAAGTCTTCGATCACAACTCCGTACGCACCACCGTTCCACCGGGAGCAGCTTCGCGTGAATGCATAGGGCTTTTCGCAATCGAAGAGGAAACCACCGGCGATGATGATATCGTCTGCCTTTGCCGCATCCGGTACGGGCTTCACGGCTGCACAGCCGGCGATTGCGAACAACAGAAACATGAGAGTTTGGCGAGCCATCCGAGGCGCCTAACGCTCGCGATCAGCGGCGGCGCGCGGTCGGCGCGCCGCTTGCTGACCGAAACCTGTGGGAGCCGCTTTCATTTCCTGCAAGCGGCGTGACGACAAGCGCCGAACGCTGCATCGCCTAGTTAGGCAACACAGCTGGCAACTCATTTCAGAAGCTCTAGTGGAATCGCCAATCGTAGATCTTCGGGTGTCGCGCGAGGCTGCATGGACGGATTGAGAGGATACGACTTGCCATCAAAGCGCAGTAACATTTGTCCAGGAATTGCGCCACCACCGGAGATCGAAACGGCAAGTGTGCGCCAGCCGTGGCAGGTCTCCGCCAACACTGCAATGGGTTCCCTCGTGATGGTGCTGCCTGAGACGTATCGGAAGGCGTCTGGGGTCCCAAGTAGCACGACCATTTTGCAACCGCCGCTACCACAGTACCTAAGGTCTCGGAGCAGCACTACTGCATCGGGAACGGAGTCGTCGTTGAGGTCAGTTAAAGCGTAGCTGTAGGCGGGCGCCGCGGATGTTTCCGCCCACTCCGCCATGGCCTTATCTAGTGACGTAGGGCCGGCGAGGACAACGTGTGACATTAGCGCTGCGCCTACGATGGGAAAGAGCCTTGCCCATTTGGATAGTCGCCGCACCGTGTTCATGTGTTGCCTAACGCTCGCGATCAGCGGCGGCGCGCAGTCGGCGCGCCGCTTGCCCTGGTTGCAAGCGGTGTGACGACAAGCGCCGAACGCTGCATCGCCTAGTTAGACATCGCTGCGCATTCATGTGCGTCGCCCCTCGATTCCAAGTTCCTTCGCAAAAGCATCTCCAACATCACAGTAAGATACCTTTGACGTAATATCTCGCTGTTTGGCGAAGCGATAGACAGGGAGGCCAGGTAGGCCCTCCCGATTCTCCACCAGCGAAAAGTAAGTAAAAGTCACTGGTCGTGAATCAGCGTAGCTCTCCCCAATGTCTCGATCGGCGAGGATGAGCGTTGCGGGGCTACTGGCGGAGCCGGCGATCAATCGGAAGTCGTGTAGCAAGCAATCAGCGCCACCCGAGACCGTAATTTCGAGCTGCTCACGATCGTTGGCGAATATCGGCACGATATGCCACTCCCCAAGGCCGCCACCCGCCACTGCCACCTGAATGTAGAACGACGCAACATCGAAACTGTGCGCGTTATAGTTCTCCCTGTATCCAAGAACTACAAGATCCTCAACACCGTCCCCGCTGAAGTCGATACGGTTAACGCCATTAACGACGTGAATGAGGGATTGCTTTGATGTGGCGTTTCCCGCCGCGAACGCGACCGTTGCGGTGATTGCTGATAGCGCGAACAGTCGAACAGCGAGTCTCGTCATAGCGATGTCTAACGCTCGCGATCAGCGGCGGCGCGCAGTCGGCGCGCCGCTTGCTGACCGAAACCTTTGGGAACCGCTTGCAGTTCCTGCAAGCGGCGTGACGACAAGCGCCGAACGCTGCATCGCATTGTTAGGCGTCACATAGCTCATTGCGCGGGACGCTCTAATAGCAAGTAGCGAAGCGATGCCGCGCTACCAAGCATTCGATAAATATCGACACTACGCTCAATGAAACGTCCAAGCCTTCCACGTTCGTCTGCGTTAGCGCTATCCCACTGTGTCGCAATCATGCGGTCGTGAATGTACACAGTACCCATCAATTTCCTGAGAGCTCGTGCCTGTGGGTTCTTAATCTCGGCGCGTGTCTTTGACAAATCGCATTGAAACTCTTTGTTAGGCGAGCTGGCGGACGATGAGCAGGCCGATAGATATTCTATGAAGGTATCTAACTGATCGGCATTCATTGAACCAATTTCGTCACTTGCCTGTTTCAGCAAAACGTCATCTAGAAAGTCTTGGGCTGGAGTCGATGCATTAGCTTGGCCGGAGAGTGATATTGCGGCGACGGCAAGTAATGCAACAAAAAATGCTCCATGCGTGTGGTTCATGTGACGCCTAACGTCCGCGTTGAGCGGGCCGCGGCAGAGCCGAGCCAGGCGCCGCGGGCGCTACAATTGTCCGGGCGCCCGCGGCGCCCGCCACCAAACTTTTCACGGGCCGCTCCAACGCATAGTTAGACCACATCATGGTACGACATCACCATTGTGTTCCCGCGATCGACGATTATTTCCAGAGCTCGACTTTTCACAACACACGGGTCTTTTTCGTCAATGGCAACGAAGCCGTTGCCCACCCAACCGAACTTTATGATGTTCCCTATACGCTGGGCGGCACTCAGATAGGCGAGAGCATCAATGTGCGCACGTCGGGTGAGACTTGTATGGGTCCACAACCAGGCGCCCTTCAACCGCAAAAATGCCCCATGAACCTCGAATCTCTTGCATTGCCGGAAGTAGGGATCTGGATAGCGTTCATCCATTGCGTTGGGCTGTGGAGCAACAACCAACACATAGTCGGTTTCGTCAGAGATCGAGATGCTGAGAACACGCACCGCTTCAAACGATCCACCGGCCTGTGCCAGAGCCGAATATCCACAAATCGCAGCGACGACCAAAATCGAGCGAATCATGATGTGGTCTAACGTCCGCGTTGAGCGGGCCGCGCGAGGCGCAACCAGCGCGCCGCAGGCGCACAATCTCTCCGCGCGCCTGCGGCGCGCTCGCTCCAGCCCGTCACGGACCGCTCCAACGCATAGTTAGGCAACCTAGGCGCATCAGTTCGGTCGCGTGGTGATGTCGACTCTTTCTACGTCCCATTTGGGAACCTTGTGGAAGTAGTACTCGAGTCCGCGACCATCGCGCATCAATATTCGTCCCTCCGGAACGACATAAAAGCAAAGTGGCTCCAGGGCTTGTAGCTGATCGAGACCACCTGTGGAAGCTCTAAGGTCAATGTCTAGAGCGGTGCGCAAGTCAGCCACATCTGCGGACTCGACCGGCTTCTCGGTGGGTCGTCCACGTTCTCGAAAGTCGGTAGCGCAATCAGTAATTGCCGGTGACGGCAGCGGTAACTGATCCGGATCGAGCCTAAAGGTGGCCTTCTGAGTGCAACCGCACGCCAAAGAAGCCAATCCGGCGAAGATCACAAGGCGCTTCATGGTTGCCTAACGCTCGCGATCAGCGGCGGCGCGCGGTCGGCGCGCCGCTTGCCAACTGCAACCTATGGATGCCGCTTGCTTTCTTTGCAAGCGGCGTGACGACAAGCGCCGAACGCTGCATCGCATAGTTAGAGGGCTCCACGTTCTTGATTCTGACGCACTAACGTACGGGCGATGATTGGAGCACCAGAAAGGACAATCGCGAGGTGAATGGTCGAAGCAACGATAGCGCTCTCTGGAAACATGTGGAGGATCAAAGCGAAATAGAGGCTGGCCGCAGCACCGATTACAACGAATAGCACGTGCCATAACACGATGGCTGAGCGTTGCTGCACGAATAGGGCTGTGAGCAGCAGCGTAACCATCGGCACACAGCTCCAAGCTGCATGAGTCAAGCTGGGCTGAAATGGGTCATGTGCATTTCCGACGAAATAGGCAATTGACAAAGTTGCTGTCGCCACGGTTCCGATGGCGTAAAGGACAAGCATCAACTTACGCGCGGCCATTTTGCGACAGAGCCCTCTAACTACAATTAGGGGGACTAAATGCAGTGGAATAATGCGTCATTTGTGACCGTATAACACCGTTGAGCCGCCTTCGGAAGGTGGTCTACTCGCTTTGCGGCCCAGAATCCACATGCTGCGGCACACAACGGCATGGAAGCCAAGCAAGCTCAACTACTTGATGTCGTCAGGGACCGGATCCGCGCCCGTCACTACAGCCTGCGCACGGAGCAGGCTTATGTCTTCTGGATACGCCGATACATTCGCTTCTATCGGATGCAGCACCCCCGCGACCTGGGCGCACCGGAACTCGAGGCCTTCCTGACGCATCTTGCGGTTGACGCCAAAGTCTCCGCGAGCACGCAGAATCAAGCGTTGGCCGCAATTCTCTTCCTGTATCGCGCGGTGCTTGAGATCAAGCTGCCATGGCTTGAGTCGGTCGTCCGTGCCAAGCCCTCGACTCATTTGCCGGTCGTCTTGTCGCGCGATGAGGTGCAATGTGTTCTCGGTTTTCTCTCCGGCACGCCCTGGTTAATTGCGAATCTGCTCTATGGCTCGGGCATGCGAGTGCTGGAGTGTCTGCAGACTCGAATCAAGGACATTGACCTGAGCCGCTGTGAAATTCTGGTGCGGGACGGCAAGGGATCCAAGGATCGCGTGACCGTGCTGCCACAAGCGCTTGTTCCTGCGCTCCAACAGCACATAGCGAAAGTCAAAGGCATGTTTGACGCTGATAGACAGGCCGGCAAGCCAGGGGTTTCATTGCCCTACGCTTTGGCGCGTAAGTATCCGCACGCGCCGATTACTTGGGGATGGCAGTACGTTTTTCCGTCGCGGACCTTTTGCCGCGACCGCTATACGCGGGATTTCGTCCGGCACCACCTCTATCCGCAAACAATGCAGCGCGCGGTTGCCACTGCCGTGCATGCGGCCGGCATCACGAAACCGGCAGGCTGCCACACTTTCCGCCACTGCTTCGCCACCCATCTTCTGGAAGACGGCTACGACATCCGCACTGTGCAGGAGCTGCTGGGCCACTCGGACGTGAAGACGACGATGATCTACACGCACGTGTTGAACCGGGGAGGGCGGGGCGTCAAGAGTCCGCTCGATCGCGCTTAGGCGAATTCCCCGGCGACGGCATCGGCGAAGCGGTCGGGTGCTCCGGGATCCATGCGCAGATAGATCGCGGGCTCGACTAGCTCGAGTTCCATGAGCGGAATCCGGCGTCGTGACGCACGAGGTCGGCGCGTGCGTAGAGCAAGCGCTCTCCGATTGCGGCAATCGCGGTGTTGCCTGCCGTAATCAGCGCGGGTTCCGGGGTCACGGCCAGGATGTCGGCGCCATGTTCCTCCTGCACGCGAAAATCCCCGCGCTTCGGAACCTTCAGGATGCTATGGCTGAGTTCGCCGTTGAAATAGATCAGCGAGAACTCGCCCTCGGCGAGGATGCCGCGCTCGAACGGCTGCATCATCAGTGGCCTGCCCGCATAGATACTTCTCTATCTCCGCGGCCTGCGCCTTTACACGCTCGCGGTTGAGCTGAAAAGCGCCCTCGGCATTGCCGCTGGTCACCGGCTTGATGACGGCCTCGTCGCTCGCGAGTTCATCGAAGAGCGGCAGCAATTCGCCGGACGCGAGGCCTTCGCGCCAGAGCGTCGGCACGGTCGCGACGCCGCGATCCTTGAGATCGCGCAGATAGGTCTTGTGCATGTTCCAGCGCACGATCCTGAGGCTGTTGTCGAGCGGCACGCCCGCCGCCTCGATCGCGGCAAGGGTCGCGAGAAACTTCTCCTGATGGTGCTGGTAATCCCAGGTCGAGCGCAGTACCACGCGGTCGTAGCGTTTCCAGTCAACGCCGGGGCGGTCCCAGGGCAGGTTTTCGACCTGCCAGCCGCGCCGTGCGAGCGGCGCGATGTGCAAGATCGTCGTCGATGACGAAGCCTGTCGGATCGCTGAGAGTCAGGAATGCGACGCGGCGCATGCTCAGAAGCGCGCGGTCCAGCGGAAGGTCGCGACGCCGAAGTCGAGCTGCTCCATGGCCCAGGAGATGTTGTTGCGGGCCTGGCGTTCGTAGCGCTCGCGGAACTCGTGGGTGGCGTAGACGGACTGGCGCATGATGAAGGTGCGCAGGATGGCGAGCCGTTGCCTGCGATAGAGCGCGGTTGGAACCCACCAGTATTCGGCGCGGACCTGCAGCTCGAACTCGCGCGTATCGGTCGGCGTCGGCGCCGAGGATCGCGAGGTCCACGTCCACCAGCAGCTGCTGCGCCAGGTCGCTCGGCTGCACGCCGTGGCGGGTCGCGAGTGATCAGTGCGCGCACGGCGTCGCATGTCTGCGAGCCGGCGCGCCGGATTGCTCGAGTACGCGCTCTGCGGCCGTCGGCGCTGCGTTCCTCGTTCTTCGTGAAAACGTGTTGTAGATGGCGTCGTGGAACCACAGCGCATACTCGACCAGCGGATTCGATGCTCTCGGGGTGCCGGCACGGGCGAGGATGCGCGAGGCACTCATTGATGTGGTGCGCCGTGTGGTATTTGCGCGCCGCGCTCTTCGTAGTGCGCTTCGAGCCAGCGGAATGCCACCAGCGGGCTTGGCGATGCGGAGTCGCTCGCGCGAGCTCGCTCCAGCGCGATTCGCTGAGTGTCTCCTTCACCGCGGCCGTCCTTGGCGTAGAGCAGCATCTGCGTGCAGCGGAACATCGCGATGGTCTTGCCGGTGCCGCGCTTGTTGAGTTGTTCGAGCGTGATCACGAGGACCTTGCCGCCACGCAGTATGGTGACCGGCCGCACGCATGCCGAACTGCGCGGCGAGCTCGGCGGGATGCTCGTGCGTTCCAGATGCACGAGGTCGGCAGCTCTTTCCGGGCTCGATCGTGCCGTGTTTGCGCCGAGCCCGAGCGCGGTCGCGCGGCGTGGCGGGTGACGCCGAGCAAGCGCTTCCTCGGGCGTGAGCCGGAACTGCGTGCAGGCCAGGTTCATGTTGAGCAGCAGCGAAGCGATCGGCGCGCTGCCGGGGTTGAGGTCGCTTGCGATCGCGATCGGCACGCGGTGCACGCGCAGCAGTTCGATCGGCGGCAGTTGCGTCTCGCGCAGGTAATAGAACGCCGCCGGCAGCAGCACGGCGACGGTGCCGGCGGTCGCCATCGCATGCACGCCGTCCTCATCGAGGTGCTCGAGATGATCGGCGGAGAGTGCCTTGTAGCGCGCGGCGAGTGCGGCGCCCTGCTGGTTCGAGAGCTGCTCGGCGTGCAGCTTGACGGCGAGCCCGAGTTCGCTGCGCCTTCGTGAACACGCGTTCGACCTGCGCGGGCGTGAAGCCGATGGTCTCGCAGAAGGCGTCCACGGCGTCGGCGAGCCTTCGGCCTCGCCGCCGCCGGCAGGATCTCGTCGCAGACACACTTTATATAGTCGTCGCTGCGGCCTTGAACTCGGGCGGCAGGGCGTGGGCGGCGAGCAGCGTCGTGCGTACGTTGACGGACAGCCGCTCGCCGACCGCGCGCGCGACGCGCAGGATCTTCAGTTCATTGTCGAGGTCGAGCCCGTAGCCGGACTTGATCTCGATCGTGGTCACGCCCTCGGCGACGAGCTGCGCGGCGCGCTCATGGCGAGCGTCAGCAGTTCGGCCTCGCTCGCGGCGCGGGTCGCGGTCACGGTCGAGGCGATGCCGCCGCCGGCCCTGGCGATATCCTCGTAGCTCGCGCCCGGCGAGGCGCTGCTCGAATTCCTGGTAGCGCGAGCCGGCCCACACGAGGTGCGTGTGGCAGTCGATCGAGTCCCGGGGTCACGAGCGCGCCGCGCGCATCGGTGACCGGCAGTCCTGCGGACAGCTGCCCGGGAGTTCAGCGTTCGCGACCGACCCAGGCGATGCGGTCGCCGCGAGGCGCGACCGCGCCCTGCGGAATCAAGCCCGTAGGCGCGTTGCCGGCCGCCAGCTCGCGACGCGTTGCATTGCGGATCACCCGGGTCCAGCCGCTGCGTATCGATGATGGCCACGCGGCGGAGCTTACCGGAAGGCCCCGCCGCCGCGTTATGCTGCGTGTCCGTGCCAGGAGCCCGTGCCGGACCGATCACGCACGACTTTCTCGCCGCGCTTGCCGAAGACCGACCTGCACGTGCACCTCGACGGTTCGCTGCGCATTCCGACGCTGATCGAGCTCGCGCGCGCAGCACAGGTGGAACTGCCGAGCTACACCGAGGGCGGCCTGCGGGAGACCGTATATAAGGAGCGCTACGACCAGCCTCGGCGACTACCTGAAGGGCTTCAAGTACACGGTCGCGGTGATGCAGACGCCGAGGCGCTCGAGCGCATCGCCGCGGAACTCGCCGAGGACAACCAGGCGGAGGGCGTGCGCTACCTCGAGGTGCGCTTCGCGCCGCAGCTCCACGTGCGCCCGGGCCTCGACGCGGTGCAGGTGATCGCGGCGGTGGACCGCGGCCTGCGCCGCGCGCGCGATGCCTTCAACCGCCAGCGCGGCGATTGCCGCGGGCACGCGAGCCGCCCTTCGAGTACGGCATCATCTGCTGCGCGCTGCGCATGTTCGGCGGCGGATTCAGCCAGCTACTACGACACGCTGCTCGCGGCGCATCCCTACACGCGGCCCAAGAACCTGTTCGCGATGGCCTCGCTCGATCTTGCGCGCGCCGCGGTGCTCGCGCGCGACACGCTCGGCTGCCAGGTGGTCGGTTTCGACCTCGCGGGCGAGGAGTCGGGCTATCCGGCGAGCGCGCACAAGCGAGGCTTTCGAGCTACGCGCACAAGCACTTCCTGAAGCGCACGGTGCACGCGGGCGAGGCCTATGGCCCGGAGTCGATCTTCCAGGCGATCACCGACCTGCACGCGGATCGCATCGGCCACGGCACCTACCTGCTCGAGGCCGACCAGATCCGCGACCCGGAGATCGAGGACCGCGAGCATTACGTCGACAGGCTCGGCAACTACATCGCCGACCGGCGCATCACGCTCGAGGTCTGCCTGACCAGCAACCTGCAGACCAACCCGCACCTGAAGCGCCTGGACGACCACACCTTCCGCAAGCTGCGCGCACAGCGGCTCTCGACCACGCTCTGCACCGACAACCGCCTGATGAGCAACACGACGGTGACCAACGAGCTGTCGCTCGCCGTCAAGCACCTCGGCCTCGACCGCCACGACCTGAAGTCCATCATCATCTACGGCTTCAAGCGCAGCTTCTTCCCGGGCAGCTACCTGAGCAAGCGCCAGTACGTGCGCCAGATCATCGACCACTACGACGCGGTCGAGCGCAGGCACTTCGGCGTGAGCGAATTCTGGCAGGCGGTGCTGGAGCGCTGGACGGGTGCCGGAGTCGTGGATGCCGCCGCAGCCGAGCGCATCCGCGCCTGGGAGGCCGAGCACGGTGGCGAGTGCGGGCAGGGGCCGCCTGGCGCTGATCGTATTCGCCTTCGGCGGCCTGCTCCTGATTGCGGGCGTGCTGCTATTCGTCGCCGCGCACTGGGACGAGCTTGTCGCCCGCCGGGCGTTTCTCGCTCGTGCTCGCGATGATCGCGGTGCTGCACGTGGGTGGCGCATTTGCCGCGCGCTCGAGCGCCGGGCTGTCGGCGACGTTGCACGCGGTCGGCACCGGCGGCGCTCGGTGCCGGCATCTATCTCGCCGGGCAGATATTCCACATGGCCGAGCACTGGCCGGGTGCGCTTGATGCTCTGGTCGTTCGGCGCGGCGGTCGGCGTGCTGCTGCTGCGGCAGTGGCCGCAGGTGCTGTGGCTGGCGGTGCTGGCGCCCGCCTGGCTGTGGGGCGAATGGATGGAAGCGCAGCCGCCGGGACATGTTCTGGCGCGGCATGACGCCGGCTGCGGTCGGAATATTCCTGCTGGCCTGCAGCTACTTGGCGGCACGCTCGCCGACTGGCGGCCGCGAACTGGCGGCGCGCGCTCACCTGGCTCGGTGCAATTGCGCTGATTCCGACTGCCATGATGCTCGCTTCCACGCCATTGCTCGATGGACGTGCGGATGGAGAGAGTCTCGCGCAACTGGGTACGGCCGCATTTGTAACGGCCTGGGCACTGGCGATCGTACTGCCATTCGCGCTGGCCTACGTGCTGCGTGGCCGTGAGGCGGTATACCTGCTGGTCGCGCTGGCCTGGGCGCTGCTTGTCACGCAGATTGATTTTCAGCGCGATGCGGGTGAGATCGCACTGTACGGGTTGTTCGCAATCGGCTCGGCCGCCTTCGTTTTGTGGGGCCTGAAGGATCGGCAGCGCCTTGCCGTCAACGTCGGCGTACTTGGTTTCGCGCTCGCGGTCTTCGGATTCTATTTCTCGAGCGTATTCGACAAGCTCGGGCGGGCCCTGGGGCTCATCGGCATCGGCGTGATCTTCATCGGCGGCGGCTGGCTGCTCGAACGCGCGCGACGGCGGCTGATCGGACGCATCGGCAGGGGGCCGGACATGAACGCCCTCGATGAGGGGATTGCTGGTCGGCATCGCGCAGCTGATGCTGGTCGCGAGTGTCGGCGTGAAATTCGTCTACGATCGCGCGAACTACCCGCGCGTGTGGGTCGAGACTGCGCCCTACGATCCCGACCTGCCGATCCGCGGCCGCTACGTGAGCATCGCCGCGCTGGTGGATGCGAAGCGAAGCGAAATCACAGACAAGCCAGGAATAGCGGACGGCCCGGTGATGTTCATGGGTCGGCTGGAAGTGCAGGGTGGGCGCCTGGTCGCCATCGAGGGCGACGATGGTCGGCACTGGATCACCAGCCGCCGCTGTGGCGAGGCGCAGTGCTGGCAGCTTGGTGATCCGCTCGCGTACTTCATTCCCGGGCATGTCCAGGATCCGTCACGCCGCCTGGCCGGCGAGACGCTCTGGGTCGAGGTCACCGTGCCGCCGACAGGTGCGCCGCGGCCGATTCGTCTGGGTATCATGAAAGACGGTCAGCTCACGCCGCTCGACCTGCGCTAGCGCCGTAGCGTGAAATTCCGGCAATCAGCAGGAGCATCGCGAGCCACGCGAGGTCGCTGGATCCGCCGCCGCCCTGGTCGCCCGCACGCGTGACCTTCACGCTGCTGTCGTTCTTGATGCGTTCCTTGAACGCGCCGAGTTCCTTGTCGAGGCTGACCGTCATGTCGGCCATTGCTTTCTCGAAGCTGCCCTCGCGTGCCTTGCGCGTGTCGCGCTCGACGTCCACGAGTGTCGAGGAGCTCGTGATCGTGTTGACACCCGGTGCGCGGAACAGGAGCTTCCGCGTCGGCACGTCGAACACGGCGGTATCGACGAATGTCTGCACCTCGTTCTTGTTGCCCTTGATCATGTAGGCGCCGACGATGGTCCAGTACAGGAATGAAGCCTTGGTCTCGTCGCTGTGGGCGACCTGGTCGTAGGACACGAGCGCCATCACGTCGATGTCGTAAAGTCGCGCGGTCTGCTCGAGCGCGGCGAAGCCGCGGCCTGTGCGCATGTAGGCATCCGGGATCACGGTGATCTCGCGCATGTAGTCGCGCCCGGCGAAAGCGGCCTTGACCCGATTCAGCAGGTCGATGCGATAGGCTTCGGTCAGCACCTGGTCGCTGCCGCTCCGCGACGGCACGAAGGCGAGCCCGACGTGCAGTGGTAGCCTGAGATTCGGCACCACGCCATCCTGGCGTGGCGGCACCTCGCCCTCCGGATAGAGGTAGT
Source organism: uncultured Gammaproteobacteria bacterium (assembly GCA_963705405.1). Classification (GTDB taxonomy): domain Bacteria; phylum Pseudomonadota; class Gammaproteobacteria; order Steroidobacterales; family Steroidobacteraceae; genus SCUD01. The sequence goes on along the minus strand of CAVPJJ010000011.1, from coordinate 35,841 downwards.
CGACCAGGCTGCTGGACACACCCTGTCTGCCGGCGCCGCCCCACAAGTCGGCACAGCCGGCCATCAGCATCAAGGCGCAGATCAGGCACGCAGTCTTCATGGGGTTCTCCTGGCGCGGCATGGGAACCGTGCGTTCGCGGAGGGGTGCGCGGGCATTATGCCAAAGCTGCATTTTGAGTGGCGGCTGGCGTAATCTCCGAGGCCATGAATGCCAAGCCAAGACCTGTAGCAGGTCCCCGGGTCGTGCGCGCGCCGCGCGGCAACATGCTCTCCTGCGGCAGCTGGCTGACCGAGGCGCCATTCCGGATGATCCAGAACAACCTGGACCCGGAAGTCGCCGAGCATCCCGACCAGTTGGTCGTCTATGGCGGCATCGGCAAGGCGGCCCGCAACTGGGAGGCCTTCGACCGCATCCTCGACGTGCTGAAGCGCCTGAAGGACGACGAGTCCCTGCTCGTTCAGTCCGGCAAGCCGGTCGGCGTGTTCAAGACGCATGTGGATGCGCCGCGCGTGCTGATCGCAAACTCGAATCTCGTTCCGCACTGGGCGACCTGGGAGCATTTTCACGAGCTCGACCGCAAGGGCCTGATGATGTTCGGCCAGATGACCGCGGGCTCGTGGATCTATATCGGCTCGCAGGGCATCGTGCAAGGCACTTACGAGACCTTCGGTGCCTGCGCGCGCGAACATTTTGGCGGCGATGCCGCCGGGCGCTGGATCCTGACTGCGGGGCTCGGCGGCATGGGCGGCGCGCAGCCGCTTGCCGCCACCATGGCGGGATTCTCGATGTTGGCGGTCGAATGCGATGAATCGCGCATCGATTTCCGGCTGCGCACGGGTTATGTGGACAGGAAGGCGAGCTCGCTCGACGAAGCGCTCGCACTCATCAACGAGGCGCGAAGCGCAAAGCGCGCGCTCTCGGTAGGGCTCCTCGGCAATGCCGCCGATGTCTGCCCGGCGCTGGTTACGCGCGGTGTCGTGCCGGACGTCGTGACCGACCAGACATCCGCCCATGATCCGCGAAACGGATACTTGCCGCGCGGCTGGACCATGGCGCGAGCGGCGGAAGCGCGCCAGAAAGATCTTGCGCTCGTCGAGCGCGAGGCGCGCGCCTCGATGAAAGTCCACGTCCAGGCGATGCTGGACCTGAAAGCGAAGGGCGCGATCGTCTTCGACTACGGCAACAACATTCGCCAGGTAGCGCTCGATGAAGGGCTGAAGAACGCCTTTGATTTTCCCGGCTTCGTGCCCGCCTACGTGAGGCCCTTGTTCTGCGAGGGCATCGGGCCCTTCCGCTGGGTCGCGCTCTCCGGCGATCCCGAGGACATCTATCGTACGGATGCGAAGGTGAAGGAACTGATCCCGGACAATGCGCACCTGCATCGCTGGCTCGACATGGCGCGCGAGCGCATCAAGTTCCAGGGCCTGCCGGCACGCATCTGCTGGGTGGGGCTCAAGGATCGCGCGCGGCTCGGGCTGGCGTTCAACGAAATGGTCGCGAACGGAGAACTCGCCGCGCCCGTCGTGATCGGCCGCGATCACCTGGACTCGGGTTCCGTTGCGAGTCCCAACCGCGAGACCGAGGCGATGAAGGACGGCTCGGACGCGGTCTCGGACTGGGCCTTCCTGAATGCGCTCCTGAGCACGGCGGGTGGCGCAACCTGGGTTTCGATTCATCACGGCGGCGGCGTCGGCATGGGTTTCTCGCAGCACGCCGGGCTCGTGATTGTCTGCGACGGTACGCAGGCTGCTGCTGCACGCATTGCGCGCGTGCTCCGGAATGATCCGGGCAGCGGTGTCATGCGCCACGCCGATGCGGGCTACGAACGCGCGATCGCCTGCGCGCGCGAGCAGGGTCTCGACCTGCCATCGGTCGAATGAGATGACTGCAATCAGGCTGAAACCGGGATCGATCACGCTCGCGGAGCTTCGGCGCCTGGCGCGCGGCAGCGATCCCGTGGCCTTGGCCGAAGGCTGGCGCAAGGGCGTCGAGCAGTCGCTCGCCGCGGTCGGCAAGCGCTTGGCTGCCGGCGAGGCCCTGTACGGCATCAATACCGGATTCGGCAAGCACGCCAGGACCCGTGTTTCTGACGGCGAACTTGCGAAGCTGCAACTCTATCTGCTGAGGTCTCATGCGGCGGGCGTCGGAGCGCCCTTGGCCGATTCAACCGTGCGGCTGGTGCTGGTGCTGAAGGCGGCAAGCCTTGCGCGCGGCTACTCCGGCGTGCGCCCACTCGTGATCGAGCGCCTGTTGCAGCTCGTCAATGCTGGCATCCATCCGCTCGTTCCAGGCCAGGGCTCGGTCGGCGCCTCGGGCGACCTGGCGCCGCTTGCGCATCTGTCTCTCGCGCTGATCGGCGAGGGCCGCGTGCGCGTCGGCGGCAAGGGAATGGATAGCGCAAAGGCGCTGAAGAACGCGGGCATCGAGCCCGTGGTGCTGGGTCCCAAGGAAGGGCTCGCGCTCCTGAACGGCACGCAGGTATCGACAGCGCTCGCGCTCGAAGCGCTGTTCGCAGCGGAGGACCTGCTCGCTGGCTCGATCGTGAGCGGCGCGATGTCGGTGGATGCGGCGCTCGGCAGCCGCGTTCCCTACGACGCGCGTATCCACGAAGCTCGCGGCCAGCCTGCGCAGATTGCCGCCGCCGGCGCCTACCGCGCGGTGCTGGGTGAAAGCACGATCGGCCATTCGCACGAGAATTGCGATCGCGTGCAGGATCCTTATTCATTGCGCTGCCAGCCGCAGGTTACCGGCGCTTGCCTGCAGCAGATCACGGATGCGGCTCGCGTGCTCGGCACCGAGGCGAATGGCATTTCGGACAACCCGCTCGTGTTCGGCGCAAAAGGCGAGGTGCTGTCGGGCGGCAACTTCCATGCCGAGCCGGTCGCATTCGCGGCTGACAACCTAGCGCTCGCGATCGCAGAGATCGGCGCACTTGCCGAGCGGCGCATTGCGCTCCTGATCGACGACAGCCTGAGCCAGCTACCGGCATTCCTGGTGCGCGAGGGCGGGCTGAACTCCGGGTTCATGATCGCGCAGGTGACAGCGGCGGCACTCGCCTCCGAGAACAAGTCGCTGGCGCACCCGGCATCGGTCGACAGCCTGCCGACCTCGGCCAACCAGGAGGACCATGTCAGCATGGCTACCTTTGCGGCGCGCCGGCTGCACGCGATGGCGGAGAACACGCGCGGCATCGTCGCTATCGAATTGCTGGCGGCGGCGCAGGGCATCGATTTCCGCCGTCCGCTCAAGACGAGCGCCGCACTCGAATCTGCCCACGCGCTGCTGCGCAAGAAAGTTGCGTTCTACGACCACGACCGCCACTTTGCACCGGACATCGAGGCGGCCAAGACCGTGATTTCCGACGAACGCCTGCTCGCGCTCGTTCCTGCGGGCCTCGTGCCGAGCCGCTGAGCGGCCGGCAATGACGATGCGACGGGTTGGCTTGATCGGTTGGCGTGGCATGGTCGGTTCCGTGCTGGTCGAGCGAATGCGTGCCGAGGGCGATTTCGCGCTGATCGAACCAGGATTTTTTTCGACGACGCAGGCGGACGCCGCGGCGCCTGATATCGGCCGCGCGGCAGGCAAGATCGGCGACGCGAATGATCTTGCCGCGCTCGCCGGCTGCGAGATCCTGGTTTCCTGCCAGGGCGGCGACTACACCGCTGCGATGCATCCGAAGCTGCGCGCCTCGGGCTGGAATGGCCACTGGATCGACGCGGCTTCGACGCTTCGCATGAAAGACTCCGCGGTGATCATCCTCGATCCGGTCAATCGTCAGGTGATCGACAAGGCGCTCGTGGCGGGCGCGCGTGACTGGATCGGTGGCAACTGCACGGTGAGCCTGATGCTGATGGCGTTTGGCGGCCTGTTCCGCGCAGGTCTCGTCGAATGGATGACGACGATGACCTACCAGGCGGCCTCGGGTGCCGGCGCGAAGCAGATGCGTGAGCTCCTGCAGCAGATGGGTCGCGTGCACGGCGCGGCCGCAAAATTGCTGGACGACCCGGCGAGCGCAATCCTCGATATCGATCGTCGCGCGGCGGCGGCGCAAAAAGACGCTGCGTTGCCAGTCGAACATCTCGGCCATCCGTTGGCGGGCAGCCTGCTGCCCTGGGTGGATCGCGACCTCGGCAACGGATACAGCCGCGAGGAACTCAAGGCCGGCGCCGAGGGCAACAAGATCCTGGGCTTGTCGGGCGCTCCCGTGCCGATCGACGGGCTCTGCGTGCGTATCGGCGCGATGCGCTGCCACAGCCAGGCCGTGACCATCAAGCTCCGGAAAGCGATACCGCTCGACGAATTGGAAAAAACAATCGCTGCCGCCCACCCCTGGGTTCGCATCGTGCCGAATGAGCGTGAAGCGACACTTGCGCGCCTGACGCCCGCCGCGGTGACGGGTACGCTCGATATCGCCGTGGGCCGCATCCGCCATCTCGCGATGGGCGCGGATTACCTCACGGCATTCACGGTCGGCGACCAGCTTCTGTGGGGCGCCGCCGAGCCGCTCAGGCGCATGTTGCGCCTGCTGATCGGACGCTGATCGCGCCGCATGCCAGCATGGGGCAGCGATGGGCAACGCCTGGGCAACCTGCTGGCCCACCCGGGATTTCGCGCGCTTCCTCACGGCGCGGCTTGCGGTATCGATCGCCGTGCAGATGCAGACCGTCGCGGTCGGCTGGCAGATCTATGCCATCACGCGCGACCCGCTCGACCTCGGCCTGATCGGGCTTTCACAGTTCCTGCCATTCGTTCTCCTGGTGCTGCCGGCGGGGCAGGTCGCCGACAGGAAGCAATCGCGCACGCATCCTGACGGCCTGTTATTCGCTCGAATTCCTGTGCGCCCTGCTGCTGCTCGCATTCACATTCTCCGGGCTAACCGTCGTGTGGCCGGTATTCGCCGTGATGGTGCTGTTCGGCGTCGCGCGCGCGTTCTCGATGCCGGCGGGCCAGGCGCTGCTGCCGAATCTCGTACCGCTCGAGCAGTTCAGTCGCGCCGTCGCCGTCAATTCGAGCACCTGGCAGGTATCGACCATCGCGGGTCCCGCAATCGGCGGACTCGTCTACCTGCTGGGACCGGACTACGTCTATGGCAGCGTCGCCGTACTGCTCGCCATTGCCGTCGTGCTGATGTCTGGCGTACGCGTGCCGCCACCCGCACCGCAGACCGAGCCGGACAGCTGGCACACGCTGCTCGAAGGACTGCGCTTCGTCTGGCGGCGGAAAGTCATCCTGGGTGCGGTGTCGCTCGATTTGTTTGCGGTGCTGTTCGGCGGCGCAACGGCGCTCCTGCCGGCCTACGCGAGCGACATCCTGAAGGTCGGGCCGGACGGGCTTGGCATCCTGCGCGCGGCGCCCGGCGTCGGCGCGGCACTGATTGCGATCGCATTCGCGTGGCGGCCGTTCACGCGCCGGGTCGGCTCGCTGATGTTCGGCGGCGTCGCGCTCTTCGGCCTTGCGACTGTCATATTCGGCCTGTCCGAAAGCTTCATGGTCTCGCTGCTTGCGCTCACCGTGCTGGGAGCCGCCGACATGGTCAGCGTCTACATCCGTCACCTGCTGGTGCAGCTCGAGACACCGGATGCCATTCGCGGACGGGTCAGCGCGGTCAATGCGGTGTTCATCGGCGCATCCAATGAACTGGGCGAGTTCGAGTCGGGCCTGACGGCGGCCTGGTGGGGGCTCAAGCCGGCAGTGGTCGTGGGCGGCCTTGCGAGCGTCGCCATTGCCGGACTCTGGATGCGCCTGTTCCCGGACCTGCGAGACATGGATTCGTTTCCAGCCTCGGGGATGCGGGAGGTAACCGAAAGGAAGGGTTCCTCGCCAGCCGCCAGTTGACCCATGTGGCTCGTAGCTGTATATCCATACAGTTATGGAGATGAAGAATATCAGGGGCCGCGGGGCGGTTTCCAATCGTGCCGGGCGCTTCGAGTCGCTGGCGGTCGAGGCCGTCGACGACGGCTGGGGGCTCGCCGACGAACCCTTGCCGCCCCTGGAGACCACCGTCCTGCCGGAGCCCGCGCAGCGCGTCATCACCCGGAACAGCTCTCCAGACGTCCCTTTCGATCAGTCCATCAATCCCTACCGGGGCTGTGAACACGGCTGCGTCTACTGCTTCGCCCGTCCCAGCCATGCTTATGTGAATCTGTCGCCGGGCCTCGATTTCGAGACGCGGTTGTTCTTCAAGAAAGATGCGGCGCTGCGCTTGCGCGAGGAACTGAACCGCCGCAGTTACCGCTGCAGCCCGATCAACCTGGGCGCCAACACCGACCCCTACCAGCCGCTCGAGCGACGGCTCGGGATCACCCGCTCGATCCTCGAAGTACTGGTCGAATGCCGTCATCCGGTCACGATCGTGACCAAGTCCGCGCTCGTCCTTCGCGACCTGGACCTGCTAACGCGGCTCGCCGAGGAACGACTGACGCGGGTCTTTGTCAGTATTACGACGCTCGATGACGAGTTGAAGCGGCGCATGGAGCCGCGGGCAGCATCACCTGCGGCGCGCCTCGCGACGGTGAAGAGGCTCGCGGCGGCGGGAGTTCCGGCGGGAGTGATGTTCGCCCCGGTGATTCCGGCGATCAACGATCACGAGCTGGAAGGCATCGTCGCAAGCGCGGCCGAGGCCGGCGCGGCCACAGCAGGCTACTTATTGTTGCGGCTGCCGGGCGAGGTCAGGGAGCTCTTCTATGAGTGGCTCGAGACGCATTACCCCGAGCGCGCGAACCGCGTCCGCAACCGGATCCGCCAGCTTCGTGCGGGCCGTGACAACGACCCGCGTTTCAGCATGCGCATGCGCGGCCAGGGCCCCTGGGCCGATCTGTTGGGCAGGCGCTTCGAAACCAGCTGTCGTCACCATGGCCTCGAGCATGGCCGCGCCGAGTCCCTGGAAACCGCATTTTTCCGCCCGCCAAGACGGGTCCCGGATCAGATGGAACTGTGGTAGTCGCAGCGTATACTCGGGTCAGATCACCCGTTCGCGACCAGGAGTCGATTCATGCTTTGCCTGAGATTCCGGTCAATGCTGACTGCCGGTTCCGCTGCGACGATCCTGCTGCTGTCCGGTTGCGGAATGACTGCCAAGCTCGAGGAGAACCGCAACACTTCGACGTCGATCGGCGCTGACGAAGCTGTTGTGCTGCTCGCGAAACCGCATGTCGAGGGCATCAGCACCGAGGACGACTTCATGGATTGTGTCGGCGACAAGATCGCCGCGGAGGGTCACATCCAGGTCCGGCCCAATGACGCATTCGTCGACTCCATGTTCCCCTGGCTCGAGCCCTCGACAGCTCCGCAGCGCCCCGAGGGAGTGACGAAACTCCTGGCGCGCGATGTCGTCGCCGAGCGCATCGCAGAGAGCGGCGTGCGTTACATCATCTGGATCGACGGCTCAACGCGCCAGACCGACAGTGGCGGCAGCCTCACCTGCACGCTCAGCCCGGCCGGCGGCGGCTGTCTCGGTTTCGGCTGGTGGGAAAAGGAATCCGATTACCAGGCGGTGGTCTGGGACCTCACGACCGCGCGCACCGCGGGCTCCGTTTCGACCAATGTTACGGGCACATCCGCGCTGGTCGGCGTGCTGATCCCGTTACCATTCATCGCGCGCGTGCAGGGTGCCGCCTGCAGCCGACTGGCTGCACAGTTGGGTGCGTTCCTCAGGGGTGAGGATCCATCGGCCGCCGGCGGGCCCGGTTGATCGCCGTTCCTGCGCACTAGCCGGTGAACCAACGGGCAGGGCGGCCCTCAAAGTTTAGGGAGCAGTCCGCACGCCGCGCGGGGCAGCGCGGGCCTCCGGCTGGGAGATGAAATCATGAATCCGAAACGCCTGTTGCTCGGCCTCGCCACTGCTGCGGCATTCGGCCTGCTCGTGGGCTGCATGACGCAGGGCGGGATGTCACAGCCTGACCAGGGCTCATCCTCGCCTGCCGGTGGCGGATCTTCGGGCGGTGGTGGTTCGTCCGGCGGCGGCGGTTCTTCCGGTGGGGGTTCATCGGGTGGCGGTTCGTCGGGCGGCGGCGGCTCCGGCGGCTCATCGGGTGGCGGTGCCGGTGGTGGCTCGAGTGGCGGCGGCTCCGGTTCGGGCGGCGGCTCGACCTCGGAATTCCCGACGTCTTCCGGCGGCAGCGGCGGCGGCGATGCCGCATTGCCGATGCCCGGTAGCAAGGATGGCGTCGCCGGCGGATCGACCAAGGGCAAGGATTCCGGTGCCGCGGGTGGTGGAGCGGATGCCAAAGGCGGTACCGAGGGCAGTGCCGGAAATTCGAGTGCCGGTGCAGCAGGCGCCGGTGCCCAGGGGGCGTCTCAATCCGGCGGTAAGGCTGGCGGTCCGGGACAGGAAGGCAATGATCCCTGCGTGACCGACAATCCGGATCCGGCGAGTGACAGGCCTGAGGATTGCGCAGGCAGCGCGGGCGGTGCGGGATCGGACGCGGCGTCCGGCGACGGAAAAGAGGCAAGTGGCAGTGCGCCGAATGCCGGCGGCGCGGCCGGCGGCAGTGGCGGTTCGGCTGATGCCGGCGGCCAGTCGGGCGGCGCGGGAAGTGCGGGCACCGAGGCAGAAAGTTCAGGCGGTTCCGGCGCATCGTCCGGCAAGCCCGGTGCAGCGAGCGACGGTCCCGGGCAGGGTCCGGCCGCAGGCGGCGGCGGCACGGACCGGCGCGAAGAAATCAACCGGCGCCTGGAGGAAACTTTCGGCGTGTTCGACGAGGCCGTGCGAGATACGCAGGCGGCCATCGCAAAGGAGCGCGCCGAGCAGCAGGCGCAGGCAGCCGGTGAACCAGGTTCGGGCGTCGACGGCAGCGACGAAGCCGGTGCAGGCGGTGGCGGCGATGAATCCGGCGGCGGCGGCCCGAAGTCGCCCGGCGGGCTCGAGTCGGTCGGTCGCGGCAGCAAGGGCGAAGGCCAGGGAACCGGCAGCGGGACGGCGCAGGACCCGAACCGCGAAAGCACCCAGGGTGGCGTGGGCGGCTCGGTGGGCGACAGCGGCGGCAGCGGGCCGCGCATCGATCCCGGCGGATATCCCGGACGGCAAGGACGATGACATCGTCGCGCGGCAGATCCGCGAGGCGGCGATGAAGGAAACGGACCCCGAACTGCGCGCAGCGCTCTGGGAAGAATACCGTCGCTACAAGAAAGGACGCTGACGCGAAATCCGCGGGCGAAGCAGGCATGACCCGAATGACAATCGATATGGATTGCATTGGCGGCCGTGACGCTTGCCATTACCGGCTGCGTGAAGGAAACGCGGCCGCTGCCGCTTTTGCAGGCGACCCAGGCGACCACCGAAATTCCCGCGGAGCAGCTGCTCGACGTCGGCGTGCACATCTTCAATCCCGGCATACCGAAGGAAGTCGAGGAAGACCCGGACCTCGCGGACAAGATGCGCATCTATCCGGACATCCGCTAGGGCCGAGGCGCGCTACTTCGCGATGAAATTGCGCGACACGCTCGAGGGCACCGGCCAGTGGGGCACGGCGCGCGTCGTGCCGGCGACGCGTCAATTCCTTCGACCTCACGGTGGACGGCCGCATCATCGAATCCTCCGGCACGCAGCTGAAGCTCGCGATCACGGCGACGCGATGCGACCGGCAAGAGTCTGGATCGCGGAAAAGGAATACGAGGGGCGCGCCGACACGCGCGCCTACAAGGACGGCTACAACAATGGCCGCGATCCGTTCGAGAACGTCTATGTCGCGATCGCCAACGACCTGCTCGCGGCGCGCAATACGCGCTCGAGCCGCGGAGCTCGCCAACATCCGGCGCGTCAGCGAACTGCGCTTCGCCGCCGACTTTGCGCCGGTGGCCTTCAGCCAGTACCTCGGCGAAGAACAAGAAGACAGGCGAGTACAAGGTACTGCGACTGCCGGCGGACGACGACCTGCTGGTGCAGCGCATCCGCCAGATCCGCGAGCGCGACTACGGCATGATCGACACCGTCAGCGAGAACTACGCGGTGTTTCAGCGGATCGGCTCGAGGAACCCTACACGAGCTGGCGGCGCTACACCTATGACGAGATCACCGCCGAGGAGAAGATCAAGTCACAGGCGCGCAACCGCATCGTCCTGGGCGCGGCCGCGGTTGCCGCCGCGATATTCGTGCCGGATAACTGCCAGAGCGACACCTGCAAGCGCGCGCTGCGAGCGTCGCGCGCTAGCGGCGCGGCCATCGGCGGCGTCTCCGCCATCATGAGCGGCGTATCGCAAGCGCGAGGAAGCCAAGATCCACGCCGAGTCACTGAAGGAAATTTCAGGCTCGTTCCGAATCGCAGGCTGCGCCGTTGGTCGTCGATGTCGAGGGCAGGACCCTGCGCCTGACCGGGCACGGCGGAGGAACAGTACGCGGAATGGCGCCGCCTGCTGCACGATCTGTACCGGGAGGAGACCGGGCTGGTGCCGACTGCGCCGGCGGCGGATGCGACCACCTCGGAGGCGCAGGCGGGCGGCGCGGGCTGACCCAGAATGACGGAACTGACTCCCGGGCTCGAACTCGGTGCCCGGTTCGTATTGATCCGCCGGCTGGGCAGCGGTGGAACATCCGAAGTGTGGCTCGCGGATGACGTCATGCGCGGCGAGCGCGTGGCGCTCAAGGTTTTCCCGCTCGACGAAGCCGGCCTGATCGAGGGTCTCGAAACGGAACTGGCGCGCGTGAGGTCGCTCGGCAGCGAGCACGCGGTTCCGATCCACGAGCTGCTCGAGGCCGGCGGTCGCGCGCTGATCGTCATGGAATTCCAGGAAGGTGGCGATCTCGGCCAGTTCCGCGGACGCTCCTTCGAGGCCTGGAAACGGGCGGCGGACGATGTCATCGTAGCCCTCGCAGCCGCGCATGCAGTCAAGCTGGTCCACCGCGATCTCAAGTGCAGCAACGTGCTGCTGGACGCCGGCGGCCGCGCGCGGCTTTCCGATTTCGGGATTGCAGCGCTTGCGGGGACGCGGGGCGCGGGCGGCTCGCCCTATAACGCGAGCCCGCAGCAGCTCCGCGGCGAACCCGCGGCGCCTGCAGACGACCTCTACGCGCTGGGCGCGATGCTCTACGAGCTGATCGGCGGCCAGCCTCCTTACTATCCCGAGATCACCCGCGAACGCGTTCTCTTCGAACCGCTGCCGGCGCTCCTGCCGCGCGGCACGGTACCCATCGGCGTGCGCGACCTGGCGCTGCGTCTGCTGGCCAAGTCGCCGCAGGAGCGGCCGGCAGACCTGAAAGCATTGCGCGCACGTCTTGCGGCCGAGGCGGACGACGGCAGCGGCGCGATCGCGACGCCCTTGCTTTCAAACATCACGCCACCCGCAAGGACCCGCGGACGCCGCTGGTTGCCGCTGGTTCTGCTGGCGACCGCAGCCGTAGCAGCGGCCCTGTTCATCTGGGTGCCTGGATTCTTTGCCGCGCACGACACGGCCGTCGTGCAGGGAGCGCGTGAGAACGCGGAGGCGGAAGCTGACGCGCGCAAGGCCGCCGAACAAAAGGCGGCGGACCTGGCGACGCTCAGGGCCTCGGCTGACGAAGCCCGCAGCCGCTTCGATGAAGCCTTTGCGGCGCTCGATGCGCGGGCTGCGGCGATCTGGGCGACGGACGTATTTGCTGCGGCCCGAGGCAAAGGCGTGCAGGCCGGCCAGAGCTACGCAATCGAGGACTATGTTGGCGCACGTACGGCCTGGGAAGCGGCCGGCGTAAAGCTGGCCGCGCTCGAAAAAGAACGGCCGCGCGCGCTGCAACAGGCCGTGGATCGCGGCAAGGCGGCATTGGCGCAAGCGAAAACGGGTGAGGCCCGCGCGGCATTCGAGTCCGCGCTCGTGATCGAGCCGGGCTTCGCCGCGGCGAATGCCGGCATCAGACGTGCGGCGCGCCTGGAACAGGCATTTACCCAGGTGGATGCCGCCGTCCTGAATGAACGCGCGGGCAGGCTCGCGGATGCTGAACAGGGATTCAGGAAGGCGCTTGCGCTCGATGCCTCGACGCCCGGCGCAGCCGCAGGTCTTGCGCGGCTTGAATCCCGCAAGGCGGGTGATGCCTACGCCGCGGCGATGTCTCGCGGGCTCGCCGATCTTGCAGCCGGCCGCGCTGATTCGGCACGCGCAGCGTTCAAGCAGGCGTTGGTGCTGCGGCCGGATTCCCGGGAGGCGCGCGATGCGCTCGCCTCGCTGGACGTGGGACAGCGGATGTCGGCGCTCAGCCTGCTCGAAGCACGCGCCACGGCCGCCGAAAGCGACGAGCGCTGGGACGAGGCACAGGCCGCCTGGCAGGAAGCGGCCGGCATCGAGCCGGGGCTCGTATCGGCGCGCGAGGGAATCACGCGCAGCAAGGACCGCGCGGAACTGCAGCATCGGATCGAGGCCCTGACGCAGAAACCGGACCGGCTGTGGGATCCGGCCGGCCGCGCCGAGGCCCGTACCGTGCTCGCAATCGCAGCCAGCGCCGGCAATCCGCGCCAGAAACTGGCGGCAGCAGCAGAGGACCTCGGGAAGCTCGCCGCCGCGTCGGAAAAGCCGGTGCGGCTGCGGCTCGAATCGGACGGCCTGACCACCATCGCGATCTATCGCGTCGGCCAGTACGGTACCTTTACGCAGCGTGACATCGAATTGCTGCCCGGCCGCTACACCGTTGTCGGCACGCGCCCGGGATTCCGGGACGTGCGGCGTGAAGTGGTGTTAATGCCGGGGTCGGGCCCGACGGCCGTAGCCGTGAAATGCGAGGAATCGATTTGAGCGACTTGTGGCTCGCTGAACCGCTGGGTGAACGGCCGCTGGCGCCGTCGGATCTGCCATTGACGGTCGGCGGCCCGGGCGCGGCCATCGTGATACCCGGTTGCGCGGCGGGCGAGATTCGCGCACGCGTGAATCTTTCGGGCAAGGACCTGCGCGTGACGGCCGAAGCAGGCGGGCCGGCGGAAATTCCCGGCGTCAGCATTACGCTGGAAGAGCAGGACGGCAAGCGCAGGATCGTCGTGCTCCACGGTGGTGTTGCGAATGTCACGCGCCCGCCCGAGTTCGAGGGTCAGTCATTGGAGGCCGGGACGGAGCAGGGCGATCGCCTGCCGATTCAAGTGGTCGCCTACGAACCGCGGCGCAGGATGGAAGTACGCCCGCGCGCCCCGGCGGGCCGGCGCAGGTATGCCATATGGAGCGCGGTCGCCGCCGCGCTCCTGGTGCTCGGGTTCATCACGATGGCGACGACGGTAAGGGTCGTCACGAGCCCCGAGATCGATCCCGACGACATCGAGTTCATCGGCACGTCGTTCGATTTCGGCTTCAAGGGAAATTACCTCGTCCCGCCGGGCCAGTACGAGTTGCTGGTGGAGGCCGGGGGTTTCGCTCCCGCACGCCTGCCTGTCACGGTCGGCCGCGTCGGGGACCAGCGCATCGTAGTCGCGCTCGAGCGCCTGCCGGGCATCGTCGTATTCGACACGGGCGGCGTAGAGGCTACGCTTGCCGTTGACGGCGTCGCGCGCGGCAAGTTGCCGGGCGAGTACGAGCTCGCAGCGGGCACGCGCGAATTGCTGATCGAGGCGCCGCACCATGCCGAGCAGCGAGTGCGCGTCGAGGTCCTGGGTGGCGGCGAGCGCCAGACGCTGGAGACGAAACTCGTGCCGCTCTTCGCCAGGGTTACGGTGACGAGCGTGCCGGATGGCGCAATGGTGCTGGTGGATGACCGCGAGCTCGGCTCCACGCCGCTCACGACCGAACTCGACGCCGGGCGCTATACGCTCGCGATCGTCCATCCGCAGTTCCGTCGCTTCGAGAGCCCGATCACCGTGCAGGCGGGCGAGCCGCTCGAGATCGGCCCGGTCGAACTCGGCCGGCCGGACGGCAGGCTGATCGTGCGCAGCAATCCGTCCGGCGCGGATGTCAGCATCGGCGGCCGCTATCGCGGCAGGACGCCCCTCACAGTTGCCGTTGCACCCGGCATGGCGCAGGACATCCTGGTCAGCAAGCTCGGCTACGCGCCGGCTACCCAGTCCGTGAGTGTCGAAAGCCGCGCCGAGCGTGTCGTTTCGATGAACCTGGCGCCGGTACTCGGCGAGATCCGCGTACGCGGCGAGCCGGCCGACGCGCAGCTGTTCGTGGATGGCGCCTCGCGTGGACCGGCGAACCAGACCCTGTCGCTGCCCGCCGCGCCGCACGTTGTCGAGGTGCGCAAGTCCGGCCTCGAGACATTCCGGGCGACAGTGACGCCGCAGGCGGGCCAGCCGCAGGTCATCGACTATGCACTGAAGACCGCGGGCGAGGCGCGGGTCGCCGGCATCGCCGCGCAGCTGGCGACGTCGCTGGGCCAGGAACTCGTGCTGATCCGTGGCGGTCGCTACACGATGGGCAGCCCGCGCCGCGAGCCGGGCAGGCGTTCGAACGAGACCGAGCGCGTGGTCGAACTGAAGAGGCCCTTCTACCTTGCGCGCCGCCAGGTCACGAACAAGGAATTCCGCGAGTTCCGTGCGGAGCACCTGTCCGGCATCTTCAAGGACGAAACGCTCGATCTCGACCGCCAGCCCGTCGTGCGCCTGAGCTGGCAGGACGCAGTCGCGTTCTGCAACTGGCTGTCCGGCCGCGACAAGCTGCCGCCGGCCTACGAGCGTCGCGGCGACCGTCTCGAGCTGATCGAACCCGTGACCACCGGGTACCGCCTGCCGACCGAGGCGGAATGGGAATTCGCGGCGCGCTACGACGGCAGGCAGGCGACCCGCAAATATCCCTGGGGCGACGGCCTGCCGGTGCCTGCGAAATCCGGCAACTGGGGCGATGTCTCGCGCCATCTACCTGACGCCCGTCACGATCACCGGCTACAACGACGGCTTCCGCGTGACCGCGCCGGTCGGCAGCTTCCCGGCGAATCCGCTCGGCATCCACGACCTCGGCGGCAACGTCTTCGAATGGATGACCGACCGCTACTCCATCTACGTGGTCGGGCCGGATCATGTATCGACGGACCCTGTCGGGCCGCGCGCCGGGGAGACTTACGTGATTCGCGGCGCGGGCTGGCTCACCGGCAAGATCCCGGACCTGCGTGTCGCCGCGCGCGATTCGGGCAGCAGCGGTCCGGCCGGATCTTGGCTTCCGCATCGCACGGTACGCGGAGTGAGCTGATGCGCAAATCGCATCCTGCTGACTGCATTGCTGGCGACCGCAGCGCTTGCCATCGAGCCGCCGAAGCAGCAAGCCGCCGCCGCCCGCGGCGCCGGCGGCGGAGGAAAAGCCCGCGACACCGCCCGTGCCTGCCGCCGAGCGGCCGGATATCGCGGATGCCGACAAGGAGGCTGCTGCCAAGGCGCAGGCGGAGGCCGAAGCCGAAGAGAACGAAGTGCTGCCGCCACTGCCGGACGACATGACGCCGGCGGGTCCGCCGCCGGCACGCTTCAACCCGACCGAAAAAGTGCGCGCCGACTTTCCGGTCTCATTTCCGATCGACATCTGAGGATCCCATGAAGACCCGTTATCCAAAAGAATTCCTGTTCAGCATGATCTCGCTGCTCGCCGCCATCGTCGTGGTCCAGGTCGATCTGGTCCGCCTGGGTGCGGCCCAACGCGCAGTGCAGTGCTCGCGGTGCAGGAAGAACAGATGGACAAGGATCCGAACTACGTGCCCGAGCGCTCGCTGTTCGTGATCATGAAGGACTGGGAGCAGGAGAGCTGCGTGATCCTGATGCTCTGGGCTGTCGCGATGATCGGCTTCAAGAACGCGCGCGACGCAGCGCGAGCAGGAGCTGCTGGAGCAGGACCCGGTGCGCGTGCCCGAGGGCATGCGCATCCTGCCCGAGGACACGCGCGAATACGTGCGCCAGCTCGAATCGATGCCGGCCGATCCAGCAGCAGTCGCTGGTCGTGCGCGCATCGAAGGCGGCGCTGGCGCGCTTCGGCGCGACGCGCAACGTCCAGGACGTCTCGGACGCGGGCCACGCGGTCTGCGCAGCCGAGGCCGAACGGCTCGACTCGGAGTTGTCGATGATCCGCTACATCGCCTGGGCGATTCCCGGCGATCGGCTTCATCGGCACGGTGCGCGGCATCGGCGACGCGCTCGCGCAGGCGCACAAGGCGGTGACCGGCGACATCTCGGGCGTCACCGAGAGCCTGGGTGTCGCCTTCAATTCGACGCTGGTCGCGCTGCTGCTGTCGCTGCTCCTGATGTTCCTGCTGCACCACCTGCAGCTCGCCCAGGAGCGCCTGGTGCTGGATGCGGAGACCTACCTGGACAACCGCCTGCTGCGGAACCTGCAGGTACGTTGAAGATGGCGACGATCGGCATCGAACTGGTGGATGCCGCGCTGGTCGCGGTGCGGGACGGCGCGCGCGTGGCGGCAAGCCCGGGCGTCGCACTGCTCGACCCGAAGGGTCTGCTGGTCGGCGAGGCTGCGGTTGCCGCGTCGCGGCTGCAACCCGTGCTGGCGGCGGATCGTTTCTGGGCTGATCTCGCGATCCGGCCCGCAGGCGGCGGCAAGCGGCCAGGAAATTTCGCATGCGGACCTCGCGCACGCGCACCTGTCGCTGCTGTGGAAGTCGATCGGTCAGCCCGGCGAACGAGGTCGTGCTGGCCATGCCGGGCGCGATGCGCCTGCACGCAGCTCGGTCTCGCGCTCGGCATCGCACGGAGCATCGGCGATGCCGGTGGCAGGAGTCGTCGATGCAGCGGTCGCGGCCTGCGCCGGCCTCGCCTGCGCGCGCCACGGTCCTGCACCTGGACATCCAGCTGCACCAGGCCGTGCTGACCGCAAATGCAGGGCGCAAGCCTGTTGCGCCGCGTCCGCGTCGAGATTGCGCCGCGCGTCGGGCAGAAGGCACTGCATGGCGCCTGGGCGCAGCTCGTCAGCGAGGCGATGGTGCGCAGCACGCGCTTCGATCCGCTGCACCAGGCCGCATCCGAGCAGCAGCTGCACCTGCGGCTGCCGGGCTGGCTCGAATCGCTGGCGGCACAGGATGCCATCGAAGTTTCGATCGACACTGATGAACGCAAATTCACCGCATCGCTGCGCCGCGAGCAGTTCGCGCTGGCCGCCGAGGCCTACTACACGCAGCTTGATCGATCTCGTCCACAGCGGCCGCCATGCCGGCGATGCCAGCGACGCTCGTGCTGTCTTCGCGCGCAGCTTCATTGCCCACCCTGCGCGATCGGCTTGCCGCGCTCGCCGATCTCGAGATCCTGGTCCTGCCGGACACGGCGCCGGCCGCGGCTGCCGCCGATCGCGCTCGACGAAATCGGCCCGGCGGAGCCGCCTGCGCTCGTGACGGCGCTGCAGCGCAGGCACGCAGTCGCGGCGAGCCAGGGAAAACCCCGCGGCGGCGCAGCGCTTCCGACCCACGTCATCCTGGAAGGTCGCGCGCATGTAATCGACGAGCGCCCGTTGCAGGTCGGTTTCGGCGAAGGACCGGGGCGCCGCCTCGCGATCGGCGGGTCGCCCGCGGGCATCTCGCGCTCGCACTGCACGCTCGAGCGTCGCGACGGCGTCGCGATCGTCCGCGACCACAGCCGCTACGGCAGCTTCGTGAACGGCGAAAGGGTGGACGGCGAAGCGGTGCTGGAGCGCGGGTGACAGGCTGCGGCGTCGGCACACCCGGCGTCGTGCTCGAGCTTGTGGCGGTGGCCTGAACGATGGCGCGACGCAAGACCCAGACCTTCAGCATGTCCTTTCTGGACGTGATCTCCTGCGGGTTTGGCGCGGTCGTGCTCTTCTACACGATCATCAGCGCGCAGTCGGGACTGGACCGGATCAAGGAGAGTTCGGATCTCGCGTCGGAATCGCGGAAGCTCGAGCAGGAAGTGCTGGAGGGCTACGAGCACCTGGCGGACCTGCGCAACGCACTCGAGCCGAGACCGATCAGCAGAAGGTCAAGGCGGCCGGGCTTTCACGCGAGGTGCTGGAAAAGCTCCGTCTGACGCAGGAGGAACTCGCGCGCTACGAGAACGACACGCTGGCGCGGCGCGAAAGCCTCGAGCGCCTGAAGGCGGACCTGAAGTCGCTCGAGGAAGGAACACGCCGGCTCAAGGAACAGGCGCCACCGTCGAAGGGCGACGGCGAGGCGCACGATCCAGGACCCGCAGCAGCTGGTCACGCTCCGCGATCGACGGCAAGCGCGTGCTCGTTCTGGTGGACGCATCGGCGAGCATGCTGGACGAGACCGTCGTCAACATCATCCGGCTTCGCAACATGGCGCCGCGAGCGGCGCATCGGCTCGGCCAAGTGGCAGCAGGCCGTCAGCACGGTGGAATGGGTCGCAGCGCGCCTGCCGCAATCGACCCAGTTCCAGGTCTACGCCTTCGACACTGAAGCGCGGCCGCTGGTCGAAGGCAGCGACGGTCGCTGGCTGAACGCAAAGGATTCCGGGCAGATCGAGCTGGCAGCTGAAGACGCTGCGCACGACGGCGCCGACCGGCGGCACCAGCCTGCAAAACGCATTTGCCGTGATCGGCAAGCTCTCGCCGGCGCCGGACAACGTGATCCTGGTCACCGACGGGCTGCCGACCCAGGGCGACAAGCCGCCGTATGTTCCGCACGCTGGTGTCGGCGGAAGCAGCGCGAGGACCTGATGAAGGACGCAGTGCGCTCGCTGCCGCCGTCGCCGCCGCCGATCAGCATCGTGCTGCTGCCGATGGAAGGCGATCCCTCGGCGCCGATCTATTTCTGGCGCCTCGCGCGCCTGACCGGCGGCGGATTCCTGAGCCCGGCGAAGGACTGGCCATGAAGCGCCGCCACGCGCCGCGAGACGGAGATATTCAGCATGTCGTTCCTCGACTGCATCTGCTGCGGCTTCGGGGCGATCATCCTGCTGCTGGTGCTGAAGCGAATTCGGCGCCCCGATCCAGCTCGAGCAGGCGCAAGACCGACCTGGCGGGCCAGATCGCGAAGATGCAGCAGGAACTGTACGACTGCGCGGCACCTCGCGCTAGTGCTGGAGCGCGAGCTGCGCGGCCGGATCGAGCAGCTTTCCGAGGAGCAGAAGCGCGTCGCGAGACTGCGCGGCGATCTGTCTACGATTCGCGGCAAGGACAAGGCCAGCATCGTACGAAGAGGAATCGACTGAAGAAGATCTCCGAGTCAGCTGGCCGCGGCGCGCCTCGCGCTGATCGAGGAGACACGCGACCTGCAGAAATCCGGGCGGCGCAGTGTCTACGACCAGCCGATCGCGGGCGTGCCGATCGACAGCGAATACGTCATCTTCGTCGTCGACACCTCGGGCTCGATGCAGTCGCAGAACTGGCGCCGCGCCGAGCGCAAGATGGAAGAGGTGCTGAACATCTACCCGAAGCTGAAGGGCATCCAGGTCATGGATGACGAGGGCGGGTACATGTTCCCCGAGTACCGCGGCAAGTGGATCCCGGATTCGCCGGCGCGGCGCAAGGTGATCCTGAACCTGTTCCGCGGCTGGCAGGCGTTCTCCAATTCGAGTCCGGTCGAGGGCATCGTCGCTGCGATCAGGACTTTCTGGACCCGCGATCACCGGATCAGCATCTACGTGTTCGGAGACGAATTCACCGGACCGTCGATCCAGGAAGTCGTCGACACCGTGGACCGGATCAACCGCACCGGTTCGCACCGGCGAGCGGCTGGTCCGGATTCACGCGCTGGGATTCCCGATACCGAACCAGTATCCGCAGCACACGAGCATGCGGTACGCGACGCTGATGCGCATACTGTGCGACGCGGAACGGCGGCGTATTCGTCGGCCTGCTCCGAGGATGAATACGTGACGAATCGACGGAGCAATTGATGAACAAACGCATTTTCCTTCCGCTGGCTGCGCTGTCGATTGCGATCGCCACTGCTCGCCGGCTGCACGGCGACCAAGCTTCGCCGCGAGGGCCCAGCTGCCGCCGCCGCTGATCGAGCAGATTCCGGCGCGCGTCGGCATTTACTACTCGAAGGAATTCCGCGAATACATCCACAAGGAGACGCGCAGCGAGATCGATTACGAAATCACGCTCGGCCCGGCCCACGTGCACGAACCTGGACTGGCTGCTGAAAGCGATGTTCTCCGAAGTCATTCCGGTCGACGACCCGACGCGCGTGGCGGACATCAAGCCCGCCGCTCGTGATGGTGCTGGAGCCGCGCTTCGAGGAGTACTCGTTCCTGACGCCGAAGGACGTCGCGGGCGAGGCCTTCATCGTGACGATCCGCTACCTGCTGACGCTGTATGACGGCGATGGCGGGCGCGTGGACGCCTTCACATTCACGGGCTATGGCCGTGAAAAAGCGCATGCGCTCGCCAGCAAGACCCCGTTGCAGATTGCGACCCAGCGTGCAATGCGGGATGCGGGCGCCAAGGTCGCGGTCGAACTGACCGACCAGGAAACCGTGCGGCTGCTGTTGCGCAATCCCAGGGAAATGCTCAGGAAAGTGCCGGTGCCTGCGGCTACCGAGGAGAATTCGTCGGCGCCGGCGCCGGAGGCAGAGACGCCTCCTGCCGAGGCTCCGCCGCCGGCGGAGTCCGGGCCGCCTCCGTCACCCGGAGCTTGAGGGCGCCTCGACCGCCTTGCGTTGCTCGTACCAGAGGGCGGTGAACTGGACCCCTTCCGTCGCTACGGGCTTGCCGTCTTCGATGCGTGGGCTGTACTTGGCGCGTTCCATTGCGCGGCGGGACTGCGCCAGCTGGCCATCCGACATGTCGGTGCTGACGACAGTGACATTCTCCGTTTCGCCGGCCTCGCTGACGACGAAACTGAATACAGTCTGGTGAATGACGACTTCGCCGGTGACGATGCCGATACCGCGCGTTGATGCCAGTGGCGGACGGTAGAAGATCATGCGTGGCACGATCAGCGGATTACCATTTCCCGATTCCTCATCCGCCGCATAGATGGCCGCGGCCTCTGCGTAGTAGGGAACGGCCGTGCCCGCGCGCGACGTGGCCTGGTACCAGTCGCCGAGTTCCGTCAGGGTCTCCGCCAGCAGCGTGCGCGGCGGATCGGGAGTGGCGCGCAGGATTTCAATCGCCTTCTCGATGGACTTGAGTCCGGCCCGGTCCGCGGCTGATGACGGCACGCGCGATTCGCGGTAAATCTTGGCGACGACTTCCCCGGTCACTTCGTCGCGTGTCGGCTGCTGGCTCTCGAGCGTCTCCGGCGCCATCGTGTACTGCAAGCGGTGCGTGCGGCCGATGCCGATCAGGCTCTCGACAGCAATAGGGTCGAAGCCGCCACTTTCCTTCATGCTGATGTCGCGCACGCGCAGGTACAGGCCGCGGGCCGCCGAAAACTCCTTCAGCGATTCGTAAAATGACGCCAGTTCCATCGCCGGCGGCAGGGTGCGGGGATCGTTGTACCCGTAGTTCTGCTCCGCAATCCGGAGTGCATAGAAGTAATCGCGTTCGACACCGCCATAGTCGCCGAGCGCATAGCGACTGTCAGCAGCCCGCTTGATCAGCGGCAGTTGCGCAAGATTGAAGAGGCCGTCGGACCGGCGGCTGACCGCCAGCGCGCGATCGAATAGCTGCGCCGCAAGTGCGTGCTGGTCGGTCGCGGCGTATACCGCGCCGAGACCTGCCAGCGGAACGACGAGTCTCCGCGAAGAGATACCCTGGCTCGCCTCCAGGAGCGACAGCGCCTTGCCGTAGCTCGCCTGCGCCGCATCGAACCTGCCGAGCTGGTACTGCGTCGCGCCGAGGTTGCTGTAGGCGATCGGCAGTTCGATATCGCGGTCGCGGCTGCGGTCGCCGTCGGACAACTCCACGACACGCTCCGCGAGCGGCAATGCTTCCTCGAACCGCGACGTTTCGAACATCGCCTTGAACTCGTCGTGGGCTTCCATGCGCTTGTCGATCATTTCGATCGTGGCGGTGGGCCTGCCGGGGGGCAGTGCGCCAGGGGGCAGTGCGTCGGCAGGCGGCGCGGCAGCGGGTGGCGCGGCAGTGGCAGACTGCGGCGCCTCGGCTGACGTCGCTGGCTGCACGGATTCATCGGTCGTAGCGGATGCGGCGAACGGTGCGCCGGACAGCAGCAGGATGGCGATTGCGGGTCTCATTCTGACAAAGATAGACCATGAATGGACGCGAGTGTTCCCGGTCGATCGCGTCATTGGTGGCGCCCGTCGCGCTCGAATACCGCGATCAGGCCGCCGGCTGCGATTGCGAGCAACGGATCCGTGACATCCGCGGTCTGGCCGGGGAGCCAGGTCTGCAGCAGCTCAACCGAGAATACGACACCCGCGCCCAGCATCGTGGCCGGAAATACGGAAAGCCCGCTGCGCGCCAGCAGCCACACGAGCGCGCCATACTGGAAGCAGCGCAGGAACATGTCCGGCAAGTTGGTCGCGCGGTAGTGTGTCAGCGACTCGCCGAATGGCACGAGCGCGAACTGGTCCTGGGCGAGCTGGAAATCGAATGGCGAGAGGCCCTGGATTGCGATCAGTACGACGAGGGCGCCGGCAAGCAGGCTTGCAGCGCGCTCGGCCGCGAAGCCGAGTACCAGGCTACTGAGCGCAAGCGCCGCAGCCATGCCCGCGATTTCCGCGGGTTCGAGCAGCGTTCCCGTAAAGAAAACCCGTCCTGCCAGCACGACCAACATCGCCGCGGCGGCAATACGGCGGGCGCGCCCCGCGGCGATACGCTCGCAGGCGAATATCAGGACGAGCCAGGCGAGGGCGTGCGGCAGGATCGCAGTCGGACTCCACCAGCCATCCCCGGCCAGCGGCGCAAAGGCCGAGGCCCATTTCCCCGGATCGAATACCGGCGTGAATGGCGCGAGCCGGTAGCCTGTCCAGGAGAGAAGGAGTGCAGTGGCAACAGGATGCCGCAGCACGCCGGCAAATGGCGACGCGCGCATCCGGCGATGCGTCGAGGAGACCGCGAGCGCGATGAAAGCGCCGGCGGCCGTGCCGATCGTGTTGCAGCTGAAGTCGGTGAGGCTCGCGACCCGACGTGTTTCATACAGCTGCGCGATTTCGATGGTCAGGGAGAGCAGTGCGCCGATTGCGGTCGCCGCCGTCACTGCCAGCAGGCCACCGAGCCGCGTTGCGAACAGCCACGCGAGACTTGCGCCCAGCGGCAGGTACAGGAGCACATTGGCCGCAACGTCGCTCCGCGTCGTCCTTGCGAATGACAATCGGCGCAGCAGCTCGAATGGTCCGGCGCCACCCAGGTCCGCGAAACGAAACGGATAAAGCGAGCCGTAAGCGATCAGGAACGCAATGACGGCCAGCAGCCAGGCCGCAGTTCTGGTGTTGGAGTCGGCCACGAGTGCAGTTTAGCGGTCCGCGTGCGGGGCTGCCGCCGCTCCTTCGAGCCCGACGGACCGTTTCAGCGCGTCGATTTCGGTGGCGCGAAGGCGCCGGAAATGGCCGGTCGGCAGGCCGCCGAGCTCGAGGGGCCCGAGGGCGACGCGCTCGAGCCTGCGGACCTTGGCGCCGACGCGCGCGAACAACCGGCGGATCTCGCGATTCTGGCCTTCGCGCAGGGTCACGGAGACCAGCGACAAATCGCCGCGGCTACGATCCTTCTTCTGGTTCAGCATGCGCAGCCGTTCGGGCCGCGCGCGCTTGCCGCCGCGCGCAGGATCATTGGCATCGGCCAGATAGATGCCCTTTGAAAGCCGCGCGAGGATCTCGGGGCCAAGCTGGCCCTGCACGGTGACGCGGTATTCTTTGGCGACGCCGTGCCGCGGATGCGCGAGGCGATGGGCCAGTTCGCCATCATTGGTGAGCAGCACGAGCCCGGTTGAATCCGCGTCGAGGCGGCCGACCGGATAGACGCGCTCGCCCTGCGGCACGGCCGGTGCCACCAACGCAACGACATTGGGCCTGCCTTCCGGATCGCTGGCGGTTGAAATGACGCCGCGCGGCTTGTTGAGCATCAGATACACGTTTCTGCGATCGGGAATTGCGGAGCGACGACGCGTATCGATCACGACCCCATCGAGTTCGATCAGGTCGCCCGGCGCTACGAGACAGGGCAGGGCCGTGACGCGCCGGCCATTGACGCGCACGCGCCCCGCGCGAATCGCGAGTTCACAGTCGCGGCGCGAGGCCACGCCGGCATCGGCCATCACCTTCTGCAAGCGTTCGCCGTCAACGGTCGGCCGCGCCGCTGCGCGCGGTCGGCCGGGAAAGCGCGGATCGTTCAAGTCCCACTCCCGTTCATTCAGGTGCTCATCCGCTTTGGACAAGATCGAGCCGGAGCCAGGTCGCGCCGGTATTGCAAGCCTTTGATAATAAAGAAGTGTGTGGATCCCGGCACGCCTGTTGTGCCCTGCCTGCATGCAGGGGGGATCCAGCGGTGCGCGGGGTACTTGTCACTGAAAGCCGGCCCGGCCGCCGCCAGACTGTCCAGACCCGTGGCACCCCAGTCTGCCGGGGCCGGGAGTCCGCCAGCGGCCGGTACCGACATTTCGAGTCTCGTGCCGCGGCACTGAACCCAGACTGAATGAAAAAGCCCGGCGCTGAAGGGGCGCCGGGCTTCTGATACGGCAATGCGCTCTGAACTAGCCGGCGCTTGGAGCCGCCGGTACCCAGACTTTGCACCAGCCGGTGCCTTTCACGAGCTTGTTCGGGAAAATGGCGCAAGTCCCGATACCGTCAGGCTTGCCCTTGTACTGAAGGCAGTTGGCGCACATCTGCCCCGGCTTGTAGGTCGGGCTGGTTTTCGTGAGGACTTTGCTCGCGACGGTGACATAGCCAAACTGCTTGGCAGCAGGATCGGATTCGGACAGCAATTCATCCGCCGCATCCGCATCGCGCGCAATCAAACTGGCCGCAGGCACCGCTGCGAGGCTTACGAGTGCGCCCTGCAGCAATTGGCGCCTGGACAACTTCTCATCGGGCATCGTTAGAACTCCTGCATTGGGGGGTCGTGGGGTGCCTCCCTGAACTACACGGCTATTGTCTCAAGTCCGGCGATATCGGGCGAGAAATCCGGCCAAATGAGAATGATTCGTAACGGAGTGGCCTTGGCGTTTTGCTAGACTTTCGCCGGGCCTGTAGCTCAGTGGTTAGAGCAGGGGACTCATCTTTTTGGGAAAGGTGCCTCGGCCCCGAAAGGGGTCGAGTGGACGGGATGAATTCAGGGAAACCTTCCAGCGCCACGGGCGGCTGATGGCGATCCTGAGCCAAGCCGGCGGTGCACTGCCGGAAGGTGCAGAGACTACCTGAGGGCTTCCAGTGCCCTTGATGACAGGCAAGAGCGTCCCGCACCCTCACGGCAACGAGTGCCGCGGGTGAAGAGATAGTCCGCGCCCGCCGGAAACGGCGGGACCACGTGAATCCCTTGGTCCTGGGTTCAAATCCCAGCGGGCCCACCAATTCGGGCTGCACCTCGCAGCCCGGCAGAGCGTTGTTGTAAGGCAACGGCAGTGCGGGACTTGCGGGAAAATCGCATTAAAGGGAAACTGCGCTACAACAACACGTCCGGGGATGTCGGACAGTAAGGGGGCTCACATGAACAGCATTTTTCGACCGCGACCGGCTTCATTGGTGGCGGCAGCGGTAGCGCTTGCCTTGGGTCATGCAGCATTCGCGGAGACCGTGCTCGGCGAGATCATGGTAACGGCCCGCAAGCGCGCTGAATCGCTGGAGGATGTGCCATTCGCTGTCAGCGCGCGCAGTGGCGAGCAGTTGCGAAATGCTGGTGCGACCAACATCGAGGAAATAGCGAACAACATCGCCGGCTTCACCGTCCAGAATCTCGGGCCCGGCCAGAGCCAGGTGGCCATTCGCGGCATCTCGGCCGGCAAGACCGACCGCGACCTGCCCGGAGTCAAGGAGCAGGTCGGCGTCTACATGGACGAGTCCGTGATCTCGCTATCGCTGTTCACGCCCGATCTCGAGCTCTACGACCTGAACCGCGTCGAAGTGCTGCGCGGCCCGCAGGGCACGCTGTTCGGTTCCGGCTCGCTGGCGGGCACCGTGCGCTATATCACGAATCAGCCGGACCCGAGCGCCAGTTACGGCGATATCGAAGTGACCGGCAGCACGATCGATGGCGGCGAAACCGGTGGCAGCGTGCACGGCATGTTCAACATGCCGATGACGGATACCGCTGCATTGCGCGTGGTCGGCTATTACTTGAATATCCCTGGCTTTATCGATGCCGTGCAACCGGGCGGTTCAGTGAATCAAGACGTCAATGGCGGCACAAAGTGGGGCGTTCGCGCCGCAATGCGCTTCGAACCGAACGAGAACCTGGTGATCACGCCGCGCATCATCTATCAGGACGTGGACATGGACGGCTACAACCGTACCGATGTCTGGAACATTCTCGCCAATCCGTACACGACGACGGAACCACGCGTGACACTTGAAGACCGCCAGCAGTACACGCAGCTGCAGGAGAAGTTCAAGGACCAGTTCATGCTTGCCGACCTGACGATCGAGGCGGGCATGGGCGACTACACCCTGACGTCAGTCAGCTCCTACACGGATCGTGACATCCTGGTGATCCGCGACGCGACGCAATTGACCGGCAGCGTGACCTACGACCTTGGCGCCGCCCGTCCAGCCACTTCCGCTGAAGTGAGGACCAGTTCACCGCTTTACGACGCGACGAAGGTAAGGGTCTTCACGCAGGAATTGCGTGTCGCCTCTGACTACGATGGATCGATTCAATGGGTCGGTGGTGCGTTTTACAGCGAAATCAAACGTCATTACGGGCAGCAGCTGCCGACCCCGGGCTACGACGCCATCATGGAGCAGATATTTGGACCGGTGGTCTGCCCGCCAAGTCCGAACAATTGCCTGGACAGTGTGAATCTCGGCGCACCGACGGCCGACATGCCCTTCTATTCCAATATCCCGTACGATTTTGAACAATTTGCCTTGTTCGCCGAAGTGAATTTCAGCCTCGGTGAACGCGCAGGTCTCACGCTCGGCGGGCGCTACTACGACTTCAAGGAAGACCGTGTCCTGACGTTCGGAGGCGTTTTCTCGGATCCGAGTGCCGGACCGGGGTCGGCCAAGTCGGACGGTTTCCTGCCGCGCGTGCTGTTTTCCTACGACGTCAACGAGAATGTGCAGTTGAACGCTCAGGTGGCACAGGGCTTCCGTCTTGGCGGCATCAATGACCCGCTGAACCTGTCGCTTTGTTCTGCCGACGACGTGACCACCTTTGGCGGCCGGGACTCCTTTGACGACGAAAAGCTGACCAACTTCGAACTTGGCGCCAAGATCGGCTTTGCGGATGGTCGTGCCCAGTTCAATATTTCTGCCTACCGTGCCGAGATTGACGACTTCCAGGTACCGGTGGTGGCAGGCACCTGTTCATCGCGAATCATTTTCAATGTGCCGAAGGCGCACACGAATGGCGTCGAGTTCGAGCTAGCGGCTCAGCCAACTGATCACTTTGATTTCGGCATCTCTGCGACTCTCGTCAACTCCGAACTCGATTCGACGATAACGTCGACCGGCGCGGGCGGGGCCGTGACGGTCGTCGGCGCAATGGAAAAAGGCAGCCGGATGGCATCGGTGCCGGAATTCCAGTTGGCCGCGAATGCGACTTACAAGTGGCCGATGACCGACCGGCTGGAGGGATATATCAGCGGCAGCTTTCAGCACGTCGGCGATCGCTACACGCAGGTGGCGGATCAGGCACCGGGCTTCGGGACATTCGGCATCCGCGGCTTCGGTTCGCCGACAACCACCGGCCAGGTCGGCGATCCGGCGCTCACCAGCATCACCTTTGACCCGCTGCTGCCGGAGTACGACATCGCCAATATCCGCTTCGGCGTGCGCGCCGATGATTGGGAGGCGGCGCTGTTCGTCAACAACATCGCGGACAAGTCGGCAAAGCTCGGTCTCGACCAGGAACGTGGACGCGTTGCCCGCGTCGGCTTCCTGACCAACCAGCCGCGCACGATCGGCGTGACCTACCGCAGGAGCTTCGGCAAGTAGCAACTGCTGCTGCAGGCGCTTGAATGAACGGCGGCCCCTCGGGGCCGCCGTTTTCTTTTCCGCCCCCGGACATGTCATCCGACCGCGCCGGGACGGCCGGAAACAGGCGGTTTGTCATAATTTTTGCGCCGCCCGTCACGCTCGTATTTCGCGCTTTTTGTCACTGTCGCCATGTCGGCTTTCAGAGGCGGAATGCAGGCTCTTGTCCAGGTACCAGAAAGTCCCCGTCGCGGATGTTCAGGTCGGCATGTATGTGTCCGAGCTCGACCGCCCGTGGCTGGAGACGCCATTCCTGTTCCAGGGCTTTTTCATCCGCAACCAGGACGAGATTCAGGCGCTCCGTACCCATTGCCGGCATGTGATCGTTGACAACCGCGACGAAGCCGAACCCGAGCCGGATCCGGCGCCGGAAGTCGCGTCTGCGGTCAAGGAGCCCGCCGAGGCCATGCGCGGCCTCAAGGGCGAGATCAAGCCGGCGGCCGGCATTCACGCGAACCTGTGCAGCTCGGTCGAGGATGTCATGGACACGCTGCGCAGCTCCGGCAAGCTGGACGTGCGCAAGCTGGAAACCGCGGTCGAGCCGATGGTGGACAGCGTTCTGCGAAATCCGGCCGCAATGTCCTGCCTGATGCGGATCCGGCGCAAGGGCGGCTACCTGTATACGCATTCACTTGCTTCATCGGTCTGGGCGACCGTGCTCGGCCGCGAGATCGGCCTTGATCGCGACGCCCTGCGGGTTGTCGCGCTCGGCGCGATGCTTCTCGACGTCGGCAAGATCCAGATATCCGAGGAATTGCTCAATAAGCCGGACAAGCTGACGGCCGCTGAACTTCAGCACTTGCGACAGCACGTCGAGTTCGGCCTCAAGGTGCTGCAAAAGGCGGGCGGCGTGGACAAGCGCGTGCTGGATATGGTCGCCCATCACCATGAGCGCTTCAACGGCTCGGGCTATCCCAGCGGGCTCAAGGGCGGCGAGATTCCCGTGTACGGGCGCATCGCCGGCATCGTGGATACCTACGACGCGATGATCACGTCGCGGCCCTATGCCAGCACGCAGTCGTCCTACGGAGCTTTGCGGCAGTTGCGTGCGCTCGCGGATGTGGAGTTCCAGGGTGAAATCGTCGACCAGTTCACCCAGGCAATCGGCATGTTCCCGACCGGCACGCTGGTGCAGCTCAATACCGGCGAGGTCGCGATCGTGACCGCGCAGAGCCGGCTGCGGCGCCTGCGGCCGGAGGTCATGATCATCCTGGACCGGGACCAGCAAGCCGCTAGCTGAATACCGGGTCGTCGACCTCAATAAGGTCTCTGCGACCGCCGATGACCAGTCCTCGCTGTGGATCGAGTCGGGTCTCGAGCCCGGCGCCTTCGGCATCGATCCGGCCGACTACTACCTGAACTGATCCATGAATATCGCGATCCCCACGCCCGTCGGAACCAGCAGCTACTCGGATTGCCTCGAGGCAATCCGTGCGCGCGTCGTCGCCCGCGAAAGCAAGCTCTACGACGTTGCGGTGCTCGTGGTCTACGTGCACCAGCTCGAACGCCTCTATGCAAGCGCGGGTCACGTGAATACCGGCCGCATGCTGGACGAACTGCGAAACCGCCTGGCCCTGGTGCTGCGCCCGGGCGACTATTTCACGCGCCTCAGCGACCGCAAATTCGCTTTCGTGCTGTCCAACCTTCGGAACCAGGGACATGCGATCCTCGCTGCCAACAAGATCCTGCGCGCAGGCACGGAGCCGCTGGCGGCGGGCGGGCAGCAGGCGACGGTCCGGTTGTCGGTCGGCATCGGCATGTTCCCGGCGCACGGGCGCACGCCTGAGGCGCTGATGCAGTGCAGCGAAATCGCTCTGCTCGAGGCCTGGAAGACTTCGCAGCCTGTCACCGTCTACACGGCGCGCAAGGCCGACGAACTGGTTGCCGGGTGGGACCTCGAAGCGCAGCTTGCGAGCGCCCTCGAGCACGGCGACCTGGTCATGAACTACCAGCCCAAGATCGCGCTGCCGGACCTGCGCATCGTGGGCGCTGAAGCGCTGATGCGCTGGAACCGGCCGGAGTCCGGAAACGTGCCGCCGGACATCTTCATCGACGTCGCCGAAATGACCGGCCAGATCGATCCGTTGACCCAGTTTGCGTTCCATCGCGCGCTGCGCCAGCTCAGTGAATGGCCCGAGACGCTCCGGCGGATATGCGTAGCCGTGAATGTCTCACCATCGCTGATCTGCAACCCGGATCTCGTCGACATGGTGCAGGGCGCGGCGGGCCTCTGGTCCGTGGACCTCTCGAGGCTGACCGTCGAGGTCACCGAGAATGCGCTGATGATCGACCGGCAGCGCAGCCACCGCGTGCTGACCGAGCTCCGGGAACTCGGCGTACGGATCTCGATCGACGATTTCGGAACGGGCTATTCGTGCCTGTCCTACCTGAAGGAAATACCCGCGGACGAGCTGAAAATCGACAAGTCCTTCGTGCTGAACATGCTTGCCAACAAGGCTGACCGCAAGATCGTCGAGCAGACCATCAACCTGGCGCATTCCTTCGACCTCGCGGTGGTGGCCGAGGGTGTCGAGGACGAGCGGGTGGCCCAGGACCTGGTCGCCATGGGCTGCGATTTCGCGCAGGGCTTCCATTACGCTCGGCCGCTCGCGCCGGACAAGTTCGTGGAGTGGGTCCAGGGCTGGCGGCCCGGCCAGGCGCAGGGCGACTGACACAGGTCAATGCAGCCTGGGCCCCACCCGTCCCAGACTGCGGCCATGGGGGTCGGGGTCCGCTTCGATGCTGCGATCGTGCGTCGTTATGACGTGCCGGGGCCGCGCTATACCTCCTATCCGACGTCACCCCAGTTCAGCGAGGACATCGGCGAAGCCGAGTACCTGAAGGCCGCCCGGGCCTCCAATGACGACCCGATTCCGCGCGCGCTGTCGATCTACGTACACGTGCCATTCTGCACATCGCCGTGCTTCTACTGCGGCTGCACCCGGGTCATCACGCGAGACCGGACGGCCGGCGCGCGCTACCTGAGCCGGCTGCAGCGCGAAATCGGCCTGCAGGCACGCTTGTTCGACCGCGACCGGACCGTGGACCAGCTGCACTTCGGTGGCGGCACGCCGACATTCCTGAGCGACTCGGAGCTCGGAGAACTGATGCGCTTCGTGCGGCACAGCTTTTCCTTGCGCGACGATCCCTCGCGGGAATTCTCGATCGAGGTCGATCCGCGCACCGTGGACGAGGCGCGACTCGCGGCGATCGCAGCGGTGGGTTTCAACCGCATCAGCCTTGGCGTCCAGGATTTCGACCCCGAGGTTCAGAGGGCGGTCAACCGGATCCAGCCGCACGAGGATGTCCTTGCCGTGATGTCCGCCGCCCGGCGCCATGGCTTCGATTCCGTCTCCGTCGACCTGATCTACGGGCTTCCCCGGCAGACGGAGGCGGGCTTTGCGCGCACGCTCGAGCAGGTGATCGCGGCGCGGCCCGACCGCGTCGCTGCCTACAGCTACGCGCACCTGCCGCAGACCTTCAAGGCGCAGAAGCAGATCAAGACTGAGGACCTGTGCCCGCCGGAAACGAAGCTCGCGCTGCTCGGCATCACGATCGACAAGCTGACCGCTGCGGGCTACGTCTACATCGGCATGGATCACTTTGCGCTTCCCGGCGACGAGCTCGCAGTTGCACTGGAAAACGGCAGCCTGCAGCGCAATTTCCAGGGCTACTCGACACGCGCCGGGCTCGACCTGATCGGCACTCGGCATGAGTGCGATCGGCCAGATGGGCAGTGAACTGTACGTCCAGAACCACCGGCTGCTGGAAGACTGGGCGATTGCCCTCGACGTGGCACGTCTGCCGATCTGGCGCGGTCATCGACTGACGCGCGAGGACCGCATTCGCCGCGCAGTGATCCAGCGAACTGATGTGTCGCGGGGAGCTGGATTTCGGAGAGATCGGGCGTCGATTTGAGTTCGATTTCCATTCTCATTTTGCTGGCGAACTCGCGAATCTGGAGCCGCTGGCAAAAGACGGGTTGATTGAGATCGGCGCCGGGCGCGTCAGTGTCACCGCGCTTGGACGGCTCTTGGTCCGGGCGATCGCGATGCAGTTCGACGCCTACCTGAATCGGGAATCGGACAGCGCCAGCCGCAGATTTTCGCGCATCGTCTGATCACCCGCCCCCGGGACGACCCGCCGTGTAGAATGAGTCCATCTACATGGGGGCCACTTCTGAGCGGATCAGCGACATCGACACCGGTCAACCTGTACCAGCTCCGTCGAAGCTGCAGCACCTGCTCGCTATCAGAACTGTGCCTGCCGATGGGGCTGGCGCCAGCGGACATGCGGCGCCTCGAGGAGCTCGTCATCCTGCGCGGGCCGGTGAATGAGGGTGAACACCTGTTTCGCGTCGGCGATCCGCTACGCGCATCTACGCGGTGCGCGGCGGCTACTTCAAATCCTACCTGGTCGAGTCGAATGGCCGCGAGCAGGTCCTCGGCTTTCACCTGCCGGGCGAGCTGATCGGACTGGACGCCATATGGCCGGAAAAGCACCAGTGCAATGCGATCGCGCTGAGTACGGCTTCGGTCTGCGCGCTGCCTTACGAAGACCTTACTGACCTTGGGCGCGAAGTGTCGGGCCTTCAGCACACGATGCTGCGCCTGCTGTCGAAGGAACTCGCACTGAGCCATGCCATGTCCGGCGATTTCAGCGCGGAAGAGCGCGTTGCAGGATTCCTGCTGTCGCTGTCGTCACGAATGAAGTTGCGCGGGCATTCGGAGACGAACCTGACGCTCGCCATGTCGCGGCGCGACATCGCAAACTACCTGCGGCTGGCAACCGAGACCGTCAGCCGCGTGTTCTCGCGCTTCGAGGAAAACGAATTCGTGTCGGTGGACCGCCGCGAAGTCACGCTCACCGACCTTGGCAAGCTCCGGCAGATGGGACGCTGCTTCTCCGGCGCGTCGTGATACCAGCGCTCATTGTTCGCCCATCAGGTACCTGAAACTGACGCCGATCATCCAGCACATCATCGTCGTAGGGCGCTGCGCCCAGCGTCAGGATCGTCGGCAGCGTGTCCGGCGCGACACCCTCGAGCGACCAGTCGTCGGTCGGGAATTTCTCGTAGCGCAACTGCAGGATCCGCCTCGAGCTTCTCCGACCAACGGTAGCGTGATCCTCGCGCGCAGCGAATCGAGCGTCGACTTCAGGTCCGGAAATGCGGCTGGCCCGCCGCCGCCCGTGACGTCGATGTCGGTAGTGCCGCGCGCATGCGAGTAGTCGAGCTGCAGGTCGAGCTTGTCCGCCGATCGCCGGTGACGCGGAAGCCGCCGCCGACGCTGTAGAAACTCGTCGTCGTGACTCGCCATGCCAGTCGGGAGCCGCGAAGGCCGCGCTGCCGGCCTGCTGTGGTGTCGATGTTCGTCGAAGCCGCCCGTCAGATAGACGGATGGCCTTTTCCGATACGGACCAGCTGAGGTCGGCAGCGCAGCCGCAGCTCGTCGCTGTCGGTCAACCCGAGCTGTGAGCTCGAATAGCTGTCATCCGCATAGAATGCCTGGCGCCGATCGTCACCGGCAACTTCGGCAGCGACGCCGACGCGGACAGTTCGCCGAACTGCCGATAGCGGTAGGCGAGGTTGTATTTCCGCAGCAACGGATTCTGCTCGAGGCTCGCGGCAAGCGTTTCGTCGTAGTCATCGATTTCCCGCCTGGAGACGCCGCCGCGCGCGCGATGTCCAGGTATCGATTCGGGCCGCCACTGCACGCGTCCCCAGCCGGTATCCTCGGTCTGCTTCGTCGACCTCCTGGAAATCCCGGTCAAGTCGCGGAAGTCGTAGCCACGCGGAGACCCGGAGGAGTCTCGACAGCCGTAGTCCGCGCTCAGGTTCAGGCGCAGCCGTTGATAGCCGTATGGGACGTTCATCTCGGTCTCGCCGGAGACAAAGCTGTCGGCGATGACGCGCGTCCAGGGCAACCGGGCGTCTGGTTGTCGCGCTCGTCATAGCGAAGCGCAGAACTTGACGCGGGCCTCGGTAAAGGCCTTGATATGACCGTCAGCGCGAGGTTGGTCGTGTCGATCTGTGCATCCAGCGACGAGTCGCGGCAGGGGAGTGGTCACAAGTTGGGATTGGTGGTGTAGGGCAGCAGTGAGTCGTCCTGTTTTCCGCGGCCCGGTCGCTGCCGAGAACGTGATGCTGCGTGTCGAGTGTCGTGGCGCGATAACTGCCGCTCAGGATCAGCTGCTGGAAATCGCTGTCGGGCGATTCGGCCAGCGCGCCCTGTCTCGGCGCCGGGCGCCGAAGTGAACGGGTTTTCCCAGCGGACGGCGCTGATACTGTCGTTGAAAAACGAACCGTAGTAGGCGAGTTTCAGGTAGCCGCTTGTCCGCGTCGTAGCGGATGCCGGCGTCCACCTGGTCGGTCTGGTAATCGAATTGGTGCGGCAGCAGGCTGGAATTCGTGAAGTACGATCCGCCGAGGATGCTGGTGCCGTCGTGATCCTGCCGCTGGAAGTCGGCAAACAGCCGGAACCGCGTGGTCGGCAGGTATCGGCCGCCCACCTCAAGCGTCTTGCGGTTCGCTTTCGATATTTTCGCGAACGAGGCTCTCCGCCAGGTCGACCGAAGCCCGCGTCGTGCCGTGCGGATGTCCAGGTCGTCGGCAGGGCCAGCAGGTTGTCCGATGCGCGCGTGAATATCGTAGCTCGTGGTGTCGAAACGGTGGCGCGGAATCTGGCGATAGGCTAGCCGGTAGTCGAATGTGCCCGGGCGCGCGCCGTCGATTTCGACGACCCTCGAGTCGAGCCCGAGGTCCTCGACCCGCCAGTCCAGCCGGTAGGCCCCGGCATGCATAATGGCCGCTGCCATCGACGTTGGCGTAGCCGCCTTTCCCGTCGTAGCCGGTCGCGTCGCCGAATCGTCACGGCATCCTCGCTGACGTAACTGCCGCCCGCCGTGACGTCCGCGCTGTAGCCGTTTGCAAACGGGCATCTCTCGCACTTCCAGTCGGAAGTATCCGGCGTTGCTGATTCGGCAATGCCGGTGCGATCAGCGCCGACACCGCGATCGCCGGGCATCAAGCAACGATCCGTATCGGTTCCAGCTGTTCTCGAGCATCAATCTCGACCTCTCGCCCGGCGTCGGAGGTCATCCGAGGCCCGTCAGCGCATCAATTTCGAACCCGACGGGTGATTCGATCCATGCACCTGCGAATGGCAGTTCAGGCAACTCTGGCCCAGCAGGTACTGCGACGGCGCGCCGCTCGCGAGGCCGCCGGCATCCTGGGCGATGCTCGGATGCCCGCTCTGCGAATGGCAGCTCTGGCAGAGCAGCGGCGCCGCTGCGCACCAGCATCCCGGCATGATTCGAGCCGTGGGGGTCGTGGCAGGTCGTGCAGTCCTCGGCGACCGGCGCGTGCTCCCACAGGAACGGGCCGCGCTTTTCGGCGTGGCACTGGTAGCAGGTGTCGTTGATCGTCTGCCGGACGAGCATCATTTCCGTGGTCGCGCCGTGCGGGCTGTGACAGCCAGTGCAGGCCATCTTGCCTTCGCGCAATCGGATGCGAATACGCCTTCAGCGAATCGCTCTTGCGGAATGCATGGCACCCATAGCACTTGTCCGCCTGCGTCGACACGCTCGAGCACCGGATCGCTTGTGGTGTGAACCTGGTGGCAGCCGGCGCAGGTCACCCGTTGTCGTCGTGCGCCCCGCCGTGCCACGGCAAAGCCGGCATCGGCCTGATGGCACCCGAGGCAGCACTCCGTTCTGCGTCTCGACGCTGGCAGCGGAGTCCGCGTCGAAACGGATGACCTGCGCCAACTTGCCATCGACCTGACTGCATGCCGGCATGCGAGCCGCCGGGTCCATGGCAGGATTCACACTGCAGCTGTCCGTGACCGAATGGACCGCGGGAATCCGTTGGTACGCCATGTTTGGTCTGGAATATGCCGACGACGGCCGAATTGTTGTGGCATGCGAGGCAGGTATCGGCGCCACTTGCGCTGTATGTCGCGTCGGCGCCCTCTGCAGATGGCTGCGACGATGACAGCGCCGGTACGCCCAAGCCGAT
>CAVPJJ010000010.1:0-177711 GCA_963705405.1 uncultured Gammaproteobacteria bacterium | reverse complement strand
TGTTGTGGCGCCTCGACCCAAGTTCTCGTATTGCTGACGTGCAGCTGATCGGCGGCATGGTGCTGCACGACGGCAAGATCGCCGAGATGCGCACCGGCGAGGGCAAGACGCTGGTCGCGACGCTGCCCGCCTACCTGAACGCGCTGGCCGGCAAGGGCGTGCACGTCGTCACGGTCAACGAATACCTCGCGCAGCGCGACGCCGACTGGATGGGGCCGATCTACCGCGTTCCTCGGGCTCACCGTCGGCGTGATCAAGAGCGGCCAGCCGCCGGCCGAGAAGCGCGCGGCCTACGCCTGCGACATCACCTACGGCACCAACAACGAATTCGGCTTCGACTACCTGCGCGACAACCTCGCGTTCCGCCTCGAGGACCGCGTGCAGCGCGGCCTGCACTTCGCGATCGTCGACGAGGTGGACTCGATCCTGATCGACGAGGCGCGCACGCCGCTGATCATCTCGGGTCCGGCCGAGGAGAGCACCGAGCTCTACGTCGAAGATCAACGAGCTCGTGCCGCGCTTCAAGCGCCAGGAGGCCGAGGAGGCGAGGGCGACTACTGCGCCGACGAGAAGTCGAACCAGGTGCACCTGTCCGAGGCGGGCCACGAGCACGTCGAGGAGCTGATGCTGCAGGCGGGCCTGCTGCGCGAGGGCGAGAGCCTCTACGACCCGGCCAACATCCGGCTGATGCATCACCTGAACGCGGCGCTGCGCGCGCACGCGCTGTACCGCAAGGACGTCGAGTACATCGTGCGCAACGGCGAGGTGATCATCGTCGACGAGTTCACCGGCCGCACGATGCCGGGCCGCCGCTGGTCGGACGGCCTGCACCAGGCGGTCGAGGCCAAGGAAGGCGTGCACGTCCGCGAGGAAAACCAGACGGTCGCCTCGATCACCTTCCAGAACTACTTCCGCATGTACGAGCAAGCTCTCCGGCATGACCGGCACGGCCGACACCGAGGCCTTCGAGTTCCAGCAGATCTACGGGCTCGAAGTGGTCGTGATCCCGACGCACCGGCCGATGATCCGCGAGGACGCCGGACCTCGTCTACCTGACCCAGAAGGACAAGTTCGAGGCGATCATCGAGGACATCCGCGACTGCGTCGACAGCGCGGCCAGCCGGCGCTGGTCGGCACGACCTCGATCGAGACCTCCGAGCTGCTGTCCGGCCTGCTGAAGCAAGGCGGACATCGCGCACGAGGTGCTGAACGCCAAGCAGCACGAGCGCGAGGCGATGATCGTCGCGCAGGCCGGCCGGCCGGGCACCGTGACGATCGCGACCAACATGGCCGGCCGCGGCACCGACATCGTGCTCGGCGGCAACGTGCCGAAGCAGATCGAGCAGCTGCGCAAGGACGGCGACGCTCGAGCCAGCGCAGCTCGGCAGCCGCGCGCGCGAACTCGAGAACGACTGGCAGAAGCGGCACGAGAAGGTGATCGCCGCCGGCGGCCTGCACATCGTCGGCACCGAGCGCCACGAGTCGCGGCGCATCGACAACCAGCTGCGCGGCCGTTCGGGCCGCCAGGGCGATCCGGGCTCGAGCCGGTTCTACCTGTCGCTCGAAGACAACCTGATGCGCATCTTCGGCGACCCGGAGCGCACCAAGTCCTTGCTGCGCACGGTCGGCATGAAGGAAGGCGAGGCGATCGAGAGCGGCATGCTGTCGCGCCAGATCGAGCGCGCGCAGCGCAAGGTCGAGTCGCACAACTTCGACGTGCGCAAGAACCTGCTCGAGTACGACGACGTCGCCAACGACCAGCGCAAGGTCATCTACCAGCAGCGCACCGAGATCATGTCGACGGACGACATCGCCGGCGTCATCCGCGACGTGCGCGCCGAGGTCGTGCACGGCATCGTCGACCAGTACATGCCGCCCGAGAGCGTCGAGGAGCAGTGGGACGTCGCCGGCCTCGAGGAGGCGATCGAGCGCGACTTCGGCGTGCAGACCGGCCTCGCGGCCTGGCTCGCCGAGGACCCGGCGCGCCAGCGGCGGAGGCGGCTGGCGCAGCCTGCTCGCGGCCATCGAGGCCGCCTACGACGAAAAGGTGCAGCAGGTCGGCGCGCCGGTCATGCGCCACCTCGAGCGCGCGGTGATGCTGCAGCAGCTCGACATGCACTGGCGCGAGCACCTGGCGGGCATGGACTACCTGCGCCAGGGCATCTACCTGCGCGCCTACGCGCAGAAGAACCCGAAGCAGGAGTACAAGCGCGAGGCGTTCGAGCTGTTCACCGCGATGCTCGACCGCATCCGCAGCGACACGGTGATGCTGCTGCAGCGCCTGCAGGTGCGCACCGAGGAGGAGATCGAGCGCGAGGAGGCGGAGCGCCAGCGGCGGCTGCAGAGCCCGGATGCAGCTGCAGCACGCGGCGCCGCCGGAGCTCGCCGCCGGGCAGCCGAGCCGCCGGCGGCAGAGCCGGCGACGCGCCGGCCATGCGGCGCCGGAGGCCGGCCGCGCTGCCATTCGTGCGCGGCGAGCGTAAGATCGGCCGCAACGAACCCTGCCCCTGCGGATCGGGCCGCAAGTTCAAGCACTGTCACGGAGCGTTGCAGCGGGCCGGCGGCTGAGCGAAGATCCGACCAGGAGCGGACAGACCAGGGATGGCAAGTCCACCGGAAATTCATGTCATTGCCGGCGCGCTTGTCCGACGCGGAAGGCCGCGTCCTGATCGCGCAGCGCCCGCGCGGCCGCCACATGGCCGGGCGCTGGGAATTCCCGGGCGGCAAGCTCGACCTCGGCGAGGATCCCTATGACGGACTGAAGCGTGAACTCGCCGAGGAACTCGGCGTCGGTCGTGCGCGGGCCCGGCCGCTGATCCGCCTGCGCCACGACTATCCGGACCGCCGCGTACTGCTCGACGTCTGGCAGGTGACCGCGTACGACGGCGAGCCGAAGTCGCTCGACTCGCAGGCGCTGGCCTGGGCGCGGCCCGACGAGCTGCCGGCGCACGACCTGCTCGAGGCGGACCGCGCCATCGTCACGGCGCTCCGGCTGCCCGCGGCTCGCGCGCGTGATCGTCGGTGCCGCCGAGCTTGCCGCGCTGGGGAGCGCGGCGCAGACGATCCTCTGGCGGCTGCCGGAGCCTCGCCGCGCAACTCGACCCGGCGGCCGTGCGCGCGCGCGCGTGCCGCCGGGCATCGCGTGTTCGCGATGGGCAGCGGCGTCGACGCGAGTGCGGATCGCGGCGATCGCCGGCTGCGACGGTGTCGTGCTGCGCTGGCACGGGCAGAACCTGCACGTGGACCGCGACGGCGCGTTCCTGGTCGGCGTGCGCTGCGAGGACGCCAAGCCGCGGCGCTCGAGGCAATCGGCGAAGGCGCGCACTTCCTGGTGATGGCGCCGAAGCGCGGGCCGATGCTGCACCGTGATCTCGAGCCGCTGTGCGCGAACTGTCGGCGTCCCGGTGTTCGCCGGCTGGTACCCGGATGCGCGCCGCCTCGCGCAGCTGCAGGTGGCCGGAGCGCACGGCTGCGCGGATGCGCAGTTGGGACGTATCCGTCGAAAGGGACGTCCCTGGTCCTAGCTCGCGGTCGAAGAAGTCGAGGATCGTCTTCCAGCCGTGGATGCCGGTATCGCGGAAGTGAGCGCGCCGATGCTTGCTGCCTGGATAGGGCACGACCTCGAATGGTCGGCCGCTGGCGACCAGCGTCCTGGATCAGCAGCGTCGTGTTGCGTGAACAGCACGTTGTCATCGGCCATGCCGTGCATCACCAGCAGCCGATCGCGCAGCTCGCCGGCGTAGGTCAGCACGTTCGACTGCCGGTAACCCTCCGGATTTTCCTGCGGCGTGCCGAGGTAGCGCTCCGTGTAGTGCGTGTCGTAGAGGCGCCAGTCGGTCACCGGCGCACCGGCGACGCCGGCGGCGAAACGTGCCGGGTGACTGCATCAGCAGCATCAGCGTCATGTAGCCGCCGTAGCTCCAGCCGAAGACGCCGACGCGCGCCGGGATCCACGAACGGCTGCTGCTTCAGCCAGTCGACGCCCCGCAGCTGGTCCACGACCTCGACGCCGCCCAGGTGCCGGTAGAGCGCCGTCGAAAATGCCTGCCCGCGCCCGCCCGAGCCGCGATTGTCGAGCGCGAACACGACATAGCCGCGCTGCGTGAACAGTTGCACTGTCTGGCCGCCGCGCCGGTCGCCCCAGCGTCGCTGCACCGTCTGCACCGTCGGGCCGCCGTACACGAGCAGCATCGCCGGGTAGCGCTGGCCGGGCTCGTAACCGGCGGGCTTGTATAGCTGCCAGTAGAGCGGCGTGCCGTCGGCCGCCGGCAGCGTGCCGAATTCCGGCAGCACGTGGCGGTCGAGGTAGGGCGCGTAGGGATGCCGTTCGTCGAGCCGGTTCTCGACCAGCCAGGCGATCCGTTTGCCGGCGGCATCGTGCAGCGACACCTGCGGCGGCTGCGCGGGATCGCTGTAGCTCAGCAGGAAGCGCTTCGCGTCCGCCGACATCGTGACGTTGTGCCAGCCGTCCTGCGAGGTCAGCATGCCGCGGCGCGCGCGCGGCGCTTCGCATCGAGGTCGGCGACGTAGAGCTGCCGCTCGAGCGGCGTCTTCAGCGTGGCCATGAAATAGACCCGGCCGCGTCGCTCGTCGATGCCGCGGACCGCCGGCGCCTGCGACTCGCCGATCGACGTCCCAGTCGCCCGCGGTGACGGCAGCCTTCAGCCGGCCGTCGTAGCTCGTAGCGATAGAGGTGGTTGTGGCCGCTGCGCTGCGAGGCCCACAGAATTTCCTTGCGGCCCGGAAGGAAGTAGAGATCGTCATGCAGTTCGACCCAGGTGTCGCTGCGCTCCGAGAACAGCAGTCGTCCGCTGCCACCGGTCACCGGGATGCGAGAAGACGTCGAGCCGTTTCTGGTCGCGCGACTGGCGCTGCACCAGCAGGCGGTCGCCTTCGGGAAACCAGTCCACGCGCGCGAGATACTAATCCGTGCGGCCGAGATCCGCCCAGGCGATCTCGCCGGTGTCGAGCGCGAGGATGGCGAGGCTGCACTTCGGCATTCGCGGCGCCCGCGGCGGGATAGCGCTGCCGCAGCACGCTGAATCCGTCCGCGTCGACCTCGAACCGCTCGAGTTCGGCGACCGGCGATTCGTCGACGCGCGTGAACGCGACATGCTGCTCATCGGGCGACCACCAGTACCCGGTGTTGCGATCCATCTCCTCCTGCGCGATGAATTCGGCGACGCCGTGGCTGATCAATCCGCCGCCGCCCGTCGTCAGCCGCCGCTCCCTGCCCGTCGCGACCTCGACGGCATAGAGATCCTGGTCGCGGATGAAGCTGACAAAGCGGCCGCGTCGGCGAGTATTGCGGGTCGGTCTCGTAGGATTCGGTTGATGTCAGCCGCTTGACGGCGCGTTCCACCGGCGCGGACAGGTCGTAGTGGTACAGGTCGCCGCCGAGCGGAAACAGCAGCGCGCGCGAGTCCGGCGCCCACTGGTAGTCGACGATGCCGCGGAGCGCCGCGGTACGCTGGCGCTCGCGGCGGGCTTCCTCCTCGGGAGAGAGGACCTCCGCCGCAGGCACAAGGCGCTGCGAGTCCACCAGCATTCGATGCTGGCCCAGGGCGATGTCGTAGGCCCACAGGTCGTAGGCCTGCGGGTCGTCGTCCCGGCCACGCAGATAGGAGACGAGCGTGCCGTCCGGCGAGAATTTCACCTGGCGCAGCGAAGGTCCCTGCAGGTCCGGCGCTTCGAACAGGCGCTGGACCGTCAGGTTGCCGGCGCAGACTGGCGCCGCCGCCGCAAGGCTCGCTGCGAACCCGATCACGAATGAACGCATCAGCACTCCGTCCTGTCGCAGAGGGGAATTACTTGCGCGCGGCTTTGGTAGAATTCGCGCGCCCGATCCGCATGGAGTGTAAGCACGGTGCGCGTCTATGTCATATCCGGTTTTGCCTTCGCCATGCTGGCGGTCCATCCGATCATGAGTGCCGGCCCATGAGCAACCGGCGCTCAGCTATCCGGCCGCCGCACGCGGCTCCGTTGTCGACGAGCTATCACGGCACCGAGGTCCCCGACCCCTACCGCTGGATGGAGACGGCGGGACCGGAGGTCCAGGCCTGGGTGGCGGCCCAAAACGAACTGTCGCAGCCCTACCTGGACGCGATCCCCGCGCGCGAGGCGATACGCGCGCGACTCACGGAGCTCTGGGACTACGAGCAGTACGGTTACAGCTGGCTGGATGACAAGACAGCGCGTTCCGGTCAAGCGCGGCAAGCGCTATTTCTACGTCGAGAAAGGCGGCAAGCAGAACCAGGGCGTCCTGTACTGGACCCCGGCCCTCGATGCGGCCCCGCACGTGCTGGTCGACCCGAATACGCTGTCGAGCGACGCCACGGCTTCACTCGCCGATTATTCGATCAGTCCCGATGGCCGCTACGTGGCCTACGCGGTTTCCGACGGCGGCACCGACTGGGACACCTGGCACGTTCGCGAAGTCGAGAACGGACGCGACCTGCCTGAACTGATCCGCGACACGAAATTCACCGGCGTCTCCTGGAAGCCCGACGCGAGCGAGTTCTACTATTCGCGTTATCCCAGGGGTGCCGACGGGAAAGCTGATGATCACCAGCAGGTGAGCGTCTACCGGCACCGGGTCGGCACGGCCCAGGAAGCCGATGAGGCCGTCTACTCGACCCCGGAGAACCCGCGCCACAATCCCTACGGGCTCGTATCGGAGGACGGGCGCTGGCTGGTCCTGGTCATCTCCTACGGCTTCGATTCGAATGCGATCCACCTGCGCGATCTGTCGAAGCCCGATGCGCCGGTCCTGCGGATCTTCGACAAGTGGGACGGCATCTACGACTTCCTCGGTGCTGCCGGCGACAGGCTCTATTTCAGGACGACGCAGGGCGCGCCCCGCGGTCGCGTGATCGCGGTCGATCCCGCCAGGCCCGGGCCCGTCGAAGTCGTGCCCGAGGCGCAAACCCGGCTCTTCCAGGCAAGCCTGGTGGGTGGCCACGTGATCGCCAATTACCTGGAGGATGCGCGCTCGCGCCTGCTGGTCTACCGTATGGATGGCAGCCTGCGCGGGGAGATCCGTCTGCCGGGCCTCGGCACGGTGACCGGATTCCCGGATGCGCCCGGGGACACCGAGACATTCTTTGCCTACACCGATTACCTGACGCCGCTCGCGCTCTACCGTTATGACGTCGCGAAAGACCAGGTGCAGCCGTTCCGCCAGCCGCAGCTGTCATTTGACGCGAGCCCGTACCTGACCGAACAGGTCTTCTACGCCAGCAAGGACGGCACGCGCATTCCGATGTTCATCACGCGGCGGCGCGACACGGTGCTGAATGGCGAGAACCCGACGCTGCTTTACGGCTATGGCGGCTTCGACGTGTCACTGACGCCGGTTTTCAGCCCGGTCTACGCCGCCTGGCTCGAACGCGGCGGCATTTATGCCGTCGCGAACCTGCGCGGCGGCGGGGAATACGGGGCGGACTGGCACGAAGCCGGCACGAAGACACACAAGCAGAATGTTTTCGACGATTTCATCGCTGCCGCGGAATGGCTGGTGACCCGGCGCTACACATCGCCTTCGCGGCTCGCGATCCACGGACGCAGCAATGGCGGGCTGCTGGTCGGCGCCGTGCTGGCGCAGCGACCGGAGCTGTTCGGCGCCGCATTGCCGAGTGTCGGTGTCATGGACATGCTCCGCTACCACACGGCGAGCGCAAATGCCTACGCCTGGTCGAGCGACTACGGAACGGTCGAGGACGCGGACCAGTTCCACGCGCTGCTCGCTTACTCGCCGGTGCAGAACCTCGCGCCCGGCCGCTGCTACCCGCCGACACTCGTGACGACCGCGGACCACGACGACAGGGTCGTGCCCTGGCACAGCTTCAAGTTCGCGGCGACGCTGCAATACGCGCAGGCTTGCGCGAATCCGGTGCTGATTCGCATCGAGACGCGCGCGGGACATGGGGCAGGGAAGCCGGTCTGGATGCAGATCGAGGACTGGGCGAACCAGTGGGCTTTCCTGGCGAAGCAGCTCGGGATGGCCGGAGGTACCTGAAAGGAAGGGTCATTCCCTTTTCCCGCCGGAACTTTATGCGGGAAAAGGGAATGACCCTTCCTTTCAGTGCTTCGGCGATTCGGGGTCTGCGTCGGGGATTTCCACGGGTTCGCCGGGGATGGCGTGGTGTTCCTGGAACCACGCGCCGAGGTCGATCAGCTTGCAGCGTTCGCTGCAGAACGGCCGCCAGGGGTTGTCCTGCCA
Source organism: uncultured Gammaproteobacteria bacterium (assembly GCA_963705405.1). Classification (GTDB taxonomy): domain Bacteria; phylum Pseudomonadota; class Gammaproteobacteria; order Steroidobacterales; family Steroidobacteraceae; genus SCUD01. The sequence continues at coordinate 169,490 of CAVPJJ010000010.1, read as the reverse complement.
CTCGCACTGGCGCTTGCAATGCGGGCAATTGACGAGCGTCGCCATCGCGGTCAGTAGCAGGTCGTCAGCACGAAGCGCACATCCTCGGTCGCCTGCACGGGCCGGCTGTGCACGCTGTTCCAGCGCAGGAAGCGCAGGCTGCAGCGGTGGTGGCTGCCGCTGACTTCGGGGTAGAGCCTCGAGCCGCCGGGCAGCGTGAGGCGCACGAGCTGCACCGGCCGGTCGCGCTCGAACGCGATCTGGTAGACGCCGCCCGGTCGCGAGCTCATCGCGCGGCACGGCGTTCTCGCGCGTGATCCACAGGAGTTCCGAAACCGATTCGCACAACGGGCGGATCGTCGATCAGCCAGTCGGCGAGATCGCTCTCGCGCGGTCCGGGTCGAGATTGAGCCAGTGATAGTAATCCGGCAGGTCGAACTCGCAGGTGCCGCCGGGGATCGCGCTGCGATGCTTGATCGCATTGAGGAACTCGGACTCGCGCAGGCGCTGCATGAAGTTCGCGCCGGCGGCATTCAGTTCCTCGCGCCGGCGCATCAGCGCAGCGAGGACCGAGCGCAGTCGCGCGCCGTCCACGCCCGGGCGGTTCTGGTAGTCGCGCATCGCCGACATCTGCCGCTCGAGTTCCTTCAGCACGTCGCCGCGCGCATCGCCGCGCGAAGTGATCGCAAGGATCTCGAGCAGGCCGGCGACCGCGGAGCGGCTCGACCAGGCGATTCGGCAGGCCGGCGTGGTAGGAGAGCTGCTGCCACAGGAACTCGAGCCGCATGAATGCGCGCATCCGCTCGTTGAGCGGCTGCTCGTAGGTGATCGGCTCCGGATTCGACCTCGGGTTCCGGTGCAGGCTCGAACATGGCCCTATTCTGCGACACGGCTTCCGGCTCCGTAAACCAGGCAGCCTGTGACTGACCGGCCACGGTGTCATGACGAAATCCTCAGCTTTCTGGCGCCAGTCGGCGGTACTTGCGGTCGAGCCCGGCGACCTGTTCGACGAGTTCGGCGCCGATCCCCGTCGTTGACGATGACGTCATCGGCGGCGGCCAGGCGCTCGGGCCGCGTCGGCCTGCGCGGCGAGCATGCGCCGGTCGCGCCCTCGCGGGTTTCGCCGTCGCGGCGCATCAGCCGCTCGATCTGCTGTTCCTCGGGGCAGTCCACGACCAGTACGCGGTCGACCAGCCTGCGGCGGCCACCCTCGACCAGCAGCGGGATCACGAGGATCTGGTAGGGCCCGCGGCGCGCCTGCCGGCGCGGCGCGTCGAGCTCAGCGAGGATCGGCCGGGTGCAGGATCCCTCGACGACCCGGCGCGTGTCCGCGTCGCGCGAACATGCGCGCGCGCAGGCGCTGCCGATCGAGACTGCCCGTCCGGGTCGAGGATGCCGTCGCCCGAGCGCCCGCGACCAGCGGCGCGAGCGCGGGCTGCCCGGGCTCGACGACATCGCGTGCGATCCGGTCCGTGTCGATCACGGTTGCGCCGAATCCGGCGAAACAGATCGGCGACGGTCGATCTTGCCGCTCGCGATGCCGCCGGTCAGGCCGACGCGCAGCATGCCGTCCATGATCAGCGCAGGCCCGCGACGCCCAGGTAGCGCTCGATGATCGGCAGGCCCCAGAGCATCGCGATCCAGCCGCGCCCGCGAGGTACGGCCCGAAAGGAATCGGCACGCCGCGGCCGTGGCGCCGCGCGGCGATCAGCGCGATGCCGACCGCGGCACCGACCACGGCGGAGAGGAGCAGCACCAGCGGCAGCATCTGCCAGCCGAGCCAGGCGCCGATCGCGGCGAACAGCTTGAAGTCGCCGTAACCCATGCCTTCCTTGCCGGTGACCAGCCGGAAGAGCTGGAACACGGCCCACAGCGACGAGGTAGCCAGCGGCGGCGCCGATCAGCGCGTCGCGCATGCGACCGGTGGCGCATGCCGCGGAGCGTGCCAGAGGCTCGCGAGCAGGCCGAGCCACAGCAGTGGCAGCGTCAGCACGTCCGGCAGCAACTGGCGGTCCACATCGATGCCTGTCAGCGCGATGAGGTACGCAGCTGAACACGAGCGCGAGCGCCGCCTGCCAGCCGAAGCCGAAGTGCCAGGCGACGACGGCGAATGCACGATCGGCCGTCGCCAGCTCGACCAGCGGATAGCGCATTGAAATCGGCGCCCTGCAGGACGCGCAGCGACCGCCGAGCGCCAGGTAGCTCAGCACCGGAATGTTGTGCATCGCGCGGATCTGCGCCGAGCAGGACGGGCAGCGCGAGCGCGGCCTGACGAGGTTGTACGGTTCGCCTGCGGACGGCGCCGCGGGCTGGCCGGTGAGTCTCGGCGCATTGCGCGCGCCATTGCCGCTCCAGCATCAGCGGCAGGCGGTGGATCACGACATTCAGGAAGCTGCCGATTGCGAGGCCGAACAGCGCCGGCGACCGCCGCAAATACGGCCGGGTTCGCCGCCAGCATGCGACCCAGGGCTCCGGCGGCCCGGTCAGATCACGGCGCCCAGCTTGAAGATCGGCAGGTACATCGCGATGACGAGACCGCCGACCAGCACGCCGAGGATCGCCATGATCAGCGGTTCGAGCAGCGAGGACAGGCCGTCGACCGCCGTGTCGACGTCGAGCTCGTAGAAGTCCGCGACCTTGGCGGCCATCTCGTCGAGCGAGCCCGACTCCTCGCCGACCGCGATCATCTGGACGACCATGTTCGGGAACAGGCCGGTGTTCTCCATCGCGCGCTGCAGGCGCTGGCCGGTCGCGACCTCGTCGCGCATGCGCAGCACGGCCTGCTCGTAGACGATGTTGCCGGTCGCGCCGGCGACCGATTCCATCGCCTCGACCAGCGGCACGCCGGCCGAGAACATCGTCGCGAGCGTGCGCGCATAGCGCGCGATCGCGGCCTTGTTGAGGATCGGCCCGATGATCGGGCAGCTTGAGCATCATGCGATCGAGCACGTGGCGCATCGCCCGCGAGCGTTTCTTGAAGTAGAGCGAAGACGAAACACCGCACCGCCGACAATCATCGCCATCCACCAGCCCTGCTCCTGCACGAACCGCGACATGTCGATGACCATGCGCGTGAATGCGGGCAGGTCCGCGCCAAAGCCCTTGAACAGTGCCTCGAACTGCGGGATCACGAACAGCAGCAGGATCAGCGTCACGATCGACCGCGACCGCGAGCACCGCGGCCGGGTAGAACAGCGCCTTCTTGATCTTCTTCTTGAGCGCCTCGGTCTTTTCCTTGTAGGTCGCGACCTTGTCCAGCAGCGACTCGAGCGCGCCCGCCTGCTCGCCGGCCTCGACCAGGTTCACGTACAGGTCGTCGAAATAGAGCGGGTGCTTGGCGAGGGACTCGTGCAGCGAACTGCCGCCCTCGATGTTCAGCTTGATGTCGAGGATCAGCTTCTGCATCGCCGGCTTTTCATGGCCGACGCCGACGATCTCGAAGGCCTGCACCAGCGGGATGCCCGCCGCCAGCATGGTCGCGAGCTGGCGGCTGAACATCGCGATGTCCATCGGGCTGACCCTGCCGCCGGTGCGGAAGAGCCTGCTGCTGCTTCCTGATCTTGATCGGAACGATGCTCTGGCGGCGCAGGTCCGCGCGCACCTCCTTCTCGTTCTTGGCCAGCAGAGCGGCCGCGGACCTTGTTGCCCTTGCGGTCCTTGCCTTCCCAGCATAGGGGATGTCTTTGACTGCGGCTGCGCTCTGGGCCATGGTTTCGGTCGTCCTCTACCCTCGAGCTCGGAATGTTAACGCCCGCCCGGATCATTCAACTGTGACGCGGTTGACTTCTTCGAGGCTGGTCAGCCCGTCCATGACCTTTTTCAGGCCCGCAGTCCGCAGGTCCCAGACGCCGTCCTTGCGGGCCTGGTCGCGGATATGGGGGGCGCTGCCGCCCTCCAGGATGATGCGGCCGATCGCCTCGGTGACCGGCAGCACCTCGTACATGCCCACCCGGCCCTTGTAGCCGTCCGTGCACTGGCTGCAGCCGACCGCCTTGTGGATCTTGAAATCCCCGCGATTGACCTGGTCCTCGCGTGAAGCCCTCCTTGAGCAGCGCTTCGGGCGGCAGGTCAGCGCGCGCCTTGCAATTGGGGCACAGCCGCCGCGCCAGGCGCTGGGCGATGATCAGGCTGACCGAGGTCGCGATCGCATAGGGCTTGACGCCCATGTCGACCATGCGCGTCAGCGTCTGCGGCGCGTCGTTGGTGTGCAGCGTCGAGAGCACCAGGTGGCCCGTCTGCGCCGCCTTGATCGCGATCTCGGCGGTCTCGAGGTCGCGAACCTCGCCGACCATGATGACGTCCGGGTCCTGGCGCAGGAAGGCGCGCAGCGCCGAGGCGAACGTGAGCCCGACCTTCGGGTTGACGTTGACCTGGTTGACGCCGGGCAGGACGATTTCCGCCGGGTCCTCGGCGGTCGAGATGTTGGTGTCCTCGACATTCAGGATCGCGAGGCCCGTGTAGAGCGACACGGTCTTGCCGCTGCCGGTCGGCCCGGTCACCAGGATCATGCCCTGCGGCTTGCGCCAGTGTCTTGAGATAGAGCTCTTTCTGGAACGGTTCGTAGCCCAGCGCGTCGATGCCCATCATCGCGGTGCTGGCGTCGAGGATGCGCAGCACGATCTTCTCGCCGAACAGCGTCGGGCAACTGCTCACGCGGAAGTCGATCGACCGGGTCTTCGAGAGCCGCATCTTGATGCGGCCGTCCTGCGGCACGCGCCGCTCGGCGATGTCGAGACGCGACATCACCTTCAGGCGCGCCGCGAGCTTGGTGGAAAGCTGCACCGGGCGGCTGCGCGACCTCGCGCAGCACGCCGTCGATGCGCAGCCGGATGCGGTAGTATTTTTCGTACGGCTCGAAGTGGATGTCGGATGCGTTCTTGCGGATCGCGTCCAGCATGATCTTGTTGACGAAGCGGACGATCGGCGCGTCCTCGATGTCGTCGCGGCCGCCATCGGCTTCCACCTCGTCGGCGCCGGATACGTCGAGGTTCTCGAGATCGAAGTCCTCGTCGCCGGCGAGCGATGGCATCGACGTGTCGACCTGCTCGATCGCCTTCTGCACGGCACGCTGCAGCTTGTCGTCCTCGACGACGACCGCCTCGATCGCGAGCCCGGTCTGGAACTTGATCTCGTCGACCGCGTGCAGGTTGGTCGGGTCGGAGACCGCGACGTGCAGGCGCTTGCCGCGCTTCACCAGCGGCAGCACGCGGTGCTTCGCGAGCAGCTTGTCGCTGACGAGGCGGACGGTGTCGAGGTCGATATTGACCGCGTCGAGGTCCAGCAGCGGCACGCCGAACTCCTGGGCGGCCGCGATGGCGATATCGCGCGCGGCGGCCAGGTCGTGGGAAACGAGCCAGCTCACGAGGTGGGTCTTGCGCTCGCGGGCGCTCGCGACGGCGTCGAGCATCGCGGCCTCTTCGATCAGGCCGTCCAGGACGAGGCGCTGCGGCAGGCCGCTGAGCACCGCCCGGACCGAACCTGCCATCGCGGTCGCGTTGTCATTCATCCGATCAAACCGTCCCTGACGTCGGCTACCCCGAGCCCTGAATAATGTACCCCGTGGGGGGGTAGCAGCAATTGTTAAATCGCCGCCGATGCTCCCATAACGCGGGCATGCGACCGGTGACGCGGATCACATTAGCGGCAGATCGGAGTCCGCCGGCAATTCGCCCTTGAAGCGCGCGTGGAGCGCGTCCCAGAGCCTGGCTGCTTCGGGGTCGGTTGCGGGGTCCGGGCGGCCCAGAAGACGCCGTGGCAGCGGCGTGTGGCGGTCGGTGTACAGCCAGGTCACCGTGCCCGCGGGCTGGCCGGGAATCTCCGCAAGCAGTGAGCTGCGCGAAATGGCGGCGCGCTGCTTGCGTGTCATCAGGAATGGCAGGCGATCACTCCGGAACTGCACCCAGCCGGTGCCCGCATTCAATTCATAGAACACGGCCGCCTCGTCGATGATGCCGGAAGCTTCATAGCGTCCGGCGAGGGTACCCTGGGTATTGAAGTCGGTTTCCGTGAATCGCACGCGCGCATCAAGACTCGCGGCTTTGGCGGGATCCGCCATCAACGGCAGCAGTGAAATACCATCCACGCCTGACGGCGCCTTGCCGGTAGCGAATTCCTCGAGTGTCGGGCGCAGGTCTTCGAGTGTCACCGGCCAGTCATGGCTACCCGCGGCCCCGGGCAGATGCGCGCGGCCGAAGGCGCGCATTGCCAGCACGACACTGTACTGGTGCGGGCTCATGACGCTCGTGCCATGCCCCCATAGCGAATCCCAGATCTCGCGGCTGGTGCCGGTCTCGCGCAGCATCGAATCAGTCTTGCCGCCCAGTGCCTCGCCATGATCGGACATCACGACGACCAGTGAATTCTCGAGCAGGCCCTTGCGCTCGAGCAGTTGCAGGACGCTTGCGAACTGGCGATCGACTTCCTCGACGGCAATGCGATAGGCCGGGCGGTATTCCTGCGTCGTCGTGGGACGCACGGCCGTTGCCCAGCTGTAAGGCCAATGTGCGAGCGCCAGGTGGATCGCGACGAATGCCGGGCCGTCCACGTCGAGTTCGCGGTCCAGGCGTTTCACGAAGTCCGCGGGCTCGTAAGTCACGTTTGCCGCGCGATTCGCGTGATTGGATGGAAACAGCAGGCGTCCGACGGTGGTCGTCGCGAGCAGGTTGACCAGCGGAACGTCGCCGGCATAGCCGAGCAGGAAATCAATGGCGCCGACCGGCGGCGTGATCAATTCGTCGAATCCGAAGGACTCATCGAAGTTTGCGAAGCGCACCTCATCGGTGGCGAAGATCGTGCGATAGCCGTGTTGCCTGAGAACGTCCGGCAGCGTGATTCCCTCGCGCACCATGGCGCGCGGCATCAGGTTGAATCGCGCGTTGGTGGTGACCGGATGGCGGCCGCTCAGAATCGAGACCCAGGCCGGGTAGGTGCGGGCGAGCGGGCTGGTCGCATCGGAGTAGCGCTGTGAACCGGCGAGAAAGCGATCGACGTTGGGCGTCACGACAGTGCCGCTCTGCGCAAGCGTCAGGTCCTCGCGCAGCGAGTCCAGGCCGATAATGATGACATTGGGAGCGAGGCCGGCGGCATGAGCCCGCCGGGGGCCGGCGTCAACCCTGGCGACGATGACGCTCGCGAGGAGTATCGCCGCTCCGGCGCCGGCGAGGCCCAGGAGGAGCCGGGGATTCAGCGCGGGCTTGCGCAGCAGCACGCGCAGTATCAGGAACAGCAGTAATGCGGCCACGGCAGCCAGCAGCAGTTCCACTGGCAGGAAGCCACCCATACGGGCAAGCAGCCAGGAATCCGGTCCCGAGAACAGGGATGCCGGATGCCAGCTTGCGTTGGCCGCCATCAGGAGGCCTGCGGCCAGTGCCAGCCATCCGGCGACCAGCGTGCCGCGCCGCGCAATCGTGACTCCGGGAAACGCCGCCTCGGTCAGGCGGGCGAGCCCGAAAGCGGCCAGGCCGAGGAGAAGGTGGCACAGCAGGATCGCGGCGCCGAATGCCGCGAGTTGCCGGCCAAGAACAGGACCCATCGCCTGCTCGACGCTTAACGATGCGGTAATGCGGTGATTGGGCAGAATGAGTTCGAGGTCACGCCACACCCACCACAGGCAGCCAGCGAGAAAAGCGAGCGCCAGGAGTTGCGACAGGAAAAGGCCCGAACATGCGCCGGGCTTGCGAATCGTGGTTGCCGTCACCATGGGAAATCAGCGATTCCGGAAACCGAAAAAGCAAGGCCCCTGAATACAGGGGCCTTGCCGGGTCCGGCCAGATTGCCGGTCCATCACGGTCGGCTATTACGAACCGCCGAAGCCACTGCGGCATGAAGCCGGCATGTGCTTGTCGCTCAGGGTCGTGACGCCGTCCGGCGAGTCCACGCCCGTGCCGGCCTGGCCGGCAGAGTTCACGTACGTGTTCTGCGGGTCGTCAGACTTGCCGCAAACCCACACGACGTCGCCGTTCTCGTTGACCACCGGCTGCAGGGACAGCGTTTGGCCCACGATGCGCGTGTTGGCATCGCGACCGTAGGTGATCGTGATCGTGCCGTCCGTCACATCGATCGACTCGACATAGCGGCCCGACTTGTTGGCCGCAACGGCTGCGGAGCCGAGACCGGCTTCGATCAAGGTCCGCCGGCCAGTCGCCGGTCTGCGACGCGTACTCGGCAACGCCAGCCTTGATGTCGGCCGCGAGCGTCAGGCCTTCAGAGACCTGCGTGCGGATCGTGTAGTCCTGATAGGCCGGGATCGCGATCGCGGCCAGGATGCCGATAATGGCAACCACGATCATCAATTCGATGAGCGTGAAGCCCTTCTGGGTGAATTTCATTTCAGTCGTCTCCTTTTCGAACCGAGGGCGGTGCAAATGCACCGATGCACCTGGAATAAAGCAAGGATCGTGCCAATCTGAAGTAATGCTCGTAAGTTATTGAAATATATATATTTACCTTGCGGGTTGCCAGTGCCTGTCGGGATTTGCAGACGCTGGACCTGACGCGTTGTGTCAATGACTGACGCAACGCGTCAGTTCCAGCCGGATTACTCGATGCCGAGCTTCTTGATGCGGTAGCGCAGCGCCCGGAAGCTGATGCCGAGCGCGCGCGCCGCGGCGGTCTTGTTGTATCGCGCTTCTTCGAGCGCGCGGACGATGGATGTGCGCTCGATATCCTCCAGCGCTGTCCGGCAGCGTGTCCGGCAGCGTCGCCTGGCCGGGCGCGTCATCCTGTCCCGGCGGCTCGCGCAGCTCGATGTCGCTCGCCCGGATGGCGCCGACTTCGCACAGCGTGAGCGCGCGCTCGATGACATTCTCGAGCTCCCGCACATTGCCCGGGATAGTCGTGGGTCACAGCAGCTCCATTGCCTCGTCGGAGATCACCGGGGGCGCCATGCCCATGCGCGTGGCGAATCGCTCGGTGATCATCTTCGCCAGCTCGGGAATGTCGGACATGCCGCTCGCGCAGCGGCGGCACGCGCAACTCGATCACGTCGATACGGTAGTAGAGATCCTCGCGGAAGCGACCTGCGGCAACCAGCTCGCCGAGGTCGCGGTGGGTCGCCGAAAGGATGCGCACGTCGACCGGCTGCTCGCGCTGGTCGCCGACCGGGCGCGCGGTCTTTTCCTGGATCAGGCGCAGGAGCTTCACCTGCATCGCGAATGGCAGGTCGGCGACTTCGTCGAGGAACAGCGTGCCGCCCTCGGCCGCCTGCACGAGGCCCGGCTTGTCGGCAACTGCGCCGGTGAAGCTGCCGCTGCGGTGACCGAAAAGCTCGCTCTCCATCAGTTCCGACGGTATCGCGCCGCAGCTGACGGGCACGAACGGTGCGTCCTTGCGAGGCCCGCTCTCGTGGATCAGGCGCGCGACCAGTTCCTTGCCGGTGCCGGACTCGCCGGTGATGTGCACCGGCGCCTGGCTCCGCGCCACGCGGCCGATCATGGCCCGGAGCTTCTGCATCGGCTCGGAATCGCCGAGGAGTAGCCTGCCGCCGTCGCTTGCGCGCCGGCCGTCGGAGAGCTTCAGGGCCTGGTTCGACCAGCTTGCGCAGGTCCGAGATGTCGAGCGGCTTCGACACGAAGTCGAATGCACCGAGTTTCAGCGCGCGCACCGCGGCCTCGACGTGGCCATGCGCGGTGATCACGGCGACCGGCAGGTCCGGGGCGTGGTCCTGGATCCATTCCAGCAGCTCGATGCCGTCGCCGTCCGGAAGACGGAGGTCCGTCAGGCACAGGGCGTAGTCCTGCTGCGCCTGCAGTTCGCGCCGCGCGGCGGCCAGGTCGTGCACGGAATTCGAGTCGACGTCCATGCGCGCGAGCGTCAGCGACAAGAGCTCGCAGAGGTCCGGTTCATCGTCGACGATCAGTGCCCTCGGGTTTTCCGCGGCCATCAGGACTGTTCCCAGCGCATGCGGATCCGCAAACACGATCCGGAATATGCTGCCGCCACCTGTGCGCGGCTCGAACACGAGCAGCGCGCCATTGCACTGTGCCAGCTCGCGCGCGATGAAGAGGCCAAGTCCCGTCCCGCTGGTACGCGACGTAAAGAATGGCTCGAAGATCCGGTCGGTCAGCGACGGGTCGATGCCCGGGCCGCGATCCAGAACCTCGAGGAATGGCCGGTTACTGCCGGCCAGCCGCCCGACGCGCAATTCGACGCGGTCGCCTGCGTCCTGCACTGCGTATCGGAAGGCGTTTTCGCAGAGATTCCAGAGGATCTGGCGCAGGTGCGATGGATCAACCCGCACCTCGAGGTCCGGTTCGGGCGCCTCATAAACCAGCTGTTCTACAGCGTGGTTGCCGGTGACGACGAATTCCTGGGCGAAGTCGGTCAGCCACTCGCCAAGCGGCATGCGCTCGGGGCGCGTGGTCTCGCGCCGTGCGAGTTGCTGCACATTGCCGATGATCGTGCTCACCCGCTCGGCATTGGCCTTGATGATCTCGGTCATGCGGCGGCCGGATTCCGAAAGCGTCGAATCCTCCGCCAGCAGTTGCCCGGCATGGCTGATCGCGCCGACCGGGATTCCTGATCTCGTGCGCGATGCTCGCCGACAGCCGCCCGAGCGCCGCCAGCCGTGTCTGCTGGATGCGATCGTCGAGCGCGGTCAGGTCCTCGAGGAAAACCAGCACCGGCGGCGGCCGCCCCTGGCCGAGCGGCGCGAAATGCGGCCGGACTTCCCGGAGTCCATCGGCGGCCAGCAGATTGCCGCCGGTCGTGTCGGAGTCCGGCGGGCTCTGGCGCCACATCGTCAGCAGGTAGAGGAGGCGCGGCGATACCTCGCCCAGAAGCGCGTTCGAGCTGACCTCGCCGCCCAGTATCTGGCGCGCCGATTCGTTGATCAGCCGGATGCGGTCCTGCTCGTCGACGACGACCAGGCTTTCGCGCAGGCGCTCGACGATGTACTGCGAGAGTTCGGCGAGATTTGCGAGGTCGATATCGCGCTGGCGCACCAGCGCCTCGCTCTCGCGCAGGCGCCTCGCGAGCGGCGCGGCCGCGACCGCCGCAATGAATATCACGGCGCCCAGCAGTCCGGCCTGGGTGAGGTCCGAAGGATCGGCGATGCCGACGATCGACAGCGCGAGCTGCTGACCAAGCACGAAGAGTGCTGCGACGGCCGCGATCATCGATTGCCGTGCGGTTCGGCAACAGGACGCTGACCGCTGCAACCGGCATGATCAGCAAGAGACCGACGCCGCTCGCGGCACCCGCGGCCGCATAAAGAAGTGTCGTCACGGCGACGACGTCGAATGCGATGTGGATCAAGGCCTGCGCGTGCAGGCTGGGCCAGCGTGTCTTCAGGAGCCCGATGCAGATCACGCCGGTCGTGAACCAGGCGACGAGCGTAATGAAGTAGATGGTGGAAAAACCGGTGCCCGGTGCGTGCGGCCGCGCGGCCAGCGCGAGCAGCACCGAGAGCGCCGACGGTACGGACAGCCGGTAGAGATTCAGAAGCCCCAGCACGCGCCAGGCGAGCTCCGGATCGCCGGTCGTGCGCTCGATGTCCGCCGGACCTTTCACGGGCGGCACTCTAGCATGCGATGCAGCCCGGACCCTCGTGGCAGGCCACGAATGCGACGCGGTTCAAGGCTCCCGCTACAATGCCGTGATGAATCTTCACGAGTACCAGTCGAAGCGGATTTTCAGCGACTACGGGGTTCCCGTCCCGCCCGGGAAGACAGCCGCCAGCGAGGCCGAAGCCGTCGCCGCGTGCCGGGAACTGGACGGTCCGGTGTGGGTGGTCAAGGCTCAGGTCCACGCCGGCGGCCGCGGCAAGGCCGGTGGCGTCAAGCTTTGCCGATCGGAGGCCGAAGTCGGCAGCGCCGCGTCGGCGATGCTGGGACAACGCCTGGTCACCAGGCAGACCGGCCCGGAAGGCCTGCCGGTCAAGCTGGTCTACGTCGAGTCCGGCAGCGCGATCGAGCGCGAGTTGTACCTGAGCCTGCTGCTGAATCGCGAGAGCAGCCGCATCGCGTTCGTCGCATCGGCGGCGGGCGGCATGGACATCGAGGAGGTCGCCGCACACGAGCCCGAAAAAATCCTGCGCGCCGACATCAATCCGGCAGCCGGACTGCAGGGCTACCAGTGCCGGCGCCTGGCGTTCGGTCTTGGCCTCGTGGGCGAACAGATAAAGGAATTCGAGCGCATCGCGCGTGCGCTCTACCGCCTGTACCTGGAAAAAGACCTCGGGCTGATCGAGATCAATCCGCTGATCGTGACAAAGCAGGGCAAGCTCGTCGCGCTTGACGCCAAGATCAATGCCGAGGCGAACGCGCTCTATCGGCAACCCGGGCTCGTGGCACTGCGCGATCCGTCGCAAGAGGACGCGATGGAAGTCGCGGCCGCCGAGCACGATCTCAGCTACGTCTCGCTCGACGGCAACATCGCCTGCATGGTCAATGGCGCTGGCCTCGCGATGGCGACCATGGACCTGATCAAGCTGCACGGCGGCGCGCCGGCCAATTTCCTCGATGTCGGCGGCACGGCAACTGCCGAGCGCGTGACCGCGGCATTCCGCCTGATCCTGTCGAACAAGCGCGCCCGCGCGGTGCTCGTGAACATTTTCGGCGGCATCGTGCGCTGTGACGTGATTGCCGAGGGCATCATCCAGGCAGTCCAGCAGGCCCACGTCACCGTGCCCGTGATCGTCCGCCTCGAGGGCACGAATGCCGATCGCGCGCGCAAGCTGCTGAAGGCGAGCGGGCTCGCGATCACGCCGGCAAAGGACCTCGCGGATGCCGCCACCAAGGCAGTGCGCCTGGCTGCGGGCAAGGCGCGCCGATGAGCATCCTGGTCGACCGCAAGAGCCGCGTGATCTGCCAGGGATTCACCGGCAAGCAGGGCACATTTCATTCCGAGCAGGCCATCGCCTACGGCACGAACCTGGTTGGCGGCGTGACGCCGGGCCGCGGCGGCGAGCGTCATCTCGACCGGCCCGTGTTCGACACCGTGCACGACGCGGTGACGGCAACCGGCGCCGATGTCAGCGTCATCTACGTGCCGGCGCCGTTCGCGGCGGACGCTATCCTCGAGGCTGCCGATGCGGGCATCCGCCTCGTCGTCTGCATCACGGAGGGAATTCCGGTCAACGACATGGTCAAGGTCAAGGCGGCGCTCACAGGCTACCGCTGCCGGCTGGTCGGGCCGAATTGCCCGGGCGTCATCACGCCGGGCGAATGCAAGGTCGGCATCATGCCGGGGTTCATCCACAAGCCCGGGCGCATCGGCATCATTTCGCGCTCCGGCACCCTGACCTACGAGGCCGTGTTCCAGACGACGAATCTCGGCCTCGGCCAGAGCAGCTGCGTCGGAATCGGCGGCGACCCGGTGCGCGGCATGAACTTCGTGGACGCGCTTGCGCTCTTCGAAAAGGACGAGCGCACCGAGGGAATCCTGATGGTCGGCGAAATCGGCGGCAGCGACGAAGAAGCGGCCGCCGACTACATCCGCCGCCATGTCTCGAAACCCGTCGTCGCCTATATCGCTGGCGTTACGGCGCCCGCCGGCAAGCGCATGGGCCACGCAGGCGCGGTCATTGCGGGCGGCAAGGGCACGGCTGCCGACAAGTTCGCCGCACTCGAGGCTGCAAAGGTTCGCACGGTGCACTCACCGGCCGAACTCGGCAGCGCGATGAAGTCGGCGCTTGCCGGCAGGCGCCGCAGGCGCAAGAAAAAGCGCTGACAGGAGCGCCTGCATGACGGGTTCGCTTCGTATTGCGCTTGCGCAGATCAACCCGACCGTGGGCGATGCGCCGGGAAACGCCGAGCGGGTCATCGCACAGATCGCTCCCGCGCGTGCGCTTGGAGCGGGCCTTCTCGTGCTGCCGGAGCTCGTGCTCTCGGGTTATCCGCCGGAAGACCTGCTGTTCCACCGCGGCTTCCGCCGCCGGATCGACAGCTCGCTCGAGCGTCTCGCCGCGGCCGCGGAGGAAATCGACCTGCTGGTCGGCTATCCGGAATACGATTCCGGCACCATCTACAACACGGCGGCGTGGCTGCGCTCCGGCAAGGTCATTGCGCGCTATCGCAAGCAGACCCTGCCGAACTACCAGGTCTTCGACGAGAAGCGCTATTTCACCGCTGGCGATCGGCCGCTCGTCGTCGAGATCGCGGGCATCAAGGTCGGGCTCCTGATCTGCGAGGACGTCTGGCACGTGGAGCCCGCTGCGGCGCATCCGCGCCGCCGGAGCCGCGCATCTGCATTTCGCTGAATGCATCGCCATTCCAGCTCGGCAAGCAGCCGGAACGCGAGGCGGCCCTCGCGAAGCGCGCGCGGGAGACCGGCATGCCGTTCATCTACGTCAATCTCGTGGGCGGGCAGGACGAGCTGGTATTCGACGGGGGCTCATTCGCCGTGGATGAGACCGGCCGCGTCGTGCATCGCGCCCCCGCCTTCGAGGAATCGCTGACCTCGGTGGACGTCATTGCGGCGCAGGCTTGCGCGCAACTCGAGCTGGAGAGCCTGGCGCCGCTGCTCCCGGCCGAGGAAAGCGTCTATCGGGCAATCGTCATGGCGGTGCGCGACTACGTCGGCAAGCACCAGTTCAATGGCGTCGTGCTCGGGCCTGTCGGGCGGCGTGGACTCGCGCGCTCGTGCTCGCGATCGCCTGCGATGCACTGGGGCCGGACCGCGTGCATGCCGTGATGCTGCCGTCGCGCTACACCTCCAGCATGTCGGAGAAGGACGCCGCGGCGATGGCGCGCGGGCTCGGCGTGCGTTATTCGGTGATCCCGATCGAGGGCATGTTCCAGGCGACGCTGGCGGCGCTCGAACGCGAATTCGCGGGACTCCCACCGGATTCCGCCGAGGAAAACATCCAGGCGCGCTGCCGCGGCATCGTGCTGATGGGAATCTCGAACAAGACCGGGCGCATGCTGCTCTCCACCGGCAACAAGAGCGAGATGTCGGTCGGGTATGCGACGCTCTACGGCGACATGGCGGGCGGCTATGCGCCGATCAAGGACTGCAGCAAGACGATGGTGTACCGGCTTGCCCGCTGGCGGAACGCGAAGTCGAAGGTGATCCCGCAGCGGATCATCGACCGTCCCCCAACCGCGGAGCTCCGGGAAAATCAGCTCGACTCGGATACGCTGCCGCCCTACGACGTGCTCGACCGGATCCTGGCGGCCTTCGTCGAGGACGACCGTTCGGTGGACGAGATCGTGGCTCAGGGGTTCGACCGTGCGACCGTCGTGCGCGTGCTGGACATGGTCAAGCGCAATGAATACAAGCGCCGGCAGGCGCCGCCTGGCGTACGCGTCAGCGGCCGCGCATTCGGCCGCGACTGGCGCTATCCGATCACCTCAGGCTACCGGCCCGGCGAATCCTGACGCGGTGTACGCATCGCTAGGGACAGATCCTGACATCGCGGCGCGCGGGATCCGACGGGGTATCCCCTCGCTCCGCCAGAACTTCATGCTTCGCCCGGGGATACCCCGTCACCTCGCGCGCCGGGCACTGCCTCAATCGCGCGGGCGAGGTGACCGGGACCCCCCAGCGAGTGAGCGAATAAAGATCGCCTGAGCGAACGAGCGGGGGTCCCGGTCGGATCCCGCCCGCGCGACAGCAATCCGGATCCCGCGCGCCGAGAAGTCCAGCTGCGCGCGCCGGATGGCGTCACCAGAACGGCCACCAGTCGCGCTTGCCCTTGCGCCCGGGCTTTTCGCCGGGGTAGTTCAACGCGTAGACCTGGGTCGACTGCGCCGCAAGGTCGTCGAGTCCCATGCCCTTGTAGGCCGAGATCATGATGTCGAGGGCGTCACGCGTGGCCGGTGCGCCGTCGTAGTTCTCGATGCAGTACCTGGCGCGCGCGAGCGCCGCGACATAGGCCTTGCGGCGCAGGTAGTAATCCGCGATGTGCACCTCGAATTCCGCAAGCCGGTTGCGCAGGAAGATCATGCGCTGACGCGCATCCTGAACGTACTCGCTGTCCGGATGACGCTCGATCAGGGTCTGGAATGCCTGGAACGACGCGCGCACGTCCTGCGGCGGCCGCTTGGTCAGGTCGGTGTGGAACCAGCGCTCGAGGAAATTCGGCGCGCGCTCGAAGTACACGACGCCCTTGATGTACATTGCGTAGTCAACGCGCGGATGGGTCGGGTTCTCGCGGATGAACTGATCGGCAGCATCGATCGCAGACTCGGTCTCGCGGCTCTTGTAATAGGAGTAGATGATGTCGAGCTTCGCCTGGCGAGCCTGTTCGCTGAACGGGAAACGCGCCTCGAGCGCCTCGTAGTAGCGCACGGCGCCGCGATAGTCGCCGGCCAGCATCAGTTTTTGGCCGTGCTCGTAGAGTTTCTCGGGCTGCAGCTGCTCGGCCGTACGGTCCCGGCCGCCGCAGGCTGCAAGAACCAGGGCGCAGCACACGACCGTCAGGGCGCGCGCCATCGTTTTCCTTCGAATCAAGAGACTGGACCCCGCGTGTTTGGCCGCCGCAGTATAGCGACTAAAGACCCACAACGGCCCCCATGAGTTCCACCCGATACCAGCATGAATTGCGGCTGAAGCCTTCAGCAGCCGGCCGGCGGCTCGACCAGGCGCTTGCCGAAGCCCTGCCCGAATACTCGCGGTCCCGCCTGAAGCGCTGGATTGATGCTGGACAGGTCCGGGTGGATGGCCGGGTCCCGCGGCCGCGCGATACCATGACCGGCGGCGAGCTGGTGTGCGTCGATGCGCCGGTCGAGGACGCGATTCCGATGCGGCCGCAGGCGATGGCGCTGTCATTGGCCTGGGAAGACGAAAGCGTCATCGTCGTCGACAAGCCCGCGGGCCTCGTCGTCCATCCGGGCGCCGGCAATGCCGACGGCACATTGCAGAACGCGCTGCTGGCACACGACCCGGCGTTGGCGAAACTTCCGCGCGCGGGCATCGTGCACCGACTCGACAAGGATACGACCGGTCTCCTGATTGTCGCGCGCACGGAAGCGGCACGCGAGGCGCTGACGGAGGCGCTCACCGCCCGCGGAATCCATCGCGAATACCAGGCCGTCTGCATCGGCGTCATGACGGGCGGCGGTAGGGTGGATGCGCCGATCGAGCGCCATCCTGTCGACCGTCTGCGCATGACCGTGCGCTCCGATGGCCGCGCGGCCGTGACGCACTATCGCGTCATCGAGCGTTTTCGCCGCCACACCTGGGTGAGGGTCATGCTGGAGACCGGCCGCACCCACCAGATCCGCCTGCACCTGGCGCATGCGGGATTTCCGTTGGTCGGCGATCCCATCTACGGAAAGCGTCTCGTGATTCCGCGCGGCGCGACGCCGCGTCTGGAAGCGACGTTGCGCGGTTTCCGGCGTCAGGCACTGCACGCGGCGAAACTCGAGTTCGCGCATCCGGCAAATGGGCGGCGCATCGAGGTCGAAGCGCCATTGCCGGCGGATCTTGTCGAACTGGTGGCGGCGCTTCGCGAAGATACCAGGCTCGAGCGCCGGCAGTGAGCGAGCAGCTCGAGTTCCTGGTGCCCAACTGGCCGGTGCCGTCTTCCGTGCGGGCCGTCATGACCACGCGCGGCGGGGGATTCAGCACGGGAGCCTATGCATCATTCAATCTCGCGAGCCATGTCGGCGACGATCCGCGTGCCGTTGCGGAAAACCGGCGGCGCCTGCGCGAGGCGCTGTCCTTGCCTTCCGAGCCGCAATGGCTGGACCAGGTGCACGGGCGGAGAGTGGCGAATCTCCCGGCTCCCGTCCGCGAAAGTGCCGATGCCGCCATCGCATCGGTGCCGGGGGCGGTCGCCGCGGTGCTGACGGCTGATTGCCTGCCGGTTTTCCTCGCGAATCGTGCGGGTGATCGCGTGGGTCTCGCTCATGCGGGGTGGCGCGGCCTGGCGACGGGAGTGATCGAGGCGACGGTTGCAGCGCTTGCGACCGACCCGGCCGACACGGTCGCCTGGCTCGGCCCGGCGATCGGGCCCTCGGCCTTCGAAGTCGGCGGCGAAGTGCGCAGGATGTTTGTCGCAATGGAGCCGGCGTCTGCGGCGGATTTCCGGCCCGGCAAGGGACAGAAATATCTGGCGGACCTGCCGGGGCTCGCGCGGCGTCGGCTGGCGGACTGCGGTGTCACCGCCGTGTACGGCGGGGACCATTGCACGGTCAGCGACCCGAGGCGTTTTTATTCTTACCGCCGCGACGGACGTACCGGGCGCATGGCGGCATTAATATGGCTTGCCTGAAGCTGCTCCGGGCGCCCGGCTGGTGTAGGCTGTCGGCCCCGCAAACCGGGAAGGGGACTTGTCCACACTTGCGCTGATCGTCGTATTCACTGCGGGCAGTGGTGCCTTGTCCGCGCTGATCGCGGGCGGTTTCCTGGCGCTGCCGGAAGCGCGCCGCAACGCAATCGTCCCGCACCTTGTCAGCTTCGCGACGGGCGCGCTGCTCGGCGCCGCGCTGCTCGCGCTGCTGCCGCACGCGATCGAGGCGGCGGGGCCCGACGGAATTCATGGCATTGGCATTGCGCTGGCCGGCGGCATCATCGCTTTCTTCATGCTGGAGAAAATGGTGCTCTGGCGGCACTGCCATGCGGATCCCTGCGAGGCGCATGCACCGCAGGAGCGCCACCGCGCGCGCGCCTCCGCGACGCTGATCCTATGGGGCGACGGATTCCACAACACGCTGGACGGCGTGCTCATCGCCGCAGCTTTCCTGACCGACACGCATCTCGGCATCGTCACGGCCATCGCCGTGTTCACCCACGAGATTCCGCAGGAGGTCGGCGATCTTGCGATCCTGCTGAACGGCGGAATGCGGCGCAGGCGCGCGCTGCTGCTTAATATCGCGGTCAGCCTGACTTCGGTCGCTGGAGCTGTTCTTGCCTATTTCCTGATGGCTGGCGCACTGCAGGTGCTGCCGTATGCCATCTCCATCGCGGCCGCCAGCTTCCTTTATATTGCGGTTGCCGACCTGATCCCGGGCCTGCACCGTCGGGTGGATGCGCGCACTTCGATCCAGCAGGTTCTGTTGATCGTGATCGGCATCCTGCTGATCGCCTTCTCGCATGAATTCGCGCATTGAAATGATTCCCCGCCGGCCTCATCCACAGGGCAGCCGCGATGACGGAGTGCCCCCATGCGCCCTGACCGCCTGACCTCGAAATTCCAGCTGGCGCTGGCGGATGCCCAGTCGCTCGCCGTCGGTCGGGACCACCAGTTCATCGAGCCCGTGCACTTGATGCTGGCTCTGCTCGACCAGCAGGGCGGCAGCGCGCGCCCGCTGCTCGACAAGGCCGGAGTCAACGTGAACCTGCTGCGCTCGCGGTTGCTCCAGCAGCTCGACCGGATCGCCAGCGTCGAAGGCACGGCGGGCGATGTACAGGCGTCCAACGACCTCAGTCGGCTGCTGAACGTCACCGACAAGCTCGCGCAGAAGCGCGGCGACCAGTACATCTCGAGCGAGCTCGCGGTGCTCGCCGCGCTCGAAGATCGCGGTGCCCTCGGCACGATTCTGAAGGAGAGCGGGGCAGTCAAGGGCGCCATCGACAAGGCGATCACGGACATGCGGGGCGGCGAGAAGATCGACGATCCGAATGCCGAGGAACAGCGCGGCGCGCTCGAGAAGTTCACGCTGGACCTGACCGCAAGGGCGGAGTCCGGCAAGCTCGATCCGGTCATCGGCCGCGACGACGAGATACGCCGCACCGATCCAGGTACTGCAGCGGCGCACCAAGAACAACCCGGTGCTGATCGGCGAGCCGGGCGTCGGCAAGACCGCGATCGTCGAAGGACTCGCGCAGCGCATCGTCAATGGCGAGGTGCCCGAGGGACTCAAGAACAAGCGCATCCTGGCGCTCGACATGGGCGCGCTGATCGCGGGCACGAAGTTCCGCGGCGAATTCGAGGAGCGCCTGAAGGGCGTTCTGAACGATCTGGCGAAGCAGGAGGGCCAGGTCATCCTGTTCATCGACGAATTGCACACGATGGTCGGCGCCGGCAAGGCCGAGGGTTCCATGGACGCCGGCAACATGCTGAAGCCGGCGCTCGCGCGCGGCGAGCTGCATTGCGTCGGCGCGACTACGCTCGATGAGTACCGCAAGCATGTCGAGAAGGACGCAGCGCTCGAGCGCCGATTTCAGAAGGTCCTGGTCGGCGAGCCTTCGGTCGAAGACACGATTGCGATCCTGCGCGGCCTGAAGGAGCGCTACGAGGTCCACCACAGGGTCGACATCACCGATCCGGCGATCGTCGCGGCGGCGACGCTGTCGCACCGCTACATCAGCGACCGCCAGCTCCCGGACAAGGCGATCGACCTGATGGACGAGGCGGCCTCGCGCATCCGCATGGAAATCGATTCAAAGCCCGAGGTCCTTGACCGCCTCGAGCGGCGCATCATCCAGCTGAAAATCGAGCGCGAGGCGCTTAAGAAGGAGGACGACGAGGGTTCGCGCAAGCGGCGCGAGCAACTCGAGGCAACGCTGAAGACGCTCGAGCGCGAGTTCGCGGACCTCGAAGAAACCTGGAAGGCCGAGAAGGCCGCGATGCAGGGCGCGGCGCACATCAAGGAAGAACTCGAGCGCGCGAAGATGGAACTCGAGGCCGCGCACCGCGCCGGCGACCTGGCGCGCATGGCCGAATTGCAGCACGGCCGGATTCCGGAGCTCGAGAAGCGCCTCGCCGCGGCGCACGAAGCCGAATGCGCAAGAGCCCCAGCTCGTGCGCAACAAGGTGGGCGAGGAGGAGATCGCCGAAGTCGTTTCCAAGTGGACCGGCATCCCGGTCTCCAAGATGCTGGAGGGCGAGCGCGACAAGCTGCTGAAGATGGAGGAGGCGCTGGCGCAGCGCGTCGTCGGCCAGCAGGAGGCGGTGCGCACGGTCGCGGACGCGATCCGTCGCTCGCGCGCTGGCCTCGCCGACCCGAACCGGCCGAATGGCTCGTTCCTGTTCCTGGGGCCGACGGGCGTCGGCAAGACCGAGCTCTGCAAGGCGCTCGCCGAGTTCCTGTTCGATACCGAAGAGGCCATGGTGCGCATCGACATGTCCGAGTTCATGGAGAAGCACTCCGTCGCGCGGCTGATCGGCGCGCCGCCGGGCTATGTCGGCTACGAGGAGGGCGGTTACCTGACCGAGGCCGTGCGTCGCCGGCCGTATTCCGTGATCCTGCTCGACGAGATCGAGAAGGCGCATCCGGACGTGTTCAACGTGCTGCTGCAGGTGCTCGACGACGGCCGCCTGACCGACGGCCAGGGCCGCACGGTCGATTTTCGCAACACGCGTCATCATCATGACCTCAAATCTCGGCTCGCAGGTGATCCAGGAGACTCGCGGCGAGAAGCCAACTACGAGCGCATGAAAGCGGCCGTGCTCGAGATCGTCGGCCAGCATTTCCGGCCCGAATTCATCAACCGCATCGACGACATCGTCGTGTTCCACCCGCTCGGCGCGCGAGCACCTCCGCACGGATCGTCGAGATCCAGGCCGGCTACCTGCGCCAGCGGCTCGCCGAGCGCGACCTCGGGCTCGAACTGGACGAGTCGGCGCTCGACCTGCTGGGTGCGGCCGGGTTCGACCCGGTCTACGGCGCGCGGCCGCTGAAGCGCGCGATCCAGCACCAGCTCGAGAACCCGCTGGCGCAGCGGATCCTCGCGGGCAGATTCGCCCCGGGAGACACCATCAAGGTCTCGGCGAAGTCCGGCGAGCTGGTTATGCGAAAATAAGCCGCATGCCGTTCTATGAGTACCAGTGCTCGCCTGCGGGCATCGCCACGAGGAGCTGCAGAAAATTTCCGATCGGCCGGCTGCGCAAGTGCCCGGACTGCGGGCGCAACGCGCTGAAGCGGCTGGTCTCGGCACCCGTCTTCCGGCTGAAGGGCGGCGGCTGGTACGAGACCGACTTCAAGGGCGACAAGGACAAGCAGCGCAATATCGCCGGGCGATAAGGAACCGGTCGCCGAGAAAGCCCAAGGAAGAAAAGCCGGACGCCGCGGCGCCGAAGCCGACGAAACCGGGCGAGGCCGACCGAAGGCGAGCCCGGCGGCGGACAAGCCGAAGACCACCGGCCGCCGAAACGCGCCGCCGGCGCGCAAAACCAAGGCGCGGCGGCGGGCGCGCAAGTAACTTGCGCGCTGTCCATGCGCACCCACTACTGCGGTGAAATCGGCGAATCCCTGATCGGGCCGGACCATCGAGGTCGCCGGCTGGGTGCACCGTCGCCGTGATCACGGCGGCGTGATCTTCGTCGACCTGCGCGACCGCTCGGGCCTGCTGCAGGTCGTGTTCGATCCCGACACGGCCGAGGCCTTCGCCCGGCCGAGCACCTGGGCCGCGAATTCGTGCATCCAGGTGCAGGGCAAGGTGCGCGCGCGGCCGGCGGGCACGGCCAACGCGAACCTCGCCATCGGGCCAGGTCGAGTTGCTGGCCCAGAAACTCGTCGTGCTGAATCCGTCGGCGACGCCGCCGTTCGCGCTCGACGAGGAAGTCAGCGAGGAGCTCCGGCTCAAGTACCGCTACATCGACCTGCGCCGCGACGTGATGCAGGAGCGGCTGCGCCGCCGCCACGCGATCACGCGCGCGATGCGCGACTACCTCGACGGCCACGACTTCGTGGACATCGAGACGCCGATGCTGACCAAGGCGACGCCCGAGGGCGCGCGCGACTACCTCGTGCCCTCGCGCACGCACCCGGGCAAGTTCTTCGCGCTGCCGCAGTCGCCGCAGATCTTCAAGCAGCTGCTGATGATGAGCGGCTTCGACCGCTACTACCAGATCGTGCGCTGCTTCCGCGACGAGGACCTGCGCGCCGACCGCCAGCCCGAGTTCACGCAGCTCGACATCGAGACGTCGTTCCTGACGCAGGACCAGATCATGGCGCTGATGGAGGGCCTGATCCGCCACGTCTTCTCGCGCGTGCTGAAGGTGCAGCTGCCCGATCCGTTTCCGCGCATGACCTACGCCGAGGCGATGCGCCGCTTCGGCTCGGACAAGCCGGACCTGCGCGTGCCGCTCGAGCTCGTCGACGTCGCCGACCTGGTGCGCGACTGCGACTTCAAGGTGTTCGCCGGGCCGGCCGCGGATCCGGACGGGCGCGTCGCGGCGCTTGCGGTGCCGCGCGGCGGCGAGCTGACGCGCAAGCAGATCGACGAGTACACGGCCTTCGTCGGCCGCTACGGCGCGCGCGGGCTGGCCTACATCAAGGTCAACGACGCAGGCAAGGGCCGCGAGGGCCTGCAGTCGCCGATCCTGAAGTTCCTGTCCGATGCGGCCGTCGCCGGCATCCTCGAGCGCACGGAGGCCGCGACCGGCGACCTGATCTTCTTCGGCGCCGACAAGGCCAAGGTCGTCAACGACGCGCTCGGCGCGCTGCGCCTGCAGCTCGGCCGCGACCTCGGGCTGGTCGAGGACGGCTGGCGGCCGCTGTGGGTCGTGGATTTCCCGATGTTCGAATGGGACGCCGACGCGAAGCGCTGGATGGCCGATGCATCATCCGTTCACCGCGCCCGGTCGATCCCGATCCGGCGGCGCTCGCGGCGGATCCGGGCGACGCGGTCGCGCGCGCCTACGACATGGTGCTGAACGGCTCCGAGATCGGCGGCGGCTCGATCCGCATCCATCGCGAGGACCTGCAGAGCGCGGTGTTCGACCTGCTCGGCATCTCGCGCGAGCAGGCGCAGCAGAAGTTCGGCTTCCTGCTCGAGGCGCTGCAGCTACGGCGCGCCGCCGCACGGCGGCATCGCCTTCGGGCTCGACCGGCTCGCGATGCTGATGTCGGGCGCCGACAGCATTCGCGACGTGATCGCCTTCCCGAAGACGCAGTCGGCCTGGTGATCCGCTGACCGACGCGCCCTCCGAGGTCGACGACGCGCAGCTCGCCGAGCTGCACATCCGCGTCAAGCTGCCGGTGCAGCCGTCCGGCTGAGCGCTGGCCACGCGCGCCATCCCGGTCGTCGTCGTCCACGGCCTGTGGATGAACGGGCTGGAGACCTTTCTGTTGCGCAATCGCCTGGCGCAGGCCGGGTTCGCGCCATCGGTGTTCCGATACCCTTCCACGCAAGCGGCCATCGGCGAGGCCGCTGCGGCACTCTCCGGCCGCTCTGCGCGAATTCGGCGCCCGGCCCGTGCATCTCGTTGGACACAGCCTCGGCGGGCCTCGTGATCCTCGCGGCGTTCGAATCCGGAACGTGAATTGCCGCCGGGACGCGTCGTGCTGCTGGGATCGCCGGTGCAGGGCTCGCGTGCGGCGAGCGCGATCGCCGCCTGGTCGATCGGACCGCATCTACTGGGGCGACTCGCCGCAACGGAGCTCACGCGGCGCGAGACACGCAGATGGAGTTCGCCGCGGGAGATCGGCATCATCGCGGGATCGCGGTCCGCCGGCATGGGGCGATTGTTTGCGGACCTGCCGGCGCCGAATGACGGCACCGTCAGCGTGGACGAAACACAGTTACCCGGCGCGAAGGAGCACATCATTCATGATGTCAGTCACACGGGCATGCTGATGTCCGCCGCGGTCGCGGACTCGTTGGTACAGTTCCTGGCTTGCAGGTACGTTTGGACAGGCGCTGAAATGCGAAGCGGCACTGACGCGATTGCCCTGGTTCGCGCCGCTCCTGGCGCTCTATCCGCTGCTGTACATCGCGGTCACGAATCCGGGCCAGACCGAGCGCGGACGGCAGTCGCAGGCGTCGTCTGCGGCGGCGATCGTCGCATCGTTGGTGCTCCTTGCCGCGCTGCGTGCGCGCGCTTTCGACCTGGAATCGCGCCGGCCTCGGCGTCACCTGGCTCAGCCTGCTGTTCTATGCTTACGGGCCGGTCAACGGCTGGTGGCTCGAAAGTGAGCTGGCGAAAATCGAACAGCAGGCCGCAAAGCCCGCTGGATTGCCGCGCAACCCGCAGCTCCTGCAGTCCGCGCTCTGGCTCCTGCTGCTGCTGCTCGGGCTCGCGGCGCTGCGCAAGCTGCGCGATCCCGCCGGTCGATCGCGTCGACGGGCGCCGCCGAACCTGATGTCATTCCTGCTGATGGGTTTGCTCGCCCTGCAATGGGCCGCCCACGCATTCAGCGGCAGGGCAGTCGATTCGGAGCCGGGCCCGCGCGCGGCGACGTCGGCGTCGATGCAGGCGCGGCGCGGATGTCGCCGGACATCTACTACATCATCCTCGACGGCTACGCGCGCGCCGACGTGCTCGCGAAGTACTACGAGCATCGACAACGGGCCATTCCTCGACGGGCTGCGCGCGCGTGGATTCCAGGTCAGCAACGCGAGCCATTCCAACTACAACTGGACCTTCCTGTCGCTGGCCTCGTCGCTCAACCTCGATTACATGCAGCCGCTGATCGGCGACCAGCGCTGGATCCGGAGAGCACGCGACCGCGATGCCACATACCGGCTGCTGCGCGACAATCGGGCGGCAGCACTTCCTGCGCGCACGCGGCTATCGCTTCGTTCACCTGCAGTCCACCTGGGGCGGCACGGGCACGAATCCGTACGCCGACGAGTTCATTCGCCTGCGACGCCGGCACTGTTCGCAGAGCGAATACCTGCGCGCGATCGCGGACGCCAGCTGGCTGCGCGCGCTGAACGCGCGCGCCAGCATGGACGTCGCCACACTGCCACCTGCACAACTTCGAGACGCTGGCGCGAACAGGCGCAGACGCCGGGCCCGAAATTCGTGTTCGCGCATTTCGTGCCGCCGCACCATCCCTACCTGTTCGACCGCGAGGGCCATGTGCTGCGCCGCGCGACCTGTCCGACCAGTTCGAGTTCCAGAAGCGGCTCTGGGAGGATCGCCAGCCCTACCTCGACCAGCTCCTGTACATGAATGGCAGGATCATGGCAGTGATCGACCGGCTGATCGCCGAATCCGCGCGGCCGCCGATCATCATCCTGCAGTCGGATCATGGCCCGAACCTGCGCACCGGCCTGCCGCCGCCCGAGCAGCGGCGCATCCGCATGTCGAATCTGGCCGCGTTCCACCTGCCGGGCGCCCCCGCGACGCTGATGCCGGACGGATGAGACGCCGGTGAACCAGTTCCGGCGGATATTCAACCATTACTTCGATGCCGGCCTGCCGCTGCTGCCCGGACCGCTACTTCGTTTCCAGCTATCTGCGGCCCTATCGAATTCGTCGAAGTGGATGCGCTGGGTGTAGAGTTGGCGCCACCGGCGCGGTGACATTGCAAAATGTGATCGAATCGGCGGGTAGGACGCCCGGGCAACTGCTGTCATGGCGGGTGTAATTCAGCGGAGTCACGCCCTTGTTACGCACGACCCGGATCAGGCTCGCGACTGCCGTCGACGCTCGTCATCGCGAGCGTCGCGCGCGGCGCATGCCTATATCGATCCTGGCACCGGCTCCATGCTGCTGCAGATGTTCGGCGCCGCGGTCGCCGGCGGCATCTTCTACTTCCACGAATTGCGCTGGAAGATCGTGGCCGCTGTTTTCGCGCCGGCCTGCCGCTTCCGCTGACACGGGCGAGGAGCAGGCGGCCGACGACCAAGATTCGGTGAGCGGCGCCGATCGCAGTCCGCGCTCGTTTCGCGATCCCGACGCATTCCTCGTCGAACATGAAGGGCGGCTGATACGAGCCGTCCGTCCGCATGCGGTCGCGAATCCTTCCGCCGCATGCTCGACGAGCCCGTCGTCCGTCGCTGGATGGACGAGGGCCGGCTGGTCCGCACGACTGCGGATCGACGTCGCAGGGCATTCGACGGCGAGTGCTTCGAGCACGAGCGCATTCCCTTTGTCAGTCACCCGGCGAATGGGCGCCGGAGATGCTGGCGGCCGCCGGCGAGCTGACGCTGGAGCTCTGCCCGCGCGTTGCTGCCGCTGGGGCTGCAGCTGAAGGACGCGACTCCGGCCAACATCCTGTTTCGCGGCGCGCAGCCCGTATTCGTCGACCTGCCGTCGATCGTCGCGCGTGAGCCGGGCAGCTGCCTCTGGAACGCGCGCCATCAGTTCGAGACGACATTCCTGCTGCCGCTCATCGCATCGGTCGAGACTGGCCTGCCGATCGCCACGACCCTGCCAATCCCGTCGCCGGCCTGTCGCATGAGGCGCTGGCGCGCATCCTCGGCGTGCGTGCCGCTGGCTGAAGCCGCGCCTGTGGCGGACGGTCGCGCTGCCGGCGGCCTTGGCGCCGCACGCGGCGGCGGCAAGCCGGCAGCCGCGGTTCGATGAAGGTGGCGAGCGAGCAACAGGCGCGATTCATCCTCGATCGATCGCTTGCAGGTCTTTGCACGCGAGCTTGGCAGCGCTGGACGGCACGTCTCGCCACCGGGAGCTCGCACTGGCAGGCCTACACGGCGACCCGCGGGCATTACGGCGAGCGCGGATCTCGAGGCCAAGCGCGCATTCGTCCGCGAAGCCATCGAGCGCCACGCGGCCGGCGCCGTGCTCGACATCGGCGCCAACACCGGCGAATTCAGCGAGATCGCCGCCCGCCACGGCGAGGTCGTCGCGATCGACATCGACGAGCGCTCGGTCGCCGCGATCTGGCGCCGCGCACGGGATCGAGCAGTCTGCCGATCCTGCCGCTGGTCGGCAACTTCGGCCGGCCGACGCCGGCAATCGGCTGGCGCAATCCGAGAACGCGACTCACTCGCTGGCGCGCGCGGCCGGACGCTTCGACCTGGTGCTGATGCTCGCGGTCGTGCATCACCTGCGGGTGACCGAGGGCGTGCCGATCGCGGAGCAATTCGATGCGGTCGCCGGACTCACGCGCCGGCACCTGCTGGTCGAATTCGTGCCGGTCGACGGACCCGATGTTCGCCGCCATCGCACGCGGCCGCGAGCCGCTGTATGCGCGACTGCGACGCGCGCAGCGTTCGAGGCGGCCCTGAACGCGGCAATTTCGAGATCGAGAGAAGTCAGGCGCTGCCAAACGGCCGTGTGCTTTACCTTGCGGCGCCGCCGCGCCGACTGAATGCGTCTTCAATCGTCGGGCGCAAGCCGCGATCGCAGCTCATAGAGCGCCTGCAGGGCCTCCCGCGGTGTCAGCCGGTCGGGATCGATCGCCTGCAACTTCCCGATGACGCTTCGGCACTCCGGTCGGGAGCGGGCAAGCGGCAGACTCTGTTGCGGCACCGGCGGCGCGTTGCGACGGTGCTGCCGTTCGAGCTTCTCGAGATAAGCCTTGCACTCGCGATCACCTCGCGCGGCACGCCGGCTTTCTGCGCCACCTGCAGTCCGTAACTCCGGCTCGCCGGGCCCGGCCGGACGGCGTGCAGGAACACGATGCCGTCGGCGTGCTCGGTTGCATCGAGGTGGACGTTCTCGACCTCCGGCAGCTCGGCGGCGAGTCTCGGTCAACTCGAAGTAATGCGTCGCGAACAGCGTGAAAGCGCGCAGCCGCCGCGCGATGTGGCTCGCACAGGCGAATGCCAGCGAGAGGCCGTCGTAGGTGCTGGTGCCGCGGCCGATCTCGTCCATCAGCACGAGGCTCCGGTCGGTCGCGGCGTTCAGGATCACCGCCGCCTCGGTCATCTCGACCATGAAGGTAGAGCGCCCGCCCGCGAGGTCGTCGGAGGCGCCGATGCGCGTGAAGATCCGGTCGAAAGGTCCGATGACCGCGCGCGTCCGCCGGCACGAAGCTGCCGATCGAGGCGAGCACCAGGATCAGCGCCGCCTGGCGCATGTAGGTGGACTTGCCGCCCATGTTCGGGCCGGTGATCACCAGCATGCGCCGGCCGTCGCGGAGCTCGAGGTCGTTCGGCACGAATGGATCGTCGAGCACGCGCTCGACCACCGGATGGCGGCCGCCCTCGATGTGCAGCCCTGGCTCGTCGCTGAGCTCCGGCTCGCACGTAGCGCAAGTGCAACCGCGCGCTCGGCGAGGTTCGCAAGCACGTCAACGAGCGCCAGCGCCGCGGCCAGTCGCTTGAGCCGCGGCAGTTCCAGCGTCAGCGCGTCGAGCAGCGCATCGTAGAGCTCGCGCTCGCGCGCGAGCGCGCGGTCGCGGGCGCCCAGCACCCGGTCCTCGAACTGCTTCAGTTCCGGCGTGATGTAGCGCTCGGCGTTCTTGACGGTCTGGCGCCGGTGGTAGTCGGGCGGCGCGCGTCCGCCCTGGCTGCGCGGCAGTTCGATGTAGTAGCCGTGCACGCGGTTGTAGCCGAGCTCGCAGCTGCGCAATGCCGCGTGCGGCGGCGCTCGCGCTCCTCGAGCTCGAGCAGGTGCCGGTCCGTGCCGGTCGCGATCGCGCGCTGCTCGTCGAGCGCGATGTCGTAACCCGGCGCGATCACGCCGCCGTCGCGCAGGAGCGGCGGCGGCGACGCGACCAGTGCGCGGACGAGCAGGTCGTGCAGTTCCGGCTGCGCTGCCGAGGTCGCCCGCCGGCTTCGGCGAGCAGCGGCGAGTCGAGTCCGGCGAGCGCTGCCGTGGATGCGCGGCAAGCGTGCCGAGCGCATCGCGCAGCATCGCCAGATCGCGCGGTCGTGCCGATCGAAGCGCAATCCGCGCGAGCACGCGCTCGACGTCGCCGATCCCGCGCAGGAACTCGTGCAGCGTCGCCGCAGCGGCCCGATTCGATCAGCGCGCCGATGGCCTGGTAGCGGCGCCGGAGCTCAGCGTGATCGCGCAGCGGCCGCCGGATCCAGCGGCGCAGTTCCCGCGCGCCCATCGCCGTCGCCGTACGGTCGATGACGCCGGCGAGCGTGTGCTCGTCGCGGCCGGCGAGGCTCGCATCGAGCTCGAGGTTGCGCCGCGTGGCCGGATCCATCGCGAGCGCCTCGTCGCGCGACTCGCGCGCGAGCGCCGGTCAGGTGGGGCAGTGCGCCGCGCTGCGTGTCGCGCACATATTGAAGGAGCGCGCCCGCCGCGCCGATCGCCGGACCCAGGTCCTCGCAGCCGAAACCGGCCAGGTCGCGCGTGCCGAACTGCAGGTTCAGCGCGCGCCGCGGCGGATTCCTGCTCGAAATGCCAGGGTGGGCGCTCGACCACGCGTGCATGCAGCCCGGCAGCGGGGCCGAGGGCGGTCCCTTCGGCCAGCAGCAGTTCCGCGGGCCGCAGGCGCTCGAGTTCCGAGGCCAGCGATTCGCGCTCCCTCGCTCTCGAGCACGCTGAAGCGGCCCGCGCTGAGGTCGAGCCAGGCGATGCCAAAGGCATCGCCGTCGGTCGCGATTGCGGCGAGCAGCGTCTCGCGTTTCGCATCGAGCAGCGCGTCGTCGGTAACGCGTGCCCGGCGTCACGATGCGCACGACCTCGCGCTCGACCGGTCCCTTGGCCTTGCCGACCTCGCCGATCTGCTCGCAGATTGCGACCGGCTCGCCCTGTTTCACGAGTCGCGCGAGATAGGTGTCGAGCTTGTCCACCGGCACGCCCGCCATCGGGATCGGCGGCGCCGCCCGATTCGCCGCGCTGGGTCAGCACGATGTCGAGCAGTTTCGAGCCGCGGCGCGCGTCGTCGTAGAAAAGCTCGTAGAAATCGCCCATCCGGTACAGCAGCAGCACGTCCGGATGCTCCGCCTTGATGCGCAGGTACTGCTGCATCATCGGCGTATGGCTTTCGAGACCCGCGAACAGCGGGCGCGGTCGCGGGTGGGCGCTCGGAGGCCGTCATTTGAGGCATTATGACGATACGGAGGATCGACGACACATGAGCATTGCTTATCAATTCGGACCAGGGCGTGGCGACCGCTGACATTCAACCGGCCGGAGAAGAAGAACGCGATCACCGGCGAGATGTACGAGGCGATCGTCCGTCATCTCCGGGAATCGTCGGCGGACAAGGCGGTGCGCGCCGTCCTGTTCACCGGCGCGGGCGGCACCTTCACGGCCGGCAACGACCTGAAGGACTTCGGCGACCCGAAATTCGCGCGGCCGGATTCGCCGGTGCTGTCTTTCATGCAGGCGCTGGCCGACCTTTCGACAAGCCGGTGATCGCCGCCGTCAATGGCCTGGCGGTCGGCATCGGCGTCACGATGCTGCTGCATTGCGACCTGGTCTATGTCGCGGAGGGCGCGACCTTCTCGATGCCATTCGTGAACCTGGGCCTGGTGCCCGAGTTCGGCTCGACACTGCTGCTGCCGCTGATGGCCGGCCGCGTGCGCGCGGCCGAGCAACTGCTGCTCGGCCGGCCATTCCGTGCGCCGAGGCGATTCGTGATGGGCATCGCGAACGCCGTGCTGCCGGCGGCGGAGCTCCTGGCCCACGCCGAAGGCGTCGCGCGGACTTTCAATTCCCTGCCGCCGGGCGCCGTACGCGAAACCAAGAAGCTCCTGCGTCAGGCGCTCGGCTCGCTGGTGCAGGAAACCATCCTGCGCGAGGCAGGCATTTTCGGACCGCGCCTTGCGGGCGCCGAGACCCGCGAGGCCATTGCCGCGATCCGCGAGAAGCGCAGCGCCCGATTTCTCGAGGACTAGCTAACGATGCCCGCACTCGGCGACAGCACCCTCTATCGCCTCGCGGCACGGGTGGGGCGACGCCTGCGAAAGGCGGGGGCGCTGCTCGTCACGGCGGAGTCCTGCACCGGTGGCTTCCTCGCCAAGTGCCTGACCGACCTTTCCGGCAGTTCGGACTATTTCGATCGCGGCTGGGTCACCTATTCCAACGCCGCCAAGCAGAAGATGCTGGGGGTCAGCCCGCGCCTGCTCGAGCGCCATGGCGCCGTCAGCGAACCGGCGGCGCTCGCGATGGCGCGCGGGGCCCTGAAGGCGGCTGGCGCGACGGTTGCTGTGGCCGTCACCGGAATCGCAGGCCCGACCGGCGCGACACCGGGCAAGCCCGTCGGCACGGTCTGGATCGCGTGGGCGAGGCGCCACCGCGGCCGCGTGAGCGCGAGGGCCAGGCATCACCGATTCGCGGGCGACCGCGATGCCGTCCGCCGGCGGACCGTCGCGGCGGCGCTCACCGGGCTGCTGCAACCATGAGTGCGCCGCTGGACCTGCGGGAGCACTCGAGGCGTCTGTTCTTCGCCTACTGGCCCGACCCCCGCACGCGAATGTCGCTGATCGAGGCGACCCGGGCCGCGGTCGCCTCCATCGACGGCCAGCCCGTCACCGCCGCCAACCTGCATGTGACGCTCGCGTTCATCGGGCGCGTGCCGGGCTCACGGATACCCGAAATCATCCGCATCGGGGCGCTAGGCGATTACAAGCCGGCGATGCTGACATTCGACCGGCTGGAGTACTGGCCGCGGCCCAAGGTGGTCTCCGCCCTGGCGGTATCGATCCCCGATGCGGGCCAGACTCTGGTCGACACGCTGTGGGAGCGCCTGCTGCCACTGGGGCTGGAGCGCGAGGAAAGGGCCTGGCGGCCGCATTTCTCGGTCGTTCGCCGGGTGCGGCGCCCGCCGCCGAAACTGACCATTCCGGCGATCGAATGGGCCTGTGATCGCCTGGCGCTGATCGAATCGGTGTCCGGTCCGGACGGCCTGCACTACACACCGCTCGCCGAGTGGCCGTTGGGCAAGTCCTGATTGCAGGGGCGGGAGCCTGGGTCGCCGCCTGAGCCACCGGGCCTCGTATGCTGTCCCCGAAATGGAAATTCGGGGCCAACGCAGGACAAATTCTGCATGCGCCGCAAGCCGGATCTTTGTGAAATAATCATCCACTTCCAAGAGGAAGCATCGCGATGGAAGAAAACCGCAAGAAGGCGCTCGCCGCTGCGCTGAGCCAGATCGACAAGCAGTTCGGCAAGGGCTCGGTGATGCTCCTCGGCGAGCATCCGGCCAACAACGACATCGAAGTCGTCTCGACCGGCTCGCTCGGACTCGACGTCGCGCTCGGCGTCGGCGGCGTGCCGCGCGGCCGCGTGGTCGAGGTCTACGGGCCGGAGGCCTCCGGCAAGACGACGCTCGCGCTTTCCATCATTTCCGCAGACGCAGAAGCTGGGCGGCGTCGCCGCCTTCGTGGACGCCGAGCACGCGCTCGACCCGGTCTACGCCGAAAAGCTCGGCGTCAACGTCAAGGAACTGCTGATCTCGCAGCCGGACACCGGCGAACAGGCGCTCGAGATCACCGACATGCTGGTGCGCTCCGGCGCCGTGGACATCGTCGTGATCGACTCGGTCGCCGCGCTGACGCCGAAGGCCGAAATCGAGGGCGAGATGGGCGAGATGCAGATCGGCCTGCAGGCACGGCTGATGTCGCAGGCGCTGCGCAAGCTCACCGGCAACATCAAGCGCTCCAACACGATCGTGCTCTTCATCAACCAGATCCGCATGAAGATCGGCGTGATGTTCGGCAATCCCGAGACCACGACCGGCGGCAATGCGCTCAAGTTCTACGCATCGCTCCGGCTCGACATCCGCCGCATCGGCGCGCTGAAGAGCGGCGAGGAAGTCATCGGCAACCAGACCCGCGTCAAGGTGGTCAAGAACAAGGTCTCGCCGCCGTTCCGCGAGGCCGAATTCGAGATCCTCTACGGCCACGGCATCTCGCGCGAGGGCGAGCTGATCGACATGGGCGTGCTGCACGGCCTGGTCGAGAAGTCCGGCTCCTGGTATGCCTACGACGGCGAGCGCATCGGCCAGGGCAAGGACAATGCCCGCACCTACCTCATCGAGCACCCGGAAATCGCCGCGAAGATCGAGACGGCGCTGCGGACCCGGCTCCTGCCGGTGCGCCGCCCGGTGGCGGTCGCGAGTGAGGCGGCGGAAGCCTGACCCAGCCGCTGCGGCGGCACCGGACGATCCGCAGGCTGCCCGGCTCGCGGCGCTCAAGCTGCTGAACCGGCGCGACTACGGCGCCCGCGAACTTCTGCGACGCCTGGCCGAACGCGGCTTCGCAGCCGCGACCGCACAGGCGGTGGTCGATGCACTCGATCCAGGAGCGACTCCTGGACGACAGCCGTTTTGCCGAGCATTTCGTCGCGTATCATGCCAATCGCGGCCAGGGGCCCGTGCGCATTGCGCACAAGCTTGCGTGAGGCCGGCGTGGCGGCGGAGCTCATCGCGGCCAGCGTGGACGCGCAGTCCGCCGACTGGCGGCGGCGCTGCGCCGAAGTCCGGCGCAAGCGATTCGGCGCGACGCGTGCCGGGCAGCTGGGCCGGCGCGCGGCAAGCAGGCGCGGTTCCTGACGCCAGCGCGGCTTCAATTCGGAGCAGGTGCGCGCGGCGGTCGGCAGCGATCCGGACGAGGACTGATGGCGGCGAAACGAAAGCAGTCCATGACGAGCGCGGAACTGCGCAGCGCCTTCCTGGAATTCTTCCGGGCGCGCGGCACGCGGTCGTGCCATCAGTCTCGCTCGTGCCGGGCAACGACCCGACGCTGCTTTTCACCAATGCCGGCATGGTGCAGTTCAAGGACGTGTTCCTCGGCAAGGACGAGCGCAGCTACAAGCGCGCCGCGAGCTCGCAGCGTTGCGTGCGCGCGGGCGGCAAGCACAACGACCTCGAGAACGTCGGCTACACGGCGCGCCACCACACGTTCTTCGAGATGCTCGGCAACTTCAGCTTCGGCGACTATTTCAAGCCGGAGGCGATCGAGTATGCCTGGGACTTCGTCACCGGCACCCTGAAGATCCCGCCCGCGAAGCTGTGGGTCACGGTCTACCGCGACGACGACGACGCCGCGGACATCTGGCTGAAGAAGATCGGCGTCAGCCCGAAGCGGTTCTCGCGGCTGGGCGAGGATTCCAATTTCTGGGCGATGGGCGACACCGGACCCTGCGGTCCCTGCAGCGAAATCTTCTACGACCACGGCCCTGACATCAAAGGCGGCCCGCCGGGCTCGAAGAACGAAGACGGCGACCGCTTCGTCGAGATCTGGAACCTCGTGTTCATGCAGTACGAGCGCGCCGCCGACGGCATCGATGACGCCCCTGCCGAAGCCCTCGGTAGACACCGGCATGGGACTCGAGCGCACGGCCGCGGTGATGCAGGGCGTGCACTCGAATTACGACATCGACCTGTTCAAGGGCCTGATCGCGGCAGCGGCTGAGGCGACGCACCAGAAAAAGAAGACGAGCCCGTCGCTTCGGGTGATCGCCGACCACATCCGCGCCTGCTCGTTCCTGATCGTGGACGGCGTCGTACCCGGCAACGACGGCAGGGGCTACGTGCTACGCCGCATCATCCGCCGCGCGATTCGCCACGGCTACAAGCTCGGGCAGGAAAGGCCTTTCTTCCATCAGCTCGTGCCCGCACTTGCAGGCGAAATGGGCGGGGCATATCCGGAACTGCCGAAATCGGCGGCACGTATTGCCAAGGTGCTGCGCCAGGAAGAAGAACGCTTTGCCGAGACGCTCGAGAACGGCATGGAGCTGCTCGAGACCGCGATCAAGCAGATGAAGGGCAAGACCATCGCGGGCGAAACGGTCTTCAAGCTCTACGACACCTACGGATTCCCGCGTGGACCTCACGGCCGACATCGCGCGCGAACGCGCGCTCTCGCATCGACCAGGCCGGCTTCGAGAAGGCGATGGAAAGCCAGCGCGAGCGTGGCCGTGCCGCGAGCCGCTTCGGCGTCGACCTGCGCGGCCAGGCCGAGATCGACGCGGAAAGCGAGTTCTGTGGCTACGAAGCGCTCGTTGGCGAGGGCAAGGTCGAAGCGATCCTCAAGGGTGGCGCCAAGGTCGGTGCCGCGAATGCCGGCGATGAAGTGCAGGTCGTGCTCGACAGGACGCCTTTCTATGCCGAGTCCGGCGGGCAGGTCGGCGACGTCGGCATGCTGGAACAGCGAACAGGCGCATTTCAGCGTCTCCGACACAAGAAAACTGGGCGATGCGCACCTGCACATCGGCCGGCTCGAGTCGGGATCGCTCAGCGTCAGGCGACAGGCTGACGGCGCGGGTGGACGCCGCGACCCGCCAGGCGACCGTGCTGAATCATTCCGCGACGCATCTGCTGCATGCGGCGCTTCGCAAGGTGCTCGGCACGTCACGTGCTGCAGAAGGGCTCGCTGGTCGCGCCTGACCGGCTGCGCTTCGATTTCTCGCACACGCAGCCGCGTCACGGCGCAAGAACTCGAGACCATCGAGCGCCTGGTCAACGAAGAGATCCGCAGGAATTCCGCCGCCGACATACGCCACCTGCCCTATGACGCGGCGATCAAGTCAGGCGCGATGGCCCTGTTCGGCGAGAAATACGGCGACGAAGTGCGCGTGCTGCGATTCGGGGATTTCTCGACCGAGCTTTGCGGCGGCACGCACGTGGCGCGCACCGGCGACATCGGCCTCTTCCGGATCACGAGCGAGGGCGGCATCGCCTCCGGCATCCGCCGCATCGAGGCGCTGACCGGCGAGGGAGCGCATCGAGGCAATCAGGAAGACCGAGGCCACGCTCAAGCTGGCGGCCGCGGCGCTCCGGGCGACACGCCGGCGAAGTCGAAGACAAGGTAAACCAGCTCTCGAGCGCCAGAAGAAACTCGAGCGCGAACTGGCGGCCCTCAAGTCGAAGCTCGCCGCGGGCGGCGGATCCGACCTTGTCAGCCGCCGTGGTCCAGGTCAAGGGCCGGCATGTGCTGGCGGCCAAGATCGAAGGCGCCGATGCAGCAGACGCTGCGCGAGACCGCCGACCAGATGAAGGGCCGAAACTGGGTTCGGCCGTGATCGTGCTCGGCACAGTCACCGAAGACGGCAAGGTCATCGCTGGTCGCGAGCGTGTCACCGGACCTCACCGACACGATCACGCGCGGGCGACCTGATCGGCAGGGTCTGCGAGATCGTTGGCGGGCGCGGTGGCGGCCGGCCCGACTTCGCCCAGGCCGGTGGCAACGACCCGAACCGGCTCGACGCGGCGCTCGCCGCCGTCACCGACTGGTCGCCGAGAAACTCGGAGGAACCTGAGGCGCCGGGGACAGTCGGACGTCGATAACGTGGCCGTCTTCCTATGCCCGCTCCCTGCTGCGATCCTGTTGGGACTGAGCCAGTGCGGCCGCCTGAAGACCCGCGTTCCCGCTGAAATCGATGAATTGACCATCACCGCGCCCGAACCGCGTTTCGTGGCGCCGACCCGGCGCGACAGCATCGGGCGCATCTGGGCGCCGGTCGAAATCAATGGAAAGGGCCCTTTCCGGCTCGTGCTGGACACCGGTGCCAGCCACTCGGCCGTCACCGCTAGGGTTGCAGAGGCACTAGGCCTCACGCTCGATTCCCCGGCCACGATCACGCTTCGCGGCGCAACCGGCACCGTGAAAGTGCCGGCGATACCCGTCGAAACACTCGAAGTCGGCGAACTGCTGATGCAGCCGAAACGTCTGCCGATCGTGCCCGATGCATTGGGTGGCGCCGAGGGGATCCTCGGCACTGACGGCCTCGGCGACAAGCGCATCACCATCGAATTTCGCCGCGACCGCATCACGATCATGCGTTCGCGCAACGAGAAGGCACCACCCGGCTTCCTGACGATGCCGGTCAAGTTCATGCATGGACGCCTGCTGGTCGTCGATGCCTGGCTCGGCGGCGTGCGCACCAAGGCCATCATCGACACCGGCGGACAGGCGACACTCGGCAACCTGGCGCTCCGCGATGCGCTCGCCCGGCGCCGATCGCAGTCCACGTCCGTTCCCGACGAGGTGACTGGCGCAACGCTCGATGTCCAGATCGGAGACCGTGTCTCGACACCTTCGGTCGTCATGGGCGAAATCATGGTGAGGAATCCCGCGATGACCTTTGCCGATTTCGCAATCTTCGAGCACTGGAACATGATCGATGAACCAGCCATGCTGCTCGGCATGGACGTGCTGGGCCTGATCGAAACACTGATCATCGACTACAGGCGCAAGGAATTGCAGGTCCGGCTACGCCGTATTTGAGTGCATTGTTTTGGAGATGCCTTCAAGGGAGGCGCGATGAAAGAATTCCTGCTTGCGGTCACGGTCGCGATCGGATTTTCGACCGTGGCACTGGCCGAAGGCCTGCGGGGCGACCCCGCCGCGATTGCCGATGCCCGGGCCATGGTCGAGAAAATGGGTGGCGCCGCGGTCTGGGGCCCGCTGGAAAGCCTTCATCTGGTGCACGAGTGGTATCCCTACAACCGCCTGGACACCTATATCGAGAATGAAACACTCGACTTGACCGGCCCGCGCTCGATTGCCGACCGCAAGAGCGAAATCAGTCACTACGTTCGCGCCTACAGCCCCGAGGGCGAAGGGTGGACGATGGCAGACGACGAATTCCGGCTTGGCGATTCGGCGAAGCTCGCGGACGACCTGCGCCGCGCGCCCTTCAATTTCTTCCGCCTCGTGCGGGGCGTCGCGGCGGACGATGGGTTCTACGAAATCCGCTTTGGCGACGGAGACATACCGGGATCCCGTCGCCTGGAGTTCTACGGCAGGGATGGCTCACTCGGCGGCTGGATCATCCTGAACGCCCGCAAGGAGCCCGTCGTCAAGGCAACACCGGAATACCGCTACACACTCGGGCCCTTGAAGCGATTCGGCAACCTTTGGGTGCCTGCCTGGGGCGTGTACGACAACGGCGCTACGCGCTACGAAATGATTTCGCTCAGGGCCGACAATCAGCGGCCGAAGTCCGAGGTTTTTTCCCCGCCAAAGCCATCCGGCTGAGGCCGGGCGAACCGATCCGGCAGCAAGCCGGCGCGGGTTTCAGGCAGCGCGCGGCTGGCGCGTAGCGATCGATTTCTCTGCGCGCGCGCGCCGGTTCACGATCATCCGGTCGTGCAACTCGCCGATCGTATCGCTCGCCTTGGTACAGAAGAGACCCGGCAGGAATGCGTGCACGAGGCACACGATGCCACCGCCAATCATGCGCAGGCCGAAGCGCGACGAGTTCACGAAGTGCTGGAAGTAGTTCTCGTTGACCGTGGCGGGATGCTCGGTGAAGAGCCGGGAGAAAATCGACATCGGGGTAACCACCACTGGCAGAGTCATGGCTATCCTATATCGTAAAAAGCGCCAAATATTCCCAATAACCGTCGTAATATGGACTGATATTGGGAAATTTTGCTATTCTCGCGCCCATGGCCAGGATGGACTCCTTAGACCGCCAGATACTTGCACTGCTGCAGGAAGATGCGTCCCTGCCCATCCAGCAGATCGCCGACCAGGTGGGGCTTTCGCTTAATCCTTGCTGGCGCCGGATCCGGCGCATGGAAGCGGATGGCATCATCAAGGGCCGCGTTGCGCTCGTGGACCCCGAGAAGGTCGGCCTCACGCTCACGATCTTCGTGCGCGTGAAAACCCGTGAGCACAGTGCCGCCTGGGCCGAGAAACTTGCCGAAGTCATTGCATCGATGGATGAAATCTCGGAATGTCACCGAATCGGCGGTGACGTGGACTACCTCCTCAAGGTGACCGTCCCCGACATCGCAGGCTATGACCGCGTTTACAAGGAGCTGATCGCGCGCGTGCCGAACCTGACGGACGTCAGCGCGCTGTTCTCGATGGAGCGCCTGAAAAGCTCGACGCGGCTGTCGATACCCGAATGACCCTGATCGTCCAGAAATATGGCGGTACCTCGGTCGGATCCGTCGCCCGAATCCATGCGGTGGCCGGCCAGATCGCAAAGCTAGCCGGCAAGGGCCACCAGGTCGCGGTCGTCGTCTCCGCGATGGGCGACACCACCGACCGGCTGGTTGAATTGGCGCGCGAAGTTTGCCCCGACCCCGACCTGCGGGAGCTGGATGCGCTGCTCGCGACCGGCGAGCAGGTCTCGACGGCGCTGCTTGCCATGGCGCTCTGCCGTCTGGGCCGGAAGGCACGTTCCTGGAACGCGCTGCAACTGCCGATCGAAACCACGGCCCATGCCGGCCGCGCACGCATCGAGCGAGTCGAGGTTGAAGCACTGCGAAATGACATCGGATCCGGCGTCGTTCCGGTCATCGCCGGCTTCCAGGGCCGCGCCGCCAATGGCGACATCACGACGATCGGCCGCGGCGGTTCCGACACGACGGCGGTCGCGCTTGCCGTTGCGCTGCAAGCCGACGAATGCCAGATCCTGACCGACGTCGATGGCGTCTACACCACCGACCCGCGCATGGTGCCGGAGGCGAGGCGCTTGGATCGCGTGAGCTTCGAAGAAATGCTCGAGCTCGCAGGGCAGGGCTCGCGCGTGCTGCACCTGCGCTCGGTCGAATTTGCCGCACGTTACGGCATGAATCTCCGCGTGCTCTCCAGTTTCGAATCAGGGCCCGGTACGCTTATCTGCCAGGAGGATCGCCAAGTGGAAGCTCCCGTTGTCTCCGGCATCGCCTTCAACCGCGATGAAGCCGCAATCACCGTGGCAGGCGTACCGCACAAGCCCGGAGTCGCCCACGCCATCCTCAAGCCCATTTCGCGGGCCGCGATCGACGTGGACATGATCGTGGTGAACACGCCGCGCGAGGAAAGAGTGGATTTCAGCTATACCGTGCACCGCGACGATTTCAAGAAAGCCCTTGAACTGACACGCGCGGCAACTGCCGAATTCGCTGACGCCGTCGTCAGCGGCGACGAGAAGGTGGCCAAGCTTTCCGTGGTCGGTTCCGGCATGAGGAGCCACGCCGGCGTCGCGACGCAGCTCTTCGAGACGCTCGCCATGGAATCCATCAATGTCTGGCTGGTGTCGACTTCCGAGATCAAGATCAGCGTACTGCTGGCGGAAAAGGACCTCGAACGCGCCGTGCGGGCGCTGCACCGCGCCTACGGACTGGAACGTCACCCAAGCCTTTGATTTAACATAACATTGGCCTTTGCGGCTCCCGTGTTATGATTTTTCGGGTTGGGGAAGTCCACGGGGACGCTGGGGAAATAACAACATGCTCATACTTACGCGTCGCGTGGGTGAAGCGCTCAAGATCGGTGACAACGTTACCGTCACCGTACTCGGCATCAAGGGCAACCAGGCACGCATCGGCGTGATGGCGCCCAAGGAAGTCGGCGTCCACCGCGAAGAAATCTACGAACGCATCCGCCACGAGAAAGGCGACGAAACCGCGGTCGTCCCGGCCACCTCGATCGCAACCGGCTGAATCCTGATTCGTTGTTTGGCTTTACCCGGCCGCCACCCGGCCCGTATCATTTGCGCCCCCTCAATGCGCGAGGGCCAATCCGGAGAGATGGCCGAGTGGTCGAAGGCGCGCCCCTGCTAAGGGCGTATGGGTCAAAAGCTCATCGAGGGTTCGAATCCCTCTCTCTCCGCCAATTATCATCTTCATGACAGCTCATGCTGTCTCGGAATACCGGAAATTCCCTTGAATCTCCGGGTGTTCCGAGCGCAGGGCGTTTCGTATCGTTTCGGGGTAGTTCACCGGTTTGGGTTCTGGTGCATTAGCGGCGTGAGGCTGAGATTCTGGCTCCTTTGGGGGGCATATGACGAAACCCACACCACGCGACCCGATTTATCGGCGCCGCAGGTTCCAGGCCGAAGACATCGAGCAATGCGTTCGCTGGTACATCACCTACCGGCTGAGCTATCGAGACCTGGTCGCGATGATGGCCGAGAGCGGCGTGGTCGTTTCCCACACGACGATCCTGCGTTGGGTACTGCGATACGTCCCAGAATTTGAAAAGCGCTGGGCGCGCTACAAGCGGCCTGTGAAGACCTCCTGGAGGATCGACGAGACCGCGGTGCCGGTGCGAGGAGGGCGCCACTACCTGTATCGAGCAGTCGACAAGTGCGGAATGACCGTCAATTCCCTGCTGTGTACCGATCGCAGCGTGTTCTCTGCGGAGGAATTCTTCCGCATAACAGTGGCGCGCAACCAGTGCTGGCCGCGCAAAGTTAATCTCGACGGCAACGCCGCGAGCCATCGAGCGCTGCGGCTGCTTTGCAAGCAGGATCCGAGATGGCGATCCGTCATCGTCCGCTGTCGCCGCTATCTCAACAACATTGTCGAGCAGGACCACAGGGCGATCAAACGCCGCTGCGCTCCTATGCTGGGGCTCAAGTCCTTTCGGACGGCAAGCATCACTCTCGCTGGTATAGAACTGGCACATCGCATTCGAAAACGGCAGTTCTCGATCTTCGACGGCAACCCGCTAAGGAGCCGTTCATTGAAACGTCATTGGGAGCAAGCGCTAGCGAGCCCATGCGGCGTCAAAGTAGGTCAGCAGCCCTCCTGCCGAGGGGTTTGACCGCCAATGCACCAGAACTCAGGGAAACACAGGATGACCGATTCGCTGGCTCTGACGACTAAGCCTGTGCGTTATGCGCGAAAAGTGACCGACGGCGGCGGGCTCTATTTGTTGATCACGCCAAGTGACCATCGGTACTGGCGCTACCAGTACCGCTTTGAAGGCAGGCAAAAGACGCTGGCGTTGGGCGTCTATCCAGATGTCTCGCTTCAGATGGCCAGGGGGCGTCATCGGTTTGCGCGGAGATTACTGGCAGACGGCATCGATCCTTCGACATTGAAGCGGACGCTTGGGAAACACGCCTTCGCCGTGGTCGCCCGAGAATGGGTAATCGACAGGCGGTCAAAATCGGCCAGTAGATCGGCTAGTTTCCGGCCATTTGGCTAATAAATGCTTGTAGATCAATTAGTTAATCAGAGATACGATCGGGGCAAGGAGGAGTAGTCTAGGCGGCTTGCTCCTTCGTATATTTCATCTATTGATTCGTTTGTTTCGAATACGTACACTACGAGTCCATAGGAGAGCCGTATGTCCGCAGTTCTCGCATTAGGGACCGAACCCGTCGAGCCCAGCGCTGAGGAGTCTGCGCTCGCCGCAGATGCCAGTCGTCGGTTGTTTCGCGTCATCGGCGCGAATCGTCGGGAAACCTGTGTCGTGCGTTTTGAAAGCGATCCGAACGAACCCGTGGTGCTACCGGCGGCTGCGGTTCGTCTTTTGGGAGCTCTCTTGACCGAGCTTGCCAAGGGCAATGCGGTCACGCTGATGCCTCATCACGCTGAACTCACCACACAAGCAGCTGCTGACCTTCTCAATGTTTCGCGCCCGTACCTGGTGAATCTGCTCGAGAGCGGCCAGCTTCCGCACCACAAGGTCGGTACGCATCGCAGAGTTCGCTTCGCGGATCTCATGATCTACAAACGACGTCGAGATGCCGAAAGCGAAGCCGCACTACGCGAGCTCGCAAATCTGTCGCAAGACATGGATCTCGATCGTTAGCCACATCGCCTGCCTGCGCGATGGCTAATTTCACGATTATCTACGATGCCTGCGTGCTGTATCCGGCTGCGCTTCGCGATCTGCTGATCGAGCTGGCGCGCACTGGACTGTTTCGTGCGAAATGGTCCGCCCGTATTCAGCAGGAGTGGATAGACGGCCTCTTGCGGCGCCGCCCCGAACTGCCGCGTGATCGGCTCGAGCACCTTGCACGCCTCATGGAAGTGGCCGTGCCCGACTGTATCGTTACCGGCTTCGAGCCGTTGGAGGCCGGACTCCAGGGTCTTCCAGATCCCGAGGATCGGCACGTGCTCGCCACAGCAATTCACGCCGGTGCGCAGGAAATCGTCACCACCAATCTGAAAGACTTTCCGGAGCCCGTTTTACGGCCGTACGGCGTTTCCGCCGTTCATCCGGACGAGTTCGTAGAGCATTTGCTCGACCTCAATGCGGAAGTTGTCTGCGGCTGCGTGCGCGCGATTCGTGCGCGCTTAACGCGGCCACCGCACACCGCGGAGCAAATGCTCGCCAAGTACGAGCAACAGGGACTCGCCGTCAGTGCTTCTATCTTGCGCGGACGCATCGGTTCGTTGTAGCGCCCACCCAGAGGAAGGCCTGGAGGCCGCGCACATAGAGTGTCAACTCTTCCAGCGCCGCGAGCCTCGCCCCAGGGGGATATTGTGAGAGTTAGCGATCAAGCCAGACTGGATTGTGTGGATCTGATTCTGATGGTACGAATATTCAAAATCTTGAGAAAAGTATTGTAAATCAGTAGCCTGAACAAGCGTATTGATTCCTCTCTCTCCGCCATTTTTTTCCCCATACCCGCCCAGGCAACAGCGCACGATGACCACCAGCCGCCGGGAATTCATCGCCGGAACGGGCGCCCTCATCGCGGCGCTCGCGCATTTGCAGGCGCGGGCTGCGAGCGGCGCGGACTCCGCCGCCGAGAAGCAGCTGGCCGAGATCGCGGAAGAGCTACTGGCCGACTATCCGGAGAACGCAACGGCACTTGGCATCGACGCCGGCGCGCGCGCACGCCTGAAATCCAGGCTGACCGACCGCTCGGCGGCGGGACAGCAGGCGATCGCCCGACGGGTGGCGAAGCGGCTCGAGCGGCTGCGGGCCATGGATTCCAAGGCCCTCGACGAGGCGACGCGCATCGACTTGGATGTGGTGAGTACGGCGCACGAAACAGCCGCCGAAGGCTTCGCCTTTCCATACGGCGACGTGGCCCTGCTCAACCAGAACTGGTCGTGGCGGAACGCACCCTATGTGGTCGCGCAGAACACTGGCGCTTTCCTCGAGATCCCGAGCCTCATGATCGAGCAGCATGTCGTGCAGACGCGGGAGGATGCGGAGGCCTACCTCGCGCGGCTGGATGCCTATGCGGGCCAGCTCGACGGCGAGACCGGACGCCTGGAATCCGCGGCGGCGCAGGGTGTCATTGCGCCCGATTTCCTGCTTGACAAGACGCTTGCCCAGATACGCACCGCGCGCGGCGGAAATGTCGCCGACTGGCCCCTGGTAGCCGCGCTTGCGAAGCGCACGGCAAAAATGCCGGGCAACTTCGGCGCCCATGCAGAGAAGATCTCGGCAGG
Organism: uncultured Gammaproteobacteria bacterium; assembly: GCA_963705405.1. Lineage (GTDB taxonomy): Bacteria > Pseudomonadota > Gammaproteobacteria > Steroidobacterales > Steroidobacteraceae > SCUD01. Next base: position 125,058 of record CAVPJJ010000010.1, on the reverse strand, counting down.
CAAGATCGCTCCGGCGCTCGAGCGCCAGACCGCCGAGCTGGAAGCACACCGGCAGCGTGCCACCGGCGATGCCGGCGTGTGGAAACTCCCGGATGGCGATGCCTACTACGCGTGGACACTGCAGGCGGCGACCACCACGTCGATGAGGCCGGACCAGATTCACGACCGGGGTCAGGAGGAACTCGCCGCACTCCAGTCCGAGATGGACGCCATCCTGAAGAAAATGGGCATGACCCAGGGTAGCGTGGGCGAGCGCATGACTGCGCTTGGGCAAGATCCACGCTTCCAGTTTCCGGATGACGACACAGGACGCGCGCGCATCATCGCGCTCCTGCAGGACCGAATCGCCGACATGCGCTCGCGACTGCCACGCGCGTTCGCAACGCTGGTGCCCGGGAATTTCGAGATCAAGCGCATGGCGCCCGAGGTGGAGCCGGGCGCTCCCGGCGCGTACGGCGGCCCGGGCAGCATCGACGGCAAGGTGCCGGGCACGTTCTGGATCAACCTGCGTACGACCGCTATCTGGACGACCTACAATCTGCCGACGCTGACCTATCACGAATCCATTCCCGGTCATGTCTGGCAAGGCGAATACGCGTTGAAGCTGCCGCTGATCCGCTCGCTTCTGGCCTTCAACGCCTATTCCGAAGGTTGGGCCCTGTACGCCGAACAGCTGGCCGGGGAACTCGGCGTCTACGATGACGATCCCGTGGGCCGTCTCGGTTACCTGCAGTCCATCGCGTTTCGCGCCTGCCGGCTCGTCGTGGACACGGGTTTGCATGCGAGACGCTGGACTCGCGAGCAGGCGATCGAATGGTTCGCCAGCACCAATGGCTCGACCGTCGAGGAAGTGCGCGGGGAGGTCGATCGCTATTGCGCATGGCCGGGTCAGGCCTGTGGCTACAAGATGGGTCACAGCGAAATCAACCGGCTGCGAAACTGGGCAAAAGGGGCACTGGACGCCAAATTCGATTTCCGGCGGTTCAATGATGTCGTCGTGAAAACTGGCGGCGTGCCGATGGTAGTGCTGGCGCGAGAAATCGAATCTTTCATCAGGCGGGAGCAATCATGAATTTTGCACGCGTCTTCGCTGCCTTCCTGGCATTTGCATTCGCCGCAACCGCCCACGCCGACGCCGCGCTCGAACATGCAAAAGAAGTGCTTGAGCACGCTGTTCTGTTCGACGGCCACAACGACCTGCCCTGGGCAATCCGCGAATACAAGGACGCGCCCGGAGACGTCGCCGCCTACGACATCCGCAAGCACGCGCCGGGCGAGGGCCAGACCGACATCCCGCGCCTGCGCGAGGGCCGCGTCGGCGCCCAGTTCTGGTCCGTTTACACACCGCCCGAGGCCGAGGGCCATTTCGCGCGCACGCAGCTCGAGCAGATCGACATCGCGAGACGGCTGATCGCGCGCTACCCCGACACGTTTCGGCTCGCAAGTACGGCCGCCGACATTCGCGCCGCCAAGGCCGCCGGCAAGATCGGCTCGATGCTAGGCCTGGAAGGCGGCCACGCGATCGAGGATTCGCTCGGGGCACTGCGCGCCTATTACGACCTCGGCGTACGCTACATGACGCTTACGCACAACCGCCACACGAACTGGGCCGATTCCGCGATGCAGGAACCGCCCGCCTACGGCGGCCTGAACGAACTGGGCGAGCAGGTGGTTCACGAGATGAACCGCATCGGCATGCTCGTAGATCTTTCCCACACCTCGGCCGACACGATGCGCGACGCCCTGCGCGTGTCGCAGGCGCCGGTGATCTTCTCCCATTCCTCCGTGCGGGCGCTCTGCGAAATTCCGCGCAATGTCCCCGACGACGTGATCGCCATGCTGCCAACAAATGGCGGCGTGCTGATGGTGACCTTCGTCTCCGGCTTCATCTCGCAGGCAGCCGCCGACGTGACCCTGCCCATAATCCAGGAGTACCTGGCCCGCGCCCAGGGCAAGAGCGAAGCCGAGCGCACGGCTATCTACGAGGAAATCCAGGCCAGGACCGTGATGCCCAAGGTGACCATCGCCGAAGTGGCCGATCACATCGAATACATCCGGGACAAGATCGGCGTGGATTACATCGGCATCGGCAGCGACTTCGACGGCAACGAGGACTGGCCCGAAGGATTATCCGACGTCTCCATGTACCCGAACCTCTTTGCCGAACTCGTGCGTCGGGGCTGGAGCGACGAAGACCTCGCAAAGATCGCCGGCGGCAACGTGCTGCGGGCGCTCGAACAGGCCGAAGCCGTAGCCCGGCGGCTCCAGTCAGAATCCCCGCCGAATTAGACGCTTAGCCGGGATATTGGTAGGATTCGCGCCCGCAACGCGCCCGTAGCTCATCTGGATAGAGTACTTGGCTACGAACCAAGGGGTAGGGGGTTCGAATCCCTCCGGGCGCGCCAGTTTCCTCAGAGGGTTAGTTTAGCTCGCGGCCAAACGGCGCCGTCCGTTATCGGCTCAAGACCGCACTGTTGCGACGGTATCACCCGCGTCGACAGTCGCGGCAGCTTGACTTCCACCTTAAATTGGCCAAACAAAACAATCAGCGCTCGGCGGTAGCCGCGTTGGCAAGATTACGATTGGCTGTCAAGAAAGAGCAATGATGATTTCTCTCATCCTCGTCGGGACAGCGGCGGAATCATGGCGCTGGTGCGGGCCGATTGCCACGGGCGTGGGACGGACGGCGAACCCATCTCTAGTCGCCGCCGTTGGCGCAATGACTCGCTCATTCATGCCTTTGGTAGCCATGGAGTGAGCTAGGAAAATTCAGTCGTTGGCTGCGGCTGGCGTGGCAAGCGCAAGGTCGGCGGGCGTGTCGATGTCGATCGCCGCAGAGGGCATGGGCACGCGAACGACGCGCTCCGGATGACGCGAGAACAACGCCCGCGCACCTCGCTCACCCTGCAGTGATCCTAGTTCCGGGAACACGTCCGATGGAAAAATCGCGGGCGCGCCGGTCGTACCCCGGTACTCGGCCGCGACGATGCGGTCGGGTTGCCGCTGCCAGCAACTGACAAGTTGCCGAAGGTCTTCTGATGTCACTGCAATTTGATCGGCAAGCACGATCAGTACTCCACAAGTCCCCGCCGGTGTATTTGCCAAACCCGTGCGAATCGAACTCGCAATGCCTTGCTCGAAGTCGGGATTGATGGCGATAGAGACGGCCGCCGCCCGCAGTAGCGGGGCAATGCGGGAAGCGTGCGCACCGAGGACCACCGTGACTGCATCTGGAGAAATGATTCGCGTAACCTGGTCGACTGCCCGCACCAGCATCGGGGACCCGTCGATGTCCGCAAGCTGCTTTGGCGCACCGAAGCGGGACGAACGACCGGCCGCGAGTACGATCACGTGCAAAATTGGAGGCGTTCGCGCTGACTTCACTCAGGTCACCTCATGGTGACTTTGTCCATGGAAGCACATCTGAATCTCAGCGACGATGGCAAGCGCGATGCTCGCCGGGTCACGTCCGCCGACTGCCAGGCCCACCGGCGCGTGCAGTCGCGCACCAAGCTGCGCGACCGCGCTCATGCCGACGTCTGCGAGCAGCCGTTTGCGTCGCGATGCGGGCCCCAGCAATCCAACATACGAAATTCGCGTCGGTGCAAGCGTTCCGAGCCCCGCGAGGTCGGTCGCAAGGTGATGGCTCATGATTACTGCAGCGTCGAACTTGGCCAGGTCCACGAGGCGAGCGAGTTCATCGGGACGCGCCAGCAACACTTGTCGTGCGCGTGGAAAGCGAGTGGCATCAGCATAGGTCGGTCGATGATCGACAACGGTTATGTGCCACCCCAGCGTTGCGCCGAATTCGACCATCGGCAATACATCCGGACCTGCGCCCAAAATTAGCAACGTGCGCGGCAGAACAAGCGGCGTGACGAACATCCGCATTCCGGGATATTCGAGCTCAACAATCCGGGCGTCCGACGCCTGGTTTCGCGAACTGAGCTGGGTGTCGATCCAGTTCGACACCGTCTCCGGCACTTCGGCCGGAACGGATGAGTCGCCTGACGACGAGACAGACGTGCCAATCGGCAGGCCCGGGACTGCGGACTCGAGCACCATACCGTACGTGACGGGCACGTGAGCTTCATAGCATGTTGCGAGCGTGCCTAAGGGGGCCCAGTTCGTCGCCGGTTCAAGGCGGTTGAGCCAGATATCCATGCCACCCTCACAGCCCAGGCCGAGCCCCCAGAGCAGATCGTCGTCCCGCGAATAATCGTAACGCACCATTTCCGGCGCGCCGGTCGCGAAAACGGAGTTCGCATGCTCGACCAGGTCACCCTCGAGACAGCCGCCGGACAAGAGCCCCTCGTAATGGCCGCCTGGCCCGATCAACATCTGGGCGCCGGCCTTGCGATAGGTCGAGCCGCGCGTCGCAACGACCGTTGCGAGCACGAGGGGCGACTCGCTCGCGCGGGCGCGATCGAACATCGGCAGCAATTGGTGCAGCGAACCGTCCACTCCCTCTCCATCCATTGGCACCAGATGGATGGTACCTTCATATACTTTGTCACGAGGGCTCCTCCGTATCAAACGATGAAGAGTCCGCGAATGCAGGCCGGGTCTACCTAAGCAACGTAAGGCCGCACTCGGCATCGGCGTGACTTGGCGAGTCCCGGCGAGATGCCAGGAGGGGGCGGGCCGTTTACAATAGGGCTTGCGCAACGCGCGAGCCTTTTCTTGTTCCGCGCATAGGGAACGACTCTGATGGATGGTGCGGTATGCTTCCAGCGCGGACACTGGCGGCTTTCGATGCGGAGTGCGGAGGAAAAATAGGATGACCGCGCGCGTTATTGTTTGGGGAATCGCATTCGGTTTCGGCGCCCTGTCCGCAACCGCCGACGCGGGTACGCGATTGTTGCGCTTCCCCGACGTATGCGGGGATCGTGTGGTATTCACTTACGCGGGCGATCTGTGGACCGCATCGACGCAGGGCGGGCTTGCCGCGCGCTTGACGGCAGCCGCGGGACTCGAGCAGTCGGCACGCTTCTCGCCGGACTGCACACGCATCGCATTCACCGGCCAATATGGTGGCGGCGATCAGGTCTACGTCGTCGCGGCGCGCGGTGGCGAGCCGTCGCAGCTCACCTGGTACCCGGCACTGGGCCCTTTGCCCCAACGCTGGGGTTTCGACAACCAGGTCTACGGCTGGACGCCGGACGGCGAGTCCGTGTTGTTCCGGTCCTGGCGCGATTCGATCAACGAATCTGCGCCGAAACTTTTCCACGTACCGGCCAATGGTGGTCTGCCCGTTGCGCTACCCATGCCCACATGCGGGCGTTGGGCGCTATTCGCCTGACGGGCGGCAACTCGTGTATTCGCCAAAGTTCCGCGATTTCCGTACCTGGAATCGATACCAGGGCGGCTGGGCCCAGGATCTGTACATTTACGACTTTTCGAACCGCACCGCGCGCAATATTACCGGTAATCCGAGCACAGATCGTGATCCAGTCTGGATCGGCGACTGCGATCTATTATCTGTCAGACCGCAGCGGCTATCTCAACCTGTTCCGTTACCAGGTACGAGATGGAGTCACCGAGCAGCTTACCGAATATCGCAATTCAGATGCGCGCTGGGCGAGCGGTGACGCCGCGGGGCAGATCGTTTTCGAGGTGGACGGCGCGTTGCATCTGTACCGTGTAGACGACGCTACGGATCGTGCACTCGATATCATCGTGCCGAGCGACCTGGTGCGCACGCGCGCCGAAGAACGCAGCGTGCAAGGACTATATCGAGGACTTCGCGTTGAGCGCGAACGGCAAGCGCGCGGTGTTTACCGCGCGCGGCGAAGTGTTTAGCGTACCGCTGGAATACGGCATCACCCTCAATCTCACGCACACACCGGGCACGCATGAACGCGAGGCCAGCTGGTCGCAGGACGGCAAACGCGTGGCCTACGTGTCCGATGCCGGCGGCGAAGACGCGATCTGGGTGCGTGATGCCGATGGCGGGGGAGCCAGGGCGCTGACCTCGGACAACTTTGGCCGCCTGTACGCGCCGCGCTGGTCACCCGACGGAAAACAGATTGCGTTTGTCGACAGCGAGAGCCGCCTGCGCATCGTGCTCGGTGGACAATGGCCGCGCAACGCTGATTGCCGATGATCCGGGCATTTCCGCACGCGATTATGCTTGGTCTCCGGGCAGCCACTACCTGGCATTCACGCTCACTGACAAGGACACTCAAGTCACGCGGCTCCACGTACGCGACATCGCTGCCGGCCGCAATATGGAATTGGGCGGCCCATTGTTCAATGCATATGCGCCGGCATTTTCACCGGACGGCCAGTGTCTGTACTTTCTCGGTGACCGGGAATGGACCGGACAGATTTCCAAAGTGGAATGGAGCTTTGCCGCTAATCGCGTGACCGGCATCTTCGCCTATGCGCTACGCAAGGACGTGAAAAATCCGTTCGCGCCCCGCAATGACGATGCTCAGGCGCAGGCTGACGATCCGGCTGGCAAGGACGGGAAGGACGACAAGGACAAGGACAAGGGCGGAAAGGTGAAGTCCGGCAAGACCGTCGTCGACCAGATCGACTTCGATGGCATGGAATCGCGCCTGCTGCGCGCTTCGATCGAGCCGACCAATATTCGCTGGTTTGCGCCGACTGAGAAGGCACTGCTTTACCTGGAAACGGATGCCAACTACTACGGTCGCGAGGGCGCGATCAAGCCCAGACTGATGTCCTGGTCGTTTGAGGATCGCAAGGCGGATCAGGTCTTCGAAGGCATTGACGATCTGGAGCTGGCCCCGGCCGCCGGTATCGTGCTGGTGCGTACGGACGAAGGCTTCAAGCGCATCGATCTCGCCAAGGCTGGACCGGACACGGAGCCGAAGGACGTCAGTGTCGAAGGGCTATTCGCCCTGGTCGACCCAAAGGCGGAATACGCCGAGATCTTCAGCGAGGTCTGGCGCCGGTTCCGCGATCATTTTTACGCGCGCAACATGCACGGATATGACTGGGACGCCCTGCGCGCCAAGTATCAGCCTTTGGTTGCCGATGTCGGCGATCGCAGCGATCTCAACTATCTGCTCGGTCAGCTGGTTGGCGAGCTGGCCGTGGGTCACGCCTATGTCAGTGGCGGCGATCTCGGCCTGCCGCAGGCGCCGCACGTGGGCCTGCTCGGTGCGCAATTTGCGCTCGATGCGGCCACCGGCCGTTATCGTATTGCGCACATCATGCCGGGAGAGAACGACGAAGAACGCTACCGCTCACCGCTGACCGAGGTCGGCGTTGACGTGCACGAGGGCGATTACGTACTGGCCATCAACGGCCAGCCACTGACGATGGAGGACAATCCGTACCGGCTGCTGCGCACGCCGGCCGACCAGCTCGTGCAACTAACGGTGAATACACGCCCACAAGCCGAGGGCGCCCGCACCGTGCTGGTCAAGCCGATCGACAGCGAGGAACACCTCAACTACTTCGCATGGACCCAGGACAACAGGGACTATGTGACCCACGCCAGCGATGGGCGCATCGGTTACCTGCACATTCCGGACATGGGCGGCGACGGCTTGCGTGAATTCGTGAAGTGGTACTACCCGCAGCTGCACAAGCAGGGCATGGTCATCGATGTGCGCGACAATGGCGGTGGCAATGTGTCTGCCATGATTATCGAACGCCTGTCACGCAAACTGCTGGGCCTGGACTATGGGCGTGGATATGATCTGCCCTCGACCTATCCAGGGCAGACTTTCATCGGCCACCTGGCGGCGCTGTGCAACGGTACCACGGGCTCGGACGGCGACATCTTCTCCTACATGTTCAGGCAGGCGAAGCTCGGTCCGCTGATCGGAACACGAACCTGGGGCGGCGTGGTTGGCATCAGCGGCTGGGGTCCGCTGATCGACGGCGGCGAAGTCTACGTGCCGCAATTCGCGACCGCCAGCATCGATGGCGCCTATGTGATCGAAGGCTACGGGGTGGAGCCTGACATTGTCGTTGAGCAGGACGTTGCGGCGCAGCTCGCCGGTCGCGATCCGCAGCTTGACCGTGCGCTGAGTGAGCTCGAGGCGGCCATTGCACAACACCCAGTCGCACTGCCGCCGCGTCCTGCCGATCCGGTGAAGACGCCGCAGTACATCTTGGAATGACGCAAGGCGAGGCGTTCTTATCGAGTGCGTCGTCTTATTGGTGTGCTCGCAGCCGCATTCATCGACGCCACGCCCCCACTTGACCCAAGTCAAGTGGAATGTCCACAGGCATCGTAACTTTTGCCTGAAAATAGTGTCATAGTTATTGCAGTTGTTTGGATGCAGGAATTACAAGGAGAGCGGGATGATTCGGGTGGTTCTGGTGATTCTTGGCGCGGTGGCGACATCATTGGCGACTGGCGCGGCGACTGCGGCAGACGGCAAAGCTGTATGGGACAAGTCTTGCGCAGGCTGTCATGCTGTGATGGCGCCGAAAGCTGGTGACAAAGCGGCGTGGGCACCGCTGATCAAACGAGGTGCCGAAGACCTGGCGGCGTCGACCATCAAGGGCAAGGGAGCGATGCCGCCCAAAGGTGGTGCCAAGACGGAAGAGGACGTCAGGGCCTCGATCGATTACATCATCAGCCAGATGCAGTAGCCGCGCGCGCAGATCACGCCGGCCGCATTGCACCTGTTGCTGCTGGGCGTAGCGTTTTTTCGCGAGAAGCTGTCCCTCGCCAATATCAGCGGCATCATGCTCTGTGTCCTTGGCCTCTGGCTGATAAATCGGCGCTGAACCGGCGATCACATCTGCCGGAAATGGTGCAGATAGGTCCGGCTCACGGGCAGCACGTCGTCGCGGCCCTTGAGGTGAATCTGCGCGGTTTCGTTGGTATTGCGCGTGACATGGCTGATCGCGCGCAGATTCACCACCACGGAACGGTGCACCTGCACGAAATGTGCAGGGTCCAGTTGCGCCGCCAGTTCCTTCAGCGGCGTGCGGATTACCGCTTCGCCCGTCTTGCCCGCATCGTCGCGCCAGGCAATCAGCGTGTATTTCTCGTCGGCGCGCAGGAAGTCGATTTCATCTACTGGAATCATGCGAAGCGTTTGCCCGACGGACGCGCGGATGAATTGCAACGCTTCCGGGCCGGCCTTTTTCTGCATGCGCGCCGCAAGCTGTAACAGGAGCGCCTCGATCTCGGGCAACGGTTCAGCCGCCCGCAGTCGCTCCTGAAGCCGCGCGACCGTGTCGGCGAGGCGCGCCGGCTCAACGGGCTTGACCAGGTAGTCGAGCGCTCCCTGCTCGAAGGCCTGGACCGCGTACTTGTCGTAGGCCGTCACGAATACGAGCTGGGCACGTCGGCCGATCTGGCGTGCGGCTTCCACTCCCGACAGACCCGGCATGTGCACATCGAGAAAACAGATGTCCGGCTGCTCGGCCTCAAACAACTTGACGGCCTCGCGCCCATTGCGTGCCTGCGCCACGACCGCAAGTTCGGGCCAGGCCCCGGCCAGCAGCCGCGCGAGCGATTTGCGGAGCAGCGGCTCGTCGTCGGCAATCAGTGCAGTGGGGCGCGCGGCCGTCATGTGGCGCTACGCTGGACCGGGAAGTCCACTTCGGCTCGCACACCGTGCGGATCGATGTTGACAATACGCAACTGCGCATCCCCGCCAAAGGTCAGCTCGAGGCGCTCACGCAATGTCGAAAGACCAGTTCCCAGTCCATTGCCCGCACGCAGGAGTCCGACGCCTGTGTCGATGACCTGGGCACGGCAGCGACCGTCACGAATCCGCACGCGGATTTCGATCCTGCCGCCGTCCTCGCTCGGATCGACACCGTGGCGCACGGCATTCTCGACGAGCGTCAACAATGTCATCGGTGGACAACGGAGCGCCAGTGCGGCGTCGTCGGCCTGAATCTCATATTGCATGCGGTCCGGCATGCGCATGTGCATCAACTCGAGATAGGCGCGCACCAGATCCAGTTCCTGGCGCATCGTGGTGGCCGGATCCTGAAGACGGGGCACGGCGGCGCGCAGGTAGGCGATCAGGCTGTTGAGAACCGGCGAGGCCTGCGGCGACCCGGAATCCACCAGCTCGCGCACATTGGCGAGCGTATTGAACAGGAAATGCGGTTCGACCTGGGCCTGGAGCAGGCGCAGGCGCGCGTCGAGCGCCTTGCGCTCCATCTCGTTGCGTTCACGCTCGAATGCAACCGCCTGGCTGCGTACGGTTTCATCGCGCTGGCGCATCAGCGCAGTCATGGCGATCCACGGGGCGAACAGCAGGCCCATGCCGGCCAGCGCTGCAAAACCCTCCATGCGATCCTTATCCAAGTAGAAATGCGGCTGGCCGGCGCCCGTACTGGCCACATAGATCGCCACGACCGTCAGCGGCACGGCGATCGCAACACCGAGGACCTGAAGCACCCAACGCGCAAGCCAACGCGGCAAGCGCGCGGGCCATTGTTCAAGCAGTCCGAATACCAGCATGAGGGTCAGGCCGATTAGCAGTGTGCGGAACAGCAATCCGGCAAACGAAGACGTCCAACCGGTGCTGAGGAGCATGAACCATAGTACCGACGCGATTGCTGTGAATCGTACGCGCCGCCAGGCAAACAGAGCAGCGAGCCTGGAAAGCAGGGGAGTGGAGCCGGCGGAAGACATGGCGTGTCGATAGTACCAATCTTCGCCACGGCCGGATGCGGCTGGCAGGATGCGCGCGCCGCTGGCTCAGCCGTTCATCCGGCCAGGGCGTGATTCAATGGCCTCCGGCGGTCGTCCGTCGCATGGGCCTTCGCGGCACGGGGAGTTTCAGCCACAGTCGGCAGGCGAAAGATCGTCGCGCCAGTCTCACCAGTCCATGGACATCAACAACAAGATCGCGAGAACCGCAGGTGCCCTTTATCTGCTCGTCGTAGTGACGGGCATATTCAGCCTGCTCTATGTCCCGTCGCAAATCTTCGTTCGCGGAGACGCACTGGCCACTGCCACCAATATCCTCGCATCGGAATCGCTTTTCCGGCTTGGAATCGCGATCGCCCTGATTGCCTCAGCGGCTTTCCTGTTGCTCCCGTTCGCGCTTTACAGGGTACTCGAACGAGTGGACAGGAATGTCGCGGTCCTCATGGTAGTGCTTGCAGTGGTGAGCGTTCCGATCGCATTCGTGAGTCACGCGCATTATCTGGACGCCCTGACATTGTTGAGCGGCGCCGATTTTCTTCGTGCGTTCACGACCGATCAACTTCATGCAATGGTCACGCTATCGCTCAAGGCCTCCGGCAGCGAGACGATCGTCTCCGAGCTCTTCTGGGGGCTGTGGTTGTTGCCATTCGGTTACCTGGTCTACAAGTCGGGCTTCCTGCCCAGGATCCTCGGAATCCTGCTGATGATCGGGTGCTTCGGGTATCTGACTGAAGCATTCGGGCGCATACTTGTTCCGACAGTCTATGCGGCATCCGGAATCTCGAATTTTGTCATTATTCCTTCCGCTCTCGGTGAGGTCGGAACCTGCCTGTGGCTTCTGATTAGGGGTGTACGCTCATGAAGCTGCGATACAAAATCACGGGCGCCGTCCTCCTGCTCGTGGCCGTCGTGGTGGCGTGGCTGGGAAATGCCCTGAGCCATGATTCCGCCTGCGGCCCGGCGCCCGTGCTTCCGAGGGATGCGAAACCCATGAAAGCCGTAATGCATCGTTGCTATGGCTCTCCCGATGTCCTCAGACTGGAGGCCATTCAAAAGCCAACGCCCGCGGACAATGAAGTCCTGGTCAGGATTCATGCCGCCGCCGTCAATCCGCTGGACTGGCACTACATGAGGGGCAAGCCCTACATCATGCGCATGGAGACAGGCCTTGGCGCACCCAGGAACGCGCGGCTGGGCGTCGATTTCGGCGGCACTGTCGAAGCGATAGGCAAGAACGTCACTCGGTTCAAGCCAGGCGATGAAGTATTCGGCGGAAAATACGGTGCGTTCGCCGAGTATGTGAGTGTGGCGGAGGATGGGGCACTGGCGCTGAAACCAGCGAATCTGACATTTGAACAGGCGAGTTCCGTCGGCATAGCGGGCATTACCGCCCTGCAGGCGCTTCGTGACGGTGGAGGAATCCAGCCCGGGCAGAAGATTCTGATCAACGGTGCGTCTGGAGGTGTCGGCACATTTGCCGTGCAGGTCGCCAAGTCGCTCGGCGCGGAAGTGACGGGTGTCTGCAGCACGAGGAATGTGGAGATGGTCCGGTCGCTCGGCGCGGATCACGTCGTGGATTACACCAAAGAGGACTATGCCAAGGGCGGCGAGCGGTACGACGTTATCCTGGACAACGTCGGCAATCGCTCGTTGTCGGACAACAGGCGTGTCCTGAGCCGCAAGGGAAAATACGTCCTGGTCGGGGGCGGCGGGCCGGACGCCGGGCCGTGGATCGGAGTTTTTGCAGGTCCGATCAAGGCGCTGGTCCTGTCGTGGTTCGTCTCCCAGGACATGGGCCTGTTCATGGCGGACATGAACCAGAAGGATCTGACGATCCTGGGCGACTTGATGCAGGCGGGGAAGGTCACGCCAGTCATCGACAGGAGTTACAGGCTCGATGACATCGCCGAGGCCATGAGCTATCTGGAAAAAGGACACGCGCGAGGCAAAGTCGTAATCAACCTGGAATAGAACGATTTCCAGCGACCTTGCGATCATTGGGGGCGGGCCCAGCGGCATGACCGCGGCACTCCTGCTCGCACGCGCAGGGCACAGGGTGCGGCTTTTCGAATCTGCCGCGGAACTCGGCGGGCTGTGGGCGACGCGGCTCGATCCCGACGGTTACTACCGGGGCGAGAATTCCTGCAAGGTCTTCCAGTCCACTTATCACTCCGCGCCCGCATTGTTCCGGTTGATCGGCACGCGCTGGCAGGATCACTTTGTTGCCCGTCATGACTTGAAGTCCGAGTGGTTGCGCCCGCTGCTGGCGGACAGCTCGGCGGCCGACCTTGCAAAAATGGCGTGGACCTTTGCGCTCTACCTGGCCGGGATCAGATCCTGCAAGGACGAATCGGTCGAGCAGTGGCTCGAACGGAACAAGCCAAGCGAACCGTGCCAGGCCTGGCTGCGGGCGACTGCACTGGGCGCCGTCACCGGCACGCTCCAGATGACCGTCTGGGAACTCCTCTATCGATTCCGCAGAAATCTGGATTCGGTGCTGTTGGGCGCGGATCGCAGGTTATTCTGGAACCGGCAGCCGCCCAACGCCGCCGATGGGTTCATCCGATACTGGCAACGGGCGCTGGAGCAAGCGGGCGTTGGGATTTCGTTGAACAGGTTGGTCACTCGCCTGGAGCAGGGTCCGGCAGGGCTAATCATCAAGTCCGCCGATGGGGTGGGGCATGCCGCTGATGCAGCATTTCTGGCCATACCGCCTCCCGCCATGTCCAGGCTATTCGCGGAAAGCAGCAATTCCATCGCCGTCGGCTTCGGCCGCCCGCGGGAATGCCTCGGCAGATTGCTGGGCGATTCGATGTACCAGCACCTGGGCGTGGCCTTGTTCTTCGATTGCCCATTGCCCAATGAACTGCCACTGGGCGGCCACAATGTACGCAAGGGTTGGCATCCCATTCTGATCCAGCATTCGCAATACGCGCCGTACCTGAAGAAGCCCGCGGTTACCGCGGTGGTTGGATCCGTGAGCCTGGCGACCGACCTCCTGCATCCGGTGCATGGAACGCGGGCGCGGGACCACGAACCCGAGGAGATCGCGCGCATCCTGTGGGAGGATGAGCGGCGCGCCGACCCGACCTTGCCGGAGCCCATCGACGTGCGCGCCCTGGGCATCTCGAGCGCCACGCAGATTGTGCAGCACGGCTCGCTGCCAGTGCGCTGCGCATCGGCGGCGGTCTACATCGCCACCAGCCTAAACGGTCAGGCGCCCTATTTCACGTCTTCACTGGAGTCGGCCATACAGGCAGGAGCCGCGGCGGCGGCAGCTTTCGATCCAGCTGTGGAGCGGCTGCCATTTGGCTCGTGAAGGTTTTGCGCCGGCGCTAGAATGACGGTCCGAAAACGTCGACGATTGATCAAGCCAATGCGAGCGTCGTTTACTGCGATCTGTTCCTCGCTGCTCCTGTGCCGCGCTGCGATCGCGGGCGACCTGGAAGCCGAGGTGACCCGGTTCTCGCAGCGGAACTTCGCGGAATTCCTGGAATTGCTTTCGATACCGAATGTCGCGAGTGAGCCGCGCGATATCCAGCGCAATGCCGCTTTCCTGGAGGAAGCATTCCGGAAACGCGGGTTTGAAGTGAAGCGGGTGAACAACCCTGCACAGCGCCCGGCGGTCTTTGCCGAGTACCCGGACAGGGTCGCCGGTGCGAAAACGATCCTGTTCTACATCCATTTCGATGGGCAGCCTGTCATCCCGGAAGAATGGGCGCAGACAGATCCTTTCGAGCCAGTGGTAAGGAAACCTGGTGCCGGCGGCCAGTGGCTGAACGTCGATCGCTCCACACTATCGGCCGATCCGTTGAATCCGGAGCTCCGGGTGTTCGCGCGCGCGGCATCCGACGACAAGGCCCCGATCATGATGATGCTGACGGCGATCGACATGCTGCGCGCGAAATCGCTGGCGCCGGCCGTCAATATCAAGGTGATCCTGGACAGCGAGGAGGAGATCGGCTCCCCCAGTCTTGCGGGCATGGCCGCGGCAAACGGTGATTTGTTCGCCGCCGACGCCCTGGTCATCCTCGACGGCCCGGTGCACGGTTCCGGCCGCCCAACCCTGGCCTATGGCAACCGCGGCGTCACCCAGGCCACGCTGACGGTATTCGGTCCGAAGAATCCGCTGCACAGCGGCCACTACGGCAACTACGCGCCGAACCCGGCGATTCGGCTGGGGCGTCTGCTGGCAACGATGAAGGACGATGACGGGCGCGTGCTGATTCCCGGTTACTACGATGGGGTCGAGATCACGGCGGCCGATCGCGAGGTGCTGGCGAGGACCGGCGACGATGAAGTGGCGTTGCGCAAGCGACTGGGAATTGCGGAGGCGGAAAAGGTCGGCGCCAGCTATCAGCTGGCCATCCAGTACCCGTCATTGAATGTGCGCGGCATGGCATCGGCCGGGGTCGGCGACAAGGCCGCCAATATCGTGCCGAGCGAAGCGGTTGCCGAGTTCGACATGCGTACCACGCCGGAAACCGACGGCCGGCACTTGTTTGCGCTGATCAGGGAACACATCGAACGGCAGGGATACCATCTTGTCGAGGGGCAGCCGACCGACGACGACAGGCAGCGCTATGCGAGGCTTGCCAGCTTCCGGCTCGGCGAGGTCGAGGCAGCGCGCCGCATGCCGATGGATTCCGCGATTGGCCAATGGGCGCTTCACGCGCTGCAGTCGCCGACCGGGCCTTCCTCGGGGGCAGAGCCCGTGCGTATCCGCATGATGGGCGGCACTGTGCCGACGGACGTGCTGGTTACCGCACTGCGAATGCCATTCATCCTGGTGCCGACGGTCAACCCAGACAACAACCAGCACGCGCGCGACGAAAATCTGCGCCTGGGCAATTTCATCACGGGAACCGAGACGGTCTACAGTCTGCTGACCACGGCATTCCCGGCTACGGGGCAGGATTGAAGCGGAAATGACAAATGTCTCCAGGCGATCGTTCTTCGGGATGGCGACCGCGGCCACGGCGCTGGTCACTGGCGCAAGAGCAGCCGCAGCCGAGCCGAATGCAGCTGCCTTGAATTCGCTCACCGCGGGCGCGAAGCCCATCACCGTGCAAGAGCACGCCACGCGAATTGCGAAACTGCAATCCCTGATGCAGCAACGGAAAATTGCCGCCCTCCTGGTCGAGTCCGGGTCGTCCCTCGAATACTTCACCGGCATCCGCTGGCGCAGATCCGAGCGTACGACTGCGGCACTGATACCGGCCGATGGCAAAGCGATCGTCGTCACCCCATTTTTTGAGGAACCGAGCATCCGCGAAACGCTGAAGATTGCGGGCGATGTGCGCACCTGGAACGAGGATGAGAGTCCCTTCGACCTGATCGCCGATGCGCTGCGCAGGCAGTCCCGCGGCAAGTGGCCGCTGGCCGTCGAAGAGACGACACGCTATTTCATCGTCGACCGTGTCGGCAAGGCAGCCGGTGCCGGACGAAATGTCGTATCGGGAGCCGATCTCGTCAATGCGTGCCGCATGATCAAATCGGCGGCGGAACTCGCGCTGATGCAGGCGGCAAACAATGTGACCATCGCCGCCCTGAGGCATGTGCATGGGAGGGTCGAAGAGGGCATGAGCGGTGCCGACATCATGAAGATTATGGTCGAAGCTACCGAGGCACTCGGCGGCAGCTACCTGTTCGCACTGGTGCTATTGAACGAGGCGAGCGCCTATCCACACGGCACGGAAACGCCGCAGAAGATACGCGAAGGTTCGGTAGTGTTGATCGACACCGGCTGCTCCGTTCATGGCTACCAGTCCGATATCTCCCGGTCCTGGGTCTTCGGGAAACCGAGTGCCCGCCAGCGCGAGGTCTGGGACACGGTCAAGCGCGGACAGGAAATCGCGCTCGAGACGGCGAAAATCGGCTTGCCTGTGGGTGCCATCGACAAAGCCGTGCGGGATTACTACGAGGGCAGGGGATGGAGCAGGAATTACGGCCTGCCCGGGACCTCGCACCGCACAGGCCACGGTATCGGCATGGACGGTCACGAGCCGCCTTATCTGATGCGCGCCGATATGACGCCGCTCGTAGCCGGTATGTGCTTCTCCGACGAGCCGGGTATCTACATCCCGGGCGAATTCGGGATCCGCATGGAAGACTGCTGGTACATGACGGAGGCGGGGCCGAAGTTATTCACTGCGCTTGCGAAATCCATCGATGAGCGAATCTGAACTGCGCAGAGTGGACCGCGAATGAGCCGGGCATTCGTCAAGGAATCCGACGGCGCAGACGGCGAGGAACTGCCGGAGTTACGCGTCAGCCCGCATCGCAACCTGGTGACGCCCGTCGGCAGGGGCCCTGATCGAAAGCACGGTTGAACGACTACGGATCCCGCAATTACCGAAGCCCGCGAGGCGTCGGATCGCGCGGCAGTCAAGCAGATCCAGCGCGACCTGCGTTACTGGACTGAACGCCTGCGTACGGCCGAGGTGATCGCGCCTTCGGGGGCTTCCCCCAGGCTGCGTTTCGGATCAACCGTCATTCTCGACAAACACGACGGGCAGCGCATCCAATACCAGATCGTCGGAGAAGATGAAGCCGACCCGGCCAACGGCAAGATTTCCTACGTTTCACCAATTGCGAAATCGTTGATCGGGGCCGTTGTCGGGGATGTCGTCATGCTCGCCGATGGCGACGCGGAGATTCGGGAGATTCGCTGAGGCGGCACGCTGTGCCGTAAAAAAGGGCTACCTTTCGGGTGGCCTGACCGCGAACATGCATCAAGAGTCACTAATGCGCGCATATGTGCTAAAAGGAATGAAAACAATGCGTCAATAGGGGGCTCAGCAATGGATATCACAGCGTTTGCCGAATCGATGCAACAGGCGCTCGCGCCGCAGCTGTTATCGATTCTGGCCGCAATAGGAATACTGGTCGTTGGCTGGATCGCCGCACTAATCCTTCGCATCGTCGTCCGGCGCGGACTCGGCGCAGTCAAACTCAATGACCGGATCGAATCGACGCTTGAACGTAAGTTCAATGCCGAGCATGGCATTGCTACGGGCGTGTTCTGGTTCGTGATCCTGTTCACGCTGGTCGGCGTGTTCAACGCGCTATCGCTACAGATGGTGTCGGCGCCGATCCAGGACATGGTCTCGCAGATCATGGGCTATCTGCCAAAGCTACTGGCTGGCGCGCTGCTTTTCGTGGTCGCGTGGATCATCGCCAGTGTCGCAAAGGCGCTGGTGGGACGAGCACTTGCTGCCACGAAACTCGATGAAAAACTGAGCCGACAGGCCGGCATGGAACCCATGAGTTCCAATGTGGCGACGGCGCTGTTCTGGCTGATCCTGCTGATGTTCCTGCCGGCCATCGTCGGCGCGCTGGGCCTCAACGGGGTGTTACAACCGCTGCAGGAAATGATCAACGAAATCCTGGCGATGCTGCCGAATCTGTTCTCCGCGGTGATCATCGCGATTGTCGGCTGGCTGGTCGCCGGCATCCTGCGGGGTCTGGTGACGAGCGTGCTTTCAGCTGCCGGCATTGAGAAGCTGGGCAAACGGGCCGGCATCTCAGCCACCGTCAGTCTTGCTTCAATTGTGGGAGCAATCGTATTCGTGCTCGTGTTCTTCTCGGCGGTCGTGGCCGCACTGGACGCGATGCAGATCGAAGCGATTTCGGTTCCGGCGGCCGAGCTGCTGGCCCAGTTCCTGCGGGCAATTCCGGGCATTATTGCCGCCGTCCTGATACTTGGCATTGCCTATTTCGTTGCGCGCATATTCGCGGACCTTGTCACCAAGCTTGCAGAGGCAAGCGGTCTTGACCGTCTGCCGGAAAAACTCGGGCTGAAAGCGGCCGTTGGCCGCGAGCCGACACCATCCAAGGTTGCGGGATCGTTTGTGATCTTTTTCTCAATGCTATTCGCCGCGATCGAGGCCTCCGGACGTCTTGGCTTGCCGCAGATCGCAGATGCCTTGCGCACCTTTGCGTGGTTTGCGAGTGATGTATTGCTTGGTGGCCTGATTCTTGTCGTCGGGTTCTGGTTGGCCGGACTTGCCTACGATGCAATTCGTCAGACGAGCTCGGAATTCAGCGATTTGTTTGCAAATGTGGCGCGGATCGCGATCGTCGCACTGGTGCTGGCGATGGGGCTGAGAGCGATGGGAATCGCAGATGACATCGTCAATCTGGGATTTGCGATGACCTTTGGCGCAGTTGCAGTAGCAATTGCGCTGGCATTTGGTCTGGGCGGACGCGAGGCCGCAGGGCGCCATCTCGACGACTGGCTGGCAAGATTGCGCAAGAAGAACCCATAGCGCCGGCCGCGTCTACAGCAGCGTGTCGAGCGCATTGATAAGGCGATTGACTTCGCCTTTCGATGTGTAGTGCACGAAGGACGCTCGCAGGACCCCGTCCTCGACATCGATCCCAAGGGCCTGCACCAGGCGGTAGGCGTAGAAATTCCCGACGCCGACCCCGAGTTTCAGCTCGGCCAGCCGGCTTGCCAGCGCCATGGACTTGTTGCCGTCAGCCGTGAAGGCGACTGTCGGCGCGCGTTCCTGCGCACGATCCCTGCCGATCAAGCGTGCCTTGGGATGGCCCGAAAGATAGTCGAGCAGGGGCTGCAGCAGGGCGGTTTCGTGACTGCGGAACAGATCCCTGACTGCCGCGGCGCGTTCCTGCACCGGCTTGCCGGTGAGCCCGTGGTGGTCGGCGACTGCATCCATGTAATCCATGAGGCCGTTGACCGCGGCGATCTGCGCATGGTCGGGACCGGCAGGCGTGAACCTGGCGGCAGCATTGCCGTCCTTGAAGAAATGCGCCTGGTTCGGCAGTGCGGCGTTGAGCTCGCGGCGCATGAACATGGCGCCCTGGTGTGGGCCGTACACCTTGTATAGGGAAAAGACATACAGATCCGCGCCTAGCGCACTGACGTCCGGCAAGCCATGCGGGCAGAATGCCGTCCCGTCGACCAGCGCCCAGGCGCCGGCGCGGTGGATCAGGTCGGTAAGCTTGCGAACCGGATTGATGCTCGCGACCACGTTGGAGCAATGCGTGAAGGCAACTGCCTTCGTACGCGAACAGAGCAGTGCCTCGAGATCCCCGGGATTCAATTCCGCAGTGTCCGGATCGATCTTCCATTCGCGGATTAGGACGCCCGAATCCTGCAACCGGCTCCAGGCACCGATATTGGCCTCGTGGTCCTGGTCGGTGACGATGACTTCGTCGCTCGGCCGCAGCCTCTGACGCAAGGCCTGCGCGACGACATAAGTGTTCTGCGACGTCGTCGGCCCAAAGTGCAGTTCATCGGCCCCGACGTTGAGCCATGCTGCCATGCGTGCCTTTGCCGCGTCCATCTGTTCACCGGCTCTCGCAGATGCTGCAAAGGCGTAGTAGGGCTGGACCTTGGTCTCCCGGTAGTAGCGATCGAGCCAGTCGATCGTCTGCCGGCAGGCATAGGAGCCGCCTGCGTTCTCGAAGTGCGCAAATCCCTCGAGGGAGGGTTCGGTGAAAGCCGGAAACTGCGCGCGGACGAAATCCAGTTCCAGAGCCGTCATGCGTTTCTTCCTTTGCAGGCGCGGCCGGATTGCGCGCACAGTCATCTTACGCGCGGCGAGGGAGCGCAATCTATTGCATGAACTCGCGAAGATCCGGGCTGCAGATTCCGGTCAAGGCCGCCTGGCGGCGTCGAGGGCAGCCACGAGTCGCGCCGTCAATTGACGGGTAAAGGCACGGCCAGGATCAAGCGCAGGATTGAGTTCCGTCACGACGAGACCAATGCACTTCGGACTAGCGAGGAAGACCTCTAGTGCATTCACGGTGTCATTAAGGGGCAACCCGTTCGCGTGAGGCACGTCGACTGTCTCCGTATCGGTGACGTCGATATCGAAATGGATGAGTATCCGATCGACCCGACTTTGCAGTTTCGACAGCGCTTCACGGGCTGCCGCAACCGGGTTCTTCCTGACTGTTTCGATCGGATATCGCAGGGCGTTGCTGCGCTCAAGCGCTGCGAGCTCCGGCGGGTCGATTCCACCGGCGGCAATGTTGTAACCAAAATAGGCCAAATGTGACTCATCGAGGAGGGGCCCCCGACTCGCGATTTGCGCCAGCTCACTTGCGCCCCGGCCAAGCAGATGTGCCGTGACCATGCCGTCGAAGATTCCGGATGCTGTCGTTGCAGGTGTATTGAGGTCGAGGTCGCCGTCGAAATAGGCGAGACCCAGACTGGAACCACTTCCGAGCAGCCCGGCCACCACACCAAGCGTGATGGTGCAGTCACCGCCGACAATGAGCAGGAAACGCTGATTGCGACTCGCGAGCGAGACTTCACCTGCAAGGTCACGCACGACCCCGGCGACAAGCTGGAGATTCTGCTGCCTTGGGTTGCCGGGATCGGGTCCACCGACGGCTCGCCGGAGATTTCCGCAGTCCTGGACAGCGAAACCGTGGTCCAGAAGTCCACCGACGAGGCCTTGGGCACGCATGGCGTCGGGGCCGTCCTCCTGCCCGCGGCGCCTGGCGCCGGCACTGGATGGGACTCCGAGAATAGCGATTTCTCGCCAACAGCTCGAGCAGTCGCTCATGGTGACTTTCCTCCGGTGCATGTCAGCGGAAGTCCGTTTGGCATATCGCCGTCTCCTCAGTCGAACTCTGGTTATCCTGCCCGGCGACAGCCAATTGCATTTCTGATGATCAGTTAAGGAAATCTTGGCCTGCTGGTACTATGCCGCCCCTAACCTCGGCATCTGTTCAGGAGTCTCCGCATGTCGCTGTGCTGCCTTCGCGATCAAGCAATCGCCATTCTCGTGGTATCGCTCCTTGCCAATGCCGGCGCATATGCAGGCGCCCCTGCGACGGCAGCGTCGAGCGATACGCCCGAGACATTCAGTCGCAAGACCGACGACTTCGATTACATCAAGCGCGAGGAGATGATTACGATGCGCGACGGCGTGGAATTGAAGACATTCATTCTCGTGCCAAAAGGCGCCAGCAATGCGCCGATCCTGCTGACGCGAACGCCGTACAACGCCTCGGAGCGCGTATCGCGTTTCCACAGCCCACACATGGCGGCTTCCTTGCAGCAGATGAGCGACACAGCGGTCGCAGCCGGCTACATCATTGCTTACCAGGACGTGCGCGGAAAATACGGATCCGAAGGTGACTACGTGATGACGCGGCCGCTGATGGGTCCGCTGAATCCGACGCAGACCGACCACGCCACCGACTGTTACGACACCATCGAGTGGCTGGTTAAGAACGTGCCAGAGAGCAATGGGCGCGTGGGCACGATGGGCGGGTCCTACGAGGGCTACACGACCGTGCTTTCGACGGTGCGCCCGCATCCGGCGCTGAAGGTCGCCGTGCCATTCGCGCCGATGGTTGACGGGTGGATGGGGGACGACTGGTTCCACAACGGCGCATTCCGTCAGGACGGCGGGCTGGATTACACATACGACCAGGAAGCAACCCGCAAGAACGAGGAGAAGTGGTGGTCCGGCGTTTACGACACCTACGACGCCTATCTGCGGGCAGGAAGCGCGGGCGCCATGGCAGTCTCGCACGGTCTGGATCAGCTCGGATTCTGGCGCGCGCTCGCCGCGCACCCGAGTTATGACTCCTATTGGCAGGACCAGGCGGTCGACAAGCTGCTTGCAAGGGAGCCGCTACGCGTGCCGATGATGATCGTCGCCGGGCTTTTCGACCAGGAAGACATTTATGGCGGGCCTGCCTTGTACAAGGCGCTTGCAGCCAAAGACCCGCATGGCGACTTCGTGCACTTGGTGCTCGGCCCATGGAATCACGGCCAGGGGAGGCGCGAAGGTCGCGGTATCGGCGCCATCCAGTTCGAGGGCGATACGGCGGGCTGGTTTCGCCGCAACGTGATGCAGCCATTCCTCGACCACTACCTGAAGGACGCGCCCATGCCCGATACGCCGCGCGTCCTTGCCTACGAGACCGGTGCCAACCAGTGGCACAGCTACGATAGCTGGCCGCGCTCATGCGCTGCGGATTGCCCTGGAAAATCGCGTGAGCTCTACCTGTTGCCGGGCGGACGCCTGGGATTCGATGGCCCGCAGGCAACGGGGCTGCCATACGACGAATATGTTTCCGATCCCGCCAAGCCCGTGCCTTATCGTGAGCGCCCGACACTCGATTCCTCAGCCCCGAATTCGACCTGGGGTGAATGGCTGGTGGACGACCAACGATTCGCCGCCACGCGAACCGACGTGCTCATCTACACAAGCGAGCCGTTGAAGAGGCCATTGCGCGTTGCCGGTCAACCGATTGCGAAGCTCTTTGCCTCAACTAGCGGCAGTGACTCCGACTGGGTGGTCAAGGTCATCGATGTATGGCCCGACGAGGTTCCACAGGACGTGAAAATGGGCGGCTATCAGCAGATGTTGTCGGCGGATATCTTCCGCGGGCGCTATCGTGACGACCTGGCGATACCGAAAGCCCTGGCCGCGAATAAGGCGCTCCCGTATCGCATCGCCCTGCCGCAGGTCAGCCACACATTCCTGCCGGGGCATCGAATCATGGTGCAGATCCAGTCGAGCTGGTTCCCGCTGTACGACCGGAATCCGCAGTCCTACGTTCCCAACATCATGTATGCAGCGCCGGAGAGCTACGTCAAGGCCACGCAGCGCATCTGGCATACACCGGCGCAGGCGACTGCGATCGAATTGCCTGTCCTGAACTGAGCTTAGCGACCAGGTCTGGCGCTGCCTTCAGGCGGCGCTCTTGGTCATCATGCCCTGCCAGATCGGCTCGAACTCGGCCCTGACCTTGACGTACGAAGGCCGCTGTTGCGCGCGCTTCCAGTACGCAACGACGCCGGGAAACGCGTCGAACGGCGCAGCGAGAATTTCCTTGATCGTCAGGGTATGCATGTCTAGTGGCCCTTGATGGAAGGCGAGGCAAGCATGGCGGCCAGTTCATCGAGGCGCTGGCGCCAGATCTGGTGATAGATGGAAATCCAGTCCAGCGAGCCTGCGAGGGCTTCCGGGCGGAGAGAGCAGTAATGTGTGCGGCCATCCTTGCGCCGCCGCACGAGCCCGGCGCGCTCCAGCACGGCAAGGTGCTTGGAGACCGCTGCCAGTGACATGTCGAATGGCTCGGCGAGCTCGGATACCGTGCGCTCGCGTTCAGCCAGCAGGTGCACCAGGCGCCGGCGCGTGCCGTCCGACAGCGCGCTGAAGACCCGATCCAGGCTTGCTTCCCGCAGTTCGGTGACTGTCGCGCGTCTCGTTTTATATTCAACCATATTGTTGAATATAAAGCTTGACCCAGCGCCAGTCAACCGGCGGGTGCGGGCTTATTGCGCGATTTCGTTCGCGACGTAGCAGACAAGGCTGGTGGCAATCACCATGGCCGTAAAGATCATCACTTTGTAACTCCAATTCAAAGGCACAGAAAAAACTTCGTGGGCCAAATGGCCCACGATAGATTCGTGGCATCGCGTTGAGCCGGGGTGGAAAACAAGATCCCGGCGATCGGCCAGATCCTTGGCCGTTCGGCCCGCCGATCCGGCAGGCCTTCAATCAGGCGCGCAGTATGACACAGCTAATCCGTGGAAAGGGCGATTGCGCCCTGACTTTGGCACAAGTGTGAGTTCGCGCTCATTCCGCCTGCATGAACTTGATCTCCCGATAAAAGCCGGAATCATGCGGGCGGCGGCTGGACTTCACCGTGAGTTTCGATCTGTAGATTGCGGCGGATTGCCGAATAGCAGCACGCCGATTCCGGCGATTGTCGCGAATCCGGCGCCTGCCCAGAAGGTCGAAGCGGGGCCGTAGGCGGTCCAGAGCGCACCTGCGATGACGCTTGCGAGCAGCAAGGCGGCGCCTGTCGCCAGGTTGAAGATGCCGAAGGACGTGCCGCGCAGGGACTGCGGCGCAACATCGGCGACGAGCTTGGCGAACAATCCTTGCGTGAATGCCATGTGCAGGCCCCAAAGGCCGCAGCCGATCCAAACAGGCATTGGCGTCCTTGCCGCAGCCAGCACCAAGTCGGCTGCAACCAGCGGCGCAATCCCGACCAGCAACATGGATCGCTGGTCCAGCCGGTCGGCCGCGGCGCCGGCGGGGTATGCAAACAACGCATAGCTCAGGCTCATGATCACCAGTACCCACGGCACCTCACCGAGTGCGAGTCCTACGTTCTGCGCACGCAGAATCAGGAATGCCTCGCTGAACCGGGCAAGCGTGAATACGCCACCCAGGGAAACGACGACCCAGAATCGTGGCGGCAACATTCTGGCGCCGGCGGGCGTCCAGCGCGGCGCGGCATGGCCGGCAGCCGGCTCGCGTGGCTCGCGCAGGAACAGCAGCAACGCGACGGCGACGAAGGCGGGAATGACGGCCACCCACAACACGGCGCGGATGTCGTTTGCCAGCCAGATCATGAACCCGATGGCGAGCAGCGGGCCGACCACAGCGCCCACCGAGTCGAGTGCTTGGCGCAGGCCATACGCCGCTCCACGCAGCTCTGGCGGCGTGATGTCCGCGATCAAGGCATCGCGCGGCGCACCGCGGATGCCCTTGCCGACGCGGTCAACGAATCGGGCGCCGAACACCCAGGCGATCGACTGCGCGAGCGGGAATATTGGCTTGGTAAAGGCCGCCAGCGAGTAACCGAATACCACGATCCACTTGCGATGACGCAGGTAGTCGCTGAGCGCGCCGGAGAACACTTTCGTGACCGCAACCATCGCTTCGGCCACGCCCTCGATGATGCCGATGGTCAGCATGGATGCACCGAGTACGCTCGCCATGAGAACCGGTAGCAGGCTGTGGACGAGTTCCGACGAGGCATCCATGAACAGCGAGGCGATGCCGAGCAGCCAGATGCCTGGCGGCAGTCGCGTGCCATTTCCTGCCCGGTGATCCATCGTCATTTTCGAATCATCGCAGGAATGTAACGCGCTGGCGCAAACCTGCTGGAACGATTTGTGACAAAGCCCCTGCGGAAGGAGAATTGGCCAAGGAGTCCAGCCATGAAAAAACTGATTTTAATCGCGTGTAGCCTGCTGCCGGCAGTCGACGCGTTCGCCGCAACGATCGAGGAGGCAGCAGAGCTGTTTGCGGCCCGGAAATGGGATGCGGCGGCTGCCGCCTACCAGGGGATCCTCAAGAATGATCCCGCCAACGCCTTCGCGCTGTTCCGGCTGGCCCGGGCCCAGGCTGCGAATGGTGATGCATCTGCCGCTCTCGCGAGCCTCCAGGCCTGGATTGGCGCCGGCGGGGGTAATTACCAGGCGGCCATGACGGTTCCGGAACTGCAGGCGCTGCATCGGGATGCGCGCTTTTCCGCATTGGTGGAACCGCTCAAGCGCTGCGCGACACCCGAGTACCGCCAGTTCGATTTTTGGCTCGGCGACTGGAATGTTGAGGCGCCTGCTTCTCCCGGTGTCGTCAGCCATAACCGGATTTCGAGCATCAACGGTGGTTGCACGCTGCACGAGCAGTACACGACGGCGAGCGGCTACGAAGGATCGAGCTTCAACTTCTACGATGCTGCGCGCAAGGTCTGGCACCAGACTTGGATCGACAACCAGGGCGGGGCGCTATACCTCGATGGCGGTCTTGAGGGAAAGTCCATGGTGCTCGCGACCACGGCAGACCCCAGGCAGATCAACCGAATCACCTGGACGCCTCTCGATGACGGGCGCGTGCGCCAGCACTGGGAATCCAGCGGCGACGGCGGCGCAACATGGTCAACGGTCTTCGATGGCTACTACTCCAGGCGCTAGGGCCTTGAGTCCCTGCGTCGCTCCAGCAATTGGTCGATAGCAATCGCGCCGGGCCCCGCAATGGCAAGCCAGACGAATACGGCGAGGTAGATTATTTCATCGAAGCCCAGGAGCGTATCCAGGGCGTCAATGTCGTCCCACCGCGCCGCGTGAACTGCGACGATCATTACGACGCCCAGGGCGCCGGCGGAGATGCGCGTCAGCAGGCCCAGCAGCAGGAAGATACCGCCAAAAAACTCAATGCCGGACGCGACGGGTGTGAGGATTTCCGGGAATGGAATACCCCAGCGTTCAAAGTTTTCCGTGACCAATGGCAGGTGAGTGAGCTTGCCCCAGCCTGTCCACAGGAATACCCAGCCCACCACAAAGCGTGCAAACAGAGGCCCGAGCCACTGCAGGTGCTGCGCCACGCGCTGCGGCCAATAGATCAGCACATTGATCAGATACTTCATGTGATTTCTCGCAAGTTGCATCCCATTACGCAAGAGACCGGACAGAGTCCGGAAATATTTCCGCCTGGGTGAGATTATCTGGCACCACGCGACAATAGATACGACCAGGGATCACTGGAAGCAGGCGGTATCCTAGGTCGACGGACTCCAGTCCGTGTCCACGCTACGGCCCAGTGCGATGCCACGCAGCCTGCCCCAGGTCCATTCGATAGGCCTGCGTTCCGGTCCCACGCTGCAATCGACAGATCCATGGAAGCCATATCGCTGGGCAGGAAATACTGTGAAGGATTTATTCCATGCTTCGCTCGATGGCCGCACCTGATCCGCAAAAGACTGCCCCGGGGATTGCTCGATCTCTCCGCTGAAAAAATTGCTGAAATACGGCTTACCCTCCTGTTCACCCCTGCAGTAGGCGTAGACCGTCAAATGCGTGTTCGCATTCGGTGGAGCCGGAACGCTGGGTGCAGCGGTCGTATTGGCTGCTGCGGCCACCTGCTGCGGCGACGGCTCCCATGCTGTCTCGACAAGCGATCGATGGTTGTACTGCGTGTCTTTTACCATCATCTTCTTGCCGCCTTGCACCGCCGCTTGCGATTCCAAGGTTCAACAACCAGGTAGCCCGAAACATAGTCAACTCCTCCTGTGAAAAGAGCGCTTGTCCCTTGATCTACATGATTCAATTCACTACCTAAAAGTTAGCGAATGCGGAAATCAGGTCCGCAGCGCTTCTCTCCTTCAGCGACGCGCACAAGTGGATACCCTCCGTGGCCTGCGCAAGGTCGCGCTCGTAGCCCGGCAATTCCCTGGCGTGTGAAATGACGAACTGCTGCCACTCGCCAGCACGCTCATTGGTACAGAAGGCGCCGCCAAGCGCCGGGACGACATTTGACCTGAAAGTCTCGGGGATCATGCCGAAGATCGCCTTGTCGTTTTCCCGCAGCCAGGCATAAGTCTGCTCGGTCGTCGCAGGGCGCCCCATCTGGCGGAACAGGATCGTGAGCATCTCTGTGCCCTTGAACTTGCCTGCGAGGACGGCTGCCTCGAGCTTACGCGCGATTGCTGGATCTTCCGTCCGCGCCAGCGCACCGAATGCAGAGTTGCGGAACTCTGGATCCTTCGATTCAATCGCTTGCTTCAACAGCAAGTCGAAAAATCGTTCGCCGATATCCTGCACCCCGACGCTGAAGACCGTCTCATGTTCACTGGCGGGCACAGCCGAAGGATTCGCCTTGCCGTCGAGGCCGATCGCTGCCGCCGCTTGCCTTGCGAGCGGCTTGCGCATGGCCTGATCCTTTGCGACCACAATAAGGAAGCGCTGCAGGCGCTTGTGGAGCAATTGCGAGGCAGAGTCCGACGCTCGCGCAAGTCTCGCGTAACGCGGCGCCGCAATCTTGCGAAACGCTGCTTCCACGGGAGCTAGCTCCGCCGGGTCGATGATCTTGGTAATCTCCTCGAAGTAGCCCGTCGCCGCAGTTACGACATCCCAGGCGTTGTGGTTGACCAGAGCTGCCATGCCGGACACGTAGGAGTCCGCTGAAACCGTGCCGGCTCGAAATGCAGCGTCGAGGCTGTCAGCGAATGTCAGCGCTTCCGCGGGGCTCAGCGCCGTCGCACCCGCAATCAGGCTCTGCCAGCCGGCGTCGTCCAGCGTGAAGCGGTAGTATCCGGTGCCGTCGGCATTCGCATGCACAAGTGTCGGGCAACTCTCTGCCTCGAGCGTCAGGGACTGTTCCTTCCTGTCCAGAAGAGCACAACTTCGTGTGCGTTCACCACCGGCGACGAAGGCCACGCAGAAGGGAATCTTCCATTCACTTGCGTCGGGCTTGATTGTGGAGCCCAGTGGCGCATAGCGGGTCTGCTGCAGTTCGAGTCGCGGTTTTCCGCTTTCGTCGCATTGAAGCTTCGCCGAAACTAAGGGTACGCCGGGCTGCTCGATAAAGGACTGAAATGCTCCCTCGACCTCCGGGCGGTCGGAGCCTTTTGCAACCGAGTCGATGAAATCCTCCGCCGTTGCGGTTCCGTCCGCATGCCGCTTCATGTGCAGTCGGACGCCGGCCCGGAACTGCTCTTCGCCGACATAATGCTCGAGCATCGCCAGTACGCCACCGCCCTTCTCGTAGGTGATGGCATCGAATGCGCTGCTGATCTTGTCATTGTTGTCTATGGGTTCGCGGATCTCGCGTGCCGCGGCCAATGAGTCATTTGCCATCGCGCCAAGCGCACCCTTCAAGGTCTCACGGTCAAATTCGCCCTCCGGCCAGTAGGCTTGTGCAGCCTTGTTCTCCATCCATGACGCGAACGACTCATTCAGCCAGATGTCGTTCCACCACTTCGGCGTTACCAGGTCGCCAAACCACATATGCGCCATCTCGTGCGCATGAACCGTTGCATATGAGCGCCGCTGGTCCAGCGGGGATTTCTCGTCCATCAGCATCAGGTACTCGTCATACGTGATGGCACCGACGTTTTCCATGGCGCCGCCAAAACTCTCCGGCACTGCGATCAGGTCCAGCTTTTCGTACGGATAGGGTGAGCCGAAATACTGCTCCAGGGCGGAAAGCAGGCCGGCGGTATTCTTGAGCGCGTATTTCATCCTGTCGCCACTGCCTTGCGCCGCGATGCCACGCAAGGGAACACCGCGGTCGCGCACGGCATTCGGTGGAATCATGCCGTAATCGACGACATCGTAAGGACCGACGCCAATTTCGATCAGGTAAGTGGGCAATGGTCGCGTAGTCCTGAATACATGGCGCGTGCTGCCATTGCCGAGATCTTCAACCGAAGCCTCGGGCGTGGTTGCAACGACGACGTCACCCTTGCGTGCGGTGACGGTAATATCGAATGGCACCTTGAATCCAGGTTCGTCGAATCCCGGGAACACCTGCCGGGCGGCAATCGGTTCGAACTGCGTGGCGGCATAGTAGTTGCCATCGCGTTCCATCTTGAACAGGGCATTGGCTGACGTATTGAAAGGCGCACTGTAGGAAAAATGAAGCTGTGCCGCCCCGGCAGGAGCCTTCTGCTTCAGCGACACCAGCGCGACCCCGGAATCCAGGCGCTCGGCATAGCCAGCGTCGATACGCTTCGCGTCGCTGTCGGTAAGGTAAACTTCGGAGACATCCAGATTCTTGCCATGCAGCCAGATGGATTGCTGCGGCGCGCTCAGCGTGACGTCGATGACGACGTTACCGATGAATCTGTCCTTCGAGGGGTCGATCGCAAGCTCGATGCCATACCGCGTCGGCACCACCGCGCTCCCGAGCTGGCCCGCGGGAGGTTCCGGTTCGGGCGAAGCGGTGCAGGCGGCCAGTAATGCGATCGGTGCTGCGGCAACGGCAAGCTGCCGCAGGAAATTACTGACAGGCATTCGAAAGTCCTCCGGGGCGGTAAATTGCACCGCCAATGTTGATTGGCCAATGTATGCGAAAGCTGGAGTACTGGCTAGACTGCAGGTATGGGCGCGTTTCTCTCGGCGGCGCAATTGGCGTCATTCCGGCAGGACGGATTCCTGGCACTTCCGGGATTTGTCGATGGCGAGTGCTGCCTGGAACTGCGCAAGCGGGCGATGGAACTTGCGCGGACGCATGTGGGCGCTGCCGGGCGGGTATCGGATCCTTGTCAAGAGCCGATCGCATCTCAATGCGGCGCGCGCTTCCACGTTGCAGGAAATATTGGGCGCAGAGCCGTATCCGACAATGGGGCTCGTCACGCTAGAAGCCGTGCGCGGCACGCTGATCCTGCTGGATGGTGCGTTGCCGCATTTGTCGGGCCCCAATCTCAGCCAAAAGCCGCGGCACGCGTACACCATTCACGCAATCGATGGCAGGTCCGAATATCTCGCGGACAACTGGCTCCAGCGTCCGATGCTGCCGCTGCGGGGATTTGGATGCGACTGAACACTACGGGAGAATACCCATGAGACACTGGCTCGCCGTTTTCATGCTGATACCAACGGTCGCACTGGCGACCGAATCGATGCGGATCCAGCCGGAGGTAAAGCGGCTGAATGCCATGTCGGGGCGCCTTGCGCCGGTCGATATCCGCGCGGACCTCTCCGGCCTGCCGAGAAATGAGCGCCAAGCGCTCGCGCAACTGGTCCAGGCAGCCCGGATCACCGATGCGCTGTTCCTGCGACAGCTATGGGCCGGCAACGAATCCCTCCTTCTCAGGTTGCTGGAAGACAAGACACTGCTTGGCAGGACCCGCCTGGACTATTTCCTGGTCAACAAGGGCCCTTGGTCCAGCCTGGATGCGAATGCGCCATTCATTGACGGAATCGGCGAGAAACCTGGCGCCGCCAATTTCTACCCTGCCGGGTCGACGCGCGCAGAAATCGAGAACTGGATAGGCGGGCTCGTACCCGCCGAGAAAACTGCCGCAACCGGTTTCTTCACAACGATCCGGCGCAATCTCGGCGGCGGGTTCAGCATCGTGCCCTACAGTCTCGAGTACCAGGGTGAGCTAGCGGAGATGGCGGAGCATCTGCGCGCGGCGGCGGCGGTGACAACCCAGCCCACGCTCAGGGAATTTCTCGAGTCGCGGGCGGCGGCGCTGGTCTCGAATGATTATTACGCGAGCGACGTGGCATGGATGAAGCTCGATTCCAGCATTGAGCCGACCATCGGGCCCTACGAGGTCTATGAAGACGAGTGGTTCAACTACAAGGCTGCATTCGAAGCCTTCATCGCGGTGCGCGATGACGATGAAACGAAAAAGCTGGAGCGATTTGGCGCTGAATTGCAGTGGCTGGAAGACCGGCTTCCGATCGATTCCCGTTATCGCCGCGCGCGCCTGGGTGGCCTGGCTCCGATGCGCGTCGTCAACCTGGTTTTCGCCGCCGGCGATGGCAATCATGGCGTGCAGACGGCCGCCTACAACCTGCCGAATGACGAGCGCATCGTCAGCGAGATGGGTTCCAAACGCATCATGCTGAGAAACGTCCAGCAGGCGAAATTCGAGCATGCGCTGTTGCCGATCTCCAAAGTTGCGCTGGCCGCCGCGGACCAGTCGTTCGTCAATTTCGACGCGTTCTTCACGCACATATTGATGCACGAGGTCATGCACGGATTGGGTCCCACCAACACCGGGCCCGGTGGGACTGGCGGCGGTGTTCGCCAGGCCATCAAGGAGCTTTACAGCACGGTCGAGGAGGCCAAGGCGGATGTGTCCGGCTTGTGGGCGCTGCAGAAGCTCATGGACAAGGGCGTCCTCAACAAGACGGACGAGCGCGCGATGTACACGACGTTCCTGGCCTCGGCATTCCGCACGCTGCGCTTCGGCATGAGCGATGCGCACGCGCGCGGCATGGCGATGCAGGTGAACTATTTGCTGGATGCGCGCGGATTCCGCGTGAACCCGGACGGCACATTCAGCGTTGACCTGCGGCGGGCGAAGAAGGGAATCATCGGGCTCACTCACGAGCTGATGACGTTGCAGGCGACCGGCGACTACGTGGGTACGAAGCGATTTCTTGACCGGCTGGTTGTGATCCGCCCCGAAGTGCGGGATATTCTTGATCGCCTTGGCGACGTGCCCGTGGACATCCGGCCGCGCTTCGTCACGGCGGAAAGTCTGGAGTTTGAATCGCCCTGAGATCAGGGATTCAGCGCGGGCTGCTTGCCGTGACCGGCATGCGAATGTGCGGTGCCGTAACCACGCAACTGCGCATAGCGGGCATTCTGCTCAGGAGTGAGGATTTCAACCTGCGCCAGGTGAGCCTCGAGATGTGCACCACGCACTTGCGCCTGCAGCGAGCCGATTTCGGCGAGCGTCTCGGCCAATAGCGCAGGCGTAATGGCCCTGCTGGCGAAGAGGTAATCGAGCAGCCGCTCCTTTTCGACAAGCGCATTGCCCAACCCGACCGCCTTGAGCTGCATAGAAGTGAAGAGGACTTCGGTCTGTGCGCGCTGCTCGGCTGTGATGCCGAGTTCCGCAGCGAGCTGCAAAACATGAGTGGGGCCCGCAAAGCCATTGAGTTCAGCGGCCTTGGCAAGCCCAAAGCCCTTGCCGGACAGGTACGCATCCACTTCTTCCGGGGAAAGCGACTTGATATCGCGTATTTCCTGGCCAGCGTAGGGAGACACAGGGGGATCACCGGATTTTCCTTGTGCAAGCGGCGCAACGGCGAACAGGCACAAAAGTGCTCGAATCCCCACGGCGACCTCCTTTGATCCTTCCTAATCCAGCGCGTACAAATTTCCATCTGCGCTGCCGACATAGACGACGCCCTGGTCCACGGCAGGCGACGACATGATCGCGCCGATCGAGGTGAAACGGTAGAAGTCGACGTACATGTCCTGGAAATCGCCGAACATGGGCGCAAAGCCCTCCTGTCTCAGACTGCCGTCCGGATTCAGCAACCTCATCGAATCGAGTTTGGACGCTTCGGTCTGGAACTCCCAGACGAGCGCGCCAGTGCGCGCATTGACGGCATACAGCTTGCCATTGTGGCTGCCGATGAGCGCGAGATCGCCGGCGAGCGCAGCCGAGGAGAAGATGTAGGCCTTCGCATCGAAGACCCAGCGCAGGCGTCCTGATCTTGCATCAAGCGCCATGAAACGCGCGGTATCGGATGTCCCGACATACACAATGCCGTCGCGAACAGCAGGAGTGGAATTGACCCAGGACTTGCTGGTCGGATAGTCCCACTTCTTCCTGCCGGTGGCCGCATCGAGTGCATAGACGTGCGCGTCGCGGCAGCCCACATACACCGTGCCATCCACAACCGCGGCTGAGGACTGGAACCCGACCTGGTTGTGATAGGCAGGATCCGTGCCTCCCTTGAAGGCCCATTTCCGGACGCCGGATTCTGCATCAATCGCGTAGAAATTGCCGTCAAAGCTGCCGATGAATACCGTGCCATTGGCCACCGCCGGCGAAGCGTGCACGACGTCACCGGTCGTGAACTTCCATTGCAGGATGCCGGTTGCGGCATTGACCGCGTACACATTGCCATCGCCTGCGCCGAAGAACACCTTGCCGTCTGCGACCGCCGGAGATGACGTATAGACGTCCCAGGCGTCCGGAATGGTCTGGGCCGCGGACGGATATCCGTGCAGGCCCTTCGCTTCGAATTTCCGCTCGTGCTCGACCGCATAAACCCATTTCGGCAGCCCGGTCGTGATATCAAGCGCGACGAGCGAGCCTGCGCTGGAGACGAAATAGAGCGCGCCGTCCACGATCGCGGCCGAAGAGGCGATAGGCCGGCTCGACTTGAATTTCCATTTTTCCTGGCCGCTCTGCTGGTCGATCGCGTGCATGTGACCGGTCAGGCTGCCGATGTAGACGATGCCGTCGGCAATTACGGGGGAGGCCACGATCGGGCCTCCCGTGCTGAACGCCCACTTGACGCTGCCAGACTGCGCGGGCGCAGCACCCTGAAAGGCACCCGTGCGAGCGGAATTGCCATGGAAAGTCCCCTCGGCGATCGCCGGGGACATGAGGCACGCAAGCGCGACAACTGCAATGACGTATTTCATGGCAGCAAGATAGTGTGGCGCGCGCCCGCAGGCGCAAGCGGACACCGCGATTCATCGCGTCGGAACGTCATTCCGTCGCTTTGCGAACGGGCGTGTGCGGCGTCCCGGCGGCGCGCTAATATCGGCAGCATGAACACTCGTAAACGTCGAATCGCAATTCTCTTCGCCAGCGCATGGCTTTGCAGCGCGGCCTTTGCCGCCGAATGGAAGGATCCCTACACCTGGATGGAGGAGATCAAGGGCGAACGACCGATCGCCTGGGCGAAGGCCGAGAACGAGCGTTCGCTCAAGGTGCTGGAAGCCGATCCGCAGTTTGCCGGTCTACATGCTGATGCTCTCGCGATCCTGAATGCCAAGGATCGGATTCCGGGCGTCCGCTTCGCCGGCAATGACGAACTGCGAAATTTCTGGCAGGACGCTGATCATGTGCGGGGCATCTGGCGTCGGACCTTTCTCGAGAGCTATCGGAAGGAAAGTCCGGAGTGGGAGACGCTGCTCGACGTGGATGCGTTGGCGAAGTCGGAGGCGGCCAACTGGGTGTGGAGCGGCGCCGACTGCCTGCCCCCGGAGGACCGTCTGTGCCTGGTTTCACTTTCCGACGCGGGCAAGGACGCAGTTACGGTGCGGGAATTCGATACGCGCGCGCGCGCGTTTGTCGCGGGCGGATTCCGCCTGCCTGAGGGCAAGCACCGCCTCGCGTGGCTTGACTCCGACACCATCCTTGTTGCGACGGAATGGGAGCCAGGCCAACTGACCACTGCCGGCTATCCCTACATCATCAAGTCGATCAGGCGCGGAAATGTGCTTTCAGAAGCGCATGAACTGTTTCGCGGCGACCCCAAGGACGGCGGTTATGGCGTCGACCCGAATGTCTTGCGTGACGAGAATGGTGCTGTCCAGGGCATCGTGGCGTCGCGGCCTCTCGATACATTCACAACCGAGTACTACCTGATTGACGACCGGTTGCAGAAGCTGCCACTGCCGCTGCAAGCGACACTGCAAACATTCGTGCAGGGGAAAATTGTCTTCACGCTCGAGGAGGACTGGCCCGCAAGGAACCTGAGACAGGGCGACCTGGCCGCTTACGATCTTGCGGCGCTCAAGACGAACGCCGTCGATACCTTGCCGCAGCTTGTACTGCGCCCGGGCGAACGGGAGTCC
The DNA here is from genome assembly GCA_963705405.1 of uncultured Gammaproteobacteria bacterium. Classification (GTDB taxonomy): domain Bacteria; phylum Pseudomonadota; class Gammaproteobacteria; order Steroidobacterales; family Steroidobacteraceae; genus SCUD01. Next base: position 89,649 of record CAVPJJ010000010.1, on the reverse strand, counting down.
ATCGAACAAGTCGCGAGCACTCGCAACAGGCTTGTGGTCGCGCTCTATGAGAATGTGAAAGGGGCGATCGTCGTCATTGAACCGGGCGACGGCAAGTGGAACCGCAGCAAACTCGACAAGCTGCCCGGCAATTCCTCGATCGGCGTTGTCACGACATCCGATCGCAGCGACCAGATGATCACGAGTGTCGCGGGATTCCTGACACCCACGACCTACTGGCTGGCTGATGCCGCGAGTGGAAGTGTCGGTCCGTTGAAGGCGTTGGCACCGCGCTTTGACGCATCGAATCTTCTGGTCGAGCAGCTGGAAGCGACTTCGACGGATGGCACAAGAATCCCTTACTTCGTCGTGCGGCCCAAGGGCGTGGACCTGGTCGGTGCCGCACCGACGCTGCTATATGCCTATGGCGGGTTCCAGGTCTCGATGACGCCCTGGTATTCGAGCACGATCGGCAAGTTGTGGCTCGAGCGAGGCGGTTCCTTCGTTGTCGCTAACATCCGCGGCGGCGGCGAGTTCGGCCCGGCCTGGCACAACGCGGGGCTCAAGGAGAATCGCCAGAGAGTCTACGACGACTTCTTCGCCGTGTCCGAGGACCTGATCGCGCGCAAAATCACAAGTGCGCGGCGGCTCGGCATCATGGGAGGGTCGAATGGCGGTTTGCTGATGGGCGTGGCGCTGACGCAGCGGCCGGAGCTCTACCATGCGGTCGTGATCCAGGTGCCGCTCTTTGACATGATCCGTTACACGCAGATCGGCGCCGGCGCGTCCTGGGTGGGAGAATACGGCGACCCGGCGATTCCCGCCGAGCGCACCGTTATCGAGAAATACTCCCCTTACCAGAAGCTGGTAGCCGGAAAGCAGTATCCGGAGGTTTTCCTGGAGACTTCCACGGCCGATGACCGCGTGCATCCCGCGCATGCGCGCAAGGCTGCCGCGCGCCTGAAGGAACTGGGCTACCCGTACCTCTACTACGAGAACATGGAAGGCGGTCACTCGGCGGGAGCCAACCTCAACCAGGTGGCGCTGACGAATGCGCTCGAGTTCACTTACCTGAGCCGCCGCCTGATGGGATGCGGCTGCGAAAAAGAGCAATAGCGGGGGACTACTGCCGCTCCGCGATGACCTCGAGCACAAGCGGTGTTGTAAAAACCGTTCTTTCGTCGGCTTCCGCTTCCTGAAACGCCCTGCGAACGTCTGCGACCCAACTGGCGCTGACACGCCCGAGTTCGTGCATTCGATCCAGGTTGGTGCCGATGAAACTAGCCGGCCATTGCCAAAGAGGGTCCTGCCGCGTAACCGCAAATATGTGGTGACGCACATGGCGGATGCGCAGCCCTGCCGCAGGCAGGAGCACGGGCAGATCGAGCCCGATATTCGGCTCGCCGCCGGCCGCACGCCAGCTCGCCATGACCTCCGCCGCGAAGGCTTCGAGCGCCGGCTGGCGCGGGGTGAACTGAAACGTGGGGTAATGGGAGTATTCATGGAACATCGCGACCCCGCCCGGTCGCAATGCGTCAGCAATTCGCTGGGCGAGTGTCGCCGGCGACGAGACGAAGCAGGCGACCCAGCGGCACCAGGCGCCGTCAAAGCCCTCGACGCCCAAGGGCTCGTTCATCAGGTCGACGTTGCGAAAGCGGACGTTGGTCAAGCCGCGGTCCGCACAGGTCTTGGCGGCGGTCTCCATGAACCGCAACGAACGTTCGGCCGCGAATACTTCGCCCTGCGGGCCAACGATCTCCGCAAGGTCCAGCGTCGCAAAACCCGGTCCTGCGCCGACGTCGATGACCTTGTGGCCGCGACCGATGCCTGCCCTTTGCCAGCACTCGAGTGCGGGCGCGCGCCACACGCGATGCTGCAATCCGAGGCGGGCTATTTCCTCGTCGTGGGTCCCCAGCACGTAGTCTTTTTCAGTCATTCGCGCGTCTTCGACTGCGGATGCAATCAGGACTTGGGCTTGTGGCCCAACACCCGGGCTGGCAGGAACAGGATGGCCTTCAGCAGTGCGAAGAGCGCGTCAAAGGTAATGCCGACCAGGCGAAACGGAAGGGAGATAAGCCATACAATGGGCCACAGAATGAGTGCGAGCAGCGCCAAGGGCCAGCAAAGGACAAGCAGAATGAGCCAGCCGATAAATGAAAGCATCAGTGTGGGATCGACATGATGAAAAGTTGGACGCGACGCATTTTACCGCAATTGACCATCCCGTTGCTGGCACTGGCCGCGGTTCCTGCCCTCGCATCCACGGCTCTGGTCCTTCACAACGCCAACATCTACACCGGAGATGCCTCGGCGCCGCGGGCCGAGGCCATTCTCATTGTTGACGGACGCATCGCCTATGTAGGCTCGGGGTCAGAAGCGCTGCGGCGAGCCCCGCCCGAAACGCGCAAGCTCGATCTTGGCGGCTTGACCGTGCTGCCGGGACTGACAGATTCCCACGCTCATCTATCCGGCATCGGTTGGCGTGAACTGTATTTCGATCTGACAGGCGTCGAGAGCCTCGCGGCCCTGCAGTGGCGCCTTCGCAAACGTGCGGCCGGTGACAAGAGCGCCTGGCTTGTCGGACGCGGATGGATTGAATCGCGCTGGACGCCTGCGGCATTTCCTGCGCGGGAGGATCTTGATGCGGTCGTCGCCGACCGGCCGGTGGTCCTGGAGCGCATCGACGGGCACGCGATCGTGGTCAACAGTCTGGCGCTGAAGATCGCAGGCATCACGCGCGATACGCCGAACCCGACCGATGGCGAGATCCTGAAAAACCCGATAACCGGCGAGCCGACCGGAATGTTGATCGACGGGGCGCGAGCGCTGGTCGAGGACCTGGTACCGCCGCCGACCGATGCGGAGACGAGACTCGCGCTGGAGACCGGAGCGAACCGCAGTGTCAGCGTTGGCTGGACGCAATTGCAGTACGCGGGAACCAGCGACGCGGAGATCAGGTTGTTGTGCGAGCTGTATTCGGAGAAGAAAATCAGCCTGCGCGTCTATGCGGCAATCGACGGGCCCGGGCGCGGACGCCGAGCGGCTGCTCGCGCAGCGGCCGCCGGACCAGGGAGCTGCGACGACCGGCTCATCGTCCGTGCGTATCAAGCTCTACATGGACGGCGCGCTCGGCTCGCGAGGCGCGGCGCTCGCTTGCAGCCCTACAGCGACTCGCCCGGGAGCACGGGCCTGCTGCGTAACGAGCCGGACGAAGTCCTGCGCATCGCGACCGCGGCATTGAAGCGCGGCATCCAGGTCGAGACCCACGCGATCGGCGACCGCGGCAACCGCCTCGTACTCGACCATTACGAAAAGGCGCTCGCGGAATGTGCCGCCGTGCGAACGCGCCGTCGCCGAGCCGCGCTTTCGGATCGAGCACGCGCAGGTGCTGGCCCCTGCCGACATTCCGCGCTTTCGCGAAACTCGGCGTCATCGCCTCGATGCAGACGTCGCACGCGATCAGCGACATGCTGTTCGCCCCGCGCGGCTCGGGCCTGAGCGGATCGGCGGTGCCTACGCCTGGCGCTCGCTGCTGGATGCCGGCGCCATGATTGCCGGCGGCAGCGACGCGCCGGTGGAGGCGGGCGATCCGCATCGTCGAGTTCTACGCGGCGGTGACGCGCCGCACGCTCGAGGGCTACGCCGGACCCGACTGGGGACTCGATCAGCGCCTGACGCGGGATGAGGCGCTCGGCATCCTGACCTACTGGCCCGGCTCTATGCCGCCTTCGAGGAAGACGAGCGCGGCACGATTGAAGCCGGGCAAGCTCGCGGACTTTCACCGTCTTTCTCGGCCGACCTGATGCAGGTCCCCGAGGCGGAGATCCGCGAAGCCCGCGTGCCTTGATGACGGTGATCGGCGGCGAAAGTTGCGTTTCGAGGCGCCCTAGGCTCAGGCGACCGAGCGTTTGGGCGCGAGTTCCGCGACGTGATAGCGGCCGGTCGCCGTCAGGCGATCGTATGCCGGAGTGCCAGCGCCGCAGCTCCGCGCGGCGCGCCGCGAACGGCGTGGCGGCGAGCATTTCCAGCGAACTGGATCGCGCGAACAGGAATCCCTGTCCGGCGACGCAGCCGAGCTCCAGCAGCTTGCGCGACCTGGTCCTCGTGCTCGATGCCCTCGGCGACCGTCTCGAGGCCGAGCGTCTCGCCGAGCATCACGACCGCACGGGCGAGCTCCGGGCCGTCGCCCGTCTCGGTCAGGCGGCTGACGAACGAGCGGTCGATCTTCAGGATGTCGATCGGGAAGCGGTGCAGGTAGGACAGCGACGAGTAACCGGTGCCGAAGTCGTCGATCGCGAGCCGGACGCCGAGCGCCTTCAGTTCCCTGAAGCGCTCCAGGTTGACTTCGGTGTTGTGCATGATCGTGCTTTCGGTCAGCTCGATCACGAGATTGCTCCGGCTCGAGGCCCGAGACCTCGAGCGCGTTGCGCACGTCCGCCACCAGGTCGGCGTGCTGCAGGTGGCGGCCGGAGATGTTGACCGCCACGCGCAGGCCGTCGCCGCGAGCGATCGAGTCGCGCCAGCCGCGCACGCTGCGTGCAGGCCTCGAGCAGCACCCAGCGGCCGAGCTCGACGATCTGGCCCGGATTCCTCGGCGGCCGGAATGAATTGCCCGGCATGACGCAGGCCCTGCTCCGGGTGTTTCCAGCGCACCAGCGCCTCGACGCCGAGCAGCTCGCGGGTCTTCAGGTCGACGACCGGCTGGAACTCGAGGAAGAATTCGTTCGCGCTCCAGCGCCCGGTCGATGTCCTCCTCGAGGCGCAGGCGCTCGCGCAGCTGCTCCTGCATGCGCGGCTGGAACACGACGTAGCGGCCCTTGCCGGTCGCCTTGGCGCTGTACATGGCGATGTCGGCGTTGCGCAGCAGCTGCTCCGTGTCGTCACCGGGCTGCGAGAACGCGACGCCGATGCTGGCGGCGATCGAGGATATCGCTGCCGTCGAGCAGCAGCGGCTCGATTGAAGGACTCGAGTGATGGTCCCGGCGATGCGCTCGACGTCGGCGGCTCGTCGATGCCTTCCAGCAGGATTGCGAACTCGTCGCCACCCAGGCGCGCCACGGTGTCCGACGGCGCGCGTGCGACTTGACGAGCCGCTGCGCCGCGGTCTGCAGCAGCCGGTCGCCGGCGTCGTGGCCGAGCGAGTCGTTGACGTTCTTGAAGTTGTCGAGGTCGAGGAACATCACCGCGACCTGCTGCCGCGAGCGCTGCGCGAGCGTCAGCGCGTGCTGCACGCGGTTGCGGAACAGGCTGCGGTTGGCCAGCAGCGTCAGCGGATCGTGGAAGGCGAGCTGGCGCAGCTGCTCCTCGAGCGCCTTGCGTTCGCTGACGTCGCGGAAATTGAGCGCCAGGCCCGCCGACCGCCGGGTCGTCCAGCAGGTTGCTGCCGACGCACTCCAGCGTGATAGCGCCGCGACGCCGCTGCCGACCGTGACTTCGACCGGGCCGACCGCCCGGCCGTGCGTCGACGGCCACCTCGGCGAGGAACGCGGCCAGCCGCTCGCGGTCGACTTCGGCCCACAGCTCGAGCAGGTTGCTGCCGACCAGGTCGTCCGGGTGCATCGCGAACGTGCGCTCGGCGGCCGGCGAGACGAAGCGCAGGCGGCCGTCGACGTCGGTGATCATGATCACGTCCGAGGCGTTCTTGATCAGCGAGGCGTAGCGGGCCTCGACGAGGCCGGCGGCGCGCCGCTCGCGCAGCAGGGCGTCGTCGCGCAGGATGACGCCCTGGCGCAGCATGACCAGCAGTGTCAGCACGAAGATGATGACGGTCATGACTGTCGTCGGGCTTGCCGACTTCGTCGCTCTCGAAGTACACCAGCACCAGGAACGACACCAGCATGGCGACGTAGGGCAGGCCCTGGATCACCGTATCGCCGAAGGCGCTCGGCCTCGGTCTTCATCGGCGGCGGACCGCGCAGCTGTTCGCGCGCCGACGCCACGAGCCAGATGTAGCAGGACAGGTAGATCGACGTCTGAGAGCCCGCCTGGCAGGTAGTCGCCGGACACTTTCGACATGGCCCAGACGATGTCGGCCAGGAACATGGTCGCAGAAGCCGAGCGTCAGCAGCATGAGCGTCCGGCGCCCGAGCGGTCCGGAGCCCGCGTTCATCAGCAGCACGCCGAAGGCCAGCACCATCAGGCAGTTCAGTGCGATGTAGGTCTGCGACAGGACGTACTTGAGGACGTCCGAGCTCGCCATCGCGCCGCGGCCGTCGGCCGAATCACGAAGAACCAGAAGAATGCGCCGAAGCCCAGCATCAGGATCGTGCTGTCGAGCGCAAGGCGACCCCAGGGCACGCGCACGGCGCCAGCGCGGATGACGGTCAATATTGCCGCGAACACCAGCGGATAGAACGCGATGAAGAAGACGTCGCCGATCGACGGGAACGGATCGTGTCCAAAGAGCCAGTAGACGGAATTCAGCAGGTTGCCGATGGCTGTAGACGGTGAGCGACGCGGCCAGCAGCTGCCAGGTGCGGCGCGCCGACGGATCCTGAGCCCTGTATGCGGCCAGCGCCGCCAGGATGGCCGCACCGACGCTCGCCGGCGCATCGGAGAAAAGTGTGAAGATCTCGGTGTTGCGCCCGGACCCGACGCCGAAGACGGTCGCCAGTATTGTGGCAACAGTGTAGAGGATGAGACCGACGGTCAGAACGCCCGTCCAGCCGGACACGAATGGTTCGCGCGGCGCCTCAATCAGTGTCGGTACCTGGCCGGTAGACATCTGGATATGTGCCTAATCCTGTGCGGCGGCGCTGCCCATTGGGCAGCGGGTCTGCAGCGTGATATGTAACCTCAGGCGGTCCTGTCACAACTGTGACCGAGATCAGGAAATTGGCCCTGGCGGCTGGATATCGGGCAGCCAGATTGGCAGATCGTGAGTACGGTGCGCCGGATGCCTGAAATTCCGGCAATTATCCCTGCCAGACCGCTTCTGCCACGCGCATCAGGTTCTCGCCGAGAATACCGCTGATGGCAGCGGGCTTGTAGCCGAGTCGGGCTAGACCGTCGGCAATTTCGGGGACTGATTCCGGCCCGAGGAAACCCATGTCGGCGCCATAACCCCACTCCGCTGGCCACAGCTCTCGGCTCTTGCGCCCGGGTTCTTCGACACCCGACCCCTTGAACATGTAGTCGAGGCCGAGACCGACGTGTTCGGCGCCGATCATCTGGGCGACGTAATCGATATTGCGCACGACTGCATCCGCGGTCGGCATTCCATCCCCGAGAAACAGGCCGACGCCATTGATGCCGACCACGCCGCCGCTGGCCGCGCAGGCCCTAATCAGGTCATCCGGGATATTGCGTGGGTGGTCGCAGAGCCGGCGCGGGTTGGAGTGAGAGAAAATCACGGGACGGTCCGAGGAATCGAGGATTTCCCGCGCCGTACGGTATCCGGCATGGGAACAGCAGCGGATCATGCCGACGCGGTCCATCTCCTGCAGCATGGCGCGCCCGAGCTCGGTGAGGCCTTCGTCAACAGGGTCGTGACATCCACTGCCGGCGAGATTCCGCCGGTTGTACACGAGGAGCATCCAGCGCACGCCGATCTGATACAGGAATTCGACGAGACTCAATTGCGCGCCCAGCGCGTGGACACCTTCGACATCCAGGCAGACGGCGAGCCGGCCCGAAGCCTTGGCTGCGCGTATGTCTCCGGTGGTAAGCCCGAGGACGTAAAGGTCCGGGCGCTGCTGCACGTAGTGCCGGATGCTGGCAGCAGTCCGGAACAGTACTTCGAGCGGAACGTGGCTATCGCCGATGTTGATCGTGACAGCATCGACACCGGATTGCCGGTAGCGCTCGATACCCGGCAGCCATTTCTCCGTGTCATTGAATGGCAGGCAGGCGTGGTTGTCCCAGACGATTCCCGACGAGTTCATTGTGTTAGCATTCTAGCGATGAAAATCTCCATGTACGATGCTTGCGTGCCACCCGGCATACGCATGATGAACAATCTGGCGGCCATCCTTGAAAGAACAGCGCAACATGCGGAGTCGAAGAAGATCGACCCTGCCATTTTCGTCAATGCGCGCCTGTTCCCCGACATGTTTCCGCTCGCAAGACAGGTGCAGATTGCCGCGGATTCCGCCAAGGGAGGCGCTGCGCGGCTTGCAGGTGTCGATGCGCCCGTACATGAAGACAATGAGACGACTCTCGCGGAGCTGATTGCGCGCGCGAAAAAGACGGCTGATTTCCTCGAAACGCTGAAACCGGCGCAGTTCGAGGGCGCGGAGGATCGCACGATCAGCTGGAAGACGCGCAGCACCGAGAAATCGATGCAAGGCAAGCCGTACCTGGTTCATCATGTGCTGCCGAATCTCTATTTTCACGTGACTACCGCGTACGATATCCTGCGCCACAATGGCGTTGAACTCGGCAAGAAGGATTATCTCGGCGCAGCTTGAACTCAGCCGGCGGCCGGCAAGCTGCCGAAGCGCCCGCTCTGGTAGTCGCGGATCGCCTGCGCGATTTCATGTTCACTCGTCATGACGAAGGGGCCATAGCCGACCACAGGCTCGTCGATCGGTTCGCCGCTCAGCAGCAGGACCGTCGCATCGGTCTCAACGCGGATGGTGAACTCGCCGCCATTGCGATCGAGTATCGCGAGCTGCGCTTCGCCGGCTGGCTGCGCGGCATTGATCAGAACCCGGCCGTGCATGGGCACGATTGCAGTCGTGTGGCCTTCCGGCGTCGCGAGTGTCGCCGTCTTCCCGCCATGTAGTCGCAAGTCCCAGACATTCATTGGCGTAAAGGTCCTCGCCGGCCCCTTCCTGCCGCCGTACTCACCGGCGATTACGCGCACGCGCCCGGCACCTTCGGGCAGTTGGACCGATGGAATATCGCGATCGAGCAGCGTCTGGTAGCGGGGCGGGGACATCTTGTCGCTGGACGGCAGGTTGACCCAGAGCTGCATCATTTCCATGATGCCGCCCATGCGGGTGAACCTCTCAGAATGGAACTCCTCGTGGATGACTCCGGATGCAGCCGTCATCCATTGCACATCACCCGGGCCGATGCGCCCGCCATTGCCGGCCGAATCGCGGTGTTCCAGTTCGCCCTGGTAAACGATCGTGACTGTCTCGAAGCCGCGATGTGGATGTTCGCCGACACCGCGTCGCTGGGCCGCGGGCTCAAAAATCCGCGGCGCAGCGTAATCGAGCATCAGGAATGGACTCATCTGCCCGCGGCCCAGGTTGTCGTACGAAAAAATGGACCGCACCGGGAATCCGTCGCCGACCCAGTGCGGCGCACGCGGCTCGTGAATGGCCACCACTTTGCGCATTACTCAGGCGACCTCGGCCTGGCGGGTCGTAATCTTTGATCCCGACAGCAGGGTCTTGGTCACAGGTGTCTTGTCGGCGATTTCCAGCAGCTTCGACCATTGCTCGCCATCGAGTCTTGTGTCCGAATGGAGCGTGCGGTCGATGAATGTCTTGCCTTCGATATCCTTCGAGAGGCTGAGCGAGACTTTCATCTCGCCGATGTCCCAGCCCTTGCGATCCGCATACATCTTGAGCGTGATGGACGTGCAGGCGCCGAGACTTGCCAGCAGCAGGTTGTACGGACCGGGGCCCAGGTTCCTGCCACCGGCGGACACGGGTTCATCGGAGGACAGTTCGAAGGCGCCCGTCACGATTCGCTGCGTGTAATTCGGGCCGGCAGGCGTGACGATGGCTGATGCTAAGCGGTTCATTTGCTCGTTCCCCCGAGATTCAGACCCCGCAGATCGGGGGCTATCAATGGCTTGCCGCTGGCGCCACGGACCTGGCCGAAGCGACCGCCTTCAATCCAGCCGCGCCTCGCGGTTTCCATCTCGACAGGTGTGCGCGCGACGAAGTTCCACCACAGGAGGATCTCCTCGTCAAATGGCGCACCGCCGATCAACAGCATCCGGGACATCGTGGTTGAATTGAGTTCGAGTGACTGACGGCCGGTGCCCAGATAGAGGAGGGTCCCTGGTTCGAGAACGTCGCCATTCAGTGTCGGCGCGCCCTCCAGCGTCAGCGCGGCATGTTCAAAGGCCGGATCGAGCGGCAGCGTTGTCCGGGCGCGTCCCCGGGCGACGATGTCGAGCCCGACCAGCGGCGTATAGACGCATGCCGGTGAAGCTTCGCCATCGCAAGCGCCGGCGAGCACTGTAACCCGGAAGCCGCCGCGGTCCATCACCGGCAGTTCCGGGTAATGGTGAAAATCGGGCTCGCGGTTGCGTTCGGAATCCGGAAGCGCAATCCAGAGCTGCGCGGACTGGAATCGTCCTGCGCGATCCATCGGCGACTCCTCGGAATGCGAGATACCACAACCCGCGGTCATCAGGTTGACCTGCCCCGGATGGATCAGTTGTTCGCAGCCGAGACTGTCGCGGTGCAGGACCTCTCCCTCGATCATCCAGGTGAATGTCTGGAGGCCGATGTGCGGATGCGGCCCAATATTGAGGCCCTTGCCGGGCTCGTAGTCCACCGGCCCAGCATGATCGAGGAAGCACCAGGCTCCGACCATGCGGCGGTGGCGGTTGGGTACCGCACGACGGATTTCGAAACCATCGCCGATCACGGCGCGACGCGCTTCGAGCCGCTCCGCCTGTGCTTGATCGTTGCTCATCGATAACTTCCCTGTTGTTTGCGATCCGCACCCGCCATCATGCGACGATGGCGCGATTTCTGACCAGCCGCTGCACTCAGTTCTTATCCTTCTTTTTCTTCTTTTTTATCTTGAACGGCAACTGATACGACGCGTGGAACTGCTGTCCGCTCGAATCCACGCCGCCGAATCCCAGCGCATTGACGCCGTCAACGCAATAGCGCGCAATTGACCAGCCATCGAAGACGGCGGCGTCATGCGAAATTGAAAGCGCGTGCGTTTCCTCGGGTACGGGTACGTCATCGACTTCCAGCAGTTGAAGTTTCGACACTGTTGCGCCATCGGCGGCATGGGCGCCAGGCAGGACAACTGTAAACGCGATCGTTTTCAGGTGCGTCTTTCGTTCTATATCAAGCACCTTCACCGAGTTGGCATGCTTGCCCTCCCATACGTGCTTCGTGATCACTGCCTGCAGGCCTGATTCACTCGTATTCGACGTCACAATTGCGTTCGCCGGATCAATGGTCGCGTCGCTCGTGACCGTTGCGACCAGTTCCGCTCTCTTTTCCAGGTAGGGGCTGACGCCACGCGTGATCAAGCCTGGCAAGCCCCAGAAAATCGTCCAGCCAACCGTCGCGGCGCCGCGGCTGCGACCCTGCTTGTCGAGGTCCGCATCGATTCGAACGATCGTGCCGTCGACGGCCGGCACAGAATCAAGCTGCAGGTTCATTGACCCGCTTCTTCCAACCATGCCGGGTTCGGTCGCATGCGCCATGCTGCCCTTGGCAATGGTACCTCTGGCTATCAGTGTCTGGCCGTCAATTGTCACGTCACGGGCCACGCGAAAATAAACTGGCGCGCCGGCCGGCGTGTAGCTCGAACTAACGTGATGCTGCAATACGAGCGGGACGCTCATACCTGCCGGCAAGAGCGCTGGTTCGGCTGCGCTTCCGTCGGCACAAAGCGACAGAATGATCAGCTGGCCGATCGAGAACGCTACGTGACCGGCGGACGGGATTTTCATTGAATTCGCTGCCCCCGCGCTCATTACCCTTGAGCGGAACCCACGTTTACGCCGGTTGTCATTTGGCGGCAAGTTCCGGCCGGTTAGCACGCCTGCGACCTCGAGACATGCCAGGAGGTATCATGCGGGCGCGGCAATGGCCAAGGGCCGGAAATCGAACGAAATGGCAGTGTGCCTTTTTTGAATCTCAGACCAAGAATCATGGCCAGCGTGAGCCTGCTGGCACTTGCCATCCTGGCCGGAGGCTGTTCCGTGCAGCGCTTCGCTGCCAACAAGATCGGCGACACGCTCGCTGCCGTCCGGCACCACGTATTCGGCCGACGATGACCCCGAACTGGTTGGCGCCGCGCTGCCGTTCAGCCTGAAGCTGATGGAAAGCGTACTGGCCTCGACGCCGGAACACCGCGGGCTGCTCGCGGCGACCAGCGCCGGTTTCACGCAGTACGCCTACGCCTTCGTGCAGCAGGAAGCGGATGCGATTGCGCTCGATGACACCGAACGCGCCTGGGCTGCCTGGAATCGCGCGCGGCGGTTGTACCTGCGCGCGCGCGACTATGGTCTGCGCGGTCTCGACGTCGCCATCCTGGATTCAGCGCCGACGCTGCGCGGCGACTGCCGCCGCCGCGGTTGCGCGGGCGGGCGCCGCAGAAGTGGACCTGCTGTACTGGACCGCGGTGTCCTGGGCGGCGGCCATCGCACTCGGCAAGGACGATCCGTCCCTGGTCGCCGACCTGCCGCTCGTCTCGGCGCTGATCGACCGGGCGCTCGCGGTCGCGAGGGACTGGGACCGCGGCGCGATTCATTCCTTCCTGATCACCTATGAGATGGTCCGGCCGGACGCCTCGGAAGACCGAGACCGGTCGCCAGCGCGCGACGCATTTCGACCGTGCCGTCGACTTGTCGCAGGGCAGGGCTGCGGGTCCGTATGTGTCCTGGGCCGAGTCCGTGTGCCTGCCGCAGGAGGATCGCGCCTGCTTCGAGGAGATGCTCGCGGCGGCGCTCGAAGATCGATCCCGACGACGATCCGCCGACGCGACTGGCCAACACCATATGCCAGCGCCGCGCCGCCTGGCTGCTGGCGCCATGTCGATCGCTGGATCCTGCCGCCGCTCGACGACGCCGCAGGCCAAGAGGAAAAGCGATGATCATGAGCCTGCGTCCTTGCCTGCGCATCGTTGGCGCTGCACGATTGCGGCGCTCGCACTGCGGCATCGATCCCGGCGCGGCAGCGGCCGCGGGCACGGAATTGCGCATTGCCACCGTCGCCCCGTCCGGTTCGTCGTTCCACAAGCGCCTGCAGACGCTCGGTGTCGAATGGTCGCGCGGCCCCGGCGGCGTTTCGATGAACATCTACGCCGGGTACCCAGGGCGGCGAGCTGCAGATCGTCCGGCGCATGCGGGTCGGCCAGATCCAGGGCGCGATGCTGACCTCGGTCGGGCTCGGGCCAGATCGACCGCTCGGTGACCGCGCTGCAACTGATGCCGCTGATGTTCCGCGACTGGGAGGACGTCGACCGCGGTGCGCGAGCGGCTGCGCCCGGAACTCGAGCGGCGCCTGCGCGATGCGGGCTATGTCGTGATGTTCTGGGGCGACGCCGGCTGGGTGCGATATTTCTCGAGCACGCCCGATCCACGGCCTCCGGGACCTGCAAACCTGCGCGTCTACGCGAGTTCCGGCGACCCGGAAAGCGTGGAGATGATGAAGGACTACTACACGCCGGTCGTGCTCGAACCGGACCAGATCCTGCTGGGCCTGCGCAACGGCATGATCGACGCGCTGCCGGTGCCCGGCGTTCCTGGCCAACTTCAGCCAGGTGCCGACCTACGCGCCGTACATGCTCGACCTGCCCTGGGCACCGATCACCGGTGCGCTGGTGCGTCACCGAACCGCGCCTGGAACCAGCTCGATGCGGCGACCCAGGCGTGGCTGCGCGAGACCTCACGAGCGCGCCGGCCACGAGAATGCGCCAGCGCGAGCCGCGCGGAGGACGAGCAGGCTGTGCAGGCGATGAAGGACAAGCAGGGCTCAAGGTGGTGCCGCTGACGCCGGAGGCCGAGCGGGAATTGCGCGCCGAGGTCGCGCGCATCTATCCGCGCATCCGCGGCAGGCTGGTTCCGGCGCCGATGTTCGACGCTGGCCGTCGACGACGCTGCGAGGCCGGGCGGCGCCGGCATCCTGATGGTCGTGCTGTCCACCGGGTCGAGAACCTGCTGCTGGCGGCGACGCTTGCGGCTTGCTCGTGCTGCTCGGTGTCGCCAGTCTGCACCCGGACTGTGTCGCCGATACCGATGAGCTGATCCGCCACCTGACGCTGCTGGTCGGCATGCTGGGCGGCATGGTGGCGGCCCGCGATGACCGGCTGCTGTCGATGGGACCGTCGCCCAGGCGCTGCCGCCGCGCGTGGAAGCCCGCGATCGGCCTGTTCACCGGCGTTCGTCGGCACCGACGGTGGCTGCACTGCTGACGCTGGCGGCCTGGCAGTTCGTTCGCGAGGAAGCGGCTTCGTGCAAGCACGCTGGCCTTCGGCGTGCCGCGCATCGTGCTGCAGGCGGCGATGCCGCTCGGGCTTCGCCGTTGATCACGCTGCGTATCGCCTGCGCGCAGCGGACGGCCACCAGCATCCTGCCCGATCGGTGCTGCTGCTGGCCGTCGCGGCGGGCCTGACGTCGCGGTATCGCACTCGACGGCGGCCTCGGCGTTGCACGCACCCCGCTGTTGATCGTGCTGGGCGTCGCCATCGCTGCTCGGCGCGCCGATCTTCGTCGGCCTGGCCGGGCATCGCGCTGATCTGGTTCCTGATCGGCCGGAGACCCGATGGCCTCGGTGCCACTCGATCACTACGACCAGGTCACGAATCCGCTGCTGGCGACCCTGCCGTTGTTCACGCTGGCCGGATATATCGTCGCGGCCAGCGGCGCGGCGCGGCGCCTGGTGCGGCTGCTGCGGGCCTGGTCCGGGCACCTGCGCGGCGGTCCGGCCGTCGTCACGGTACTCGCCTGCGCGTTCTTCACGGCATTCACCGGCGGGTCTGGCGTCACGATCCTGGCGCTCGGCGGCCTGCTGATGCCGATCCTGCTGTCGTTCCGCGTTATCGCGAACAGCGCGGCGCTCGGGCTGGTGACTGGCGCCGGATCACTCGGCGTGCTGTTTGCGCCCTGCCTGCCGCTGATCCTGTACTCGATCGTCGCCCAGGTTTCCGATGACGACCATGTTCCTCGGCGGCGCGGTGCCGGGGCTGCTGATGGTCGCGCTGGCCTGCGCCTGGGGCATCGCCGCGTCGCCAGCCGGCGATCCGCCGCCGGAGTTTCAGCTGGCGCCGCGCGCACGTGACGACCTGGCGCGCGAAATGGGAACTGCTGCTGCCGGTCGTGCCGCTGGTGCTGATCTTTGGCGGCTACGCGCTGCCGGTGCCGGCTGCCGCGCTGACCGCCGCCTACGCGCTTCTGGTCGCCGCGTTCGTGAATCGCGACCTGCCGCGCGGTGCCAGGCTCCTAGAAGTCATCCGCGAATGCGGCGCTGCTGGTCGGCGGCGTGCTGCTGATCCTGGGTGCGGCGATGGGGCTGACCAACCTGCTGATCACCGAGCACGTACCGGACCGGCTGACTGTCTGGATCGAGGCGACGCATCGAGTCGCGCTGGCTGTTCCTGCTGATGCTGAACCTGTTCCTGCTCGCTGTCGGCTGCCTGATGGACATCTTCTCGGCCATCATCGTGGTCGCACCGCTGATCGTGCCGGTCGCACTGGCCTTCGGGGTCGATCCGGTGCACCTCGGCGTGATCCTGCTCGCCAACCTGGAACTGGGCTACCTGACGCCGCCGGTTGGCCTGAATCTGTTCATGTCGGCGTCGCGCTTCGGACGGCCGGTGCTCGAGGTCGCGCGCGCCACGCTGCCGATGCTCGTCGGTGCTGGCGATCGGCGTTGCGCTGATCACGGCATTTCCGCAGCTGACGCTGGCGCTGCCGCGGTGGGTGCTGTGGCCGGCTCGCTGCGCGTGACGCGGCCGCAGCTTCGTCTGGTCCAGGCCGGTGCCCCGATGCACCGCGGCCCTCAGCATCGCGAGCGCCTCTTCGACGATGGCGTCCTGGCCGTCGTTGGTCAGGATCGTGAACACCGACGGTCAGGTCGCCGACCTGCAACGCGCCCTGGTTCATGTATCTGAACTCTTCCGGCTTGCGGCTGCGCGCTCCGTCGCCACGAAAGTAGAAGCCGACGCCGCTGGCGCCCTGCAGCCGGCGGATCTCGAGCGGCTCCTCGACGACCTGGTCGCGGATCCGCTCGGCCGCGCCGCGTACGGTCTCACGGAGCGTCTCGCGTCGGGCGCGGCCTCATCCGGGCCCGCCGGCCATGCCGGAGTGATGTAGACCTCGAAGGGTCGCGCCTTGCCGCGGGCGCAGCTGGATCGTCGGGAGGCCCGCCATCGGCCGGCTGGTCGATCGTGTCTCGTCCCAGGCCGGCCGGCACCGTCGAGTTCCGAGGCTGTCCAGGTTCGGCAGTTCGTAGCCTGCGCGCACAGCTGTCCGCGGCATGGCCGCTGCCAGGGCGTGCCAGCAGGGTCATGAGCGCCACGAAGGGCAGCGAACCAGCGATTCATGGGCAGCGTCTCCAGGGGCAAAGAAGGGCCGGCATTGCCGGCCCTTTCGCGGTTTCGCTCACCCGGCCCGGGGACCGGATCGCCGGCGCCAACGCTAGCTCAGCGGCGCTTCGCCAGAAACGAAGCCGACCTTCTGCAGGCCGCCGCGCTGCAGCGTGAACAGCACGTTGGCGACGTAGACGTAGGGCACGCGCCGGTGCGCATCCACGTGAACCTCCGGCTGCGGATCCTTGCGTTCTCGATCGCGACGTAGTCCCGGAAGGTCGGCGCGGTCGATCGGGCGTGCCGTTCCAGAGAATGCGTGCCGTCGAACTCGACGTAGATCTTCACGACCGACGGCGGTTCTTCGGTCGGCGGATTCGGGTTGTCGCGCGGCAGGTCGATCTTGACCGCGTGCGTCATCACCGGAATCGTGATGATGAAGATGATCAGCAGCACCAGCATGATGTCGACGAGCGGAATGACGTTCGGATCGACCATCGGATCCGCGCTGTCGCCCTTGACCGAAACCGCCATGAAAATCCCCCGTCGGCGCCCTGTGCCGTTGTCTAAGGTGCCCTGTTGCCAGTCCGAGTTTGCCCTTCACCCCGGCGAGGGCGCAAGTCGGCCGCGGTCATCGGTGCTATCCTTTTCGAAAAACCGCGCCGGCAGCGGCGGAATGGTCGGGGGACATCGATGACCAGAGCGACCGGTGACATCCGCAACATTGCCCTGGTCGGCCACGCCGGGGCCGGCAAGACCCTGCTGGCGGAGGCGCTGCTGTTCGGCGCCGGCGCGATCCGTGCCAAGGGCAGCCTGGTTCGCGGAACGACGGTCTGCGACCACGACCCGCAGGCTCGCCGGCTGCAGCATTCGGTCGATGCCACGACTTGCTGGTTCGAAACCGGCGGCGCCCACGTCAACCTGATCGACACGCCGGGCTACCCGGATTTCATCGGCCGCACCCTGCCGGTGCTGGAGGCGGTCGAGACCGCGGCGGTCGTCGTCAGCGCCGTCGACGGCGTCGAGGCGATGACCCAGCGGATGATGGACTGTTGCGCGCGAGCGCGGCCTGTGCCGGGTCATCGTCGTCAACAAGATCGACGCGCGTGAGGCGAATGCCGAGCGCCGTGCTCGAGGAGATCCGCGAGCAGTTCGGCCGGGAATGCCTGCCGGTCAACCTGCCGGCCGGCGGCGGCAGCAAGGTCATCGACTGCTTTTTCCATAACGACGGCGAGGCGACCGATTTTTCGTCGGTGCCGGCCGCCCACACCGCAGATCATCGACCAGGTCGTCGAGGTCGACGAGGAGCTGATGGCGCTCTACCTCGAGCAGGGCGAGGAACTTGCAGCCCGAGCAGCTGCACGACCCGTTCGAGAAGGCGCTGCGCGAGGGGCACCTGGTGCCGGTCTGCTTCGTCTCGGCGGAGACCGGCGCCGGCATCCCGGAACTGCTCGAGATCCTGGCGCGCCTGATGCCGAATCCCGCGGAGGGCAATCCGCCGCCGTTCATGAAGGGCGAGGGCGACGGCGCGGAACGCGTGACCGGTCGCGCCGGATCCGGCGCGCCATGCGATCGCCCACGTGTTCAAGGTGATCATGGATCCCTTCGTCGGCAAGCTCGGCCTGTTCCGCGTCCACCAGGGCACGGTCAGCGCGCGGCGCGCAGCTGTTCGTCGGCGACGCGCGCAAGCCGGTCAAGATCGCGCACCTGTTCCGCATGCAGGGCAAGGAGCACGACGAGATGCCGCTGGCGGTGCCGGGCGACATCTGCGCGGTGGCCAAGCTCGACGAACTGCACTTCGATGCCGTGCTGCACGACTCCCACGACGAGGACAACTTCCACCTGAAGTCCGATCGCCTATCCCGCCGGCGATGCTCGGCCTTGCGATCGAGCCGGAGCGCCGCGGCGACGAACACAAGCTGGCCGAGGCGCTGCACAAGCTCGCCGCCGAGGATCCCTGCGTGCGCGTCGAGCACCATGCGAGCGCTCAACGAGACCGTGCTGTACGGCATGGGCGACCTGCATCTGCGCGTCATGATCGAGCGCATGACCGAGCGCTACGGCGTGCGCGGTCAAGACCCGGCCGCCCAGCATTCCCGTACCGCGAGACGATCACGCGGCCGGCCGAAGGCCATCATCGCCACAAGAAGCAGACCGGCGGCGCCGGGCAGTTCGGCGAGGTGTACCTGCGGATCGAGCCGCTCGCGCGTGGCACCGGATTCGAGTTCGTGGACGACGTGGTCGGCGGCGCGATCCCGAACCAGTTCATTCCGGCGGTCGAGAAAGGCATCCGTCACGCGCTCGTCGAGGGCGCGGTCGCCGGCTTTCCGATGCAGGACATCCGCGTCTCGGTCTACGACGGCAAGTACCACTCGGTGGACTCGAAGGAGGTCGCCTTCGTGTCGGCCGGCCGCAAGGCCTTCCTGGATGCGGTGCAGCAAGGCCGGGCCGACGGTGCTCGAGCCGATCGTGCACGTGCGAGATCAACGCGCCGGGCACCGTCGATGGGCGACATCACGGCGGATCTCGCGACGCGGCGCGCGCGCATCGACGGCAATGAGGCGCGCGCGCGCGGCCGCATCGTGGTCTCGGCCTACGTGCCGCTCGCGGAAGTCACCGACTACCAGAACCGGCTGAAGGCGCTGACCGGCGGCGAGGGCAGCTTCACGCTGGAGCTCAGCCACTACGACCCGGTGCCGCCGCGCAAGCAGCAGGAACTGGCCTCGGCCTGGAAACCGGCCGCCGGCAGAGGAATGACCGCAAGCGGAACCCGATCGGATACCCGGATCATGGCCGTCTTCTGCGACTTCGAGAACGTCGCGCTCGGCGTGCGCGACGCGAAGATTCCGTCGTTCGACATCCGCAAGGTGCTCGAGCGGCTGCTGCTGAAGGGCAACATCGTCGTCAAGAAGGCCTACTGCAACTGGGAGCGCTACAAGGAGTTCAAGGGCGACGATGCACGAGGCGGCGTTCGAGCTGATCGAGATCCCGCACGTGCGCCATGTCCGGCAAGAACTCCGCGGACATCCGCATGGTCGTCGATGCGCTCGACCTCTGCTACACGAAGTCGCACGTCGACACGTTCGTGATCATCAGCGGCGACTCGGATTTCTCGCCGCTGGTGAGCAAGCTGCGCGAGAACAACAAGATCGTGGTCGGGGTCGGTGTCAAGAATTCAACCTCCGACCTGCTGATCAGCGGTTGCGACGAGTTCATCTACTACGACGACCTGGTGCGCGGCGAGAGTCGCGGGCGCGAGCGCGCGGCGCGAAAGGTCGGCGAAGGCCGCGACGAAGGCTGCCGGCAGTACCGCCGATGACCGCCGCCAGGAGGGCATCGATCTCGTCGTCGAGACGGCCGAGGACCTGTTCGCCGAGCGCGATGCCGAGGACAAGGTCTGGGGCTCGATGGTCAAGCAGGCCATCAAGCGGCGCAAGCCGGGCTTCAACGAGAGCTACTACGGCTTCAAGAACTTCGGCAAGCTGCTCGAAGAGGCCCGCGACCGCAAGCTGATCGATCTCGAGTTCGACGCGAAATCCGGCGGCTACATCATTACGCGCATCGCGGCGGGCTGAGATGGGAGATCACGTTGTCTGCCGTACCGACGAGCTGCCGGTCGGCAGCATGATGGCGTGCAAGGCGGGCGAGACGCGCGTGGTCGTGTATCACCTGAAGAATGGCTTCTTCGCGACCCAGGCCCAGTGCACCCACACTTTCGGGCCATTGGCGCGCGGCGAGATCGTGAAGGGTTGCCAGGTGCAATGTCCCCTGCATCGGGCCCGGTTCGACATCGCAACCGGCGCTGTCGTGCGATGGGCGAATTTTCCGCCCGGAATCCAGCTGCTGAACACCGTGCGCGGCGAGAAGGCGCTCCGGACATTTGCGGTTGCAGTCACGAACGGAAATGTAGAGGTGACGACATGATGCGTCTCAAGGCGGCGACACGGAACCTGGCATTCCCGCTGATGGCCGTTGTGGCGGGCGCTTGCCAGGGACAGGCGGGCCTGCCGCCCACGATAAATGACAGTGCGGTGTTCACGACCGTCGCGCGCGGGCTCGAGCATCCCTGGAGCCTCGCTTTCCTGCCGGACGGACGCATGCTGGTGACCGAACGGCCCGGGCGCCTGCGTTACGTCACAATGGCTGGCGAGGTATCGGCGCCCATTACCGGCGTGCCGGCGGTGTACGCCGAAGGGCAGGGCGGTCTGCTGGATGTTGCCCTCGATCCGGACTTCGCCAACAACTCGACGATCTATCTTTCGTATGCCGAGCGCGGCGAAGGCGATACCAATGGCACGGCAGTCGCGCGCGCGAAACTCGATGGCGCGCGGCTGACCGACGTCAAGGTCATATTCCGCCAGATGCCGAAGGTCACGAGCAAGCACCACTTCGGCTCGCGGCTCGTATTCGCCCGCGACGGCAATCTTTTTGTCACGCTGGGCGATCGCAATTCGCGAGCGGGACAGCGCGCAGGACCTGGGCACCCACCTCGGCAAGATCGTGCGCATCACTAAAGATGGTGCGGTTCCCGCCGACAATCCCTTTGTCGGCCGCGAAGGAGCCTTGCCGGAGATCTGGTCGCTCGGTCACCGGAATGTTCAGGGCGCGACACTCGATCCGGTGACGGGCCGGCTTTGGGCGCTCGAACACGGGCCGCGCGGCGGGGACGAGATCAACCTGCCCGAGGCAGGCCGCAACTACGGGTGGCCGGTGATCACCTATGGCACCGAGTACAGCGGGCCGGCAATCGGCGAGGGCACGGCAAAGGAAGGCATGGAACAACCCCTGTACTACTGGGTTCCGTCCATCGCGACATCCGGCATGACCTTCTATTCCAGCGATGTTTACCCGCAATGGAAAGGAAGTCTGTTTGTCGGCGCACTCGCGGCCGAACTGGTCGCGCGCCTGGAAATCGGCTCCGACGGCAAGGTGAGGGCCGAAGAGCGCTTTCCGGTCGGTAACCGCATTCGCGATGTCCGCCAGGGTCCCGATGGCGCGCTTGTACCTGGTTACCGACGAGGACGCCGGAAGGGTGTTGCGCCTGACACCGGCGAAGTGATCGAGTGGATCGCACCGAGCGCTTCTACAAGATCCGGCGCCGGCTGATCGAGAAAGGTGAGCTGACCCGGCGCGAGGTCGAGGAAGACCTCGAGATCTCGCACGCAACCTTCAAGCGCGACATCGAATACATGCGCGACCGGCTCAATGTCCCGATCATCTGGTCGCGCGAGCGGGCCGCGTATGTGCTCGACCCGGAGGCGGACGTCTCGGAGCTGCCCGGCATCTGGTTCAGCCCGGCCGAAATCTATGCGCTGCTCGAAATCGAGCACCTGCTCGAGCGCACTCGAGCCGGGCCTGCTCGGCCGCCAGCTCGATCCGCTGCGTGCGCGGCTGCGTGCGCTGCTGGAGCGCGGCGACCGCGGGCATCGCGAGATCCGCCGGCGCATCCGCGTGCTCGCGCTCGGAAGCCGGCGGGTCAATCGTGACGTATTCGAGGCATTGTCTGTCGGGTTGCTGGGCCGCCACCGCATCCGCATCCGCCACCTCAAGCGCGGCAGCGGCGAGACCATGGAGCGCGTCGTGTCCCCGCAGCGTCTTGTCCACTACCGCTACAACTGGTACCTGGATGCCTGGTGTCACCTACGCAAGGACCTGCGTGTCTTCGCAGTTGACGCCATCCAGGGTGCGACGGTGCTGGCAGCATCCGCCCGCGAGGTCGAGGACGAAAGCATGGACCGCGTGCTGGGTGCAGGCTACGGAATTTTCGCCGGCGCGGAGACCCAGACAGCCGTCCTGCGCTTCACGCCGGAGCGCGCGCGCTGGGTCGCCGATGAAGTCTGGCATTCGCGCCAGGCGGGCCGCATCGAGGCGGACGGCAGCTACGTGCTCGAACTACCCTACAGCCAGGAACCGGAACTGGTGATGGACCTGCTGCGACATGGCGCAGGAGTCCGCGTGCTTGCGCCGGATTCGCTTCGAGTAACGGTCGCACGCGAGCTGGCGGAGGCTGCGCGGCAATACGCCTGAGCCGGCTGCTCGTGTAATGTTGGCGTCCATGAACATCTCCGTCTTGTACTGGCGCAGTGTCGTTGTCGCGGTGGCAGCTATTGGCCGGCTGCACCGGCGAGCCGGAATCGCAGGTGATGCCTGCGATCGCCGCGAGTCACCAGACGATTGTCGATCTCGAGGCGACTTCGCCGCCGCTTCGCGCGACGCGCGGTGCCAAGGCTGCGTTCCTGGAATTTCTCGACGACGAATCGATCGTGCTGCAACCGGGTCCGGTCTGGGGGCGCGCGGCCTGGACGGTGAACGAAGACTTGCCCGGCACACTCGACTGGCTGCCCGATCGTGCCCAGATTTCGGCCGATGGCGATCTCGGATTTGCATCGGGGCCCTGGATTCTCGAGCCGCTCGAGCCCGATGGCCGTCGCGTCGAAGGCCGCTATGTGACCGTCTGGAAGAAAGGCGCCACAGGCTGGCGCGTCTGGTTTGACGGCGGCTTCGGTCGCAAACCCGCGGGCGGCTGGGATTCGCGCAGCAGGGAACCGGTACTGGGTCCATATGCCTGCGAGCGCGGGTCCGCCGAGCCGCCGGGCGAACTGCAGTTGCTCGACCTCGCCGTGTCCGGTGTTCCGGGCGGCGCGAACCACCAGCAGCGCATGCTCCAGCGGCTGGACGCGATGGCGTCGCTGTTTCACGCCGCCGGCGGTCGAGGGTGCCGGCGTGGCTGCAACGCGTGAAGCGGCACTCGCGGCGCTCCCGGATCTGCTTCAGTACTGGCCGATGGGCGCCGGTATCGCTTCCTCCGGCGATCTCGGGTACAGCTATGGACTGTCTGCACCAGGTCCCGGCGCGAGGCGGATGCCAGTTATGTCCACATCTGGTGCCGGCATGGCGACGGCTGGCGCTTGGCGCTGCAATTGCGCAGCCGGCTTCCCGCGAATTGAATGCGCTTGCGACGAGGCGTGCTGATGGCGGGCCGGGCCGTTGCGCGCGCGCGTGCGCGCATGCATAAGGTATCCGGATGAAAATCGACGTCCTGCGCGGCAATCGCAACCTGCTGTTCTGGGGCCTGCACACGATCGGCTGGATCGCGTATGGGCTCGCCCTGTACGTCGGCTCCGCCATCTACGTCAAGGAACCCGGCTACGAGAAAGTGATCGTCGTCGCCACGCGCGTCCGGCTTCCTGTTGTCGGCGCCGCTGCGGTATCTCTACCGGCGGCTGTGGGTCCGGGGGCCGCGCGCAATGCTGATCGGCGCGGTATGCGCGAGCTGGCTGCTCGCGCTGGCCTGGGCCGCGATCATCAATACATACGTCATGGAAATCCTGAAGCCGGCCTGGGCGATGGAGCACGAGCCCATGCCGCTCGAGATCTTCGTCAACACGCATCTACTCGATGGTGCTGCTGCTGTGCTGGACCGGCCTGTACTACGGCGTCAAGATCTACGAGACGGCTGCAGCTCGAGCGCGAGGCGACACTCGCGGCCTCGGCGCTCGCGCAGGAGGCGCAGCTCAAGATGCTGCGCTACCAGCTGAATCCGCATTTCCTGTTCAATACCCTGAATGCGATCTCGACGCTGGTGCTGGACGGGCAGAACCGCATCGCCAATCTCGCCGTTTCGCGGCTGTCGGAATTCCTGCGCTACACGCTCGACCAGGATCCGATGAAGAAGGTCACGCTGCGCCAGGAACTCGACGCTCTGAATCTCTATCTCGGCATCGAAAAGCTGCGCTTCGGCGATCGCCTCAAGCTCGAGTTCGACGTCGACGAGCGCAGCGAGACGGCGCTGGTGCCGTCGCTGCTGCTGCAGCCGCTGGTCGAGAATTCGATGAAGTACGCGATCGCGCCGCGCGAGCAGGGCGGCTCGGTGACCGTCATCGCCGGCATCGAGGGCGGCGAGTCTGCGCCTCGCCGTCGTCGACGATGGACCGGGCCTGCCGGTCGGCAGCACCGGCGCGCAATGGCCGCGGCGTCGGGCTGCGCAACACGCGCGAGCGGCTGAAGGTGCTGTATGGCGACGCGCATCGCGTCGAAGTCGCGGATGCCGGACCCGGCCTGCGCGTCGAGATGCGGCTGCCGCTGGAAATCTGAGAGCGATGGAAAGCCGGATACGCGCAATCATCGTCGACGACGAGCCGCTGGCGCGGCGCGGTCTGGAGCTGCGCCTGCGGACTTCTCCGACATCGAGATCGTCGCGCAGTGCGCAATGGCCGCGAGGCGGTCGACGCGGTCGCAGCACATTCACCCGACCTGATGTTCCTCGACATCGAGATGCCGGGCATCGACGGTTTCGAGGTGCTGCGCCGCATTCCGCAGACCAGCATGCCGATGGTCGTTTTCGTCACGGCCTTCGACCGCTATGCGATCGAGGCATTCGACGCCCACGCCCTCGACTACCTGCTGAAGCCGCTCGTCGACGAGCGCCTCGACAGCGCACATGGCGCACGTGCGCGACCAGTTCGCGCAGCGCCGATCGGTCCAGCATCGCGAGCAGCTCGTTGCGCTGCTCGCGAGCGTGACCGGCGCGGGCCAGCTCGACGCCGAGGAGTTGCTGGCGCGCGGCGTCGAAGGTGTGGCGCGGCGCTTGCCGGAGGTGCTGCCGATCCGGCTCGGCCGCGAGACGATCCGGCTGCCGGTCGCGGCTGATCGACTGGATCGATGCGGCAGGCGACTACATGTGCGTGCACGCGGAAGGGCGCACCCACGTCGTGCGCGCGACCATGAAGCAGTTCGAGGAACGCCTGGACCCGTCAAGCTTCCAGCGCATGCACCGCTCGACGATCGTCAACATCCGGCGGATCCGCCGGCTGAAGCCGCACACCAACGGCGAGTATTTCCTGACACTGGAAGGCGGCCACGAACTCAAGCTGAGCCGCAGCTACCGCGACCGGCTGGAGCGGCATCCTGCAGGAGCGATAAGGGGCTGCACGGCTCAGCGGCTGGCAGAGACACGTGCTGTCCCTGCGGGCGGCCTGCTCGGGCTCACCGCTGCCGCACCAGCCGAAGAACAGCTGGAACAGCACGATCAGCATTGCGGCCATGGATTCCATGCGTCAATTCTAGCGCGGGAGCCCGGCTGCATGAACGGCCGCCGGCCGCGGCTGGTCGCGCCACTCAGGCAATTCGTCGCAGCCGCATGCGACAGCGCGCCTGGCTATTGCCTAAGCACCCAGTCGATGACCGCGCCCTGGATGGACTCGCCAACGCCATTCTGGGCGCCAGGGTGGTTGACGAAGACGACGACCGCATAGTGCTTGCCCGAGTCGCCGGTGACATAGCCGGCGATCGTGCTGACATCCTTGAGCGTGCCGGTCTTCATGCGGATGCGGCTCGGGTCGTCGACTTTCTCGAAGCGCTTGCGCAGCGTGCCGTCGAGTCCGCCGAGCGACAGCGAGGCCAGGAACTCCGGCGCGTATCGGCTTTTCCAGGCGCCGATCAGGAGCCGCGCCATGCTGTCGCCCGGAAATGCGCGCCTCGCGCGACAGACCCGAGCCATTGCCGATGACGAGTTCCGGGAAGTCGAGCCCGCGGCTGGCGAGCCAGTCCCGGATCGACGCCTCGCCAGCCGCCGTGGTCGCCGGCGTTCCGCTCATCTCGGCGGCGATCGTGAGCACCAGCGAGCGCGCCATCATGTTGCTCGAGTACTTGTTGGTGACGCGCACGATCTCCGCCAGCGGCGGCGACTCCTGGGTCAGCAGCAGCCGGGCCGTCGGCGGCGTCGGCGCGCGCAGCATGCCGCCCGTGAACTCGCCGCCCTGCTGGCGCCACAGCGTGACGAACGTGCCGTAGGCGTACTGCGCCGGTTCCATGATCGCGCGGCGCTACGTCTGCGGCCCGCAACTCGCGCGATATCTGTCCGGTCACAATGACTCGTTCGGGACTCGTCGGTCGGGACTCGTGATCGCGATGCGGCGATTGCGGCCGGCGCAGCGGCCGGTCGGTGAGCACCACGCGATTCTCGACGACCAGTCCGTCCGGGATATGGCTGGATCGCGATGTCGATGCCGTCGCCATCATCCGACGGCCGCACGACGAAATCCGACGACTGCCAGTTGACGAGCAACGCGTCGGGCAGCACGTTGTAGGTCCGCCAGAACTTGCCGTCGAAGTCCTCGGGGCGCTCGTCGAGTGCGGCGAACCGGGTCTGGTCGATGACGATGTCGCCGTCGATGACCCGCAATCCCGTCTGGCGCAGATCGCGACGAACCGCCACCAGCGCTCGATGGTCAGCAGCGGATCGCCGCCGCCCTGGAGATACAGATTGCCCTTCAGGACGCCCTTGACCACCGGCGCATCGGACCAGGCGCGCGTTTTCCAGGTGTAGGCGGGGCCGAGCAGCTCAAGCGCTGCCCAGGTTGGCACCAGTTTCATGGTCGAGGCCGGTTGGCGCGGGCGGTGGCATTGAGATCGACGAGACTTTCGCCGCTCGTGACGTCCCGCACGACGACGCGTGACCGCTGTATCCGGCACCAGTTGCTGATTCAGCACGGCGCGGGGCCGCTCGGGAAGGCTGTCGCCATGCGAAGGCTGGGCAGCCAGCGCCAGGCACAGGATCAGACTCGGGATAAGGCGGGACATTTGGTGCAATACTAATGTGCATGAATGCAACTTGCAGGCGCTGGCATAGTCAGAGCGCTGCATCGGTTGACATCCACGGAGACTCCATGATGAGGCTCAGTCGATTCCTGTGGCCCATTGCGCTTCTCGCTCTGCTCGCGGCATGCAGCGGCGATCGAGCACCCGCCTCGCAGAATACGGAAACGCCGCCGGCAGTTCCGCTGGATGCGGCATCGAATGCCGCGCCAGATTCCCCGGTGGCGCCTGCGATCGTCAGCGGCCTGCCGGACTTCAGCGCACTCGTCGCGGCCTACGGCAATGCTGTCGTCAATGTGACGACGATCGCCCGGCGTGATGTCAGTGACGAGGGGCCGCCGGGGCTTTCGCCGGATGACCCCTTCTTTGATTTCTTCCGGCGCTTCGGATTCGGGGGGCCGCGCAACCAGCCGCCGCCGCTCGCGCGCGGGGAAGGGTCGGGGTTCGTGATCAGCGCCGATGGCTACATCCTGACCAACGCCCACGTTGTGGATCGGGCGCGCGAGGTGACCGTGCGCATGACCGACCGGCGCGAATACCGCGCGAAAGTCGTCGGTGTGGACGTTCGCACGGACGTGGCCGTGCTGAAGATTGACGCCGATAAGCTGCCATTCGTTCGTATCGGCAAACCGGCGGCGCTGAAGGCCGGCCAGTGGGTGGTCGCGATCGGCTCGCCGTTCGGATTCGACAATTCAGTGACGGCCGGCATCGTCAGCGCGACCGCGCGTTCGCTGCCCGGCGACGCCTACACTCCGTTCATCCAGACCGATGTCGCGGTCAATCCCGGCAATTCGGGCGGGCCGCTGTTCAACCTGCAGGGCGAGGTGGTCGGCATCAACTCGCAGATTTACAGCCGCACGGGCGGCTACCAGGGCGTGTCCTTTGCGATCCCGATCGATGTCGCGATGCACGTGCGGAACCAGCTGGTCGCAACCGGCAAGGTGCAGCGCGGGCGCATCGGCGTGGCGATCCAGGACGTCAACCAGGCGCTGGCGGACTCGTTCCGGCTGCCGCGTCCTCATGGCGCCCTGGTCAGCCAGGTCGAGGATCGCGGGCCGGCGGACAAGGCGGGCCTCAAGGCGGGTGACGTAATCCTCGCGGTCGACGGCCAGGTCGTCGAACGCTCGGGTGAGTTGCCGGCCATCATTGCGCGCATCAAGCCGGGCACGACGGCGACGCTCGAGATCTGGCGTGACAACGGAAAGCGCAAGGTCGCGATCAAGGTCGGCGAACTCAAAGACGATCCGGCTGTGGCATCGCGCTTGCCGACCGACAATTTCGACACCGGCAAGCTGGGACTTGCCGTGCGGCCGCTGTCGGGCGGCGAGCGCCAGCAGCTGCACACCGAGGGGCGCCTGGTCGTCGAGGAGTCCGACGGCCCGGCTGCCGAGGCGGGGGTCGAACCCGGCGACGTGCTGCTCGCGGTCAATGGCGCTCCGGTCACTTCAGTCGGCGAATTCCGCAACTCGGTGACGCGGTCTGGCGGCACGGTTGCGCTCCTGATCCAGCGCGGCCATACCCAGATCTACATTCCCGTCAGGGTGGGATCGTAATGTGGCGCCGGGCGGCAGTCAGCCTGCTCCTGTTCGGCGCGGCGAACGCGCTTCAGGCCGCGGAACCCGCGCGCGCGGTGGGCACCGCATTTCGCGATTGCGACGACCTGCCCCGAGATGATCGTCATGCCTGCCGGAGTATTCGTCATGGGAACGCCGGGCGAGGGCGAAGCGCTGTGCGATCCGGTTCGCCGCCAGGCATTTGCGCTTGGGCGAAACGAAGTCACGCGCGGGGAATTTGCGCGCTTTATCGCGGACAGCGGTTACGAGCCGCGTCCGGGATGCCGCACCTGGGATCCTGCGCTTTCGCGCTTCAATGAGGACGCGCGTCGCAGTTGGCAGAATCCGGCGACCCCGGCCGGACCGACGGACGAGCACCCTGTCACCTGCGTCAGTTTTTCGGATGCGCAGGCCTATGCGGACTGGCTTGCCCGCGAGACCGGCGAGCGCTATCGGCTGCCGTCGGAGGCGGAATGGGAATATGCGGCGCGCGCGGCGGTACGACGACCCGCTACCCTTGGGGTGACGCGCCGGAGGACGGTTGCGAATTCGCGAACACCTACGACGTGACGGCCGATTCGGCTTATCACCTGGGTTGGCCCCATGCCGGATGTCGCGACGGTTTTGCAGACCTTGCGCAGGTTGGCCGGTTTCAGGCCAACGCCTTCGAGTTGTACGACATGATAGGAAATGTGCGGGAATGGGTGCTGGATTGCGCGACCGACAGCTATGTCGGCCGGCCGCGGGACGCGCGTGCCTGGGAATGGCTCGGAGGCTGCAGGCGCCGCATACAGCGCGGCGGCAGCTGGTTGACACCGCCGGACGGCTATGGGAGCGCTCAGCGCGATTCCGTGCCGGAGGACGATCGTGCCGATGACGCCGGATTCCGCGTCGCCAGGGACCTCGATCAACGTGCGGTGCGCGGCGAGGAACACTGATGCGCGCCCTGCTCCCGGCCGCCCTGGTGTTTCTCGCGCAGTCCGCGCTTGGGCAGCAGACGGGCCTGCCACCGCCCCCGGTCGCGGATTGCCCGGTGTGCCCGGAGCTCGCACTGGTGCCGCCGGGCCAGTTCATGATGGGTTCGGCACCCGACGCGACTGAGATGGATGTGGACACGGGCGAGTCGCCCGGAGTTGCGGTTTCATTCACCCGGCCATTCCTTGTTTCGCGTCGTGAAATCACCATTGGCGAGTTTCGGCGGTACGTCGAGGCGACCGGCGCCGAGCCGGCTCCCGGCTGTCGCGTCTGGCTCGGCGGCCAATGGGTCCACGAGCGCGATCGCAGCTGGCGCGATCCGGGCTTTGCTCAGCCGCCGAGGGACAACGAACCCGTGGTCTGCGTCAACTGGGATGATGCGCGCGGCTATGCCGAATGGCTGTCGAAGGAAAGCGGCAAGCGCTATCGATTGCCTTCGGAAGCGGAGTGGGAATATGTGGCGCGCGGCGGCACTTCATTTCCGCGTTACTGGGGCGAGCGCGATTCGAGTGAAGACCGCGGTGCTGTCGCTCGCCTGCGACTTCGCCAATGTCTACGACGCGTCGGCTGTTGAGGCGCTATCGGCTTCCCTGGCCGAATGCGCGCTGCAGTGATCGCATGCCGGCGCTGGCGCCGGTCGGCCAGTACAAGTCGAATGCCTTTGGCGTATTCGACATCATCGGCAACGTCCGCGAATGGGTCATGGACTGCTACACGGCGAGCTACGCCGGGCGGCCGGAAGACGCCCGCGCCTGGACCTGGCAGGGCGGTTGCGAGCTGAAGGGCGTGCGTGGCGGTTCGTGGGCGAGCCGGCCGCGCGATGCGCGCGCTCCCGCTCGCGACTCCGCACCGACGGCGCTCCGGCAGTCCGATCTCGGCATTCCGCGTCGTCCGCGACTACGAGTGACGGCGCGCTGCTAGAGGCGGATGCGCCGCCAGGCGCCGTGATGCCAGCGCAGCCAGAGCGCGATGGCGATCGACAGGACGTAGACGACAAGTGCCGACCAGCCGCCGACGGCGCCGAGCCCGAGCCCGGGGACGTCCGCGATCCAGCCGCGGCCCGGCGAAAATGTCAGGAAGTGGGTCAGCGGCAGGAACAAGAGCGTCGCCGCATGACGAACACGATCAGCGCCGGCACGCGCGCGTCGCCCGCACCGCGCAGGCAAAACGCGCTCGCAAAATTGACGCCGTCAAAGAACTGGTAGGCAGCGGCGATCCACAGCAGTGTGGAACAGAGCGCGATGACCTCGCCGGCATGCGGATCCGCGGCGTTGACGAACAGCGGCACCAGCCAGCTGCCTGTCAGTGCGATCACGATGCCGATGCCGCCCATGAAACAGGCGACGACCGCAATGATTCGGTTGCCGAGCCGCTCGGCCCAGTCGCGGTCCCCGGCGCCGATCGCCTGGCCGACCAGTGTCGTGCCAGCGAGCGCCAGGCCGATTCCGGGCATGTAGGCGAGCGAAGTCAGGATCGTCACGATCTGCGTCGCGGCGCCATCGACGATGCTCATGCGCACCTGCATCAGCTGGAACAGTGCGGCGGCACCGATGTCTGCGGATGCCGTCATCGCCATCGGCAGCCCGAGCGCGACCAGCGCGAGGATACGGCCGGGATTCGGGCGCCAGGTCAGGCGAGCGTGGAACCGCGCCGGCTCCAGGCGCAGGATCATCAGGATTGCGAGGAGGATGCCCGCGAGTTCCGCGAGCGTCGTCGCCCAGGCAGCACCGGCAATACCGTAGTCGAGCCTGAATATGAGCAGTTCATTCAGCACAACATTGGCGACCGTACGACCAGGCCGATGACGAGCGGTATGCGCGTACGGCCGATGCCATTGAAGTACGCGACGGCGGCCCACAGCGCCGCCGCCAGCGGTCCGCCGACCATGCGCGGTCCCCAGATACTCGAGCGCGAACGTTTCAACATCAGCCGGCAATCCGAATACGCCGAACATCGCCGGCGCGATTGCTATCGTCAGGGCGAACGCAGGAATCGTGAGCACCGAGGCCCACAGTCCCATCCAGACGATCTGGCTGGTGCGGCGGTAGCGACCCGCGCCGTAGGCCTGGGCGACGAGCGTCTGCACGCCCATCGCGACGCCGCCGATCAGGAACATAGCGAGCAGCGCCAGCCAGTGAACGGCCGCGATCGCGGCCGTCGCGGTCGTCGAGAGCCGCCCGATGAACCAGGTGTCGGTCAGATTCAGCACCGCCTGGAACGTACTGTTCAGCACCAGCGGCAGGGCGAGGACGGCGATCGCGCGCATGTCGATGTGGCGACCGCCATCGCCTGCGATCCGCAGCGCCGGCAGCATCGCTGCATGTCGGTCGGTGCTGGTCATGGGTTGCTAGCCTAGCATCGGCTAGAATGCCCGACCCCGGCGCGATAAGGCGGCGGGTCAGGTTCGAGGAACTGTCCGTGAGCGAGGCCGTAAATAACAATGTCATCAGCACCGAATGCGTCATCGTCGGCGCAGGTCCGGTGGGCCTGTTCGCAGTCTTCGAACTCGGCTTGCTGGGCATGAAGTGCCAGATCGTCGATACGCTCGCGCATCCGGGCGGGCAATGCACCGAGCTCTATCCGGACAAGCCGATCTACGACATTCCGGCCTGCCGGTCTGCGGCGCACAGGAACTCGTCGATCGCCTGCTCGAGCAGATCAAGCCGTTCGAGCGCGGGCTTTCACCTGGGCAGGAAGTGCCGGGATTGCACCGCGTGCTGACGGGCGCTTCGATATCGTCACCGGCGCCGGCACGCGCTTCGACTCGGGCGCCGTGGTCATCGCGGCGGGGCTCGGGTCATTCCAGCCGCGCAGGCTCGATGGTTCCAGAGGCCGAGCGATTCGAGGGAACGCAGATTCATTATCGCGTGCGCGCGCCGAGGATTTCCACGGCCGCGACCTGCTGATCGCCGGCGGCGGTGACAGCGCGCTCGACTGGGCCCTGGAATTGTGCGGCAAGGCACGCACGCTGACGCTTGTGCACCGCCGGGCCGATTTTCGCGCGCAGCCTGCGAGCGTGCCCGCATGAAGGAACTCGTGACGGCCGGCGGATGAAGCTGCGCCATGCATGGCACGATCACTGCGCTTGGCATCGACGGCGAACGCCTGTCCGGTGCGAGCGTACCGGCGCGGACAAGGGCGACGACCGAAGTTGCGCTGCGAGCACTTGTTGGCATTCTTCGGCCTGCATCCGAAACTTGGCCCGGTGGCGGAATGGGGCCTTGCGCTGGAGAAGAAAGCGATCCGTGTGGATACGGAGAAATTCCAGACCAGCGTTCCTGGCATATTCGCGGTCGGTGACATCAACACCTATCCAGGCAAGAAAAAACTGATCCTGTCGGGATTCCACGAAGCTGCGCTCGCTTCATTCGGTGTCCAGCATCATGTCTATCCGAAGAAGCGCCAGTTCCTGCAGTACACGACGACGAGTCCCATCATGCGGCAGCGGCTGGGCGTCGCACCGCCGGACTGAAGCAGCCCAGACATGGACAAGCGCCTTTCCGACCTGCTGAACCTGCTCGACCTCGAGCGCCTGGAGGACAATCTGTTCCGTGGCCAGAGCCGCGACGTCGGCGCGCCGCAGGTTTTTGGCGGCCAGGTACTGGGCCAGGCACTGGTCGCGGCGTCGCGGACCGTGGACGATCGCCTGGTGCATTCACTGCATGCCTACTTCCTGCGCCGCGGCGACGTCAATGCTCCGATCGTGTTCGAAGTGGACCGCAGCCGCGATGGCGGCAGTTTCACGAGCCGCCGCGTCGTCGCGATCCAGCATGGGCAGCCGATCCTGACCATGTCGGCGTCATTCCAGATCCACGAGCCGGGCCTGGACCACCAGGCACCGATGCCAGCGGCGCCGCCGCCCGAGGACTTGCGCGATCTCGGCAAGTTGAATGCGGAGATCCTGGAGCATGTCCCGGAGAAAGTGCGCTGCTTCTTCGAGCGCCAGCGGCCATTCGAATTCCGGCCCGTGAATCCGCCGAACTACCTGAAGCCGGTCAAGTCAGCCCCAGCGAAGCTGGTCTGGTTCCGGATGCTCGACCAGCTACCGGACGACCAGCCGCTGCATCGCTGCCTGCTGGCCTATGTGTCCGATTTTCATCTGCTTGAATCCGCGACGCTGCCGCATGGCATTTCGTTCATGCAATTGCAGATGGCGAGCATCGATCACGCGATCTGGTTCCACCGGGATGTGCGCGTGGATGGGTGGCTGCTTTACGTGATCGACAGCCCGAGTGCATCCGGAGCACGCGGCTTTGGCCGCGGCAGCATCTACTCGCGCGACGGCGTGCTGGTGGCAAGCGTTGCGCAGGAAGGGCTCATCCGGCAGCACAGCGAATGGACAAGTCCGGCCGGCCACCAGAAATGACCACGCGCCGGCGGCGCCTGGTCACCTGATGCGTCCGGCCTGTTCTGCGGCGGCCGGATCCAGCACCTTACCGGGATTCATGATGCCGTGCGGATCGATCACTTTCTTGATGCCGTGCATCAGGGCGAGGGCGACGGGATCTTCGTAGCGCTGCGAGTTCTGCCGACCTTGAGCTGGCCGATGCCGTGCTCCGCGCTGATGCTGCCGCCGTAGCGCGCAACGAGGTCGTGTACCGCGCGCGCTGGATCGCTGATCCGACAGTGCCGCGCAACTGCCGTCCTGCGGGCCGGAACTCAGATTGAAGTGCAGGTTTCCGTCGCCCAGGTGCCCGTAGGCGACCAGCCGCGCATCCGGGCGCGAGCCGCGCAACCAGTGCGCCGCCTTCGTCGATGAACTGCGCAAGCCGCTGCGGATCGACCGAGATGTCGTGCTTGAGGCCGGGGCCTTCGTGACGTTGGGCTTCGGGAATCGTCTCTCGCAGCCGCCAGAATGCGTCGCGCTGCAGATCGGATGTGGCTGACACGGCATCAATCACGCGGCCATCCTGGATTTCGGTCGCAAGCGTCACTTCGAATCGTCCCGCCAGGTCCGAGTCCGGCTGTGGCAGGGAGACTTCGGCCAGCACGTACCAGGGATGCGCCGCGCCGAACGGATCGCGGGTTCCCGGTCGACGTGACTGCAGACAAGTTCGAGCGCGACACGTGGCATGAACTCGAATGTCGTGACCGACGTCGCCGAGCGGCTCTTGCAGCTCAGCCAGCAGGGCGAGCGCGGCCGTGGGCGAGGCGAGTGCGATCATCGCGGTCGCCATGGCGGCGGGCCGCGGGAACAGCGCATGCTGGCCGCCGGTCACGATGCCGAGCGTGCCCTTCGGCGCCGATGAACAGCTGCTTCAGGTCGTAGCCCGTGTTGTCCTTGCGCAGTGTCCGGAGCTGGTCGAGCACGCGGCCGTCCGGGCAGCACGACTTCGAGGCCCAGCACGAGCTCGCGCATCATGCCGTAGCGCAGCACGGCCGTTCCGCCGGCGTTCGTCGAAATGACGCCGCCGAGCGTGCAGGTGCCCTCCGATCCCGAGCGACATCGGCAGCAGCCGGTCGGCCGCGGCGGCCGCCTGCTGCAGCGTCTGCCAGCACGCAGCCGGCCTCGGCGGTCATCGAGTCGTTCGCCGGCATCCACCGAGCGGATGCGGTTCATGCGGCGCAGCGACACCACGATCTCGCTGTTGCCTGGGTGCGGCGTTGCGCCGCCGCAGTAACTCGTATTGCCGCCCTGCGGCACGACGCCGATGCGCTCGTTCGCGCGCAGTAGCGCACCAGCCGCGGCCACGCTGCGCGGTCGGAGTCCGGCAGCGCGACCAGCGGCGTCTGCCGCGATGAATCGCGCGGAAGTCGACCTCGAAGGGCGCGCGGTCGGCGGCGGACTCGAGCCAGCCGCCGCGGACCGAGCAGCGCCTTGATGGCCTGCAGGCTGGGGGACGATATCCGGCCTTCGCGCGGGTCCAATGCCGGCGCCGGGCGTCAGGCCGGTAGCGCGGCGCGCAAGCGCCGCGATGCGTTCCTCGAGCGGCGGATGGCTCATGAACAGCTTCTTGAGGCCCTGGCCCATGCCGCCCGCGATGCCGAACGCCGCCATGCGGTCCGGCAGCGCTGCCGGCGTGACCGCGGCCGAGCGCCTCGAGCGCGCCGATCATGTTCTGGCGGCCCGCGAGGCGGGCGCCGCCGGCGTCGGCGCGGAATTCGCGCCGCCGCGAGAACCACATGACGATCATGGTCGCCAGGAAGGCAAGCACGAGCTCGGCGATCATCGTCGTGATCCAGAATGCCGGGCCGTGGCCGCGCTCGTTGCGGAACACGACCTTGTCGACGACGTTGCCGATCAGGCGCGAGGCGACGAACACGAAGGTGTTCACCACGCCCTGGATCAGTGTCAGGGTGACCATGTCGCCATTGGCGACGTGGCTGACCTCGTGGCCGAGCACGGCCTCGACCTCGCTGCCGGCTCATGCGGCTGCAGCAGGCCCGTGCTGACCGCGACCAGCGCTGTGTCGCGCCGTGCGCCGGTCGCAAAGGCATTGGGTTCGGGCGAATCGAAATAGCCGACTTCCGGCATGCCGATGCCGGCCAGCTGCGCCTGCCGGCGCACCGTCTCGACCAGCCAGGTCTCAGGCTCGTTGCGGGGCTGCCCGATGACCTGGACGCCCATCATCCGCTTTGCCATCCACTTCGAGATGGCCAGCGACAGGAATGCGCCGCCGAAGCCGAGCACAGCGCCGAAGACGAGCAGCGAATTGAAGTTGATGCCCTGCTGATTGAGCCAGGGCTCGACGCCCAGCAGACGCAGCGTGACGCTCGCGACGATCAGGATCGCGAAATTGGTGAGCACGAACAGCAGGATTCTTTTCATGATTGGCCCAGATGGATGCGGCTCATGTCCGATTCAATGGCTATTGGATCACGACTTTGCGCGGCTTTTTCGCTTTTTCCTCCAGCACGGCCGCAAGCGGCGTCTCATCGGTCAGTTTCTCGAGCGTCATCATGCGGCAATTTTCCACGGCGCCCGAACTGGCGGAAAGCGATCGCTGTCGCGCCCGAATCCGCAGATCTGGCCATTGCCGTCGCCATCTACGGCGGCCAAGCGTGTCCTGTCTGCGACAAGTCGAAGCACGCCGGCGTGACAGTCGCCAGATAGGCCTTGCTGGTTGCCCACGCCGTCATAAAGAATGACGTGGCGGTCGTCGAGCGGCGTGGAAACCGCTGATCGACGACCGGAAAACGCAGGCGTCTGTTCTCGCGGCCGGCGGGCCGTCCTCTTTTGGAGGTGATCCGGCGCAGGCCGAAACAAGGGCAAGCGGGATGGCCAGCAGCAGGAGTTTCATGGGCATCCTCCGGGAGATTGACGCCCATTGGACCGTAAGGATCAGTGCAGGTTCTGGTGCCGGCGAGCCGCGGTCAGTAGTCGTCGCGGTCGCCGTATGCCTCATCCTCGTCGTCATCCTCGTCGTCATCCTCGTCGTCGTCCCAGTCGTCATCCTCGTCGTCCAGGTCGTCATCTTCTTCGTCATCGTCGGACCCGGACCAGCCTTCCGGCTCATCCGTCAGATCGAGGTCGAGTTCCTGCCAGGTCTCGTAGTCGATTTCCTCGACGTCACCATCCTCGTACTGTAGCTCGATCAACTCCGAGTCCTCGTCGATCGAAAGGACCTGGAAGACCTCTTCGTCCTCGAGGTTTTCGTACCATTGTCCGGGTACGGGGTTGTGATCGCGACCCATCAAGAATCCTCCTTGCCGCTGATGCCATGGCGATACGCTGATGTCGGCCCGATATTACGGGCGCGGGCCGATCCGAAGCAACGCCAGGGGCACTCGGGCCGGGCTGCTGCTTGAGTTGCCGGCCGGAGCCCCCATTCAGGTAGGCGTCACCGCCAACGTTGCATGGAGGGATCAAAATGACACTGATTCGCTGGGAACCGTTCAGGGAACTGGACGACTTTTTCGCACGCCTCAATCCACATTTCGGGCGTCAGCCTGCGGGCCGGTCGTCCGTACTGGAGCCGGGCCAGCAGGCCGATGCGGTTACCTGGGCGCCCGCCGCCAACATCTCCGAGACCGACGCCGAGTACCTGATCAAGGCTGAATTGCCTGAAGTCAGCAAGGACGACGTCAAGGTCACGGTGGACGACGGCGTGATCACCATCAGCGGCGAACGCCGCAACGAGCTCGAGCACAAGGACGAGAAGCTGCACCGCATCGAGAGCTTCTACGGTAGTTTCTCACGCAGTTTCCGCCTGCCGGACGACGTCGACGTCAGCGGGATCCAGGCCGAGAGCAAGAACGGCGTCCTGAAGGTCCGCGTGCCGAAGAAGCCTGCCGCACGCCCAAGAACGGTCGAAGTACAGGTAAACTGAACGGACCCCGGCGGCGGCGCCACGAGTGCCGCCGCCGACTGGCCGGTGCCAGGAGGTCCCATGACGACCGAGTTCGACGAGATCCGGCACAAGCTGCTGGCACAAAAGCAGGAGTTGCTCACGCGCGCCGCCAAGGTGCGCGCCGACATCACCCGTTCCTCAGGCCCGCTGGACAAGGACTTCGCCGAGCAGGTCGTCCAGATGGAGAATGACGCCGTGCTTGCCGGGATCGGCGAGGCGACCAAGCAGGAGCTTGCGCAGATCAATCGCGCGCTCGCGCAGCTCGACCAGGGCACTTACGGACATTGCAGTTCCTGCGGCCAGCCGATCGACGCGCGACGCCTGCAGGCACTGCCGTATTCCGATCTCTGCATCGCCTGCGCCGAAGCCGTCGGCTGATAACTCCAGTCCAGCGCAACGGCATGCCCCAGTACAAGGTACCCCTCCGTGAATTCCGCTTCGTGCTGCACGAGGTGCTGCGCGTCGAGCAACATTACCGCGAGCTCGGACGCGACGACGTCAACGCAGAAGCTGATCGATAGCGTGCTCGAAGAATGCGCGCGATTTGCCGAGAACGTCATCGCACCGACCAATGAGACTGGCGACCGCATCGGCGTGCAGCGCGACGAAGACGGCAGCGTAGTGACGCCGCCGGGTTTCAAGGAAGGCCTACCGGCAATTCGTCGACGACGGCTGGGCGGCGCTTTGCGGATCCGACGGAATGTGGCGGCCAGGGCCTGCCGGAGAGTTTCGGCGGTCCGGTCGGCGAAATGCTTGTGTCGGCCAACATGGCCTGGAAGCTTTACAGCGGTCTGACGGACAGCGCGGTTCTGTGTGTCGAGCGGCATGCAAGCGACGAATTGCGCAGCCTGTACCTTCCGAAGATGGTCCGCGGTGTCTGGAGCGGCACCATGTGTCTGACCGAGTCCCACGCCGGCACGGACCTCGGCATCATGCGCACGCGTGCCGAACCGGATGACGAGGGTACCTACCGCATCAGCGGCACGAAGATCTTCATCACCAGCGGCGAGCACGACCTGATCGAGAACATCGTGCACATGGTGCTCGCGAAACTGCCGGATGCGCCGGCCGGCTCGCGCGGCATCAGCCTGTTCCTCGTGCCGAAACTACCTGCCGGACGCGGATGGCAAGCCGGGCGCGGCTAATGGCGTCAGTTGCGCAAGCCTCGAGCACAAGCTCGGCATCCATGGCTCCGCGACCTGCGTGATGAACTTCGACGAATTCACGCGGCTGGCTGATCGGCGAGGTCAACGGCGGCCTCAAGTGCATGTTCACGATGATGAACCATGCGCGCCTCTGGGTCGGCCTGCAGGGGCTCGCGCAATGCGAGCGCGCCTGCCAGGTTGCGCTCGCCTACGCGCGCGAGCGCCGCCAGGGCCGCACTTCCGAGCGGCGGCAAGGCCGCGGCCGACCCGATCATCGGCCACCCGGACGTGCGCCGCATGCTGCTGACGCAGAAGGCGCTGATCGAGGGCGGACGCGTGCTGACCTACTTCGCCGGGACTGCAGATGGACAAGGCGCTGCACCATCCGGACGCTGCCGCACGCGAGCATGCCGACGGACTGCTGGCGATCCTGACGCCGATCGTCAAGGGATTCGTCACCGACATGTCGCTCGAGTGCACCAACCTCGCGATCCAGGTGCACGGTGGTCACGGCTACGTTCGCGAGACCGGCGTCGAGCAGTACTTCCGCGATGCGCGCATCACGGCGATCTACGAAGGCACGAATGGCATCCAGGCGCTGGACCTGCTGGGCCGCAAGGTACTTGGGATCGGGTGGCGAGCTGGCGCGACTGCTGGGGGGCATGATCGGCGGTTTCTGCGAGCGCCATGCGCGGTCGGAGGAACTTTCCGAATTCGTCACGCGCCTGACCGGACTGCTGAAGGAATGGAGCGAAGCGACCGAGAGCATCGCGGCACGCGCGGTCCGCGATCCGGACGAAACGGGCGCAGCCGCCATGGACTACCTGCAGTTCACGGGTTACCTGTGCCTGGCGCTGGTGCTGGGCGCGGAGCGCGGCCGTGGCGATCGCGGCCCTGCACAAGGGCGTTGCCGATGCGGCGTTCCACGAGGCGAAGCTCGCGACGGCGCGATTCTACTTCGCCCGCATCCTGCCGCGCGCCGAGGCGCACCTCGACGCGCTCGGCGCCGGTTCAAAGTCCCTGATGGAACTGCCCGCAGGATCGATTCGTCTTTCTGGAGCCGGCCCTCAGTCCTGCCAGCGCCAGCCCGCCGCGCAGCGACCAGACATTGCCGCGGCCGACCGCGCGCAGGTGCCGGGCGGCCGCGCGACTGCGAATGCCGTGCGCGCACACCAGCAGGTAGCGCAGGTCCGGCGTCCAGCGCCTTTGCGTTGTCCAGCAGGCTGGCAAGCGGGATCGCAGCATGCCCGTGGAGCGGCAATGGTGCGAAACGCATTCCTCCGGTTCGCGGATGTCGATGATGCGATAGCCGCGTGCGGTGGCCTCGGCCAGCGGCAGCGTCGATCTCGAGGTCTCCTGCTGCCGATTCCATGGATTGCAGCGGCCGACTGCGCGCGCAATTGGCCGCGCATTCCGGTGCGCGCGGCGCGCTGAGCCGGCGCTGGCCGTGTCGAGCAGGTCGACAGCAGCACTTCGTCCCGCAATTGGCCCGGCAGGTCCAGCACGAGCTTCAGGACTTCCATCGCCTGCAGGCTGCCGAGCACGGCCGGCACCGGACCGAGCACGCCGCTCTGCCGCGCAATTGCCGACGAGCCCGTCGCGCGTGGCTTCCGGCCACTGGCAGCGCAGGCAGGATCCACCGGAATCGGCGCGCACGACCTGCAGCTGCCCTTCGTACTGGTAGACGCTCGCGAGCACCGCGGGCGGCCGGCCAGCACGGCCGCATCATTGACCAGAAACTTCGTGGCGAAATTGTCGCTGCAGTCGACGACGACGTCGGACTGTTCGACGAGTTTCCCGGCATTGCCCGCATTCAGCCTGACCTGCTGCGGTTGCAGCCGTATCGTCGGGTTGTACGCTGCCAGGCGTGACGCTGCTGCTTCCGCCTTGGGCCGTCCGATGTCCGCCGGGCGCGTAAAGCGGTTGTCGATGAAGATTCGCTCGCATCGACGATGTCGTCGATCCACGATGACAATTTCCCGACGCCGGCGCCGGCGAGACCGGTCAGCACCGCGCAGCCGAGTCCGCCGGCGCCGATGACTGTCACCGAAGCCTGCGCGAGTCGCTGCTGACCAACTGCGCCGATTTCCGGCAATGCCTCCTGGCGCGAATAATCGAAGACCGGGCGCCGCAGGCAACTCCGCGCAATTCTCGCAATTCACCCAGCCGCTGTCGCCGTCGGCGTAGTGCTCCTTCTTCCAGATGGGCAGGCGATGCTTGATCTCGTCGATGATCCGCCGGCAGGCCGCAAACGCCTCCGCGCGGTGCGCGGTTGCGACGCCGACCCAGACCGCAATCTCACCGACCGTGAGTGCACCCAGCCGGTGCACGCAGCGCGCCCGCAGGGCGCCGCCGCGCTCCACGGCGTCGGCAACGATCCGTTCA
This sequence comes from uncultured Gammaproteobacteria bacterium, assembly GCA_963705405.1. Lineage (GTDB taxonomy): Bacteria > Pseudomonadota > Gammaproteobacteria > Steroidobacterales > Steroidobacteraceae > SCUD01. The sequence goes on along the minus strand of CAVPJJ010000010.1, from coordinate 48,543 downwards.
CCCTCCGCTTGTGCAAGCTCCTCGAATGCCTCGTATTCGAGCCCGCTGACGGCCCGGCCTTCATTGTGGTTGCGGACCCAGCCCTCGAACGTGCCGAATCCCCCGGCCGAAGGCTCGGCGAGCGTCGCCGCGAGTGCGGCCGCATCGATCCGGTCATGAGTGAATTCGAATGCCTTCATCCGCCAGCCACCGGTGGGATGAATACGACCTCGTCGCCGTCCGCAAAGGACGCTCGACCAGTCGGTGAACGACGCATTGACCGCCACCCTGAGCTGGGATTGCGGCAACCGAAAACCATGCCGTGCCGCGAGCTCGGTGTACAGGGCTCCCGCAGTGCGCGCCGTCGTCTCGACGGTCTCGGACTGGCGGCCCGCCTGCTCGCGCAGGAGCGCGTAGTAGCGCAGGTGCACGCGGGCCATCAGGCGCGCTCCCGCGCAGCGAGAGCGCGCCGGGCAGCGGCCAGGTCTTCCGGCGTATTGGCATTGGCGAGGGCCGAGGCGCTGGCCGGCTGCAGGAGGGCGACATCGTGGGCGGCCAGGAATTTCCGCGGGCACGAAACGCCTGTCGCGACGAACCGGAGGATGGCTTCGCGGCTCGCCGGCTCATAGACGGCGCACAGTGGTTCCGGCAGGCCGTCAGTTGCGCTTCGGAAAGCGCTTGCAAGCTTCCCCGTGTCGCGCCCGGCCAGCAGCTGCTTCAGCGTCTTTGCATCCAGCAACGGCAGGTCGCAGGCAATGACCAGCCATGCGGCCTGCGGGTATGCGGCCTGTGCCGCGATAATGCCCGCGATCGGGCCTCGGCTCCCGGGGCCGTCGATGATCTGCGGATATGCAGCGCGCAGCGGGTCGTCCCGCTGGTCTGGGCGCACCGACACCCACGCGCGCGAGACGATCGGGGCGAGGAGCTCGAATGCGAGCTCGAGCTGCGGGCGCTGGCGAAATGCCAATGCCGCCTTGTCCTCGCGCATCCTGCTCGAGTGTCCGCCGGCGAGCACCAATCCGTTCAACACGCTCACGATTCGGCACCCGCGCGATAGTCGCTCTTGCCGCCGCTCTTGCTGAGCAGACGCGTCTGTTCGATGACGATGTCGTGCGACAGTGCCTTGCACATGTCGTACACCGTCAGCGCCGCAATCGTCGCACCGGTCAGTGCCTCCATCTCGACGCCCGTCCGATGGTGAACGGCGGTCGTGCAGCGGATTTCGAGGCCACCTCCACTCGCATCAATCGTGATCTCGCATCGCTCGAGGCCGAGCGGATGGCAGAACGGGATCAGTTCATGGGTACGTTTCGCCGCCATCGTTCCCGCGACGATCGCGGTGCTGAGCACCGGGCCCTTCGGGCTCTCGAATCCCGAGGCCTTCAGCTTCTCGAATACCGCGGCCGGAAATCGAATGCGGGCGACAGCAGTCGCGATGCGCAACGACTCGTGCTTGGCCGTCACGTCGACCATCGCCGGCCCGCCGGCGTCATCCACGTGGCTCAGCAGGGATTTCCTGTCATCCGCCAATGTAGTGCATCTCGATCTTGCGCAGTGGCTGCTCGCCTGTCTTCACGCGGCGCAGTTCGCTGTAGCCATCGTCACGGCGGCGCCAAATCCCGCGCATCCGCTCCAGCAGGTCTTCATCGCCAGCGCCTTCGCGCAGCGGTGCACGCAGGTCCGTGCCGTTCGTTGCGAAGAGGCAGGTGTAAAACACGCCGTCCGAGGACAGTCGCGCTCGCGTGCAGTCGCCGCAGAACGGCTGGCTCACGGACGAAATGAACCCGAGTTCTCCCGAGCCGTCCGCGTAAGCATAGCGCTCGGCAACTTCGCCGCGGTAGCTGCCGGCCACGGGCAGCAACGGATAGACGGCAGCAATCGAGTCCCTCAGCTCGCCGCGACGGCACGACGCGGTCCGGATCCCAGTCGTTGCGGTTGCCGACATCCATGTACTCGATGAAGCGCAGAATTACACCGGTGCCGCGGAAGCGGTGCGCGATTTCCAGGACCTGGCCGTCGTTGATGCCGCGCTGCACTACCGTATTGACCTTGACCGGGACAAGACCTGCTTCGAGTGCAGCATGAATGCCATCCAGGACGCGCTCTAAACCGTCAAATCCACCGCTCATGCGGCGGAATGTCCCGGGATCCAGCGTGTCCAGGCTCACCGTTACGCGCCTGAGGCCATTGGCCGCCAGTTCCGCGGCATGCTGTGCCAGCAGCACGCCATTCGTGGTCAGTGCCAGGTCCTCGACGCCGTCGATCGAAGAAAGTTCGCCGACCAGGTCCGCGAGGCCCGAACGAAGCAGCGGCTCGCCGCCCGTCAGGCGCAGCTTGCGCACACCCATGGAAACGAAGAGCCGAGCAAGCCGCGAGATCTCGTCGAATGTCAGCCGCTCGCCCGTGGACAGGAAGCGATAGCGATCGTCAAAGGTCTCGCGCGGCATGCAATAGGTGCAGCGGAAATTGCAGCGGTCCATGACCGAGATCCGGAGATCCGATATCGGCCGTGCACGCGCGTCGGTCACCGCCTTTGGTGCGGATAGTGCGACGAGCTTGCCGGTTTCTGAATCGTGCATGGACTACCAGCCGTAAAAGGGGACGACAAGACCGGCCGGGTGGATCGCAGGCCCCTGGGGCAGTTCGATGAATCCGTCCGTGCCCGCGAGCGAAATGAAGTCGCCGGATCCCCCGGTCGGCTGCGGTATGGCCCGCGTCCGCCCATCCGAATCGTACTCCAGCTGCACCGGCAGGAAACAGGTCAGCGAGGCGCGGAATTCAAATGACCTCGTCAGGGCGGCAGTCCGCCGCTGAGCGGTCCTGGCGCCGGCGGCCGCCGATAGAGCAGGTATTACGTAACGTGCCAGGCAGACCAGCACCGACACGGGATTGCCTGGCAGGGCGAAGACCATGACGTCTCTGTCATTTACGCCGAACCACAACGGCCGCCCCGGGCGTTGCGACACCTGGTGGAAAACCCGGCGCACGCCGATTTCGGCCAGCACTGCCGGCACGTAGTCATGGCGGCCTGCAGAAACCCCGCCGCTCAGAACGAGTACGTCGTGGCTGTCGATCACTTCGCTCAAATGTTTGACCAGAAATGGTCGCTGATCCGGCAGGTGCAGATCCGTTGCCGGTGGAAAGCCTGCAAGCCGCAGAGCCGCGGCAAGGCCGTAGGAGTTCGAGCGGCGCACCTGGTGATCGAGCACAGGGACGCCAGGTTCGACGAGTTCATCACCGGTGGAAACCACCGCAATTCGGGGCAGGCGCGAAACCTTCAGCATCGGTTGCCCGGCCGAGGCGGCGATCGCGAGCTCCGGTCCGCCGAGGCGCGTTCCCGACTCCAGCAGGCGGTCACCGGAGCGTGCATCCGCGCCGCGCCGGTGAACATTCGTCCATTCTTCCGGCACAAAGCCCGCTTCAATGGTTGCACTGCCGCCGGCAAGCCTGATGCGCTCGACCGGCACGACGGCGTCGCAACCGAGGGGCAACGACGCACCGGTCATCACTTCGATGCAATCGGAGCGGGAATCCATTGATTTGGGGGCCTGGCCCGCGGCCTGCATCGCCGCGATCCGGAATTCCCGCCGGCCGCCGCGAAATGCGGCAATCGCGATCGCGATGCCATCCATTGCAACACGGTCGAATGGCGGCGCATCGCGCTCTGCATGGATATCCTGGCGCAGGGCACGGCCAGCGCAGGCGGCCAGCGCCAGCAGCTCTTCGGGGAACTGGGCGAGGTGGGCGGCTATCGCTGCATCAGCCTCGGTCGGGGTCAGCATCAGGCTGCGCGATCAGTCTTTCTTGGTGCGGCTCTTGTAGATTCGCAACTGCTCATTGAACAGGTCGGCAACCGCCTGTACCTCGTCGACTGCTGCATTGTTCTTCTTGGCCTGCATGGCGCGAAGCTCGAGCAGGCGTGGTTCGTCGAACTGGCCGCTCTGCTCGTAGGCTGCCATTTCCATGTCGAGACAGGCGTTATAGGCAGCAACGTCTTCGTTGAATTGCGAGACCGCCTGGTGCGCAGCCACCATTTCCTCTTCGGTCGCGGTTTTTCCGTCCGGTATGTGCTCGGGGGCCCGCGGATAGATGCAGGTGGCCTGTGCGTTCGTTGCCACCAGGCAGGCCAATAGGGCGGCACTGGCGATGGTCTTTCTGATCATGACTCGGTCTCCGTGGCGGACCGCAATTCTAACCTACCCCGACACTGACCCTCCCATAGGCCAGCCAGTTCCATGGCCAGGCAGCCGGTTACCTCCCAATCGGCACGCCGGCGCCGGTCTTGAGGGTCTCGAGAACGAGGCTCGATCGTACGTCTCGCACGCCCGGAAGCTTCAGGAGGTGGTGAAGCGTGAATCGCCCCAGGGCGTCCAGGTCCGGCACGACGACTTGCAGCAGGAAGTCCATGTCGCCGGTCATCGCATGCGCTGCGACGACTTCCGGACGCTCCTCCAGGGTGCGCCGGAAGCGATCGACCACGTCATCGGTATGACGCTCCAGCTTGATCTGAATATAGGCTGCGACATTCTGGCCGACGCGCTTCGCGTCGAGAATGGCGGCATAACCGCGGATGATGCCAGCCCGTTCCATGCGTCGGACGCGCCTCGTGCAAGGCGTTGGCGTAAGGCCCACGCGTTCAGCGAGCTCGACGTGGCTCAGGCGGCCGTCGCGCTGAAGTTGTTCGAGAATCCGGACATCCGTGCGATCCAGCGTATCCATTTAGTGATATCCACTATATAGGCAAATAATAGCAGCCATTATCGCCACTATTTTCATGTCACAGCAAGAAAATAGCCAAAACCACCCCGGGCGTGTGGGTACGATGACGCGGGCCGCACGGAGCCCGGAGGTAACCGCCATGCCTGCCAGCGCGCGCACTCCCTTGCAGACTGCCACCGGCCCGACTGTCGACTGGCGTCGTGTGCTGCATACGGTGTTCCTGTCGCGGGCCTTGGACCGGCTTGAGGAAACCCTGCTGGTGCCAGAGCGCAAGGTGCTCTACCAGTTCTCGGCACGCGGGCATGACGTTACTCAGTCACTGCTGGGCATTGCAGCTGAATGGCCTGCGCGACGCCGTCGCGCCGTACTACCGGTCGCGGCCCCTCGCGCTCGCACTGGGTCTTTCCGCCGAGGAAGCACTCGCCTCGACGATGATGCGGGCCGAGGGCATGTCGGGTGGCCGGGACATCGGCGTCGTCATCAACCTGCCGAATCGAAAGGGCCCATGCATGCTGGCGGCCTGTGGCGGTGTCGGCACGCAGTACACGCCCGCGACCGGCTGGGCGCAGGCGCTTGCCTACCGCGCGAAGCGTGCTGGGAGACAAGCAATGCGACGGCAGCATTGCCGTTGCGCACGGCGGCGATGCTTCAACGGCGACCAACGGATTCTGGGCTTCGCTCAATATCGCGACGACGGAACGCCTGCCACTCCTGTATTTCATCGAGGACAACGGCTACGGCATCTCGGTGCAAGTCGGACCGCCAGACACCCGGCGGCGACATTGCCGCGAACCTGGCTTCATTCCGGAATCTGCTGATCCTCAATGGCGACGGCTCGGATCCTGCGGCGGCAGCAGTCCTGATCGAGAAGTCCGTTGCCGCCGTGCGCGCAGGCGAAGGGCCAGTGCTCCTGCGCCTGATCGTGCCGCGCCTTTCGGGCCACTCGGGCCAGGACACGCAGGCGTACAAGACGCCGGAGGAAGTGTCGGCCGAGCAGGCACGTGATCCACTGCTGCAACTGCGCGGGCAGATCGTGCCGCGGATCGTGCCGGAAGCGGAATGGAAGGCAATCGAGACCGAAGCCGCAGGCCGAAGTCGAGGCAGCGCTTGCGCGCATCGAAACCATGCCTGCGGGTGCCATGGAACCGGTCGTACGCGCATGCATTCACCGAGAGCCGCACGGATGGTTCGCCCGATCTGCAGCAGCAGGGTGGCATGCTGCGCGAGGGCATTCGTGCCGGCCGCGGGCAGTAACCTGCCGCAGTCGGAAGGGCCGCGGATCAACATGCTGACGGCGATCCGCCGGACGCTGGAGCACGAACTGCGATATCAATCCGCGCGTGCTGATTTTCGGCGAGGACGTCGGGCGCAAGGGCGGTGTGCACGCGGCGACGCTTGGCTCTGCAGGAGCGATTCGGGGAGCAGCGGGTCTTCGACACCAGCCTGTCGGAGGAGGGCATCATCGGCCGCGCGGTCGGCATGGCGCTGGCGGGCTTGATGCCGGTGCCCGAAATCCAGTTTCGCAAGTACGCGGAGCCCGCTGCGGAGCAGTTGCACGACTGCGGCACGATGCGCTGGCGCACGGCGAACCGCTTTGCAGCGCCGATGGTCGTGCGGATGCCGGGCGGATTCTTCAAGTGCGGCGATCCCTGGCACAGCCAGTGCAACGAGGTGGAATTCCTGCACGCGATCGGCTGGCGGCTCGCGATGCCGTCGCAATGCCGAGGACGCCGTCGGCCTCCTGCGCACGGCATTGCGCGGCAACGACCCGGTCGATTTTCTTCGAGCATCGCTCGCTGCTCGACGGACGCAACGGCCCGACGCCCCTATCCCGGCGACGACTTCATGCTGCCATTCGGCGTTGCGCGCAGCTTGCGCAGCGGCTCGGAACTCACGGTCGTCAGCTGGGGCGCGATGGTCGAGCGCTGCGAGCAGGCGGCCGGCGAATCCGGCATCGACATCGAACTCCTCGACCTGCGAACGCTGTCGCCCTGGGACCGCGAAGCCGTGCTGGCATCGGTGGCGAAGACGCGGCGCTGCCTGATCGTGCACGAGGACACGATCACCGCCGGTTTCGGCGCCGAAATTGCGGCGGTCGCTAGCCGAGCAGGCATTCTTCAACCTCGATGCGCCGGTTGAGCGGCTGGCGATGCCGGACGTGCCGAGCCCTCACAGTCCCTTGCTGCTCGACGCCGTGCTCCCGTCCGTCGAGCAGATTGTGGCGGCGATGCGCCGCATTGCGAGCGTCTGAGCCATGTCCGACACGATTGACGTGCTGTTGCCGGTCGACCAGGCTGAGGGAACGCGCTCGCAGGTGCTGCGCTGGCTGAAGGCCGTCGGCGACCCCGTCAAGCGACACGAACCGCTGGTCGAGATCGAGACCGACAAGGTCACGGTCGAGGTGCCAGCGCCGGCCGATGGCATTCTTCGGGAAATCGCGGCCGCGGAAGGAACTGACGTGGAACCGGGCGCGTTGCTTGGCCGCGTCGCGGCTGCGGGGACCGGTTCAGTGACGCAATCCGCGACGACTGCCCCCAGCGTCGCGCCGAAGCAGGTCGCTGAACCGGCAACGGCAGTGGCGCGTGGCCGTCGCGGCTCGCCCGATCGCATGAGCCCGGCCGTGCGCCGCTTGCTGGCCGAGCACGGACTGGACGCTGATGCCGTGCAGGGCAGCGGCGCGGCCGGGCGGATCACCGTCGATGACGTTCTGGCAGCGGCCGCGAGCCCATCGACGCCGGCAAGAACAGAACCCGCACCGGCCGCTGACGCGGAGGCGGTGGAGGTCCGGCGCGTGCCGCATACGCCGATGCGCCGGCGCATCGCCGCGCACATGGTCGAGAGCCTGCTGCACACTGCTCCGCACGTGACGACCATCTTTGAGGTGGACCTGGCGGCCGTGCTTGCACACCGCGCCGCCAAACGCGAGGACTTCGAACGGCGCGGTGCTGCGCTGACGCTGACTGCCTATTTCGTTGCGGCCTGCGTGGATGCACTGCGGGCCGTTCCGGAGGTGAATGCCCGCTGGAGCGACGATGCGTTGCTGCTGAACGAACAGATCAACATCGGTGTCGCGGCGGCTCTCGAAGGCCGCGGCCTGGTGGTGCCCGTGATCCGGGATGTCGCGAAGCTCGACATGTTCGGCATCGCAGCGGCCCTGGCGGAACTGATCACACGTGCGCGCGAAGACCGGCTCACACCGGCCGATCTGCGTGGCGGAACATTTACGATCTCAAATCACGGCGTCAGCGGCAGCCTCATTGCGGCGCCGATCATCATCAACCAGCCCCAATCGGCGATCCTGGGCATTGGCCGGCTCGAGAAACGGGCCGCGGTCGTTGAACGCGATGGTCGCGACGAAGTCGTCATTCGCCCGCGCTGTTTCGTGACTCTGACCATCGATCACCGCGTGCTGGACGGGCACCAGGCTAACCGCTTCATGGAGGTGCTGGTCCGGAGGCTCGAGGGCTGGAGCTAGCGGCGTTTCAGCTGCGCGTCGCAGGCGCGCATAATGGCGGAATATCTCGGTTTCACGGCGGCGCCGGACGCGCCGCCACTCGGGGGTTGATTTGTATACGCAAGGACTCGATTCGCTCGGCAAAGACTGCCTGCAGGAGGAGGCGCCGGATGCCGGCAGTCTCGAGCAGCGCTTCCAGGCGCGTATCGACGCCGAGGAGAAGATCGAGCCCAAGGACTGGATGCCCGATGCCTATCGCCGGACCCTCATCCGCCAGATGTCTCAGCATGCGCACTCCGAGGTTGTCGGCATGCTTCCGGAAGGCAACTGGATCACCCGTGCGCCGTCACTGCTGCGCAAGACCATTCTGATTGCGAAGGTGCAGGACGAGGGTGGGCACGGTGCCTACCTATATAGCGCGACGGAGACACTCGGCGTCTCGCGCGACGAGTTGGTCGTCCAACTGCTGGAGGGGAAGGCCAAGTATTCGAGCATCTTCAATTACCCGACGCCGACCTGGGCCGATATCGGCGCGATCGGCTGGCTCGTCGACGGCGCCGCGATCATGAACCAGATTCCGCTCTGCCGCTGCTCCTACGGGCCTTATGCGCGGGCCATGGTCCGCATCTGCAAGGAGGAGAGTTTTCACCAGCGCCAGGGTTACGAAATCATGATGCGGCTGTCGCAGGGCACGGCAGCGCAGAAGAAAATGGCGCAGCAGGCCCTCAATCGCTGGTGGTGGCCGTCGCTGATGATGTTCGGTCCGTCGGACACCGAATCGAAGCATAGTGCGCAATCCATGCGATGGAAGATCAAGCGCTTCTCGAATGACGAATTGCGCCAGAAATTCGTCGATTACACGGTGCCGCAGGCCGAATACCTCGGCCTCAGCATCCCGGACTCCGATCTTTGCTGGGACGATGCGGCCGGGCACTACCGTTTCGGTGACATTGACTGGAATGAATTCGAGCAGGTCCTGAAGGGCCACGGTCCCTGCAATCGCGAGCGTCTCGAGGCTCGTCGCGGGCGCATGACGAGGGCCGCTGGGTGCGCGATGCGGCCATCGCCCATGCTGCGAAGCAGGCCGCCCGGGAGAAATCGCGCGCCGCCTGAGCGCCGGAGATTGACATGACTGACAAATCGCAGGACTGGCCGTTGTACGAAGTCTTCATCCGCGCAAGATCAGGTCTCGACCACAAGCACGTGGGCAGCCTGCATGCGACGGACGCAAGGATGGCCATCGAGCACGCACGCGATCTCTACACGCGGCGCCAGGAGGGCGTCAGCATCTGGGCCGTGCGATCGAGCGACATCGTGGCATCGGACCCTGCCGATGCCGACGCGCTGTTCGAGCCGGCCCGCGACAAGGTCTACCGGCACCCGACCTTCTACGACATCCCGGACGAAGTGAAGACCCTGTGACGCCGCACTGCCGCTACGTGCTGCGCCTCGCCGATACGAGCCTCATTCTCGCGCAGCGGCTCGGCGAATGGGTCGGCCACGCGCCGGCGCTCGAGGAAGACCTCGGTCTCGCGAATATTTCCCTCGACCTGCTGGGCCAGGCGCGGCTGCTCCTCTCCTACGCCGGCGAACTCGAGGGCCGCGGGCGCAGCGAAGACGATCTCGCCTACCTGCGCGATGAATCGGAGTTCCTCAATGCAACGCTGGTGGAACAGCCGAACCGCGATTTCGGCCATACCATCGTTCGGCAGTTCCTTGTCGACGCATGGCAGCTCGAGCTCTACGAACGCCTGCTGGAGTCGAAAGATCCGCGGCTGGCGGAGATTGCAGCCAAGGCGGTCAAGGAGACGCGTTACCACCTGCGCTATAGCGCAGGCTGGCTGCTGCGGCTGGGCGATGGCACCGAAGAAAGCCACGGGCGTGTGCAGGGCGCACTGGCGCGGCTCTGGCCGCTGACGGGCGAGCTGTTCAGCATTGACGAGATCGACCGCGAGATTGCCGGGGCCGGTATCGGGCCAGCGCCTGAGGCACTGCGGGCGGGATGGTCGTCGCGCGTCGTGGCGGTCCTCGCCGATGCGGGCCTGGCCGAACCACCCATGGCGCAATTCCGATGGCATGGTAAGCAGGGCCGCCACAGCGAGCACCTTGGCTATATCCTGGCAGAGATGCAGTCGCTGCATCGCGCCCATCCCGGCGCAACCTGGTAGCAGATGATGGTTGCTGCAACTGCCCCCGTGGGGGTGGAACCGCCACCGGCCGTGCTTGCGCGGCTGCGCGCAATCCTGGCGGATGTCCCGGATCCGGAAATACCCGTGCTCAGCGTCCTCGACCTCGGCGTCGTGCGCCACCTACTCGAACGCACCGACGGCATGATCGAGGTTGGCGTGTCGCCGACCTATTCCGGCTGCCCGGCGACGCCGGTCATCAAGACGGATATCGTCCAGGCGCTCACGCGCGAAGGATTTCGCGCGGTTGCCGTCGACGTCCTGTCGCCGCCCTGGACCAGCGACTGGATCAGCGAGGAAGGGCGCCGCAAGCTTCTCGAATTCGGCATCGCGCCGCCGGCAGAGGCCGTGACGAGCGCGCGGCGGCTGCTGCAACCGGAGCTTGCCATAGCCTGCCCGCGATGCAGTTCGACCAACACCAGGAAGCAGTCCGAATTCGGCTCGACGCCATGCAAGGCGCTTTATCGCTGCGACACATGCCTCGAGCCCTTCGACTACTTCAAGTGCATCTGAGTAGCCTCATGCAGGAGTCAATCGGAGGCTCCCTGCCGTGCTGAAATTTCATTCGCTGAAGATTGCGGAGCGGGTGGTAATCGCCGACGATGCGGTCGCGCTCGGACTTCGAAATGCCGGATGCGCTCCACGCCGAATACCGGTTCCTGGCCGGCCAGCATCTTGCGGTGCGCGCGATGCTGGAAGGCCAGGAGCAGCGCCGTACCTACTCGATCGTCAGCCCGGAAGGGTCGGGGAGTATGCGAATCGGCGTGCGCGCGCAGACCGGCGGTCTCATGTCGCAGCACCTTGCGCACGGACTCCGGGTCGGCGATACGCTGGACGTGCTCACGCCCAATGGCAGTTTCCACACGACCATCAAACCCCCGCACGCGCCTCTTCGCGTGGCATTCGCGGCAGGCAGCGGCGTCACGCCGATCCTGTCGATCGCTGCAACCGTGCTTCAGCAGGAGCCGGCCAGCCGTTTCCAGCTCTATTACGGCAACACGAGCCGGGCGCGCACGATGTTTCTGGACGAGGTGCTGGCGCTGAAGGACTCGTTCTTGTCCAGATTCTCGGTCTGTTTCGTCATGAGCCGCGAGCCGCAGGAGTTCGAACTGTTCAATGGCAGGATCGACAGGGCCAAGGTGATGGAGTTTGCGCGCTACGATTTCGATGCAGCGGCGGTCGATGAGTTCTTCATCTGCGGCCCGGGTTCGATGGGCAATGAAGTCCAGGCAGCGCTGGCTGCGCTCGGCGCGACCGGGCCTGTTCACGTCGAGTACTTCTCGGCCGCGGCGGCGCCCGCAGCAGCCCCGCTGCCGGCGGCGACGGCGCGACCTGCCGGGCCTGCGGCCGACAAGGACAACTCGTCGATCACGATCGTCATGGACGGGCGGCGGCGTGAATTCTCGATGCCCATGCGCGGTGAGGTGATACTGGACGCAGCGGGCGCCGCCGGACTCGACCTGCCGTTTTCCTGTCGTGCGGGCGTCTGCTCGACCTGCCGCGCCAAGCTCCTGAAGGGCACGGCCGCGATGGAGCACAACGTGGCGCTCGAAGAGTGGGAAGTCGAGGCCGGATATATTCTCTGTTGCCAGGCGCGACCGACCAGCCGGGCCCTCGAAATCAGCTACGACGAATGACGACCGCCGGCGGAGCGCAGATGAAATATACGTCGATCCAGTATTTTGTTGCCGATGACGTCGCCCGGCTCACATTGAACCGGCCGGACCGGCTGAACAGCTTCACTGCCGCAATGCACGAGGAAGTCCGCGGTGCGCTTTCGCAGGCCGCGACGGACGGTGCGCGCGTGCTGGTGCTGAGCGGCGCGGGCAGGGGCTTTTGCGCCGGGCAGGACCTTGGCGACCGTGCCGTCGCACCGGGAGCCAGGGGAGCGGACCTGGGGGAATCAATCGAGCGCAACTACAAGCCGCTGGTCCTCGCGATTCGCAATCTGCCCATGCCCGTCATCGCTGCGGTCAATGGCGTGGCAGCGGGAGCGGGTGCAGCATCGCGCTTGCCTGCGACATCGTCATTGCCGCGCGTTCCGCGTCATTCGTCCAGGCATTCTGCCGCCTGGGCCTGGTGCCCGACAGCGGCGCCACCTGGTTCCTGCCGCGACTGGTCGGCAACGCGCGCGCGCCACGGGTCTCTCGATGCTCGGCGACAAGCTGCCCGCGGCGCAGGCGGCGGACTGGGGCCTGATCTGGCGGTGCGTGGAGGATGTCGAACTCATGCCTGTCGTCGACAGGCTTGCCGCAGAACTTGCGCTGGCGCCGACGCAGGGGCTCCTGCGCACGCGGCAGGCGATCGAGCAGTCCTGGGGGCATTCACTTGCGGAACAGCTTGATGTCGAGCGGGATTTCCAGCGGGAACTGGGCTGGTCGGCCGACTACGCCGAGGGCGTCGCGGCATTCACCGAGAAACGCCAGCCACGTTTCAGCGGACGCTAGGAGGCCGCGGTGGTGGATCGCAAGCAACAGAAAGCCAAGCTCGCGGGTGAAAAACTCTACAACTTGGACCGCGCCTCGCAAATGCTCGGCATGACTATCGAGTCGATAGCTCCCGGTACCGCGCGTGTGGCGATGCGCGTGCGTCCCGACATGGTCAACGGGCACGGTATCTGCCACGGTGGCCTGATATTCACCCTGGCTGACAGCGCATTCGCCTTTGCCTGCAATTCGCATGGCGACAACACCTGTTGCCGCCGGCGCCGCCATCGAATTCCTGGCGCCGGGGCGTGAGGGAGACCTGCTGACGGCGAGTGCCAGCGAGCGCTGGCGCGCCGGTCGCAGCGGTATCTACGAAATCGAGGTGCGCAACGATCGCGGCGAGGCCATCGCCCTGTTCCGCGGGCGCAGCCACCAGGTTGCCGGGAGGCTGGTCGATGAGTGAAGCACTGATCTGCGATGCGATCCGCACACCGATCGGCCGCTACGGCGGCCTGCTTGCCGGCGTCAGGACGGATGACCTTGCAGCCATTCCGCTCGCGGCCCTGATGCGGCGCAATCAGTCGGTTGACTGGCAGGTAGTCGACGACGTCGTGCTCGGCTGTGCGAACCAGGCCGGCGAGGACAATCGCAATCTTGCGCGCATGGCGGCCCTGCTGTCGGGCCTGCCGGTCACCGTACCGGGGGTGACCGTAAACCGGCTCTGCGGATCGGGGCTCGATGCGGTCGCGATTGCGGCGCGCATGATCAAGACTGGCGAGGCCGATCTCGTTATCGCAGGCGGCGCGGAGAGCATGAGCCGCGCGCCCTACGTCGTGTCGAAACCGGATACGGCCTTTACGCGCGGCCAGCAGATGTTTGACACGACCATCGGCTGGCGCTTCGTCAATCCGCTGATGAAGCAGCAGTACGGCATCGACTCGATGCCGGAGACCGGCGAGAACGTTGCCGCCGAGTTTGGCGTGTCACGGGCCGACCAGGACGCGTTTGCGCTGCGCAGCCAGCAGCGCGCGCTGCGCGCACAGCGTGACGGCATACTTGCGGCGGAGATCACGCCGGTGACGCATACCGTCCCGCAAGGGCGATCCGGTCGTCATCGATCGCGACGAACATCCCGCGCGAAACCAGTCTCGCAGGCGCTTGCGAAACTGCCGACGCCATTCCGCAAGGACGGAACCATTACGGCGGGCAATGCCTCCGGCATCAATGACGGCGCATGCGCACTCCTGGTCGCCAGCGAGAAGGCTGTCGCTCGTTACGGGCTGAAACCGCGGGCGCGCGTGCTCGGTGCGGCGGTCGCAGGTGTCGAGCCCCGCATCATGGGCATTGGCCCGGCTCCGGCGACCGAGAAACTGCTGGCGCGCCTCGGCCTGGCGCTGTCCGTGATGGACGTCATCGAGCTGAACGAGGCATTTGCCTCGCAGGCGCTTGGCCGTCCTGCGGAGGCTCGGCCTGCCGGATGATTCCGCAAAGGTGAATCCGAATGGCGGTGCAATCGCGCTGGGGCATCCGCTCGGCATGAGTGGTGCTCGCCTCGCGACTACGGCCACGTGGCAGCTTAGCCGCATCGGCGGCCGTTATGGACTCTGCACCATGTGCATCGGCGTTGGACAGGGCATTGCGCTCGCCATCGAGCGCGTCGGGTGACTGCGCCGCATTGCCGTCGAGCGTGACGGCGGTATCGCCGTCATCGTGCTCGACCATCCGCCGGTCAACGCCCTGGCGCACCGGTTGCGCACGGCGCTGCTCACGGCGATCGAGCGCCTCGATTCCGATCCGACCGTGCAGGCGATCGTGCTGCACGGCGCAGGCCGGAACTTCATCGCCGGCGCTGACATCGCGGAATTCGACCAGCCCGCCAAACCACCGCTCCTGAACGAACTATTGCTGCGCCTGGAATCCTGCGCCAAGCCCGTCATCGCTGCGCTGCACGGCGCGGTCGCTCGGCGGCGGAGCCGAGACCGCGCTTGCCTGTCACTACCGGGCGGCGACCGCCGACCTCAAGCTCGGATTTCCGGAAGTCACGCTCGGCCTGCTGCCCGGTGCGGGCGGTACCGTGCGGCTGCCGCGGGTGGTGGGCTGGAAGGCATCGCTCGAGCTGATGACAGGCGGCAAGCCAATCGATCGCGAAGCGGCGACTGCGCATGGGACTGATCGATCACCGGATCGACGGCGATGTGCGGGCTGGCGCAGTTGCCTGGGCGCGCGAACTCGTCGTCTGCCGGCGCGCCGCCGCGGCGCGTGCGCGATCTGCCTGCGCCGCGAAGCGACCCCGGCAGCTCTTCGAGGAATGGCGGGCTGCCATGCCGTCGGCAGCGCTGCGCATGCTGGCGCCGCGGACGCATCGTCGATGCCCTGGAGTCGGCGGCGACGCGGCCCTTCGACGCAGGCGCTGGGCCGTGCCCGGGAGTTGTTCGAGGAGTGCCGCCGATCCAGCGAATCCCGCGCGCTGCGGCATCTGTTCTTCGCGGAGCGCGGATCAGGAGCGGACCGGGCGGCAGCGTTGCCGGTTGCAAGCGCAGGCGTCATCGGTGCCGGCACGATGGGCGCAGGCATCGCGATCAGCCTCGCGACGGCTGGCATCGCGCGTGACGCTCGTGGACTCGAAGCCCGAGTCGCTCGCGGCCGGGACTCGCGCGCGTCGCTTCGACGATCGAAGCTTCGGCACGCAAGGGGCGCATGACGGCGGCGGAGGCTGCGGCTGCGATCGCGCGTGTTCAGGATTCTGCCGGAACCTGAAGGCGCTCGCAGGCGCCGATCTCGTGATCGAGGCTGTATTCGAGAACCTGGCGGTCAAGCAGCAGATTTTCGCGCAGCTCGGCGAGACTCTGCCAGCCGCAGGCCGTGCTCGCGACCAATACCTCGACGCTCGACATCGACGCGATCGCGGCGGCCAGTGGTCGCGCCGCCGGCGTGGCGGGCATGCATTTCTTCAGTCCCGCGCATGTCATGCGCCTGGTCGAGATCGTGCGTGGCCGCGAGAGCTCGCGCCGCGACACTTGCCACGCTTCGCGCCGTGACCAGGCGCATCGGCAAGATCGGCGTGACGGTCGGCAACTGCTACGGCTTTGTCGGCAACCGCATGCTGTATGCCTACGGCCGCGAGAAGGAACTGATGCTGCTGGAGGGCTCGCCACCCGAGGCGATCGACCGGGCGCTGGAAGATTTCGGCATGGCGATGGGGCCGAATGCCGTCGGCGACCTGGCCGGCCTCGATATCGGCTACCAGGCGCGGCGGGAATGGAGCGCCCGTCCGGACGACCCGCGTTTCTACCGCGTGTCGGATCGGCTCGCGGAACTCGGGCGCTACGGCCAGAAGACCGGTCGCGGTTTCTATCGCTACGACGAGCCCGGACCGCAAGCGGCAGGTGGACCCCGAGGTGCTGGCGCTGATCCGCGCGGAAGCAGAGGCGCTCGGCATCGCGCAGCGGCAGATCGCGGACACGGAAATCGTCGAGCGCTGCATTTACGCCCTCGTCAACGAAGGCGCGCGGATCCTCGAGGAGGGCATCGCCGCGAGCCCGGCCGACATCGACGTGATCTGGTGCAATGGCTACGGTTTCCCGCGCTCATCGCGGCGGGCCGATGTTCCATGCCGACACGATCGGGCTGCGCGACGGTGCTCGAAGCGATGCGGCGCTACGCAGGCGGGCAGGGCGCGCGATACTGGACACCGGCGCCGCTGCTCGTCGACGCTTGCGAGCGGGAAGACACATTTGCCGGCTGGCAGGCGGGCCGCGCGGGCGGCGCACTGATGCGGGCCGAGGAACTGCGGGGGCGGAACATGCAGCTGCAGAGTTATCTGGCGGGGCGCTGGCAGGCGGGCGGCGGTCGCGCGACCGCGCTGCGCGACGCCAGCACGGGCGAGGTGATCGCGGAGGCCGCGAGCGAGGGATTCGATTTCCGCGGCGATGCTCGATTACGCGCGCAGCGTCGGCGGGCCGGCGCTGCGGGCCATGACCTTTCACGAACGGGCGGCGATGCTGAAGGCGCTCGGCAAGCGCCTGTTCGACTTCAAGGACGAGTTCTACGCGCTGTCGTACCGCACCGGCGCCACGCAAGGCCGATTCCTGGATCGACATCGACGGCGGCATCGGCACGATGTTCGTATTCGCGAGCAAGGGCACGCGCGAACTGCCGAACGCCACGTCTACCTGGACGGCAACGTCGAGCAGATTTCGAAGGGCGGCACATTTCATCGGCCAGCACATCTGCGTGCCGCTCGAGGGCGTCGCGGTGCACATCAATGCCTTCAATTTCCCGGTCTGGGGCATGCTCGAGAAGCTCGCGCCGGCCCTGCTCGCCGGCGTGCCGGCGATCGTCAAGCCGGCGACCGCGACCTGCTACCTGACCGAACTCGTCGTGCGCCGCATCGTCGAGATCGGGTCTGCTGCCGAAGGGTGCGCTGCAGCTGGTCTGCGGCGGTCGTCGGCGACCTGTTCGACCACCTCGGTTGCCAGGACGTCGTGTCCGTTCACCGGTTCGGCCGCGACCGCCGCAAGGCTGCGCACCCATCCGCGGTCGATCCGCCAGTCGGTGCGTTTCATCGCCGAGACCGATTCGCTGAACTCCTCGATCCTGGGCCCGGATGCGGCGCCCGGTACGCCGGAGTTCGACCTCTTCGTCAAGGAAGTCGCGCGCGAGATGACGGTCAAGGCCGGGCAGAAATGCACGGCCATCCGCAAGGCGCTCGTGCCGCGCGCGCTCGACCGCGTGAGGTCGTCGACGGCGCTGCAGGCGCTGCTCGCCAAGACGGTGCGTCGGCGACCCGCGCGAGCGAAGGCGTGCGCATGGGGCCGCTGGCGAGCCTGGCGCAGCGCGACGAGGTGCGTGGACGCGTCAGCGGAGCTCGCGCCGCGAGGCGGAACTCGTGGCGGGCGATCCCGCGCATTCGAGGTCAGCGGACGCGGACCGCGAGCGTGGCGCATTCCTGCCGCCATTGCTGCTGCTGTGCCGCGATGCCGATGCGGCACGCGCCGTCCACCGCGTCGAGGCCTTCGGTCCGGTAGTCCGACGATCATCGGTTACCAGGACGTCGCTGACGCGATCGCGCTCGCGCGGCGCGGCGAAGGCAGCCTGGCCGGATCGGTTTTCACGGCCGACGACCGCGTCGCGCGCGAGCTCGTGCTGGGCCTCGCGCCGTATCATGGCCGCGTGCTGGTCGTGAACCGCGATTGCGCCAAGGAATCGACCGGTCACGGTTCGCCGCTCGCGCCATCTGGTGCACGGCGGCCCGGGCCGCGCCGGCGGCGGCGAGGAAATGGGCGGCATCCGCGGCGTCCTGCACTACATGCAGCGCACGGCCGTGCAGGGCTCGCCGCGATACACTGACGGCGATCGGCGGCGCTGGATGCGCGGCGGCCAGCGCAGCGCGAACCGGCGTGCACCCGTTCCGCAAGCCATTCCACGAACTCGCGATCGGCGACACGTTCAGTTCCGCCGAGCGCGAGATCACCGTGGCCGACATCGAGCGCTTCGCCGAGCTCTCCGGCGATCGTTTCTACGCGCACATGGACGATCGCGAGGCGGCGCGCAATCCGCTGTTCGGCGGCCGCGTCGCACACGGCTATTTCCTGATCTCCGCCGCGGCCGGCCTGTTCGTCGATCCGGCCTACGGCCCGGTGCTCGGCAATTACGGCCTCGACAACCTGCGCTTCGTCAAGCCGGTGAAGCCGGGCGACCGCATCCGCGTGCGCCTCACCTGCAAGGAGAAATCGCTGCGCGCCGACAAAGGCTGGGGCGAGGTGACCTGGGACACCGAGATCACGAATCAGCTGGGCGAGACCGTCGCGTCCTATCATGTGCTGACGATGGTCAGCATCCATGCCGTGCCGGATGCCGTGAAGGAATAGATCGTGACGATCGACCTCGCGCGCTACCGCAGCGAATTTCCGAGCCTCGGTTTCGAGTCGCCCGCAGCCGGGCATCCTCGAGATCGTGATCGCGAACGAAGGCCGGCAGAACGCCGCGACCGAGTCCATGCACCGCGACCTGGCGCAGGTCTGGCGCGCCGTCGATGCCGACGACGCCGTGCGTGTCGTGCTGGTGCGCGGTGCCGGCGAGCATTTCTCCTCGGGCGGCGATTTCGCAGATGATCGAGCGCATGATCGAGGACGAGGCGACGCTGCTACGCGTCTGGCAGGAAGCGAGCGATCTCGTCTACAACCTGATCAACTGCTCGAAACCCGTCGTCTCGGCGATCCGCGGCACCGCGGTCGGCGCGGGGCTTGCGGTCGCCCTGCTTGCCGACATTTCCGTCGCCGGGCGGAGTGCGAAGATCCTCGACGGTCACACGCGGCTCGGCGTCGCGGCGGGCGATCACTCGGTGATCATCTGGCCGCTGCTGTGCGGCCTCGCCAAGGCGCGCTATTACCTGCTGACCAACCAGCCGCTGTCAGGTGCCGAAGCCGAGCGCATCGGCCTCGTGTCGCTCTGCGTCGAGGACGACCGAGGTGCGCGACTGCTGCGCTCGATGTCGCGACACAAGCTGGCCGCCGGCAGCGCCACTGCGATGCGCTGGACCAAGCACGCGCTGAACAACTGGCTGCGCCTGGCGGGACCGAGCTTCGACGCTTCGCTCGCGCTCGAATTCCTGGGTTTCCGGCTTGCCGACATCCGCGAGGGACTTGCCGCCGTGCGCGAGAAGCGCCCGGCCAAATTCGATCCGCCCTGAGATGGCGGGCCTGCCAGCTATTTGATCGCCTGCAATGTCGCCGTGATGACGACGCCATTGACCGTGTGCATCCGTTTTACGATGACGCCGTGCTCGATCGAAGTCCAGAATTCGTTCAATTGCAGACCCGCGCGCGTATTGAGGTTGCGGACATAGTGCACCGTGTCGAAGCGTCCGGCTGGCACGGTAATCGGCTCGTGGATCGCGACGATTTTCAGGCTGCCCGCATCGCTCGCGGCGGAAAAGGTCCCGTTCGCCGACTGGTTGGTGACGGTGACGGACGGAACCGGCCAGCTGCGGCCTTCGCATGCGCGAAAGGCCGGAACGGAGATGACACCCGGCCGATAGGAGGAATTACCCCCGGCGCCGGCGCCACTCTGGCTGCTGATGTCGAGAATCAGCACATCGTTCACGACCCGATGCCGGTTCACGGTAAGGATTCCGGGCCCTTTTGACCCGCCCTTCGTCGTCAGGAGCCGGCTGCCCGTCTTCGTGAACTCCTCCCACCATTCGGTGAATTCCGTGGTGGCGCCGCCGGACTGTGTCTGCCGGTAGGCATAGCCGCGACTGGGCTTTGGTGTCCCGATCGTGACGCAGCGGGTCGCAGGCTGGATCTTCGCCGGCTCCGCAGCCCCGACCTGCACCGCCGGGAACCAGGACGTCGCGGCGATCGTCACGCCGATCAGGAGGCCGATTCCGGAATGGGAACACCGGGAGGACATCGGCGGGATCATACGCTACTATTTCGACTCGCCTTGGGGTGGTCCTGAAGACCTGAGACGCCGGTTGCCCGATGGCGCACCGGCGAACCCGTTGAACCTGATCCGGTTAGGACCGGCGTAGGGAGCAGGCATGCTTCGACCAGCAGTCCGATATTTATTTGTTATCAACGCAGCCTGCTGGCTGCCGCTATCGGTCGCCCAGACACCAGCACCGCTCGCGGAAGTAGTCGTCACAGCCAGCCTGCGCCTGAAAACGGTGGAAGACCTGCCAGCCAGCGTGTCGGTCATTGCCGCGGACGCCGTCAGCAACGGCGCGGTTCAGCACCTCGAGGAATTGCTGCCGCAGATACCGTCGCTGTCCTGGGCCGGCGCCAGTTCGCGCCCGCGTTACTTCCAGCTGCGCGGCATCGGTGAGCTCGAGCAGTACCAGGGCGCGCCCAATCCCTCGGTCGGATTCCTCGTGGATGAAATCGACTTCAGCGGCATCGGCATGATCGCTTCGCTGTTCGACGTCGAGCAGATCGAAGTGCTGCGCGGCCCGCAAGGCACGCGCTATGGCGCCAATGCGCTCGGCGGATTGATCAAGGTCAAGACACGCGATCCGTCGCTGCGACGCACGACATGCACGCCGAAATCGGCGTGGGCGAGGATGGCCTGTGGACGGCAGGGATTGCGGCGGGCGGCCCGATGCAGGCGGTCGCCGGAGTGGATGGCGCCTGGCGCGCGGCTGTGCACCGGGCTGTCAGCGATGGTTTCCGGCGCAATAGCTTTCTCGGTCGCGACGACACGAATGGCCGCGACGAAACGACCGCGCGACTCAAGTTCCGGCTGTCGGCAGAAGGCGGCTGGCGCGCCGATCTCGGCCTGATGTACGCGGATTTCGACAATGGCTATGACGCATTCGCGATCGACAACAGCTTCACGACGCTTTCCGACCGGCCCGGCCGCGATTCGCAGCGGTCGCGGGGCGCATCGCTCGACCTGAATTCGAAGGATGGAACGAGCTCGTTCTGCGATCGATCACGGCATGGGCCGATTCCGACATCGAAGCGAGTTTCGACGCGGACTGGGGCAATGAGCCGGCCTGGGGTGCGGCGGGTCCCTATGATTTCTTCTCGCGCACGCTGCGCAATCGCGGCACGCTGAGCCAGGACCTGAGGTTGATGTCGAGACCCGGGAAATACGGTGTCATGGCTCGCGGGCGCCTGGCTCTCGCGGCTCGACGAGACAAATCACATTGCCGACGACGGCCTGTACCTGGACGATGCGTTCATCCGGCTGCTCGACAGCCGCTACCGGGCGACCAGCGCGGCGCTTTATGGCGAGGTCGACTGGTCGTTGGCTCCTGCAACGACCGTCACCGCGGGTCTGCGGCTCGAGGAGCGCCAGGCCCATTATGACGACAGTGACGGCAGTGCTTTCGACCCCCGCGATCGAATGTGGGGCGGTCAGTTGTCGCTGACGCACAGGATTCGCGAGACCCAGAGCATCTGGACATCACTGTCCCGCGGGTATCGAGCCGGTGGTTTCAACATCGGCACTTCTGTTCCTGCCGAGCGCCAGTCTTTCAATCCGGAATACCTGTGGAATCTGGAGTTCGGTTGGAAGGGAAGTTCCCGGGAGCAGCGACAGTCAGGCGACCTCAGCCTGTTTTTCACGCGTCGCGAAAGGCAGCAAGTCGCCACCTCGCTGCAGCTCGATCCCGAGGATCCGCTGACATTCCTGTACCTCACAGACAATGCAGCGAGCGGCGAGGCCTACGGACTCGAGGCTTCGGCGCGTTGGCTGGCAACAGCGCGACTGGAACTGAGCGCGACCCTTTCTCTGATGCAGTCGCGCTTCCTGGACTACCGGTTCGGGGAACGCGATCTCGATGGCCGCGAATGGGCACACGCACCGGACTGGAAAGCTTCCGTGGCGGCAAGCTGGCGCCATCCCGCGGGGTGGATGGCGAGGCTGGACCTGTCCGGTGAGGATGGCTTCTACTTCGACACCAGTCACGATCAGCGCGCCGGCGCTCGCCTGCTCACAAACCTGCACGTTGGCTTCGAGGCCGAGGCAGTGGTCGATCCAGGCCTGGGCCAGCAACATGTTCAACGAGCGATATCCGGTGCGCGGTTTCTTTTTCGGGAACGAGCCCCCGGACTTCCCCGAGCGGCTGTACCTGCGCTGGGGCGATCCGCGCCAGCTCGGCCTCACCACACGCTACCGATTCTGAGGAAATGCCATGCACATTGCCGTCGAAATGAGTCTCTATCCGCTCACCGACCAGTTCATCGTCCCGATCCACGATTTCATCGAGCGTCTCAGGAAGCATGAAGGTCTCGAGGTCGTCACCAATTCGATGAGCACCCAACTGAGCGGGGAACTGGATGACGTGTTCACCGCGCTGCGTGCTGAAATCGGCGCAACATTCATGCAATCCGGGCGATCCGTATTCGTCATCAAGGTGCTGGGTGGCGGTGACTGACTCGCCAAGCGCCTGGATTGCGGCACTTGCGGCCGGTGCGTGGTCGGCGGGCCCGGCCGAGCTGGTCGCGGTAGGGCTGGGCCTTGCTTACATCGTCCTTGCAATCCGCCAGCAACGGGCCTGCTGGATCGCCGGCGGCGCCAGCACGGCCATCTACATTGCCGTGTTCATCGAAGCGGGCCTGTATCTGCAGGCCGCACTGCAGGTCGCCTATGTAGCGATGTCGGTGTATGGCTGGATGGCTTGGCGGCCCAACGGCGAGCGCGCCACGCGACCGCAGTCCTGGCCACTGTCGAGGCACCTGCTTTCGGTACTGGCAGTCATTATGGCGACGGCAGCCAGTGCGGTGCTGCTCGCGCGCTACACCGACACACCCGCCCCGATCGCCGACTCGCTCGGCACCTGGGCGAGCATCGTTGCAACCTGGCTGCTGGCGCGCCGTTACCTTGAAACGTGGTTTTGGTGGATCATCATCGACGCCGGGCTCGCGGCGCTGTTCGCAAGCCAGGGCCTGGCATTTACTGCGGTGCTCTACCTGGTTTACTCGGTGCTGGCCGTTGCCGGTTGGCGGGCCTGGCGCCGTGACCTGATGACGCCCACATGACTCCCGGCGCGATCGCGGCGGAACTCGGCCTGCGGGAGCCCGAGATCACGCCATTGGAAGGTGGGTTGTCAAACCGCTCATGGCGATTGCGTGATGCTCATCAGGACCTCGTGCTGCGGCTGCCTGGCAAGGCGGCCGGTGAGCTGGGTGCCGATCGCCATTCGGAACTGACGATGCAGAAGATTGCCGCCGCCGCCGGGCTCGCGCCCCAGGTCGTGCTCGCGCGGCCGGCGGAAGGGCTGCTGGTCATGCACTACGTGGAGGGGCGCGTGCTGACGCGTGACGATCTGCGCCTGCCCGGGACACTTGCCCGCATCGGCGCGTGGCTGGCCGAGCTTCACGCGCTGGCAGCGCCGCAGGATCTCGCAGCCGTCGACTTCGGCGCCCGGGCCACAACTTACATCGAATCATTGCAAGCGCAGGAACCTGCCGCCTATTTGCGGAAGCTTGAACAAGGTCTCGCCGCAAGGCGCGCAGCCCTGCCCGCGCCGCCGCGACTCGCCTGCTGTCATCACGATCTTCATCACCTGAACATCGTCGATCGGCGTGGCGCGCTCCTGGTGCTCGACTGGGAATACGCGGGCCCCGGCGATCCAGCGGCGGACCTGGCGGCCTGCGTTCGCTATCACGATCTCGATCAGGCGCATGTCGGAGCACTGCTCGACGGTTATGGGGGCGATTCGCGGCGGATCATTGCAAGGATGATCCTGCTCTGCTGGATATTCGACTGCCTGTGGTTCGGATGGCTGGAAATTGCCGCGAGGGAGGGTGTCGCTGTCGATGCCGGACGGCGCCAGATGCTTGTCGATCGACTGCTGTCGTGAACTCTTGCGCGCCACACCGCGATTCCAGCAAGATGTCGCCCCTTCATGGCCGAGATAATCATCACCGATCGCGACGGCGGGGAGCATCGTGTGGCCGGACGCGTCGGCGCCAGCCTGATGGAGAGCCTGCGCGAGTTTGACTATGGCGTCGCGGCCATCTGCGGCGGCATGTGTTCCTGCGCGACCTGCCACGTCTATGTTGCCGAGCCGTGGCGGGACCAGCTGCCGCCGATGCAGGGTGACGAGAAGGAGATACTCCAGGAGCTCGAGAGCTACCGCCCGCGCGGGTCACGGCTCTCCTGCCAGATCCCGTTCGAAGAGCCGCTTGACGGCATCCAGGTCGAAATCGCGCCGGAGGAGTAGTGTCGGCGTCTAGCGCCGCTCAGCCTGTGCGCGCCACCGCGAGCGTCGCCGCCTCGATCGCTGCGGCATCACCGAGAAAGCGGCGCGGCGCTGCGGGCCGCAGGCTTGCATCGAGTTCGTAGAGGATGCGGCACGCCGGTCGGAATGTTGAACTCGACGATCTCGTCGTCACTCATACCATCCAGCATCTTGACCAGCGCGCGCAGGCTGTTGCCGTGCGCGACGACCAGCACGTTGCGGCCGGATTCGAGCGCCGGTGCGATGCGTCGCCGCCAGCAGGGCATCGACGCGGGCGAGCGTGTCCTTGAGCGATTCGGTCGGCCGGCAGCGCGCCCGCAGGAATGCCGCGGTAGCGCGAATCGAATCTCGGATGACGCGGGTCGTCTGCCGCGAGCGGCGGCGGCGGGATGTCGTAGCTGCGCCGCCAGACCTTGACCTGCTCGGCGCCGAATTTCTCGGTCGTGCTGCCGCCTTGTCGAGGCCCTGCAACGCACCGTAGTGTCGTTCGTTCAGGCGCCAGTCGCGTTCGACCGGCATCCACATCCGGTCCATCTCGTCCAGCATCATCCACAGCGTGCGGATGGCGCGCTTCAGCACGGAAGTGAATGCGAGGTCGAACTCGAGTGCCCTGGTCGCGCAGCAGCCTGCCGGCCGCCCGGGCTTCGGCGCGGCCCTGCTCGGTCAGGTCGACGTCGGTCCAGCCCGTGAACAGGTTCTCGAGGTTCCAGGTGCTCTGGCCGTGGCGGACGAGGCACGAGCTTGCCGGGGCTGCCGACGTGACCCTCAGCGCTCGGCGAGGCGACGCACGGCCTGCAGCGCGACCGACAGCGTCGGGAAATCCGTGCTGCCGGTGCCGCGCATTTCCGTACCGTACGGCCAAGCTTGTCGGCCGCGGCGCCACGGTCGGCGAGCCACGACTTTGATGCGCGCCGAAGAATCGCCGCGCCTGCCGCGTGCCAGGATCCTGGTCGCAGAGCCTGCGCTGCAGCGAATAGGCCTCTTCGCGCAAGCGTTCCGCGTGCCAGCGCCTGCCAGTGACCCTCGACG
Organism: uncultured Gammaproteobacteria bacterium; assembly: GCA_963705405.1. GTDB lineage: Bacteria > Pseudomonadota > Gammaproteobacteria > Steroidobacterales > Steroidobacteraceae > SCUD01. Next base: position 23,058 of record CAVPJJ010000010.1, on the reverse strand, counting down.
ACGAGCCGCTCGATCTCGCCGCGGATCCAGTCGAGTCCGATTGCCGACGCCGAGGCCGAAGTAGACGCGTGCCGCGTAGCGTGATCGGCGCGCGGCGCGCGGCGGCGACCTCGACGATGTCCACGCCCGAGTGGATGGCACCGAGGCTCGCGACGCGCCGCGCAACGCGTGCCGGCACGCCATCCACGGAAAATCGCTCCAGCGCGCGCTCGTAGCGGTCGACCTCGAGCCCCTCGATCAGGTCCGGCAGGTCTCGCCATCAGTTCCCCGATGCCGGGCTGCAGCCGCGAAACCGCGCGCTCGATGTCGAGATCCGGACCGAGATTGCGCAAGCACCCAGTAGGTCAGGTGGCGCAGCAGGCGCGTCGTCTCGTGCGCCATGTCGTACTGCAGGACGTCGGCACGTGGTCGTCGAGCGCCTCGATGTCCGCCCACAGCTCGCGCATGTCCGGTGATCTCGCGCGCGATCGCGAACGCGCGCGCGATGCTGCCGACGTCGGCGCCGGTGTCCTCCTGCGTGCGGATCGCGAACACCGGTCCCATGCGGTTGACGAGGCTGTTGGTCGTCGCGGTGACGATGATCTCGCGGCGCAGCTGGTGGCGCAGGATCGCGCGCGGATACTGGCGCTGCACAGGCATCGGGAAATAGCGCGTCAGCTCGCTGCCGAGGAACGGGTCCTCGGCGACGTCGGACTCGATGAGCTTGCCGGACAGCCAGATCTTCGAATAGGACAGCAGCATCGCGAGTTCGGGGCGCGTCAGTCCCGAGCCCCTTGCGGTGCCGCTCGACGATCTCGTCGTCGGTCGGCAGCGCCTCGAGCGTGCGGTCCAGCGTACCGGCGCGCTCCAGTGCGCGGATCACGTGGCCGAGTTCGAAGATCCGCTCGACGGCGCGTGCCTGCAGCCCGGAGATCGCGAGGCTCTGCAGGTAGTTGTTGCGCAGCACGAGCTGGCCGACTTCACTCGGTCATCCGCGCCAGCAGCCGGTTGCGCGCCGGCCGCGTCAGCTTGCCGGACTCCATCAGCGGGCTGAACAGGATCTTGAGGTTGACCTCGACGTCGGAGCAGTTGACGCCGGCGGAATTGTCGATGAAGTCGGTGTTGATGCGGCCGCCGGCCAGCGCGTATTCGATGCGGCCGCGCTGCGAGCAGCCGAGGTTGCCGCCTTCGCCGATCGACGCGGCAGCGCAGGTTCGCGGCCATTGACGCGCACCGCGTCATTGGCGCGATCGCCGATCTCGGCGTGGGTCTCGTCGCTCGACTTGACGTAGGTGCCGATGCCGCCGTTCCAGAGCAGGTCGACCGGCAGTCTTGAGGATCGCGCGGATGATCTCGACCGGCGTGCGCGATGCGGCGTCGATGCCGAGCATCGCGCGCGCCTCCGGCGACAGAGCGATCGACTTGCATCTGGCGCGAATGACGCCACCGCCCTTCGACAGCAGCTTCGCGTCGTAGTCATCCCAGCTCGAGCGCGGCAGGTCGAACAGGCGCTTGCGCTCGCCGAAGCTGCGTGCCGTGTCCGGCGATGGGTCGAGGAAGATGTGCTGGTGGTTGAAGGCGGCCAGCAGCCGGATGTGCGGCGACAGCAGCATGGCGTTGCCGAACACGTCGCCGGACATGTCGCCGATGCCGGCGACCGTGAAGTCCTGCGACTGGATGTCGATGCCGAGCTCGCGGAAGTGGCGCCGCACCGATTCCCAGGCGCCGCGCGCCGTAATGCCCATCTTCTTGTGGTCGTAGCCGGCCGAGCCGCCCGAGGCGAAGGCGTCGCCGAGCCAGAAGCCGTACTCAGCGGAAATCGCATTGGCGATATCGGAGAATGTTGCCGTGCCCTTGTCCGCCGCGACGACGAGGTAGGGATCGTCGTCGTCGTGGCGCACGACCGCGGCCGGCGGCACGACCTTGCCGGCGACGACGTTGTCGGTGACGTCGAGCAGCGCACGGATGAAGGTGCGGTAGCATTCCGTGCCCTCGCGCTGCACCTCGTCGCGCGTCGCCGGCAGGCGCCGCGGCACGAAGCCGCCCTTGGCGCCGACCGGCACGATCACCGTGTTCTTGACGTTCTGCGCCTTCATCAGGCCGAGGATTTCGGTGCGGAAATCCTCGCGCCGGTCGGACCAGCGCAGGCCGCCGCGCGCGACGCGCCCCATGCGCAGGTGCACGCCCTCGACGTCGCGGCGAATGCACGAAGATCTCGAACATCGGCTTCGGCAGCGGCACGTCCGCGACCTTGCGCGGATCGAGCTTCAACGACAGGTAGGACTTGGGCGCGCCGTCGGCGTCCCGCCTGGAAGTAGTTCGTGCGCAGCGTCGCCTCGATCGCCGCAAGGAAGGCGCGCAGGATGCGGTCATCGTCGATGCGAGTCACGCCTTCCAGCAGGCGCAGCAGCGCGCGCGCGCTGGCGGGTCATCGGCGCGGCGCCGCTCGGGTCGCTTCAGTCCGGGGTCGAAGCGCGCGACGAACAGCCGGAACAGCCTGCCTGCGGCGGCGGCATTGCTGGCGAGCGCCTCTTCCATGTAGGCCTGCGACAGTGGCAGTGCCGAGCTGCACGAACCAGCGCGCATAGGTTCTGAGCACCATGACCTCGCGCCAGCCGAGGTCCGCCGCCAGCACCAGCCGGTTGAAGCCGTCGTTGTCGCGTGCGACCCAGCCGGACATTGGCAAATGTCGCCTTGAAGCGCGGCCCGTCGCTGTCCAGGTCGATGCGCACACGGCGCGGATGCTCGAGTTCGAAGTCCTGGATCCAGTGGCGTTCCGGCCGCCGACTCGATCTCGTAGGGCCGCTCGCTGATCAGCTTCAGACCGAGATTCTCGATCGTCGGCAGCACGTCCGAAATCGGTATCGGGCGTTCGCGGCGGAACAGCTTGAACTGGACCTTGTGCGCGCGGCTGGTCCTCGGGACGATACAGATTCATGCGCAGCCCCGTCTGCTCGGCGACTCAGCGCTCGAGGCAGACGATGTCGCCGAGAGCTGTTTCGGTATCGGTGTCGTCCTGGTAGGCAGCCGGAAAACGCCGGCCCCAGTCGCGTAACAGACGCAAGGCCTCGGTTTCGTCGCGTGCCGAGAGCAGGCTGTCCTTCAGGTGATCCTGCCAGGTCCGCACCGTCTCCATGATGCGGCGCTCGAGCTCGGCTGCATCGACGCCGGCCACCCGCCCTGGGCGGGGTCCGGACCAGCATGTGCAGCCGCGCGAGCACGGATTCGGACAGCTGGACCTGCGACTCGATCGCCGTGCCGCCGAATGCGTCCATGCGCAAGAGCCTCGATGCGTTCGCGGACCTGGGTGTTGTAGCGGTCGCGGGGCACGAACACGAGGCAGGAGTAGAAGCGGCTGAACAAATCGCGGCGCACGAACAGGCGCACCTGCGCGCGCTCATACAGATTGACGACGCCGCGCACGATCCGGACCAGGTCCGGGACGCGTCGCCTGGAACAGCTCGTCGCGCGGGAATGTCTCGAGCGCGTGCACGACCGCCTTGCTGTCGTGGCTCGACGGCTTCAGCCCGAAGTGATCGATGACGCGCTGCACCTTGTGGCGCAGCACGGGAATTGCGCGCGGGCTCCGGCTGTATGCGGAGGAAGTCCACAGGCCGATGAAGCGTCGCTCGCCCGTCACATTGCCGCCGGCGTCGAAGGTCTTGACGCCGACGTAGTCGAGGTACGTCGCGCGATGCACAGTGGCGATCGAGTTCGCCTTGGTGATGATCAGCGGGTTGCCGTGAACGCGCGAAGTCGCGTACGTCGCCGTTCAGCTCAACCGAGCGGGCAGGTCTGCGGCAGGCCCGGACGCATCAGGCCGAGACCGGACTTCGTGATCGGTCGCAGCAGATCGCGGCTGCGGCCGCGCAGCAGCCGGTACTCGCGATAACCGAGGAATGTGAAGTGCTTGTCTTCCATCCATGCAAGAAGCGCCTTGGTCTCGCCGACTTCGCTGGTCTGAAGCCGGGCCGGCAGCTGCCCCAGCTGAAGCTGCGATCTCACCCGCCTTTTTCCGCATCTTGCGCCAGTCACCCGTGGCACAGCGCACATCGTCGAGCGTGCTTCGGATCCGCTCTTCGAGTGCCGCGATACGATGCGGGTCCGTCTCGCGATCGACCTCGATCAACTGCCAGGACTCGAGCCTGGATCCGGCAGGAATGTCGTCCAGCAGCAGGTCGGTCAGCTGGCCGCGCGAGTCGCGAACGACTGCGAATACCGGGTGCGCCAGCAGGTGAACCGCGCGGTCGGTCTGCGAGCAGACGATGCCGAGCGAGTCGACGAGGAAGGGCATGTCGTCGGTGACGACCATGATGACCGTATGCGATGACGCGAAGCCGTCGCGATCCGGATCCGGGTTGAACACGCGCACCAGCGGACGGCCCGGCCGGCGCATGCGGCCGAGCGCGAGTTGCGCGAGCGCGGCGCCCGCGAGATCTGCATCGCTGCGCTGGACGAGATCGAGTTCGGAAACGCCGTGATAGAAGAACCGCGCGAGCCGGTCCGGCGCGACCGGCATGCCTGCGCTGCGCCAGCGGCGGGCGCTGCGCGGCGATGCGGTCGATGATTGCCTGCGGGCGGCCGGGATCCTGCCTAGCATCAGAGGTTCCAGTCAGTCCCGACGCGCCGGCTAGCGTTCGTGCCGGCGGCGTGACGCCGCGAATTATACACGCGCTGTCGCCGGCCGGGCCGAGCAGGCCGGAGCGCTTCTGCAGGCGGACGAGCAGCCGCATCGAACAGGAATCGTTCCGTCGGGCGCGAGCTCGGACAACAGCCGCCGTTCATACGCGAGCGGCGTAGCGGCACGATGCCGCCGGTAGACATCCGCGGCCACGCGCGTCAGCGTCAGGACCGAACGCCGCCGGTCGCGTCTGCAATTGTCCGCCGCACCCGGCCTGAACGCACCAGGCCGGCCACCGCGCGGCTGACCGCGACCTTGTCCATCGCCGTGCGTTCGGCCACGCCAGCCGCTGAAAGCCCCGGAGACCGTGCCAGCACGGCTACGACGCGCCATTGCGGAATCGTGACAGGCCGAAGCGCCGCGCATAGGCGCCGGCGAGGGCCGAGGAAACCGTGTTCGAGAGCACCGACAGCCGGTAGGGCAGGAAGTGCTCGAGGGCCAGTGACGGGGTTACGCCGTCTGGGCGGACATGGGTGGTCCTGCAGGTCACTGGCCATTATAGTTGCAATTGCAACTAACGCGGGAGCGGATCATGGCCGACCAGTTCGACAACCCGATGGGTACCGACGGCTTCGAATTCGTCGAGTACACGGCCGCAGGACCCGGAGCAGCTGCGCGCGCTGTTCGCGCGGATGGGCTTCCCGGTCGTCGCCCGTCACCGCAGCAAGAACGTCACGCTGCACCGCCAGGGCGACATCAATTTCGTCATCAATGCCGAGCCACAGCGGTTTCGGCCAGCAGTTCGCGCGCGTGCACGGGCCGTCTGCCTGCGCCATGGCGTTCCGGGTCAAGGACGCCGTCCACGCGCTCACGCCGCGCCGTCGAGCTCGGTGCCCGGCCGGTCGAGACCCAGGTCGGCCCGATGGAACTGCACATACCGGCGATCGAGGGCATCGGCGGCAGCCTCATCTACCTCGTGGACCGCTACGGCGACCGGACGATCTACGACGTGGATTTCGTGCCGGTCCGGGAGCCCGGCAGGCAGGTGCGCGAGGCGGGGCTGACGCTGATCGACCACCTGACGCACAACGTCAAGCGCGGCAACATGAGCTACTGGTCGGGTTTCTACGAGCGCCTGTTCAACTTCCGCGAGATCCGCTACTTCGACATCGAGGGAAAGAAGACCGGGCTGTTCAGCCGCGCAATGACGAGCCCCTGCGGCAAGATCCGGATCCCGATCAACGAATCGCAGGACGACAAGAGCCAGATCGAGGAATACATCCGCGAATACCAGGGCGAAGGCATCCAGCACATCGCGCTGTTCACGGACGACATCTATCGGAGCGTCGATGCGCTGCGGGCCAATGGCGTCGAGTTCCAGGACACGCCGGACACCTACTACGATGGCGTCGAGGCCCGGGTGACCGGCCACCGCGAGAAGCTGGCGCGCATGAAGGAGCGGCGCATCCTGATCGACGGCAGCGCGAAGGAAGGCATCCTGCTGCAGATCTTCACGAAGAACGTGATCGGCCCGATATTCTTCGAGATCATCCAGCGCAAGGGCAATGAGGGTTTCGGCGAGGGCAATTTCCGCGCGCTGTTCGAATCGATCGAACTCGACCAGGAGCGGCGCGGCGTCATCTGATGCAGGAAACGAGGCCAGGCAATGACCGAACATCCGGGTTTGCAACATCGCCAATGGGCCGACATCCCCGAGGAAGCATTGAAGGGCACCATCACCCGAAGGCTGATATCAGCTGAGCGGATGATGATCGCGCAGATTGTCCTGAAAAAGGGCGACGACGTCCCGCGACATTCGCACCACAATGAACAGATCACCTATGTCGTGACTGGCAAGCTGCGCTTCCTGCTCGGTGAGCAAGGCGAAAGGGTAGTCATCGTGGGCGCGGGCGAGGTCCTGGTGATTCCCCCGAACCTGCCCCATGCAGCGGAGGCACTTGAGGACACGCTGGACGTCGACGTCTTTTCGCCGCCGCGCGAAGACTGGCTCAACCGGACTGACGATTACCTGCGTGAAGGCTCCTGAAGAACAATCAGATTTTCCACATGCTCCAGCGGCCGAATGCGGTGACGAAAAAGGCCCCGGCCACGGGCGCAGCGTGCCACTCGTGCAGCCAGGCGGCATTCAGCTGAACCCACCCGGCGATCGCCGGATCCGTCACCATTATCTCGCCGGCAATCCAGCCGAGCAACGCAGCGCCCAGCGCGATGATCACCGGAAAACGCTCCATGATCCTCAGCATCATGACGCTGCCAAGGATTACGATCGGGACGCTGATCGCGAGACCGAGCACCAGCAGCACATATTTCATGGTGGCGAACTCCGGGGCGGAGCCGACCGAGTTTGCCGCGGCGGCGACAGCAATCACATTGTCCAGGCTCATGATCAGGTCCGCGATCAGGATGGTCCTGACGGCGGTCCACAGCTTGTCGCTGGCCGAAACGTCGATGTCTTCTTTCTTCTCTACGAGCAGCCGGACGCCGATCCACAGCAGCAATGCGCCGCCGGCGAGCTTGAGCCACGGGACCGCCAGCAACGCCGCCGCGAACAGCGTCAGAAGCACCCGCAGCGCCACAGCCGCCGCGCTGCCCCAGAACACTGCGAGCTTCTGCTGCCGGGCAGGTAGCGACCGCGCTGCCAGCGCGATCATCACGGCGTTGTCGCCCGAAACCAGCAGGTTAATCCAGATGATCGCGCCCAGCTCGACCCAGAAGACCGGCAGACCGAGCATTTCCATCGGCGGATTGTAGCGTGGACGTCAGCCGATGCCGGCCGCCGCATCCACCAGCCAGTCCTGCAGATACTGGGCAGCCGAACTATCGACCACCAGCTCGAAGCGCAACGTCGCGGTCCTGCGGATCAGCACCGGCAACTGCGCCAGGCGTGTTCGGGCACAGGATTGAACCGGAAAGGTGGCGGGGCGCAGGTCGAGCCCGCATCCGCGCGCCAATACCGCCGCGGCGTCGGTGCCGTCTATCGCAAAGCTCACGAGGGCATCGGACAAGTCGGTGACCGCGCTCGGCAGTTCCAGGCAGTCAGATCGCAGTCGCGCCGCCAGCTCTTCGCCATCGCACGCGGACTGAATGAGCCATGCATCCGGGGAAATCCAGCAGATGACGGGATCATCCCCGGTCGATGTGTTGGGCAGCGCGGGCAATGCAATGCCGCCGAGAACGGTCGCCGCGACCGGAAGCGCGCGGGCGTACACCTGCAGTCTGACCGAGGCGCGGGGCGGCAGCGGGATGATGAGCTCAGGCACGCAGGCGCACTCCTTCCGGGTCGTAGAAGGCGGTAGTCACGACTGTTGCTCTGCAGCGGCGGTCCAGATTGTGCACGGTCACTTCTCCGCCAACGCGGTTGCGGCCGCCATGCAGCATGGCGAGCGCAATGGGGCGCCTAAGCGTTGGTGACACGGCCGCAGACGTCACCCAGCCGTCGCTGCCCTCCCTGGTGCCGGGAAGGCGCAGATGCGCGCCCGCAACCAGCACCCGGGGATCTTCGGCGACAAGCCCCACGATCTGCAGGCGGTCAGAGCGCAAATTCTCGCTGCGGCTCAACGATCGCCTGCCGATGAAGTCCGCTTTCTTCCTGGCGGCAATCTCGCCCCATCCGACATCGCCGGGCGTGGTCGTGCCGTCGGTATCGACGCCGACGTGCAGGAACCCTTTTTCGAGACGGAGTAAGAGCAGGGACTCGATGCCATAGGGCACGACACCGAGATCCACGCCGGCTGCGAGCAACGAACGCCAGATCGGAGCAGCGTGGCGGGCCGGCACATTGATTTCGTAACCGAGTTCGCCGGAAAAACTGACCCGATAGAGTCGAGCGGGCACGCCGGTGATATGGCATTCGCGAAGCCTCATGTGTGGCAGCGAATCGCGATCCACCGGGATGTCCGGATCCAGTCGTTGCAGGAGCTGGCGGGCGCGCGGCCCGGAGACGGCGATGGTCGCCCATTGCGTCGTGACTGGGGTGGCAAAGACTTCAAGAGCGGGCCATTCGCATTGGCGCCATTCATCGAGCCACTGCGCGATGCGGCCTGCACCCCCGCTGGTCGTTGTAACGACATATTGGCTCGGCCCGAGCCGCGCAATCGTGCCGTCATCGATGATGACACCGTTCTCGTTCAGCATGAGGCCGTAGCGGATCCTGCCAGGCTCGATGGTTTGCACGTCATTGATGTAGAAGTGATCCAGGAACCGCGCTGCGTCCCGCCCCGTGACCTCGATCTTGCCGAGTGGCGAGGCATCGAAGATCCCGACCGTACCCCGCACCGTCAGGGCTTCGCGGTGGACCGCGTCGTGAACCGACTCGCCGGCCTGCGGATAGCAGGCCGGGCGCATCCAGCCGCCGGCCTCCCACCAGTGCGCGCCCAATGCAACATGCTCGGCATGTGCCGGAAGCAGGCGCCTCGGCGCGTAGCGACCACCCGTCTGGCGCCCGGCCAGCGCGCCGAGCGTGACGGGCGAGTAGGGCGGCCGGAATGTCGTCGGGCCGATACTGTTCGCATTGCTGCCAGTGAGTTCAGCAACGGTCAGCAGCGTGTTCAGGCTGCTGGTCTTGCCCTGGTCCACGGACATCCCGGCAGTTGTGTAGCGTTTCAGGTGCTCGATGTGCTCGAAGCCCTCGGCAATCGCCAGTTCGATGTCGGAAACCGTCACGTCATGCTGGAAGTCCAGCCATTGCCGGTTCCTGCGTCCGGCCGGCGTCCGGCGCAGGGGACCGACACCGCATTCCAGCCGCGACTCCTCGATTGCGGGAATCGTGGCGGCTCTTCCCTGGGCGCCGACCGCATCCGCTGCGCTAGCCAGCGTTTCGACGAGCGTGGTCGCGCCTGTCAAGGCACCTGCCACAAGCACCGGCGCGGTTCCTTGTCGTGGCAGGAAACATTGGCGTGGCTGGTCGAATTCCACCGCACCGCGCGCCTGCGAGAAAAGGTGCACGGCCGGCGACCAGCCGCCGGACATGCCGACGGCATCGCAGGCAATCTCAATCAGTTCGGTGACCGAGCCGTCGGTATTCAGCCTGCCCAATTGCAGCGACCGGAGATTCCTGCCACCGGATGCCCCGGTTACGACAGTATTGCCGCGAATCTCGATACCACGCGCCTGCACCGCGCTCGCCAGCGCCGTGGGTATGTCGGCGCGGCTGTCGACCAGCAGCGGCACCTCGATGCCGGCGTTGGAGAGATCGAGTGCCGCCAGGTAAGCCGAGTCGTTGTTGGTCGCGAATGCGACGCGCCGCCCGACGGCGACGGCATAGCGATTGGCATATTGGCGCACGCTGCCGGCGAGCATGATGCCCGGCAGATCATTTCTCTCGAACACCAGCGGCTGCTCGATTGCGCCCGTGGCCAGCAGCGTCTGCCCGGCGCGCACCCGCCAGAAACGCTGCCGAACCGCGCGATCCCTGCCGTCGACATCGAGCCGTTGCAGCAGGCCCGCATTGCCATGATCGTAGAGTCCGAAGGCTGTTGTCGCCGTGAGCAAGTTGACGTGCGGCAGCGACCTGAGCTCCGAGACTATGTCTTCGACCCAGTCCATCGCCGGCCGGCCGGCGATCAGCACTTTCGAGGTGAGCAACTCGCCTCCGCATTCGAAGTCCTGCTCGGCCATGATCACGGTCCTGCCGGCCCGGGCCGCGATGGCGGCGGCATGCAGTCCCGCGGGTCCGGCACCGACGATCAGCAGGTCGCAATGGGCGTTGACCGCGTCGTAGCGGGCGGGGTCGGGAAGGGCGGGTGCCGGCCCAAGCCCGGCGGTCCTGCGGATGATGCCTTCGTAGACCTGCCATGACGGCCAGATGAACGTCTTGCTGTAGAAGCCCGCCGGCCACAGCGGCGATGTGGCATCGAAGACGCGCCCCAGGTCGAACTCGACATGCGGCCAGCAGTTCTGCGCCAGCACCTCGAGCCCCTCGCGCACGGGAATCATCGTCGCACGCGCGTTCGGCTCGATTTCGGCACCGGCGCCCAGCGTCACGAGCGCATTGGGCTCCTCGATGCCCGCCGAAAGGACTCCGCGCGGCCGGTGGAATTTCATGCCACGACCGACGATTCGCACGCCATTCGCCAGCAACGCCGAGGTAATCGTGTCTCCGGCGAAAGCGGAAACCGTCTCCCCATTCCATCGGAATGACAATGGATGCGCGCGGTCGATGCGGCCGCCGACGGCGAGTCGATATCCGGCGCCATTGGACCGGGCAGCCATCAGTGTGCCACTCCGGATGCCGCGCCTTCGTCGACGAGTGCACCGCTTGCGAAGCGCCCGAGCCCGAACGCCGTGATCAGTTCATGCGGGCGGCCATTCGCGATCGTCCAGGCCATCGTCTCGCCGCCCGCCGGGATGGCCTTGTATCCGCCCGTGCCCCAGCCGGCGCTAATGTAGAGTCCGCGCACCGGCGTCAGGCCCATGATGGGACTCGTGTCCGGCGTAATGTCCACGATGCCGGCCCACTGGCGCATGACGCGCAGGCGTCCGAGGGATGGATACAATTCGACGGTCGCCTGCGCGTTTGCTTCGAGCAGCGGCAGGCCGCCGCGCTGCGCGTAGGAATGGTAGGCGTCTGCGCCACCGCCAATGACGATTTCCCCGCGATCCGACTGGCTGATGTAGACATGGACCAGCGGAGATATCAGCACGTGATGCAGCATGGGCTTGACCGGCTCGGTGACCATCGCCTGCAGGGCCATGCTCCTGATCGGCAGCGCGATTCCGGCCAGGCGTGCGAGCTCGCTGGAATGGCCCGCGACCGCCATGCAGATGCGGGGGGAGGAAATGCGGCCGCGAGTCGTATCGACGCCTGCCACGCCATCGCTCCCGAGCAGGAATCCGGTGACCTCGCAGTGCTGCACTATGTCGACACCGAGCGCACCGGCCGCGCGCGCAAATGCCCAGACGACTGCGTCGTGACGCGCGATGCCGCCGCGCCACTGTACGGAGCCGCCTTCGATTGGATAGCGGCCGTTGAAATTCAGCGCCGGCTCCAGCCGATGGAGGTCGTCGACCGTAAGCAAATCCGCATCGACGCCATTCATGCGGATCGCATTCACCGTACGGCGCTGCATCTCCAGGTCGTGCGGGCTGTGGGCGAGGTCGATCTTGCCGCGCTGGCTCAACATGACGTTGTAATTCAGTTCCCGGCTCAGGCCCTCGTAAAGGCTGAGCGATCGCTCGAAGAATTTCGAGCTCGGCAGGTGGTAGTAGTCGGAGCGTACTACCTGGGTGTTGCGGCCGGAATTGCCCTGGCCAATGGCGCCCTTCTCCAGCACCGCAATACGGCGCATGCGATGCTGCTTCGCGAGGAAGTACGCCGTGGCAAGACCGTGGCCCCCGCCGCCGATGATCACCGCGTCGTATGCCGGCTTCGGGTCAACGCGGTGCAGTGATCGCGGCCAGCGCTTGTGGTCGCGCAGGGCGTGCAGGGCGAGGGCGGGAAAGGAATAGCGCGGCATCGGATCTACTCGGTAGGATACCGAAATGCTGCGGATCGAGTGTCCCTGGTGCGGAACCCGCGACGAGCCCGAGTTCACCTATGGCGGAGAGTCGCATATCGTCCGGCCGCCGCCGGATTGCAGCGACGAAGCCTGGGCCGCCTACCTGTTCGTCCGGAATAATCCCAGGGGCCCGCTTGCCGAGCGCTGGTGCCACAGTTTCGGTTGCGGCCAGTGGTTCAATGTCCTGAGGGACACTGTCAGCCACCGGATCATCGCGGTGTACCGGATGGGAGAGCCATTGCCGCCGGGAGGGGATGGCAAGGTCTGACTCATCAGGGCTGATGCGGCCTGGCGAGATACTCGCGCCCCTGCATCTCGTGCAGCCGGCTTGCGTCCATGACAGGGATACGGCTCACTAGCACCGTGTGGTAGCAGCGCGCGACCTCGACGTCGACATGCGCGGCGCCGGGACCGTCCGCCATGCGCTCGAATTCGGCAGCCCGCGAACTCGTCGAAGCATAGCAGCCGCGTACTTGCGGCACTTTCGCCGGCCACCTGCCGGAGTGGTGATTGCACATCCTCATGCCGGCGCAGGTCCTCAAGGCGGTGCAGCACCTGGCGCTGCGCGTCGTCGAGTGCGGGGCCCTGTGCCGCGAGCAGCGTCTGGCATCGCTCGGTAAGCGGTACGGATTCCGGCAAGCGCGTCAGACCCGGAGTTCCGCGCGGTTTCGGAAGTGGTCGAGTGCAGCAGGATTGGCGAGCGCATCGGTGTTCTTCACCGGGCGGCCGTGGATCGTCTCGCGTACGGCGAGTTCGACGATCTTGCCGCTGATGGTGCGCGGGATTTCCGGCACCTGAAGGATCATGGCCGGCACGTGCCTCGGTGTCGTATTGGCCCGGATCTGCCGGCGTATGCGGTCTCGCAGGGCATCATCGAGGACCATGCTTTCCCGCAGGCGAACGAACAACACGACGCGCACGTCGTTCTGCCAGTCCTGGCCGACGACCACACTTTCCAGCACCTCGTCGAGCTGCTCGACCTGCCGGTATATTTCCGCGGTGCCGATGCGCACGCCGCCGGGATTCAGTACCGTGTCCGAACGCCCGAGGATCACGAGACCGCCGCGCTGCGTCAACTGCGCGTAGTCGCCGTGGTGCCAGACGCCCGGAAAGCGTTCGAAGTAGGCGGCGCGATAGCGGCTGCCGTCCGGGTCGTTCCAGAACCCGAGCGGCATCGAGGGAAATGGCGCCGTGCAGACGAGCTCGCCTCGCTCCTCCGTGATGGCGTGACCCTGTGCGTCCCAGACCTCTACCTTCATGCCGAGGCCGCAGCATTGCAACTCTCCCCGGTAGACTGGCAGCAACGGGTTTCCCAGTGCGAAGCAGGAGACGATGTCGGTTCCGCCTGAAATCGAGGCAAGCTGGATGTCGGCGCCGATCGCATTGGCGACAAAGTCGAATTGCTCCGGCGCCAGCGGCGATCCGGTCGAGAGCATCGTGCGGAGCACGGAGAGACTGTGGCGATCGCGAGGGCGGTAGCCTGACTTCTCGAGAGCAGCCAGGTACTTCGGGCTCGTGCCGAAAATCGTGATGCCTTCGTCGGCCGCAATTTTCCAGAGTACGCCCGGTCCGGGATGAAGGGGCGATCCGTCGTAGAGAATGAGGGTCGCACCGGCAGCGAGCCCGCTCGCAAGCCAGTTCCACATCATCCAGCCGCAGGTCGTGAAAAAAAACAGGCGATCGCCGGGCTTGACGTCCGTGTGCAGCAGGTGTTCCTTCAGGTGCTGGAGCAGCGTGCCACCGGCGCCGTGGACGATGCACTTGGGGACGCCGGTAGTGCCAGAGGAATAAAGTACATAGAGCGGATGGTCGAATGGCAGCTGCTCGAATGTCAGCGGTGCGGCTTCGCGCCCGAACCGGGCATACAAGACGGCATTGGCAAGCGTGCTGATCGCAGGATCTTCATGGACATAAGGTACGACCACGACGCGGGATACGGAGGGGAGTTTCGCGAGCACGCCGGCGACGGGCGCAAGCGAGTCAATGAGCTTGCCGGCATAGAAATAACCGTCCGCGGTGAACAGGACCTTGGGTGCGACCTGTCCGAAGCGATCCAGCACGCCGTTGATGCCGAAGTCGGGCGAGCAGGAGGTCCAGGCGGCGCCGATACTTGCCGTCGCCAGCATCGCGATCACCGCTTCGGGAAGATTTGGCAGGTAGGCTGCGACGCGATCGCCTGGGCCCACGCCTGAGGCACGCAGCCCGTCGGCGATTCGTGCAACCTCATTGCGCAGTTCCTGCCAACTCAGCTGGCGGCGTGCGCCGCGCTCATTGCGGAAAATGAGCGCGGGTTCGGCATCCGGTCCGCGCAGCAGGTTTTCGGCAAAATTGAGCTTCGTTTCCGGAAACCAGCGCGCGCCTGGCATGCGGTCGCCGTCCACCAGCACCGGCCCGCTGCGCTTGCCGACAACATCCGCGAACTCGTATAACCGTTCCCAGAACGCCGCACGCTCTTCGACCGACCAGTGATGGAAGCCCGCGTAGTCACCGGCGGGCGCACCGCGCGCAGCGGCCCAGGCCATGAAGCGGCTCAGGTTTGCATCCGCAATTCGGAGCAGTGAAGGCGTCCAGATCGGCTTCTCGGCGCTCATCTAGAGATTCTGGTAGTTGGGGCCAGACCCGCCCTCCGGCGCGGTCCAGGTGATGATGCCGTAGGGGTCCTTGATGTCGCAGGCCTTGCAATGCACGCAGTTTGCGGCGTTGATCTGCAGGCGCCGGCCGCCTTTGCCGTCGTCCACCATTTCATAGACGCCGGCCGGACAGAATCTCTCGCAGGGATTGCCGAACTCCGTGACGCAGCGGGTAGCGCAGATTGAGGTATCCGCAACCTTCAGGTGCACAGGCTGGTTCTCGTCGTGCACATTACCGGCGTGAAACACGGCACTTACGCGATCGCGCGGCGGGAGCTCGCGTTCGCCCCAGTCGCGGACGGGCGCCTTGCCGTCCCCGAGGCGATGCAGGGCCAGGTGGTTTTCCGTATGCGAAAGTGTCCACGGGCTGTGTCCGGCCACGAGGGTTTCGAAGGCCGCATTCGCGAGCCCGAACCAGAGTCCGCGATGGAAGCCCGGCTTGATGTTGCGCACGCGCCTAAGTTCGCGGCCTCCCTCCGAGGCGCGCCAGCGGGCGTCAAAGCCTGTCGTTGCACCGTGCTCCGCCAGTTGTTCCGCTGCCAGGACGCCACAACGGATCGCCTGGTGCACACCCTTTATTTTCGGCACATTGAGCGTGCCCGCGGCGTCACCAACGAGCATCAAGCCGGGCGCTTCCATGCGGGGAAGCGACTGCCAGCCGCCCGCGGCAATCGTTCGGGCGCCGTAGGACAGGAGCTCGCCGCCCTCCAGCAGACGCCGCGTGTGAGGGTGGTTCTTGAATTGCTGGAATGCCTCGAATGGCGCGAAGCGCGGGTCTTCATAATCGAGCCCGACCACATAGCCGACGTACACGCGATCCTGGTCCAGGTGGTAGACGAAGCTGCCACCATAGGTGCGGTTGTCCACTGGCCAGCCGATCGTGTGCTGGATGAGCCCGGCTTCGGCGCGCCCGGGCGGCAACTGCCACAGTTCCTTGAAGCCGAGGCCGTAGGTCTGAGGCGAGCAGCCCGCATCGAGTTCCAGCCGGGTAATGACTTTCTTGGTGACGCTGCCGCGGCAGCCCTCGGCGAGGATCGTCGTGCTGGCACGGATGTCGGCGCCGGGAGCATAGTTCGGACCTGGCTTTCCTTCCTTGTCGAGCCCCATATCGCCCAGGCGCACGCCGGCAACGCGGCCGTCCTCGAACAGCACGTCGGCCGCCGCAAAGCCGGGAAATGCGTCCACGCCAAGCGCCTCGGCCTCATGCGACATCCAGGGCACGAGCAGGTACAGCGAAACGATGAAATTGCCGCGGTTGTGCATCTGGGGCGGGTTTGGCATGCGAAAACGCGACTTCCGCGTGAGGTACCAGAACTCGTCGCGTTTTGCCGGCACGCAGATTGCCGGTGGCGTCTTGCGCCATGCGGGAAGCAGCGCATCGAGCGCAGCGGGCTCCATCACGCAGCCCGAGAGCATGTGCGCGCCGACGGAGGCGGCTTTCTCCAGCACGCAGACGGTCAGTTCCGGCTTCAACTGCCTGAGGCGGATGGCTGTGGCAAGGCCGGCCGGGCCGGCGCCGACGATCACGACGTCGTATTCCATGACGTCGCGATCTGTCATGGCATGCGGGCCCCCCGCAGCTGTGGCAATGCGCGGATGCCATCTGCAATGGTTTCCAGGTCGCCGACGACCACGATGGTCATGCGCGCAGGCTGGATGAAGCGCCGTGCAATTTCGCTTATCTGCTCCGGCGTCACCGCATACATGTTGGCGACCCAATGTGTCAGGAATTCCGGCGGCAGGCCGTGCAGGTCCATGAACGCAAGCTGTCCCAGTACGCCATTCGGCGAGGAATTACCGATCACGAAAATACCGGCGCGGTAGCGCTTGACCGCATCCAGTTCATCCGCGGCCGGTGGCTCGCGCTGGAGGCGGTCGATCTCGTGGAAGATCTCGGTGATCGCCGCTGCAGTGTGCTCGCTCGTAATTTCCGCCGACATCACCCACAACGCATTGCCGCGGCGCGCGCTGATCGAGGAATCCGGCGAATAGCTGTAACCCTTGTCCTCGCGCAGATTGGTCGTGATGCGCGAGGTAAATGTCCCGCCCAACAGGCTGTTGGTCAGCGTGGTCGGGAAATAGAGCGCGCTTGCAGGATCCGGTATGGGAACTGCCATGCGGAGCGAAGACTGCGGCGCGCCGGGTCGATCGATCAGCTCGACTTGCAGCACTTCGCTCGGCCTCGGCGGCAGGTCCGAAGGCGGCGGGCCCTTGCGCCAGTCCCCGAATGCCCGGCGCAGGGCGGCCTCGAGTGCGCTGCGGTCGTAACGGCCGGCGACATAGACATGAGTCCGCATGGCACCGAAGTTGCGCTCATAGAACGCGCGCACGGCAGCAATGTCGTAGGTCTCGAGTTGTCCCGGCGCGGGCAGCACGCGCCCGAACGGGTGATCGCCGTAGACAAGTCTTGCGAGGGCCTCGCCAGCCATGGAGTCCGGTTCCGAGCGCGCGACACTGAGGCTGCGCTCGAAATTCGCGATCACGCGCGGCAGTTCGGACTCCGGAAAGCGCGGGTTGCGCAGCACGTCGGCGACGAGATCCGCCGCCTCGGTGGCGTGCTCCGACAGTACGGAGATGCCGACCGAAGTCTGCTCGGCGCCGGCGCTGACATTCAACGCGCCGCCCATTTCGGCGGCGGCGCGTGCGATATCGCCGGCTGCGCGCGTGGCCGTGCCTTCCTTCAGCATCTCGACGGCAACATCGGCGAGCCAGGTTGATTCGCCTTCGTCGATATTGCCGGTCCTGACGACGGCGAATATCGTCACCTTGGGCACCGAGCCGTAATCGATGAAGGTCAGCGACAGGCCGTTCTCCAGCCGCAGCGTTTCGCGCTCCGGCAGCGTGAAGTCGCGGGGCTGCCCGGGAGCGGGCGGTAGTTCACGGCCTTCCGACTGAGCGCCAAACGCGAAAAGCACGAGCGCAATGCCGATGAATCGCCTCATGGCTGCGCTCCTTCCGGCGGTCTTTCCGGGTTCGACGATCAGCACGCTCCTCTGGCTGTGCCTCAGGTAACTACGCGCGACATTCGAGATCATCGCCGACTGATGGCGCGGAACTCCGATTCGATCCGGTTGATGCGGGCGGGGTCGTCGTCGAACAGGGCGAATGCTGCCAGCAGGTCCACCAGCCCGAAGCGTGTACTCGACCCGGCAAGATCGTAAAGATCGGCGCGGATCTTGGTGAGCGCGCGGTCGAGTTCGGCCTGCGCGGGTGGCGTGTCCCTGATCCTGGCAATCTCCGCATCGACGTCTGCAAGGATCGAGTTGGGCGTGACCGCCGAATCGTGGATCAGATACAACGTCCACAGCATCGGGCCGTCGTAATTAAACATGTTGCCGAGGAGGTTGATGCCTCCGTCCACGCTGCTGCTGTAACCACGCTCCTGGACGAGCTTCTGCCACAAGGCGCTGTCTTCGCCTTGCAGCAGGATCTGGTCCAGCAGGCCAAATGCGTAATGCTCCGGTGTGCCGCGCCCGGGTACATGCCAGGCAACCGCGAGTGCCGGGCGCGGCGCGAGCGGGTCGACGTAGGACTTGCGCCTTTCGGCGGTCTGCGGCGGCTCCGATATATCGGGCTGCGCCACCGCTGCGCGCGACGGTAGCGTGGCGAAATATTTCTCGATCAATGCGCGGGTCTTTGTCGCGTCGAAATCGCCTGCTACGACGAGTACGGCGTTTCCGGGTGTGTAGTAGGCGTCAAAGAATGCGCGCGCGTCTTCGAGGGTCGCGGCATCGATGTGCGCCAGATCGCCGTAGAAATTGTGGGCGTTGTACCAATTTTCGTTCGCGAGCTGCGGCATGGACAGCCATGGAAAGCCGCCATACGGCTGGTTCAGCACGTTGTCCCTGACCTCATTCTTGACGACGCCCTGCTGGTTCACCAAGTTTTCCTGCGTGATCGCGAGGCCACTCATGCGATCCGCTTCGGCCCACAGGATGGTCTCCAGAATGTGGGCAGGAACGATCTCGAAGTAATTCGTGTAGTCGAGGCGCGTGGAGCCGTTGAATGCGCCGCCATTGCTTTCAACCAGACGCGCGAATTCCATCTTGCCGAGACTGGTCGAGCCCTGGAACATCAGGTGCTCGAAAAGATGCGCGAAACCCGTGCGGTCGCGCGGCTCGATCCGAAACCCGATGCGGTAGTACACGCCGACAGTGACCGTGGGCGCGGACGCGTCCTGCGACAGCACGACCCTGAGGCCATTGCCGAGCTTGTAGTAATCGATCGGGATGTTGATGCCGGCGGTGGAGGCGGACTCTGTCCCCGTTGTGAGCGGCTGACTAGTGCATGCGGACAGCAGCAATACCGTGATCAGACCGCTCCACAACGGATTCCGCTGATACGTCATTTGGGCGCCATCCTGATGGCGCCATCCAGCCTGATCGTCGCGCCGTTCAGCATGGTGTTCGTGCAGATGGACGCAACCAATTCCGCGTACTCTTCGGGCCGTCCAAGGCGCGGCGGGAATGGCACCTGTTTGCCGAGCGAATCCTGCGCTTCCTGAGGCAGGCCGGCCATCATCGGCGTCTGGAACAGCCCTGGCGCGATCGCGACAACGCGGATGCCGAAACGCGCGAGTTCGCGCGCCAGCGGCAATACCATGCCGACCACGGCCGCCTTCGACGTCGCATAGGCGACCTGGCCGATCTGGCCTTCAAAGGCGGCGACCGATGCCGTGTGGATCAGGAGGCCCCGTTCGCCTTCCGCGTCCGGCACATTGCTCTGCATGATCGCAGCGGCCGCGCGATCGACGTGGAATGTGCCGGTCGTGTTGATTGCAAGAACGCGCTGGAACACGGCGGAAGACAGCGGGCCGTCCCGGCCGAGAAGCTTGCCGGGTGTTGCGACGCCCGCACAGGAGACCGCGAGGTTCAGCCCGCCCATCCAATCAGCGGCCTCGCGGACGGTGGCATCGACGATCGATTCGCTGGTGACGTCGCAGTCGCGGTAGCGGGCGGATTTCCCGAGCGCGCCGGCTGCGGCCTGGCCGGCCTGGTCCTGTACGTCGAGAAGCGTCACCCTGCCACCCGCGGCGACCAGCCGCTTTGCGGTTGCGAGGCCGAGGCCCGAGGCCCCGCCGCTGATGACGGCCTTGACTTGATCCAGCTTCATCTTGTGTCCTCCGGGCGGCAGTTTACAGAGGTCGCCTGGACTTGAGGCCTGTCTCAGCGGCCCGCTCTACAGGCGCAGTCCTCCATCGACTTCGATCACGCGGCCATTCACGTAGTCATCGCGGGCGATGTAGACCGCAGTGGCGGCGATCTCTGCTGGGTCCCCGAGCCGCCGCAATGGTACGGCTTCAGTGACCTTTGCCACGATCTCGGGTTTCATAGCGGCGAGGATATCGGTCGCGCAGAAGCCTGGCGCGATTGCGGCGCTGCGGATGCCGTGACGCGCGAGCTCCTTAGCCCAGACGACGGTCATCGCGGCCACGCCGGCCTTGGCAGCGGAGTAATTCGTCTGGCCGGCGTTGCCTTCGCGCGAGATCGACGAGATATTGATGATCAACCCGCCATTGCCGAGCCGGATCATTCGTTCCGCCGCTTCGCGCCCGCAAAGGAATACGCCGGTCAGATTGACGTTCAGCACGGCGTTCCACTGGGCGAGTGTCATCTTTCCGAGCACTTCTCCGTCCCTGGCCTTGACCAGAAATGCGTCGCGCGTCACGCCGGCATTGTTGATCAGTACGTCGAGTCTGCCGGAGTTGGCTACGATCGCATCCATGCTGCCGACGACCTGCGATTCATCGGTGACGTCGGTCCGGTAGGGCGTCGCGCGCACGCCGAGCGCACTGCATTGCGCGACAGGTCTCCCGAAGGTCCTCAGCATTGATGTCGAGGGCCGCGATCTCGCGCGCCCTCGGCCGCGAATGCCAGTGCCATGGCCCGGCCCGAGTCCGCGGCCGCCGCCGGTAATGGCAATTACTTTCCTGGAAAGCTGCATGTATCCCTTTACTGCACCTGCGAACAATAGTGCAGACAATGCAATGGGGACAGCACGTTAGCGGGTCTTGCGGCGCAAAACAACCGGCTGTTCAGACAGACTCTATGTCAAACAGCACGGTGTCGGCGTCAATCAGTTCGCCGGCCCGCACGAGCACCTTGTCGATGCGTCCCGGCGCGAGCGGCCTTGATGGCGTGCTGCATCTTCATGCCTTCGACGATCGCGAGCACGTCGCCGCGGGCAACGTTATCGCCTGCCTTGACGCGCAGTTCAACGACGCGCCCGGGCAACGGCGACGCGGGATGCGCGTCGGCATCCTCGGCCGTCCTTTCGAATGGCCAGGCGGGCGCGAGCGCGATCTCGTCCGCGCGCTCGCCGATGATCTGCAGTTGGGCACCGTGCCGGATCAATGTCGATGTCGCGCGGCCCGCGGCCCGCATCGACCCGGTAATGATCACTGGTGGCAGTCATCACGCTGCCTGCCAGGCTGGCAGCGGGTGTCCGGATCTCTACTCGGCCATCCTGGCGCGAAGCCTGTACTTGCATGAATGTCGGCGTGCGCAACCCCACCGTCTGCCTGCCCGATCCGATCATGCGCCAGGCGTCGCCCTGCATCCACGGCGAAGCGGGATGGCCGCGTGCGGCCAGTTCGCGGGTTTCATCCAGCGCAAGACTGGCCGCTAGCAGCAGCGATTCGGGCGCAGGCGGAGCAGGGCGTGTCAGCACCTCGAGCTCCCGGTCGACAAAACCGGTATCCACTTCACCCGCCGCGAACTGGCCGTGCGCAGCGATTTCGCGCAGCAGGGGCAGGTTGGTCGCGACGCCGAAGATTGCCGTACGCGCGAGGCGATCCCTGAGCGTCGCCAGCGCCTGGACGCGGTCGGGGCCGCTTGCGATCATCTTTGCGATCATCGGGTCGTAGTGGACCGTGATGGCGTCACCGGCCTCGACGCCGCGGTCCACGCGCCAGTGCAGGTCCTCCGGCGGGCAGGCAAACCGCTGAAGCCTTCCCGTCGAGGGCAGGAACCCGCGACGTGGATCCTCGCTGTAGATGCGGGCCTCGATGGCGTGGCCTCGCTGGCGAATCTGGTCCTGCGCGAGCGGCAGGCGCTCACCGGAGGCGACCAGCAGCTGCCATTCGACCAGATCGAGCCCCGTCACCGCCTCGGTCACGGGATGCTCGACCTGGAGGCGCGTGTTCATCTCCATGAAGTAGAACTTGCCTTCTGTGCTCACGATGAACTCGACTGTGCCCGCATTGAGGTAACCCGCGGCGCTCGCAGCGCGCACCGCGGCCGCTGTCATTGCGGCGCGGATTTCCGCATTGATGAACGGGGAAGGGGATTCCTCGATGATTTTCTGGTAGCGGCGCTGGACCGAACATTCCCGCTCGAACAGGTGCAGGCAGTTACCGTGACCGTCGGCAAAGACCTGTACCTCGATGTGCCGCGGACGATCGAGAAAGCGCTCGAGCATCAGGCGTCCGTCACCGAAGGCGTTCTCCGCTTCGCCACGGGCGCCGCGGATCGCCTCGTTCAACTCCGCGGCATCGCGCACGACCCTCATGCCCTTGCCACCGCCGCCCGCGACTGCCTTGACGAGCAGCGGAAACCCGACTTGTTCGGCCTCGCGCTTGAGCACTCGATCGTCCTGGTCGTCGCCCATGTACCCCGGCACGATCGGCACGCCGGCTGCTGAAACGATTGCTTTCGCCTCGTTCTTCAGGCCCATTGCGCGGATTGCGGAGGCGGGCGGACCGACGAACCGGATACCTGCGGCCTCGGAGGCCTCGGCAAAGGCCGCATTCTCGGACAGAAACCCGTACCCGGGATGGATCGCGTCTGCACGCGTTTTGCGTGAGGCGCGGATCACGGCATCGGCATCAAGATAGGACTCGCGCGCCGGCGCAGGGCCTATGCAGACGGCTTCATCCGCGGAGCGCACGTGCAGCGCGCCGCTGTCCGCCTCGGAGTAGACGGCGATCGAATGAATGCCGAGCCTGCGGCAACTGCGCATGATGCGGCAGGCGATTTCGCCGCGATTGGCGATCAGTAGCCGGCGCAGCATCAATCTGGGTCGCGCCAGTTCGCCCGGCGCTTTTCCAGGAAGGCGGAAAGTCCTTCCGCGCCTTCCGCGCTGCCTCGAATCCTGGCGATCAATTGCGCCAGTTCCCCCTGCAAGGCAGCGTCCACGGCGTCTGTGCGGCCGCTCAAGCGGCGCAGCAGTGCCTCGATCTCGACCTGCGCACGGGGTCCGCCCGCGAGCAGCGCGTCGACGAGTTTTCCGGCGGCTGCGGGAAGTGCCGTTTCGTCCACGACCTCGTGCACGAGCCCGATACGCAGGGCGGTTGCGGCATCCATGACTTCGC
>CAVPJJ010000009.1:0-13086 GCA_963705405.1 uncultured Gammaproteobacteria bacterium | reverse complement strand
ATTGTCCCTTCGGCTCGAGGCCGAAGGCGTGCTGGCCGTACATGGTGCCGACCGCATCCCAGTTCAGGCTGATGTGCGAGCCTGCGGCGTGGATATCGCGCCAGAACCGCTGCACCGGATGCTGCATGCCGAGTGCGGAGCCGCCCATGGCCATGAACACCGCATCCACGGCCTGCACGCAAAGCTTGGTTGCGAAAGTATGCGTCAAACGGTTGCGCAACCGCATGTCGACGCCGACGGGGCAACCTCCGTGGACGGCTTCGCTGGTCTCACGCAGATCGCGGTGGATCATCAGTTGAGCTGCGTCGATCGAGGCGGTCGCTTCCGCGACACGAAGCTGCACGGTCGCGAATTCCGACATGCGATTGTTGCCGCCGGCGACCGCGCCGCGCGTTGTGCGATTGCCGACCTGCTCGATGAACGCTTTCAGCGCACCGCGCGCCATGCCGAGCGCAGGCGACACCAGACAATGCGGCACCACGGCGAGCATCGGCTGCCGGTAGATCGGGTTGGTATTGACGGCGGCGCCTGGCGTCTCACCGCTCAGCATCTCAGAAAACATGACGATACGATGCGCAGGAACGAATGCGTCGGAAACAACGATCGTCTTGCTGCCGGTACCGGCGAGACCCATGGTGTTCCAGTCGTCGTGTATGGTGTAGTCGGCCTTCGGCACCAGGAAGAAGCCGGGCTTGGGTCCGTCGGCAAGCGGCACGATGCCGCCGAGGATGCCCCATTGCGCATTGTCGACGCCGCTCGCGAAGCTCCAGCGCCCGGAAAGCCTGTAGCCGCCGCGCTCCGGCGCAGCCTTACCGGTCGGCGCGTAGGACACGGCCGCGACCGTATCGAGACTGTCACGCCAGAAATCGTGCTGCGCCTCGTCGGGATAGCAGGCGATCATCCAGGGGTGCACGGCGCCGAGGCTGTAGATCCAGCCGGTCGATCCGTCGCCGCTTGCGACCGCGGACACCGCTTCGACGAAGACGTCGTAACCATATTCGAAGCCGCCGAAACGCTTCGGCTGCATGATGCGGAACAGTTCAAGTTCGCGCATCATGTCGACGAGATCGGAGGAAACCTGACGTGCCTGCTCGAATTCGAACGCGCGTTCGCGGGCGATAGCGCCAATCTTCTCCGCGCGACGCAGCAGTTCCGGCACGCTCGGGGCGGCCACGGTCCGGGCTGTTGCAGCGATTGTCACGTTTCGTCTCCCTGATCTTGTTTTTCTTGCAGCCTAGTCCGGTCGTGCCGGGCCATCAAGCAAAAACTTGCATTTGCAAGTAATTGGACAGATTGTGCGCAGCAGGAAGGTTGAAAGTCCTTGAACCACAGAACTTTCGCGCCTATCGAGGACCTCCAAATGTCCCGGCGCGCCAAAAATGTCTCGCAAGCTCGATCTGCAGAATTTTCTGCCCTATCTCCTGAACCGGGCCGGCCTGCGGGTCGGGCTGATGTTCTCACGCGACATCGAGCCGTTCGACGTCACACTGCCGATGTGGCGCGTCCTGATCGAGCTCTGGAACAACGGCGATTGCCGGCTCAGCGAATTGTCCGAACGCACAAGCGTCGACATGTCGACGCTGTCGCGGCTTCTGGTCACGATGCAGCGCAAGAACCTGATCGTGCGCAGGAGGTCCGGCCTCGACGGCCGCGCGCTCAGCCTGACACTCACGCCGCGCGGGCTCGGTCTTGCGGAAAGGATCGTGCCTTACGCGGTCCGCTACGAAGACGCCGCAATCGAGGGGTTGAGCGAGCGCGAGGTTGCGACGCTCAAGAGATTGCTGAAACGGATTCTTCTCAATCTGGAAAACGCCGACCGGGCCGCTGCGCAGCCGGCCGCGAAAAAGCGGCCGGCGAAGAAGCGGGTGCGGGTCAGAGCTTCAGCTTGAACAGATTGATACAATTGATGCGGCCGATCTTGAGACGGTCGTTTTCGCTGATGGTCGCCGCGTCGAACCAGATCGCCGCGTGATCGATATTCTCGAACGGCCAGTCGGTCGAGAACAGGATGTGATCCGCGCCGATCTCCAGAATTGCATCGATCAGCGTCTGGGTGCGGAAATTGCCCGACGTCGTGAGCCAGAAATTGGCCTGGAAATATTCGGCGAGCTTCTTCTTGGCCGGATATTGCGGCGGCACCTTGGTCCAGCCATTGCGGTTGTCGACGCGCCACATCGAGTAGGGCAGGCCCTCGCCCATGTGGCCGAGCACGATCTTCAAATTCGGATGCGTGTCGAACAGGCCGGAGGCCATCAACCGCAGCGCATGGACCGCGGTCTCCTGACCGAATGCCCAGGTCGGGCCGAGCAGCCACGGATGTCCGTCATAGATGCGCGAGTCCTGCGGCAACGGATTGCGCGGATGCAGGTAGAACGGCACGTCGAGCTTTTCGTGCTCCGCCCAGAACGGCCAGTATTGCTTGAGATCGTAATAGATCGGGACACTCGGATCGGCGGCCTGCGAGAAACCGTTGACCAGCGAGCCGACGAAACCGAGATCCTTCACGCAGCGCTGCAATTCCCGCGACGCGAGATCCGGGTCCTGCATCGGCAGGGCTGCGAGCGCCTGGAAGCGATCGGGGCGCTTGGCCACCTGTTCGGCGAGAAAATCGTTGGCCTTGTTCGCCAGCTCATTGGCCTTCTTGACATCGTGGATCGCCTGGATTGCCGGCGCGTTGAGCGACAGCAGCATCATCTCGATGCCGTGTTCGTCCATCTGCTTCAGGCGCTTGCCGTGAATGTCGAGCAGTCGCGCGCTCAACTCGTCCCATACGGCATTCGGCAGGAAGCCGGCGAATTCCTGTAGCGTATCGTGAATGGCGAAATGCTCCTCGAGAGCGATCTTGCCTTTCATATATGTCCTCCCGGTCTGTTGTCGGACGCCTCGTTCCCAAGCAGCAATTAGACGAAGTCTGGATTATTTGCAATTGCAAGCAACAACGGCAAAAAGAAAGGTGCCACCGTTTCGGTCGGCGACATCATCGGTGTGCCGGCGGCGGCTCCAAGGTCACGATCTGCGCCTGGTTCGGCGGTGCGGCAGAATGGCCGCTGCCCTCGCATTGGCCTGCTGCTTCGAGCGGGAGACTTTGGTCTTGCGCGCGAACCGCGTTTAGCGTGCGGGGTCATGGAACTGCCTCCCCAAATCCGCGCTGCCGTGGACCAGGCCCTTGAAGGCGTGGCGCTTGCCGACTTGCAGGCGGCGGCCGAGTGTCTCTCCAAGCGCTATCGCGACGAAACGCGCGACGGCCGTGCGCATCTGTCGGACGATCTTGCGGCGCGCGCCTATCTCGCCGTGCGCATGCCGGCGACCTATGCCGCGGTGCGCGCAAGTCTCCATACGGTGGCGGAGCTGCGTCCGAATTTTGCACCGGGAAGTTTGCTCGACGCCGGAGCCGGACCCGGCACCGCGGCACTCGCGGCACAGGATTGCTGGCCGGGCCTGTCGGAGGCAACGCTGATCGAGAGCAGCGCCGCGATCCGCGCGTGGGGTGAAACGTTGTTGTCCGGTTTTGCGCTTCGCCGGTCCGACTGGGTTGCGTCCGATCTGGCGTCGGTTGCTCTTCCGGGATGCCATGACCTCGTTTTGCTCAGTTACGTTCTGGACGAACTGGAGCCTGAGTTCGATCGGCCCGCTGATCGATCGGCTCTGGCAGTCAACCGGCGATACGATGGTCGTGGTCGAGCCGGGAACGCCCGCCGGGTGGTCGCGCATCCTGACCGTCCGCGACCGGCTGATCGCGGCCGGAGCGCATCTTGTCGCGCCGTGTCCTCATGCGCTGGCCTGTCCACTCCAAGCGCCTGATTGGTGCCATTTTTCGCGCCGGGTGGCGCGCTCGCGCATGCATCGCCGCATCAAGTCCGCGGACGTGCCCTGGGAGGACGAGAAATTCATCTATATCGCGGCATCTCGCCGCCCGGCGCTGCCGGTGGCGGCGCGTGTGATCGCGCCTGTGCAGGCGAAAAGTGGAGCGGTCGCTTTGAAATTATGTGAACGGACCGGCAACGCGCGCTGGCAAGTGCTGTCGAGACGCAACGGCGAGGTGTACCGGCGGGCCAGGCGGCTTGCATGGGGGGATTGTGTAGGCGAGCATGCCACAATCCCTTCCGATTCCGCTGGCTGACAGTTCCGATGTCGATTTCCGCATCGTCCCGACATTTGCTCATTGCATTGGCTGTTTGCGCCGCGGCTGCCGCGGTTCCATCGGCGAGCCGTGCGCAAGATAAGGCGGCACCCAAGGCTGACGCTCCCACATCCAAAGCCGGGACCCTCGCTCCCAAAGCTGCCGCTCCGTCGCCCAAAGCTGCCGCCCAGACGCCCGCTGTTGAAACACAACCGGATGCAGCAAAGCGGCCAAGGCTATCGCGCACAATGGCGGCGATCGAGCCCCTGCGGGAAGCGATCGAGCAGATCGAAACGTCGCTTCGCAGCGCCGATATCGGCGATTTGAACTCTGGTTCAGCACCGGGGTCGGCTGGAGCCGGTCCGCGACGACTTGCGCGAGATCGTCGCCTCGCTCGAAGGCCGTCTTGGCGATGTCGAGACCCGGCTGAAGCAGCTTGGCGATGCTCCGGAAGACGGCGAGCCGAAGGAAGATCCGAACCTGACCGAAGAGCGTACCCGCCTCGATGAGCGGCGGGCAGCGCTCGATGGCGCGCTTAAGCAGACGCGCTTGCTGATGCTGCGCGCCGATAACCTGTCGGTGCGGATCACGGAACGCCGCCGCGCGCTGTTCACTCAGCAATTGCTCGGACGGACGTCGAGTGCGCTCGATCCGGCTTTCTGGGCGCAAGCAGTGAAGGCCGCGCCGGACGCATGGAACGGCATTGTGCTGGTGGCGCAGGGCTGGATGGATCACCTGTATGCCACGGCCACACGTTGGAAACTCGCCTTAGCCGGTACCGCGCTGCTTGCCTTCTTCTTTTGCGCGGGCTTGTTCCTTCGATGGTTCGTTCGTCGTGACTTCCGGCCCAAGGAACTCGGTACGCGTTTCGCGAAATCCTTTTTCGCTCTGATCTCGCTTGTTCGGGTCACTGTCACGGCGCCTGCGGTCGTATTGGGTGCTTTGCTGATCCTGACTGCCTTCGGCCTGCTGACCGAGCGTGTCGGCAATATCGGCCTGACGCTCGCGATCGCGGTCGGCGTTGCGGCGTTCGGCCGGGGGGTCGCCGTCGGCCTGTTCGCACCCGGCGATCCAGATCGACGTCTGCTCCCGGTGCAAGAAGAGACGGCGCGTCTGATCGCGCGGAAACTCGTCTGGGCCGCGCGCATTCTTGGCGCCGTCATTCTGATAAGCGCGCTGCTGCAGACCGTAGTCGCGCCGGTGGCGCTCACGATTGCGACCAATGCCATTTTTGCGACCGTCATCGCAGCGCTGCTGTGCCGCTTTCTGTTTCTCCTGGGTCATCGCGAATTGCTCGACGACGATGTGGCTGCAGCCGGATGGCTCCGCAGTGCGGGATGGTTGCTCGCCATTGCGATTCTCGCCGCTCTGGTCACCGGATTTATCGGCTTGGCGGCGTTCCTGGCCGGCCGTTTCCTGGCTGCGCTCGGGCTCATCGGAGCGCTCTATATCCTCCTGACCTTCATAGATGCGCTGTTTACCGAGGTGCTGACGGCGTCCTCACCGCGGGGGCGGGCGGTCGCAAGTTTCTTCGGACTGAAACCGCGCTCGATCGGCTTGCTCGGTACGCTGTTGTCCGCCGTGATCCGGCTGCTGCTGGTGCTGGTCGTGTTGATGCCGCTGCTTGGTCCGTGGGGCATTTTCGCCGCGGATTTCGTAGGCGTGCTGAAGGACGCGACTTTCGGCTTCCGGATCGGCGACCTGTCGATTTCGCTCACCACGATTCTGATCGCCTTTGCCATCGTCCTGATCGGTATTCTGGCGACACGGGCGGTTCAGGCGTGGCTCAATACGCAACTTCTGCCGCAAACGACGCTCGATCCAAGCCTGCAGAATTCGGTCTCGACCATCTTCGGTTATGTCGGCGTGATCGCCGCGATCTCGCTGGCGCTTGCGCAACTCGGCGTCGATTTCCAGAAGATCACGCTGGTTGCCGGTGCGCTCTCGATTGGTATTGGCTTCGGCCTGCAGTCGGTGGTGTCGAATTTCGTGTCCGGGCTGATCCTGCTGGCGGAACGGCCGATCCGGGTCGGCGACATCATCAGCGTGAAAGGAGAGGAGGGGCGGGTCCGCCGCATTCATGTCCGCGCCACCGAGATCGAGACCGGCGACCGTGCCAGCGTGATCATTCCGAATTCCGAACTGATCACCCAGATGGTGAAGAACCGCACCCATACCGACACCTTCGCGCGTGCCGCGGTGCCACTTGGCGTCGCCTATGATAGCAATGTCGCCAAGGTGCGCGATATTCTGCTCGAGATCGCGAAGGCGCATCCGCATGTGATGGAACATCCGGCACCGACCGTATTCCTGACCGGCTTCGGCGACAGCGCCATCAATTTCGAGCTCGGCTGGGTGGTCCGCAATCTCGGCGACGGGCCGGGGATCAAGAGCGATATCTGCTTCTCGATTCTCGAGCGATTTCGGGCCGAAGGCATCGTCATGCCCTATCCGCACCGGCACATTCACATCGAGGGCCTCGCCGATGACGACGAAGCCGAGCCGGAGCCTGAAGCCGAACCCGAACCTGAATTTTCAGTCCCGGGGCCGAAGGCCAAAAAAAAGCCGAAAGCCCGGTGATTTTTGGACCCGGCCGAGGACTTTACCGTCTGGTTACCATTTTGCGGCCAATTCGGGGGATTGGGGACATTATGGCTATGGCAGGCGCCCGTCCGATGTTTGCGGTATTTCTGTGCGGGCTTGGCCTGACCCTGTCCGGCTGCGCCACCGAGCCGCTGCCGTCGCAGCCGTCGTTCTATCAGAGCATGGCCAAGGCAGGTGCCGAACTCGATCCGCAGGCCGCGGCGTCGATGATTTCGGGCTTCCGCCGCAACAACATGCTCGGCGATGTTACGCTGGATCCGAAGCTCATGCGCATGGCCGAGGAACAGGCGCGTGCCATGGCGACCAAGGACAAGCTCGACCACAATGTCGCCGGCAATTTCCAGCAGCGGCTGCGCAAGTCCGGTTACCGGGCACAGACCGGCGCGGAAAATATCGGCGCGGGCTATCACACCCTGGCCGAAGCCTTCTCAGGCTGGCGCGACTTGCCCTCGCACAAGGCGAACATGCTGCTGAAGGGCGCGACCCAGATGGGGATCGCCGCGGTCTATGTGCCCAATACGAAATACAAGGTGTTCTGGGCGCTGATCCTTGCCGCGCCCGATCAGCGCACGGCACAACTCGCCCGTTAGCGGATCACCGGAGATCGCGCTCCATATGCACGGCGCTTGCGCCGTATTTTGACCGCGCTGCGGTCTGCATCGCCTCATCAGTTGTTCTGCGAAATTCCATGCGGGTCCAGAACGGTTTGCTGCCGCTGACCGCGACGAGCGTCATCCGGCCGACCGGAACGCCGCGTGCAATCTGGACCAGTTGCGATACCAGCACGGATGCGAGATTCCTGCGCCGCAGGAAGGCTTCGACGGTCAGATCGTGGATGAAATACGCGGCCGCTACGTCCGGCAGTTTGCCGAGCAGTGTGTCGAGGCTGGGTGGCGGCCCAGCTAGCCAGGGATGCGAGAAGCAATAGCCGCCAATCGCCGAGCCGGCATTGTCCAGCACGAAGCAGCCGCGGGGAAACAGCCGGAACTTCTCCGCGAACACCTCCGGGCGCTCCGGGAAAGTCCGGGTGGATGCGGACCGACAGCGCGTAGACCGCACGCAAGTCGGCTACGGCCATCGGACGCCACTGACATGACTTGGGCTGCCATCGCTCATCACAATGCACCAATCGCTGGACGCAGGCTCCTTGCCCGACTAGCGTGCGGCCCGCAAGGCTGCCGGGATGCTTCCTCCGATCCACGACTACGACAGGCTCTATCGCGAATTCCGCTGGAAGATTCCTGCTCGCTACAACATCGGCGTCGATGTCTGCGATCGCTGGGCGCAGCGCGATCCGGATCGCGCGGCGATCATTCACGCGCGCGACGACGGCCGCACCGAGACCGTTTCGTTCCGGCGCGCTGAGCAGCTGTCGAACCGGCTGGCCAATGCGCTGCGCGCGCACGGCGTCGGCGCGCGGCGACCGGGTGGCGATCCTGCTGCCGCAGGCGCCGGAAGCGGTGGTCGCCCATATCGCGATCTACAAGCTCGGCGCGCATCGCGGTGCCGCTTGCGCTGCTGTTCGGCGCCGAGGCGCTGGAATACCGGCTGCAGAAGTCCGGCGCGAAGGCGCTCGATCACCAACGCGCCGGCGTGCAGAAGCTCGCCAGCATCCGGCGAACGCCGCCGGACCTGAAGCTGGTCGTGCTCGACCGACGGCGAGGCCGATGGCGCCGCCGGACTTCGCCGCGCTGCTGCGAGGCGCGCATCGGACTCCTTCGACGCCGGAGACACGCGCCCGACGATCCGGCGCTGATGATCTACACCTCCGGCACCACCGGCCCGCCCAAGGGCGCGCTGCACGGCCATCGCGTCCTGCTCGGCCATCTGCCCGGCGTCGAGATGCCGCACGAGTTCTTCCCGCAGCCGGGCGACCTGTTCTGGACGCCGGCCGACTGGGCCTGGGCCGGCGGCCTGCTCGACGTGCTGCTGCCGTCGCTGTATCTCGGCGTGCCGGTGGTGGCCGCACCGCTTCGACAAGTTCGACCCCGAAGAGGCCTTCGCGCTGATGGCGCGAGCACGGCGTGCGCAACGCCTTCATGCCGCCGACGGCGCTGCAGCATGCTGCGCCGGCGGCGCCAGGCCGCGCGGGCGCTACGAGCTCGCGCCTGCGCACGATCGGCTCGGCCGGCGAGTCGCTCGGCGCGGAGACGCTGCGACTGGGGCACGCGACGACCTTCGGCCTGACGATCAACGAATTCTACGGCCAGACCGAGTGCAATCTCGTGCTCGTCGTCCTGCGCGGCGCTCGGCGTGTCGCGGCCGGCGCGATCGGCAAGCCGGTGCCCGGCCACGAGGTCGCGATCGATCGACGCCGAGGGCGGCCGGTGGCGCGCCGGCGAGATCGGCCAGATCGCGGTGCAGCGGCCCGACCCGGTGATGTTCCTCGAATACTGGAGCAAGCCGGAGGCGACGCGCGACGAAGTTCATCGGCGACTGGATGCTGACCGGCGACCAGGGCCGTCGTCGACGAGGACGGCTATTTCCACTTCGTCGGCCGCGACGACGACGTCATCACCTCGTCCGGCTACCGCATCGGGCCGGGCGAGATCGAGGATTGCCTGATCGCGCCACCCGGCCGTCGCGCTCGCCGCCGTCGTCGGCAAGCCCGACCCGCTGCGCACCGAGATCGTCAAGGCCTTCGTCGTGCTGAAGCCGGGCGTGACGACGCCGCGCGACGCTCTCGCGAGATCCAGGACTTCGTGCGGACGCGGCTGTCGGCGCACGAATATCCGCGCGAGATCGCGTTCGTCGACGAGATGCCGCTGACCACGACCGGCAAGGTCATCCGGCGCATCTTGCGCGAGCGCGGCTGACGGCTAGTCTAGCGGCGCGCGCCGAGGCTGTTAATATAGGCCACGATCGCGTCCAGTTCCATTTCGGTCGGCCTGAATCGGCGGCATCGTCATGCGGCGCGGCGAGTCCGCGTGTGATCGGCGTCCTCAGCGACAGCATGGCGTACCGCTTTTGAAGCTCGTGGAACGGCGGCGCCTTGGCGTTCGGGCTCGTGCCAGCGTGCCAACCGCATGGCACGGCGCGCAACTGACCTCGACCAGGGTCCGGCCCTCGCGCACCCGCGCATTACTCTCGCGCTCCGCCGGATCGAGGGCGCCGAGTTTCTTCAACGCATCGCGCACCGAAACTTGCGACGGGTCGAGACGCAGCGCCTCGGAAAAATCCTTTATCGCGTCGTCGGTCTTGCCGATGCTCTCTTTCACGCGGCCGCGATTGGCATAAGCCAGCGCGTATGCCGGATGGATCGCGATGGCAGACGTGTAGTCTGCAAGCGCTGCCACAGTGTCGCCCTTTTTCCGGTACGCCAGACCGCGATTGTTGAACGCGACCGCACTTTCGGGCTGTAGCCGCAGCGCTTCGGTGAGGATCGCGGATCGAGGCATCGGCATTGCCGCGAACCAGATAGGCGTGGCCGCGCCCGATGTAATTGACGCTGTCAGAGGGCGAGAGCGATATGGCCTTGTCGTAATCGCGGATCGCGCCGGCGACATTTCCCGACGCTGTGCGGGCTTCCGCACGGCCGGTATAGGCGCGGCTGTTCGCGTCGTCGAAGCGCAGCGCCTGACCGAAATTCCAAATCGCTTCCTTGAGCGCACCGGCTTGCGTCCGCAATTCGGCGATATTCGTATAGGCCGTGCTCTTGGCGGCCGCGTCAAACGACGGCGAGCGGATGACCTCATTACAGCCCGCTATCCTCAGCCGCGGACGATAATATTGCGTGCAGTCTTCGAATGCGCCCGCCAGTGCGGTCTCCGCAACCAGTGCTGATGCCAGCGCGATGAACAGCGCGCAATAATACCGGTCCTTTCTGAACATTCTGGCCATAAAACAACCTCGCAAATGCTTGCGATGCGCCGAGCTGGTCTGATCAGTGCAGCGCCAACGCGATGCCGATGACTGCGATACCGGCGCACAGGGCGACAAAGACGACCTTGAGATGGACGTCGCGGTCAATATCGTAGAACGAACCATTCATCATACCCTCCATGCTTCGCGCATCGAGCATTTGCATCTTCCGGCGGGGGTGATCGGGGAAAAGCTGGATATTGCCCCTAGGTAGGACTACGTAGCTTGGTGCCGCAGGGGCGGACGGACGCCGTATCGCATCTGAGAACTCTCCAAAAAGTTTCGCAATTGCAGGGGCTTGAGCGCGGCGCCGCCGCGGCCGGATCGGTACGGCCGGAAAAGCCGATGGTTCAAGGGCAACCTTCGGACATCGCGGCTACCATTTTGGATAGTCGAGCGTCGCCACGGAATGCTGCACACTCGCAAAGCGGGTCTTGATTGGGCACAGGCACATGCAAGCGATTTCGGCTGAAAAATCCTGGCGATGATCCCGGACGGCGCGAGCCTGATGATCGGCGGCTTCATGGCCGTGGGTAGCCCCGAGCGAGTCGGCGACGAGATCGTTCGCCAAAACAAGCGCGATCTGGTCGTGATCGCCAACGATACGGCAGCTCCCGGGTTCGGGATCGGCAAGCTCATCACGGCAAAGGCCAGTGCGCAGGGCGGCCATCTCGATCTTACCGTTCTCGGCGGCCTGCAGGTCGATCAGCAGGGTCGGCTCGCCAATTGGATGATCCCCGGCAAGATGGTTCCGGGTATGGGTGGCGCGATGGACCCGGTGACCGGGGCAAAGCGCGTCGTTGTGGCGATGCAGCACACCGCAAGAGGCGGCGCGAAGATCGTCAGGCGAAGATCGTCAAGCAATGCCGGCTACCGATCACATCGTTGCGAGCGGTAGACCTGATCGTCACCGAAATGGCGGTGATTTCGCTCCCGCAGGGCCGCGCGACATTGTTGGAAACGGGATCCGGCGTGTCGGTTGAGCAAGTCCTGGCGGCCACGGAGGCAGAACTGACGATCGCAGACAATATCGCTGAGATGTCATTGTGAGAGGATGCGACGAAACCGAGCTCAGCGGAAACTGCTGCATGCCGAGAAGCGGCCATAGCCTTCATCGATGTAGCATTGATTTCTGAGATACTCCGGAACCTTGTAGGGCTTGCCATCGGGCCCAAACGACGGATCGGCAGGGCCTCCGAAGTGCGGCCTTGGCCGATAGACCGTGTTCGGCGGCGCGGAGCGCGGCTGTTTGCGCTTCGCTGCGGCTGACAAGGCCATGCTGCTCTGCAGCAGTACCCTCTCTGCCTGGGGTACCGGAGTTGTCGGCGTCCATGCCATGCACGCAAGCGCAACGGACAAAATTATCACGTGTTTGAAACCCATCATCCGCACGTCGTTCTGTTGGCGCGAGACCGTCTGCGGCCACTTTGGCCAAAATCGACGACCTTGGCTATCCCTTGGGTCCATTTCAGGTGTATTGTGCAAGTGGCTTTTGCGGCACGAACGGAAGCACCCGAACACAAACATTATTGACCACCTCACGCTCTCTTTTGAGGAAGGTCAACGCGGCGCGAATTTCGATATGACTTCAGAAAATATATCTCGTGAGCGTAACGGAGGAAGCTTTCATGTCAGCGAACGAGCCCTCGATGAAATGGCCGATGTTCAATCCGACTGACTTCGCCAAGTTCGGGAAGGAGCAGACCGAGGCGATTTCCGACATGCAGAAGGAATTCTCCAAGCTGCTCGAGCAGGCAAACGCGGACTGGATGGCCCGCGTCGAACTGGAGCGGGATTTGGCGTCGGACCTCACCACCAAGCTGTCCTCCGCCAAGACGCTGCCGGACGCTGCAAAGGCCTACCAGGAATGGATGGCGCGTCGCATGGAAACGATGTCGAAAGACAGCCAGAAGTTTTTCACCGATAGCCAGAAATTCGTGAGCTCCATGAACCGATTTCTGACAAGCGGCGGCAAGGGGCCTGGCACGTAGCCGGGTGTGATGCGGCGCGGCCGATTTCGTCGTTTTGGATCGGCGGGCCTCAACGGGGGGCACAGCAAACAAGATCAAAAAAGCTCAACCGGGAGAATGCTCATGGAAAGCAAACCGCAGGTGCCGTTTGAAGTGTCGCAGTTTGGCATGTCGCAGCCGCCGACATCGGCCGAACTGATCAAGCTGATCCGCAAGTTACGCTGGATCGGGCTTGAGGAAGAGGCTCGTCAGTTGCAGGTCGCGTTAGACAGGTTCCCGCCCGATCAAAGGGCGGTGCTCCCCGGAACGCCAATCGACTGCGATTGAGCCCGGCCCCCCTCATATCGGCGGCACTCACTTGTCCGGGGACGTCGAAAATGCGGTAGAATGAACCGCGAGGGGAGACCTGTTGACTTGGGCGGGACAAGCAGCGGGCGCCAGCCGTGACCGATCACATTATCGATGGCCGCGCGACGGGTCGGCAGCAGTTGCTTCAGCTGTTGCGTGATGTGTGCGCCAGCGCCTCTTCGC
>CAVPJJ010000008.1:0-21328 GCA_963705405.1 uncultured Gammaproteobacteria bacterium | reverse complement strand
CGACATCGTTCGCGCCGATCCTGATGATGCCGGGAACCGCTTTCGCCGCGCCCGCCACCGAATGCGTGCGCGAACGCGCCGCCATGGTCGCGACCATTCGCGCCTATGCCCGCGCCGGTCCGCCGATTTCCGAGCGCGTGCTGCAGGCGATGACCGACGTCGAGCGTCAGCGGCTGATCCCTCAGCGAATGTCGTGCGCCGAGGCTCATGCCGATCGGCCGCTGCCGATCGGAAGCGGTCAGACCATCTCGCAGCCCTATATCGTCGCGCTGATGACCGAGCTTGCCGCGGTGAAGCCGGATGACACCGTGCTCGAAATCGGCACCGGCTCCGGCTATCAGGCCGCCGTGCTGGCGCGGCTCGCACGCAAGGTCTGCACGGTCGAGATCGTCAGGCCGCTCGGCGAGCAGGCCGCGGCCGCTCTGAAACAGCAGGGCTACGACAATGTCGAGATCCGCATCGGCGACGGCTATCGCGGCTTTCCCGAATGCGGTCCGTTCGATGCGATCGTGGTGACGGCCGCGATCGGCCACATGCCGCGGCCGCTGATCGATCAGCTCAAGGTCGGCGGCCGCATCGTGTTGCCGCTCGGGCCGGTATCCGGGGGCCAGCAGCTCACTGTGATCGAGAAGACCGCGACCGACAACACGATTTCGCGCAATGTCATCGCGGTGCGGTTCGTGCCGTTCACCGGGCCGCAGGACCGGAATTAGCGCTGCGTTGTCCGCAAATGGCAATCATTGTTGGCGGCATCTCGCTACAGGATGCGCGTGTTTCCATGCGCGCATCCGGTCGCGAAAATGTTACGGCGATGGTGTTGCATGGATTGCCGTCGAGCTGGGCAACGGGCTGCGGAGATGTAGGATGGCGCCGCACAACCGGACGCGTGCGCACAGGACCAATTCATTGATCGGGAGTCTATTCATGCTGACCAAACGCGACCTCCTGCGCTCGGCGGCCTGCGCCGCTGCCTCGGCCGCTGTGGCAAAACCATATCTCGCGTTCGCGCAGACCGGGCGCCCACGGTTCTTCGAGGCCAAGGACATCGCCGAGCGAGGGTTCATCTACGGACTGCCGCTGGTGATGAATTACGGCGTGATGTACGAATTCGTCATCGACAGGAATTCGTCGCAATACAAGGCGCCGTTCAACCAGATCAAGAACGAGTCGAACGTCTTCACCTACAAGGACACCGCGGTCGCCACCCCGAACAGCGATACGCCCTATTCGATGCTGTGGCTCGACCTGCGCGCCGAACCGATGGTGATCTCGGTACCTTCGGTCGATCCGAAGCGGTACTACTCGGTGCAGCTCTGCGACGGCAACACTTACAATTACGGCTATATCGGTAGCCGCGCGACCGGCAGCGGAGCGGGCGACTACATGGTGGTGGGCCCCGACTGGAAGGGCACCATGCCCGCCGGCATCAAGCAGATGTTCCGGTCGGGCACGCAGATGTCGCTCGGCATCTTCCGCACCCAGCTGTTCAACCCGGACGACATCGGCAACGTGCGCAAGGTGCAGGCCGGCTATCACGTGCAGCCGCTGTCCGCGTATATGAAGCAGCCTATGCTGGCGTCGGCGGGCGCAATCGATTTTCCGAAGTTCGACAAGGAGCTCGCGAAGACGGACTTCTTCCGCTATCTCGACTTTGCGCTGCAATTCGCGCCGGCGCAGGACAACGAGAAGGCGATCCGCGCCGAGCTCGCTCGCATCGGCATCGGCCCCGGCAAGACCTTCGACTTCAAGGATCTCACGCTCGAGGAGAAGCTCGAAGTCGGGCTCGGCATGAAGCAGGGCGAGCGCAAGGTCGAAGAAGCGGTCGCCGATGCCGGCAAGGCCATCAATGGCTGGCGCGTCAGCGGCCTGCCGGGCGACGCCGCAACCTACAACGGCGACTGGATGAAACGCGCGGTCGCGGCCAAGGCCGGTATCTACGGCAACTCACCGGAAGAGGCGATGTATCCGTTCACCCGCGTGGACATGGACGGACAGACGCTGGACGGCGGCAAGCACAATTACGTGCTGACGTTCCCGGCCGGCCAGTTGCCGCCGGTGAATTCGTTCTGGTCGCTCACGATGTATGACGGCAAGACGCAGCTTCTGATCAATAACCCGATCGACCGCTATCTGATCAACTCGCCGATGCTGCCCGGCATGAAAACGAACTCCGACGGCTCGCTGCCGATCTACATCCAGAGCAAATCGCCCGGCGCCGACAAGGAGGCCAACTGGCTGCCCGCGCCGGACGGACCGATCTATCTGGTGATGCGGCTCTACTGGCCGAAGACCACGCCGCCGTCGATCCTGCCGGCCGGGTCAGGTACGTGGCAGCCGCCCGGAATCAAGCGGGTGGCGTAAGCACCAGCATCAACAGCCCGTTCGCCGGCGCAGCATTGCGTCGGCGGCGGGCGCAGCGATCGCCGTGCCGCGCCCGCCGATGCAATCGGTGCAGTGTTTCGGGCAGGAGATACGGAAGATCGGTTGCGCCGGTCGGTACATCGGGGGACCGGGGCGCGGGGGGCATCCGTGCGCTTGATCCAGGTCAAGATCGGTCCGGCAAACATATGCAGATATTTGAAAGTGTTGGCGGTCCCCCGGCCGCTCTTCTCAATCGAAGGAGCCGTCGCATGCTCTCGCTCACCTCGAGATCCTGGTCGCCCTATGTCGCCGGCATCGTGATCGGGCTCCTGCAGATACCGGCGTTTCTTCTGATCCAGACCGCGCTGGGCGCATCGTCGTCCTATGTTACCGTCGGCGGTCTGGCGACGTCCTTCGCCGATCTCGCGATCCTGAAGATCGACTATGTCGCGCGCCACGTCGCTGCGACCGGCAAGAACTGGTGGCAGGTCGCGCTGGTCATAGGCATTGCCATCGGCGCTTTCGCCTCGATGAAACTGTCTGGCGCAGAGCGGCAGGCGATCTCACCGATCTGGGCGCGGGCGCTCGGTTCGGACTCCCCGTCGCGCCGCTATGCCGTGGCGTTCATCGCCGGCTTCCTGATGCTGTTCGGTGCGCGGCTCGCCGACGGCTGCACCAGCGGCCACGGAATTTCCGGCACAGCGCAACTCGCGGTCGCCTCGATTGTTGCGGTCGCGGCCATGTTCGCCGGCGGCATCGTCACCGCCATGCTGGCGCTGCGGCGCATCTGAAGCCATTTTCGAAGGAGACACGTCATGTCACTCGTCACCGCCATCCTGATCGGCCTGCTGATGGGCGTCGTGTTCGGCTTCGCGCTGGAAAAATCCCGCGTGTTCGAGCCGGGGGTGATCGTCGGCCAGATGCAACTGCGCAACTTCATCATGCTGAAGGTGTTTCTCACCGCTGTCGCGACCGGGGCCGTTGTGCTCGCGGTGCTGAACGGCTTCGGTTTCGTCAAGCTTTCGCCGAAGGCGACGCTGTACGGCGCCGACATCGTCGGCGGCCTCATCCTCGGCATGGGCATCGCGCTCGCGGGCGCCTGCCCCGGCACCGTGATGGCGCAGATCGGCGCGGGCTATCGCGACGCGATCGTCACCCTGATCGGCGGCCTCGCCGGTGCGGTCGCCTATTCCTATGCGCAGCCCGCGTTGTCGAAATCCGTGCTCGGTGTGTCGAGCGGCAAGCTTGTGCTCAACACCATGCTCGGCATTCCGTACTGGGCCGGCGCGCTGGGTCTTGCCGCGCTCTGTGTCGCCATTCTGGCGGTGCTGGAGCGGTTCTTCCCGTCGGATCGCGAACTCGGTTCGGATGTCGACGGCAATCTCGGTCCCGCAGAGCGGAGCGACGCGCCGGTGCGCGCCGTGCCGGTCCGGTAAGCGATGGCGATGCCCTCCCTCGCTTGCGCGGGAGGGTGTCCCGCAGGGGCAAGCGAAGTCGCAACGAACGTGTTATAGCGCAGCGTCCGACTTTCGCAGGTGTCTCACGATATGCGCGCTTTCGCCATTGTTCTGTTTCTCTTCGCCATCCCGCAGTCCGCCCTTGCCCAGTATTGCCTGCTGGACGAATCCGGCGGGCGATCCTGTGGCATCCCGACCCTGCAGCAATGCGAGCAGTCGCGGATCGGCGTCGGCGG
This sequence comes from uncultured Gammaproteobacteria bacterium, assembly GCA_963705405.1. Taxonomy (GTDB): domain Bacteria; phylum Pseudomonadota; class Gammaproteobacteria; order Steroidobacterales; family Steroidobacteraceae; genus SCUD01. The sequence goes on along the minus strand of CAVPJJ010000008.1, from coordinate 17,274 downwards.
CTCCTGCGAGGTGGACGATTCCGCGCAGCTCCGGCCTGCGATCAAGGGCCCGTTCCAGCGCATGTTCGAGCGCGCGGAGCAAAATCAGAATTACCAGAAGCCGTCCTCGCCCGACCTCGACGACGTTCCGCCGCCGCCGGGGAACTAGGGTTTCCCGCCGCAAACCCATGATCGACTTTCGATCCAGACGGGCAAGAAGCATCGCAGGCATTGTGCTTGTCCTTGCGGCGCTGCCGACACTCTGGTTCGGTCTGCGGACGTATCGATCCTACTTGTTGCTGCAGTCGGCCTATGCGCAGGGCGCGCCCAAGCTCAGCAGTCTGCGCGGCTGGATGACGCTGCGCTACGTTATCGCGAATTACGGCGTTGCGGCGGACTCGCTGGTCGCGCGTCTGACGCTTCAGCCCGATGTCGATCTCGATACCAGCCTGAGGTCGCTTGCCGAACGGCAGCGCGTCCCCACGTTCGAATATGTGCAGCGGGTGCAACGCGCGGTGGCGGAGACGGCGCGCGAAAGCGCGGCTCCGGCCCGCGCGCAATCGACGCCATGGTTTGGGATCGACACCGACGCGGTGTTGGCGGCATTGCTGGTCTATGGCTATCCGGTGCTCGGCCTGATCCTGTTCCTCAGCGCGCTAGGCCTGCCGGTGCCGGCCGGGCTCGCGACTGCGCTGGCAGGATCGCTTGTGGGCGCCGGGCAGATGGATTGGCTCGGGGCCGGTACGATCGCGGTCACAGCATCCGTGCTCGGCGACCTCGTCGGCTTTGCGGTTGGGCTTTGGCTCGGACAGGAGTTCCTGCGACGGCGCGGCCGATGGCTCGGATTGAATCCCGCGCGGCAGGCGCGCGTTCAGTCGCTCTTCGTTCGCTGGGGTGGTGTTACCGTGCTGCTCACGCGCACGCTGGTGTCGCACCTGAGTTCGGTCGTAAGCTTGTTTGCCGGGGTGAACCGGTATTCTTTCGTAAGCTTCGTCGGTTTTGCTATCCTTGGTCGCGTGATCTGGACTGCCGCCTATCTCGGCCTCGGCATCGGTGTCGGCAATGACATCGAAGCGGCGTCCGGATTTTTGGCCAATCTCACGGGCTTTTTGCTTTCGCTCGCGATCCTGGTTGCGGCGGCCGTCGTTGCGGGACGCAGCGCTCCGGCGCCGGATTGAGGATGCCGTTCAAGTTGTGCGCCTGCTGCCGCGTCCGCGTCACTTCCGCCGGAAGGTGCCGAGCCCCTCGCGGTTCAGATACTCGATCGTCAATTCGCGAAAACGCCCCTTCGCCGGGGCCTTGAAGGTCGCGAGCGAGATCGAGCCGTCGGGTGCGTTCTCGCCGGACGGCGTGAAGGTGAAGGTATTGCCGTCCCAATGCGTGAGCCGGAATTCGCTGCCTTTCGGGCCGAGCTTCAACGCAAGGCCGTCGTCGCGCCGGATCGCTTGCGCCGGGCCGTAATAATCGTTGGCATAGCTGCCGGCATAGGCTGAAAGCTCCGCGGCCGCGGCAGGCGATGCCGGGCGCGATTTGCCCACAAGGCTGCCGACCGGCGCACTGATCGGCGCCAGCGCGGCGTTGTAGGCAACGTACCAGTCGCGCTCGATCTTGCCGAACTGCACGAGGTCCATGAACTCCGCCGCCAGCGCTTCGGCCGCACCGGTCGGCTGCGCATTGGTCAGGACCACGATGCCGACACCGGCCGACGGCAAAATCACGAGATTGGTGCCGGCGCCCATCGCGAAAGCCCCCGAATGGCTGAAGCTCATCCGCCCGGCCGGTGTCGCGCTGACATTGAAGCCGTAGCCGTAGAAGCCCGGACGTGCCGTGAAGGTCCGGGCAGGGCTGGAAAAGACCTGCGCCGACAGCGCCGGCAGCAAGGCCTTTCTGTCGATGAAGGCGCGGCCTTCGGCCAAGCCGCCTTGCGTCAGCATCGCAAGCCAGCGCGCCAGATCGTTGACCGATGAACTGACGCCGCCAGCCGGCGCCTGCGCGTCCGGCTGGCGCTGATACCTGTGCTGGAACGTATCGCCGGCCTTCACGTGCCCCAGCGCGCGGTTCGCCCGCTTTTCGAAATCGGCAAAGCGCGCGCTGGTCGCATTCATGCCGAGCGGCTTGAACAGCACGTCCTCGGCGAGCGTCGCCCAGTCCTTGCCGGAAGCCACGGCGGCCGATTCCGCGGCCGCGGTGAATCCGAAATTGGTATAGGCGTAGCTGATGCGAAACGGTGCAAGCGGCAGCATCCGCAACCGCTCCAGCACCTGCCGCCGGTCGAAGCCGAGATCTTCCAGCGCGTCGCCGCCATGATCCGGCAGGCCGGAACGGTGGCTGAGCAGATCGCCGACCGTGACATGCGACGTGATCCACGGCTCCTTCAGTTTGAACCACGGCAGATGCTTCACGACCGGCGTATCCCAGCCGACGTTTCCAGCCTGCACCTGACGCGCAACCACCGTTGCCGTGACCGGCTTCGACAATGATGCGATCTGGAACACGGTGCCGGCGTCCACGGTCTCCGGTGCGCCCATCTTGCGCACGCCGAATCCCTTCGCGTAGACCGTGCGCCCGTCGCGCACGACCGCGACCGCCATGCCCGGAATGCCGCTTCTGCGCATGATCTCGGCAGCCAGCGCGTCGAGTTCGGCGAGCGCGCGATCGATCTGTCCGTCCGGGATCGGAACTGCGGACGACTTCCGGCGGCGGCATGTCCTGCGCGCGCACTGGCGCACAGCAAAGAAGGGCGAGCGCCGCGGCGGCCGCAAGCGCGGCTTGTCGTGGCGCAGCGTCAGCGATGTTCGGCAAGACGGGTATATTCCTTCTGGATGAAGTCTTTTCCGTAAACGCGCTCCAGCCGGCGCACGATGAAATGGCCGCGCGCGACGTCCTGGAAGTGTTCGAGGAACGCGTAATTCACCGCGGCGCCGCCGAGCGCGCCGATCACCGGGAGGCTTTGCGCCGCGACCTTCTGCGTCACCACGACGCCGAAGCGTGCCGCAACCTGCGTGAGGAAGCGCACCAGCACAGGCGCGCCTTCGGCGACTACGCCGCGTTGCGCGACATAGCGTGCGGCTTCGGTGACGGATTTGGCGAGCAGGCCGCGCAGGGCGAAATATCCGCTTTCCGACGCGTCGTCCGAGCCGGTGCGCCCGCCGAGCGCGAACACCTCCACACACGACAGCGCAGCCTCCGGGTCCGACAGGTCTTCGCCCTCGCTGCGCGCGATGTCGGCGATCGACCGCAGCATGATGATGGTCGACACCGGCAGTTCGATCGGTAGCGTGACGAGACCGAAGGCGCCGCCGGCGGCTCCCGACGCCGTGACCAGCGCGCGATGCAGCAATTGAGATCCAGCCTGCGGATCGCGGCGCATGGTCTTGAGCGCCACCTTGAGCGCCATCTCCAGCGCCTTTGTGGTCGCGGCCGAGATCGCGTTCGATGCAGCTGCTGGCAGCGCGTAGCCGATCAGTTCGATCGGCTTTCCCACCATGTTGGTGAGGCGCGCCGCGAGGCTCGGGTTTTCGAGCGCCTGAACGGCGCGCTCCAGCGCTTCGAGGTCGTCCGGCGTGAGGCGCGCAATGTCCTCGTCTCGCGCGGGTGCGGTCATCTCGGCCCTTATAGCAGCAAGGCTCGATGGTGCCGCCATCGAACGGCCCGGTTCGGGTACCGTGCTTTAGCTGTGGTCCGCGCAAATCCGTTTCAAGGCCTGCCATTCGGCCGCATCGAGCAGCGGTTCGCCGCCCTTCTCGGCCGGCGCCGTCGCGTTGATCCGCGCCGCCCGCTCCGCGACGGACGGATGGCCGAGAAGGATGGACATGCCTTCGGGCTTCGGCCGGCCCGCGACGCGCTCGAGAAAGGTCGCAAGTGCCCGCGGATTGGCATTCAATTCCTGCAATGTCCGCACCGCGAAGTCATCGGCCGCCGTCTCCTGAGCGCGCGAAAACCTGGCCTCGAGGAGCGACTGGGCCGCAACGACCACCGCCGCGCCGCCGACAAAGTCGCCGAGCAGCATGCCGAAAATCAGCGAAATCCCGGCCGACTGAAGCACGCCCCGCGTGCCGTCGCGGTTCGCAACATGACCGAGTTCGTGGGCGATGACGGCCGCGACCTCGTCGACATCGTTTGCGGTTTCGAGCAGCCCCCGCAGAACATAGACGTAACCGCCGGCCAGCGCGTAGGCATTGGGCTCGTCGCGGCGAACCACGGCGGCCTGGATCGGGGTCGCAAGTCCCGCGCCATCGGCAATCCGGCCGATCAGCTTGTCGAAGGCGGCCTTGCCCGCGGCCTCGTTGGGACCGTCGCCGCATTCGAACGGGCGACCGTTGGTGCCCGGGTCGAACACCGCCCGGAACCGGACGTCGCCGGCGCGGCCAAGGCTCTGCTCGATCTGATATGGCAGTGCGCGCGCCAGCCGATCGGCGATCTGCGGCAGCCCGTAGACGCGACCAGGACGAGCGACCCGACTGCCGCAGAACTTCCAGCCGACGGCGCCGCGCCGTTCCGACCGGTTTTTCGCATCGGTCCGGTCGATATCGGGGCAGGCGAGGTCGATCGCGTGCGCGAGACCGTCGTCTGCGATCTCGAGCCGCTCCAGTTTGTCGCTGCCGCGCAGCCCGATGCGAAACAGATGCCTCGGCGCGTTGCAATGGGCGAGGCGGTCATACGGCCATACCGCAATGGCGTTGCCGCAGGGGTCGGCAAGTTCCAGCCGCACGGGGTGCAGGTGACTATCACGGCATGTCGCGCGGACGTAACACCGTCGAAATAGACGCCTTGGCCGGAGCGTGTTGCGGATTTTGCCATGGATGACGGTTTTGACGGGAATTGAGCTATTGGCCCATTGAGCATATCTGACGCGAAAGCGGTATTGTGCCGCGCACGCGGCTTTTGGCAGGCGGATTTCTCGGGAACGGAATGGACATGGAACGCCGGCTCGCCGCCATCTTCGCCGCAGACGTCGTCGGCTATTCGCGCCTGATCGGCGCCGACGAGGAGGGCACGATCGAGCGCTTCCAGGCCCATCGCCGCGAATTGTTCGACCCCAAGATCGCCGAGCATCAGCGGCCGCATCGTCAAGACGACCGGCGACGGCTTTCTGGTCGAATTCGCCAGCCCGGTCGAGGCGGTGCGCTGCGCGATCGAGATCCAGCAGGGCATGGCCGATCGCAACGCCGACGTGCCGCGAAGACCGGCGGATCGAGTTCCGCATCGGCATCAATCTGGGCGACGTCATCGTCGAGGACGACGACATCTACGGCGACGGCGTCAATGTCGCCGCGCGGCTGGAAGGCATCGCCGAGCCGGGCAGCGTCTACGTCTCGCGTGCGGTCCGCGACTTCATCCGCGACCGGCTCGAAATCGTGCTCGAGGATCTCGGCGAGAAGGCGCTGAAGAACATCGCGCGGCCGGTCCGGGTGTTCCGGATCGCGCCGCTGGACTGCCGGCGGCGCGCGGCGCCGGCCGCGCCGCCGCCGTCCCGGACAAGCCGTCGATCGCGGTGCTGCCCTTCACGAACATGAGCGGCGACCCGAGCAGGAATATCTTCTCCGACGGCATCACCGAGGACCTGATCACCGATCTGTCCAAGGTCTCCGGCCTGTTCGTGATCGCGCGCAATTCGATCGTTCGCCTACAAGGGCAGGTCGGTCAAGGTGCAGGACATCGCGCGCGAGCTCGGCGTGCGCTTCGTGCTCGAAGGCAGCGTCCGCAAGGCCGGCAACCGCGTGCGCATCACCGCCCAGCTGATCGACGCCGCGAACGGCGGACATCTCTGGGCCGAGCGCTTCGACCGCGACCTCACCGACATCTTCGAGATCCAGGACGAGGTGGTGGAGAAGATCGTCGGCGTTCTGTCGGTCACGCTGACCAAGCGCGAGGAACAGCGGCTCGCGCCGGCGCGGCACCTCCAACCTGCAGGCCTACGAATTCTGGCTGCGCGCGCGCGAAATGTTCTCGCGCATCGACACGCGAGGCGGTTGCGGAGGCCAAGGCGGTGCATCGCCAGGCGATCGAGGTCGATCCGCGTTTCGCGGCGCCGCATGCGGGCCTCGCGCTCGCCGCCATCTCGGAATATGCCAGCGGCTGGGCGGCCGATCCGGCGCAGGCGCTGGACGAGGCGGAGCGCTGGGCGCGCCGCGCGCTCGAACTCGATCCGCAGGAGCCGGTCAGCCACATGGCGCTCGGCAACGTCCTGCTGTGGCGGCGCCAGCATGACGCCGCGCTCGCGGAATTTCGCCAGATGACGGCGATCGATCCGAACTTCGCGCAAGGGCACATGGCGACCGGGTTTGGCGCTGACCTATGCGGGCCAGCCGGCGGAGGCGCTGGAAGCCTTCGCCTTCGCCATGCGGCTCGACCCGCATTATCCGGCCGATCGTGCTGCACTTCGTCGCGCAGGCGCATTTCGCGCTCGGCGATTACGAGGCCGCGGCCGATCTGCTCAAGCGAGCGCATCGCCCGCAATCCCGCGACCGATTCCAGCCGCATGCTGCTGGCATCCTGCTACGGCCATCTCGGGCGCATCGACGAGGCGCGCGCGGCCTGGGCGGAGATGCTGAAGGTCAATCCGGATTTCTCGCTGGCGCAGCGCGAGCGCGTGCTGCCCTACAAGGACCCGCGCGACTTCCAGCGCATCGTCGAAGGGCTGGCGAAGGCCGGGTTGGCGTAGTTCTCTCCGTCGTCATTTTGGGGCGCGACCGAAGGTCGCGAACCCGGAATCCATCGGCGATTGAGCGCCGCCGAGCGCGCCTCTTCGTAGGGCGCAATAAGCGAAAGCGCATTGCGCCGTTCAATCTCAAACGGCCTCACCGAACGAGCCGGCAACACAAGCATCACCCGCCCGATCCCCCGGAAGCAGGTCCGCCTCCACGTCACGATGAAACGACGAATGCGGCCAATATCTGACCCGCGTGACCAGGCCTCTTGGGCACGGCCCTGGCAAAATTGATCTTGATCAGCCGCCAGCGCAAAGAAAAGTCGGCGTCACCGGGCGGCAGCGTCCACACCGCATGGATGTGATCGGGCGGTACCACCATGGCATCGGTGGTGAAGGGATGGCGTGCCTGCGTGCGCCAACGCCCGTCGCGACCTTGCCCAAGAGCGCCGGTCGGTCATCTAGAACGGCCATACCAGCAGGAGTGCAGGCACGCCCACGACAACAACGATGATTTCGATCGGCAAACCCAGTCGCCAATAATCGCCGAAACCAAAACCGCCGGGCCCGAGGATGAGCGTGTTGTTCTGATGCCCGATCGGCGTCAGAAACGCACATGACGCGCCGACCGCGACAGCCATCAGAAACGGGTCGACTGTTGACTCCCAGCGTGTTTGCGGTGCTGATGGCGATCGGACACATAACCGCTGCCGTCGCAGCATTGTTCATGAAGTCCGACAGCGTCATGGTAACGATCAGATATCAACGTCAGCGCAACGATGGCATTCTGCCGGGCAACACTTCTCAATCAGAGCCTTGGCGAGCAGGTCGGCTGCGCCGGTCGTCGACATGGCCCCCGCGACCGGGATCAATGCGCCGAGCAGCACGACCACCGGCCAGTCGACGGCATCGTAGACGCGGCGCGGCGGGACCACCCGGAACGCCATGCAGGCCAGAACGCCGGCGGCGAAGGCAATAGCGGCCGGTACAAGTCCGAACGTCGCGCCAGCGACCGCGGCAATCATGATGCCTGATGCGGTGATGGCCTTGCGCTTGTCCGGCAGGCGCAATGTGCGTTCCGCCAGCGGGATGCATCCGTACTGGGCGGCAAATTCGGACATGGCAACTCTTGAGTGCCCTGCATCAGCAGGACATCGCCGGGCCGGATGGCGGCAGGTGCGCAGCCGTGTCATCGGTGCGGTGTCCCTGGCGCGACACCGCCAGCAGATTGATGCCGAAGGTGGTACGCAGGCGGATATCGGTCGCCGAGCGGCCGACAAGCACCGAATTCGGCAGGACCGCCAGTTCCCTCAGCACGATCTCGTCCGACTGCGGCGACCGGCTGGACTTCTCGTCATTTTTCTCCTTATCTTCGATCTCTGTCGTTGTTGCCCGGGCTCGCCTCGCCTCCCGGTCATCCTCTTCCTTCGATGACAACTCGTTCGGGAGGCACGTCCTCCTCGAGCTTGAGCTCGAGGGCGGAGAGCGCGGTGCGTGAGCGCCTTCGGCTCCGCTTCGATCACGAGGATGTCGCCGGCCCGAACTCTCCGCGTTGGATTCGGAGCGGTGACCCGGACCTCGTTGCGGATCAGACCGACGACCTGGGCGTCCGCCTCGTCGAGCACCTCCTCGATCTGCGCAGGGTCATTCCGACGGCCTTGGCATTCTTCGGGACGCGCGCCTCTGTCAGATAGGTGCCGGTCTCGAACTCCTCGGTCGCCCGCGCCTTTGCGCGCCGGAACGAGACGCCAGCCGACAAGATGCGACGAACGCGACGCCGACCGCGGCCACCGCCAGCCCGACCGGCGTGTAGTCGAACATCGCGAAGCTCTGGCCGCCATTGCTGGCGCGGAAGCTCGAGACGATCAGATTCGGCGGCGTCCCGATCAGTGTGGTCATGCCGCCCAGATATCGACCCGAACGCCAGCGGCATGAGCACTTTGCCGGGCGGCAAATTCTGCTCGACGCGATCTGGAGCGCGACCGGCATGAGTAAGGCCAGCGCGCCGACATTGTTCATGAAGGCGGAAAGCACGGCGGCCAGACCGGAAATCGCCGCGATCGTGAGGGTCGGTCCGGTCGACGTCGGCAGAGCAGCCGGTTCGACAGCGCGTCGACGGCGCCGGAATTCCTGCAGGCCGCGGCTGAGAATCAGAACACAGGCAACCGTAATCACGGCCGGATGCCCAAATCCCAGGAACGCTTCCGTGGCAGGCACCAATCCGGTCAATACGCATGCCAACAGCGCGCCCAAAGCGACCATGTCGTGCCGCCATCGGCCCCACATGAACATGGCGGCGCTGGCAGTCAGAATGACGAGGATGGCTATTTGACCGTGGGACATGTTTCAACAACGGCTTTCGAACGATCGCTTTTTGTCGATAGATATGTTTCAGCGCCTCACGTCCGGAGGGTGCGGCTTTCCGGCCGATTTCGCAAATCGATCGCCGTTGGTGCGAAGCCGCCTCATGGTGCGAATTTGGGCGCGAATTTGACTGGAGCGTCGACAATACCGTGCCGGGCTACAACACCGCGGGCGCCTTGTACACCGCGCGCACGGCGCTGTCGGGAAACGTCGCGGCATAGAAGCGCGCCGCAGCCTCGGCGTCCTTGTCGAACCACAGGCAGACGGTGTTCTTGGATGTCACGTCAGTTGTCTTTCTTTCCTGAGAGGATCACGCCAGCGTCAACGGTCGGGCGGGAGGACCGTTCCCGCAAGATATTCGGCCTTTCAAGCGGGTAGTGTCCCGGCTATGAACGAACGATACGTAGGGTGAACGAGCGCAGCTTCATTCGCCGGACCGCACAGGGCGCTTGGAGCCACCAACTCTGACGCGGCTGCCGTCCGCCCTATCCTGGCGCTATTTAACCGGTTGATCAGGTATCGTATGTCGAAGAAGTTCGCAGAGCATTCCCGCTGCGACGATGGCAACGCCGGATGCGCAGGCCAAAGTAAGCGAATTCCAAAAAATGCCGGTTTGCGTCCAGTGAATGAACAGCCAGTAGACCGTGCTGACGACTGGGACAAGAAAAGTAGCCGCAAGCCAGAAGAGCGCACGGCTCGCCTTCCAAGCATAAAGATACTGATACGCGATCACGGTTGTATAAATATGGGCAAGCGCGAAAACTGCAAAACCCGTCCAGTAAAGGACCAGCGCCAAACTACCGAGCATTTTGGAAACGAGGCGTCGCATTCTTGGATATCATTCCAACGGTTGTACGCTCTCCATCGAAAGACGCACGTTGGGCTATCGCTTGTGTAACTCGCCGGGCCTCCAGCCACGTACAGGCCCTTGCGCTTCGACCGTCCGTTCGGGCGTCACGAGTGTCGCAAGCATTGCTTTCAAATGAACCATACCCGACCCACTGCTCCAATAAACGCATGGTAGCGGTTTGAGCGACGCCCTGGGAAGGGGTGAGAACAACAATCTCCGGCAACCGATCGCCCGGCCACGTTCCCGTGCCGCCAGAGATTGATGCTGGTTCGCGACGCACATTCTGCTAGTCTAGAACACTGCCGAACCAGAAGTCTCGTAAGTCGTGCCGAATTTTGCCATCCGGGGGAATGGCCATGAAGCGCGCAAGCCTTGCCGGAGTTGGCGCTTTGGTTTTGCTGGGCCTATCAACTCCTTCTGGATCGGGGCAGGGCCAAGCATTAAAGCCATATACAAACGATGCGCGCGTGCAGCAGGCTGCAGCTTTGCTGACTGACATTGCCAGTTGTCCGAAAACGCAAGACCTCGAATCGCTGGCCGAGCGCAGGTTGACCGACTGGCTGCGTCACCTCGGTCGGCGTGACAACGCCTTGACCTGTTCGCGTCTCGCCAGCGGTGTGGAATGCTCTAAACAGGATAAGGCGGCTTCGGCGGACTATTGGGCTGACCTGAAGCGGCGCTATTTCGAAGGCCGCTATGGCAAGAGCCCGCGGCCGGCGCCGGACTGCGCAGCGCTTGTCGCCCGAGTAAAGGGCATGAAGCTGCTTCAGCCCGGCTGGCAGCCGGGCGATGGCTTGCAGGTGAGGCCGCAGGTGCCCGCGGTCAAGAAAGCTAACGCATGGGAGGAGGAAATGCGCAGTTTGACGTCTCGATATATCCACTCCTTTCTCGCCAAGATCGGCCGCTGCACAAAATGTATGCGTCAGTCGCTCGTCGCAACGCTGACGATGTGGGCGATCTTTGCCGTTGCAATGATGGCTTGGCCTGGCGTGTTGGTCGCCTACGTTATCGGAGCGACAGCTGTTGCGCTGACCGGTTTGTGGGCTTTGCATATCGCCGTATATGCGGCGAGGACCATGGCGGAGGTGCGCATCGGTGGACGTATCTTCAGCATGACACCGAGTATAGCTGATAACGTTGACGGCGCCGGACGCCGACAAGCCCTTGCGACTCTATTCCGGCTCGCCGGCGCGGGTGTTGCGGCGTCGGTCCCGGTGTTGTTCTTGCCGTCCGTCGCTTCCGCGTTCTGCGGCCAGTGCACAAAGAATGCCGACTGCGGGGTGGGTTGGGTTTGTCGCAACACTGCTCCAGTGAATTCCGGAAGAGTATGCAACGAGTGCGTGAGAGCTTAACCTAAATCTAGCGAGGGTTCAGATGTGGTGCAAATCCAACTTCGCGGCCACTGCGATAGCAGCGCTTCTGCTGTTCGCATTTGGATCGTTGCCTGCTTCAGCCGATTGCCTGAGCCAATGTAAATCGCAGCATCAAACCTGCCTGCGAGGTTGCACTTCGAGCAACGCGAAGGCGTGTGTCAACTCGTGCTTCCGTGGCAGCTCCGCCTGTAGAAGCCGGTGCCGAAGCGAGGCTCCAGCACAGGCGCCGGCTGTCCGCACGGCAGCCGTCCGGCCTGCAATTATGGCAGTGGCATCGTATTCGGGCGCATCGTGCAATCGAGCAAGCGATGCCGAAATGTCCGATGGACTTGCTTCGAGCCGTCGATCGACGGGTGTTGTTAATGGAGGCCAAACTTTGGTGGCAGCCGTTACATGCCGGTCGAGTGAATGGTGCTGCCGCCACGAAGACTTTTCAAAGGGCACGTGCGCGAAGTGCTGTCCGAAATAGAACGGGTACCGTAGATCGGCCCCTGCTTGTCGATGTTCTGAGCGAGGCTGCTCCGTTGCAGCAGCGCGAGCGCGTGCTGCCTGCACGGATGCGGAGGATTTCGAGTGCATCGCGGACGGGCCGGCGAAAGGCGGGCTTGCTGTAGCGCAGTGTCCCTACAACACCTTCCCCGGATTGAGAATCCCGTTCGGGTCGAGCGTCTGCTTCAGCGCGCGCATCACCTCGAGCGCCACAGGGTCCTTCACCCGCGGCAGCCACTCGCGCTTGGCGATGCCGATGCCGTGTTCGGCCGAGATCGAGCCGCCGTGTTTCGCGACCACGGCGAACACCGCGCGTTGCTACCTCGTCCTCGCGCGCCATGAACGCGGCCCTGTCCATGCCTGGCGGCTGCGTCACATTGTAATGGATGCAGGGCCGTTCCCACTCGGAGCGGGGCCATTAAACGATACGCCGCCGGTCGCGCGCAAATGCGAATTGGCGGCTCCCTTCGCTACCTATTCAGCAATGCTTTGGCGAGGGATCGCCTCATAATCCTTGGCGTGGGCGACCTTGCGATCCTTCGCTTTGGTGCCGGGCATGATCTCGAAGCGCGGGTCGAAGTCGACCATGGTCGAGGCGAGCTGCTTCAAGACGTCTGACATCGCCTTCCACCTTCGCGGTTCCGTCCGCGATCTGCGCTTCGAGCGTCTTGGCGCCCATCATCGTCTGCTCCAGATCGGAGCGGTTGATGGTCAGGGTCAGGTCGGGCTTGTCGGCGAGGAAGCCCTTGATGTTGGTGAGCGTGGCGTTCTCCAGCTCGATCATGAACTTCTCGCCGTTGTCCGGCGTGATGAGGTTGATCGTGAACCGCATGCCCTCGGCCTTGCGGCTGTCCATGCGAATGCCGAGGAAGTTGAGGAACAGCTCGGTGGACATGGCCCGGATCACGTCCGGGCTGCTCGAATTGGCGGTCTCCCCTTGCGGAATGCCCGACGCGCAGTTCGTAGGCGGCGGCGAGGAAGCTGTTGCGCAGGCCGGGGTTCTCCTGCTGGTAGCCGATCTGCTCGAAGATATCCGCCAGCAGGTCCTTGGCCGCCTGGTTCTCCGGCTCGGCCTGCACCAGCTTGTTGACGATCTCCTGGGCGAGCAGGTACTTGCCCTCGTCGTGCAGCTGCCGGCCGCGGGCGAGGATCTTCTCGGCGCCGCCCATCATCTCCACGTAGAGCGGAGCGGAGTCGCCCGGCGACAGCGGAATCAGCGTCGCCGGGTTGCAGTCCCAGAAGCCGAGATAGCGCTGGATGACGCCGCGGCTGTTGTGCTCCGGCGAGCCGTGATAGCCGCGGCAGTACCACTTGTCCTGCAGGCTCTTCGGCAGCTCGTAGACGTTGTGGATCTCGTTGATGGTCACGCCCTGGTTGGCGAGGTGCAGCACCTGGTTGTTCATGTGGGCATACAGATCGCGCTGGCCGCGCAGCACCTCCTGGATCCGCTCGTTGCCCCAGCGCGGCCAGTGGTGCGAGGCGAACATGACCTCGGCCTCCAGGCCGAAGCGGTAGAGCGCCTCGTCGATATACTTCGACCAGTTCAGCGGATCGCGGACCGGAGCGCCGCGCAGCGTGTAGATGTTGTGCAGCGTCGCGATGACGTTCTCGGCCATCCACAGCGCCTTCATGTCGGGGATGTAGGTGTTCATCTCCCGCGGCGCTTCGGTGTTCGGCGTGTTCTGGAAGATCATCCTGACGCCGTCGACCTCGATCTCCTCGATGTCCTTCTCGACGATAGCGCGTCGGCGCGATCAGGCCGATCGGCACCGGCCGAGACGCCTTGGCCGAGGCCCTGGCCGACATAGCCGTGCGGGCTGGCCGGCAGCAGCAGGCCGTACTGGTAGAACAGCCGCCGGTTCATCGCGTTGCCGGCGTAGACGTTCTCGGAGATCGGTGAAGTCCATGAAGTCGACGGGCGCGATGATCGGGACCTTCCCGGACCGCACATCCGCCTCGTCGACGATGCCGCGCACGCCGCCCCAGTGGTCGCGCATGCGTGTGCGAATAGATCACCGCCGAGACGGGCAGGCCCTCGCCGACATGCTCCTGGAACAGCTTCCATGCCGCGCGCACCACTTCTGCCGACACAAGCGGGTCGAAGACGATCCAGCCGGTCTTGCCGCGGACGAAGGTGATGTCGGAGAGGTCGAAGCCGCGGACCTGGTAGATGCCCGGGATGACTTCGTAGAGCCCGTAATTGTTGTTCAGCCTGGACTGGCGGAGCAGCGACGGGTGAATGCTGTCGAACTCGTCCTGCTTCGTCCAGGAACTGGAACCGCTCCATGTCCCAGGCGACATGGCCGGCGTCGGCCATGATCTTGAGATCCTTCATCGGAGCGATGAAGCCCTTCTTCTGCTCCTCGAAATCCCGCGTGTCGGCGAACGGCAAGCGTGGTCTTGGCCTTCTTGAGCACCTCCAGCGTGAACTTGGACGGCGCCTTGCCCTTGGGATGGAAATGCCCCTTCAGCGAGGGCGGCGACGAGGCTTGCGTTTGCGCATTGGCCGGACTGTCGTCGAGCACAAGATGCCCGGCTACGGCAAAGGCCGTCCCGATAGCGGGAATGGACCGGATAATGTCTCGCCGCGTCGCCATTGTCTTCTCCTCGTCATTCGTATTCAAGAAACCATTTCTAACGTGAAGCATGCCGGTTGAGACAGATCAACATCACAGGGCATCGCGCTACCGTGCACATTGACGTGATGAGTTGATGCTGAATGCGATACCGGCTGTGCGGGAGCTTTCCCTCCGCCCTCATCGCCGGGGAGCGCCGGGAGGCGTTGTCGTTCTGCGCGTCGCAATGCACTTTCGCTTATTGCGCGCTGCGGCTACCGGCTAACGCTGATCGCCGTATCGTTCAGTCACGGCCGCGGCGACGAAGCGCTTGCGTCCCTGGCTGTCCGGTGTGGTGTCGTGCGCTATGCACCAGTCCGGAAATGTCGCGGGATCGATGGTGACACGCAGGACGGGGTGCCCATAGGCTTTCAGCCCGTTCTCCATTTCCGTGGCCATCTTCAGCCATCCACTGAAGGTCTCCGGCAGCTTGTGGCCATCGCTGAACATCGCGCGCACCGCCGGATAATCCTCTTCCCTTATCCAGTATGCCCCGACTGCGGGCAGCGGCTTGTCGTCCGGGTTGCTCATGGCGTGATCCTTAAGATGCCGCGCCCCGTAGGGCGCAATAAGCGTAGCGCATTGCGCCGTTCAACCGAGTTGACTATTTCGGCGTTTTTGCGATGTCGGAGCCACCACCACTACCCGCTCATTCCCGCGAAAGCGGGAATCCAGGAAGCCACAAGCAATCACTTGGCTTGAAATCCTGGGTCCCCGCCTTCGCGGGGACGAGCGGTGGAGAGGGTGCCGTCTACAACCCGCGTTCCTTCAGCCGCGCCGCGCCGCCTCGATCGTGGCGACGTCGATCTTCTCATCGTCATCATCGCCTCGAAGGCGCGCTTGGCCTCGTCGCCGCCGGCGGCCATCGCCTCGGTCAGCACGCGCGGCGTGATCTGCCAGGAGAGGCCCCAGCTGTCCTTGCACCAGCCGCACGCGCTCTCCTGCGCCGCCATTGCCGACGATGGCGTTCCAGTAGCGGTCGGTCTCCTCCTGATCGTCGGTCGCGATCTGGAACGAGAACGCCTCGCTGTGCTTGAACGCCGGGCCGCCGTTGAGGCCGAGGCAGGGGATGCCGAGCACGGTGAACTCGACCGTCAGCACGTCGCCCTCCTTGCCGCGACGGGATAGTCGCCGGGCGCCTGGTGGACCGCGTCGACCGCGCTGTCGGGAAAGGTCGCGGCGTAGAAGCGGCGGCCTCCTCGGCGTCCTTGTCGTACCAGAGGCAGATCGTGTTCTTGGGGGTCACGTTGGCCTCTTGGTTTGTAGGGGATACACGGCTGGTGCGATGCGCGTGAGCTATCGCCGAATCTTGGTGACGACGGGGTCAGGCGGCAGCGGCTTGAGCTTGCGATCTGACGACCTCAATTCCGTCGTTGAACTTTACACCGAGAATAACTTTCGGCAACTGGTTGTGACCGCGGAGACGGTTCCAACGTTTCTCGGCGGCCTGTGCGAGCTTGAAGATCATGGCGAGGGCGGTCTTGTTCGAGAGGCAGCCCCTCGATCGGACCGTGCGATGGCGGACGGTTGCGAACGTGCTCTCGATCGGGTTGGTCGTGCGTAGATGCTTCCAATGCTCGGCAGGGAAGTCGTAGAAGGCGAACAGCGCCTCACGGTCTTTCATCAGGCACTCGACGGCCTTGTCGTATTTGACGCTGTAGGATTCGATGAATGCATCGAGTGCAGCCTCAGCGGCCTTCCTGGTCTCCGCCATCCAGATGTTCTGCAATGCCCGCTTGGCCTTTGCTTGCAGGCTCTTTGGCAGCCTGTTCAAGACATTCGCGGTTTTGTGCACCCAGCAGCGTTGCGCCCGCGTCTTCGGCCACACCTCGTCGATCGCCTTCCAGAAGCCGAGCGCCCCGTCGGCGACGGCGAGTTGCGGGTCGATCGTCAGACCGCGCCGCTTGAGATCGAGCAGCAGCTCCTTCCAGGATTGCGCGCTCTCGCGGATGCCGTCGGCAAGCCCGACCAGTTCCTTCTTGCCATCGGCGGTGGCGCCGATAATCACCAGCAGGCACTGTGCATCGTCTTCGAGCCTAGCCTGGACATAGATGCCATCGGCCCAGGCGTAGACATACCGTTTGGCGGACAGGTCGCGATCCAGCCAGCGCGCGTGCTCGTCGACCCAAGCCTCCTTCAGCCGTGCGATGGTCGAGGCCGACAGCCCGCCGGCGTCCTTGCCGAGCAACGCGCCGAGCGCATCCTCGAAGTCACCGGTGGAGACGCCCTTCAAGTAGAGGATCGGGATCAGCACTTCGAGGCTCTTCGTGCGTCGCGCATATGGCGGCAGTATGCTCGGGCTGAACCGAATCCGCTCACCGCCGACGGCCTCCCGGTCGCGCACGCGCGGCTGGCGCACAGCCACCGGCCCGATGCCGGTCATGATCTCGCGTTCGGGAAGATGCCCGTGACGCACCACGCGCCGGTGGCCCGCCCCGGTCTTGAGATCGGCATACCGCCCTAGAAAGTCGGCGACTTCCGTCTCGACGGCATGCGTGAGCAGGGCATGCGCCCCGTTGCGCAAAATCTCGGTGAGCGAATCGGTGAAGGTCTCTGGCTGAGCCAGCTTGATGACGTTAGTGTCGGTCACGGCGTATCACTCCTTTGGTGGAGAAGTGGAGGCGTTGAACACCCCCACGATACGCCGCCTTACCCCTTCATGCCGTCACCAACTTTCGCGCATAGCTCCGCCCTTAGCACAGCGAGCGAACTCGATGAGATAGTCCCCGAGGGGTTCATAACCGTCCGCAAGGCAAGCATTTCAGAGAAGAAAACAGCTTATAGTCGGGCGAGATCCATCCTCGACAATCGCGTCAACGACCTTATTGAACTGCTGAATGCGCGCTCCCGCACCTCAGAGCAACAGCCAAGCCTCCGATACATTCGGGACGCCTCCCAAACTGTGACAATAGCGATGAGCCGACGCCATCATCTGATCTTCGGCCGCCGCGGCGT
>CAVPJJ010000007.1:0-139820 GCA_963705405.1 uncultured Gammaproteobacteria bacterium | reverse complement strand
TCGATGACCGCCTCTATCTCGTCCTGGGTCTGAGCAACAAAAAGCTCCGCTGCCCGCTGCGGCTGGCCCATTCTCCCGGCGGAGTTCAGCATCGGTGTAATATTCCAGGAGATATCCTTGGCGGTGAGCTGCCGGCCGTGAAGGTTCTGCCGCAGCAGAAGTTCCCGCAGCCCGGAGCGTTTCATCCTGCTCATGGCCTGCAGACCCCGCCGGACGATAATCTTGTTCTCGTTGACCAAGGGCATCAGGTCGGCAATGGTTCCCAACGCAGCCAGATCGACGATCGGCTCTAACACAGCCGGCAGATCGAGCTTGCGCCAGCTCAAGCGTCGATGCAGTTCCAGGAGGACATCCATCTCCGATTTGAGTCTGATTCGGGAAGTGCTGAAAGACTCCCGTATCCGCATCAGGCTCTTTTCGGCCAATTCGGGGAAGCCGGCGACGACCTCCGGTCTGCATGTCCACCAGTTCGAACTCGACCTTCCCCGTTCATCTCGCTCCAGGTAGCGAAGCTGACTGTCCCGATCGTACACCAGAACCTTCTTTCCCCTCAATTTCTCGTGGATCCTGGTACGGATCAGGTTCCCGTCCCGGATCGGCACCGTGTCGATGACCCGCTCATGTTCCGTCAGATTCACCAGCTCTACCGCCTGAACCGTAAAAGGCCTCGTTGGCCGGTTGGATGTCGAGAAACCAGACGGGTACATCGAAGTCCGCGCTTCTGCTGTATGCCGAGCCACCGCCAGCTTGGCCACCACGCCGCAGCCGGATAGATCGCGAAAAGGATACCTCGAGTCCCTGCACTTCGGATCGATGACGGCGAAGGCCGGAGGCAGCTGTTCGGGAGGATTGTGGTGATCCAGGACGATCGTGTCGATTCCCAGTTCCGCGGCCTTGGCGATCTCCTCGTTGTTCGAGATCCCGCAGTCCACGGTGATCAGCAGGCCGCAGCCCGCCGCTGCGCAGCCCTCGATGACCTCCGCTGTCAGCCCGTAGTCGTCTTCCCCAACCGGTATCTGCCAACGCGGCTTGGCACCCAGCCCTTCCAGCACCTCCCGCAGCAAGGTCGTGGAGGTGATCCCGTCAACATCCCGATCCCCGAATATCTGGATCGACTCCCCTTCCGCGGCGGCCTGTGCGATCCGCCGCAGCCGCTTTGCTCATATCCTCGAACAGAAAAGGGTTGTGCATCAGCAGAGGATCGTTGTCCAGAATGAAGCCGATCGAATCGTTCGTCCAGGTAGTCGCGTCGAATCAGCACCGCCGCGCTGATCAGGTCCAGGCCGTAGCGCCGAGCAACCCCACGAAGCTCATCGGGATCGAGTTCAGACTTTTCCCAGATCATCGTCCCTGATTTCTTCCATCACCCGATCCCGCGGCTTGCCTTTCCTGCGCACCGAGAGAGTAGGCCTCCACACGCAGCGATCTTGCCCTGGAAATCCGCTCGGCGTCGCGGCCATGGATGAGACAGAGGGTTTCCCCCTCCTGCACTGCATCCCCCTGGATCTTCTTCAAAACGATCCCCACGTCGGGCAGCACCTCATCCTCCCTTCTTCTCCCGACTGGCTCCGAGCAGCCCCGCGGCGAGGCCGATCTGATAGGCGTCGATCCGCTGCACGTATCCGGACTCCGCGGCCTCCACCGGCTTCGACCAGGGGAGCCGTGGGTCCGCCCTGCCGCTGATCCACGGCCCGCACATCCCCGCCCTGGAGCTCCACATTCTCCAGGAATTTCTCCCAGGCCGAACCGTCGGCAAGTTTCTGCCGGCACTGCTCCTCGGCACCGGCAACATCGGGTTGCAGATCCGCCAGCACGAGCATATGGGCCGTGAGACGGATCGTCAGATCGAGCAGATCCTTGGGCCCTCCCCCGCGCAGGGTTTCCACAACCTCTCGGATTTCCAGAAAATTGCCCACCGTGAGGCCCAGGGGCTGGTCCATGTCGGATATGACCGCCCGGATCCTGCGGCCCAGGCTGTTCCCGTGCGCACCAGGGAAACCGCCAGCTCCCGGGCCTGCTCCAGGGTTTTCATAAAGGCGCCGGAGCCGCATTTTACATCGAAGACCAGGGACTCGGCTCCCTCGGCGAATTTCTTGCTCATGATGCTGGCCGTGATCAGCGGAATCGACTCCACGGTGCCGGTGACATCCCGCAGCGCGTAGAGCTTCCGGTCGGCCGGGACGATCCTGCTCGCTCTGGCCGGTCATGGCGAAACCGGTTCGTTTGAGCAACTCGGTGAACCGCTTTACCGACAGGTCCGTGCGGTACCCGGGAATGGATTCCAGCTTGTCCAGGGTACCCCCGGTATGCCCCAGGGCCCGGCCGCTCATCATCGGCACGGTGCAGCCGCAGGCGGCGGCCAGGGGTGCCAGGATCAGGGATACCTTGTCCCCCACGCCCCCGGTGGAGTGCTTGTCCACCAGCGGAGCATCGATGCCGCTCAGGTCGATCACCTCCCCCGAGTCGATCATCGCCCGGGTCAGGTACCCGGTCTCCTCGAAGCTCATCCCCTTGAAAAACACGGCCATGGCGAAGCTGGACAGCTGATAATCCGGAATGGCCCCTCGCCACGTAGCCCTGAATCAGAAAGGAGATCTCCTCCGCGCTCAGTGCCTGGCCCTCCCGTTTCTTGACAATCAAATCAACTGCTCTCATCGCCTGCTGCCTACCCCAAGCCGACGGTTTTCATGACCTTGTATTCGGCGCCCCCGGGCCGAAGAATCGACTGGTACAGGACCAGCCTGTCCAGAATCAGGGAATACTCGAATCGAAACAGCTCCGCCACCTCCGCCAGGCGGATGCGATTCGCCGCAGCGGGGAGCGGGCCGGAACGGCTGGCCCGGGCCAGCGTGATGTGCGGGGTGAACTCCCGCCCGCTCTCGAGGGTCAATCCCTCCACCCCCGATCACGAGCCGATAGAAAAGCCTGTAGAGGCGGCTGATTTCCGGTATGCCTTTCTGTACCGGACAGTAGATGACCCGCGGTCTGTCCCTTCGGGGGAAACTGACCGACTCCGCCTAAGGCAGCCTGTACGCTCGCCACTTTCAGCTCCGGATTGTCCATCCTCCGCAGAACCTCCAGGACCTGATCCTGGTTCAGCTCCCCGAAGAACACCATGGTGATGTGCAGCCCGTGGGGTTTGACGACCTTCAGATCCGGATAGCGCTTCTTCAACTCCGCCGCCAGACTTTGCAGCTTGTCCACAGCCTGGGCAGGCAGGGGAAGGGCGGCGAAAATCCTCATAAGATACCTACCCCGCTGCGGAGGGCGTTCAATCCGGTTTCCAGCACCGCCTGGGTCAGGAAGAAGGTGCCTTCCTTCAGCGCCTGAAGGGACTGTTCCTCCAAGCCCACACGGACCGCCGCCTCCAGAGGCCTGCTCAAGGTGGACTGCAGATACCGCAGTGCCCCCGCCGGCAGATGCAGCGCCGTGGGACGGGCACAGGCGCCGCAAACCAAGATCTGTTCTTCCCTGGCGAGGTAGGCACCGGCCTGGCTGCCCAGCTCGGAGGCGCACAGTCCGCACTGCCGGAAATCCGGCCTCTGTCCGAGGATCTCGAGGAATCGCAGCAGATACTGGCAGTTCAGCAGGGCTACAGATCGGTCCGCCGCCGTGTTCAGAAGGCGCAGCGCTCCAACCAGGAGATCGAACAATCCGGTGAAGTTTTCTCCTCCGCCGTAGGATTTGATCACCACCTCCGCCCAAAGCGAGGCGGCATAGAAACGCTGCACACTCTTGCGTATCCCATCGAGACCGGAAAGACTGTCCATGTCGGTGATCTTGAATTGATCCCGGACCGGATCGTGGTACAGATACACCCGTACCAGGTTAAATGGTTCGGAGGTCGTACGCAGCCTGCTTTTGATCTTGAAGGCCCCGTGGGCGATGGCGTTGATCAGTCCTCTATCGGGACTGAAGAGGGTAAGTGCTTTGTGGATTTCACCGACCCGGGTTTTCCGCAATACCACGGCTTTCGTGGTGGAACTTCGCAACATCACTTTTTGCAACTGAAAAGATTGTATTGGGAAAGCGGTGGGTAGGCAAGCATCAACAGCCCGATACCGGAAATCGGCGTTTGCTTGACAAGCCGTCCGGGGCATTACTATTTTTCTATTGACCAGCAAGAGGAGAATAATGGACGAAAAGCAGATAATTCCCACCAGTCAGGTGCTGCCTCCCAAGATAAATATCCTGCCCATGACCGGCACACCGATTTTTCCCGGCATCTTCACACCCCTGATGGTTACCAACGAACGGGAGGTGGAGCTGATCGAACATATCATGACCGAGCATGGCTTCGTAGGCATGGTGTTGACAACCACCGCGGATGTGGATAATGCCACCGGGGAGGATCTGTACAGGGTCGGCTGCGTGGCGAAAGTAGTCCGCAAGGTCAATCTTCCCGATGGGGGCATAAACATCTTCATCTCCACACTCAAACGCTTTCGGATCAAAAAATTCATCCAAAAGGAACATCCGATCACCGTGGCCGTGGAGTACCTGGACGACAAGAACTTCGAGTCCAACGAAGTACGCGCCCTGACACGCTCGCTCATTTCGGAGATGAAGCAGATCTCAGAAAACAATCCCCTGTTCTCAGAGCAGATGCGGCTCAACATGGTGAACATCGACCACCCGGGCAAGATCGCCGACTTCATCACCTCCATCCTGAACATCGACCGCAAGGAGCAGCAGAACGTTCTGGAAACACTGGATGTGCACGAAAGGATGATGAAGGTCCTGGTTTTCATCCGCAAAGAACAGGAGTTGATGAGCATCCAGCAGAAGATCATGAAGCAGATCAACGAAAAGATCTCCAAGAGCCAGCGGGATTATTTCCTCAAAGAACAGCTCAAGGCGATCAAGCAGGAGCTCGGCATGCCGGTGGATTCCAAATCCGGCGAATACCAGCGCTTCAGGGAGGCGATCGACAAGCTGCAGCTGGACGAGGACGTGAAAGAGCAGGTGGAACAGGAGCTGGAGAAGTTCAGCCTGATGGACGCCAATTCATCGGAGTTCATCGTAACCCGCAACTATCTGGATACAATCGTCAGCCTTCCCTGGAATCCTCCTCCGGTCAAGGAGGTGGACATGCCGCGGGCCAGACGAATCCTGGATGAGGACCACTATGGGCGCGACATCCGGCACCTCGGCCGGCTGGTCACCGAAATGGTGCACGATTGCCTGCATGCATTTGCGCGCCTGGATGCGGAGGAGGCCTTTGAAGTGGCGCGTCGGGACCGCAAGGTGGATGACGAGTACGAGGCCATCCAGCGCCAGAACATCACCTTCATGATGGAAGATCCGCGATCGATCCGGCGGGCACTCGAGGTCATGTGGGTGGTGCGCGCGCTCGAACGCATCGGCGATCACGCCAAGAATATCTGCGAATACACGGTCTACATGGTTTACGGCAAGGACATCCGGCACCTGTCGCTGGATGACGCGGAGCGGCAGATTCGCGATTCTGCCATGGAGCGCCAGGGCTGAGGATGCCCACGCGGCGCACCGCCAACTGGCTTGGATTCCTTGCCTGCGTGATGGCGCTGGGCGCTGCGCTCTATTCCCAGTACGTGCTTGATTTGCGGCCCTGCCATCTCTGCATTTTCCAGCGCGTGACAGTCGCGGCCATGGGACTCGCGTTCCTGGCGGCGGCGCTGCATTCTGCCGGCAGGCTGCGCGGCGCGATCTATGCGGCACTGATCGGCATCGCCGGACTCGCGACGCTTGGAACTTCGGGGCGCCATGTGTGGCTGCAGATGCAGCCGCCCGGGTCGATTCCGTCCTGCGGCGCGGACCTGGACTTCATGCTCGAAGTCTTCCCGCTGAGCGAAGTGATCCTGAAGGTCTTCAAGGCCGGTGGCGAATGCGCAAAGGTGGACTTCACGTTCCTGGGCCTTTCACTACCGGCCTGGGTATTCGTCTTTGCGCTGGTCGCGACCGCCGGCGGCGTCTGGGTCAACCTGCGGCGAACACCCGCCTGAGAATCCCGACATAAGCGCGATGCAGAAGGTCGATTTCCTCGACCTTGCAGCATTCATCGACCATGTGAATCGTCCCGTTGCCGACTCCGAGCTCCACGATTTCCGTGCCGAGCGGCGCGAAGAATCGCCCGTCGGATGTGCCCCCGCCGGTCGACAGCTCCGGCCGCCTGCCGGTGATTTCCTGGACCGAGGCCGTCGCGATCGCCGCGAGTGTCCGTGGCTCGCTGTAAAAAGGAAGTCCCGAGACGAACCAGTCGAGCGTGTATTGAAGCTGTGGCGATCCAGGATTTCCGTAACAGTTTTCTTCAGGCCCTCGACTGTCTGTGCGGGTGACCAGCGCAGATTGAATCGCGCCTTCAGCTCGCCGGGGATCACGTTGGCCGCGCCGGTGCCGGCATTGAGGTTGCTGACCTGGAATGACGTCGGCTGGAAATGTTCGCTGCCCTGGTCCCAGGTCCTCGAAGACAGCTCGGCAAGCGCAGGCGCAAAGCCATGGATGGGATTGTCGGCGAGCGCAGGATAGGCGACATGGCCCTGGCTGCCGTGCACGGTCAGCCTCCCCGAAAGCGAACCGCGCCGGCCGATGCGTATGGTGTCGCCGAATGCCTGCTGGCTGGAGGGTTCGCCGATCAGGCAGTAGTCGATGCGCTGGCCGCGCTCGTGCAGCACCTCGATGACGCGACGCGTGCCGTCGATCGACGGGCCTTCCTCGTCGCTCGTGATCAGGAAGGCGATCGTTCCATTGTATTCGCGATTGGTGGCCACGAATTCCTCGGTGGCCGTCGACCATGGCGGCGAGTCCGCTTTTCATGTCGGCCGCGCCGCGACCGAACAGAAAGCCGTCGCGGACGATCGGCTCGAATGGGTCGGACTGCCAGTGCTCGAGCGGTCCCGGGGGCACGACATCGGTGTGGCCGGCGAAGCAGAGCACGGGCCCGTCGCCGACCGGCGCACGGCCCAGAAATTGTCGACCTCGCCGAATCGCATCCGCTCGACTGCGAAACCCAGCGGCTCGAGCCGCGCAATCAGGAGTTCCTGGCAGCCGCCGTCGACGGGACTGACCGAAGGGCGGGACAGCAGTTGCCGCGTCAGGTCGAGGGTGGCCGACATCGGTGTGCGAATCTCCAGGGCTCGGGACCCATCTGGCGCGGACCTTTATACGGGCGCTGCGCACCGCGCAGCAAGCCTCGTGGTGCAACAATTCGGTAACAATCCAGGCGTAGAAAGGAGCGAGTGCCGCGATCGGCAGGATTACGCCTGCCGTCGAGGACCCACGGGGATAGCGGATGCAGACCACGACCCTGGTATTTGCGCTGCTGGTGCTGACAGCGATCGCCTATCAGCTCGGGCGCGCGCGCTCCCTGCGCGTGGCGGGCGGCCGGCGCAGCGCGCGCAAGCTGCATTCCCTGCCATCCTACTATGGCCTGCTGACGGCGATCTGGTGCGGCCTGCCGGCGCTTGCCGTCGTGCTGCGGTGGCACGTGCTGGATCACCGGATCATTGCGGACCAGGTGGTCGCAGTCGATGCCGGCCGACGTGCAGGCGCTCGAGCCGGGCGAACTGTCGCTGGTGCTGAACGACGTGCGCAACGTGATCGCCGGCAATGTGGCGCCGGATGTCGGTCTCGCCGGCGGTCGCGGCGGCCGCCGGCCTCTGGCAGCGGCTCGACGGCCTGAGTCGCACCGGCCTGGCGGTGTTCGCGCTGTGTGTCGCGCTGGCCGGCGGCTGGATCACGCTGCGCGCGCATTTCGCCCGGCGCTGCGCGCGCGCAACCGCGTCGAGCAGATTCGTCGCGCGGCGCTCGATGGGCTGTTCGCTGATCGCGATCCTGACGACCATCGGCATCGTCCTGTCGGTGCTCTACGAGTCGCTGCAGTTCTTCCGGCATGGTCCCGGTGACCGAATTCATCTTCGGCACGCAATGGAGCCCGCAGCTGGCGATCCGCGCCGACCAGGTCGGTTCGTCCGGGCGCCTTCGGCGCCGTGCCGCTGTTTGCCGGCACTCTGCTGATCTCCTTCATCGCGATGGCGATCGCGGTTCCCGTCGGCCTGTTCTCGGCGATCTACCTTGCCGAGTACGCGAGCCGCGGCTTCCGCTCCTTCACCAAGCCGATGCTCGAGGTGCTGGCCGGCATACCGACGGTCGTCTACGGCTTCTTTGCGGCGCTGACCGTGGCGCCGCTGCTGCGCGCGGCTGGGCGAGAGCCTCGGGCCTCGACGTCGCTTCCGAAAGCGCGCTGGCCGCCGGCCTGGTGATGGGCATCATGATCATCCCGTTCGTGTCCTCGCTGGCCGACGACATGATCACGGCCGTGCCGCAATCGCTGCGCGACGGCTCCTACGGCCTCGGCGCGACGCGTTCCGAGACGATCCGCAAGGTCGTGCTGCCGGCGGCGCTGCCGGGCATCGTCGGCGGCGTGCTGCTCGCGGTGTCGCGCGCGATCGGCGAGACGATGATCGTCGTGATGGCCGCCGGCCTGTCGGCGAACCTGACGGCCAACCCGCTCGAGGCCGTGACGACCGTGACCGTGCAGATCGTGACGCTGCTGGTCGGCGACCAGGAATTCGACAGCCCGAAGACCCTGGCGGCGTTCGCGCTCGGCCTCGTGCTGTTCCTGGTGACGCTGCGCTGAACGTCATCGCGCTGCAGGTCGTGCGCCGCTACCGGGAGCAGTATGAATAACCCGGATCCGCTGCGCGCGTCCGCAGGCCCAGGCGCGGGTCCGCGAGCTCGTCGAGCGCGGCCTGCGCCGGCGCTACCGGGCCGAGCGGCGGTTTCGGGCCTATGGCCTCGGCGCGGCCCTCTCCGGCCTGCTGTTCGTCGGCTTCCTGTTCCTCTCGATCATCAGCACGGGCTACTCGGCCTTTGTGCAGACGTATATCAGCATCGACATCCAGTTCGACCCGGAACTGATTGATCCAGCAGGGACAAAGGACGCCAATGCGCTGCGCAGGGGATTACTCCGGCGCTGTTCAGGCGTGCGCTCCGCGACAAGTTTCCGGCGGTCGACGGAGCGGCGGAACTGCGCCAGCTGTACGGACTCGTCAGCGACGGCGCGCGCATTCGACCTGCGCGACCGGGTGCTCGCGGATCCCGCCTGATCGGCCAGACCCAGCGAGCTCTGGCTGATGGCATCGGACGACATCGACCAGCTGGTCAAGGGCAGGATCGATCGCGAGCTGCCGGAAGGGCAGCGGGTGGTCTCGGACCAGCAGCTCGGCTGGCTCGATGCAGCTGCGCGCAGAGGATCGCGTCGAACGGCGCTTCAATCGCGTGTTCTTCACGGCCGGTGACTCGCGCGAACCGGAGCAGGCCGGCGTGCTGGGCGCCGTGGTCGGTTCGCTTCCTGACGCTTGCCGTGACGCTCGCTGCTGTCCTTCCCGATCGGCGTCGCGGCAGCCGTCTATCTCGAGGAGTTCGCGCCGGCGAACCGGTTCACCGACCTGATCGAGGTCAACATCAACAATCTGGCCGCGGTTCCGTCCATCGTCTTCGGCCTGCTGGGTCTCGCCGTCTTCATCCAGTTCTTCGGAGTGCCGCGCTCGGCACCGCTGGTCGGCGGACTGGTGCTGACGCTGATGACGCTGCCGACGATCATCATCGCGAGCCGCGCGGCGATCAAGGCGGTGCCGCCGTCGATACGCGAAGCCGCGCTCGGCATGGGCGCTTCGCAGGTGCAGGTCGTCGCGCATCACGTGCTGCCGCTGGCGATGCCGGGCATGCTGACCGGCGCGATCATCGGCATGGCGCGCGCGCTCGGCGAGTCGGCGCCGCTGCTGATGATCGGCATGGTGGCCTTCATCGCCGATATTCCGGCGCGGCCTGACCGATCCGGCCACGGTGCTGCCGGTGCAGGTCTTCCTGTGGGCCGACAGCCCGGAGCGCGCGTTTCTCGAGCGTACTTCCGGGCGCTATCATGGTGCTGCTGGCGTTCCTGCTGGTGATGAATGCGGCGGCGGTGATCCTGCGGCAGAAATTCGAGCGGCGCTGGTGAGCGACATGGATACGGAGTGACTGGCATGGCAGTCGAGACGGGACACAGAGCCGCAGTGCAGCGCTTGAGACCGCCACGGCCGCGGCCGGCGGCAGCGAGCGACCGCGACGCACGGTCGGCGACGTCACGGTGCCGAATCCGGTGATGAGCTGCCGCGGGGTCAACGTGCACTACGGCGACAAGCACGCGATCCGCGATGTCAGCCTCGACATCGCGCACAACGAAGTCATCGCGATGATCGGGCCGTCGGGCTGCGGCAAGAGCACGTTGCTGCGCTGCCTGAACCGGCTGAACGACACGATCCCGAGCGCCGTGGTCACCGGCACGATCACGCTCGACGGTCAGGACATCTACGACCGGCGCCAGGACGTCGTGCAGCTGCGCGCGCGCGTCGGCATGGTGTTCCAGAAGCCGAATCCGTTTCCGAAGTCGGTCTACGAGAACGTGGCCTACGGGCCGCGCATCCACGGCCTCGCGGCGGATCGCACCGAACTCGACGAGATCGTGCAGACCAGCCTGCAGCGCGCGGGGCTGTGGGAGGAAGTCAAGGACCGGCTGGACCAGGCCGGCACGGCGCTGTCCGGCGGCCAGCAGCAGCGGCTGTGCATCGCGCGTACCATGGCGGTCGGCCCGGAAGTGATCCTGATGGACGAGCCCTGCTCGGCGCTCGATCCGATCGCGACCGCGCGCATCGAGGACCTGATCGACGAGCTGCGCCAGAACTACGCGATCTGCATCGTCACGCACTCGATGCAGCAGGCAGCGCGCGTATCGCAGCGCACGGCGTACTTCCATCTCGGCGACCTGATCGAGGTCGGGCTCGACCGACATGATCTTCACGAACCCGCGGCACCGGCTCACCGAGGACTACATCACGGGCCGATTCGGCTGAGCAGGCGGCGCGGTACGGCGCGGGCCAGGCTGGGCGCGACCTCGCTCGTGCGCGCAGGAAATCTTTACTCGCTCCCGAGCGAGTCGCGCTCCAGCCGGCCCGCGTCTGACCAGGCCCGCTCCGCCGACCCGCATGGAGCACCTCACATCCGTCAGCAGGTCGTTGATGGAGGTCTTGGCGCGTGTCTGGGCGTCGACTTTCTTGACGATCACCGCGCAGTAGAGCGAGTGTGAACCGTCGGCAGCGGGCAGGCTGCCGGGCACGACGACTGAGCCGGCCGGGCACGCGGCCGTAGGTGATGTCGCGCGTCTCGCGGTCGTAGATGCGCGTGCTCGCGCCGATGAACACGCCCATCGAAAGCACCGAGCCGCGTTCGACGATCACGCCCTCGACGACCTCCGAGCGCGCGCCGATGAAGCAGTCATCCTCGATGATCGTCGGCCGCGCCTGCAGCGGCTCCAGCACGCCGCCGATACCGACGCCGCCCGACAGGTGCACATTGCGGCCGATCTGCGCGCAGGAGCCGACCGTCGCCCAGGTGTCGACCATCGTGCCGGCGCCGACATGCGCGCCGACATTGACGAAGCAGGGCATCAGCACGGCGTCGGCGGCGACATGCGCGCCTGCGCGCACGATCGCGCCGGGCACGACGCGCGCGCCGTCAGCGCGGAAGCGCGGCATCGTCATACGCGGCGTACTTGAGCGGCACCTTGTCGAAGAAGCGCAGGACGCCGGCGTCCTGCACCGCGTTGTCGTGGGTGCGGAAATACAGCAGCACCGCCTTCTTGAGCCATTCGTTGACGCGCCAGCCGCCGTCGGCAGGTTCGGCGACGCGCGCCTTGCCGCTGCCGAGCAGTGCCAGGCATTCGTCGAGGGCCGCCAGCAGTTCGCGGCGGCGCGTTGCCCGGCGAGAGCGCCGCGCGCTGCTCGAAGGCCTGCTCGATCAGCTGCGCGCAAGGCAGTCCATGCGGTTGCGCTCAGGCGGCGGCGACGCGCGCATCGAGCGCGAGCTGCAGCGCCTCGGCGAGCGCAGCCTGCGTCGCGGCTCATCGAGCGGCCGGCTCATTCTCGTCGGTGACGTAGAAGACGTCCTCCGCGCGCTCGCCGACGGTCATGATCTTCGCGCCGTGCAGTTCGACGCGCTGGTCCCACAGCACCTTGCCGATCTCGGACAGGAGTCCGGGCCGGTCGCCGGCGACGACCTCGAGGATGGTACGCCCGTTCTCCGGGTCGTCGCTGAAGCTGACCTGCGTCGGGGTCGTGAACATGCGCGCCTGGCGCGGCACGCGGCGGGTCACGGCTGGCGTCGTCGCGTTGCGCTCGGACGAGCGCCTGGGCCAGCTGGCGCTCGATGCCGGTCATGCGCTGGCGATCGGTGATCGGCAGTGCCGGTGTCCTCGAGCACGAGGTAGCTGTCGAGGCTGCGCGCCATCCGCGGTCGGCGTGATGCGCGCGTCCTGGATGCTGAGTCCCATCTGGTCGAGCGCCGCCGTCGCGCGCGCAAAACTGTGGCGCCGCCCGCGCGTGTGGACCAGTACGACCGTCGCGCCGCCGCGGCCGGGATGCTCGGCGACCGCGACCAGCGGGCTCGTGTCGGCGGGATCGCGCGCCGCGAGCCGCTCCGTGTGCCAGGCGATTTCCGCGGCGGAGTGGCGCAGGAAATAGGTGTCGGTCAGCGCCGACCAGACCCGATCGACGTCCGCTGCGTCGATGCCGCGCGGCCGCCAGCAGCTCGCGCGCCTGTGACTGGGTCTCGGCGATCAGCTGCTCGCGGTCGATCGGGCTCTCGAGTCCGCGGCGCAGCGCCTGCTTGACGCGCTCGTAGAACTCGTCGAACAGCGTTGCCTTCCAGGAGTTCCACAGCTTGGGATTGGTGCCGCGCACGTCGGCGACGGTCAGCACGTACAGGTAGTCGAGGCGGGTCTGGTCGCCGACCTCGCGCGCGAAGGCGTTGACCACCTGCGGGTCGGCGATGTCCTGCTTCTGCGACGGTCACCGACAGCTTGCAGGTGATTGCGCACCAGCCAGGCGACCAGGCGCGCGTCATAGCGCGACAGGCCCTGCTCGAGGCAGAAGGCCTCGGCGTCCACGGCGCCGAGCTCGGAATGGTCGCCGCCGCGCCCCTTGGCGATGTCGTGGAAGATCGCGGCGAGGTAGGCGAGCTCCGGCTTCGGCAGCGAGCGGAAGATCTGCGCGAGCTTGCGGGAACTCGTGGTCGTAGCGCTCGAGCGCGAAGCGGCGCAGGTTGCTGACGACGAACAGCGTGTGGGCGTCGACCGTGTAGGCGTGGAACAGGTCGTACTGCATGCGGCCGACGATGCGCCCGAAGGCCGGAATGTAGCGGCCGAGCACGCCGTAGAGATTCATGCGCCGCAGTTCGTGCGTGACGCCGGCGGGAGCGCGCAGGATCTCGAGGAACAGGCGGTGATTGCGCGGGTTCTGGCGGAACTCCTCGTCGATCAGCCACAGGTTCTCGGTGACGAGGCGGATCGTGTTTGCGCGCACGCCGCGCAGCCGCGGGTTCTGCTGCAGCACCAGGAACAGCTCGAGCAGCGCCGACGGATTGCGACGGAAGACGTCCGGCGCCGGTCACCTCGAGGTACTCGTCGCGCTCCTGGAACTGGCGCGACAGCGGCACGGCGGGCGCGTCGCGGTCGGCCAGGATCTCCTCGCGGAACTGCTGCAGCAGCAGTTCGTTGAGCCAGCTCACGAACATCGCGGTGCGGTAGTAGCGCTGCATGAACTGCTCGACCGCGAGCGTGTAGGTCGCGTCCTCGTAGCCGAACATGCGCGCGAGCCGGATCTGGTGGTCGAACAGCAGGCGGTCCTCGCGGCGCCCGGTCACGAGGTGCAGCGCGAAGCGGATCCGCCACAGCCAGGACTGCGCGGCCTGCAGCTGGGCGAGTTCGCGCGCGGTCAGGAATCCGTGGCCGGCGAGTTCCTGCAGCGTCTCCGCGCCGAAATGCCGCTTGGCGACCCAGGCGATGGTCTGCAGGTCGCGCAGCCCGCCCGGGCTCTGCTTGACGTTCGGCTCGAGGTTGTAGGCCGTGTCGTGGTAGCGGTGGTGGCGCTCCGCCTGCTCGCGCACCTTGGCGTCGAAGAAATCGCGCGACGACCACAGGCGGTCGGGCGCGAGCGCGCGGCGCATCGCGGCGAACAGCGCCGGCGGCCCGGCCAGCAGGCGCGCCTCGATCAGCGTCGTGGCGACGCTGATGTCGGCGAGCGCCTCGCGCTGGCAGTCGTCGATGGTGCGCACGCTGTGGCCGATCTCGAGGCCGATGTCCCACAGGAAAGTCAGGAAGCGCTCGAGCGCCGCGGTCCAGCCGACGCTGCTCGCCCTGCGGCAGCAGCACCATGACGTCGACGTCGGAGCAGGGCAGCAGCTCGCCGCGTCCGTAGCCGCCGACCGCGACCAGCGCGAGTTCGCCGGCGCGGCGCCCGGCATGCAGTTGCCCAGGCCCGCAGCACCAGCGCATCGACGAGCAGGGCGCGATCGCGCACCAGCGTCTCGACCGGTTCCTCGGCCTGGAAGCGGCGCGCGAGTTCGCGATCGCCCTCGCTCGAGCGCGGCGCGGAAATCGCGGACGGGATCGAGGGCGGCCGGCAGGCGGATCTGCAGCGTGTCGAGGAATGGCCAGGAATCGCCGCGGCTCTGCGACGGCCGCCGGGCCCCCGCCTGCCTGCGTGAGTCGCTTCGCGCACCGGTCAGGCTGCGCGCGCGGTCGGCCGCGCCGAGCGTCAGCACCTCGAAGCCATCGGCGGTCACGAGCACGCGTGTGCTCCCACTGCGCCGACAGCGAGTGGTCCTTGGTGACGACGGTCCAGCCATCGCCGAGCAGCTTCACGTGACGCCGGCCGGCATTGACCATCGGCTCGACCGTGAAGGTCATGCCCGCCTCGAGCTCGAGCCCGGTGCCCGGCTCGCCGTAGTGCAGTACCTGCGGGTCCTCGTGGAAGACGCGGCCGATGCCGTGGCCGCAGTACTCACGCACGACCGAATAGCCCTCGGACTCGACATATTGCTGGATGGCATGTGCCCGAGGTCGCCGAGCCGGCGGCCGGGGGCAACCTGCCGGATGCCGCGCCACATGGCCTCGAAGCCGATGCTGCACAGCCGCCGGGCCTGGACCGAGCAGTCGCCGACCTGGAACATGCGGCTGGTGTCGCCGTGGAAGCCATCCTTGATGACCGTGATGTCCACGATTGACGATGTCGCCGGCCCGCAACTGCCGGTCCCCGGGAATGCCATGGCAGACGACGTGGTTGACCGAGGTGCAGATCGACTTCGGAAATCCCTTGTAATTCAAGGGTGCGGGGACGGCCTTCTGCACCTCGACGATATAGTCGTGGCAAATCCGGTCGATTTCGCCGGTGGTGATGCCGGGCACGACGCGCGGTGCCGATCATGTCCAGGACGTCGGCGGCCAGGCGGCCGGCGACGCGCATCGCCTGCTGCTCGGCAGGCGACTTGATCGAGACCTGGGTCTGGCTGTGCCATCAGCATGGGTAGTGTTCGCCTATCACATTGTTTCGACGGGACAAAGATGGTATAAAGCGCGGCGTTTTTTCTCAACCAAATCCACACGCGATATCGTCACGTGCGGCTGGGTGCCGGACCTTCGAGTCCGGTTGCCGCATGCGGATTCGCGGAGGACTAACCCGAACAAGGAGTAATCATGGCCAGCGTGTCCATGCGGCAGATGCTGGAAGCGGGTGTCCATTTCGGCCACCAGACCCGCTTCTGGAACCCGAAGATGGCCCCGTTCATCTTCGGCGAACGGAACAAGATCCACATCATCAACCTCGAGAGGACGCTGCCGCTCTACAACGAGGCGGCCGGCTTCGTCGAAGGGCGTGGTCGGCGACGGCGGCAAGGTGCTGTTCGTCGGCACCAAGCGCAGTGCGCGCGACGCGATCCAGGCCGAGGCGGCCCGCTGCGGCATGCCCTACGTCAACCAGCGCTGGCTGGGCGGCATGCTGACCAACTTCAAGACCATCCGGCAGTCGATCAAGCGCCTGCAGGAGCTCGAGGAGCTGCGCGACTCGGGCGCGCTCGAGCGGCGCAACAAGAAGGAAGCGCAGATGCTGCGCCGCGAGATGGACAAGCTGACGCGCAGTCTCGGCGGCATCAAGGACATGAATTCGCTGCCCGACGCGCTGTTCGTCGTCGACGTCGGCCACGAGGAAATCGCGGTCCACGAGGCGCAGCAAGCTCGGTATCCCGGTCGTCGCGGTCGTCGACAGCAACTGCTCGCCGGACGGCATCGACTACGTGATCCCCGGCAATGACGACGCGATGAAGGCCATCCAGCTCTATGCGGCCGGCATCGCCGACGCGGTGCTCGACGGCAAGTCGTGCGGTACCGGTCGTGCCGGCGGGCGAGGACGAGTTCGTCGAGCTCGACGAGGAAGGCCAGCCGCGCCGCAAGTCCGCGGCGCGCGCGACCGCGCAAGGCGCGCGAACGTGCGGCGCAAGGCGCCGGCACGCGCGCACCGCCGCCAGTCCGGCGGAGACTGCTTCGGCCGCGGCGAATGCCGACGCCGGTCGCCGTTCCGCGGAAACGTCGCGGAGCCAGTGCCCCGCTGATGCAGCCGATCGTGGACGTCGCGGACGACGACACGATCGTCGAAGCGGAATCGCGGCGTGCCGATGCCGATCGCGCCAAGCCGGCGGTGCGCCGCCGGCCGCCGCGCAGAAGTCGGAGCAAGGACGGGGAATGACGATGACCATCACCGCTGAGATCGGTCAAGACGCTGCGCGAACGCACCGGCGCCGGCATGATGGAATGCAAGAAGGCGCTGGTCGAAACCGGCGGCGATCTCGATGCCGCCGCCGAGATCATGCGCAAGGCGGGCCTCGCGAAGGCCGACAAGAAGGCCGCGCGGATCGCCGCCGAGGGCGCGATCGTCGCGCGCCAGGAGCGCCGACGGCGTACGCGCGGTCCTCGTCGAAGTCAACTGCGAGACGGACTTCGTCGCCCGCCAGCAGGAATTCCAGGCCTTCGCCGCGGCAGTGGCCGCAGGCGGCGCTGCAGCGCACCGCGTCGACCGCCGGAGGCGGTCGCCGGCGCTGCGGCTCGCGGATGGCGAGACCGTCGAGGACACGCGCCGCGACCTGATCGCGCGCATCGGCGAGAACATCACGGTGCGCCGCGTCGCAGCCGCTGACGCGCGCCGACCGCGGATCGGCAGCTACGTGCACGGCATCCGCATCGGCACGCTGGTGGGGCTCGAGGGCGGCGACGCGACGCTCGCGCGGGACCTCGCGATGCATGTCGCGGCCGCGAACCCGCAGTTCGTCGCGCCCGCCGACGTGTCCGCCGGATCTTCGCTCGCCAAGGAGCGCGAGATCCTGGCCGCGCAGGCGGCGACCGAGGGCAAGCCGCGCGGCGATCGTCGAGAAGATGGTCGAGGGACGGCTGCGCAAGTACCTGGCCGAGATCTGCCTGACCGGCCAGCCGTTCGTGAAGGACCCGGACACGACCGTCGGCAAGCTGCTCGAAGCGGCCGGCGCCAGGGTCACCGGCTTCCTGCGCTTCGAAGTCGGCGAGGGCATCGAGAAAAAGCAGGAAAACTTCGCCGCCGAAGTCATGGCGCAGGTCAAGGCTGCGCGAGGGCCGGCGCTGAGACCGCGATCGTGCCGGATCGTCTCGAGTCAGGAACCCCGCCGCGGCGGGGTTCCTTATAATCGGCACGGGCATGACTTGACAGGGGATGGGCATGGCAGAGCCGCAAGCCCGGCAGCCGCTCAGGCGGATCCTGCTGAAGATCAGCGGCGAGGCGCTGCTCGGCGCCGTCGACTACGGCATCGACCCGGTCGATCCTGAAGCGGGTCGCCGGCGAGATCCGCGACGTCATGGCGCGCGGCGTCGCAGGTCGCCGTCGTGATCGGCGGCGGCAACATCTTCCGCGGCGCAGGCCTCGCGCGCGCCGGCATGGACCGCGTCACCGCCGACCACATGGGCATGCTGGCGACCGTCATGAACGGCCTCGCGCTGCAGGACGCGCTCGAAGTCACTCGGCACCTACGCGCGCGTCCATGTCGGCGCTCCGCGTCCAGGAAGTCTGCGAGGACTACATCCGCCGCCGCGCGGTGCGGCACCTCGAGAAGGGCCGCTGCGTGATCTTCGCTGCCGGTACCGGCAACCCGTTCTTCACGACCGACACGGCGGCATCGCTGCGCGCCATCGAGATCGGCGCCGACCTGCTGCTGAAGGCGACCAAGGTCAACGGCATCTACGACGACGACCCGGTCCGCAATCCGACGCGCGCAGCGCTATCGCAGCCTGTCCTTCGACAAGGTGCTCGACGACCGCCTCGGCGTGATGGACGCGACCGCGATCGTCATGTGCCGCGACAACGGCCTGCCGCTGCGGGTCTTCAACCTGATGAACGAGGGCGACCTGATGCGCATCGTCGACGGCGAGGATGTCGGCACGCTGGTCGCGAACGGGCTGTAGCCGGCCGCGCGAGGAGCAGGTCATGCATCGACGAAATGAATCGCGATGCGACGCAGCGCATGTCCAGGTGCGTCGCGGCGCTGCGGGAGCACTTACCGCAAGATGCGCACCGGCCGCGCCAACACCGGCCTGCTCGACGGCATCAAGGTCGACTACTACGGCAGCGAGGTGCCGCTCAACCAGGTCGCCAATGTCACCGTCGAGGACGCGCGCACGCTGGTCGTGACGCCCTGGGACAAGTCGGCGGTCAGCGCGGTCGAGAAGGCGATCCATGAAGTCCGATCTCGGCCTGACGCCGAACACGGCCGGGCAGGTGATCCGCCTGCCGCTGCCGCCGATGACCGAGGAGCGGCGTCGGGAACTGACCAAGGTCGCGCGCCACGAGGCCGAGAATGCGCGCGTCGCGCGTGCGCGCCGTGCGCCGCGACCTGATGAACGAACTGAAGGAAATGCTGAAGGAGAAGCTGATCTCCGAGGATGACGACCGTCGCGCCCAGGACGAGATCCAGAAGCTGACCGACCGGCACGTGCACGAAATCGACGCCGTGCTCGCCGAAAAAGAAAAAGAGCTGTTGCAGGTCTGAGATGCCGGCACCCGCTACCGTACAGCCGAGCGCGGGCCCGGTGCCGCGCCATGTCGCCGTGATCATGGACGGCAACGGCCGTTGGGCGGAGCAACGCTCGTTGCCGCGCGCTGCCGGTCATCGTGCCGGCGCCCGCGCGGTGCGCGCGACGATCGAGCATTCGGTCCGCCGCGGCGTCGACGGCGCTGACGCTGTTTGCCTTCTCGAGCGAGAACTGGCAGCGGCCGGCGGACGAGGTCGGCCTGCTGATGCAGCTCTTCCTCGAGGCGCTCGACCGCGAAGTCGCCGAGCTCGACGCCAACGGCGTGCGCCTGCGCTTCATCGGCGATCGCGCGCGGCTCGCGCCGGCGCTGGTGGAGCGCATGTCCGCAGCGGAGGCGCGCACGGCCGCTGCACGGCCGGCTCGACCTCGTGGTCGCCGTGGCCTATGGCGGCCGCTGGGACCTCACGCAGGCGGCGCGGCGACTGGCGGTCGATGCGCGCGGCGGAGCGGCTGGACCCGCGAATGCTCGACGAAGCAGCGCTGCGCCGCCTGCCTGACGACGGCAGGCCGCGCGCAGCCGGACCTGTTCATCCGCACCGGTGGCGAGCGCCGTATCAGCAATTTCCTGCTGTGGGACCTCGCCTACACGGAACTGTGGTTCACCGACACGCTGTGGCCGGACTTCGACGACGCGACCTACGATGCGGCGCTCGCGGATTTCGCGCGGCCGACAACGCCGATTCGGCCGCACCGCGGCCCAGTTGCGGGGCAGCTGATGCTGGGGCAGCGCATCCGTGACGGCAATCGGTATCGTGGCGCGTGCTCGCGATCGTACTGCTCGTGCTGCCGCGCGCGTTGCGCGGTCGCCGGCCTCGCGCTGCTGATCCTGGCCGGCGCCTGGGAGTGGTCCGCGCTGGCGGGACTCGAGTCGGCCGCGTGGCGCGGCGCGGCTATGTCGTGGCCTGTGCGGCGGTGATGGCCGGCGCTGTGGGTCATCAGCGATGGCGCCGGGAGCTTCGAGCGCGTCGCTGACCGTCGTCATGCTCGGCTGGATGCCGTTGTTCGGCTGGATCGTGCTGGCGCCCGCGCCTGAGGCCGCGCTGGCTTGCGGCCGTCGCCGGCCTCTGGGCGCTCGCGCCGGCCTGGCTTGCGCTCGCGCGGCTGTACGTGCAGGCGGATCACGGGCGCGAGCTGGTCGTTTTCGTGCTGCTGCTCGCCTGGGCGGCCGATATCGGCGCCTATTTCGCCGGCCGGCGGTTCGGACGACTGCGCCTCGCGCCGCTCGTCAGCCCGAACAAGACCTGGGAAGGCGTGCTGGGCGGACTGGTGGCGTGGGCTCGCTGGTCGCCTTGGCCGGCGCGAGCCTGGTTCGACGCTGCCGGCCCGCGGCGTTCCTGTCGCTGTGCATCGCGGCGGTGCTGGTATCGGTGGTCGGCGACCTGCTGGAGAGCATGTTCAAGCGCCAGCGCGGCTGAAGGACAGCGGCAGCCTGCTGCCCGGTCATGGCGGCGTGCTCGACCGTATCGACAGCCTGACTGTCGTCCGTGCCGCTGCTGGCGCTCGGTTTCGCCTGGCTGGGGCTGCGTGACATGAAGGGGCTGGTCGTCCTGGGCTCGACCGGTTCGATCGGCGAGAGCACGCTCGACGTGGCGGCGCGGCATCCCGGACCGATTCCGTGTGGTTGGCGCTCGCGGCACGCGCCAACGACGAGGCTCCTCGCTCGCGCAGTGCCTGCGTTTCCGGCCCGGCTACGCGGCGCTGCTCGATCGCGCCGCCGCATCGCGGCTCACGACGCGTCTCGGCGGCAGCGCCTGCGGCACGCGCGTGCTGGCCGGTCCCGAGGCCCTGGTCGCGGTCGCAACGCTGCCGGAGGCGGAGCTCGTGATGGCGGCAATCGTCGGTGCGGCCGGTCTCGCACCGACCCTTGCGGCGGCGGCTGCCGGCAAGCAGCTGCTGCTTGCCAACAAGGAGGCGCTGGTCCTGGCAGGCACGCTGCTGATCGATGCGGCGCGGACGCTCGGGCGCCCGGATCCTGCCGATCGACAGCGAGCACAATGCGGTCTTCCAGTGCCTGCCGCCGGGCCAGTACTGTCGGCGGGCTGCCGCCTGGCGTAACACGCGATCATGCTGACCGCCTCGGGCGGCCCGTTCCTGAACACGCCGCACGAAGACTTTGCATCGGTGACGCCCGAGCAGGCCGTCGCCCATCCCAACTGGCGCATGGGCCGCAAGATCTCGGTCGATTCCGCGACGCTGATGAACAAGGGCCTCGAACTGATCGAGGCCTGCCACCTGTTCGCGGATCGGGCCCGATCGCGTCAGCGTCGTCATCCACCCGCAGAGCATCGTGCACTCGCTGGTCGAGTTCGAGGACGGTTCCGTGCTTGCCCAGTTGAGCAACCCGGACATGCGCGTGCCCGATCGCGCACGCTCTCGGCTGGCCGGATCGGATCGCTTCCGGTGTAGCATCCCTCGACCTCGTGCAGGTTGCCCAGTTGTCATTCGAAGCCCCTGATCTGGAAAGATTTCCATGCCTCGGACTGGCAGTCAGGGCGGCTCGCGGAGGGCGGCACGGTGCCGGCCGTCCTGAATGCCGCCAACGAAGTCGCCGTGGCAGGCGTTCCTCGAGCGGCGGCTGAACTTTGCCGGCATCGCGGCGGTCATTGAAAGCGTGTTGCAACAGCATCAAGTGAGGCCGGTGCGAAGCCTGGACGACGCACTCGCCGCGGACGCCTGGGCGCGCGAGCCGGGCGAGTGCAGGCTCTGTCGACCCGCCGGTGGCGGGCGCATGAGCTTCGGACTCACCACTTCCTGGCGTTCATCGTCGCGATCGGCGTGCTCGTCTCGGTGCACGAGTTCGGCCACTTACTGGGTGGCGCGCCGGCTGGGTTTCAAGGTGCTGCGCTTCTCGATCGGTTTCGGCAAGCCGCTTCTGCCGGCGCATCGGCCGTGATCCGGACCAGATCGAGTACGTGATCGCGGCGATACCGCTCGGCGGCTACGTGCGCCTGCTCGACGAGCGCGAAGGGCCGGTGCCGCCGGGCGAGGAGCATCGGGCCTTCAATCGCCGGCCGCCGCTCGCGCGCATCGCGGTGCTGCTCGCGGGCCCGGCGCCAATTTCCTGTTTGCGATCGCGGCCTACTGGTTCCTGTTCATGTACGGCATGCCGGGGCTCAAGCCGGTCATCGGCGAGGTCGCGCCGGATTCCTACGCGTCCGCGCGCGGGTCTGCGGCCGGACGACGAATTGCTGCGTGTCGCCGGGCGTGCCGACGCCGACGCGCCAGGCGGCGATGCTCGGCATCCTGGAAGAAGTCGTCGATCGTGGAACGGTGCCGCTCGAGGTTCGGGGCGACGACGGCGGCGATCGCGAAATCGAGATGGTCGTGCCGGAAGGCGAACGGCGCGCGCTGACCGAGCCCGGGGTGCTGCTGCGGGGCCTCGGATTCTCGTTCTGGTTGCCGCCGCAGCCCGTCGTGGTCGGGGTCCTGACGAGTGGCGATCCCGCCGAGCGTGCGGGACTCGCGCTCGGCGACCGCGTCGTCGAGATCGATGGAAAGCCGGTCGCCGATTTCGCTGCGCTTCGTGGCGGCGATACGGGCACGGCCCGGCGTGCCCACCGAGCTCACGGCGCTCCGCGACGGGAGCCGACTCGACCTTCAGGCTCGTCCCCAAGCGGTGGAGGCAGGATGGCCGGTCCATCGGGCAGATCGGTCTCGGCATCGACGGCAGTGCCGTCCGTGCTTCCCGGAATCGCATGCTGACCGTCGAGCGCCATGGGGTGCTCGGGGCCTTGCTGCCGGCCGTGCGGGAGACCTGGGAGAAGAGCGCCCTGACCGTGCGATTCCTCTGGCGCATGGTGACGGGCCGGCGTGTCGACCAAGAACATTTCCGGGCCGATCAACATCGCCCAGTACGCGGGGCTGACGGCGACCGAGGGCTTCAACTACTATCTCGGGTTCCTGGCGCTGGTCTCGATCTCGCTCGCGGTGCTGAACCTGCTGCCGGTACCGGTGCTGGACGGCGGGCAGATCGTGTTCCAGCTGGTCGAAATGGCCAAGGGCGGCCCGCTGTCGATGCAGGCGCAGGTACTCGGGCAGAAACTGGGCATCGCGATGCTGGTCGTGCTGATGGGCTTCGCGTTCTACAACGACATCACGCGGCTTTTCGGCTGATCGCGCAAGGGATTCACTGCAAATGCTTCGACGGCTGATAGCCGCCATTCTGCTGGCCTATGTACCCGCGGCATTCGCGCAGGGCGCAGGCGCGGAATTCGTCGTCGGCGACATCCGTGTCGAGGGACTGCAGCGGATTTCGGAGGGCACGGTCTACAACTACCTGCCGGTCAACATCGGCGACCGGCTCGACGAGCGGCGGATCCAGGAGGCGATCCGCGCGCTGTTCGCGACAGGTTTCTTCCGCGACATCGAACTGCGCCGCGACGGCGCGACGCTCGTGGTCGTCGTCTATGAGCGCCCCTCGATCGAGAGCTTCGAGATCACCGGCAACAAGGACATCAAGACCGAGGACCTGCAGAAGTCGCTGCGTTCGGTCGGTCTCGCGACCGGCAAGACCTTCGACCGGTCGGTGCTCGAGGAAGTCCAGGGCTACCTGACCGACCAGTACTTCAGCCGCGGCAAGTACGCGGTCCGCATCGACACCAAGGTCGAAGAGGTGCCCGGGAACAAGGTCAAGATCAAGATCGACGTGGTCGAGGGCAAGCGCGCCCGCATCCGCCAGATCAACGTGGTGGGCAACACGGCCTTTGACGACAAGACACTGCTCGAGGCATTCAAGCTGCGCACGCCCGGCTGGATGTCCTGGTACAAGCAGGATGACCGCTATTCGCGCGAGTCCCTCCAGGGCGACCTCGAGTCGCTGCAGTCCTGGTACCAGGACCGCGGCTACGCCAACTTCGAAATAGAGTCCACCCAGGTCGCCATTGCACCCGAGAAGGACGACATCTTCATCACGGTGAATGTCCGCGAGGGGGAGGTCTACAAGGTCGGCGAAGTCAAGCTGGCCGGCACCATGAAAGTCCCGGAGGCCGAGCTGCGCCGGCTCCTGGTCGTGCAGCCCGGACAGACTTATTCGCGAAAGCTGATCACCCAGACGCAGGAGCTCCTGGCATACCGGCTTGGCGTCGAAGGCTATGCCTTCGCCAAGATCGACCCCGTGCCGCAGGAGGATGAAGAAACGAAGACCGTGAAACTGACATTCTTCATCGATCCCGGCAGCAGGGCCTATGTGCGCCGCATCAACTTCATCAACACGAGCGCGATCGACGATGAGGTCCTGCGCCGCGAGCTGCGCCAGCTCGAGGGCTCCTACCTGTCGAACACGCTGCTGGAGCGCTCGAAGGAACGCATCCAGCGCCTGCCGTACATCGAGAAGGTCGATTTCGAAACGACACCGGTGTCCGGCACACCCGATCTGGTGGACGTCGATTTCGACATCAAGGAAGGCCTGCCCGGACAGTTCAGCGGCGGTATCGGTTACTCGGAGTCGCAGTCGTTCCTGCTGAATGGCAGTTTCGTGCATTCGAACTTCATGGGCTCGGGCGAGCGCCTTGCGGTCGAACTGGTCTCCGGCCGGTATTCGCAGTCCTACAGCATTTCGCACACGGACCCGTATACGAACGTGGACGGCCTTTCGCGCACGCTTGGCCTCCAGTTCCGGGACATTGCGCAGTTTGTATCGGCGGCGTCGAAATTCTCGACGACGACGATGTCCGCGTCCGTGGAATACGGCTACCCGATCACCGAGTTCCAGGGCCTGCGCTTCGGTGTCGTCGCACAGCAGTCGGACCTGGTCGTCAACCCGCGCGGCAGCGCTCCGGAAGCCGTCACCTGGGTGCGCAACAACGGCAATCCGTACAAGCGGATCATCGAGCGGCAGATCAACGATCCGAACAGCACGGACCCGCAGATCATCACGACGACCCTGTACGGGACCAAGTACAATACATTTGAGTTGCTCACCGGCTGGTTCTACGACTCGCGCAATCGCGCCATCTTCGCGGATCGCGGCATGCGTCACTCG
Organism: uncultured Gammaproteobacteria bacterium; assembly: GCA_963705405.1. Classification (GTDB taxonomy): domain Bacteria; phylum Pseudomonadota; class Gammaproteobacteria; order Steroidobacterales; family Steroidobacteraceae; genus SCUD01. The sequence goes on along the minus strand of CAVPJJ010000007.1, from coordinate 114,882 downwards.
GTCACCCTCTCGGTGGCCGCGCCAGGCAGCGAAGTCAACTACTACGTCGTGAACTATGATTTCCTCAAGCTGATTCCGCTCTGGCGGCAGTGGACGGTGGCGATTTCCGGGGAGATCGGGTACGGCGACGCGCTCGGCAAGGACACGACAGCGCTGCCGCCCTATCGCCAGTTCTTCGCCGGCGGGCCGGAATCCGTGCGCGGATTCTCCGAAAGCCGGCTCGGCCCGAAGGATGGCTTCGGAAATCCCTATGGCGGCAATCTGAAGGTCATCGGCCGCGCCGAACTTCTGCTGCCGGTTCCGCAGAAATGGCGCTCGAGCACCCGGATCGGCCTGTTCTACGACATCGGCAACGTGTTCTCGCAGGGCGCCGGAATCAAGTTCGTCGGCCGCGATGGCGTTACGCCGGTCGACTACGAGTTCGATTACAATGAACTGAAGCAATCGGCGGGTCTGGGGGTCCAGTGGCTCGCGCCGTTGGGCGTGTTCAGGTTCAGCTACGCCATTCCGCTGAATGAATACCTTGGCGATGCGATCCGCTATCCGGATCAGGTCGAACGCTTCCAGTTTTCAATTGGTTCCTCCTTCTGACGAGTCGAGAAATGATGACAAACCCGATCAGGCATTCCATTCCCCGCGCGCTGCTCTGTGGCCTGGCACTCGTGGCCGCGCCGCTCGCAGCCCACGCCGAGATAAAAATCGGCTATGTGAATACCGGAAAGCTGCTGGAAGAGTCTCCACAGGCGCGGGCGGCGCAACAGGCGCTCGAAGGCGAATTCCTGCCGCGGCAACGCGAGCTGGCCGGCCAGCAGAAATCGCTGCAGGAGAAATCGGACAAGCTGAAGCGCGAGGCCGCCGTGATGTCCGAGTCGGACCGCACAAAGGCGGAACGCGAAGTCCGCGAGGGAGAGCTCAGCTTGCAGCGGCGCTTCAACGAGCTGCAGGAGGACGCGAACCTCAGGCGCAACGAGGAATTCGGCAAGGTGCAGCGCGCCCTGCTGCAGGAAGTGCAGGCCTACGCCCGCGCCAACGGTTTCCAGCTGATCCTCAGCGACGGCGTGCTTTTTGCGGCCGATACGGTCGACGTCACGCCGCAGGTGATCGTCGCCATCAAGGCGAAGGCACCGGCACCCGCGGCAGCGCCGAAAAACTGAACGGCAGGCAAAGCCGGTAGGGGGCGCCGCCATGGCGATCACGCTCGGCGAGCTTGCTGTGCGCTACGGCCTGGAGCTGTCCGGCGATCCCGTGCTGGCGGTGGAGGCGGTCGCTTCACTGGCGACCGCGGTACCGGGCACGCTCACATTCTGCAGCAACGCGAAGTACCGCAAGCAGCTGGCCGCCACGCGTGCGACCGTCGTCGTGCTCTCGCGTGACATGCTGGCGGATTGCCCCGTTGCCGCGCTGATCAGCCCCAATCCGTATGCCGACTTTGCGCGCATCGCGTCAGCCATCCACCCGGAACCGGCAGTTACTGCGGGCACCGCGCCGAGCGCCAGTGTCGCCGCCGGCGCGAGGGTGGCGGCAAGCGCCTGGATCGGTCCGAATGCCGTGATCGGGGCCGGCGCGGCGATCGGCGAGCGCTGCTTTATCGGGCCCAATTCGGTCATCGAGGAGGGGGCCAGCCTCGGCGACGATTGCCGCCTGCAGGCGGCAGTCACGATCAGCCGCAATGCAGTGATCGGGCAGCGTTGCGCATTCAAGCCCGGAGCCGTGATCGGCAGCGACGGATTCGGATTCGCGCCGCGCTCCCGACGGTTTCGTGAAGGTGCCGCACGTCGGCGGCGTACGCATCGGCAATGACGTCGAGGTCGGCGCGAACACGACCATTGACCGCGGAACGATCGGCGACACGGTCATCGAGGACGGCGTGAAACTGGACAACCTCGTGCAGGTCGGCCATAACTGCCGCATCGGTGCGCACACGGTGATTGCTGGCTGCGTAGGCATTTCGGGCAGCACGACCATCGGGCGGCGGTGCATGATCGGCGGTGCCGTCGGCATCGTCGGGCACCTGGAGATCGGCGACGACGTCGCAGTGACGGGTTACTCGATGGTGACGCATTCGCTCCCGGGTCCCGGGACCTATTCATCCGGCATCCCGGCGATCCCGTCACTGGATTGGCGCAGGACGGTGGCGAGGCTGCGGCGACTGGACGCGCTCGAGCGCCGGCTTGCACGACTCGAGCAGGGCGCAGGCGGCCCTGACCAGGAGACGGACGAATGAGCGAAGGCTTCTCGATGGACATCAATGCGGTGCGCGAGCAGTTGCCGCATCGCTACCCGCTGCTGCTGGTCGACCGGGTCATCGAATGCGTGCCCGGCAAGAGCATCCACGCCATCAAGAATGTCACGATCAACGAGCCGTTCTTTCCGGGGCATTTCCCTCACCGGCCGGTCATGCCGGGCGTGATGATCCTGGAGGCTCTGGCCCAGGCTGCCGGGATACTTGCATTCAAGACGGCCGGTGTCGTTCCCGACGAGGACACGCGGTTCTATTTCGTCGGGATCGACAAGGCCCGGTTCAGGCGGCCTGTAGAGCCCGGGGACCAGTTGATCCTCAAGGCGACCCTTGAGCGTGCAATCCGCGGTATCTGGAAGTTCTCGACAGTCGCCGAAGTCGGCGGGGAGGAAGTCGCTTCGGCAACGATGATGGTCGTGCCGGAGGCCGGTTCGTGATCGATCCCCGCGCCGTAATTGCCGCGGATGCGGTGTTGGAGGATGGCGTCGAGGTCGGCGCCTTCGCAGTCATCGGCGCCGGCGTGCGGATCGGCGCCGGTACCTGGATTGGCCCGCACGCGGTCGTCAACGGGCCGACTACCCTAGGGCGCGAAAACAAGGTGTTTCAGTTCGCGTCGATCGGCGATGCGCCCCAGGACAAGAAGTACCGCGGCGAACCGACCCGGCTCGAAGTCGGAGACCGCAACGTGTTCCGGGAATTCTGCTCGGTCAATCGCGGCACGGCCGGCGGCCGCGAGGTGACGAAGATCGGCGACGAGAACCTGTTCATGGCCTATTCGCACGTGGCCCACGATTGCATCATCGGCAGCAACTGCGTGATGTCGAATTGCACCGCACTTGCCGGGCATGTCGAGCTGGGCGACTGGGTCATCCTGTCCGGTTACGCCGGAATTCACCAGTTCTGCAAAGTGGGCTCGCATTCCTTTCTTGCGAACAATGCCGCCGTCACGCGCGATGTGCCGCCTTACCTGCTGGTCGCGGGAACGCCTGCGGAGCCGAAGGGCGTCAACAGCGAGGGCCTCAAGCGACGGGGCTTCAGCCAGCAACAGATCGCGAATATCCGCAATGCCTACCGGCTGCTGTACCGGTCCGGACTCAAGCTCGCCGCCGCAACCGAGCAGCTGCAGGCGCTCGCGACGGACCAGCCGGAGCTGCTGCCATTCGTGCAATTCTTGGCAGTCAGCGAACGCAGCATTGTTCGCTGATGGTCCCAGCGAAAACGCTGACGATCGGCCTGGTTGCCGGCGAATCATCCGGTGACAATCTCGGCGCGGCGCTGATCCGGGCCATCCGGGCCCGCGCGCCGGAAACGCGCTTCGCGGGTGTGGCGGGACCTGCCATGGCGGCCGAGGGCTGCGAGACCTGGGCACCCGCCGAGGAACTCGCGGTCATGGGCTTGTTCGAGGTTTTGCACCACCTTCCGCGACTCCTGAGGCTGCGCCGCAAGCTGCGCCGCCGCTTTCTTGCCGGGCAGCCGGACGTGTTCGTCGGGATCGACGCGCCGGAATTCAACCTGGGCCTGGCGCCGGCGCTGCACGCGGCCGGAATCCGCACGGTCCAGTACGTGAGTCCCCAGGTCTGGGCCTGGCGGAAGGGCCGGGCGCGACGAATGGCGGGGTTTCTCGATCTGGTCCTTTGTCTCCTGCCATTCGAGCCGCATGTCTATAACTGTCAGGGCCTGCGTGCCGTCTTCGTCGGGCATCCACTGGCCGACCAGTTGCCGCTCGTACCGGATCGCAGGGCCGCGCGCCAGCATCTCGGGCTGCCGGCGGACGGCCAGATTGTGGCCGTGCTGCCCGGGAGCCGCCTTGGCGAAGTGTTGCGGCTGGCCGATGACTTTGCAGGCGCGATTGCATGGCTGCAGCAGCGACGGCCCGGGCTTCGCTTCATCGTGCCGATGGCGAATCCGCACACGCGCCATCTGTTCGAGAAAACCCTCTCGCGACTCGCGCCCGGGGCCAGCGTCGTCGTCATCGAAGGCCAGTCCCGGGCGGCGCTGACGGCGGCCGACGTAGTGCTGGTCGCCTCCGGTACCGCCACGCTCGAGACACTGCTCTGCAAGCGACCGATGGTCGTCGCCTACCGGCTGGGGTGGATGACCGCCTTTGCCTTGAAGTCGCTAAGACTGCTCAAGTCACCTTATTTCGCGCAGCCGAACTTGCTGGCGGGCCGGCTGGTGGTTCCGGAACTCTCGCAGCGGGAGGTGACGCCGGATCGCCTGGGGCGGGAAATCGAGCGCTGGCTCGATTCACCTGCAGAGGTTGCCGTGCTGCAGGGACAGTTCACCGCCATTCATCGTGAATTGCAGGCTGGAGCGAGCGAGCGGGCGGCTGACGCCATCCTCGAGCTGGCTCGCGGACGCGGCGCATGACCTGGGATCCGAGGTCAGGGCGGTGCGTCGGCCCGGTTGCCGGTGTGGACGAAGCCGGCAGGGGACCGCTCGCAGGTCCGGTTGTCGCGGCAGCGGTGATTCTCGACCCGGCCAGGCCAGTCGAAGGCTTGCGCGATTCCAAGCTTCTGGCGGCGCCGCTTCGCCTGCGGCTGGCGGCAGAGATCCGTGACAGGTCCCTGGCATGGGCTATCGGCTGGGCGGATGCCGGCGAGATCGACGTATTGAACGTGTTGCAGGCCAGCCTCCTGGCGATGCAGAGGGCCCTGCAGGGACTTGCGGTGATGCCAAGCCTCGTACGCGTCGACGGCAACCGCTGCCCCTCGGTATCAATGCTCGGGTTTCCCTGCCATGTCGAGGCGATTGTCGGCGGCGACGCCAGCGTCGCCGCAATCAGTGCCGCCTCGATCCTCGCAAAAACCAGCCGCGATGCCTGGATGATCCAGATCTCGCCTGCCTATCCGGGCTACGATTTCGGGCGCCACAAGGGCTACCCGACCCCGGAACACCTCCTGCGGCTCCGGCAGCACGGACCCTGCCGCCTGCACCGCCAGAGCTTCGCGCCGGTAAGATCGCTGCATGCGCAGAGCTGAAAAGGGCGACCCGGTCCCGGCATTCGTACACCTGCGGGTCCACACGGAATATTCGCTGGTGGACGGGGTCGTTCGCGTGCCCGCGCTGATGCAGGCCGTGGTCGAAGCAGGCATGCCGGCTGTCGCCCTGACCGACCAGAGCAACCTGTTCGCGATGGTCAAGTTCTACCGCGAAGCGCAGAAGCGCGGTATCAAGCCAGTCATCGGCGTCGATGTCTGGCTGGGCGATGAAGACAGCCGCACGGAGCCGGTCCGGCTGACGCTCCTGGCACAGGGGCTCACCGGTTATCGCAATCTCACGCGGCTCGTTTCGCGCAGCTATCTCGAAGGCCAGGACCGCGGCCGGCCGCTGGTGGCGCGCAGCTGGCTCGACGCCGAAACGACGGCGGGTCTCATCGCCTTGTCCGGCGCCGGGGAAGGCGATGTCGGCCGGGCATGGGCGGCCGGCCGCGTCGAGGAAGCAAGAGCGCTGCTGGCCGGCTGGATCAAGCTCTTCGGGGATCGCTACTACCTGGAGATCCTTCGCACGGGCCGGCGCGGTGAAGAGGAGCATGTCGCCGCCGTGCTCGCCCTGGCGGGAGAAATGCCCGTACCGATCGTCGCGACCAATGACGTGCGCTTTCTGACCCGCGACGAGTTCGAGGCGCACGAGGCGCGCGTCTGCATCCACGACGGTGCGCGGCTCGACGACCCGTCGCGCCCCCGCCGCTATACGCCGGAGCAGTACCTGAAGAGCCCGGCCGAAATGGCGGCACTTTTTGCCGACCTCCCGGAAGCGCTCGCGAACAGCGTCGAGATCGCCATGCGCTGCTCCCTGGCGGTAACGCTGGGCCGGAGCTTCCTGCCCGCATTCGCCGTGCCGGAAGGTTCGACCGTGACGGAATACCTGCGCGTCCTGGCCGAGAAGGGTCTCGACATGCGGCTGTCGGCACTTGCGGCGGAACCGGCGCTCGTGATCCGCGCGGTCGAAGAATCCCGGTACCGGCAACGGCTTGCCGATGAACTCGGCGTCATCTGCAAGATGGGCTACGAAGGCTATTTCCTGGTGGTCGCCGATTTCATCCGCTGGGCGCGGGAGCAGGGAATTCCCGTCGGACCGGGCCGTGGCTCGGGGGCCGGGTCGCTGGTGGCATGGGCACTCGGCATCACGGACCTCGATCCGCTGCAGCACGACCTGCTGTTCGAGCGGTTCCTGAATCCGGAGCGCGTCTCGATGCCGGACTTCGACATCGACTTCTGCATGGCGCGCCGGGACCAGGTCATCGACTATGTCGCGGAGCGCTATGGGCGCGAGCGCGTTTCGCAGATCATCACATTCGGGTCGCTGGCCGCGCGCGCCGTCGTGCGCGATGTGGGCCGGGTGCTGGGGCACCCCTACGGGTTCGTCGACAGCGTCGCGAAGCTGATCCCGTTCGAGCTCGGGATCACACTCGCCGAAGCCCTCGAAAAGGAGCCGGAGCTCGCGCGCCGCTACAGGAGCGAGGACGAGGTGCGCGACCTGGTCGACCTGGCGCAGAAGCTCGAGGGACTCGTGCGCAATGCCGGAACGCATGCGGGCGGTGTCGTGATCGCGCCATCCATGCTGACCGATTTCAGCCCGCTCTATCGCGAACAGGGCGCCGGCAGCGTGGTCACGCAGTTCGACAAGGACGATGTCGAGCAGATCGGGCTGGTGAAGTTCGATTTCCTGGGCCTGCGGACGCTGACGATCATCGACTGGACGGTGAAGCTCGTGAATGCGGAACGCGCAAGATCGGGAGAGCCGCTGCTCGACATTTCGCGGTTGCCGCTCGATGACGCCGACACCTACCGGATGCTGAAGTCCTGCCGCACCACCGCCGTCTTCCAGCTCGAGTCGCGCGGCATGAAGGAACTGGTGCGAAAGCTGCAGCCGGATTGCTTCGACGACATCGTGGCACTGGTTGCGCTGTTCCGGCCAGGACCGCTGCAGTCCGGCATGGTGGACGATTTCATGGCGCGCAAGCACGGTCGCAGCGACGGGCCGATCGACTACCTGCATCCGAGCCTGACGGAGATCCTGAAGCCGACCTACGGCGTGATCCTGTACCAGGAGCAGGTCATGCAAATTGCCCAGACGCTGTCCGGGTACACGCTCGGGAGTGCGGACCTGCTGCGGCGCGCGATGGGCAAGAAGAGCCCGGAGGAAATGGCGACCCAGCGCTCGGTCTTCATCGACGGCGCGGTGACGCGCGGCGTTTCGCCACCGCGGGCCGCCCAGATCTTCGAACTGATCGAGAAATTTGCGGGTTACGGATTCAACAAGTCGCACTCGGCGGCCTATGCGCTGCTGGCCTACCAGACCGCCTGGCTGAAGACGCATTACCCGGAAGCATTCATGGCGGCCGTTCTGTCATCCGACATGGACCACACCGACAAGGTGGTTTCCTTCATCGACGAGTGCGCCGGCATGGGACTCGAAGTGCTGCCTCCCGACGTGAACACTTCCATGTACCAGTTCACCGTGGCGGGCACCGGATCGATCCGCTACGGACTTGGCGCGATCAAGGGCGTCGGCCAGGGCGCGGTCGAGGCAATCGTCGAGGAGCGCTCGCGCGGAGGCCTCTTCCGTGATCTCGCGGACCTCTGCGGCCGCGTGGACCTCCGGCAGATCGGGCGGCGGACGCTGGAGGCGATGGTCAAGGCCGGCTGCCTCGATGGCCTCGGGCAGAATCGCGCAACGCTTGCGAGCATGCTGCCGGCAGCCATGCAGCTCGGTGAGCAGAGTACCCGCGCGGTCGCGGCAGGCCAGGACGATCTGTTCGGCGGGCTGGGCGAAGCCGCATCGACGGACATTCCGTCGCCGATCGAAGTCACGCCGCTGCCCGAATGGAGCGAGTCCGTCCGCCTGCAGGGGGAGCGCGACACGCTGGGGCTGTACCTGACGGGCCACCCGATCGCGGAATTCGAGCAGGAACTGCGCCAGCTGGTCCCGGCGCGCATCGCCGATCTCGGCGGACCCCGGCCCGCCGCGGGCGCGACATCCTGGGGTGCCGGTGGCAGGAACGTCACGGTTGCCGGCCTGGTGCACGAAATGCGGCGGCGCGGGCCGCGCATGACGCTGGTGCTGGACGACCGCAGCGGGCGCATCGAAGTCAGCCTGTTCGACGATGTCTACCAGCAGTATCGCGCATGTGATCGCGCGCGACGCCATCCTGGTCGTCGAGGGCCAGCTGCGATTCGACGAGTTCATCGAGGACTGGCGCGTCAACGCGAAGAAGCTGACGCCGATCGACGAGCTGCGCGAGCGCGAGGCGCGCCGGCTGATCATCCGCTGGCCCGGCGGCGACGGCGACATCCGGTTCATGCAGCGGCTCGAGGAGACGCTTGAAGCTATCGGCACGGCGGGACCTGCGGCGTCGCGGTGCACTACATGGGTTCGGGCGCGCGCGCGACGCTCGCGCTCGGCGAGGAATGGTCGGTGCGGCCGACGCGCGAGCTGCTGGAAGGGCTCGGCCGCCTGGTCGGACGCGATGGCGTGCGGATCATGTACGGCCCCCGGGGCGACTGACCCCTTTATACTGCCGTCATGGCGCTGCAATTCCTGGATTTCGAACAACCGATCGCCGAGCTCGAGGCGAAGATCGAGGAGTTGCGGTTCCTCGGCGATGACACCGAGATCAACGTCGCGGAGGAGATCGGGAAACTGCGCGCGAGGAGCCGGTCGCTGACGACCAGCATCTTCACCAGCCTCACGCCCTGGCAGATCACGCAGCTGGCCCGTCATCCGCAGCGGCCTTATACGCTCGACTACATCCCGCTGGTATTCACCGAATTCCAGGAGCTGCACGGCGACCGCATGTATGCCGACGATCAGGCGATCGTCGCGGGCCGGCGCGGCTTGACGGACACGCCGGTCATGGTGATCGGCCAGCAGAAGGGACGTGACACGAAGGAGCGCGTGCGCCGGAACTACGGCATGCCGAAACCCGAGGGCTATCGCAAGGCGCTGCGCCTGATGAAGACAGCCGAGCGCTTCGGGCTGCCGGTCGTGACGCTGATCGATACGCCGGGCGCCTACCCGGGTGTCGGCTCGGAGGAGCGCAACCAGAGCGAGGCCATTGCGCGCAATCTGTTCGAGATGGCCGAGCTGCGGGTCCCGATCGTCAGCTGCGTGATCGGCGAGGGCGGTTCCGGCGGCGCGCTTGCGATCGGCGTCTGCGACCGGCTCCTCATGCTTCAGTACAGCGTCTACTCCGTCATCTCACCGGAGGGCTGCGCCTCGATCCTGTGGAAGAGCGCGGACCGGCGCGAGCTCGCGGCCGACGCCATGGGCATCACCGCAGTCCGGCTCTCCCGGCTCGACCTCATCGATGAAGTCATCCCCGAGCCGCTGGGTGGGGCGCATCGCGAACCGCAGGTGATGGCCGAATCGCTGCGGACGGCGCTCACGCGCCAGGTCGCGAAACTCACGGCCCTGCCGGTCGACGTACTCCTGGACGAGCGCCGCACGGCGCCTGCGTGGATTCGGGGTCTACGGCGGCGCCTGAAATGGCCTTCGGCCCGGGCCGGCTTGGCGCGGCGCTGGCGGCACTGGAGCCGGCCTGGCGGTCTTCCCGATTCTGCGTGGCTTTCAGCGGTGGGCTCGATTCCGCCGCGCTGCTGCACGCAATGGCGGGGCTGCGCACGGAAAACCCCGCGCTCGCAGTCCGCGCCGTGCACGTGGATCATGGCCTGCAGGCGGAATCTGCCGCCTGGTCGGAACGCCTGCGCCGATGCGTGTCGCGCGCTTTCCATCGAGCTTGTCGTACTGAGGCTCGGCGCTCGTGCCAGCGCCTGGCAGGAGCGTCGAGGCCGAGGCGCGCGACGCGCGGTATCAGGCCATCGCGACACTCCTGATGCCCGGCGAGTGGCTGCTGACCGCGCATCATCGCGACGACCAGATCGAGACCGTACTGATCCAGCTCTGCGCGGCGCGGGCGTCGCCGGGCTTGCCGCCATGCCCGCGCGCGCGCGCCTGGGCGAGGGCTGGCATGGCCGGCCATTGCTCGATTTCGATCGCGCGGAACTTTCCTCCTATGCGAAGCAGTCAGGTCTGTCCTGGGTCTCGGACCCGACCAACAGCGCCCCGCGATTCGACCGCGGCTGGCTGCGCGAAGAGATCCTGCCGCAGCTGCGGGAGCGCTGGCCCAGGCGGCCACCACGGTTTCGCGAAGCGCGCGGCATCTGGCGGAGGCAGGGCGCCTGCTGGCGGCACTGGCGGAGGACGACGCGTCGGGCCTCCTCGACCAGGGCAGGCTCGCCATCGCAGGCCTCCGCCGCCTGTCACGCGATCGGCAGGTGAATCTGTTGCGCTGGTGGATTCGCTCGCAGGGGCTCGGTTCGCCATCGGCCGCTGCGCTTCGAGGCGATCCTGGCTGACATGCTCGATGCGCGTCCGGATGCGGTGCCCGTCGTGCGCTGGGAGGGCGGTGAGGTGCGGCGCTATCGTGAGCGGCTCTACGCGATGGCGCCCCTCGACGAACCGCCCGCCAGGACACTGCGGTTCGACCCGGCGGCGCCGGATCGCATCGAGCTCGGCGGCGGGCTGGGGCGCATCGTCATGGTTGCGGGCGTGCGGGGCGGCCTCGATCCCGCACGGTTGCAGGACGTTTCCATTCGATTTCGCGCGGGCGGGGAAACGCTGCGGCCACACCCGGCGCGGCCGCGCAAGCGCCTGAAGCAACTTTGCCAGGAGGAGGGCATCGTGCCCTGGATGCGGGAACGCCTGCCGCTCCTGTACGTCGGGTCGCGGCTGGCCGCGGTGGGCGATCTCTGGATCGATGCGGATCTGGCGCTCGCGCCGGGTGCGCCTGCGATTAGGCCGGTCTGGTCCGGGCGGCCGGCACTCTATTGACTCGAGCGTTACCAGCACGTCGGCGGTGTTGTCGGCGCCGCCCGAGTTCGCAGCCGTGCGGATTCCGCGCTCGTTGACCCGGAAGCTGCGGCAAGCCACGTCCTGGAACTGATTTCCGCCGGCGACAGCCGTGGCAGAGAGCGTATAGCTCGTCGCATCAGCCGCGTCGACAGCGAGGGCGTACCAGCCGTTCTTGCTCGCGGCGGCGCCCTGCAGGTCCGGGCCGGCGCAATTGGGTGCTGCGGCGATGCCGGTCGCGTAGACATTGCACTGCAGGTAGAACTTCTCCTGCTGGGTCGCGAGCGCGAGCAACGCGTCCTTCGCGTCCGAGCGCTGGCTGCGGATCACGTAGTTGCGGTAGGTAGGAATGGCGACCGCGGCGAGGATGCCGACGATGACCATCACGACCATCAGTTCCATCAGGGTGACGCCGCGCTGCAGGTGAAGAGATTTCATGTGGGTTCTCCGGCTGTCACCCGGCCGCCGCTGCGGCCGGGTGGTTTGCCGTTAGTTGACTCCGGTCTGCCGCCAGAAGGTCCGCACCGGCGCCAGGTTGATGCCGACGCCGCAGTTCTCGAGGCCGACCAGGCACCGCGGCGGTGGACGGCATTCCTCGCCGACGCAGTTCACCGGGTCGTCGGGGCTGGGGAACAGCCAGACCACTTCCGGCGCGATGCCGCCCTGCGAAAGCTCGGTGTCGCGATCGTCGGTCGAATCCGGCGGATCCTTCGGGTTCTCGCGATCGAGCACCGGCGCGCCCGTGTAGGCGCTGACCGTATAGAGCCGGTTCAGGCCGACACCCGGCGCGCAGGAGGTGCTCTGCTGCGTGGAGGCCGAATTTGGCTCGTAGGTCGAGAACTGGATGATGCTCTGCACCGTGCGCGCCTCGGACAGCGACTTCTCGCCGGTCCAGCCAGCGGCCACACGTCGCAGGTCCATGCGCCAGCCGGCAGCACCCACCGGAATCGTCGGCTTGATGTCGGTCGTGACGTCCACGAGTGTCACGTCGGCCTCGGTGATGACCGTGCTTGTGTCGAATTGCGCCTGCGTCAGGCTCACGAACGGCCGGTAATCGCGCAGGCTGTAGAAGCGATCCTGCGTGTTCAGGTTCAGCGGATGCCCGCGGTAACCTGAGCCGATCGCGAGATTGAGCCAGCTCCGGCCGCCCTGGGTCAGGAATGACACATCGGGCGCACTGTAGAAGCGGCGCGTCGTCGCATCCGGATGCGTTCCCAGGTGGGCATTGCCGAGCGACGCAAACACGCCGCCGGTGACCAGCGTGTTCACTGGCTGGCCGTTGTGGATGTCGAATCGCCACACGCGCCCACCCATGTCGGCCGCATACATGCGATCGGCGAAGCCGTCGCCAGTGAGGTCGAACACGCGCACATCGCCCGGGACGCCGTGCGTCATGGACGCATGGCGCAGGTTGGCGCTCACATCGGTGCTCGGTCCCGCATACCAGAGCCGGTTGCCTGTCTCGGCATCCACCATGAAGATCTGGTTACCGCTGCTGTCGAGCGCATACGGGCCGTTTTCCTGGACCGTGTCGTAGCCGCCGCCGAACACCAGCACCTGCTGCAGGCTGTTCTGCGTAGCGCCGCTGACATTGACTTTGGCGACGCTCGGCGTCGACCAGCTGAATCCTGCATTTCGCATCAGCTTCAGGCCGGCTTCGCTGGGGCCGATCTTGAACAGGAGCCTCGGCGCATTGCGGTCGGTGACGTCGAGGCCGTAGTATTCGCGGCCTCCCGAGCGCATGCCGAAGTAGATTCGCACCGTTTCGCCGAGCAGCGGCTCGATCACGCCGTTCTCGTTGACCTCGTTCTTGACGACGCGGATGTTGCCGTCAAGTCCGTAGGTCCGGTTTGCAACCGCGGCATTCACGTACATGTCGCGTGCGCGGCCCAGCAGCTGCTGCGGAATGAAGGCCCACAGCTCCTGTCCATTCACGGTGTTGACCGCGTGCAGGTAGCCCTCGTTGGTCACGGCATAAAGCACGCCGTCATTGGGATCGGGGCTCGCCACGGTGCCGCCGTAGATGACGGTCGCTGGGCGCCCGTGCATCGGGTCACCCATGCGCAAGCGCGCATCGGCCGTAGAGCCATTGCCATTCTCGTCGGCAATGTCGGCTCCGCGCATCCAGTTGATCAGCGCGTCCCGGCCGGGTGCCTCGAGCGGGGCCAGGCCCAGCGTTGCGGTCGTGATCAAGGCGTTCGTCGGCACGACCTGGTTGACGAGCGTCGTCAATGAGAAGGGCAGCACGCCCGAAAGGTTGCTGTAGACCTTGCGCGAGGCAGGCACCGGTAACTGCGCCGCCGCGCCGCCCATGCGCACATCGTCGCCGTCGACGCCGCTGTTCCAGAAGCTCTGGGCGGTGGTGCGGAAGAAGCCGGTCGAAACCTCGACCGCCGGCGCGTCCACGGAGTCCCTGATCGTGCCGTCCACCGGGCTCAGCCGGTACTTCTTGAGGTTACCCAGCCAGGTATAGGTATCGTTGGGCCTAAATACCGTGATGTAAAGGTCGTTCAGGTTCTGCGTGCGGTTGAAGGCGTTGACCGACACGGCAGGCGCCGTGAAGGACGTATTGAAGGACAGGATCGTGCGCACGATGTTGGTCAGCGCCGTTGAGAGGGTCGCGGTGTCGCTCGCCTCGTAGAACACGCCGCCGGCGCCATTCGCAGTATTGCGCAACTGCGGCAGACCCGCTGACCTCCGGACCGAAGCCGATGGTGTAGGTCGTGACATTCTGCAGGCCGGCCAGTGAAGGTCGCACGTCGTTCTCATACATATACTGCGCGATTTCCTCCAGGCACTTGCCATCGCCGCTGCCGGCGCAATTGCCTCCGATCAAGGACTGGATCGAGGTATTGGCGCTGTTGTCTGCCGTCGGAATACCGTCCGTCAGCAGCACGATGAAGTTGCTTCTGGCAGGAAGTCGCAGCGGGCTCTCGTAGACCGCCTGATTGCCTGCCTGGCGCGAACTCGGGATGCTCGGCTTCGCCCCGCCGCTGCCGGGCTTGGTACGCGAGTTGATGCCGTAGTCGACGCGCCCACCGCTCAGGTACAGATAGGCCTCGTACATCGACTCCGACAATGGCGTGCAGCCGTCCGGCTGCAGTGCCGCGATGTCCGCCTTCATGGCTGCGGCATTGCTCGCAACATCACGGATTTCCCGCAGCACCATGCCGCCCTCGGCAGTCAAAGTGTTGCTGCATCCATCATTCGTGTTGTTGCTGAACTGCATCAGGCCCACATTGACGTTGTTGGCGACAGCGAGCTGGTCGATGGTCTGCGATCGCGACCTGTTGCATGATCTCGATCCGCGTCTGCGTGATCGTGCTCGCATTGCGCAACCAGTTGACGTAGTTGCCGGAGAAGAACACGTAGGTGTTACGCAGTATTGCTCCAGTTGATCGACTGGGCGGAAATGGCCGTCCAGGGACCGATTGCCGCGTCGGCTGGCCATAGTTTCGCCAAATTGACGCCATCGCCGTGAACACCGGCATCGGCTTCGCACTCGACCCACACGCTGTTGCCGGTGTTGCCGTTGACATTGCGCCAGCGTGGCCCACTGCCGCGCCATTGCGCGGCGCGCTGCACGCTGTTCCCGAATGTCGCGATTTCCTGCACGGCTGCATCGCATTTGAATGCGACGGCAGGGACCGAGTTGTTGTCACTGCAATTCGGGGGATTGCTGGTGTTGCTGCCCGACCGGAAATAGATCCGGCTCGCGCTGCAGCTACCTGCGTAGGTCGCCGCCGGGTCGAATGGCACCTGGGTCACGACATCCGTGCTCATGCTGCCCGAGGTATCGAATATGAACAGGATGTTCGGGCGCACGATGCTGACCGAGTTGCTCATGCCGGTGAATATCTCGGAATCGTCGGCCGCGGCGGCGCCGGCGATCAGCAGCATCGCGGCGGTGCCGGCCAGGCGAAACAGATTGCGGGTGGCTTGTTTCATGGCGAGTCACTCACTGTGGGGAGCCGCCCGCGACCAGGCGCAGGCGGGTCAGGACCCGGGTGTCGGGCCGGTAGAAGACGTACAGGCGGAGGCTTCCCTTGCCGGCTGCTTCACGCAGCCGCGCGTAGGGAACGGCCTGATTGCCGACGAAATAACGCGTGCTGGCATCGAATGTGAGTCGCACGGAGCTGCAGGTGCTGCATTCCTTGGCCGAAAGGGAGCCGCCTGGGACACCGGGGAGACTTACCAGGTCGGTGCCGCTTTCAAGGCATTCCTCGACAGTGTCGAGCCGGGGGCCCGCGACTGCCGAAGCCGAAGCGAGCGTACCGATGACCGCGGTCAGCAGCCAAAGACGCCGCAGGCCTGCCATAACTGGGCCCGTGATTGTGGGAGTGCGGGTGATTGAATCGTTCATGTGACGTCTCCGTCGAAAATCAGGTGCCGCCCGGGCCGACGATGTAGAAGCTCTGGACGTGCCGGGCCAGGGCGTTGCCGGGCGCCGTGCCCGTGGCATCCACCTGGAAGTGATAGGTTGTGAAACCCGTGCCGATGCTGTAGCCGCTCAGGCCGCTGCCCATGGGCGCGGCGCCGACGAAATTCAGCGCGAATGCATACTCGTCATCCGGCGAATCCGGATTCGGGGTGATCGCCTGGATGACCGGGATACTGGTGCTCAGCGGGGAGTTCGCGAGCGCGTCCTCGATCGCAACCTCGGCGGCCTGGAACGCACGCTCCTGCAGCTGCGTGTTGCCGACCATTCGCAACTCGAGCGTCGAGGTAATGACGCCGGAAACGGCGAGGATGGTCAGCACGAGCAGAAGGATAAGACCGACGACGAGCGCTGCACCCTGCTGGCGCGCGCCGATGCCGCCGGAATGGATCGGGTGATTCATCGCCGTGTGTTCCTCAATGCGATGGTCTTGCTGACGAGCACGCGACGGAAGTTGTCCGCCGGTGTGTAGGCGGCACCACCGACGCGGTCCGCATAGGCATAAGTGCGGTCATCGGTGAAGCCGAATTCCGGATCCTCCGCGCGCACCATCAGCCAGACGCGCACGGCGACGATTTCCTGGCCGGCCGCGATCGCCGTGCCTGCCGGTACGAAGAAATCGGCATTCTGGTCGAGGTTCTGGTCGACGCCGAACTCGAGCTGCAGGTCCTCGACACCCGGGACGATCTCGCGGTCCACGATCGCGGGGGCGCCCCCCGCGAAGTCGAGCTGCTTGCGGCGGAGCGAAGGTGTTCCCGGCGCCTGGTCGGAGTCCTGGTCCACGTAGTAGCCGTTGACGACGAGCGCGCGGCTCTCCGACAGCGGCGGCGCGGGCGCATAGCCGGGTGGCACCGTGGTGCCCGGGAATAGCGTGCCCTGGACGAGGCTGGTCTGGACCTTGATCTGCCCGGCTGTCGCGCCGAGCAGCGGCGCGCCAGGGTCGCCGATCCTCTGTGCCGACGCGTGCCGGATCGTGAGTTCGTCCGAGCCTGCCACGGCAGTCCCGAATTCAGGGCAGGCGAGGCCATAGCCATTGTTGCTGCCTTCGATGTACGCGGGCAGCTTGACGGCCCACATGGCGCCGCAGGAATTGATCGCGGCCGCAAAGCCATTGAGGCTCGCCGGCAGCGTGTAGGCCGGATCCACATTGGGAAGATTGGCGAGATCGAGCGCCGGCCCGTTCTCGACCAGGTCGGCCCGGCTGTGCAGCCCCCAGAAATTCGCCATGCGAAGATCCGCCTCGATCGTGCCCATCGCGTAGCGGGCGGTTTCCTGCAGCCGCGCTGCGGCGTCGTTGGTCCGGTACAACTCACGGCCCTTGCCGAGCACGGACACGGCGCCGGCCAGCAGGAAAAGCCCGATCGCCATGGAGACCATCAACTCGATGAGGCTGAGGCCATTCTGATGCAGGCGGAAATTGCTGAGTGCGCTCATGTCGTGAACCCGATCTGGAATGTCACCGGATTGACCTCGCCGACCTCGGCCCACTGCACGGTGATGACGTAGCCCGCGGGCTCGCCGGCGCCGACCGGTGGCGTCACCACGACCTGGCCCTGGCCATTCGGCAGGAGCTGGGCGATGTCGGCCTTCCAGCGGCTGAGGTCCGAGGTGGCCAGTTCCGTGGCCGTGCAACCGGCCGTCGTGTAGCAGGCGGGCACCTCGACAAAGGCATCCGCATAGACGTTGCCGTAGGCCGCAATCGCCGTCCGGTTGGACCGGATCTGGTCCGCGAGGTCGGCGGCCAGATTGACCGCCTGCGTCCGATAGATCGCCGTGCGGCCGGCCTGCAGGCTGTTGAGATAGAGCGCGGCGATGCCGAGCATGCCGATGGCCAGCACGACGAGCGCCACCAGCGTCTCGACCATCGTGAAGCCCGACTGTGACTTGATGTGGTTGGTCATGTTGCAAGCCTAGGTGCAGCCGCCGATCGGCCCGCCGATCGCGTCGATGAGTACCTGGATCTCCGCCGGGTCGCGGGTCACGCCGGCGCGGCCGGTCACCGAGATCGTGATGCCGCGCGCGGCCGAGAGCTCGCCGCCGGCATTCTTGTTGCCGCGCTCGTCGCAGAGGACGAGCTGGGCAGCATTAGGATTCGATGCGAAGCCGTTGTTGAGGTAGGTGACCCGCAGCGGGTTCGCCGTCGATTCCGTGGTGATGCTATTGGGCAGCGGCGCGTGCTGCTGCAGGACCAGCTCGCCCGCCTCGCGCACTCCGTTGCCATCCGACGCATCCGGAATGTTGTCGCCGTTGTCGTCGACAAAGGCGATCCAGCCGAGCAGCCGGGTCGATGCGGTGCAGACGGGGTTTGCGGCGAGCGGATCCGCGCTCGTGCAGAGCGTCACCGGTACGCGCCGCTTGATCGCCTCGGAGCGCGTGAAATGCAGGGCCACCATCACGTCATTGGCTGCGCTCGTGATACGCGCATTGCGGATGAAGTTGCCCATCGCCGGGACGCCGATGCCGAGCAGGAGCCCTGCGAGCACCACGACCAGCATCAGTTCGAGCAGCGTGAAGCCTGACTGCGCCGTTTTCATGGCATGCACTATAGGGGCCCGGAATGGCGCCGGAAGCCGGACCCGACGGACGCGCCTGCCGCGCCGATGAGCGGCGGGTTTCGCCATCGCATCAGCCGTTTGGCGGACTTACTGTGTGACGAATCTCACATTTTCGCTGGCGGTGTGCGCAGGCTTCCTCTAGACTGAAATCCCGTCGTAATCGGGTTACGGGCCGGCACTCCAGCCCGTCCGATGTGTACAGACGCGGTACTTGGTACTGGACGGCGGGGAAGACCAGATGACGCGATTCGTATTCGTGACCGGCGGCGTGGTGTCCTCGCTCGGCAAGGGCATCGCTGCGGCCTCGCTCGGCGCGATCCTCGAAGCACGCGGGCTCAAGGTCAGCATGGTCAAGCTCGATCCCTACATCAATGTGGATCCGGGCACGATGAGCCCATTCCAGCACGGCGAGGTCTTCGTCACCGAAGATGGCACGGAGACCGACCTCGATCTTGGCCATTACGAACGCTTCGTGCGGACCACGACGGGCCGCAACAGCAACTTTACGACCGGGCGCATCTACGAGCGCGTGATCGCGCGTGAGCGTCGTGGCGATTACCTGGGCGCGACCGTGCAGGTGATACCGCACATCACGGACGAAATCCGCCGCAGCGTGATGCTCGGGGCGGGCGATGCCGACGTCTGCATGGTGGAGATCGGCGGCACCGTCGGTGACATCGAGTCGCTGCCATTCCTCGAGGCCATCCGGCAGATGAGCGTCGAGCTCGGCCGCAGCAACTGCGTGTACATCCACCTGACCCTGGTGCCGATCGTCGGCGGCTCGGGAGAGATCAAGACCAAGCCGACGCAGCATTCGGTGAAGGAGTTGCGCGGCATCGGTATCCAGCCGGACGTGTTGCTGTGCCGCTGCCGTGATCCGCTGCCGGAGGAACAGCGCCGCAAGATCGCCCTGTTCACGAATGTCGAGGAGCGCGCGGTCATCTCTGCGATTGATGCGGACGACATCTACCGGATACCGATCCTGCTGCACGACCAGGCGCTCGACGACATCGTCTGCGACAAGCTGCGCATCCAGGCGCCGCCGGCCGACCTGCGTGAGTGGCAGCAGGTCGTCGCCGCCCGTCATGCGTTTGATGCGACCGTCAATGTCGCGATGGTCGGCAAATACGTGCAAATCCGCGACTCGTACATCTCCCTGAACGAGGCGCTGCAGCACGCCGGCCTCAAGACCCGCACCCGGGTCAAGATCCATTACGTCGAGTCGACCGACATCGAGAACGGCGGCGCCGACTGCCTGGCCGGCATGGACGCAATACTGGTTCCGGGTGGTTTCGGGGAGCGTGGCATTGAAGGGAAAATCCTGGCCGTGCAGTACGCGCGCGAGCACGGCATCCCGTACCTGGGGATCTGTCTCGGCATGCAGGTGGCAGTCATCGAGTTCGCGCGCCATGTGCTCGGTCTCGCCGAGTCGAATTCAACCGAGTTCCTGCGCTCGGCGCGGGACCCGGTCATCGCCTTGATCACGGAATGGCGCGATCGCAGCGGCGAGACCCTGAAGCGCGACGACAAGTCGGAACTTGGCGGCACGATGCGCCTCGGCGCGCAGGAATCGCGCATCCGGCCCGGCACGCTGGCACGGGCCGTGTACGGTCGCGACTCGATCCATGAGCGTCACAGGCATCGCTACGAGTTCAACAACAATTACCTCGAGCAGATGCAGAAGGCCGGGCTGGCATTTTCCGCTTTCTCGGAGGACGGCCTGGTTGAGATCATCGAGCTGCCTTCACATCCGTGGTTCCTGGCAGTCCAGTTCCATCCGGAATTCACGTCGAATCCGCGCGACGGGCACCCGCTGTTCATAGGCTTTGTGCGCGCCGCGCGCGAGCACGCGAGCGGGCAGCTGCCGCGGGCAGCCAGCGCGTGAAGCTCGCCGGCGCAGACATTGGCCCCGGTAAGCCGCTGTTCCTGATCGCCGGGCCCTGCGTCGTCGAGGACGCGGCGCTGACGCTTGACGTCGCCGGCCAGCTGAAGGAAATGACGGCGGCGCTCGGTATCCCGTTCGTGTTCAAGGCGTCCTACGACAAGGCGAATCGTTCCTCGCGCAGTTCCTATCGCGGGCCCGGCATCGAGGAGGGACTGCGCGTACTCTCGGAGGTCAGACGCCAGTATGGCGTGCCGGTCCTGACCGACGTACACGAGGACACGCCCCTTGCCGAGGTCGCCGCGGTCGTCGACGTGCTGCAGACACCCGCCTTCCTGTGCCGCCAGACGAATTTCATCGTCGCGGTCTCGTCGCAAGGCAAGCCCGTGAACATCAAGAAAGGCCAGTTCCTGAGCCCCTGGGAGATGGCAAACGTCATCGACAAGGCGCGCTCGACCGGCAACAGGGACATCCTGGTCTGCGAGCGCGGATTCAGCTTTGGCTACAACAACCTGGTTTCCGACATGCGTGCGCTCTCCGTGATGCGCAATTTCGGCGCTCCCGTCGTATTCGACGCCACCCATTCCGTGCAACTCCCCGGGGGCAAGGGAAGCGTCTCGGGCGGACAGCGTGAGTTCGTACCGGTGCTGGCGCGGGCGGCGGTTGCGGCGGGGGTTGCGGGCCTGTTCATGGAGACCCATCCGGACCCGGAGCGTGCGCTCTCAGACGGGCCGAACGCCTGGCCCCTCGCGCGCATGCGTGGCCTGCTCGAGACACTCATTGAGATTGACAGGTCGGTCAAGTCGCGGCCATTCGACGAGGACTCTGTTTGATGCACATCGTGGACATCCGCGGTCGCGAGATCATCGATTCACGCGGCAACCCGACGGTCGAAGCCGAGGTGGAACTCGAGAACGGCACCGTGGGCCGCGCCGCGGTCCCTTCCGGCGCATCGACCGGCACGCGCGAAGCCGTCGAACTGCGGGACGGTGATCCGCTGCGATTCCTCGGCAAGGGCGTGCTGAACGCGGTCGCTCACGTCAATGGCGAACTGCGGGACGCATTGGTTGGCCGCGAAGCCGTGGACCAGTCGGGGATCGACCGGCGCATGCTGGAACTGGACGGCACGGAGAACAAGTCGCGCCTCGGCGCGAACGCGCTGCTCGCCGTTTCGCTCGCAACCGCGCACGCCGCGGCCGCAGCGCAGAAGCTTCCGCTCTATCGCTACCTGGGCGGTGACGACGCCGTCGTGATGCCAGTGCCGATGATGAACATCATCAATGGCGGCGTGCATGCGGATAACAGCCTGGACATCCAGGAGTTCATGATCGTGCCTGCGGGCCTCGCGCGCTTTTCCGATGCGCTGCGTTGCGGCGCCGAGATTTTCCAGCGCCTGCGCCAGTTGTTGCACAAGCGGGATCTTTCGACCGCGGTCGGCGACGAGGGCGGGTTTGCGCCGGACCTCGCATCCAATGAAGCCGCCCTCGCGCTGATACTCGAGGCGATCGATTCCGCCGGCTACCGGGCCGGCCAGGACGTCTGGCTGGGGCTCGATGCGGCGAGCACGGAGTTCTACCGCGACGGGGCCTATGTCCTGGAATCGGAGGGGCGGCGTTTCACCGCGGCGCAATTCACCGAATACCTCGCTTCGCTTGCCTCTCGTTATCCGATCGTGACGATCGAGGATGGCATGGCGGAATCGGACTGGGAGGGATGGAGCGGGCTGACGAAGCGGCTGGGAGGCAGGATCCAGCTGGTCGGCGACGACTTGTTCGTGACGAACACCGAGATCCTGTCGCGCGGAATCGCGGAACATGTCGCAAACTCCATCCTCATCAAGCCGAACCAGATCGGCACGCTGACAGAGACGCTGTCGGCGATCGATATGGCGGCTCGCGCGGGCTATTCGGCGGTTGTGTCGCACCGTTCGGGCGAAACCGAGGACACGACGATCGCCGATATCGCGGTCGGCACGACGGCGACCCAGATCAAAACAGGTTCACTGTCGCGATCCGATCGTGTCGCGAAGTACAACCAGCTCCTCAGGATCGAGCAGGAACTCGGCGCTCGCGCCCGCTATGCCGGCCGCGAGGCCTTTCCCGTCAAACCGACCTGAACCGTGCTAGTCTTTTGAACTCATGAAGATGCTCCTTGCCGGCCTGATCGCGGTGCTGCTGCTCCTGCAGTACCGGCTCTGGGTGTCAGACGAAGGCATGCGCGAAGTCTGGCATCTTGGCGATGCGGTGGAATCCCAGCTCGCCGAAAATGCCGTCCTTGCAGAGCGCAATGCCCAGTTGAAGGCCGAAGTCGCGGATCTGAGGCAGGGCCTGACGGCACTCGAGGAACGGGCGCGGCACGATCTCGGGATGATCACTGTCACCGAGACTTTCTACCAGGTCGTGGACACGCCGCACCGCGCACCCGATGACCGCCGGGACGGGAAGGACATGATCCAGGCCGCCACGACACCTTGAAGTCCCGGTGCCCGAACGCATCTGGTTCGTGATAGCCGCAGCCGGCGCCTCGACGCGATTCGGCAGCACCCTGCCAAAGTCCTATCAGCGAATAGCAGGTCGAAGCCTGCTGGAACACGCCATGCGCGCACTGCTCCGCCATCGCGGGCTCGCCGGCGGTGTCGTCGTTACCGCGGAGCGCGACCGGCGCTGGACCCGGCTGCCGGTGTCGCTGCGGCGTCGAGTCGTGGCCGTCACGGGCGGCGCCACCCGCGCGCGTTCCGTGCTGCAGGGGCTTGGATCCCTGGCCGCCGCGGTGCCGGATGACTGGGTACTGGTGCACGATGCGGCGCGCCCCTGCCTGCCACAGGCGGACCTTGCGGCGCTGATCGCTGCCTGCCGGCGCGACGAGGTGGGCGGACTGCTTGCCTTGCCGATAGCGGAAACCGTCAAGCTCGCGGACGAGGATGGCCGCAGCGGCCGGAGCGTTCCACGCGACGGACTGTGGCGTGCGCAGACGCCGCAGATGTTCCGGCATGGCATGCTGACGCGGGCAATTACCCGCGCCCTCGAGGACGGCGTCGAGCCCACTGACGAAGCGTCCGCCATTGAAAGACTGGGGCTGCGGCCGCGGCTGGTCGAGGGCTCACCGCTCAACATTAAGGTTACGAGGCCGGCGGATCTCGCGCTCGCATCGGCGGCGCTCCGCACCCTGAAGGAGAAATCGTGAGAATCGGCAGTGGACATGACCTGCATCGCTTCGGGCCAGGCGACCACGTCATGCTGGGCGGCGTTCGCATCGCACATGATCATGGCCTGGTGGCGCACTCGGACGGAGACGTGCTGTTGCATGCGCTCATGGATGCATTGCTGGGCGCAGCAGGCGCCGGCGACATCGGCCAGCACTTCCCCGATCATGAGCAACGCTGGAAGGGTGCCGACAGCCGCGCGCTGCTGCGCGAAGTCGGCAGGATGGTCGCATTGCGCGGCTTCGAGATCGCCAATTGCGACGTCACGCTCGTCGCCGAAGTCCCGCGAATCGCCGCGCATCGCGAAGCGATGTGCATGAACATTGCGGGAGACCTGGAGCTCGAGCGCAATCGCGTCAACGTCAAGGCGACAACCGCCGAAGGACTGGGGGCGCTGGGTCGTGGCGAGGGCATCGCGGCCCACGCTGTCGTCCTGCTGCTGGAAGGCGATCGTGCCTGAGGACGCCAGGCTGCCGGCCTGGCGTGGACTCGCGTTCGATCCTCCGTATGCTCATGGCGGACCGCCCGTAACGGGCCTGCTGAAGGCCGATCCCGGAGACTTTATCGTCGAAGAACGGCTCGGCTTCGAGCCGGACGGCGGCGCGGGCCACTTTCTGCTGCGCGTCGAGAAACGCGACGCCAACACACTCTACGTTGCGCGGTGCCTTGCCCGGCTCACCGGCACGCCGCAGGGAGACGTCGGCTTTGCCGGTCTCAAGGACCGACGTGCAGTCGCGCGTCAATGGTTCTCGCTGCCCGCGCGCAAGACCGGAGCACCGGCCGCGGGGCTGGAAGGCGACGGTTTCCGGGTGCTCGAGGTTCACCCACACTCACGCAAGCTTCGCCGTGGCGCTTTGGCCGGCAATCGTTTCCTGCTGCGCGTGCGCGAGATCAAGGGGGAGCTTTCCGCGCTGGAGGCGCGGTTGAAGACGATTGCAGATTGCGGCGTGCCCAATTACTTCGGTCCCCAGCGATTCGGCCGCGACGGGGCCAACCTGATGCAGGTCAGCGACTGGATCGATTCACTGAAGCTGCCGCGCGACCGCACATCCCGAGGATTCCTGCTGTCGGCAGCACGCTCGCTGGCTTTCAACGCCGTGCTCGGACTGCGCGTCAGCGATGGCAGCTGGAATCGACTCCTGCCGGGCGAGGTCGCTAGTCTGGCGGGCAGTTCATCGGTCTTCCGCGTAGCTGAGCTCGACGAAGACCTGGCCCGACGTTGCCGCGAGGGTGACATCGGTCCGAGCGGTCCGCTTTGCGGAGCGGGTGACATGGTGCCTTCCGGCGAATGTGCGGGCGTCGAACAGCAGGCACTCGAGATGCTGGCGCCTCTGCCGGCCCGGCTCGGGGCCGTCGTCGACGGCGAAAGGCGCGCTCTGGTGCTCCGGGCGGTCGATCTGAGCTGGAACGCGGTCGCGGGCGGACTCGAGCTCGGATTCGAGCTGCGGCGCGGCGCATTTGCCACCAGCCTGCTGCGCGAGGCCGTATCGGCAACCGTGCCGATCGCGGATGTCGATTGACGCACTCAGCGATTGAGCAAAACGTAGACCGCGCCTGTGCCACCGTCAGGCCTGCGCGCCGAACAGAAAGCGCCGACCGCATCGTGGCGCCGCAACCAGCGATTGATGGCGGCTTTCAGCACGGGCCCGCGACCACCGGAACCGCGGCCCTTGCCGTGTACGATACGCACGCAACGCAGGCCACGCCGGCCTGCATCTGCGAGAAATCCGAGCAGCGCGAGCCGCGCCTGGTCCCGGGTCATGCCGTGCAGGTCCAGTTCATCGCGACACGCGTACTGTCCGCGCCGCAGGCGGCGCATCACCGATTCGGGCATTCCATCCCGCCGAAAATTCAACTCTTCGCCGGTTTCAACTTCCAGGTCCGCGGCGTCAAGATCGAGCGATTCGGCGAGAACACGCGCCTCGTCTGCCCGGCGCAGGGCGGCGCGCGCCGGCAGCCGGGGCCGCTGCTGTATCGGCCGCGAATGGCGCAGCGGACGCACGTCGCGCACGGCTTCGCGAAACAGCTGCTTTTCATCTTCGTCGGTCATTCGAATGCCCGGGGCCGGCCGGCGAGGCTGCCGCCGCTTTGCAGTATAGTGCGGCCCGGTCGCCGGGCACGTGTCGGGGATGGACAGGCGAAGCCGTGAAGATACTTCTATCAAATGATGACGGCTACCGGGCGGAGGGGCTGCGCTGCCTCAAGGAAGCGCTTGCCGACGTAGCGCCGCTGACCCTGGTTGCACCCGACCGCAATCGAAGCGGGTCGAGCCACTCGCTGACACTTGACGGGCCGCTTCATGTCCAGCAGGCAGAGCCAGACACCTGGTACGTCATCAATGGCACGCCGACCGATTGCGTGCATCTGGCCATCACCGGGCTTTTCGACGAAGAATTCGACATGGTCGTGTCCGGCGTCAATGACGGCGCGAACCTGGGTGACGACGTGCTGTACTCGGGCACGGTGGCGGCCGCCATCGAGGGGCGCTTCCTGGGCCTGCCGACGATTGCCATGTCGCTGGTGCCTGCGTCGGGCGCAGCCACGCATTTCCGCACGGCGGCGCGGATCGCTCGCGAACTCGTGTTACGACTGCTGGAAAGGCCCTTGCATCGCTCCATGATCCTCAATGTCAACGTGCCCGATCTGCCCTACGAGGAATTGAAGGGATTCGAAGTCACGCGGCTGGGCAACCGGCATCGCGCCGAGCCGGCCATCAAGAGCGTCGACCCGCGCGGCCGCCAGATCTACTGGGTAGGCGCCGCCGGTTCGGGCCAGGACGCAGGACCCGGCACGGATTTTCATGCTGTCGCGAACAGACATGTTTCCGTGACGCCGCTGCAGGTCGACCTGACGCGGCACGCCGCGCTCGACAGCCTGCGAGACTGGTTGCGGGAACCGCAGTCGTGACTGGCGCACGCGAGGAACCGACGCGAAGCGGAATTGGGATGACTTCGGCGCGTACGCGCGAGCGCCTGATCCAGCGTCTCGTCGACCAGGGAATACGCGACCCGCGCGTGCTGGACCGGATCCGCAACGTGCCGCGTCACCTGTTCGTGGACGAAGCGCTGGCGAGCCGCGCCTACGAGGACACGGCACTGCCGATCGGCCACGGCCAGACCATTTCGCAACCGTACGTCGTCGCGCGGATGACCGAAGCCGTGACCCTCGGTGGCGTGCCCGAGAAGGTGCTGGAGATCGGAACCGGGTGCGGCTACCAGACCGCCGTGCTGGCCCCGCTGGTCGGGCGCCTGTACAGCATCGAGCGAATCGAGGGTCTGCTGCAGCGCGCGAAGGAAAGCCTGAAGGAACTTGGCATCCGCAATGTGCGCTTCAAGCATGGCGACGGCCAGGAAGGCTGGCCATCGCAGGCGCCATTCGATGCGATCCTGGTCGCGGCCGCACCGCATGCCGTGCCGCAAAAACTGCTGGACCAGCTCGGTGACGGCGGAAGGCTCGTGGTGCCGATCGGGCCGGAAGGGCGCCAGGAACTCTTGCGCCTGACGCGCCGCGGCGATCAGTTCCTGCGCGAGCGCCTTGGATTCGTCAGTTTCGTGCCGCTGCTGGGCGGTCTTTCCTGAAGTGGAGGGGCGGGCCAGGTTCAGCCGTCCGAGATTCGCCCGTGTACTCGTCATGGCACTGACGCTTGCGCTCGTGGCCTGTGCCGGCACAGGAAGAAGGCCGACCGTACCCGACCACCACGTCGTTCGCGCCGGCGAAACGCTGTATTCAATTTCAATGCGATACGGGCTCGATTACCACGATGTGGCGCGCTGGAATCGCATCGGCTCGGGCTATCGCATCTTTCCCGGGCAGAAACTCCGGCTCAATGCGTCGCCCCGCGGGCGCGCCAGTGCGACAGCCATCGCGGTGAAGCCGGGCACGCCGTCACCGCGGGCCTCTCCGGATGATCCCGCGCATAGGCCGCCGACCTGGCAATGGCCGGTGCGGGGCGGGCGAGTGTTCGGGACGATTACACAGCCCTCCGGTGGCCTGGGGCTGCGTATCGACGGGGCACTAAACCAGCCGGTGATTGCCGCCGCCGATGGCAAGGTTGTCTATACGGGCAGCGGCCTTCGAGGGTACGGCCAGCTGATCATCATCACGCATGACCGCGGGTGGCTCACCGCCTACGGCCACAATGCACTCCTCCACGTTCGTGAAGGCGATGCCGTGCGCGCGGGCCAGGAGATTGCGGCCATGGGCGTCGGCCCGGGCCAGCAGCCGATGCTGTACTTCGAGATCCGGCTCGACGGGCAGCCGCTGGATCCGCTGCGGCAACTGCCGCCGCGCTGATTCCTTGTTCAGGGCTGCCCGAGGACCAACGCGACGGCTACCTCTCGAAATTCGGAAAGCAGCAGATTGTAGGTGCGGCAGGCGGCACCGGTTTCCATTACTTCGAGGCCGATGCCGCGCGCCGCGAACGCGGCGAACAACTCGGGCGGCGGCATGTGCTGCTTTGTGCCCGTGCCGAGTATCACGACGTCGGGGTCCAGCTCGAGCAAGCCGGCAAAGTCGCCAATCGTCATTCTTTCGACCGTTGCAGGATTCCATGGCGTGATCACGACATCGCCGGTCGCAATCAGGCTTTCACGAAACACGCGGTCGCGCATGCAGATCTCGCCATCGGTATAGGCGGTGATCGCATTCGGGACAAGTTCGTCTTCTCGGTTGATCTGCATCTCGGCGTCCGGTCGAAATATGGCCAATCGGAATGACGGTCGCCGTTATCATGTCCGGCGATGAAGCCTAAGCCCGGAAGCCGCGGCTTGCCACCGATGATCAAGCGACGCGCGCCCGGCGCGGTCGACGCCTTGCCGCAGTCGCTGCATCCGGTGCTGAAGCGCGTCTATGCGGCGCGCGGCGTCGTCCACCCGGGGCAGCTGAATCTCGAATTGAAGCAGCTGCTGCCCGTGTCGAGTCTCGACGGAATCGGCGCCGCAACCGAATTGCTTGCCGACCACCTGCTGCGCGGGTCGCGGATCCTCGTGGTCGGCGACTTCGATGCGGATGGCGCCACCAGCACCGCCGTCATGTTGCGGCAACTCTGGCGCATCGGCGGCGCCCATGTGGATTTTCGCGTACCTGACCGTATGCGCCACGGCTACGGGCTGAGCCCGCTCCTGGTCGCAGACCTGGCTGGCGAGCGGGCCAATCTCCTGATCACCGTGGACAACGGTGTTGCGGCATTCGCCGGCATCGAAGCGGCGCAGTCGCTCGGCATGCAGGTGCTGGTCACCGATCACCACCTGCCTGGGCCGGAACTTCCGGACTGCGCGGCGATGCTGAATCCGAATCTCCCGGGCTCCAAATTTGGCAGCCGCGCACTGGCCGGGGTCGGCGTCGCCTTCTATCTGGCGGCGTCCGTGACCCGGGAAATGGAAAGACGGCGCGCCTGCAAGCTGCCGGCCGCGGCCGATCTGCTGGATCTCGTCGCCCTCGGCACGGTCGCCGACCTCGTGCCGCTCGATCAAAACAACCGGATCCTCGTGCAGGAGGGACTCAAACGACTGCGCGCGCGCGTGAGCGTGCCCGGATTGATGGCGCTCGCGCGGGTCGCCGGCTGCCCCCTCGATGGACTGACGGCGCGCAATCTGGGCCACCAGATCGCGCCACGGCTGAATGCCGCGGGCCGAATCGACGACATGGCCGTCGGCATCCGCTGCCTCCTGACGGACGACTGGGCAGAGGCGCACGAGCACGCACGGCAACTCGATCACCTGAACCGCGAGCGCCGCGAAATGGAATTGCGCATGCGCGATGAGGCGGCTGCCGCCGTGCGCCGACTGCGGCTGGAGGAGGGCAGCCTGCCTGCCGGTGTCTCGCTTTACGACCCAGGCTGGCACGCAGGTATCGTGGGCCTGGTGGCGACGCGCATGAAGGATCGCTTCCATCGCCCGGTCGTGGCGCTCGCTCCGGCGGGAAATGGCGAATTGCGCGGTTCGGCGCGCTCGGTGGCAGGCGTGCACGTGCGCGACGTGCTCGAGGCCATCGACACGCGCCACCCGGGCCTGATGGAACGATTCGGTGGCCATGCAATGGCCGCGGGTCTGACGATCCGCGAAGACCGCCTGAGGAAATTTGTGGATGCATTCGGCGAAGAAGTCGGCCGACACCTGACGGCGGATCAGATGCTGGGCGTGCTGGAAACGGACGGCGAACTCGAGCGCGGTGAATTGTCGCTTGAAACCGCCATGGCGCTCGAAGCCGGCGGCCCCTGGGGCCAGTCGTTCCCGGAGCCCGTCTTCGACGGTGAATTCAAGGTGGTCGAGTCGCGCGTGCTCGCGGACCGCCATCTGAAGCTCTGGCTGCGACAGGACCAGGCGTCGCAGCCCGTGGAGGCAATAGCATTCGGCCACTTCGACACAGATGGCTCGGTGCGGCCGGCGGCCGGCGCGAAAGTCCGGCTGGCGTATCGCCTGCAGTCCACGAGTTACGGTGGATCGCTGCGTGCCGAGTTGCTGGCCGAATTGCTGCAAACCGGCGAATGACCGTCTGTTAATATTTGGCCCGCATGGAAACGGCAGCGACCCGGCGATCAATCGACGACCTCCAGCAGCGCCTCGAAGCGCTGAGGGGGTACCTTTGATTACGATCGCAAGCGCGAGCGTCTCGAGGAACTCGATCGCGAGCTGGGCGACCCTAAAGTCTGGAGCAATCCGGAACGCGCGCAGGAACTGGGCCGCGAGCGCGCGAGGCTCGCGTCGACAACCGGCGAGCTCGACCAGATAGGGCGCGGACTCGCGGAATCGGGCGAGTTGCTCGACCTCGTCGAGAGCGAGCGCGACGAGGCCGGCTTCGCGGAGGTGGACCGCGATACACGCGCGTTCGCAGAACGCGTCAGGCAGCTCGAGCTGATGAGGATGTTCCCCGGCGAAATGGACCCGCGGGGAGCGTTCCTGGACGTCCAGGCGGGGGCGGGCGGCACGGAGGCGCAGGACTGGGCGCAAATGCTGCTCCGGATGTACCTGCGCTGGGCGGATGGCCGCGGGTTCCATCCGGATGTGATTGACCAGAGTCCCGGTGAGGTCGCGGGCATCAAGAGCGCTTCGATCCAGATTGACGGACCCTATGCGTATGGCTGGCTCAGGACGGAGACCGGCGTGCATCGGCTGGTCAGAAAATCGCCATTCGACTCGGGAAACCGGCGGCACACTTCCTTCGCATCCGTATTCGTCTCGCCGGTCATCGATGACGAAATCAATATCGTGGTAAATCCGGCGGACGTCGAGATGGATACGTACCGGGCAAGCGGTGCCGGCGGCCAGCACGTCAACAAGACGGATTCCGCCGTGCGCCTGCGCCATCTGCCAAGCGGTATCGTGGTGGCCTGCCAGATGGAGCGCAGCCAGCATAAGAACCGCGCCACCGCGATGAAGATGCTGAAGGCGAAGTTGTACGAACTCGAGGTAAACAAACGAAATGCCGCGGCCCGCGTGCTCGAGGACCAGAAGACCGATGTCGGCTGGGGCCACCAGATCCGGTCCTATGTGCTCGATCAGTCGCGCATCAAGGACCTGCGGACGGGGTACGAGACCGGCAACACGGTGGCCGTGCTGGACGGCGACCTCGATCCGTTCATGGAAGCGAGCCTGAAGCAGGGGCTGTAAGCTTCGGGACATGGGCATGGACCAAACGCCGAAGGAACCGGATGAGAATGCGCTGATCGCGGAGCGGCGCGCGAAACTTGCGCGGCTTCGCGAAGCCGGCAGTGCATTCCCGAATGATTTCCGGCGCGACGCACTGGCCCGCGACCTGCATTCGACCTATGGCGACCGCAGCGAGGAATGGCTTGCGGCGAACCCGGTGCGCGTGCGCGTCGCCGGCCGGATGATGTTCAAGCGGGTGATGGGAAAGGCCTCATTTGCGATGCTGCAGGACGGTAGCGCGCAGATCCAGCTGTACCTGCAGGCGCAGGCGCTTGGACCTGCGTACGAGGAATTCAAGGGCTGGGATGTCGGCGACATACTCGGCGCGCAGGGGCAGCTGATGCGCACCCGGGCGGGCGAGCTTTCGGTTCGGGTCGAGTCGGCGAGGCTGCTCGTCAAATCCCTGCGGCCATTGCCCGACAAGTGGCACGGTCTTGCCGACACCGAAACTCGCTATCGGCAGCGCTATGTGGACCTGATTGTCAATGAGACGGCGCGCGCCACATTCAGGACGCGGACCCATGTCGTGCGTTTCCTCCGCAGTTTCCTGGACGCGCTTGATTTCCTCGAGGTCGAGACACCGATGATGCAGCCGATTCCCGGCGGCGCCGTCGCCCGTCCATTCGTGACACATCACAATGCGCTGGGCCAGGACATGTACCTGCGCATCGCGCCGGAGCTCTACCTGAAGAGGCTGGTCGTCGGCGGCTTCGAGCGGGTGTACGAAATCAACCGCAATTTCCGCAATGAAGGCCTTTCGACCCAGCACAACCCCGAGTTCACGATGCTCGAGTTGTACCAGGCCTATGCCGACTGCGAGGACTTCATGGGCCTGGTCGAGCGGATGGTCCAGGGGCTAGCGGATGCCGTGGCCGGGTCGCGCGAAATCCTTTACCAGGGCAGGCGACTCGATTTTGCGACGCCCTTCGCCAGGCTCTCGGTCGAGCAGGCGATCCTTGCCTCCAATCCCGCGCTCGATCAGGCGAAGCTCCGCGACGTCGGCTACCTGCGCAACGCCTGCTCCGGGCACGGCATCACGCCCCGGCAAGGACGAGGGCGCCGGCAAGCTGCAGATCGAGCTGTTCGAGAAAACCTGTGAACAGCGCCTGTTGCAGCCGACATTCGTCCATTCGTATCCGGCGGAGGTGTCACCGCTGGCGCGCCGGCGCGACTGCCGATCCATTCGTGACGGACCGATTCGAATTCTTCGTCGACGGGCGTGAACTCGCCAATGGTTTTTCCGAGTTGAATGACCCGGAGGACCAGGCCGAGCGATTCCGCGCGCAGGCCGCCCGCAAGAAGGCGGGCGACGAGGAAGCGATGTTTTACGACGCCGACTACATCCGCGCGCTGGAGTACGGCATGCCGCCGGCAGCAGGTCTCGGCGTCGGAATCGACCGGCTCGTCATGTTGCTGACGGATTCTCCGAGCATCCGCGACGTGCTGCTGTTTCCCGCAACTGCGGCAGGAGCCTGACGCGGCAGTAGCGGAATTCGCGCCGCGGCGCGCGTAAATCCCGCATCGACTGACTAGAAAGGTTCCGGCGCGGTCACCGGCGCGGGAATCGAATAGGGCAGGTCGGCCGGCACAAGTTCCGAATCGCCATTTCCCGATCCCAGCAGGTCGCTGCAATATTGCAGTTCCGTGACCGCGAGGAGTTCCACGCCGCCCGGGCCGGCGCAGCTCGCGACCACCCGCGCCGCCCGCTGTTCACCGCTGTACAGTGGCTGACCTGGCGCGAATGAAGTGCCGGCGGGACCTGTAAAGCGGAGCATGCGGCGCTTGATGCGCCCGAGATTCTGGGTTCGAGCGACGATTTCCTGTCCGACATAGCAGCCCTTCGAAAAGCTCACCGCCGCCAGCAGGTCGAGATTCAGCATCTGTGGAATCCAGTCGCCGGCCGTCTCCGGGTACACGGTCGGCTCCCCGTCCTCGATGCTCGCTCGGTCCCAGTGATCCGATCCGACGGGGTCGCAATCGCGGAGCAAAGATTCGATCGCCGCGCGTGGACCGAGCAGGAGAAGGCGTCGTGAGCTGGCAACCATCAATGTGATGTCCGCGGCGCCTGCCTGCGCCTGGGACCATGATCCACCGGGCAACGGGTCGATCAGCCCGGCGACGGCGAGCGATTCACCCCTGTCATCGAGGGTAACCTCGGCGCGCAGGATGAATCTGGCAAGGCGGGTGATCAACGCTTGGGCCAGCGTACGGCGCACGACAATCAGCACGGTCTCGCCGTGGGCCGCGAGACGCAACACTTCGAGAACCCTGCCTTCACGATTGCAGGCGGCGGCAAGCAGTCCCGGGTGGCGCTCCAGCCCGAGCAGGTCATTTGTCAGCTGGCCCTGCAGGAACGTCCGGGCGTCGCGCCCGGATACGGCGATGACCGAGAATGCCGGCAGCATTGCATAACTATTTTTCAGCATTGGCATCATCGTAACGCAGCGCTTCTGGCCCAATATGCGGCAAATGAGCTTGGGCGATCCGGTCACGATCTGGCAGAATGGGCTTTGATGCAAGTCCCCGTGCCATTGCCACCTGCAACAGTCCCGGCCAGCGACCCGCCAGCCCCGCGAGAGGCACTTGTGGCACCGCCGGCGGAGATTGGGGGACCCAAGGGTCCGGAACCGACGCGCTACGGCGACTGGGAAAAAGGCGGCCGTTGCATCGACTTTTGAAGGTGCCGTACTTGTCCAGTCACGATCGGCCGCTGTCCCCGCACCTGCAGGTTTTCCGCCTGGCCTTCACGACCGTGTTGTCGGGCCTGCATCGTATCTCGGGTCTGGCGCTGTCGCGCCGCGAGCCTCCTGCTGGTCGGCTGGCTCGCAGCGGCAGCGAGCGGTCCCAAGGCCTACGCGATCGCAATCCGTTGCCTTTCGAGCATACCGGCGCGCCTCGTACTTCTAGTGGCGCTGGCTGCATTCTGGTATCACCTGTTCAACGGGCTGCGGCACATGGCCTGGGATGCTGGCTTCGGCTTTGAAAAGGGCGCGACCAGGAAGAGTGGCATTGCCGTGGTCCTGCTCGACGATCGTGGCAGGCGTCCTGACGCTGGCCCCGGTCTGGCATTTCTTCTGGGTCTGGCCATGAGTGATCGCAGGCCGCCGGATACGACGACCGCAGCGCCCGATCCTCACGCGCGGCGGCACTGGCTGAGCCAGCGCGCGAGTGCGATTGCCATGCTGCCACTCGGACTCTGGTTCCTGTACATGCTTCTGGACCTGCCGGCACTTGACCACGCGACGGTGACGGCTTGGATAGCCGAGCCGCTGCAGGCTCTGCTGCTGTCGTTGTTTGCCCTGTGCGCATTGTGGCACTCGGCGCTGGGTGTGCAGGTCGTGGTCGAGGACTATGTCGGTGGCCGGCTGTTCGCGCCGACGGCGCGGATCCTCAAGCTCGCGCACTGGGCGGCGGCATTTGCAATCGTATGGTCGATCCTGGCAATAGCCCTGGGAAGTGCATGAGCGCCTACGAGCTCACCGATCATGAATTCGACGTCATTGTGGTCGGTGCGGGAGGCGCAGGCCTGCGCGCCACGCTGGGTCTCGCCGAGGCCGGCCTTTCCACGGCCTGCATCACCAAGGTGTTCCCGACACGCAGTCACACGGTGGCAGCGCAGGGCGGCATCAGCGCGGCACTCGGCAACATGGGCAAGGACGACTGGCGCTTCCATTTCTACGACACGATCAAGGGTTCGGACTGGCTGGGCGACCAGGATGCGATCGAGTTCATGTGCAAGGAAGCGCCCGCGGCGGTCATCGAGCTGGAGCACTATGGCCTGCCATTTTCACGCACCGAGGATGGACGGATCTATCAGCGGCCATTCGGCGGCATGACCACGGATTTCGGCAAGGGCATTGCGCAGCGCACCTGCGCCGCGGCGGACCGCACGGGTCATGCGATGCTGCACACGCTCTACCAGCAGTGCCTGCGGCGCGACGCCCGATTCTTCATCGAGTTCTTCGCGATCGACCTGATCATGGAGCATGACGAATGCCGCGGAGTGCTGGCGCTCGACCTGGCAACCGGGACGCTGCATCGTTTCCTCGGGCAATCGACGATCATCGCGACCGGGGGCTATGGCCGGACTTACTTTTCCTGCACGTCGGCGCACACCTGCACCGGGGATGGCGGCGGCATGGTATTGCGCGCAGGCCTGCCGCTGCAGGACATGGAATTCGTGCAATTCCACCCGACCGGTATTTACGGGGCTGGCTGCCTGATCACGGAGGGCGTGCGCGGTGAGGGCGGCGTGCTCCGGAATTCCGAGGGCGAGCGATTCATGGAGCGTTACGCGCCGAACGCAAAGGATCTGGCGTCGCGGGATGTTGTCAGTCGCGCGATGACCATAGAAATCCGCGAGGGCCGCGGCGTCGGCCGGGAGCGCGACCACTTGTTCCTGCACCTCGAGCATCTGGGGGCCGACGTGATACACAAGCGGCTGCCGGGCATCGCGGAGACGGCGTTGATATTCGCAGGCGTGGACGTCACGCGCGCGCCGATACCGGTGCTACCCACCGCGCACTACAACATGGGTGGAATTCCCTGCAATATCCACGGGGAGGTGCTGACGGTCCGGAATGGCGACCCGGAAGCCGTCGTGCCGGGGCTGATGGCAATCGGCGAAGCGGCCTGCGTGTCGGTGCACGGCGCGAATCGCCTCGGCTCGAATTCGCTGCTGGACCTGGTGGTGTTCGGCAGGTCCGCGGCGGCGCGCTGCGCCGCGCAGCTGCGAGCGGGCGCGCAGCGCGGGAGGCCGGCGGCATCGGCCACCGATGCCGCCGTTGCGCGCCTGGACCGGCTGCGTCATGCGAGCGGTGGCCGCCCCACGGCTTCCCTGCGGGACGAAATGCAGCGCGCGATGCAGCGGGATGCCGCGGTATTCAGGACGGCTTCCAGTCTTGCGGATGGCTGCAAGCGGCTTGCGGGTACTTACGCCGGACTTTCCGATCTGCGGATCGCCGATCGGTCGATGATTTTCAACACCGACCTGATCGAGACACTCGAACTCGACAATCTGCTGCGCCAGGCGCTGGCGACGATTCACTCCGCGGCGAACCGCACCGAGAGCCGTGGTGCGCATGCCCGCGAGGATCATCCGGACCGCGACGATGCGAACTGGCTCAAGCACACGATGGCGTGGGTTGCAGACGACGGCACGGTGCGATTCGACTACCGGCCGGTACACCTGAATACGCTGACCGGCGACGTGGATGCGATTCCACCGCGGGCGAGAACCTACTAGGACGCATTGGAGCACGCCGGATGGCCCAGTTCCGCTTACCCGCGAACTCCCGCTACACCGACCTGCCGGGGCGCCATTTCCCGGCGCCGCCGGACGCCAAGCGTGTCCGCCGCTTCCGCATCTATCGCTTCGATCCGGACTCCGGGCAGCCGCCGCGTGTCGACACCTACGATGTCGACCTCGATCGCTGCGGGCCGATGGTTCTGGACGCGCTGATCAAGATCAAGAACGAGATCGACTCGACGCTGACATTCCGGCGTTCATGCCGTGAGGGAATCTGCGGTTCCTGTGCGATGAACATCGACGGACTCAACACGCTTGCCTGCACCTGGCCGATCGAGTCGACCAGGCGTGACGAATGCCGGATCTTTCCGCTTCCTCACCTGGCGGTCGTCAAGGACCTGGTCCCGGACCTTTCCCAGTTCTATGAGCAGTACGCTTCGATTCGCCCGTGGCTGCAGACCCGCGAGCCCCGCGCCGGATGGGCGCGAAAGGACGCAGGCACCCGCCGAGCAGGAACTCGTCGACCGGCCATCGGCCTGCATTCTCTGTGCCTGCTGCTCCACGAGCTGTCCGAGCTACTGGTGGAACAGCGACCGTTATCTGGGGCCCGCTGCGCTGCTCGCGGCGTACCGCTGGATCGTGGACACGCGTGATCAGGCGCGCGACGAGCGGCTCGACCAGCTGGAGGATTCCTTCAAGCTCTATCGCTGCCACACAATCATGAACTGCGTCGAGGCCTGCCCGAAGGACCTCAATCCCGCCCGCGCGATCGCCGACATCAAGCGCGAACTCGCGAGCCGCGGCCGCTGAAGCGGCGTGGAGGAGGTCACAGAGGGTTTCCTGCGCTGGCGCTGTCGCCGCGGCATGCGCGAACTCGACATGCTGCTCGGCGGCTGGCTGGAACGCGGTTGGCCAGGGGCTGACACCGCGAGACGCGCAGCATTCCTGCGCCTGCTCGAGCAGCCGGATCCGCAGATCGCGGACTGGCTGCTGAGCGGCCGGCGCCCCGACGACAAGCCACTTGCAGGCCTGCTGGATGACATCGTTTCCGACGCAGATTGAACCGCGGCCACAGCCATTGCTTGCGGCAGCGGCGATCCTCCTGCATGTTTCGGCGGCGGCACTGGCCTGGGCGACGCGTTGCCCCGTATGGCTGGCAGTCATCCTTTCACTGCTT
Source organism: uncultured Gammaproteobacteria bacterium (assembly GCA_963705405.1). GTDB lineage: Bacteria > Pseudomonadota > Gammaproteobacteria > Steroidobacterales > Steroidobacteraceae > SCUD01. Next base: position 77,642 of record CAVPJJ010000007.1, on the reverse strand, counting down.
GCGGCAGCTGCCTTCGCCGCCACGTTCAGCAGCCTGCCAGGCAGGTGTTGCAGGCTGCAGAGTCTTGCCTGGCGCGGCGATGCCTGGTTCGTCAGGCTTGCGGGCGAGGCCTCAGCGAGGCCCGCCACCGTGGGTCCGTCCACCCGGGTTTATGCTGCGCTGGTCGCACTCGACATCCGGACCGCGCGCGGAAGGCTAGGATGGCTCCTGACGCGGGCAGCCACGGATCCGGACCAGTTCCGCCGTCTGAAGGCCCGGCTGCGCCTGTCTTGCTAGAATCCACGGGCTGGAACACATAAGGAGGCGACGGGCGCGATTCCCTGGCGGCCCCGGCGAACTAACGGGGGGTCTGCCGGTCTTAACCGGCGTGGCCGCGGCAGGGATATCGTTGATCGTCGAGCCAATGCGGGCTGAAGCAGGCGATATTGCGCTTGTCCGGCGGGTACAGCGGGGCGACAAAGCGGCATTTGACGCGCTCGTGCTCAAGTATCAGCACAAGGTGCTCAAGCTGGTGCAGCGCTACGTGCGCAATCCGGCGGATGCAGAGGACATAGCGCAGGAGGCCTTCATCAAGGCGTATCGCGCGTTGCCGGCATTTCGCGGTGACAGTGCTTTCTACACCTGGCTCTACCGGATCGCGATCAACACCGCGAAGAACGCGCTTGGTCGCAAATCGGCGACGGCCGATCTCCTACGACATCGATCCGCAGGACGGATCCCAGGTCCAGGTGCACGCTAGGCTGGCCGATGCGGAGACACCGGAGGCGCTTGCGCTGACCGAGGAAATCCGCCGGACGGTGAATGAAGCGATCGAGGCCCTGCCGGACGACCTGCGGCTCGCAATCGTGCTGCGCGAGCTCGAGGGCCTGAGCTACGAGGATATCGCAAAGACGATGGAATGCCCGGTAGGAACCGTACGGTCGAGAATCTTTCGCGCACGCGAAGCGATTGATCGCAGCCTGCGCGAAGTATTCGACGGCGGCCTGGGCAGGATCGGAGACTCCTGAATGACTGAACGAATCAAGGAACAACTTTCGGCGTTCCTGGACGGCGAACTTCCGGAGCCGGAGTCGGCACTCTTGCTGAAGAGGCTGGAGCGGGACGACGACCTGCGCGGCGCGCTGTCGCGCTATTCGCTGATTGGCGCGGTGTTGCGCAGCGACGGCGATGTCCCTGCCGCACGGCAGGTCGCGGCACGTGTCAGCGCGGTGATCGCGCGCGAACCGTCCGGGCGGATGATATTGGTGTCATCCGGGTCGGCGGCGCTGATGCGCCCGTTGGCCGGCCTCGCGGTGGCCGCGGGTGTCGCGGCGCTCGCCTTGCTTCTGATGCCTGCGCTCAATGCCAAAGACGGTGACGCACCTGAACCCGTGCTGGCGCAGGTTGCAGATACGCCGGTTGAGCCTGTGGCGGCTGGGGAAGTTGCGGCTGACTCACCCTCCCGTTCCTACACGACTCCTGCGGCGGCTGACGGGCCAGGTAGCCTGCCTGCGGCCCAGTTCGCCAACTACCTGGTGGCGCACAGCAGCTATGCCTCGCCGCTGGTGCGGCGAAGCGTCGTGACGGGCCTGATCGCTGCGCCACCGGAAATACTCGGCGGCGATGAGCTGTCGCCGGAGAATCCGCGGGCCGGTCCGTGAATATGCGGCCCGCATTGGCGTCCATTGCGCTGTTGCTGGCCCTGCCGGCTGCGGCCGACGATGGCCAGGCCTGGCTCGACCGCATGGCTGGCGCACTTGGCGACACCAGCTACTCCGGCGAATTCGTCTGTGAATCAGCCGGGCGCGCGGAGCGGCTTCGCATCGTTCACCGCGTCCGGGACGGGGCCGTCGCGGAGCGCCTGGTTTCGCTGACGGGCAATGGGCGCGAATTGATTCGCGACGGCGACGAGGTCGTCGTCTACCTGCCGGACCAGAAATTGGCAATCATCGAACGCCGGCCGGGCGGCAGCGATCTGATGGGTGCCCTGCCGCAGTTTGGCGGCGAGTTCCGGCCCTGGTATGAAGTCAGCTATGTCGGCCGCGAGGCGGCGCTGCTCGGCCCCGCTGCCGTCGTCGTGGTGCGGCCGAAAGATGGCTACCGGTTCGGTTATCGGCTGTGGATCGACGAGGCGACCCACATGCCGGTGCGCAGCGAGTTGTCGGACGCCGCCAACCGCGTCATCGAGCGCGTGCGTTTCACCCGACTCGAGTTCGACGACTCGATAGAAGATGCGGCATTCGAACCTGCGCTCGATCGCGCGAAGCTGCGCTGGGTACGCCAGGCGCCGCAGACGACAAATGTGGCGCCCGCCTGGCGCGCGTCGCAGATGCCTCCCGGATTCCGCCTGTCGGTCAGCGGACTTCAGGCAATGGCCGGCACGAGTGCGCCGGTCAGTCATCTGGTCTTCTCTGACGGGCTTGCGTCGGTTTCCGTGTTCATCGAGACGCCGGCGCCGGGTGCTGTTCCGGTCACCGGATCCGGGCGCTCCGGGCGTTGCGTCCGCGTTCTCGACCTTCGTCCAGGGTCACCAGGTCACGGTGGTCGGCGAGGTGCCGCCGGACACGCTCAAGTACATTGCAACCGGGCTGACGCCCGCGGCGACGGGGCCCGACCGCTGAGAATCCCAACTGACGCGAGGCCGCGATTCGTGGTCTACAGCCGCCCGGACTGCGCGCTTTGCGAAGAATTCATCCTTGATCTCAGGCGGCAGTTCGCGCCCTTCGTGCAGGATTTCGAGGTGCGCGATGTAGATGCCGATCCCGATACCAGGCGCCGCTATGGCCTGAAAATTCCCGTGCTCACCGTGGATGGCAGCCCAGTCTGTAACGGCAAGCTCGACAGCGACGCGGTTGCGCGCCTGCTGCCTCGCTGACCGGCCCAGCCACTGGCGGCTGCTATAATCGCGTTTTCCCCGGACCGCCTGTCCGGCAACAGAGCGGCCGGCCCCTCCTCGATGCAGCAAATCCGCAATTTTTCCATCATCGCACACGTCGATCATGGCAAGTCCACGCTGGCTGACCGCCTGATCCAGGTATGCGGAGGCCTCGAGGCGCGCGAGATGCAGGCCCAGGTACTCGACTCAATGGACCTCGAGCGCGAGCGCGGGATCACCATCAAGGCCCAGTCCGTGATGCTGCGCTATCTTGCCGCCGACGGCCTCGAGTACCAGCTCAATTTCATCGACACGCCGGGTCACGTGGACTTCTCCTACGAAGTATCGCGCTCGCTCGCCGCCTGCGAGGGAGCCCTGCTCGTCGTGGATGCGGCACAGGGCGTCGAGGCGCAGAGCGTCGCGAATTGCTACACGGCGCTGGAGCAGGGGCTCGAGGTGCTGCCCGTCATCAACAAGATCGACCTGCCTTCCGCAGACCCCGAGCGCGTAATTACGGAGATCGAGCAGATCATCGGCATCGAGGCGAAGAACGCGCTGCGTGTCAGCGCCAAGACCGGCGAAAACGTGGACCTGCTGCTGGAGGAATTGGTGCGGCGCATTCCGCCGCCGCGCGGCGACGCCGCAGCCCCGCTACAGGCACTGATCGTCGATTCGTGGTTCGACAACTATGTCGGCGTCGTGTCGCTGGTCCGGGTCGTGAATGGCGCCCTGCGGCGCGGCGACAAGATCCGCATCATGTCCACGGGCCGCAGCTGGCAGGTCGACCAGGTCGGCCGTTTCACGCCCAAGCGGATCGAGTCGGCGGGGCTGGAAACCGGCGAGGTGGGCTGGGTGATCGCCGGCATCAAGGAAATCGACGGGGCGCCGGTCGGCGATACCATCACGCATGAATCGAGGCCCTGCCATGCAGCGCTGCCCGGATTCAAGACCGTCCAGCCACGCGTCTTCGCGGGTGTTTTCCCCGTGCAGACCGACCAGTACGAGGCGTTTCGCGACGCGCTTCAGAAACTGAAGCTGAATGACTCCTCGCTCCACTTCGAACCCGAGGTATCGACCGCGCTCGGTTTCGGCTTCCGTTGCGGATTTCTGGGGCTCCTGCACATGGACATCGTGCAGGAGCGCCTCGAAAGGGAATATGGACTCGATCTTGTGACCAGTGCGCCGACCGTCGTCTATGAAGTGCTCGAGCCTGGCGGCAAGGTGAGCCTTGTGGACAATCCGTCCAAACTACCCGCATCGATCGCGGAACTGCGCGAGCCGATAATCCTTGCGAATATTCTTGTGCCACCCGAGCATGTCGGCCCGGTGATCAAGCTGTGCCAGGAGAAGCGCGGCACCCAGAAGAAGATGCAGCAGCTGGGCACCCAGATGTCGCTGCAGTACGAATTACCCCTGGCCGAGGTGGTCCTCGACTTCTTCGACCGGCTCAAGTCGGCGAGCCGCGGCTACGCTTCATTCGACTACGAGTTCAGCCACTTCCAGCGCGCCCCGCTTGCAAGGCTGGACCTGCTGATCAATGGGGACCGTGTGGATGCGCTGTCGATGATCGTACATCGCGAGGCCGCCCACCATCGAGGACGCGAACTCGTGGACAAGATGCAGGAGCTGATTCCGCGGCAGATGTTCGAAGTGGCGATCCAGGCGGCGATCGGCGGCCAGGTGATCGCCCGCGCATCGGTCAAGGCGCTGCGCAAGAATGTGCTGGCAAAGTGCTACGGTGGCGACGTGACGCGCAAGCGCAAGCTGCTCGAGAAGCAGAAGGCCGGAAAGAAGCGCATGAAGCAGCTTGGAACCGTCGAGATTCCACAGGAGGCGTTCCTGGCGGTGCTCAAGGTCGGCAAGAAATAGAACGCGGAGACTGAGTCAATGGTGTTCGATTTTTCGTTCGTCCTGGTGGCGCTGGCATTCATCACGGGCATCGTGTGGGGGGCCGACCGCTGGTTCCTTGCGCCGCGTCGAGCCGCACGCGGCATCGGCAAGGAACCGCTGCTGGTCGACTATTCGCGGTCATTTTTTCCCGTGATCGTCATCGTCCTCGTCCTCCGGTCGTTTCTTTACGAGCCATTCAGGATCCCCTCCGACTCGATGATGCCGACCCTGATCCAGGGTGACTTCATATTCGTCAACAAGTGGCGCTATGGGTTGCGCCTTCCGGTCGCGAATTGGAAGGTGCTGTCCATCGGCGAGCCGCAGCGGGGGGACGTCATCGTATTCCGCAAGCCGACCGATCCTTCGCTGGTATTCATCAAGAGGCTGGTCGGTCTGCCCGGCGACACGATCCGGGTGACGGCCACGGAAGTCTACGTGAACGGTACGCCGTCCCAGATTCTGCCCGGCGAGTTGTACTCAGGCCCGAAAAACGAGCAGTATCCGTTTTCGCGGGTCGGCGAGGAACATTTTGGCGGAACGAAGCACGCCATCATGCTGGACCCGGTGCGGCCCGGCACGGAAGGCGTGTGGCGGGTCCCCGAGGGCCATTTGTTCATGATGGGTGATAATCGCAACAACAGCCGTGACAGCCGTTTTGCGGAGGTCGGATTCGTGCCATTGGAGAATGTCATCGGCAAGGCGGAGGCGATCTGGCTGTCATTCAATCCGGAGTCAGGTTCGATCCTGCTCTGGAACCGTATGGGAACCCGGATTCGATAAGGAGGCGGCGTATGCAAGGCAGACAGCGGGGCATGACATTCCTCGGCATCCTCATAATCATCATCGTGGTTGGTGCCTGGGTGTATGCCGGAATCAGGCTGGTGCCCAAGTATCTTGAATACGTGCGCGTCGCATCGACGCTCGAGAAGGTCAGGGATGAATTCGCGTCGAATCCGGGATCGACCGAATTCGATCTTCGCAGGGCCATCGAACGCCATTTCGACATCGAAATGGTGACAGTCATCGAGTCGAAGGACATCGAGATCCGGAAGGAAGGCGGGACATTCACGTTGCGCGCCAATTACGAGGACACGGTGCCACTCGTTTCCAACATTTCCTTCCTGCTGACATTCGACAAGACCGTCGAGGTCGCCGCGCGCTGAGCCGCGCTGCGGGCGCGGCGTGGATCCCGAGTACTGGCTGCAACAACGCCTGGATTGCAAGTTCACGGAACCCGGGTTGCTGCGCCAGGCGCTTACGCACCGCAGCGCCGGCGCGGACAATAACGAACGGCTCGAATACCTGGGCGACGCCGTACTGTCGTTCATCGTCGCCGAAATGCTGTTCGAGGCCCATCCGGAAGCGAGCGAGGGTGAACTTTCGCGCTATCGCGCCAGTCTGGTCAGCGGCGAGGCGCTCGGCGAGATCGCGCTCGAGCTGGGCCTCGGCGAGCAGCTTCGTTTGGGCGAGGGCGAACTGAAGTCGGGAGGCAAGCGCCGCGCTTCCATCCTTGCCGACGCCCTCGAAGCACTGATCGGCGCCATCTACCTGGACCAGGGCCTCGAAGCGGCTAGCGCAGCCGCCGCCCGCATCCTGCAGAGCCGCATCGATGATCTACCCGGCGCCGCCGACCTCAAGGATCCCAAGACGCGCCTGCAGGAATGGCTCCAGGGTCACGGTCTCGGGCTGCCCGAGTACCGGGTGCTGGAAGTTTCCGGCGAACCGCACCAGCAGCAGTTTCGGGTCTGTTGTGACGTCAGCGAGCTTTCGATCTCAGCCGAAGCCGAGGGCAGCAGCCGGCGCCGCGCGGAGCAGGAAGCGGCGACGCGGGTACTGGAAGATCCTGCCCTGCGGGCGACGCGATGAATGTCGGGGACGGACACCGCTGTGGCACGGTCGTACTGGCCGGCCGGCCGAATGTCGGCAAGTCAACGCTGCTGAATGCGCTGATCGGGCAGAAGCTGAGCATCGTGACGCCGAAGGCGCAGACCACGCGCCAGCGCGTCGCCGGTGTGTTGACGCGTCCGGGTTTTCAGCTCGTTCTCCAGGATACGCCGGGCTTCGGCGCGCGCGCCGGCAGGCGCCTGAACCAGGCGATGCATCGTGAAGCGGTCGCAGCCATCGCGACGGCCGACGCGGCGATCCTTATCGCGGCGGCCACGCGCTGGGGCGCGGAGGACGATGCGGTGCTGGCCCAGCTAGTCGCAGCCGGCACGCCCATCGTCGTGGCCGTCAACAAGATCGATCGTGTGAAGCCGAAGGAACGCCTGCTGCCCTTCCTGGAGGGGCTTTCGGCGAAGCACGCATTCGCAGCCATCGTGCCAGTCTCGGCGCTCTCCGGCGACAATCTTGGAAGGCTGGTCGAGACGGTCGTTGAATTGCTGCCCGTCGCACCGCCGATGTATCCCGAGGACCAGGTGACGGATCGCAATGAACGCTTCATGGCTGCGGAAGTCGTGCGCGAAAAGCTGATGCTCGCATTGCACGACGAATTGCCCTACGGAATCGCGGTGGAGATCGAGCGTTTCGAGGACACGCCGGACGGCCGCGTCGAGATTGACGCGGTCATCTGGGTCGAGCGCGAGGGACAGAGAAAGATCGTGATCGGTTCGAAGGGCGAGGGGCTCAAGGCCATCGGACGCGCCGCGCGCATGGAGCTGAACAACCTGCTCGGCCGTCGCGTCCATCTTGCGACCTGGGTAAAGCTGCGCAAGGACTGGACCGACGATGCCGGAATGCTGCGCAGGCTTGGCCACGATCCGGCATGAGCGCACCCCGACGCGTCCTGCTGGAACCGGCCTGGCTGCTGCATCACCGGCCCTGGAGCGACAGCAGCCGGATCCTCGAGCTGATGACCCGGAGTCATGGCCGCGTGACGCTGTTCGCGCGCGGTGCCCGGCGCCCGGGTTCGGCGCTGCGCGGTACGCTTCAGCCATTCGTGCCGCTCCTCGTCTCGTGGACCGGGCGGGCGGACGGCGGGACCCTGACCGGGGCGGAGATCGGCGGCGCGCTTCAGCCGCTGCCGCCGGCACAGCTGATGAGCGGGTTCTATCTGAACGAACTGCTGCTGCACCTGCTGCCGAGGGAAGACCGTCACGATCGGCTGTTCGACGCCTACGCGGATGCAATCAGGCAACTGGCCGGCGCGACCGACCACCGGCCGCTGCGCGTTTTCGAGCTGATACTCCTCGAGGAACTGGGCTATGGCCTGGAACTCACGCTGGACGCGGCGAACGGCGAGCCATTGCAGCCGGATCGGTACTATCATTTCCAGCCGGGGCGCGGCGTCCTGGCAGTGCGCGACGTGGCCGGCGAGCCGGGCGCGATCCGGGGCAGTGACGTACTCGCCGTGTCGAGTGGCGAGTTCGACCAGCCTGCCGCGCTCGCGGCCGCGCAGACAAATCCTGCGGCGCCGCAATAGCCCATTGCCTCGAGGGCCGCGGCCTGCACAGCCGCGAAGTGATGCTGGCATTGCGCCGGCGGGAGCAAGGTGCGTGAGTCGCGACATCCGATTGAACTCGGCGTCAACATCGACCACGTGGCGACGCTGCGCCAGGCGCGCGGCGGCCGCTCGCCCGGATCCGCTGCTGGCGGCGCTGCGTGGCCGAGCAGGCGGGCGCCGACAGCATCACGCTGCACCTGCGCGAGGATCGCCGCCACATCCAGGACCGCGACGTGCGGCGATGCGCGCCGCGCTGCAGACGCGCATGAACCTCGAAATCGCCGCGACGCGCCGAAATGCTGGCCATCGCCATCCGCGTGCTGCCGCAGGACGTCTGCCTCGTGCCCGAGCGGCGCAGCGAACTGACCACCGAGGGCGGGCTCGACGTCGGCGGGGCAGGTGGCGGCAATCGCGGATGCCTGCGCGCAGCTTGCAGCGGCCGGCATCCGCGTCGCACTGTTCATCGATCCGGACGCCGGCCCAGGTCGACGCGGCGGTGCGAGCGGTGCGCTCCGTCGTCGAACTGCACACAGGCAACTATGCGGAGGCCGGCGGCCCGGCGCGGGCACGCGAACTCGGACGCCTGCGCGCGGCTGCAGCGGCGCGCAGTCGCCAGCGGGCTGATCGCCCATGCCGGTCACGGGCTCGACTACCACAACGTGCAGCCGGTGGCAGCGATGCCGGAACTCGTCGGAGCTGAATATCGGGCACGCGATCATTGCGCGCGCGGTCATCGACCGGCCTTGCGCCCGGCGGTCGCGGAAATGAAGCGGCTGATGCGCGAAGCGCGCGGCGGCATGATCTTCGGTATCGGCACCGACGTGGTGCGGATCGAGCGCGATCGCGGCGAATCTACGAGCGGTTCGGCACGCACTTCGTCGAACGGCTGCTGATGCCGGAGGAGCGCGCCGTATTCGATGCCAGTCGCCGGCCGGTCGCGCTTCCTGGCGATGCGCTTTGCTGCCAAGGAGGCCATCGTCAAGGCGCTCGGCACCGGGATTCGGCCACGGAGTCTGGATCCGTGACGTCGGATTCCTCGCCAACGCCTGGGGCCGGCCGGAAGTGCGTGTTCTCGGCGCGCGGCCGCGCAGTAGCCGACAGGCTCGGTGCCGGCGAGGGCCACGTGAGCCTGACCGACGAGGCGGGCCTCGTGGTCGCGGTCGCCGTGCTGATGAGGAAGCCATGAGCATCGCCGCTGAACTGCCTGGTCTTCGACATCGAGACGATACCGGACGTCGAGCTCGGTCGACGGCTGCCTGGTCTCGCCGACGCCGACGATGCGACCGTCGCCGAGGCGATGTTCGCGCGACGAAGCGGAGGAAACCGGCTCCGAATTCCTGCCGCTCGAGCAGCACCGGGTCGTCGCGATCTCGGCGGCCGCTGCGCAGCGGCGACCACTTCCAGGTCTGGAGCATCGGCGGCCGCGACAGCGCCGAGGACGAGCTGCTGCGCCGTTTCTTCGGCGGCCTCGACAAGCTGCGTCCGACCCTGGTGTCGTGGAACGGTTCCGGCTTCGACCTGCCGGTGCTGCACTACCGGATGCTGCTGCACGGTATCGCGGCGCCGACCTACTGGGACACGGGTGACCTCGACCGCGACTTCCGCTGGAACAACTACCTGAACCGCTATCCACTCCCGGCACCTGGACCTGATGGACGTGCTGTCCGGTTACCAGGCGCGCGGGCGCGCGAGTCTCGCAGCACGTCGCGGCGCTGCTCGGCCTGCCCGGCAAGCTTGGCATGGCGGGCGACCAGGTCTGGGAGGCATGGTGCGATCGGCCGCATCGGCAGAGATCCGCGACTACTGCGAAACCGACGTGCTCAACACCTACCTGATCTACCTGCGTTTCGAGCTGATCCGCGGCCGTCTGACGCCGCGGACTACGCTGCGAGATCGCGCGGGTGCGCGCCTGGCTCGCGGAGCGCACGGAAGCGCACTGGCAGCGCATTCGCCGCTGCCTGGAACGTGCCTTGAAGGCCGGCCGCCGCGCCCGAAACGGCCGAGATCGGTTCGACTCGACCAGGAAGGTCGTGGCGTCGCCCGCATCGATGGCAAGACCGTGTTCGTCGACGGGGCGCTGCCCGGAGAACGTGTGCGCCTGCGCCGCATGCGGCGCCGCCGGCAGCACGACGAGGCGGTGGTCGTCGAGGTGCTGGACGCCTCGCCCGCAGCGGGTCGACGCCGCGCTGTGCGCACTTCGGCGTCTGCGGCGGCTGCTCGCTGCAGCATCTCGCGCAGCCGCGCAGCTGGACGGCCAAGCAGCGGCTGGTCGCAGAGGAACTCGAGCGCATCGGCGGCGTGCAGCCGGCGCAGCCTGGCTGCCGCCGCTGGCCGGCCCGGTCTGGTGCTATCGGCGCCGCGCGCGGCTGGGCTGCAACTACGTCGTGAACGAAGGGCAGGGTGCTGGTGGGATTTCGCGAACGTGGCAGTCCGTTGCTCGCCGACCTGCAGCGCTGCGACGTCCTGGTCGAGCCGGTCGGCGGCCTGATCGCGCAGCTCGGGCAGAGCTGATCGGCGGGCTCGCGATCCGCGAGCGCGTTGCCGCAGATCGAGGTCGCGGTCGGCGACAACGCCACCGCGCTGGTGCTGCGCGTACTCGACGCGCCGGGCGACGCCGATCTCGGCGGCTGCGCGAATTCGCAGGCGCGGCATGCGGTCGAATTGCTACCTGCAGCCCGGCGGTCTCGAGACTGTGACGGCCACTGGCGCCACCCGCCGGTGCTGCGCTACGAGCTGCCGGGCCTGCCAGCCGGCGAATCGAGTTCGCGCCGACCGATTTCGTCCAGGTCAATGAGCGGTCTAACCGGCTGATGGTCGCGCGGGCGATCGAACTGCTCGCGCCGCGGCCGAGGGACCGCGTGCTGGACCTGTTCTGCGGGCTCGGCAACTTCAGCCTGCCGCTCGCGCGGCAGGCGCGGCCAGTGTCACCGGCGTCGAGGGCGACGCCGTCGCTGGTCGCGCGGGCCCGGGCGAATGCGCGCCGCAATGGCATCGACAACGCCGACTTCCATGTAGCCGATCTTGCTGCACCCGCCGCGGTGCGCGAGCACTGGGCCAGCGGAGCCTACGACCTCGTGCTGCTCGATCCGCCGCGGGCGGGCGCGCGCGAGGTGCTGCCCTGCGGTGATCGTGGCCCGGCCGCGGCGCATCGTCTACGTCTCCTGCCACGCGGGCACGCTGGCTCGCGACGCGGGCATCCTGGTCGGAGCAGCATGGCTATCGCTGGTCGCCGCCGGCATCATGGACATGTTTCCGCATACCGCGCACGTCGAATCGATCGCGCTGTTCGAGCCCGTGACAGCAGGACCGGAGGGCGGCGATGACCCTCGGTCCGGTCATGGTGGACCTGCACGGTGTCGCGCTCGAGCCCGACGAGCGCGAGCTGCTCGCGCACCCGCTGGTCGGTGGCGTGATCCTGTTCACCCGCAACTACGAGAATCTGGAGCAGCTCGCGCGCCTGGTCGCGGAAATCCACGCGATGCGGGCGCCGGCGCTGCTGGTCGCGGTCGACCAGGAAGGCGGCCGCGTGCAGCGTTTCCAGGACGGCTTCACGCGGCTGCCGCCAGTGCGCGAGCTCGGGCGTCGACTATAGCCGGGAGCGTGATGACGGGCTTCGCCTGGCGCGGCAGCTCGGCTGGCTGATGGCCGCGGAACTGCGGGCGATCGGCGTCGACATGTCGTTCGCGCCCTGCGTCGACCTCGACTACGGCGTCAGCCAGACGATCGGCGACCGCGCACTGCACGTCGAGCCGCCGCCGTCGGCGATCTGGCGGTAGCCTACATGTTCGGCATGCGCGAGGCCGGCATGGCGGCGACGCGAAGCATTTTCCCGGCCACGGCGCGGTGGCTGCCGACTCCCACGTGGCGTTGCCAGTGGACCGGCGCGACTGGCCGGACGTCGAGCCGACCTGCTGCCGTACCGACGGATGATCGCGAACGGGCTGCCGGCCGTCATGGCGGCGCACGTGGTCTTTCCAGTCGTGGACGCGCTGCCGGCCAGCCTGTCGCCGCGCTGGATCGCGTGACGTCCTGCGCGGCGAGCTCGCTTCCAGGGTGCCGTGTTCGCGGACGACCTGTCGATGGCGGGCGCGGCGGCTTTCGGTGACATCGCCGCGCGGGCCGGTCTCGCGCTCGCCGCCGGCTGCGACGTGCTGCCGGTCTGCAACGACCGTGCCGCGGTGCTGACGCTGCTGCGGCCCTTTGCGGCCGGCGGCGGATCCGGTCAGCGGCCTGCGCCTGGCGCGGCTGCACGGGCGCGATGGCCATGGAGAACCGTCGCCTGGAATCCGATCCGCGCTGGCAGGAAGGTGTCGCGGCCGCGCGCGCGCTGCCTCGACGACCCGGCTTCATCTCGAGGGTGAGCGCAAGACCTGACCGCCGGGCCCTTCAGGAGTCCAGCCGAAGCAGTTCGTCGGCGAGCTGCAAGCGTGCGCGTCCGTCGGACTCGGAAAGCTTGATCCGCAGACGCTGCGAGCCGTCCAGCGGTAGTGCCGCCTTGCCTCTGAACCAGCTGGATCACGCGGGCAGGATCGACGCGGTGCTGGCTGGCAAACTCGACGACACCTGCAACTGCGCCGATCTCGAGCCGGCGGATTCCGAGCTTGCCGCGCGCAACTTGAGCCGGTGCACGATGAACATCGTCTGGGCCGGCGGCGGCAGCGGGCCGAAGCGGTCGATCATTTCCACCTGCAGGTCGTCGAGCGCGGCCGCATCCGCGGCGCCCGCCATGCGCTTGTACAGCTGCAGCCGCAGGTGGACATCCGGCATGTAATCCTCCGGCAGCAGCGCCGGCAGCTGCAGGTCGACATCCGGCCCGCATGTGCAGCGGTCGCTCGAGGTCGGGTTCCCGCCCGCGCGCAGCGCCTGCACCGCGCGCTCCAGCAGCTCGAGGTACAGGCCGATGCCGATCTCCTGGATCTGGCCGCTCTGTTCCTCGCCGAGCAACTCGCCGGCACCGCGGATCTCGAGATCGTGGGTCGCGAGCGTGAAGCCCGCGCCGAGGTCCTCGAGGGCCTCGATCGCCTCGAGGCGCTTCGCGGCATCGGCCGGCAGTGCGGCCAGCGGCGGCGCGAGCAGGTAGGCCCAGGCGCGATGGTGCGAGCGGCCGACGCGTCCGCGCAACTGGTGCAGCTGCGCGAGTCCGAAGCGGTCCGCGCCGTCGATCAGGATCGTATTGGCGGTCGGCACGTCGATTCCGGACTCGATGATCGTCGTGCAGACCAGGACCTCGAAGCGGCGATGATAGAAGTCGAGCATCAGCTGCTCGAGATCGCGCTCGCGCATCTGTCCGTGGCCCGACGCGGACCGTCGCCTCCGGCACGAGCCGGCGCAGGCGCCCGCGCGAATTGCTCGATGTCCTCGATCGAGTTGTGCACGAAATACACCTGGCCGCCGCGGCGGATCTCGCGCAGGCAGGCCTCGCGCACCAGGCCATCGCTCCACTCGCAGACGAAGGTCTCGATCGCGACGCGCTCGGCGGGCGGCGTCGTCATCAACGACAGGTCGCGCAGGCCGCCGAGCGCCATGTTCAGCGTGCGCGGTATCGGCGTCGCGGTCAGCGTCAGCATGTCCACGTCGGCCCGCATCTGCTTCAGCCGCTCCTTGTGGCCGACGCCGAAGCGATGCTCCTCGTCCACGACCACGAGTCCGAGGTCCCGGAACACGACATCGCGCTGCAGCAGCCGATGCGTGCCGATGACGACGTCCACCGTGCCGGCGGCGAGCCCCGCGAGCACCGCCCGCTGTTCGGCCGCGGTGCGGAATCGCGACAGGCTCTCGACCCGCATCGGCCAGTCGGCGAATCGGTCGGCGAATGTCTGCGCATGCTGCTGGGCGAGCAGCGTGGTCGGCACGAGCACGGCGACCTGCCGGCCGCCCTGGACGGCGGCAAAGGCAGCGCGCAGCGCGACCTCGGTCTTGCCGAATCCGACGTCGCCGCAGACGACCCGGTCCATCGGTCGAGCCGGAACGCATGTCGGCAAGCACGGCCTCGATCGCGTCGCGCTGGTCGACTGTCTCCTCGAACGGGAAACCTGCCTCGAAAGCGCGATAGGCTTGATTCGTCGAACTCGATTGCGCGTCCCTGCCGCGCGGCGCGACGCGAATAGAGGTCGAGAAGTTCGGCAGCGACGTCGCGCAGCCGCTCGGCCGCGCGGCGGCGCGCCTTCGCCCATTGCTCGGTGCCGAGCTTGTGCCAGGGCGCGGCCTCCGGAGAGCCGCCGGTGTAGCGCGTGACGCGATCGAGCGCATGCACCGGGACGTAGAGCAGATCGCCGCCGGCGTACTCGAGCTACCAGGAACTCGGCCGGATTGCCGTCGACCTGCATGACGCGCAGGCCGCGGTAGCGGCCGACCCCGTACTCCTCATGGACGACCGGCGCTCCCGGGCGAGAGCGCGGCGAGTTCGCGCAGGATCGCCTCGCGGATCGCGCTCCGCGCGCCGGCGCCGGCGCTCCTGGCGTGCCCGTTCGCCGAACAGCTGGTCCTCGGCGACCAGCGCGAGACCACGGCCGGGCAGCACCAGGCCGCGCACGTCGGGGGCGACCGCGATGGCCGAGAGCGCAGCCCGCCGGACAAAACGCCGGCCAGTCGGCGACTGTCCACGGCCTGCAGGTCCTGGCGCCGCAGCATGCTCGAGCAGCAACTCGCGCCGGCCCGCCGAGTCGGCCGTCAGCAGCACGCGGCCGCTGAACTTTCGAGGAACGCCGCGAGTTCCGTCGCGGGCTGTGGCCGCGCGCGGATCGGCGCGCAGATCCGGTGGCGGCTCCGTGCCGAAATTGTCGAATCGGGACTGCGCGCGACGAGCGGCTCGGCCTTGACGGCGGTGACCTGCGACGCGCGGCATGTCGCGCGAGTGCCGCCGGCGACGGCATCGGCGGCATGCGAAGGCGATTCGGCGGCGGCAAGCAGGGGCCGCTCGCGGTCGTGGCGCCGCTGTTCGTACCGCTCGCCCGATCTCGGCCCAGGCGAGCGGCAGTGCATGCTCGAGGTCGGCGGCATCGACGATCACCATTGTCGGCGGGCAGGTAGTCGGCAAGCGGTTCCGTCTGGTCGAAGAACAACGGCAACCAGGCCTCGATGCCGGCGGGTGCCTGGCCCTGTGTCACCGCGCGATAGACCGGGCTTGCCTGTGGATCACCCTCGAATCGCTCGCGCCAGCGGCTGCGAAATCCGGCGATGGCTTCCGCCGACGCGGGAATCTCGCGTGCGGGCAGCAGCCGGCACGCTGTCGAGTTGCTCCGCCGGAGCGCTGGTCGGCGGGATCGAAACTGCGGATGCTTTCGATCTGGTCGTCGAACAGGTCGAGACGAAACGGCTGCGCTGCGCCCGCTGGAAACAGGTCGACGACCGAGCCGCGCACGGCGAACTCGCCGGGGCTCAGGACCTGGGTGACATGAGCGTAGCCGGCGTCCGCGAGGCGCTGCGCGCAGGCCGCGCCAGGTCGATGCGCTCGCCGGCGCGCAGCGTCGAATGCATGAGCGTCGATGAATCGGCGCGGTGGCAGCCGATCGAGCAGGGCGGCCACGCGTCGTGACGACCAGGCCGTGCTCGAGGTCCGGCAGCGCGGCCAGCGTGCGCAGCCGCTGCGGACACGATGTCCGGGTGCGGCGAGAACGGATCGTAGGGCAGGGTCTCGCGGTCCGGCAGGGCCAGCAGTGTCTGGTCGCCGGCCGGCGAAGAATGCGAGTTCCGCGAGCAGTCGGTCCGCTTCACGGCCGCTGGTCGGGACGACCACGAGCGGGCGCCGAGACCGGCTGCCGCCTCGGCAAGGACCAGGCGAGGCTGCTGCCATAGAGCTCGCCCCAGCGCGGCGCGCGCCCGGTGCCGTCGGCAGCTGCAATAGCATCGTTGTCGCGTGCTCACGCAGGCTCCCGAAGGCAGAACAACCCGTTCCGGGCGAGCCCGGCGGGGTCAGGCAGCGCAGGATACCTGTGCCGGAATCGGCCGCAAGCCTGGCCGGCTGGACGTGCTATCTCACGATGACGGCGTGCAGGACGCGGTCGTTCTCGAAGTACACCGCAAACTGGGGATAGTCCCAGCGCGTGATCGGGGGCTGGCCGACCGCCGCATGGCGCGTAGACGGTTCGCCGAAACGGCTCTGCACCGCGGACATCGTGCTGCCGCGCTTCGGGTGTTCGGCAGCGGCCGCAGGCTGATCCGCCGGCATGCTGAGCGTCTCCGCCGAGGCGGGACCGGCGCGCAGGCAGCGCAAGCAGCAGCAATGTGCGTACGATAGTCATCGCGATTCCTCCACCGGCAGTGTAGCACCGGGTCGGAAACTGTGGCGAGATTGCCGCGATAAATCCTTGATAGGCATCCCGAATTTGGCCAATAAACACCGATGCTGACGCCCCTGCCGCTGGGACTCGGGCTGCGCTACGTGCGCGCCCACAAGCACCAGTATTTCGTCTCTTTCATCAGCTGGGTATCACTTGCTGGCGTCTGCCTCGGCGTTGCCGCCCTGATCACCATCCTGTCGGTCATGAATGGCTTCGAGGGCGAACTGCGCAGCCGCCTGCTCGCGCTTGTCGGCACACGCGACCCTGCCCGCGCCGGCACGGATGGTCGCGCTGCGAGGACCTGGCGGCGCGTGCCCGCGGCGCAGCCCGGGGTGGTCGAGCGCATTGCCATTCATCGAGGTGCAGGGGCTGGCGTCGAACGGACCGCGAACTGGCTGGCGTCGCGCTGCGGGGTATTTCCGATACCGGACTACGGGCCCGACGCCGTCTTGCGCACCGCCATGAGTCGAGGTTCGCGCTCGACGCACTGGCCGCGGGCAGCCGGCGACATCGCGCTCGGGCGCGCACTTGCGATTCAGCTACAGGTGGACGTCAGGCGACACCGTGACCGTGCTGCTGCCGCGCACCGGCGCCGACGGAAGCCTCGCGCCGCGGATCGGCGCCTTCAAGGTTGCGGGACTGTTCGAGATCGGGCTGGCCGACCACGATGCCGTCATGGGATTCGCGGCGATCGATGACGTCGCGGCACTTGCGGGACCGTCGGCGCCTGCCGGGGTGCGCCTCTTCTTTGCGGATCCCTTTGAAGCGCCGCGGCTCGCATCCGGCGTTGCCGCTGCGCTCGGCACGGGCCCGGCCCATGACTGGACGGTCGATCACGCAGCCTATTTCCGTGCGATCCGGCTCGAGAAAACGATGATGACGGTGATCCTGCTGCTGATCGTCTCCGTCGCCGCATTCAACATCGTCGCGAGTCTCGTCATGGTGGTCGCGGAGAAACGCAGTGACATCGCGATCCTGCGCACGATGGGCCTGTCGCGCGCCGGTATCGTCGGCGCGTTCATCGTGCAGGGAACGGTCATCGGGTGGATCGGTACGCTGGCCGGTGTCGGGCTCGGGACACTGCTGGCCCTGTATGCGGGAGACATCGCGCCCGTCCTCGAGCAGCTGTTCGGCTTTCAGATATTCGATGCGGATGTCTACTACATCACGCGGATTCCATCTGAACTTCGCGGAACCGATGTCGCGCTCGTCGCTGTCGCTGCACTCGTGCTGACATTCGTGTCGACGATCTACCCGGCGCGCAAGGCCGCCGCAACCGAGCCCGCCGAGGCGCTGCGCTATGAGTAATTCGTCGGGTCGCCCGGCTGCCTATGCCTGGTGGATCGGCGCGCGCTACCTGCGGGCGCGCCGCGACAATCGCTTCGTGGGGTTCATATCGGGGATCTCGATGGCAGGAATCGCGCTCGGTGTCGCCGTGCTGATCGCCGTCCTTTCGGTCATGAACGGGTTCGAGCACGACCTGCAGGCCAGGATCCTCGGCGTCGTGTCGCATGCGACGCTGGAAGGCACGGAAGGCAGGCTCGATGACTGGCGGGAAATCAGTCGCCGCACGATGGACCGGCCGGGCGTCGTGGCGGTCGCGCCATTTGTCGAGGGACGCGGCATGCTGGTTGCCCTGGATCGTTCCGCAGCCGTCGAGTTGCGGGCAGTGGAACCCACCGCTGAAAAGGCCGTCTCGACCCTGCACCGGCATCTGCGGGGCGGTGGACTGGAGCGGCTGGAACCAGGCGCGTACCGGATCCTGCTCGGGCACACGCTGGCGGATGAGCTGGGGGTCGCCATCGGCGATTCCGTGCTGCTGGTGATCGCGCAGGGAAACGTGACGCCGGCGGGTGTCGCTCCGCGCATGCGGCGATTCAAGGTAGCGGGCCTGATCGATGTCGGAATGTACGAGTACGACCGCGGGCTCGCACTGCTGAATATCGAGGATGCGCAGCGGTTGTTCCGGCTGGGCGAATCAGTGACGGGATTGCGCTACGCGTTTGCCGACGGCAGCACGGCCGGGCGGCAGATACGCGAACTTGCGGAGTCCCTCGGCGGCAGTTATATGGTCAGCGACTGGAGCCGGAGGCATGCGAATTTCTTCCGCTCGATCCAGGTCACCAAGTCCATCATGTTCATCGTCCTCCTGCTGGTGATGGCCGTCGCTGCATTCAACATCATCTCGACGCTCGTCATGGTCGTAAAGGAAAAGCGCTCTGATATTGCGATCCTGCGCACGCTCGGCGGAACACCGCGGGAGATCCTGACGATATTCATCGTCCAGGGTGCCGCGATCGGAATAGTCGGCACCGGCGCGGGGGTCGCGCTCGGCCTGCTGATCGCGCACAACATCACGGCGCTCGTGGCCGGCCTGGAGCGCCTGCTGGGCGTCACGCTGGTGGATCCGCAGGTCTATTTCATCTCTGAATTGCCCGCCGACGTGCAATCTGGGGACGTGGCGGCAATCGCCCTGACCGCGCTCCTGCTGGGCGTTGCCGCGACCATCTACCCGGCATGGCGCGCCGCCGCCACACAGCCCGCGGAAGCCCTGCGGCATGAGGTTTGAGGCAAGCCATGAATGATTCGGTGGTCCTGGCCTGCGAGGGCCTCGTCAAGGAGTTCCGGCAGGGGCCTGCGGTCGTGCGCGTGTTGCGGGGCGTCAATGCGTCGATCCGCCGGGGCGAGCGACTCGCGGTCGTCGGTGCTTCCGGTTCCGGCAAGACCACGCTTTTGCAACTGCTGGGCGGACTCGACCTGCCAACAAGCGGGCGCGTACTGATCGATGGCCGGGAGATGTCGGCGTTACCCGATGTCGAACGCGGAAGGCTGCGGAATGTCGCGATGGGATTCGTCTACCAGTTCCATCACCTGCTGCCGGAATTCAGCGCCCTCGAGAATGTGGCGATGCCGCTCCTGATACGCCGCTTGCCGCGAGTGGAAGCCGAATCAAAGGCGCGGGCATTGCTGGCGCGGGTAGGGCTCGCGGATCGCCTTGCGCACCGCCCATCGGAACTTTCCGGCGGCGAGCGCCAGCGTGCGGCGGTCGCGCGCGCACTGGTGACGGAGCCGCGCATCGTGCTGGCGGATGAACCGACGGGAAACCTGGACGGCGCCCACGCGCGCCAGATATTCGCACTCATGATGGAGCTCAATCGAGAGCTGGGCACCAGTCTCGTGATCGTGACCCACGATACGCAGCTGGCCGCGCGCATGGATCGCGTTCTCATGCTGGAGGACGGATTACTGGTGGAACGCGACGCTTGATGCACTGATCCGGAAGGCACCGGCGGCTGATGATCGGCACTGGTTCCTGACGGACGTCCTGAGATGCCATGGCTCGTGCTGGCTTTCTGTGCCGGCGCCGCCGCCGTGCAGTTCCTGCCGGCGCTTCCCGCGCACGGCACCCTCGCGGTGCTTGCGGTCGTGGCCTTGCTGGCCACGCGACGATGGCCTGCCGTCGCGGCGTTGCTGCTCGGCTTTGCATGGACCGCAGCCGGAGCCCGCCAGATTCTTTCAGAGGACTGGCCCTGCGCACGTGATCGGGAGATTCTCGAGCTTGAAGGCGTCGTGGCCGCTCCGGCGACGGAGCGGGAGGGGCGCGTCGAATTCGAGCTGCGCATCACCGGGCAGACCGCATCGGGGGCACCGGCACTCCTGCGACTCAGCTGGTACGAGGCAGACACCATCCCGCTGCCGGGCCAGCACTGGCGCGTGCGCGCGAGGCTGCGCTGCCGTAACGGCTACGCGAATCCGGGAGCGCCGGACCGGGAACTGGAGCTGCTGCGGCAGGGCGTCGGCGCAACTGGCTATATTGCTACCGGATCCCGCCCGGCACTCCTGACGGACCGGCCATGGGAGTATCCGGTCCAGCGCCTGCGCGCGCGCATCGCCAATATCATTGGCGCGTCCGTGTCGTCGGCCGCCTCCGCGGCCGTGCTGCAAGGCCTTGGCCGTGGGCGCACGTGGCAACATTCCGGAGAACCTGTGGGACGCATTTGCGGCCACCGGGATCGCACACCTGATAGCCATTTCCGGCTTGCACGTCACGGGCTTCGCGCTCGTTGCACTGTTCCTGTTGCGCGCGGCCTGGCGCCTGTGGGCCGCAGCGCATCGCAGCAGGACCGGCATCGAAATGGCTGTCGTTGTCGTCGCGACCACTGCTTACGCCGCGCTCGCCGGATTATCGCTGCCGACTCAACGGACGCTCGTGATGGTTGTGATCGTGGCATGGCAGCGTGTGATGCGGCGCGCGCTGCCCGTGCAAACGACATTGGCCCTGGCAGCCCTGATCCTGATCGTGACCGATCCACTCGCCGTGGCCTCCGCAGGCTTCTGGCTCTCGTTCACTGCCACCGCCGCTCTGCTGACGCTGGTCGATGCGGGCCCGGGATGGCTGGAGCGCACGGTGACATTCCTGCGCGTCCAGGCCGCGATCCTCCTGCTGCTGACACCGGTCCTCGCCATCGCGTTTGGCAGGCTCTCCCTGATCGCGCCGCTCGCAAATGCCATCGCCGTGCCGGTATTCAGCCTGGTGTTGCTTCCGGCGACATTGCTTGCCACGGCGCTCAGCATTCCCTGGCCCGATGGCGCAGACGTCATCTGGAAAGCGCTGGCCACCGGCCTCGATGCCTGCTGGCCATGGTTCCTCACGGCTGGCCGGCTGAAGTTCGCCAGCTGGTGGCCCGCTGCCCAGCCGCTGGGCCTCGTCCTCACGGCTGGTGCGGGCGCGCTGATTGGGCTGCTGATTCCGCTCCGGGGGCCGCGTGTCGCGGCGGCTGCGATGCTCATGGCAATTGTGCTGGGCAGTGCGCCGCGTCCGGATCAAGGTGCGTGGTCATTGACAGTACTCGATGTGGGGCAGGGCCTCGCGAGCGTCGTGCAGACCCGCAATCACGTCCTCGTATTTGACACCGGCCCACGCTGGCGCAATGGCGTTGCGGCTGCGCGTGTGTCACTGCTGCCATGGCTGCACGCCCGGGGAATCCGCCGGATCGACCGGATTGTGCTGAGCCATGACGACAACGATCACACCGGCGGCGCCACCCTGCTACGAAACGCATTTCCAGTCGACGGGTTCATCGCCGGTCCCGGTGTGCGCTTTTCTCACCCGACGCTGACCTGCCGGCGAGGCTTGGGCTGGTCGTGGGACGGAATTACATTCCGGGTGCTGCACCCTTCCGGCAGACCACACAGCCGCGACAATGACAATTCCTGCACCATGCGGATCGACGGCGCAGGTGGCAGCGCCCTGCTGCTGGCAGATTCCGAAGCTGCCGCGGAGGAGGAGCTGCTGTCGCAGTACGTCGCCGCGGACGTCGTGCTCGTGCCGCATCACGGCAGCCGCACTTCCTCCGACCCGCGCCTGGTGAGAAACATCCGCGCACGGCTCGCCATCATCTCGGCTGGCTTCGGCAATCACTGGAATCTTCCGGATCCGGGTGTCGTTTCGCGCTGGCGCGCTGCGAACGCCACCGTGCTGAATACGGCGGAAGTTGGCGCTGTCACGGTCGATTTCAGTGCCACGCCCGCCGGGATCGAGGTACGGACCGAGCGGCAGGCTTTCCGGCGCTGGTGGCAAAGGCCCGCAGGCGGGTGAACCGGTAGGGCACCGATACAGCGGTCACGGTATCATGCGGCCGCATGTGGGAAATCATTGTTGCCGGCGGCCCCGTGATGGTGCCGATCATCCTTTGCTCGGTGGTCGCGGTCGCGATTGTGGTTGAGCGCCTGTGGACACTGCAGCGCAAGCGCGTGATTCCCAGGCGAGCTGACCGACCGCGTCTGGAAGCTGGTTGAGACCAGGACCCTGAATGAGCGGCACATCGAGGCGCTGGCGCGCAATTCCCCGCTTGGCCGGGTGCTCGCTGCGGGTCTCGCAAACCGCAATCACGGGCGCGACATCATGAAGGAAGAGATCGAGGACACGGGTCGTCACGTGGTTCATGAGCTCGAGCGGTTCCTGAACACGCTCGGCACGATCGCCGCGATGTCTCCACTGCTCGGGCTGCTCGGTACTGTCACCGGAATGATCTCTGCCTTCAATGCGATCACGGAAGCGGGCGTCGGCGACCCGCGTGCGCTGTCGGGCGGCATCGGTGAGGCATTGATCACGACGGCGGCCGGCCTGATCGTCGCGATCCCGGCGCTGTTCGCCTACCGCTACCTGCGCGGTGTCGTGGATGCCCTGGTCGTCGACATGGAAAAGGAGGCCACCCGGCTGGTGCAGGCCTTCGATCGCTCTGGAGCCCATTCGCAGGCACCGGGGCGGCGGCGTGAAGCAGCGTCATGAGACTGGGGACCACGCGGCGCGACGACCCAGAGTTGAACATGACGTCGCTCATCGACGTCGTGTTGCTGCTGGTGATCTTCTTCATGCTGGCGACGACCTTCGTGAAGGAAGGCCGTCTGCGCGTCGAACTTCCGGAGGCTGACGCTGCGCGGGCGGATGCGCCTCTGGATCCGCTCGTGATCACGATCACCGCCCAGGGCGGTTACCGCGTCAATGAGCGCACGCTCATCAACAATTCGCGGGATACGCTGAGGGCCACATTGCAGAAGGTGGCTGGCGGCGAGACCCGGCGTCCGGTGACGATCCGCGCCGATGCCCGCGCGACTCACCAGTCCGTCGTGACCGCGATGGATGTGGCGGCACGCCTCGGCTTCACGCAGGTCAACATTGCAACAGTCAGCCAGCAAACGGAAGAATGACTCCAACCTGCCGCCGCTAAATGCCAGCGGCCTCAGGATCTACGGGCGGCTGATGGCATATGCCAGGCCGCACTGGCCCATGTTCCTGCTGGGTGTCGTCGGCATGGTGATGTTTGCGGCAGTCGACACCGGCCTCGCCTGGCTGGTGAAGCAATTCCTGGACGGCGCTTTTGTCGAGCGCGACCAGCGGGTGCTGCTGCTGGTACCTGCCGGCATCATCGTTCTGTTTACGATTCGCGGCATCGGCGACTACCTCGCCGTCTTCGCGCCGGGCTGGGTCGGCCGTCACGTGATCAAGGCGATGCGGCGCGACGTTTTCATCCGTTACCTGCAGCTGCCGACCGCGTTTTTCGACCGCAATGGCGTCGCGCAACTGCTGTCCCGCCTGACCTACAACATCGAGCTGGTCGCCGAGGCCGCGACCACGGCAATCACGTCGCTCATACGTGACACCCTGACGATTGCCGGACTGCTCGGCTGGCTTTTCTACATGAACTGGCGGCTGACGGCCTTCGCGCTTGCGGTCGCACCTCTGATCATCGGACTGATGCGGATCACCAGCCGGCTGTTCCGCCGATACAGCGTGCGGATCCAGTCCTCGATGGGCGATGTCACGCGGGTGGCGAAGGAGGCGCTCGAAAGCCACCGGATGATCAAGGTCTTCAATGCCGAGCCACAGCAGCACGACTCCTTCGAAAAGGTGAATGAGCGCAACCGGGCGAGTTTCATGAAGCTGGTGGCGGTCAAGGCAGTCTCAAACCCCGTCGTGCAGGTCATCGCAGCATTCGGCCTTGCCGCCGTCATGTATGTCGCGATACGTGATGTTCTGGAGAAAGGCCTGTCGGTCGGCGAGTTCACCTCTTTCCTGACAGCCCTGCTGCTGATTACCGCGCCGCTGCGGCGGCTGGTGAGCGTCGTCGGGCCGCTGCAGCAGGGCATTGCCGCGGGCCAGAGCGTATTCGAGATCCTCGATACGGACGCCGAGGACGCGGGCGGCACACGGCGTATCGAGCGAGCGAGCGGGGACATCGAGTTTCGCGGCGTCAATTTCACCTATGACGCCGAGAAAGGCAGGGTCCTGAGCGGATATCAGTTTCAGGGCGGCCCCGGGCGAGACAGTCGCGATCGTCGGGTCGGTCCGGTAGCGGGAAGTCGACCCTGGTGAGCCTGCTGCCGAGATTTTACGATCCCGATTCGGGTCTGCTGCTGCTCGATGGCACGGGGTTGCGCGAATACCGGCTGCACGACCTTCGCAACCAGCTCTCCTTCGTCAGCCAGGAAGTCATGCTGGTCGACGACACGATCCGCAACAACATCGCGTTCAGCGCGCCGGCGGCAGATGCGGCTGCGGTCGAGCGCGCTGCGCGTGCCGCTCACGTGCTGGATTTCGCCGACGAGCTGCCCGATGGCCTCGATACGGAGATCGGCGAGCGCGGCGCGCTGCTGTCGGGCGGCCAGCGCCAGCGCGTCGCGATCGCCAGGGCGCTTCTGAAGGATGCGCCGGTCCTGATCCTGGACGAGGCGACATCGTCGCTCGATTCGGAATCGGAGAGGGCGGTCCAGGAGGCGCTGGTAGAACTCCTGCGCGGCCGCACGACACTCGTCATCGCCCACCGCCTGTCCACGATCGAGAAGGCCGACCGCATCATCGTGCTTGACGATGGCCGCATCATCGAGTCGGGTACTCACGTCGAACTGCTGGCAGCCGGCAGCGTCTATGCGGCGCTGCACCGGATGCAGTTCAACGTCTAGGCATCCTCGCAATGCAGGAATGGCTGCTGGAGACCTGGTACGGAGGCGGCCGGCGCGGCGCCTGGCTCCTGCCGTTGTCATGGCTTTATTCGGCCCTGACGGCCCTCCGTCGATTCGCGCACCGGCGAGGCTTGCTGCCGAGTTACCGCTCACGGAGACCGGTGGTGGTGGTCGGCAACCTGACGGTCGGCGGCACGGGCAAGACGCCGCTCGTGATCTGGCTCGCGTCCCGACTCGTGGCGCGCGGGGTCCGTGTCGGCATTGCGAGTCGCGGTTACCGCGGTGCCGGCGGGCCCGCCAGGCTGGTAACCGCCGACGACGATGCGAATTCAGCCGGCGACGAAGCCATCCTGCTGCATCGGCGACTGGCACAGCCCGTGGCGATCGCTGCCCGGCGCGCCGATGCCGTACGGCTGCTGGAGCCGATGTGCGACCTGATTCTCGCCGACGATGGCTTGCAGCACTATGCGCTGAAACGCG
The DNA here is from genome assembly GCA_963705405.1 of uncultured Gammaproteobacteria bacterium. Lineage (GTDB taxonomy): Bacteria > Pseudomonadota > Gammaproteobacteria > Steroidobacterales > Steroidobacteraceae > SCUD01. The sequence continues at coordinate 52,234 of CAVPJJ010000007.1, read as the reverse complement.
ATCTTGAAATTGCCGTGATCGATGGCAGCCGCGGTCTCGGCAACGGACGCCTGCTGCCGGCGGGCCCGCTGCGCGAGACGCGTGCGAGACTCAAAGAGGTGGATGCAGTCGTCGTGAATGGCGGCGGATTCGAGTGGCCCGGGGCGGTCTCGATGAGGCTGATTCCGGTCGCGGTCATCGCACTCGATGGCGGCGAGCGGCGCCCCATTGCGGCATTCGCAGGCCGGCACGTCCGCGCGATCGCCGCGATCGGGCATCCAGCGCGCTTTTTTGCGATGCTGAGCGAGCAGGGCTTGATCGTGGATGGGCGCGGACTGCCTGATCATGCCGCGATCCCGCCTGGCGCGATCGAGAGCAGGTCCGGTCAGCCATTGCTGATGACAGAGAAGGATGCCGTAAAATGCGGGGGCAGTTGCCTGAGGGATGCGTGGTACGTCGAGGTCGATGCACGCATTGATGACGCGTCTGCAGGCACCTTGATCGATTGCATCGTGCGAATGGCTCGCGAACGAAACCTGGGGGCGTGATCCTGTGGATGACAAGCTGATCGACATCCTGGCCTGTCCGGTCTGCAAGGGCCCGTTGCAGTGGATGCGGGAATCACGCGAATTGCTGTGTCGCGCCGACCGCCTTGCCTACCCGGTACGCGACGATATCCCCGTGATGCTGCCGGACGAAGCACGTCGCCTCTCCTCAGACGATCCCGCGATCGCGGGGCGCTGAATGTTCCGCGTAGCGATTCCGGCCCGGCTCGCCTCGACACGCCTGCCTGCGCAAGGTACTCGCGCCGATCGCCGGGAAGCCGATGATCGAGTACGTGTACCGGTTGGCCATGAGCTCGGGCGCCGCGCGAGGTCGTGATCGCAACCGACGACGACGCTGTCAAGGAGGCGTGCGCGGCATTTGGCGCCGAGGTCGAGATGACCTCGAAGGATCATCTTTCGGGCACCGACCGCATAGCCGAACTGGCGCTGCGCCGGGGCTGGGAGGAAGAATCGATCGTCGTCAACGTGCAGGCCGACGAGCCGCTGTTGCCGCCGGCGCTGATCGACCAGGTCGCGGCCCTGCTGGCGGCCAACGCCAGCGGCCGACATCGCGACGCTGTGCGACGCCGATCACCTCAATCGAGAGTTATCTCGACCCGAATATCGTCAAGGTCGTCGCGCTGGCGAACACGCGCTTTATTTCAGCCGCGCGCCGATTCCCTGGAATCGCGACGCGGCGCCCGCAGGGCTCGCGAGGCCAGCAGCGACCATCGCGGGCGCACGGCGGCACCTCGGCATCTATGCCTATCGGGTCGGTGCGCTGCGGCGCCTGGCGGCGTCGCCGGCATCGGAACTCGAGCGGCGGGAACGGCTCGAACAACTGCGGGCGCTGGAGCTTGGCATGACGATTGCGGTCGCCGATGCCTGCGAGACGCCGGGACCCGGTGTAGACACGGCAGAGGACCTCGCCGATGTCGAACGCCTGATGGCGGTGCGGCCGGCGCCCATGAATCGATGCCGCCGCGGGTGTCGAGCCCTTTTACGCCGTCGAGATCAACCGGCTCGCCAATGAGCGCGCGCGCCGCGGCCTGCCGGTCATCCACATGGAAGTCGGGCAGCCTTCGGCGGGCGCGCCGCGCGCAGCGATCGATGCAGGCCATCGTGCGCTCCGCGGACGCGCCCAGGGTTACTGGGAGAGCAGCGCTCTGCGGGAGCGGATCGCGGCACTCTACCGGACAGCGCCATGGCCTGCGAGCCGCGCCGCACGCGCATCATGCTGACCGTGGGCGCTTCGGGAGCGCTGGTGCTGGCGCTCGCCCGTGCTGTTTGCGCGCGGTGCGCGCGTCGCGCTTGCGCGTCCCGGCTATCCCGGCGCACCGCAACGTGCTGCGTGCGCTCGGGCTCGAGCCGCTGGAACTCGATTGCGGGCCGCAGACGCGATTCCAGCCGACCGCGGCGATGATCGCAGCGCTCGATCCGGCGCCCGCCGGGCTGATCCTGACGAGCCCGTCGAACCCGACCGGCACGATGCTCGGACGCGCGGAACTGCGAGAGCTCGCGCTCGTCGTGCCGGGCACGCGGAATCCAGCATCATCTCCGACGAGACCTATCACGGCATCACATTCGGGCGGGTGCGCCCACACGATGCTCGAGTTCGAGGCCGATGCGGTCGTCGCTCAACAGCTTTTCGAAGTACTGGTGCATGACCGGATGGCGGCTCGGCTGGACGGTGGTGCCGGAGGGCCTCGTCGACGCCATGAACCGCTACTCGGCGAACCTGTTCCTGGTGCCGCCGACGCTCGCGCAGCACGTGGCGCTCGCGGCGATGGACGAACAGCGCCGAGCTCGACGGACATGTTGCGACCTATGCGAGCGAACCGCGAGCTGCTCGTTGCAGCGCTGCCCGGGCTCGGCATCACGCGCATGGCGCCGGTCGACGGTGCCTTCTACCTCTATGCGGATATCGCGCACCTGACCGGCGATTCGCTGGCGTGGTGCCGCGAGCTGCTCGACGCCACCGGCGTCGCGCTAAACACCGGGCGCGACTTCGATGCCGTGCACGGCGGACAACTTCATCCGCATCTCTTTCGCGGTTTCCACGGCCGAGATCCTGAAGGCGCTTGAGCTGCTGGGCGGCTGGCTGCGTCGCGGGAGCGGGCGATGACGCGGCGCATTCTCTTCGTGTGCCTGGGCAACATCTGCCGCTCACCGACGGCAGAGGCGGTATTCGAGGAACTGGTCCGGCGCGAGGCGGCCGGGCTCGACATCGAGGTCGGATTCCGCCGGCACTCACGCCTATCACGCCGGTTCGCCACCGGATGAGCGCACCGTGGCGGCGGCGCAGCGGCGCGGCATCGACATGACGGGCCTGCGGGCGCGGATCATCGAGGCGGCCGACTTCGAGCGCTTCGACCTGCTGCTGGCGATGGACGAGCAGAATTACCGTCACCTGCTCGCGCATGGCGCCGCGCGAGCGCCGCGATCGCGTGCGCCTGTTCCTGGAGTTCGCGCCGGGGCTGGCGCGGCGCGAAGTTCCGGATCCTTACTACGGCGGGGCGACCGGCTTCGAGGACGTCCTGGATCTGGTCGAAGAAGCGGCGCGCGGATTGCTGGCTGCGCTCACCGCATCGCACTGAGTCATTCCTTCGGCCCGAAATGCTGTTCTTCACCCGGTGTGGACGACCAGACCGTGTAGGTTTGCGAGGAGCGCTGCTCACCGGCCGGTGCCGGCGCTGACGGCGGGGTCGGCCCAGGCGCTTCGCTCACCCGCGGCTCCGGCTGCGCGGCAGGAGACTGCCTCGGCGGCGCGGTGACATCCTGCGGTGCCGCCTGCTCGGGCCGCCGCGGGGCGGCCTCATTGGGTGGATCGTGGCGGTCCTGGGCGGGCGCCGCGGCATCCGCCGGGCCGCGTTCATCCGGGCGTGTGTCGCGATTGCCGCCGCGACCGCGACGCCGGCGACGCCGGCGGCGAGGCTCGCCATCCGTCACTGGCTGGTCGGGACGGGCGCCGGCCGGCTGCAGGCGATGCGTGGCCGCTCGTCGGTGGGATTGCCCTGCACGCGCTCGGCATCGCGGCGTCGGGAATCCTGTCGATGCCTGTCGCCCTGGGAACCCGCTTCGTGGCTGTGGCCACGGTCGCGATTACGGTCGCGGTCCCGGTCGCGATCCCGATCGCGGTGGTGGCGGTTCTCGGCACGCTTACGATGTTCGCCGCGCTCACGGCGCGGGCCGCCGCGCCCCTCACCGCGATCCGCGGGTGGCGTTTGTCGCGTGGTTCGTGGTGCCTCTGGCCATTGCCGCCGCCGAGCGGCCGGCGCGGGGGCGGCCTGCGCGCCGTTGCCCGTGAAGAGGTAAACAAGGCGCGACCAGAAGCCGGCAGCGGGCGCCGGCGTAGCTGCCGGGGCCACCGGGGTCGGTGCAGGGGCAGCCGGCGCGATCGTCTGCACGGCCGGTGGCGCGGATGCGGGGCGCTTTTCCGCCTCGGACTTGAAATCGATCTCGACGGTCGCCTGGCCGGCCATCTGGTAGCTGGTCACCGCGTTCTCGGGCAAGCGTGAGCTCATCGTCGCGCACGCGGCGGATCGAGTAGTTCGGCGTCTGCATGTTCGGAGTCCGGCACCAGCACGATGTCGGTCGCGCTGCGGCTCTCCAGCTGATTCAGCCATTCGCGCTTCTCGTTGATCAGGAAGGTCGCGACATCCACCGGCAACTGCGCGACCACCCGCGTCGTGCGATCCTTGCGGACTTCCTCGCCGATCAGGCGCAGCAGCGCCAGCGCCATCGATTCGACGCTGCGGATCGTGCCCATGCCGCTGCAGCGCGGGCAGGCCATGTGCGTGGACTCGCCGAGCGACGGCCGCAGCCGCTGGCGGGACATTTCCATCAGGCCGAAGCGCGAGATCCGCCCGAGCTGGATCCGGGCGCGGTCGGCGCGGACGGCGTCGCGCAGCCGGTCCTCGACGCCTGCTGGTTCTTCTTCGACTCCATGTCGATGAAGTCGATGACGATCAGCCCGCCGAGGTCGCGGATGCGCAGCTGCCGCGCGATTTCCTCGGCCGCCTCGAGGTTGGTATTGCAGGCGGTGGTCTCGATGTCGGCGCCGCGCGTCGCGCGCGCCGAGTTGATGTCGATCGACACCAGTGCCTCGGTGTAATCGATCACGATGCTGCCGCCGGAGGGCAGGGTCACCGTGTGCGAGTAGGCCGACTCGATCTGGCTCTCGATCTGGTAGCGCGTGAACAGCGGCACGTCGTCCGTGTAGTGCTTCAGTTGGCGCATGCGCGTCGGGCGTCTGGAAGCGCTGCACGTACTCGACGGCGCGCTGGTAGGCGCCGGCTCGTCGATCAGCACCTCGCCGATATCGTCGGACAGGTAGTCGCGCAGCGCGCGCGTGACCGCGTCGCTCTCCTGGTAGACGAGGAACGGCGCCGGCCGTTCGCCGGCGGCGGTGACGATGGCGTCCCAGTTGGCGCGCAGGTTGTCGAGGTCCCACTGCAGTTCCTCCGGTGCCGCGGCCGACGCCGGCGGTGCGCACGATCGTGCCCATGCCGTCCGGCAACGCGCAGCTGTTCGAGCGAGTCGCGCGTGACGTCGCGTTCCTCGCCCTCGATGCGGCGCGAGACGCCGCCGGCGCGCGGATTGTTCGGCATCAGCACCAGGAAGCGGCCGGCCAGGCTGATGTAAGTCGTGAGCGCGGCGCCCTTGTTGCCGCGCTCGTCCTTCTCGACCTGGACCAGGAGTTCCTGGCCTTCCTGCAGCACGTCGCGGATATTGAAGCGCGCGCCGGGTGCCGGCTGGAAACGGTAATATTCGCGCGCGACTTCCTTCAGCGGCAGGAATCCCTGGCGCGCCGAGCCGTACTCGACGAAGGCCGCCTCGAGGCTCGGTTCGACGCGCGTGACGCGCGCCTTGTAGATATTGCCTTTCTTCTGCTCGCGAGACGGTATCTCGATCGACAGGTCGTAGAGCTTCTGGCCGTCAACCAGGGCTACGCGCAACTCCTCCTGCTGGGTTGCGTTGATCAGCATTCTCTTCATGTGCCCCTTCCGAGGTACTGGGGGCCGCTGCGGCAGGCAATGTCACGTAGGAGCACGAGGGGTGACTCATCGATCCTGCAGGCGTGGATCGCGGCGCGCACGGGTGGGCCGCGGCGCAAGGCCGCCTGGCCGATTCCGATTGCATGCTGCACTGATGTCGACACGCGCGGGGAACGTCACATCCGAGCGAACGGCCGGCGATGGTCCGGGTCTTCCGGACCAACTAACATGCGGCGCCTGCCCGGCGCGACACCACCGGAGAACCGGGAGTCGAGGAGGGAGGGACCGCGTACCGGTCAGCGGCCACGCTCCGATTCGAGGAGCCTGCGCCGTAAGACCTGACTTGCGCGTCTAACATATCAGCAATGCTCTCGGAAAATCAATACTTTAGGAAACTTCGGTGAGTGACGACGGAGCTTCCGCAGGCCGCGTGCGGCAAGTGCCTTGCCGGGCCGGCCGGGGACGGCCAGCGGCTCGATAATTTCCTGCTGCGGGAACTCAAGGGCGTGCCGCGCAGCCGTGTCTACCGCCTGCTGCGGCGCGGCGAAGTGCGCGTCAATGGCAGGCCGCGCGAAGCCGGATTACCGGCTCGCCGCCGACGATCTGGTGCGCCTGCCGCCGCTGCGGGACGTGCCCGTCGCCGGAGAAGATCCGCGCACGCGTTCCCGATTCACTGCGTCGGCCGTGCGCGACGCGATCGTTTACGAAGACGAACGGATCCTCGTGTTCAACAAGCCCGCGGGTCTCGCAGTCCACGGCGGATCGGGGCTCGCATTCGGCGCTGATCGAGGTGCTTGCGCGCCCTGCGACCCGATGAACCGCTGGAGCTCGCCCATCGGCTCGATCGGGACACCAGCGGCTGCCTGCTGGTCGCGCGGACCCGCGCCGCGCTGCGGGAAGCTCCACGCGCTGCTGCGCGTGGGCCAGGTCGAGAAGCATTACACGGCGCTCGTGGCGGGTCGCTGGCAACTCGGCCGCAAGAAGATCGACGCTCCGGTGCTGACGCATGCACGCCAGGGTGGTGAGCGCGTCGTGCGCGTGCACGCGGAAGGCAAGAGCGCCGTGTCGGTGTTCACGTCCGCGCGAGCATTATCGTGATCTCGCGACCCTCATGGATGTCGAGATTCACACCGGCCGCACGCACCAGATTCGTGTTCACGCGGCCTTTGCCGGCCATCCGGTGGCAGGCGACGAAAAATACGGCCAGCGCGAGTTCAACACGCGCATGCGCGACTTCGGCCTGCGGCGCATGTTCCTGCATTCATCTTCCATTGCATTTCGCTGGGAGGGATCCAGGGCGTGGGTCGAGATCGAAGTTCCATTGCCGGAGGACCTGAGCCGGGTGCTGACAGGCCTGCCACAAAGAGCGCCCGTTCAGGCTTGAGGTGCCGCGAGCGGATCGAGTCCCGAACGCCGCAAAGCGTCCGCAACCCAGATCAACGGCAAGCCTATCAACGCGGTCGGATCCGTCGCTTCGATCGATTCGAACAGCGCGATGCCGAGGCCTTCGCAGCGAAAGCCCCCGGCGCAGTCAAAGGGTCGCTCGCGCTGCACGTAACTTGCGATCTCGCCTGCGCCGAGTGACCGAAAGCAAACGACTGTGCGATCGACATGCCGGCTGACGGTACCCGTCTGGCCATGCGCCAGTGCCACGGCAGTGAAGAATGTCACGGGCCGGCCGCTGCAGAGTGCCAGCTGCTCGCGGCAGCGCGGGTCACTGCCTGGCTTGTCGAGTATCGAGCCGCCGCAGTCCGCGACCTGGTCGGATCCAAGCACCCAGGCCGCCGGATGCGCCGCCGAGACTGCATGGGCCTTGGCGAGCGCCAGCCGCGCCGCCCGCGTCGCCGGCGCCTCGCCAGCAATTTGCGCTTCGTCGACTCCAGATGCTGCGACCTGGAAAGGCAGGCCGAGACGCTCCAGGAGCAGTCGGCGATAGGGCGACGTCGAGGCAAGAATGAGTGCGGCAGGCATGGGATCAGCGCTTTAAAAACAAGGATTTGCGCGGGAAAGTTTTTTGACACCCCCGACCGCGCTCACTATCATACCGCCCCCATGCCCATGGCCTCGCAGGAGCAGCTGGACGCATTGAGCCTGGCCGCGGCGGCGGCCGTCGTGGAGCGTGAATTCCCGCTGTCCGGTTTCCCGCGCCTCGTGGACCGGCTGGCGGCACCGGAAGGCATGGCCAGCGCACGCTTCGCATTGCGTACGATAGGCGGAGTGCCGACCGGGGAGCTTGAAGTTCAAGCTGAGGCGATGCTGACCTGTCAGCGCTGCCTGAGACCGATGCGGCGCATGCTGCAGTCCACGTCCCAGCTCGCATTCGTTGCGAGGGAGGATGAGCCGGCACCCGCGGACCATGAATCGATTCCGCGGCGATCCTCGGCGGGTCGACCTCGCCGGACTGGTCGAAGATGAACTGCTGCTGTCGCTGCCATTGATTGCGGTCCATGTCGGAGGCGAATCATGTTTACCACAGGCACCGCAGGCATTGGGTGCAGAGGACGAAGCGCCGGCACCGCAGGAGATGCGCCGGCCATTCGCGGGATTGAAGGATTTGCTGAAACACTGAACCGGAGATAATTTTCCATGGCCGTACAGAAAAGCCGCAAGACCCCGTCCAAGCGCGGCATGCACCGCTCGCACGACCGGCTGACGAAGCCAGCGCTGTCCAAGGACCCGACGACCGGTGAGACGCACCTCCGTCATCGCGTCAGCCGCGACGGCTTCTATCGCGGCCGCAAGGTGATCGAGACGCCAGCCGAGGAAACTGGCAAGGAGTGAATTCGGCTGCCAGCCGGGGCACGAAATGCCATGGTGAACCGCTACTCGCGCGTCGCCGGCACCGGCAGCTACCTGCCGGAAAAGGTGCTGACCAACGCGGACCTCGAGAAGCTCGTCGATACGAATGACGAGTGGATCCGCACGCGCACGGGCATCGAGCGGCGTCACATCGCCGCCGACCGACGAAACCAGTTCGTCGCTGGCCGAGCATGCGGCACGACGCGCGCTGAAGGCCGCGGGCCTGACGCCGGCGGACGTCGATCTGATCGTCGTCGGTACGACCACACCGGACCTGATCTTCCCGAACACCGGCACGCTTGCTGCAGCAGCGGCTCGACATCCACGGCTGTCCCGCGTTCTCCCTGGAGGCGGCCTGCAGCGGTTTCGTCTACGCGCTGTCGATTGCCGACAAGTTCGTGCGGCTCGGCGAGGCCAGATGCGCGCTCGTCGTCGGTGTCGAATGCCTGTCGCGCATTCATCGACTGGACCGATCGCGGGACCTGCGTGCTGTTCGGCGACGGCGCGGGCGCCGTCGTGCTGACCGCCGGCCGACGAGCCGGGCATCATCGGCACGCACCTGCACTCGGACGGCCGCTACAAGGACCTGCTCTATTTTCCGTATGGCGTGTCGAGCGGCTTCGAGCAGCTGCGCAGCGGCGCGACCGCCGGCCTCACGATGCTCGGCAACGAGGTGTTCAAGGTCGCCGTGCGAACGCTGTCGCGGCTGGTCGACGAGACGCTGGCGAAGAATGGCGTCGAACGCGGCCAGATCGACTGGCTGATCCCGCACCAGGCCAACCTGCGCATCATCCAGTCCGCGGCCGACAAGCTCGGACTGCCGATGGAAAAGGTGGTCGTGACCGTGCAGGAGCACGGCAACACGTCAGCGGCCTCGATTCCGCTCGCGCTCGACACGGCGGTCCGTGATGGACGCATCCATCGCGGCCAGATGCTGCTGCTCGAGACTTTCGGCGGCGGCTTTACCTGGGGCTCGGCGCTGATCCGCTATTGATGCGAAACCGAAAGCTTGCCGCGTTGTCCATTCCTGCATGAGCCGCACGCTTCACATCACGCTGAATCTGCCGGTGCTGGGCGCATGCTCCTGCTGGTGCTGCACGCGGTGCCGCGCCGATGCGGAGAGCTTTCGCAGTGCCGCCGCCGAGGCAACGACATGATCGGCGAGCTGCGGACCACCGAGACGAGCCAGCAGCGACACGCTGCCTGGACATCGCGCGCACGCATGGCCTCGGCTACGAGGAAATCACCAACGCGAATCCGGGCGTCGACACCTGGCTGCCCGGTGCGGGCACCGCCATCGTCCTACCCAAGCGCGCGGCTGCTGCCGCACGCGCCGCGCGAAGGCATCGTGATCAACCTGCCGGAGCACCGGCTCTACTGGTTTCCGCCGGCGGGAGCGGGCGAACCGCCGGTCGTCTGGACCTTCCCGGTCAGCATCGGAAAGATGGACTGGAATACGCCGCTCGGCGAGACGCGCATCGTCAGCAAGATCAAGGACCCGACCTGGACACCGCCGCATCGGTCCGTGAAGAGCATGCGCCGCGCGGCGACATACTGCCGGCGGTCGTGCCGGCCGGGCCCGACAATCCGCTGGGGCGATTCGCGATGCGGCTCGGCATTCCGGGCGGCGCCTACCTGATCCACGGCACGAATCGCCCGGCGGGTGTCGGCATGCAGGTCACGCACGGCTGCATGCGACTCTATCCGGAGGACATCGAGCGCCTGTTCGGCATGGTGCACGTCAACACGCCGGTCATGATCGTCAACCAGCCCTACAAGTGGGGCTGGCACGACGGCCAGCTCCTGATCGAAGTGCATCCGCCGCTGCAGGAGGACGCCGTCGAGCCGCCGACGCTGACCGACCTGACCCGGCTGATCGTCGAGGCGACGCGTTCGCAGCCGCTCGCGATCGACTGGGGCGCCGCCGAGCAGATCTGGCGCGAGGCGCGCGGCGTGCCGGCGGCCGTCTCCGTTGGCGGGACCGGCGCGGTCGGCAAGCGTATCCGCGCTAGCACCCTGAAACAAAAAGCCCCGCAGCGTTGCCGCCGCGGGGCTTTTCTTGTCGTCAAAGTCCGGTGTCGATTACTTCGACATCGACTTTTCGAACATGCGATCCATCTTCGCGCTGTTCGCATCGCAGCACTGCTGCGCAGCCTGCGCCGCGGACAGGGCCTGATTGGCCGAGTTCTGCGCCGAGGTGGCAGCCTGCTGTGCGGCGGCCGCGGCACGGCTTGCGCCATCCGCAGCGGACTTCACGCCATCGATGTCACCGGACAGCCGGGAGACCTGCGACTTGAGCGAGTCGACTTCCGCCTGCATGGGCTTCAGATCGGTGCAGCCGGCGCCCAGCGCGAGGACGGCGGCAGCGACGCCCACCTTCAGGATATTGGTCATGAGATTGTTCTCCAAAGTGTTGCATGGAACGTATACAAGCCGCTTTTGCGGCTGCACGGTGGCCGGCGTTCCTTCCCGACCGCACGGTTGACAATGCGGATCGTAACGTATCAGCGGATTTCGTTAAAGCATTCGATGTCATGTCGCCGTGGGAGCGACAAGTAAATCCCGATGAGTCACGAGGCGCGCGAGTCGCGCGATTCTCTGCATTCGCGGAGCGCGCATCTGTTCGCGCTCATGGTCATGCCGAGGTCATCGCGTTGCTGCATGGTTCGAATCAATTGCAGCTTGCGCCTTGCATGGCATCGGTGTCTGTTCGATACCGCGCATGGTCCGTGAGCATCCGGTCTTGCACCGTCGCGTGGTCGTGAATCGATTCGGATTGCGCGTTGCGAAGGGCGTGGCCTGATGCGGATCCTGGCGGGCAGTTGAACGAGCGCTTGCCAGCACGCCATGACCTGTATATAATCACAGTTACTGATCATTCATACAGGTGCGCCATGACGGACCTCACGCCTCGCCAACGCCAGATCCTCGAGTTCATCCAGGACGTCGATCGCCGGCCAACGGCCTGCCGCCCACGCGTGCGGAGATCGCCCAGGCACTCGGTTTCCGCTCCGCCAATGCCGCCGAAGAGCATCTGCGCGCGCTGCAGCGCAAGGGTGTCACTCGCGCTGATCGCCGGCAGCTCGCGCGGCATCGTGCTGAAGGACGCGCTGCGCGAGCAGCTCGGCCTGCCGCTGATCGGCCGGGTGGCTGCCGGCCGGCCGATCCTGGCCGAGGAGCACATCGAAGGCCGCTTCCAGATCGATCCGCAGCTGTTCAGCCCACGCCCGCATTACCTGCTGCGGGTCAGCGGCATGAGCATGCGCGATGTCGGCATCCTCGACGGCGACCTGGTCGCGGTGCACCGTTCGCCCGATGTCCGCAACCGGCAGATCATCGTCGCGCGGCTCGAGAACGAGGTGACGGTCAAGCGCTATCGCCAGGAAGGCACGGTGGTCTGGCTGATGCCGGAGAACCCGGAATTCGAGCCGATCCGCGTCGACCTGCGCAAGCAGTCGCTGACGATCGAGGGCGTGGTGGTCGGCGTCCTGCGGCGCGGCCGGCCGGATGTCATGCAGTGAGCGACACGCTCGCGGAGCTGCTGCGCCACCCGGCGCTGTGGCGCGGCGGCGGTGTCGGGACGCGCCTGCAACCGTTCCGACCGGTTTTCGCCGCCTCGATGAGCGCCTGCCGGGTGGCGGCTGGCCGCTGTCCACACTGGTGGAACTGCTGCGTGCCAGCCGCAGGTGTCGGTGAAATCCGCCTGCTGCTGCCGGCGCTTCGCGCGCTGTCCGCCGCGACGGCCGGATGCAGCCGCGCTGGATCGCCTGGCTGGCTCCGCCGCACCTGCCTTATGCGCCGGCGCTCGCCGATGCCGGGCTCGATCCCGCGCGCATGCTGGTGATCCGGCCGCGTGCCGGGCTCGACCTGCTGTGGGCGATGGAGCAGGCCCTGCGTTCCGGCGCCTGCGCAGCCGTGCTCGGCTGGGCGGGCGCGACCGGCGATCAGGCCTTGCGTCGCCTGAAACTGGCGGCCGCTGAGGGACAAAGCCTCGGTTTCCTGTTCCGGCCGCCCTGCGCATCGCAGCGAAGCCTCGCCCGCGGCGCTCCGGCTCCTGCTCACGGCGCGTACGAAGGGTCTCGACGTCGAGATCCTGAAGAGCCGCGGCGGCGTCCCTGCGCGCATCGACAGCCTGCCGATTCACTGAGGCATCGCACATGCTCGAAGGGCGTCCGGCAGCGGCAACGCCGGCAGCGGCGGAACTGTCGGCGGGCACCGGGCCCGGCAGCCGGTGCGGCCGCACCGCCGGTCGCTGCCGCCGCGCGCGAGCTGTGGCTGGCCGCGCATTTTCCCCGCCTGCCGCTGGAAGCCCTGCTGCCTGTGGCGGGCAGCGACGCGCGCAGCTGGGCGTCATCGCGGCCGAATGATCCCCGCCGCTGCCTCGTCGCCTGCAACGACCGGGCCGCCCGCCAGGGCGTTGCGCCCGGCATGGGGCTCAATGCAGCCCTTGCCCTTGTGCCCGGGATTCGTGCTCGCACGAACGCCGGCCGGCCTGCGGAAGCGGCGCTGCTCGATCGCCTGGCGCGCTGGGCGCTGCAGTTCACGCCCGTCGTCAGCCTCGAGTCACCCGCCGCACTGCTCGCCGAAGTGCGCGGCAGCCTCGACCTGTTCGGCGGTGCCATGGCGCTTTGCCGTCGTGCCGCTGGCCGGTCTGCGGGCCGGTGGCCTGCAGGCCAACGTGGCGCTCGCGCCGACGCCGCGTGGCGCCCTGTGGCTCGCGCGGGCGGGACTCGGGATCGTCGGCGTCCGCGCCGACGCGATGCCGGGGCTCGCGGCGCGACTGCCGCTCGACTGCCTGGCAGTGGCCGGCGGATGTCATTGGCACACTGGCCGGGCTCGGTATCCGGAGCGTCGCTGATCTCGCTGCGCCTGCCGCGCGATGGATTCGCGCGACGCTTCGGGCCGGCACTGCTCGACGAACTGGACGAGGGTTTCGGGCGGCGGCCCGAGCCACGACGCCGGCACGTGGTGCCGGAGCGCTTCGACGAGCGGCTCGAACTGCCGGCGGCAGCCGGATCCACGGCCCAACTGTAGCCGGCGGTCGGACGGCTGCTCGCGCGACTCGGTGTATTCCTGCGCGCCCGCGCATCGGGTCATCTCCGAGCTGCGCCTCGACCTGCTGCACCGCGGGCACGGCGCCGACCCGGATCCGGCTCGGGCCTGACCCGGCCGAGCGGCGATGCAGGACATCTGCGAGGGGTTGCTGCGCGAACGGCTCGCGCAGTGCCGGTTGCCCGCAGCCGGTCGTGGCGCTGCGGCTGCGTTCCGGTGTCCTGCTGCCGCTCTGCGCTGCGTGACGCGGGACTCTTCGAGCAGGGCAGCGGCTGCCGATCCGGAGGCGACTGCGCGCCTGCTGGAGCGCCTGCGTGCACGACTCGGCGACAGATGCGGTGTTCGGCGTCTGCCCGGTGCCGGAACATCGCCCGGAACGCGCCTGGCGCATCGCCGAGCCGGGCGGCGCGCACGCCGTTGCCGGGGCATTGGCCCGCCGCACGCCCGGCGCGGCCGCTTGTGGATGCTCGCCGAACCGCAACGGCTCGCGCGGCTGGGACGGCGTGCTGGTCACCGGTCCCGAGCGCATCGAAACCGGCTGGTGGGACGGGCACGACGTGCGCCGCGATTACTACGTCGCGCTGACGCGGGATGGCGTGCGACTGTGGATCTTCCGCGAACGGCCGCCGGGCCAGGACTGGTTCCTGCACGGCGTGTTCGGTGACGATCGCCACGCGTCGTGCCCGGCCCGCACCGCGCGGGATCCGGCGGGGTTTCTCGCTCGCGAACTCCGCCGGAACTTACGAGTTCGCTCGCGAGAACCCCGCCACCTCGCGCGTGCGCAGCGCGGCACGCTCCGCGGCCGCGCGGCGCGAGGCGGCCGGGATCCCGCGAGTGAGCGCGTAAGTTCCGGCGGCGCGAACGAGCGGAGTCCCGGCCGCGATCCCGCGCGTGCGCCGTGGATGACTCTGCGATGTCGTACGCCGAGCTGCACTGCCTCAGCAACTTCACGTTCCTGCGCGGTGCCTCGCATCCGGACGAACTCGTCGGGCGCGCGCGGCAACTCGGCTACGCCGCACTCGCGCTGACCGACGAATGCTCGCTGGCCGGCGTCGTGCGCGCCCATGCCGCGGCGCGCGACTGCGGCCTCGCGCTGATCGTCGGCAGCGAGTTCACGCTCGCGGACGGTCTGCGGCTGGTCTGCCTCGCGACCAGCCGGCAGGGCTACGGCGCGCTCGCGCGGCTGATCACGCGCGCGCGCCGCGCGGCGCCGAAGGGACGCTACGCGCTCGGACGGGCGGATCTCGCAGACGGGCTCGAGGACTGCCTCGTGCTGTGGCTGCCGGGAGCGGTGCCGCGGGCGGACGAGGGCGCCTGGCTGCGCGAGCGCTTCGCCGGGCGGCTTGTGGCTCGCCGTCGAGCTGCCGGCAGCGGGCGCGGACCGCGAGCGGCTTGCCGCGGCTCGAGGCGCTGGCGCGCGCAGCTCGGGATACCGGCCGTCGCGCAGCGGCGACGTGCACATGCACCAGCGCCGGCGGCGCGCGCTGCAGGACACGCTGACCGCGATCCGCCTGAAGACGACGGTGGCGCAGGCCGGGCATCGCGCTGCATCCGAACGGCGAGCGCGTCGCTGCGCACGCTCGCGCGGCTCGCGGAGCTGTATCCGCGGGCACTGCTCGATGCGACGCTCGAGATCGCCGGACGCTGCCGCTTCTCGCTCGACGAACTCCGCTACGAATACCCGGAGGAGATCGTGCCGCCCGGCCAGTACGCCGCGCTGCGCACCTGCGGCGGCTGGTCGGGCAGGGCGCGGCGCGGCGCTGGCCGGGCGGCGTGCCGCCGGCCGGTGCGGGAACTGCTCGAGCGCGAACTCGCGCTGATCGCGGAACTCGGCTACGAGCGCTATTTCCTGACCGTGCACGACCTCGTCGAGTTTGCGCGCGGGCGCGGCATCCTGTGCCAGGGCCGCGGCTCCGCGGCCAACTCGGCGGTCTGCTATGCGCTCGGCATCACCGAGGTCGATCCGGCGCGCATGAACGTGCTGTTCGAGCGCTTCATCTCGCGCGAGCGCAACGAGCCGCCCGACATCGACGTCGACTTCGAGCACGAGCGGCGCGAGGAGGTGATCCAGTACCTCTATCGCGAAGTACGGGCGCGACCGCGCCGCGCTCACCGCGACCGTGATCTGCTACCGCCCGAAGAGCGCCGTGCGCGACGTCGGCAAGGCGCTCGGGCTCGATGCGCCCCAGCTCGATCGCCTGGCCGGCGCGATGCAGTGGTGGGACGGCAACGAGCTCGCCGACTCGCGGATCCGCGATGCCGGCCTCGATCCGGCGAATCCGCTGCTCGCGCGGGTGCTGGCACTGACCCGCGAGCTGATCGGTTTTCCGCGGCACCTGTCGCAGCACGCCGGCGGCTTCGTGATCTCGCGCGGCCCGCTCGAGGAGCTGGTGCCGATCGAGAACGCGGCGATGCCGGAGCGCACGGTGATCCAGTGGGACAAGGACGATCTCGACGAGCTCGGGCTGCTCAAGGTGGACGTGCTGGGGCTCGGCATGCTGTCGGCGATCCGCCGCGCGCTCGCGCTGGTCGCGCACGCGCCGCGGCGGCGAGTTCCGCCTGGCCGACATCCCGGCCGAGGATCCGGCCGTCTACGAGATGATCTGCCGGGCCGACACGGTCGGCGTGTTCCAGATCGAATCGCGCGCGCAGATGGCGATGCTGCCGCGACTGCGGCCGCGCTGTTACTACGACCTCGTGATCGAGGTCGCGATCGTGCGGCCCGGCCCGATCCAGGGCCAGATGGTGCATCCCTACCTGCGTCGGCGGAGCGGCGAGGAGCCGGTCGATCTATCCGGGCCCGGAAGTGCGCGAGCGTGCTCGAGCGCACGCTCGGCGTGCCGATCTTCCAGGAGCAGGTCATGCAGCTCGCGATCGTCGCGGCGGGCTTCACGCCGGGCGAGGCCGACCGGCTGCGGCGCGCGATGGCCGCCTGGAAGCGCAAGGGCTCGCTCGGGCCGTTCGAGCAGCGCCTGATCGAGGGCATGCGTGCGCGCGGCTATGACGAGGGCTTTGCCCGGCAGGTGTTCCAGCAGATCCAGGGCTTCGGCGAATACGGCTTTCCGGAATCGCACGCCGCAAGCTTTGCGCTGCTGGTCTACGTCTCGGCCTGGCTCAAGTGCCACGAGCCGGCGGCATTCTGCTGCGCGCTGCTGAACAGCCAGCCGATGGGCTTCTATGCGCCGGCGCAGCTGGTGCGCGACGCGCGCGCGCACGGCGTGTCCGTGCGCGCCGTCGACGTCAATGCGAGCGCCGTCGAGTCGACGCTCGAGCCGCCGGTGGCGGGCGGGCGTCCCGCGTTGCGCCTCGGTCTCGGGCGCGTGCGCGGCCTGTCGCGGGATGGCGCGGAAGCCTGGTCGCGGCACGCGCGGCCGGCGCCTACCGCCGGGTGCGGGAACTCGCGCGCCGCGCGCGGCTCGCGAGGCGCGACCTCGAGGCGCTGGCGGCGGCCGGGGCGCTCGCCGGCTTCGCCGGTCACCGGCATCGTGCGGCCTGGGAGGTGCTCGGGCATCGAGCCGCCACTGCCGCTCCGGCCGATGCCGCAATGCGCGGAAGGCCTCCCGCTGCTGCGCGCGCCCATCGAGGGCGAGGACATCGTTGCCGACTACCGGGCGCTCGGCCTGACGCTCGCGCGGCATCCGCTGGCGCTGCTGCGGCCCGCGGCTGGCCGCCTGCGGCTGGCGTCACCGGCGGCGGAGGTCCGGCAGCTGCCGGACGGCGCGGCGGTGACGACCGGCGGCATCGTCCTGACGCGGCAGCGCCCGGGCAGCGCGAGCGGCGTGATCTTCGTGACGCTCGAGGACGAGACCGGCTACGTCAACCTGGTGGTCTGGAGCCGGATTGCGGATCGCGCATCGCAGGGCCTTGCTCGGGGCGCGGCTGCTCGGCGTCAGCGGGCAGGCTGCAGCGCGAGGGCGAGGTGCGGCATGTCGTCGTCCGAGCGCCTGGAGGATCGCTCGGCGCTGCTCGGCGCCTGGCGGCGCCGGCGCGCAATTTCCGCTGAAGGCGGCTGCAGCCGCAACAGAGACCGCCCGCGATATCAGCGGCGGCGCGACGCGGAGCGGCGGCCGCTTTTTGCGCTGCGCGCGGGCGTGGCCGGCGTCCGAGCTCGTCGACACCGATAATCCTCGAAATCCGACAGCAGCCCCGGGTGCGGCGTTCCTCGAGCATGCGCTCGAGCTTGCGCCAGGCCGGCTCGCCGGCGACACGAGCTGCCGCGGCGCTTGCGCGTGTCGAAATCCCGCATCAACTTGTCGACGTCGAGGCCTCCTCGGCGTTCCTCGACTTCGTCAGGTTCCTCGTCCTCGAACTCTTCTTCTGGCTTTTCGCTCATGCGACCCGTCCAGGGTCACCGCGGGCCGACTTATAAGGCGCGGCGGCCGCCGGCCGCAAGGGGGCTCAGCGCACCAGCTGGTTCAGCTGGAAGATCGGCAGCAGAAGTGCGATGACGATCACGAAAACGAAGCCGCCCATCAGCAGGATCATGACCGGCCCGAGGATGCCGACCGCCGTGTTGACGACCCCGTCCAGTTCGCGCTCCTGGTTGTCGGCCGCGCGCTCCAGCATGGCCTCGAGCTGGCCGCTGGTCTCGCCGCTCGCGATCAGGTGCACGAGCATCGGCGGGAACAGCTTGCTGGCCCCCAGCGAGCGGGCGATCGGCGCGCCCTCGCGGACCCGCACGGCCGCATCCTGCGACGGCCTGGCGCATCGGCGAGTTGGTGACGACCTCGCCCGCGATCCTGAGCGCCTCGAGCACCGGCACGGCGCTCGCCGTCAGGATCGAGAATGTGCGCGCGAAGCGCGCGGCATTGTTGCCGCGCGTGATGCGTCCGACGAGCGGCATGCGCAAGCTTCAACAGGTCGAAGCTGCGGCGCGCAGCCGGTTCGCGCAGCCAGCGGCGAAAGCCCCAGAGAATGCCGCCCGCCAGTGCGATCAGCAGCCACCACCAGGCGCGCAGAAAATCCGAGGCCGCGATCAGCAGGCGCGTCAGGATCGGCAGTTCGCGATCCCCGGCCTCGAATACGCGCACGACCTCCGGCACGACGTAGCCGAGCAGCAGGCCGACGATGCCGAGGCAGATCACCGTCAGCAGCACCGGATAGATCATCGCGTTGCGGATCTTCTGCTGCAGGATCTGGCGGTTCTCGGTGTAGTCGGCCATGCGCTCGAGCACGGCGTCGAGGTGCCCCGACTGCTCGCCGGCGGAGACCGTGGCGCGGTAGATCTCCGGGAACACCGTCGGGAATGCGCCGAGGCCCTCGGCCAGCGTCCGTCCTTCCATGACCCGCGCGCGCACGCCGGCGACGACGCTGCGCACTCGCGCCTTCTCGCTCTGCTGCGAGACCGCGAGCAGGGCCTCCTCGAGCGGTATGCCGGAGCGCACCAGCGTCGCGAGCTGGCGCGTGAGCAGCGCGAGATCCGTCGTGCCGATCCGGCTGCCGAAGCGAAAAGCTCGAAGGCCTGCGTGGGTTCCGCGGTCGCTGACTTCGGTGACGGTGACCGGCAGCAGCGACTGGTCGCGCAGCAGCTGCGCGCACCTGGCGCGCGCTGTCGCCGTCGAGCACGCCGCGCTGCTCGCGGCCGGCGGTGTCGAGCTGCCGTGTATTCGTAGGCAGCCATCACTCCTCGCGGGTGACGCGCAGCAGTTCCTCGAGCGAGGTCGTGCCGGACAGCACTTTGGCGCGGCCGTCGTCGCGGATACCGGGCGTGGCCTGGCGGGCATGGCGCTCGAGCTCGTGCTCGCCGGCGCCGTCGTGGATCATCGCGCGCATGCGGTCGTCGACGATCGCGAGTTCATAGATGCCGGTGCGGCCGCGGTAGCCGCCGCCCGCGTCCGCGCCGGGGCGGTAGAGCGTCGCGTTGGCGTTCCGTCAGCCGACAGGTTCAGCAGCCGCGCCTCGTAGTCGCCGGCCGGATAGCCGATGCGGGTATCCGGATTCAGCACGCGCACCAGGCGCTGCGCGACCACGCCGAGCAGCGTCGAGGACAGCAGGAACGGCTCGACGCCCATGTCGCGCAGCCGCGTGACGGCGCCGACGGCAGTGTTCGTGTGCAGCGTGGACAGCACGAGGTGGCCGGTCAGCGAGGCCTGCACGGCGATCTGCGCGGTCTCGGTGTCGCGGATTTCGCCGACCATCACCACGTCCGGATCCTGGCGCAGGATCGCGCGCAGCCCGCGCGCAAAGGTCATCTCGACCTTGGTGTTGACCTGGGTCTGGCCGATGCCGTCGATGTAGTACTCGATCGGATCCTCGACCGTCATGATGTTGCGGGTGCGGTCGTTGATGCGCTCGAGCGCGGCGTAGAGCGTCGTCGTCTTGCCGGATCCGGTCGGGCCGGTCACCAGGATGATGCCGTGCGGCTTGTGGATCAGCGTCGTCGACCATGCCCTGGACCCGCGGCTCCATGCCGAGCGAGGCGAGGTCGAGGCGTCCGGCCTGCTTGTCGAGCAGGCGCAGCACGACGCGTTCGCCATGACCGGAGGGTATCGTCGACACGCGCACGTCGACGGCGCGGCCGGCGATGCGCAGGCTGATGCGGCCGTCCTGCGGCAGGCGCTTTTCGGCGATGTCGAGACGCGACATCACCTTGATGCGCGAGATCAGGAGCGGCGCAACCGCGCGCTTGGTCTGCAGCACCTCGCGCAGCACGCCGTCCACGCGGAACCGGACGACCAGGCGGTTCTCGTAGGGCTCGACGTGGATGTCGGAGGCGTTTTCCTTGATGGCCTGGGTCAGTACGGCATTGATCAGCCGGATGACCGGCGCATCGTCCTCGCTTTCCATGAGGTCCGATGGTTCCGGCAGTCCCTCCGCGAGACCCGCGAGATCCGTTTCGCCCTCGATGCCTTCGACGATCTGGCCTGCCTCACCGCTGCCGCCCTCGTAGGCCTTGCGCAGCAGGTCGTCGAAGGCGGCGGCGGCGACGCGCTCAATGACGAGCGGCATGCCGAGGAAGCGGCGCAGTTCCGCGATTGCCGTGGGCTGTGCGCCTTCGCGGTAGACGACCTGGGCCTTGCCGTCGAGGACCGCCCGCACCAGCACGCCATGGCGCTTGGCGAAGGCAAATGGCAGCCGCCCGACGGGGGCGATCGACCTTGGCGTCATGCTCGCAATCACCGGCCTCGCGGTCACTCGCCCGGACCCTCGGGCGCCGGCGCAGTGGCGATGTCCTTTGGCGGCGGCGGCGATGCGATGGGCGGTGCCGTCGGGCCAATCAGCGGTGGCAGTGTCGGCCGCTTCTCGCCTGGCATCAGCTTGACCTTGCCGTTGTTCTGGTCGAGTTGCAGGTTGCGCAGGTAGTTGTACTTCGCGTTGGTCTCGACCGCCGCCTGATCCGCCGTACGCACAACGCGCGGCCGGATGAAGACCATCAGGTTCGTCTTGGACTTCTTCGTGTTGCGAACCCGGAACAGGTTGCCGAGGATCGGGATCTTTCCGAGAACGGGCACACGCTGCTCGCTTTCGGTAAGTCGATCCTCGATCAGGCCGCCGAGCACGAGCATGCCGCCGTCGTCGACCAGCACGCGCGTGCTGATCGTCCGCTTGTTGGTGATCAGGTCGACGGCTCCGGCGGAACTCGCCGCGAGGTTGGACGATTCCTGCTCGATCTTGAGGAGAATCGTGTTCTCGTCCGTGATCTGCGGCGTGATCTTCAGGATGTTGCCGACCTCCTGGCGCTCGATGGTCTGGAACGGGTTGATCGGTCCGCCAGTGTTGCCGGTGTTCGTGAACTGCCCGGTCAGGAACGGCACTTCCTGTGCCACCTTGATCTGCGCTTCCTCGTTGTCCAGAGTGATGACCGATGGCATCGAGACGACATTCGTATCGCCGTCGCCCGACAGGGCGCGCAGGATCGCCGCGAAATTCGTGCCGCTGTCCTGGTTCCGGCCGCCGCCAATCGTCAGCCCGCCGGGTGCTGCGGCCGTGGATGGGTCGTCGATTCCCTGGGCCACGTCGGCCAGGCTGATGCCGCCGATCGGCTGGTTGAAAAGGCCGACCAGGAAGTTGTCGCCGGATCCATCAACGATCCAGTTCACGCCGAGGTCGCGTGTCGCGTCGCGCGACACCTCGACCAGCATCGCTTCGATGATGACCTGCGCCCGCCGGATGTCGAGCCGGTCAACGACCGACATCAGGCTGCGCATGGTCTTCGGCGGTGCCGTGATGACGAGCGCATTGGTCTCCGGTTCCGCCCAGATGATCACCGAGCGGTCGACGCCTCCTGCGGCGGCTTGTCCGGGTTGCGCTGGCGCGGATGCCGTAGCCTGTTCCTTCAATTTCGCTGCGATCTTTTCCGCATCGGCGTAGCGCAGGTAGCGGACCTGGGTGTCGCCGCCGTCTTCGAGCGGCGTATCGAGATGGGTGATCAGCGTGCGGAATCGCAGTCGCTGCGAGGCCTCGCCGCCGACCAGCACGCTGTTGGTACGCTCGTCGGCCACGATGCGTGCGCCGGATCCCGCATCCGCGCCCTGCGCGGCGTTCAGTGCGTTCACGACGCGCACGATTTCACTGGCCGAAGCGTGTTCGAGGCGGATCACCTCGATGTCGCCGTCACCGGAGCGGTCGATGCGCGCAATGATGCGTATCATTCGATTCACGTTGGAGGCGCGATCCGAGATGA
The DNA here is from genome assembly GCA_963705405.1 of uncultured Gammaproteobacteria bacterium. Lineage (GTDB taxonomy): Bacteria > Pseudomonadota > Gammaproteobacteria > Steroidobacterales > Steroidobacteraceae > SCUD01. The sequence goes on along the minus strand of CAVPJJ010000007.1, from coordinate 30,239 downwards.
TCAGCATGTTGGCGCTGGGATAGGCGGCCAGGTGGCCGTACTGCGGCATCATGGGCCGCAGGATCGGCACCAGCTGCGCCGCCGAGACATTGCGCACCTGTATCACCTGGGTGACGATCTCGTCCGAAGTCGAACTGACGCGGTCGGGCAGGTCATTGGCAGGCAGCTGGCGCGCTGTGGCATCCGGCAGGATCTTGATGACGGATCCGGAAGGCACGGCGACAAACCCGTGCACCTGAAGGATCGCAAGGAAAGCCTCGTAGAAGGCGTCCGGACTCATCGGCGTGTTGGAAAGCATCGTGACCTGCGCGCGCACACGCGGATCGACGATGAAATTCTTGCCCGTCACCTGGCTGACGGCCTCGATGACCTGGCCCAGGTCGGCGTCCTTGTAATTGGGAGTGATCTGCGCGCCCTGCTGGGCCGCGGCGGCCAGCGGCAGTGCGCAGCGCGAGCGCGAGCGCGAGCAGCAATTTCAGGCGAATGGTTAGCGTCATTAATCGTTCCTTTCGATGCCGCGCCTTACTCGCTCGACTCTGTTTCCGGCTCTTGTTCGAATGGTCGGGCTGGAGTTCCTGCACGACGGCAGCCGGATCGATGGTCACTTGTTGCTGCTGCCCATTGCGATCAATCGTGAGCGTGACTGCTGGGCCCGCGCCGACGCCTTGCAATGTCTCGAGGGCGCGATTCGGGTCATCGAGTGGCGCACCATTGACCGCCGTGACCAGGTCCCCGGGCTGCAGGCCGAGCCTTGCGAACTGGCCCCGGTTGCGGCCGGGATACACGCGGTATCCGCGCAGCTGTGCTGCCCGCGAACACCGGCTGCGGCCGCAACAGTTGATTGACGACCAGCTGATCATTGGCCATCAGCTGACGGACACTGTCGACCACGCGTCGCGGCTTGTGCCGGCCGGACGATACGCCAGGGGCGCCGCACCGGATCCGCCGGATAGGCGCGGCAGCATCAGCGATTCCCGCGAACCGTTTCGATCGAGTATCACCCGGTCCGGATACACCGCTTGGAGCCTCGTGCCGCCCGGAAGCGACGCGCCCGTCGCGTACACGCGCGCCGCCTGGCCGCTCGCACCGATGATCGCCCAGCCTTGCCCGGGGTCGGTTCCGGCCAGCGTGCCGGCTAGCGTGAGGTTTGCCGACGTGGCGGGCGCGTCGTTCGGATCTCCGGAAAGGCTGGCAACCCCGAACAAGTGCGCATTGACGATGCTCTGGAGATCGACGGCCTGGGCCGCACTTGTGTCCGCGACGGGCGGCGGCGGGGAGCCGCTGTCAGTCGCCCCCAGCACGCGCCACAGCAGGCTCGCGAGCTGGGCAGCCAGCAGGATGACCAGGACGACGGTCAGGAGCATCGGGGCCGCCGCCACGACGCGTGGAGCCAGTGCACCCTCGGCACCGCGGAACGGAGCGACGATCCGGTCGACTAGCTGCATCTTGGCCCGTCTTGAAACCTGCGGCCCGGCGGGGGTTCAGGACACCCGCGGTAACCGTCCCATGATAAGGGCAGGTGCGCCACAGCCACAAGGCGGGAAAGGGGCAGAAATCGAAGTAGTTGCGGGCACTTGTGCGACACTTCTCATACCCGGCTCGCATTGCGTGCCCGGTCGCTCGAGGCGACGCCGCTCACTTGTGCGACCGCCCGGGGACCCCTATAAATGCACGAGCGGCATGGAGTGGGCAGAGCAGGTGGGTGGCGACGAGGAGCGTGATACCGGGCAGGGCGGCCACAGCCTCGTAGTCGAGGAGGTGCAGCCGCAGGTCAAAAAGCCGCCGCTGTACCAGGTGGTGCTGCTGAACGATGACTACACGCCCATGGAATTCGTGGTCGACGTGCTGGAACGGATCTTCGCACTCGACCGGATGCGGGCGACGCGGATCATGCTGGAGGTCCATACAAAGGGCAAAGGCGTGTGCGGCGTGTTCACATTTGAGATAGCGGAGACCAAAGTTGCCCAGGTGATGACGTATTCTCGGCAGCATCAGCATCCGCTGCTGTGCACGATGGAGGAGACCTGAGTGCTTTCGAGTGAGCTCGAGTATTGCCTGAACGAGGCATTCCAGAAGGCGCGCGATGCGCGTCACGAATACATGACCGTGGAGCACCTGCTGCTCTCGGTCCTGGACGCCCCGCGCGTGCGTGAGATCCTGAAAGCCTGCGGCGCGGACCTGGTGCGACTTCAGGCCGACCTGCAGAAATTCGTCGACGAGACCACGCCGACGCTCGCGACGGACGACGACCGCGAGGTCCAGCCGACGCTCGGTTTCCAGCGCGTGCTGCAGCGCGCCGTGTTCCACGTCCAGTCGAGCGGAAAGAAGGAAGTCACCGTCGCCAACGTGCTGGTGGCGATATTCAGCGAAAAGCAGTCGCACGCGGCGTACTTGCTGTCGATGCAGGACATCGCGCGCCTGGACATCGTCAATTACATTTCGCACGGGCTACCCGCAAGCGGCGAAACGCGGGAATCCGGGCGTGAGGAGGGCGTTGCGGTGGAACGCGAGGGCGCCGAGGACAGCGGCGCGGCCGCGCTCGAGAAGTTCACGACCGACCTGAACGCGCTGGCAAGGGCCGGAAAGGTCGATCCGCTGATCGGCCGCCAGCTCGAAGTGCAGCGGACGATCGAGATCCTGTGCCGGCGCCGCAAGAACAACCCGCTCTATGTCGGCGAGGCCGGCGTCGGCAAGACCGCGATCGCCGAAGGCCTTGCGCGCCTCGTGGTCGAAGGCAAGGTTCCCGAGGTGCTCGCGGACTGCACGATCTATGCGCTCGACATGGGGGCATTGATAGCCGGCACGAAGTACCGCGGCGATTTCGAGAAGCGCCTGAAGGGTGTCGTCACCGAGCTGAAGAAACGGCCCGGCGCCATACTGTTCATCGACGAGATCCACACCGTGATCGGCGCTGGCGCTGCTTCCGGTGGCGTCATGGACGCGTCCAACCTGATCAAGCCGGTGCTTGCGAACGGCGAATTGCGCTGCATCGGATCGACCACCTACCAGGAATACCGCGGCATCTTCGAGAAGGACCACGCGCTCGCCCGGCGCTTCCAGAAGATCGACGTCGTCGAGCCGAGCGTCGCGGAAACGATCGAGATCCTGCGCGGGCTGAAGACGCGATTCGAGGAGCATCACGGTGTCCGCTATGACGACGATGCGCTGGTTGCTGCGGCGGAGCTCTCGGAGCGCCACATCAATGACCGGCACCTGCCGGACAAGGCGATCGACGTCGTCGACGAGGCGGGCGCCTCGCTCAGGCTGAAACCGGTGGCCGAGCGGGAATCCGCGGTGACAGTGGCGCACATTGAATCGGTCGTCGCGCGCATCGCGCGGATACCGCCCAAGCATGTCTCGACATCGGATCGCGAAGTGCTGCAGAACCTCCAGCGCAACCTGAAGCTCGTGATCTTCGGCCAGGATCCCGCCATCGATGCGCTGGCCGCCGCGATCAAGATGGCACGCGCGGGCCTCGGCAGCGATCGCCGGCCGGTTGGCAGTTTCCTGCTGGCAGGACCCGACCGGCGTCGGCAAGACCGAAGTCACCCGTCAGCTCGCGATCGCGCTCGGCGTCGAATTCGTGCGCTTCGACATGTCCGAGTACATGGAGCGTCACACCGTGTCGCGCCTGATCGGCGCGCCGCCGGGCTATGTCGGCTTCGACCAGGGCGGCCTGCTGACCGAGGCGATCGCCAAGCACCCGCACAGCGTGTTGCTGCTCGACGAGATCGAGAAGGCACACCCGGATGTCTTCAACCTGCTGCTGCAGGTCATGGATCACGGCACGCTGACAGACAACAACGGCCGCAAGGCGGATTTCCGCAACGTGATCATCGTGATGACGACCAATGCCGGCGCCGCGGACATGAGCCGCGCAAGCATCGGCTTCACGCAGCAGGACCACGCACCGGACGGCATGGAGGCGGTGCGCCGCATTTTCTCGCCGGAGTTCCGCAACCGACTCGACGCAATCATCCAGTTCAGCCCGCTCGACGCGGTAGACGATCGAGCGTGTCGTGGACAAGCTGCTGCTCGAAATCGAGGCCCAGCTCGAGCAGAAGGGCGTCACCTTGTCGGTGGACGACGATGCGCGCCGCTGGATCGCGACCAAAGGCTACGACCCGAAGATGGGCGCGCGCCCGATGGCGCGGGTGCTGCAGGAGCACGTCAAGCGGCCGCTGGCGGAGGAACTGCTGTTTGGGCGCCTGGCCGGCGGTGGCGGCGTCCGGGTCTCGCTCGGCAAGGATGGCGAGGGTCTGGCGCTCGAGTGCCGCCCGGCGCACGAGCCCGAATTGCTGGGCCAGGACTAGGCGTCAGCGCGCCCGGTAAATGATGCGGCCCTTCGTGAGATCGTAGGGCGTCAGTTCGACCGTGACATTGTCGCCCGTCAGTATGCGGATGTAGTGCTTGCGCATCTTGCCCGAGATGTGGGCAGTCACAATGTGGTCATTCTGCAGTTTGACGCGGAATGTCGTGTTGGGCAGGGTCTCGACGACCTCGCCCTCCATCTGAATTGCTTCTTCCTTTGCCATTCCATCCCGGTGCTGTGGCGGAAACCGCGCGGATTGTGACCTAGCGGGCCCCCGCATGCAATTCCGTGTCTGATTGCCGCCACAGGCGGGGCTCTGCGTCGACCAGCCCGGCAAGTGCCGCTTCGAACTCGCTGCGCGCCACGTTCCGGCTGCCGAGACTGGCCAGGTGCGCGCTCGGCAACTGGCAGTCGATCAGCGCCACATCGAACCGCAGGCATTCCCTCGCCAGGCGCGCGAGCGCCACCTTCGACGCGTCGCGCTCGCGCGTGAACATCGACTCGCCAAAAAACACGCGGCCGAGGGCGACCCCGTAGAGCCCGCCGACGAGGCGCTCGTCGTGCCAGGTCTCGACGCAGTGCGCAAAACCGCGCCTGTGCAGCGCGCCATAGGCGTTCCGCATGTCATCGGTGATCCAGGTACCGGCGCCGCCGCGTCGCGGTCCGGCGCAGGCTTCGACGACGGCGTCGAAAGCGGAATCAATGCGCGTCGTGTAACCGCGATTGCGGATCGAGCGCGCAAGGCTTCGTGCGGTCCTGAATTCGGAAGGCAGCAGCACCGCGCGCGGGTCCGGCGCCCACCACAGAATCGGCTGTTCGGCCGAGTACCAGGGAAAGACGCCGTGCCGATAGGCATGTATCAGCCATTCGGGCGTCAGCGCGCCGCCAACCGCGAGCAGGCCATTCGGCTCGGCCAGGGCGTGCGACGTCGGGGGCAGGGCCCCGGGTGGATCAGTCTTTCGCAGCCAGGTAATCCCGGACATCGGCCGGGAGCCTAGCCGGGATGTCGGCGCGCCGGAAGGGCAGGTGAGCCGCGGCGGCCCGCAGGTATGCGCGGCGGTGCGAATACTCGCGTTTCAGCCAGTCGCCGATGGCCGCTGCAAATCGTGGCTCGGTTATGTCGTGCACGGACCAGACCGGACGCAGGGGCAAAACCGCGCAGCAGCTTGTGTTCGCCCTGCGTTCCGGGCTCGAAACGCGCGAGACGCTCGCGGATGCAATACTCGATGCCGCGATAGAAGCAGGTCTCGAAATGCAGGCTGTGGTGTTCGCCGTTCGCGCCCCAGTAACGGCCGTACAGCGTGTCCTCGTTTCGCAATGAAATGGAACAGGCAATGATTTCATCGTGCTGTAGGGCGATTTCGACGACAAGGGCGCGCGGCAGGCTCCGCGCGAGGCGCTTGAAAAAATCGAGATTGAGATACGGCGGGTTGCCGAAACGCGCAAAGGTGCGCGCATGCAGGCCATGGATGGTCTCAAGCAGCCGGTGGTCGAGCTCATCGCCGTGAATGGTCCGGTGGGTGATACCGGCTTCCGCGACGCGGCGCCGTTCACGTCGCAGCTTCTTGCGCTTCTCGGCCGTCAGGTCTCCGACGAAATCGTCGAAGCTGCCGTAGCCCGCATTGTGCCAGTGGAACTGGCAGTCGAGGCGGGGCATGAGCCCGGCGCCTTCGAATGCGATCCGGTCTTCCGCCGCCGGGAACAGCACATGCAGCGAGGAAACGCCGAGTTCGCGCGTGAGTTCCTGCGCCGCCCTGATGAGGGCCTGACGCGTGGGCGCTGCATGCTCTTCCTGCACCAGGAGTCGCGGGCCGGTGGCAGGCGTGAATGGCACGGCGCAGCAGAGCCGCGGGTAGTAATTCAGCCCGGCGCGCTGATAAGCCTCCGCCCAGGCGAAGTCGAATACGAATTCACCCCAGGAGTGCGCCTTCAGATACAAGGGCATTGCGCCGGTGAGATTGCCTTGCGCGTCGGTGGCCAGGAGATGGCGCGCATCCCAGCCGGTCGCGGAAGTCGCGCATCCGGAGAGTTCGAGCGCACAACAGGAACTCATGCCGCAGGAACGGCGCACCGCGCCCCACCAGCGCATTCCACTGCCGCGCATCGACATCGGTGAGCGACCGGGCCACGCGCACGGTCATGGGCGATCAGCCGCCGGCCTGCCGCTCCAGGAAGCGATCCGCGTCGAGCGCGGCCATGCAGCCGGTACCGGCGGATGTCACCGCCTGCCGGTAGACATGGTCGGCGACGTCGCCGGCGGCAAACACTCCGGGAACGCTGGTCGACGTTGCGTCGCCGGACAGACCGGCCTTGATGACGATGTAGCCGTTCTTCATCTCCAGTTGGCCGTTGAAGAGCGCGGTATTCGGCGTGTGGCCAACTGCGATGAAGAGGCCGGTCACATCCAGGTCCTTGCCGCCCTCGCCGTCGGTCTGCCTGACGCGAACACCGGTAACGCCCTGGTCGTTGCCGAGTACTTCATCGACGACGTGATTCCACAGGTAGGAGACCTTGCCACTCGCGGCGAGCGCCGCAAGGCGGTCCTGCAGTATCGCCTCCGCTCGCAAGCGGTCGCGGCGGTGAATCAGGGTGACGTGCGAGGCGAGATTGGCAAGATAGATCGTTTCCTCGACCGCCGTGTTGCCGCCGCCGACCACGGCCACACGCTGGTTCCGGTAAAAGAAACCGTCGCAGGTCGCGCAGGCGGAGACACCGCGCCCCCGATAGCGTGTTTCCGATTCGAGCCCGAGATAGCGGGCAGAAGCACCGGTTGCAATGATGAGCGCATCGCAACTGTAATCACCATTGTCGCCGGCGAGTTGGAAGGGACGTTCGCCCAAGGTGACGCTGTTGATCTCGTCATGCACCATCTCGACGCCGAATCGCTCGGCATGCCGGCGCATGCGATCCATGAGATCGGGTCCCAGGAGACCCTCGACGTCGCCGGGCCAGTTGTCGACTTCCGTCGTTGTCATCAGTTGTCCGCCCTGCTCGAGACCGGTTACGAGCAATGGCTTGCGATTGGCGCGCGCGGCATAGACCGCTGCCGAGTAACCCGCGGGACCGGAACCCAGGATGATCAACCGCGAGTGTCGGGGGGTCGTCATGTATAGTGTTCTCCGCTCGGTTCCGCGCGCTTCAGGTCCCCGGTACACCGGGTAGCCGCGCATCCTATCAGGCCGCTGTCACGCATATGGGCGCTTGCGGCACGAAATGCAATGTTCTTATAATCAACTGCTTATAGCTAATTCTTTACGGGGATTCTGAGTCCTTGGCCAAGTTCGCCGCCGACGCTTCCACATCGGGAGCCAAGCTCGATCCGGTTTTTGCGCACGCGCTGCGGGAGGCCGCTTTCTGGCTGCTCGCCGCGCTTGCGCTCGTGCTCCTGATCGCACTCACGAGCTACGACGCCTACGACCGCAGTTTCAGTTACACGGGCGAGCCCGGTCAGGTCGGCAACCTGATCGGGCCGCTTGGCGCCTGGATCGCCGGGTTCCTGTTCATGCTGTTCGGCTGGCCGGCATTCCTGTTCCCGCTGGCGCTTGGATTCAGCGCTTGGGTCGGTTTCAAGCGTGCACCCGGCGAAGCCGGTCAGGGACGCTCGACGCTTGCGCTTCGAACAATCGGGCTCGTCGCCGCGCTTGGCACGAGCTGCGGCCTCGCCGCACTGCACTTCGGCGCCGGCGCATTGCCCGCCGGAGCGGGCGGAATCCTCGGCAACCTGATCGGCGAGGGCCTCGCGGCTGCGGCTTCGCTCCTGGGAGCAACGCTCCTCATGCTCGCTCTGTGGTTCGCGGGCGTGCAACTCTATACGGGCGTCTCATGGCTGCGCGTGATGGATTTCATCGGTCATTGGGTCCTGGCGGGCGCTGCCTGGATCCGCAGCCGGATGGCGACTTCGCGCGACCAGGCGGCGGGAAGGGAATCGCGCGAGGCGCGCGAAGCCCTGGTTCGCGAGGTGCAAAAGAAAGCCGGCGTGCGGACGCCACCGCGCATCGAAGCTGCGGCGTCGCCAGCGCCCAGCCAGCGCGCCGAAAAGGAGCGCCAGGTCCAGTTGTTCGCCAAGCCAGCAGCCAATGACCTTCCGGAACTCAAGCTGCTGGACGATCCGCCGGCACGCGAAAAGACTTATTCGCCGGAGGCGCTTGACGCGATTTCGCGGCTGGTCGAAATCAAGCTGAAGGATTTCGGCGTCGAAGTCGAGGTGGTGGCCGTGCTGCCGGGCCCCGTCGTCACTCGCTTCGAGCTGAAGCCTGCGCCGGGCGTGAAGGTCAGCCAGATCAGCGCGCTCGCCAAGGACCTCGCGCGTGCGCTTTCTGCGATCAGCGTGCGCGTCGTCGAGGTGATACCGGGAAAGTCCGTTGTCGGCCTCGAGATCCCGAACGAGACGCGCGAGCTGGTGACACTCGGCGAGATCATCCGGTCGCGCGCATATGACGAGCTCAACTCGCCAGTTGCCCTGGCCCTCGGAAAGGACATCGGCGGCGCACCGGTGGTCGCGGATCTCGCGAGGATGCCCCACCTCCTGATCGCAGGCACTACCGGTTCCGGCAAGTCGGTCGCGATCAATGCCATGGTTCTCTCGCTGCTCTACAAGAGCACGGCCGAGCAGGTCCGTCTGATCATGATTGACCCGAAGATGCTCGAATTGTCGGTCTATGAGGGCATCCCGCACCTGCTGGCGCCCGTCGTGACCGACATGAAGCACGCCACCAACGCCCTGCGATGGTGCGTTGCGGAAATGGAGCGGCGCTACCAGCTGATGAAGGAACTCGGCGTCAGGAACCTGGGCGGATTCAACCGCAAGGTCCGCGATGCGCGAGCAGGCCGGCAGGCCGATTCCCGATCCGCTGATAGCGCAGCTTGCTGGCCATGGGCAAGTACGAGGGCGCGGTGCCGGCGCTCGAGCCACTGCCCTACATCGTCGTCGTGATCGACGAGCTTGCTGATCTGATGATGATCGTCGGCAAGAAAGTCGAGGAACTGATAGCGCGGCTGGCACAGAAGGCGCGCGCTTCCGGCATTCACCTCGTACTGGCGACGCAACGTCCGTCGGTCGACGTGATCACCGGACTCATCAAGGCGAATATTCCTGCGCGCATCGCATTCCAGGTCTCGGCGAAGGTGGATTCGCGCACGATTCTCGACCAGAACGGCGCGGAATCGCTGTTGAGTCACGGCGACATGCTCTACCTGCCGCCAGGCACTTCGACACCGGAGCGGATTCATGGCGCATTCGTCGCGGACCAGGAAGTACATCGGGTCGTCGCCTCACTCCAGGGCGGTGCGGCGCCTGTCTACATCGATGAAGTGACGTCGGGTCCGAAGGGCCCGGTGCCGGGCTTGCCGGATGAAGCCGGGGATGGCGAGGGCCAGGATGGGGCAGACCAGGGCGAGCAGGACCCGCTCTACGACGATGCGGTCCGCATCGTCACTGAATCGCGTCGCGCATCGGTGTCGGGCGTCCAACGCCGCCTCAAGATCGGCTACAACCGCGCGGCCAGGCTGGTCGAATCAATGGAAGCCGCCGGTCTGGTCGGCCCGCTTCAATCCAATGGCAGCCGTGAAGTGCTCGCGCCGCCGCCGCCCGAATCATGAGGAACATCCGCATCGCCGGCCTGGTCCTCGGCGGCATCTTTCTGCTGCCAGCGCTCGCGATTCCGGCACCCGATGCGATGGCTGCCCTTCGCGTCGAGAACTTCCTCGGGCAGCTCACCAGCCTGCGCGCCGAATTCCGACAGACCGTGACCGACGCGGATGGCCGCGTGCTGGAACGTGCGGAGGGCAGTGTTGTGCTCGCACGCCCGGGCCGGTTTCGCTGGGACTATCGCGTGCCGGAACAGCTGATCATTTCGGACGGCGTGACCGTCTGGCTTTATGACATTGAACTTGAGCAGGTTTCGATTCGCGCCGCCGGCGACGCCCTGGCCGGCACACCGGCAATGCTCCTGGCGGGCGAGGGCGACCTGAACGACGAATTCGAAATCACGGATGCCGGCCAGCAGGACGGGCTGGACTGGAGTCGCCTGACACCACGGCGCCCGGACGGCGATTTTCGCGAAGTGCGGCTCGGATTTGCAGGGCGGGAGCTGCGCCGGATGACGTTCATTGACCGGCTCGGGCAGACGACGGAGCTCGAACTCCTCGAGGTCGTGCGGAATCCACGCTTCGATCCCTCCCTCTTCAGATTCGAGCCGCCGCCGGGTGTCGACGTCGTCGGTCACGCACCCACTGGATGAGCAGGCTGCCGTTACGCTACCGGTTCGCCTGGATAGCATCGATCTGGCTGCTCGTCGCCATCATTGTGGCTGGCAGCCTGGCGCCGGATCTTGGCCCCCTGTCCATTGCTGGCTCTGACAAGTTCGAGCATTTCGGCGCCTATTTCGCGCTTTCACTGCTGGGCTCTGCCGTGGTCACGAACGATCGACTGCCGTGGGTTCTGGCTGGTGCGCTTATCCTGGGTGCGTCTCTGGAGGCCGCGCAGGGATTGCTGACCGCCTCGCGCATGGCTGACTGGAAGGATCTCCTTGCCAATGCCAGCGGCATCCTGGCCGCCTGGCTGCTGGTACGCAGGCGAGCCGGCTGGGCCGTCGACGTGGAGGCCTGGCTTGCCGGCCTGCGACGGCACTGAGGACCGGCCCGAACGGCTAGAATCCCTGCACCATGCAGCGACAGGCCAGACTTGCGATCGACCATTCGGGTGATGCGAGCCATCGCCCGCTGGCGGATCGCATGCGTCCGCGCAGCATGGCCGAGTTCGCCGGTCAGACTCATCTCCTCGGACCTGGCAGGCCGCTCCATCAGTTGCTGACCTCGGGCATCCCACATTCGATGGTTCTGTGGGGTCCGCCAGGCAGTGGCAAGACGACGCTGGCCCGGCTGGCAGCCGAATCATGCAAGGCCGATTTCATCGCTCTGTCGGCGGTCATGGCCGGCGTGAAGGACATCCGCGAATCCGTGGAACAGGCCCGCGCCACACGCGCCTCCGGCGGCGGCGCAACCGTCCTGTTCCTCGACGAGGTCCACCGCTTCAACAAGGGCCAGCAAGACACTTTCCTGCCATTCGTCGAAGACGGCACGCTCGTATTCATCGGCGCAACCACGGAGAACCCGTCGTTTGAACTCAACTCCGCATTGCTTTCACGTGCACGCGTCTACCTGTTGAAGCCGCTGGATAGCGCCGAGCTGCGGGCGCTGCTCGAGCGGGCACTGGGAGACAAGGATCGCGGGCTGGGCGCGAGCGGCGTGACGGCGGCCGAGGAGACATTCCGGCTGCTTGCGGATGCGGCGGATGGTGACGCGCGTCGCGCGCTGAATCTCCTTGAGCTGGCGGCAGATCTGGCTGGAGCGGACGCTGCTGGCCCTGTGATCACGCTGGACATCGTCCGCGAGGTGTCGGCCGGCGGTCACCGGAGATTTGACAAGCGCGGAGAACTTTTCTACGACCAGATTTCGGCGCTTCACAAATCTGTTCGCGACAGCGACCCCGATGCGGCCCTGTACTGGCTGTGCCGGATGCTGGATGGGGGCTGCGACCCAGGCTTCATCGCGAGACGCATGGCGCGCATGGCGAGCGAGGACATCGGTAATGCAGACCCGCGGGCCCTGACGCTGGCGCTGGCCGCCTGGGACGCTTTTGAACGGCTCGGCAGCCCGGAGGGTGAACTCGCGCTTGCGCAGGCCTGCGTATTCATGGCCTGTGCACCGAAGAGCAATGCAGTCTACAAGGCCTACGGCTCGGCGATGGATGATGCGCAATCCCTGGGGACGCTCGAAGTCCCGCTGCACCTTCGCAACGCGCCGACGAAACTGATGAAAGAGCTCGGCTATGGCCAGGGTTACCGCTACGCCCACGACGAGCCCGATGGAATCGCACGGGGGCAGCAGCATTTCCCCGAAGGCGTCGATCCGCGCGTCTATTATCATCCAGTGCCGCGCGGGCTTGAATTGCGCCTGTACGAAGCCCTGAAACGAAAGGACGACCATGCTTGACGCCAGGCAGTTGCGCAGCGACCCCGACGGCGTGGCACGAAATCTTGCGCGTCGCGGCTATCGCCTCGATATCGCGCAGTTTGCCAACCTCGAAAAGCACCGCAAAGCTGCACAGGTCGCAGTCGATGCCCTTCGCAATGAGCGCAACAGCCGTTCGCGGACCATCGGTCAGGCCAAGGCGCAGGGCCAGGACATCGCCCCGCTGTTGGCGGAAGTCGAAAACCTCGGCGTCCGCCTCGAGACCGCCGAACGCGCCCTGGCCGCATTGCAGACCGAACTCGACGCCTTGCTGCTGGACCTGCCCAACCTGCTGCACGACAGCGTCCCGGACGGAAATGACGAATCCGCCAATGCTGAAATCCGGCGCCACGGCGAGCCGCGACGCATGGATTTCGAGCCGCGCGACCATGTGGCGATCGCGGAGAGCCTCGACGGCCTGGATCTCGCCGCCGCCGGTCGAATTTCTGGCGCGCGTTTTGCGGTGCTGACAGGGCCGCTCGCATCGCTGCATCGTGCGCTCGCGCAGTTCATGCTGGACCTGCACCAGCGTGAGCACGGCTACCGGGAAGCATACGTGCCGTATCTCGTATCGCGGGCGACGCTGACAGGCACGGGGCAGCTGCCAAGATTCGAGCAGGACCTGTTCAGGCTTGCGCGCAACGAGGCGGATCCGGAGCTGTTCCTGATACCGACGGCCGAAGTGCCGCTGACCAACCTGGCCGGTGACAGAATTTTCGAGGCGGCGCAGCTGCCATTGAAGCTCGTGGCCCACACGCCGTGTTTCCGTTCCGAAGCAGGATCCTATGGCAAGGACACACGCGGCCTGATCCGGCAGCACCAGTTCGACAAGGTCGAACTCGTGCAGATCGTGCGGCCGGCGGACTCCTACCAGGCGCTCGAGGAACTCACGGGCCACGCCGCGCGCGTGCTGGAGTTGCTGGAACTGCCTTACCGGGTCGTCGCGCTTTGTGCCGGTGACATCGGCTTCAGCAGCGCGAAAACCTATGATCTCGAAGTGTGGCTGCCGGGGCAGGGCAAGTACCGGGAAATCTCCTCCTGCAGCAACTGCGAGGCATTCCAGGCGCGGCGCATGCTGGCGCGCTGGCGCAATCCGGAGACCGGCAAGCCGGAACCGGTGCATACCCTGAATGGCTCCGGGATTGCGGTCGGCCGCGCGCTCGTCGCGGTGCTGGAGAATTGCCAGCAGACGGACGGATCGGTGCTGGTACCGACGGTCCTGCGTTCCTATCTGGGCGGACTCACGCGCGTCGCGGCGGCGTGATCTTCAGGCGGGCGCAGTTCCCGAACCCCAGCTAGTCGTCGCCAGCGACAGCACGAACACGAATACGAGGCCCATGGTGCTGTTGGCCGTCTTCTGCACGGCAATGAAGTTCCGATACCCGCTCGTGTCGCTTGCGGGCGCCGGCGCCGCAGCCGACAATCCCCGCCGCAACCAGGACCACCGGAGAGGTGGCAGAGCGGTTGAATGCACCGGTCTTGAAAACCGGCAGCCCTTCAAGGGGCTCGTGAGTTCGAATCTCACCCTCTCCGCCAATTTATGAAAAACAAGACTGGCGCTGATTCACCGAGCCTCGGCATGACCGTTGAGGAAATGCTTGAGCTCGCGCAACGCGCGACCGAGATTCTCGTCGCGCGCATCCATGGCCTGCGTGATGAGCCGCCCTGGCGCGGAGCATCGCGCGCGGCCCTGGAGCCGCTGCTGCGCGAACCGCCGCCGGAGGCGGGCACGGAGGCACTTGCCGTATTCGAGCGCGCCGTTCGCGATGTCCTGCCTTATGCCGCGAGGGTGGATCATCCGCGTTTTTTTGCATTCGTTCCCTCGGCGCCGACCTGGCCGGGTGTGATCGCGGATTATCTTGCGGCGGGATTCAACACCTTTCAGGGTACGTGGCTCGGGTCCGGTGGCCCGAGCCAGCTGGAACTCGTCGTCATCGACTGGTTCCGGGAATGGATCGGCTATCCGGCTTCAGGCGGCGGGCTTTTCACGTCCGGCGGTTCCGCCGCGATCCTGGATGCACTGGTGGCGGCGCGTGAATCTCACGGAGCACCCGAGCGCCCGGCAATCTTCATGAGCGACCAGAGCCACAGCGCGGTTGAACGGGCAGCCCGCATCGTCGGCCTGCGGCCGGACGGCATCGTCAAGGTCGCCTCGGACGAACATTTCAGGATCCGGACGAATGAACTTGAACGCGCGGTATCGGAGGCGCGAAGCCGTGGCTTTTCGCCCATTGCCGTCTGCGCCAATGCTGGCACCACCAATAGCGGCGCGATTGACCCCTTGCCTGCAATCGCTGAAGTCTGCGCGCGCATGAATGTCTGGTTGCACGTGGATGCGGCATACGGGGGTTTCGCCATGCTCTGCGACCGCGGCAGGACGCTGCTGCGAGGAATGGAACTCGCGGACTCCATCAGCCTCGATGCCCACAAGTGGCTGTTCCAGCCATTTGAGGCGGGCTGTCTGATGGTCCGTGACGTCGCGAAGCTCGAACAGGCATTCAGCATCCACCCCGAATACCTGCAGGACACGCGCCTCGGCATGCAGCAGGTGAACTTTGCCGATCGGGGGCTACAACTCACGCGCTCGTTTCGCGCGCTGAAAGTCTGGATGTCGATCCAGACCTTCGGCATGGCTGCTTTCCGGGAGGCGATTGCGCGGGGTATCGAACTCGCCGACAGGGCGGGTGACTACGTCCGGAATTCGGATTGCCTCGAGCTCCTGAGTCCGCCGTCACTTGGTATTGTCTGCTTTCGCTTCCGGCCGGCGGGTCCGCAGTTACCTGCAGCCAGGCTTGACCAGATCAATGAACAGGTGCAGGCAGGCGTCATTGCCTCCGGCACTGCCATGTTGTCTTCCACACGCCTGCGCAACGCCTATTCACTGAGACTCTGCATCCTGTCCCACCAGACAACCTGGGAGGATGTGGAGGTGACCCTCCAGGCGATCGAGGAGGGTGGCCGCAAGCTTCTCCCGGGATGACTGGCGCAGGCGCTGCGCGGGAGTATCATCGGACCCGATGCACAAGGAATACGCGAGTCTGCGGCGAAAACCGCTGTTTGCCCCGGTCTGGCTGGCGGCCCTCGCCGCTGCGATCGCCATAGCGCTTGCAATCTGGCTGCTGGCCTCGGCTTCGACCACGACGATCATCGTCATGCGTCACGCGGAAAAGGCGATGCTGCCAGCCGAGGACCCGCTGCTTTCAACCGAGGGCGCAGCGCGGGCGGAGTCGCTGGTTCGCATGTTCGGCCAGGCGCCCGAAGAATTCCGCATCCAGGCGATTTTTGTCAGCGAGTTTCGCCGCACCCAGGACACCGTGCGCCCGCTCGCAAACCGGCTGGGCGTCCCGGTCATCGTCGTGCCGGCCGTCGACACCGCGCTGGTCGCCGAACGGGCACGCGACGAATATCGTGGTGGGCGCGTGCTGATCGTCGGACACTCGAACACGGTGCCGGAAATCGTCGAGAAACTTTCCGGCCACAAGGCGCCGCCGATGTCGGAAAGCGAGTACGGAATCGTCTACGTTGTCTCGCTGCCGAGATTCAGTCGCGCTTCCGTCATGCGTTTCGATCTTCCCTAGCGGCAATTGCCCGCCGGATGAATTCCTCGTGGCGGCCGATACGCAGGTCCGCCTTCACCGCGTCGAGAATCCTCCTGTTCGCGTCGAGCAGGAATGTCACACGCCGCACACCGATGCCCAGCGGCCCGTCGACATCGAACGCCCTGGTGACGACCTTGTCGACGTCGGAGAGCAGGGTGAATGGGCAGCTCGTGCTGATCCCGGAACCGGCGATGACTCTCGGGCGATTGCGGGCTGATGCCGATGACGCGAAGGCCTGCCGAGACTATCTGCGTGTGAAGGTCGCGGATGTCGCAGGCCTCCTCAGTGCAGCCGGGCGTGAAGTCGGCCGGGTAGAAGTAGAGGATCAGCGGCCCGTCTTTCAGGAGTCGCGACAGCCGCTGCTCGCCGCCATCCTGGTCGGGCAGCGAAAAATCCGGGGCAAGTTCGCCGATAGCCAGCATCTCATTCGACCCTAACCATGGGACTCGGGACCGCGAAATACGGATTCCATGACGCCGTAATTCGAGCGATGCATGCCAAGCTGGCCATAGACATTCTGTGCACGCTCGTTGGCGCGATCGACATACAACCGGATCCCGCAGATACGGGAGTCCGCACGGGCCAGATCCTCCAGGTGCGCGTAAAGAGCTTTGAACGCGCCCGCCCCGCGGAATTCCGGCAGCACATAGACCGACTGGATCCAGAGGAACACGCCATTGCGCCAGTCGCTCCATTCGTAGGTAGTCATCAACTGGCCCACCGGTCTGCCATCCTGCTCCGCGAGGTAGTAGCGCCCGAGCGATGGATCTGCGAACACCGCGCGGACACCCGGAACCAGGAGGCCTGGATCCAGCTCCTGGCCTTCGGTTTCCAGCGCGAGCGCGCGATTCGCTTCGACGATGAAATCGAGATCTGACAGCGTGGCATCGCGAATGTTCATGATTGCGGCAACGTTACACGATGCGTCGCTAGCAGTCTGCCGGGGCGCCGCATTGCTTGCCGCTGGGGCAGCGGCTCTTTACAATCCCGGCCCTCCGTGGGGCGGTAGCTCAGCTGGGAGAGCGCTGCGTTCGCAATGCAGAGGTCGAGGGTTCGATCCCCTTCCGCTCCACCAATTTCGCCCAGCTTGATGCGCCTGGCCGAAGCCTGGCGGCCTGCCGGCCCGATCGTGCCGAACCTCGGGTAACATTGCGCCGAGTTGCCCCGGTAGCTCAGTGGATAGAGCGGCCGCCTCCTAAGCGGCAGGTCGTCGGTTCGACTCCGGCCCGGGGCGCCAGCTTCCCGTCGGCCTATACTCAGCCGGTACAGGCGGGGCGCCATGCTAAAGGACAGCCGGAAAATAGCCGCCATCCTGGCGGCTGATGTCGTCGACTACAGCCGGCTCATGGGAGCCGACGAAGAGGGCACGCTAGCCGGTCTCAAGATCCGCCGCGCCATCTTCGATGGACTGGTCGGGGAGTTTGACGGCCGCGAATTCGGCAGCGTCGGCGACAGTCTGATGGCCGAGTTTGCCAGTGCCGTCAACGCGGTGCGCTGCGCGATGGCGATCCAGCAACGCGTGGAGCGCGAAAACGCGCCGCTCCCCGCGGCACGACGCATGCAGTTCCGCATCGGCGTCAATCTTGGCGATGTCATCAAGGACAGCGGTGCCGCTTTCGGCGATACGGTAAATGTGGCCGCACGATTGCAGTCGCTCGCGAAGCCAGGGGGTGTGCTGATTTCGAGGCCGGTTCATGACCAGGTACATCAAAAGGTCCCCGCACAGTTCATCGCCGCGGGCGTGCGACAGGTCAAGAATATTGCCGAGCCCGTCAGGACCTTCGAGGTACTGCCTGCGGCGCCGCCCGGTCTTGCAGGCCGGATCGCGGGAATCATGGCGCGCATCGCCTCGCGACGGGTGCGTCTCGCGGCCGCGGGAGCCGGCGCACTGGCTCTCGCGGTCGTGCTGGGCCTTTTCTGGAGCGACTTCTTTGGCGCGGATCAGGGCAGGCGCCCCAGCGACAAGCCGGGGATGCAGCCGGAACCGGCGCAGAATTCCATCGCGGTTCTGCGATTCGTGAACCTCGGGTCGCCGAATGATGATTACCGCAGCATCGGATTGTCGCTCGAATTGCTGAATCTGCTGACCCGGCTGCGCGAATTGCGCGTCACCTCGCAGGTCTCGAGTTTTGCGGTGCAGCGCGATGCGGCGCAGATCCGCCAGCGTCTTGGCGTACGCTATTACGTGGAAGGCAACTATCTTCAGGCCGGTGACAGGATCACGGTTGAAGCGCAGCTCGTCGATACCGAAACCGGATACCGGTTGTGGTCCGAGTCAATCAGCGGTGGCAGTGAAGCGCTTGTTGATGGACCTGCGTCAATTGCACGAAGGATAGTCAAAACCCTCAATGTCGAATTGTCCAGGGAATCGCTGCAGCAACTTGAAGCAACGCCGACGAAAAACGTACAGGCACTCGATCACTATCTGCATGGCAACGAGTGGCTGCGCGCGCCGACGAGCAGCGCGACACTGGCCGCTGCAGAAAAGGAATACCTTGAGGCGGTCAGGCTCGATCCGGCATTCGCGATGCCTCATGGCGGCCTCTGTCGCGTGCACCTGCTCCGCTACCACAGCGGTCGTGACATCGAAGAGTTCAGCAAGGCCGAAGCGGACTGCCAGCGGACCCTGAAATTGAACGAACTGCAGGCCGACCCCTACAAGGCGCTGGGCGAGTTGTATCTCGTGTCGGGCCGACTGGACGACGCCGAAGCGCAATATCAGGTCGTGCAACGACTCTCGTCGCGCGACGCAGAAGCCGTGATAGGCCTGGCCGAGGTGGAAGTGCGGCGCGGCCACCTGGCTGATGCCGAGCGCGACTTTCGGCAGGCAGTCGCCCTCGAGTCCGGCTATTGGCGGACCTACGCTGCGCTCGGCCGCTTCTTGTTCGGCCAGGCGCGATTCAGCGAAGCAGCAGCGGCGTATGCACGGATCACCGAGCTGGATCCGGCGCATCACGACGCGTGGACCGGTCTCGGCTCGGCGCGCTACATGGAGGGCGACTTCGACGGTGCGCTGGCTGCCTGGAAGAAGGCGCTCGCCCTCGGGCCAGGCGCGCTCGAATATTCGAATGTCGGCACTGCCTACTTCTTCCTCGGTCGCCTGGCCGAGTCCGCGCTCATGTATGAGAAAGCGGTCGGTCTCGCGCCCAAGGATCATCGGTACTGGGGACATCTCGGCGACGCGCGCGAACTGTTGGGCGAGCGCGAATCGGCGCAAAGCACCTATGAGATGGCGGCCGACCTTGCGCGCCAGACTCTCAGCGTCAACGCTGGCGACATCGAAACACGCGTGCAACTCGCCGCCTACGACGCCCGCTTGGGCAGGGAGGACCTGGCATTCCGTGCGCTGGACGAAACGCTGCGATTATCGCCCGACGACCCCTATCTCTATTATGATGCAGCCGTCGCTTACACCCGCTTGCGTATGCCGGACAAGGCGCTGGACGCGCTGGCGGTCGCCGTCGAGGGAGGATATCCGCGCCATCTCGTTGCAGCGGATCCGCAATTCGAACCGCTGCGCGCCCTGGAGCGTTTCTCCCGGATTGCCAGATAATTTCAGAGGGGAGAAGAATCATGAAAACAACAGATTCCGCGTTCGCGCTGGCTCCCATTGTTGTCTTGTTCGTGATCATGTTGTCGGCCAGCAGCTGTGAGCAGCAGATGACTGCTTCCGACGCCGGGAAGGTGGATGAGATTCCGCTGCTGGTGCAATTTGACGAAAGGAATTGTCCAGTCGCGGTGCTTCAGGTCATTGAGAGTTGCGACGCCCGCCATCAGGCGCCAGATCAGGTTTGCCGTGAACAGGGGCAGAAGATCTCCTGGTTTGCGGTAAAGGGCGAGTCGCTACCGTATCAGCGTGGCGACCGGCCTCCGGCGTTCGGGATCGTGTTCAAGGACAAGAATGATGATCCGATCGAGAATTCACGCGGGGGTCATTGCAAGGACTCGAGCAACGGAGTGCTGGATTGCAAGATCAAGAAGAATGCCAAGCGCGAAAAATCGTATGGCTATTCTGTGGTTGCGGGTGAGTGCAGCCTGGACCCGCGCGTTTATGTGCCCTGACGGTGACCTCCGCCCGGGCTAGCGCAGGTCGCCGGCCGGGCGAATCCGGCCGGCGCATCATTGGAAGACCCGATAGGGTCAGCTTTTCTGTGCTGCCTTCCTGATCGCGACTTCATCGAGCACGGTAACGGTACCGCGACTGAGGACGACCCAACCCTGGCTTTTCCACACCTGCAGGTACTGGTTTACCACCTGGCGGGCCACACCGAGAAATGCCGCCAGATCTTCCTGGGAAATGCGCAACGTGAAGCCGCCTTTGCTCGGCTTGCCGTGAAATTGACCGAGGCTGAGCAAGCGCTTTGCAAGCCGCGCCGGCACATCCAGCAGCGCGGCATCCTCCACGAGTCCACTGGTCCAGCGCAGTCGCTCGCCGCAGAGACGCAGCAGTTCGAGCGCCACGGCCGGTTCTCGCCCCAGCAGGCCCTGAAAGTGCTGGCGCCGGATGGAAACGAGTTCCGAGGATTCCGTGGCAGTTGCTGACGCGGTTCTCGTGCCGCCGTCCAGAAGCGCGATTTCGCCGAAGGTATCCCCTGGCTCCATGATGTTGAGAAAGATTTCGCGGCCGTCTGCCGCCCCTGCGCTGATGCGGATCTTGCCGGTGATGACCGCAAACAACCCATCGCCAGGGTCCCCCTGGCTGAAGACGACCTCGCCGCCCCGAAAACTGCGTTGTACGGCGAGCTCCGCTACGCTATCCAGGGCGGCTGATGAAAGCCCGCGGAACAGCGGGCTGCGCTGGAGGATTATTTTTCCTGCGAGAGTCGTCATGCCGTGAATCTGTTCCTTGCACCTGGCGGGGATGCATAATCATACCCCTCATGCGTCATTTTCTGATTGTCGCGGTCGCCCTGTTGCTGGGCGGACCGGCCACGGCGGCGAATTCGGATTTCCGGATCGACGATGCGCATCGTGTGGTCGTATTCGCGGATGTCCATGGTGCCTATCAGGAACTGCTCACGGTGCTGCGTACGACCGCGGTCATCGACGAGTCGCTGCACTGGCGCGGCGGCGACACCCAGCTTGTCAGTCTGGGTGACCTGCTGGACCGCGGACCCGATTCGCGCAAGGTCCTGGACCTGCTGATGCGCCTGGAGCATGAAGCAAGTGACGCGGGCGGAGCCGTGCACGTGATCCTCGGCAACCACGAAGTGATGAACATCGTGGGCGATCTGCGTTATGTGAGCGTGGCTGAATTTTCCGCATTTGCCGGGAGCGGCGACAGCAGCTTGCACGAAGCTGCCTGGGAGCGTGTCCTGCAGCAGGATCCCGGGGCATCACGTGCTGAATTCGATGCTTCATTCCCGGCGGGCTATTTCGGACACCGGCAGGCATTTTCCCCGACGGGGCAGTATGGCGCGTGGCTCCTGACCAAGCCATTCCTGCTTGTCATCAATGGCACGGCACTCGTGCACGCAGGGCTCCCTGAAATTGTTTCCCGGCTGGGCCTTGATGCCACCAATGAATTACTGCATTCGCAACTTGCCGAATATCTCCGTACCTGGGATGCGATGGTCAGTGAACTGAACCTCGCTCGTCCGGTCAGTTTCCTGGAAAGACCTGCGGTCATTGCGGGCCTGGGTGCCCTGGAACAATCGAATGCCTTGCTCGCGATGCAGGACCAGGAGGCCTTCACGCCCAAAGGCCCCACCTGGTATCGCGGCCAGGCCCTCTGCTATCCCTACACCGAAACCGGGAATCTGACTGCCGCGCTCGCAGAGCTCGGGGCTTCGCGCGTGGTCGCGGGGCACACCGTTTCTCCGACCGGCAGGGCCCTGAGCCGATTTGACGGGCGCGTAATCCTGCTCGACACCGGCATGCTGCAGCAGGTCTACGGGGGATCGCCCGCGGCGCTTGTTTTCGATGAAGGTCGGTGGAGCGTTGCCTATCCGGATCGGCCCGGACAGCAACTGCAGCCCGAGCAGCTTCCGCGGGCGGTCGGCCCACGTCCGGCAGGCCTCGATGACGATGCACTCGAGGGGTGGCTCGAGCAGGCCGAAGTCGTGGCCATCGAGGATCTCGATACCGGCATCACGAAGCCGCGCCGCGTCACCCTGCGCAAGGACGGGGTCGAGCTGCGCGCGGTATTCAAGCAACTCTCCACCGATTTCGGAATTCGCGACAGCAAGGGGGCATTGGACGAGTCCGACCGGTACCAATATGAACTGGCAGCCTACAAGCTCGACCGCCTGCTGGGACTTGGCATGGTGCCGGTCGCAGTTTCACGGACCATCAATGGTCACCGCGGGATCCTGGAGTTCTGGATCGACGGTTCGATCAACCTGCGCAAGATGACCGAGCAGAAATTGCAGCCGGACGGCTGGTGCCCGGCCGAGCCCCAGTACAACCTGATGAATGTCTTCGACATCCTCATTCACAACACGGACCGCACTCAGGAAAATGCCCTGTTCACGAAGGACTGGATGCTGCTGCTGATCGACCACACCCGCGCCTTCCCGACTTACCTGAAGGATCCTGTGCTCCTGTATCGTGGCGAAGTACAGGTACCGCCCGCGCTCGCCGAGCGACTCAAGGCCCTGGATCCTGTAGTCCTCCAGAAAGAACTGGGTCCCTATCTGCATGCGCGGCAGATCAAGGCCCTGCTCAAGCGCCGGGACCGGCTGCTAAGCGGGTACGGCGCCGGTGACGGAGTCCGGGTGGCGCCGTGAAGAATCCTCTGCAAATCCGGTGCGGCGCGAATATTCCCGCCCGACGAGCCATGCGACCAGCGTCATCGTGACGCTCAGTACGAGGATCAGCCATACAAACTGCATGCGCGTGTCCGTGAAAAATCTCACGCCTATGAAGACCGAGAGCGTCGAGAGCAGGTCGCCCAGCCGGTAGAAGAGCGTGTCGATGGCGGTCTTCGCCTGATATTTTTCCTCGCGGCTCGCAGGAAGCAGCAATGCGCTGCGGGTCGTGTTCAGCAACGAGTAATCGAGGCTTTTTTGCACGACCAGCACCGACTGCAGGAGTGCGAATACCGGCATGACCCCGATCAACAGATAACCGGCGACAAACGCGAGCGGCGTGACCAGTAGTGCGCGCGCGAGCCCGGCCAGGTGGATGATGCGTGACACCAGCAATAATTGAATCAGGAATCCAATCAGCGTGATCGTCGAGCAATAGTTGGCCATGAACTGGCCGATGAATACTCCCTGAGACTGGGGCACACTGTCACGCGCGACCTCCACGAGCCAGTTCGACAGCATGTAATCGCCGGTGGATGTAATCCAGTTGAGCAGAACGACCAATGCCGCAATGCCGACAAGGTAGCGACTGCGGCCGATCAGCGCAAACCCGCCGAGCCACCGGCTAGTGCTGTCCCGCGCGGGACCTGTCGCTTGCACATCATCCAATTGCGCGCTCCGCGAAGCTACAGGTACACAGCGGCGCGCCCATCCGCTCAGGCAGGCGGCGCCGGCGAGAATGACAGCCGCCGCGAGCATTAAACCGTAGGGTCCAATCGACTCGAAGCTGGCCGACGCGAGGCCTGATCCGATCAATCCGCCGCCGGACACTCCGACCGCAATCACGCCGAACAGTCTCTGGCCGCTGCTGACGCTGAACAGGTCCGTTGCAAAGGCCCAGAACTGAGTTACGGCCACGACACCGAACAAGCTGGCCCATACGAAGAATACGAAGCCGAACTGCAGTCCGGCATGCCCGAGCAGGAAGAAAATGACCAGGTTCAGCGCAAAAAAGACAGCAACGCACTGGAACACGCGACAGGCGGCCACGCGGCGCACCAGCACGCCGTAGGCAGGAATGATTGCCAGCAGCAGCAGGGCCTGTGCACCGACGGCGTAACTCCTGAGTTCGGCGCTGCCTTCCGTCAGGATCAGCGCCTCGCGCACCGGGCGGATGAGGTAATAAGCCACCATGAGCATGAATGCCTGCAGGCAAAGCACTGCGATGCTGCGGCCTTCTCCCGACTGCACCTTTGTAAAGAGAGTCAGGAACCTTTCGAGTCTGCTCAATTGCTTCACGTCGTTCATCGGCTTTTCCAATTGCGCCTCAAAGGTTGCGGTGTCCTTCGCAACGACGCCCGGCCAGTTCCTGGCCGGGCGTCGTAATGACACATGCGTCAGGCCCTGCGTATGAAGGCCGCGTAATCGGCGGCGCGGGCCGACGCAATCTGCGCTGAGGGCTCGGCGGAGCGCTTCGTCAGGGCCGCCGGATTCAGCGACTCGATCAGCGAGCTCATCAACAGGCCAGTCATTGCAACCGCTGCCAGGCCGGAAACGAGAGTCCTGACGCGCGGGGAAAGTTCGGTACTCATGATCGTGCTCCTGTGTTCGTGTTTCGATGCGGGAGTGATCCTGGGCGATATGCAGCGGGCTTTCTGTCATCGACCTGACACAAGCGCGAAGACGGCAAATTGGCGGAAAACACATTCTTTCCGTACCGGGATGGTCCGGTATAATTCCACTCGCCATGAGCCCCTCCCTGCGCGAGCTATACGAGTCGAGCCCGTTCTCGAGCGCCCAGGCGCCATATCTCGAGGGGCTGCGCGAAAAATTCCTGCAGGACCCGGCGTCGATATCTGAAGAGTGGCAGGTGTTCTTTGAAAAACTTGGTCCAGATCCCGCGGTACCCGCTCGCCTCGTGTCAGCGCGGGCGCGTGTAATACCGCCTGAATCTCCGAGTCTGCCCGGCGCGGATTCCGCACCAAGCGGACTCGATCGATCAAATACGGCGAAGCAGGCCGCCGTATCCCGATTGATCCAGATTTATGCGAATCGGGGGCACCTGATCGCGGACATCGATCCGCTGGGCCTGCTGGAACGGCCGGTACCGCGGGTGCTCGAGTTGTCCTACTTCAGCCTCAGCGACGCCGATCTGGAAACCGAGTTCCACACCGGCAGCCGCACGAACGCCGTCGAATCCCAGATGAAGCTGCGGGAAATCCTTGCGCAGCTGCGGCGCATTTACGCGGGCCACATCGGCGCGGAGTTCGCCCATGTCTCGCGTACGGAAGAACGCCTTTGGCTGCAGGATCGCTTTCAGGAAGGGCGCCTGCATCATCGCTTCACGAAGGAAGAGCAGCAAAACCTGCTCTGGCAGCTGTCAGCAGCGGAAGGACTCGAGCGCTTCCTTCACACGAAGTACGTGGGCCAGAAGCGCTTTTCGCTGGAAGGCGGCGAGTCTCTGATTCCGCTGCTTGACGACTTCGTGCAGCGCTGCGGAACCTCGGGTGTCGAAGACGTCATCATCGCCATGGCGCACCGGGGACGCCTGAATGTGCTCGTCAACGTGCTCGGCAAGCCGCCGTCTTCACTGTTCTCGGAGTTCGAGGGCCATGTCGACCTCGCCGTCCTCAAGGGCTCCGGCGACGTCAAATATCACAAGGGGTTCTCGGCCGACCTGCGCACTCTGCGCGGCAATGTCCACGTCGTCCTCGCCTTTAATCCGTCGCACCTGGAAGTAGTCGATTCCGTCGTCGAAGGCTCGGTCCGGGCCCGCCAGGAACGTCGCGGCGACGGCTCGGGCGCCACAGTCGTACCGGTACTGATTCATGGCGATGCGGCGTTTGCCGGGCAGGGCGTCGTCATGGAGACCCTGCAGTTGTCGCAGGCCAGGGGATTCAGCACCGGCGGCACGATCCACATCATTGTCAACAACCAGATCGGGTTCACCACCAGCGACCCGCGGGACGCGCGTTCGACGCTCTACTGCAGTGACGTGGCGAAGATGATCGAAGCACCGATACTTCACGTCAACGCAGACGACCCCGAGGCGGTCGTATTCGTCAGCCGGCTGGCACTCGACTACCGCATGAAGTTCCGCAAGGACATCGTGATCGACCTGGTCTGCTACCGGCGGCATGGGCACAACGAGGCCGACGAACCCGCGGCGACGCAACCGCTGATGTACCAGGCGATCCGCCAGCATCCTACTGCGCGACAGATCTACGGCCGCCGGCTCGAGGAGGATGAGATCCTCGCGGAAGGCGAGGCTGCGCAAATGGTCGAGGATTACCGCCGCGGGCTGGACGAGGGGCGGCCGCAGGCGCGCGCCTTCGCCGGCACGACCGGCAATCGATACACAGTCGACTGGAGCCGATACGCCGGCGCGGATTGGTCCGAGAAGCCGGCAACCACGGTGGAGCCGGCGCGGCTGAAAAGACTCGCGGATCGCCTGACACAGTTGCCGGAAGGCTTTGTGATTCATCCCCGCGTCGCGCGCATCATCGATGACCGAAGGCGCATGTACGCGGGTGAGCTTCCGCTCGACTGGGGTGCCGCCGAGACCATGGCCTATGCGGCATTGCTCACCGAGGGCCATCGCATCCGTCTGACCGGCCAGGATTCGGCGCGAGGAACATTCTTTCACCGCCATGCCGTACTGCACGACCAGGTGACGGGCAAGACCCACGTACCGCTCGCGAATCTCGATCCGCGGCAGGCTCAGTTCAGGGTGACCGATTCCACGTTGTCAGAGGAAGCCGTACTCGGTTTCGAGTACGGGTTTTCGACCACGGACCCCGATACGCTAGTGATCTGGGAAGGCCAGTTCGGCGACTTTGCGAATGGCGCACAGGTGGTTATCGACCAGTTCATCACTTCGGGCGAAGCCAAGTGGGAACGCCTGTGCGGCATCGCGCTGTTCCTGCCGCACGGTTATGAAGGCCAGGGGCCGGAGCACAGCTCCGGGCGGATCGAACGCTTCCTGCAGCTGTCGGCCGAAATGAATTGCCAGGTATGCGTGCCCTCGACGCCTGCGCAAATGTTCCATCTGCTGCGGCGTCAGATGCTGAGGTTGCTGCGCAAACCGCTCATCGTGATGACGCCAAAGAGCCTGCTGCGGCACAAGCATTCGACTTCGACGATGTCCGACCTGGCCGAGGGCTATTTTCACACGGTCATCGATGAGCACGACCTGATACCGCCCGCCCAGGTCAAGCGGCTTGTCTTCTGCAGCGGCAAGGTCTATTACGACCTGCTGGACGGGCGTCGCGCAGATCAGTTGAGCGATGTAGCATTGGTCCGGATCGAGCAGCTCTATCCGTTTCCTGTCGCTGAGTACCAGGCGATCATTGAGCGTTACTCGAGCGCCCGCGAGGTCGTCTGGTGCCAGGAGGAGCCGCAGAACCAGGGCGCCTGGTACCAGATCCGGCACCGGCTTCAGGCGGGCCTCGGTACAAAGCATTCACTTGGCTACGCGGGTCGCGAAAGCGCCGCAGCACCGGCAACCGGGGTCTACGCCCTGCACGTGGAGGAGCAGCAGGCGCTGGTCCATGCTGCTTTGCGCGAATCTGAGCAGGAGGCCGCCCGCTTGAGCAGGAAAGGATCATGACAACTGAAGTCCGGGTTCCGCAGCTGCCCGAATCCGTCGCGGACGCGACGCTTGTCACCTGGCACAAAAAGGTCGGCGACACCGTAAGCCGCGATGAAAACCTGGCGGACCTCGAGACCGACAAGGTGGTCCTCGAGCTGCCGGCACCGGTTACCGGCGTGCTCACAGCCCTCAAGAAGGACGCCGGTGCGACGGTCGGCAGCGGCGAGTTGCTCGCTGTCATCGACGAATCCGCCGTGGCGGGCAAGGCAGCGCCCGCAGCAGGCAAGCCCGCGCAAGCCTCTGCCAGGCCAGCACCTGCAACGGCCGCGCCGCCGAAAGCTGTTGCTCCGAAAAAAGAAGACGCGCCCGCCAAGCTGTCCCCTGCGGCCAAGCGCATGGTGGAGGAAAACAAGCTGGCCGCGGGCGAGATTTCCGGCAGCGGTCGCGATGGCCGGATAACCAAGAGCGACGTGGCGCATCATCTGGATTCGAGTCGGCCCGCGTCGCAGCCCCCGGGAGAACGTGCCGACCGGCGCGTACCGATGTCCAGGCTACGCGCCCGCATTGCCGAGCGCCTGGTGGAGGCGCAAAAGTCGCAGGCGCTGCTGACGACATTCAATGAGATCGACATGGAGGCACTGTCGGCCATCCGGTCGCGTTACAAGGACGCATTTGAAAAGCGTCACGGCGTCCGCCTCGGCTTCATGTCGTTCTTCGTCAAGGCCTGCATCCAGGCACTCGGCCGCTATCCCGTGGTCAATGCGTCGGTGGAGGGCGGCGACATCGTTTACCACGAATACTATGACATCGGCGTCGCGGTCTCGACCGATCGCGGCCTGGTTGTCCCGATCCTGCGGGATGCGGATCGGATGGGCTTTGCCGAACTCGAGAGTGGCATCGCCGGATTTGCGGAACGCGCACGCAGCGGCACGATCAAGCTCGAAGAGCTGACGGGCGGAACATTCTCGATAACCAATGGCGGCGTATTCGGCTCGCTGCTTTCCACGCCGATCGTCAATGCGCCCCAGAGCGCCATCCTCGGCATGCACAGGATCCAGCAGCGTCCGGTCGCCGTGGACGGGCAGCCCGTCGTGCGGCCCATGATGTATGTCGCGTTGACTTACGATCACCGCATCATCGACGGGCGCGAAGCGGTCCAGTTCCTGGTCGCCGTCAAGGAAGTGCTCGAGGATCCGGCCCGGCTGATGCTGCAGGTCTGAAAGAGAGGGTTCATGGCCGACAATTTCGACGTCATCGTGATCGGCGGTGGTCCCGCGGGCTATCCCGCGGCCATCCGTGCCGGGCAAAACAAGCTGACTGTCGCGTGCATCGACGAGTGGAAGAATCGCGATGGCACACCTGCCTTTGGCGGCACCTGCCTGAATGCGGGGTGCATACCGTCCAAGGCACTGCTGGAATCCTCCGAGCTGTTCCACCGCGCCCAGCATGAATTCGGCGCGCACGGACTCAAGCTGGGAAGTGTCGGCTTTGATGTCGCGATGATGCAGAAGCGCAAGGAAACCATCGTACGACAGAGCACGCAGGGCATTCTTTCGCTGTTCAAAGCTGCAGGCGTCACGCCATTCACCGGACATGGCCGGCTCCTCGCAGGGCGCAAGGTGGAGCTCACGTCTCACGACGGTGCGAAGAAGGTGCTCCAAGCGCGGCATGTCGTGCTCGCATCAGGATCGGAGCCCACGCCGCTGCGGGGCGTTGCATTGGACGGCAAGCGCATCGTCGATTCCTGGGGCGCGCTGGAATTCACGGAGGTGCCGAAACGTCTGTGCGTGATCGGCGCCGGGGTCATCGGACTCGAGCTCGGAAGCGTCTGGCGCCGGCTCGGTGCCGAGACCGTCATACTCGAGGCCCTCGACCAGTTCCTGCCCATTGCTGACGGGCAGGTTGCGAAAGAAGCGGCCCGCCATTTCAAGAAGCAGGGGCTCGACATCCGCCTGGGCGCCAAGGTGGCCGGTGCCGAGATCCGCGCGGACGGTGTGCATGTCAGCTATGCGGATGCGAAAAGCGCGCAGTCGCTCGTCGTCGACCGGCTGGTAGTCGCGATCGGGCGCAGGCCGTTCACCGCGGGGTTGCTGTCCGAGGGGTCTGGCGTGACCCTGGACGAGCGCGGATTCATCAAGGTCGACGAGCAGTGCCGCACGGCGGCTGCGGACGTCTGGGCGGTGGGGGACTGCGTGCGGGGCCCCATGCTCGCGCACAAGGGCAAGGAGGAGGGCGTTGCCGTCGCCGATCGCATTGCGGGTCTGTACGGGGACGTCAACTACCGGACCATCCCTTCGGTCATCTATACGGCGCCGGAAATCGCCTGGGTCGGCCAGACCGAGGAACAGGTCAAGGCGGCGGGACGGCCCTACAAGACCGGCAGTTTCCCGTTCGCGGCCAGCGGCCGGGCGCGTGCGATGGAAGCGGGAGCGGGCTTCTGCAAGATCATCGCCGATACCGCGAGCGACGAAATCCTCGGCATCCACGTCATCGGGCCGATGGCCGGCGAGTTGATCGCGGAGGCCGTGCTCGCGATGGAATATTCAGCGAGCAGCGAGGACCTGCAGCGGACTATCCACGCACACCCGACGCTGTCCGAGGCGATGCACGAGGCTGCACTGGCCGCCGACAAGCGGGCGATCGACATACCGAATCGCTGAGCGTCCGGATCAGACGCGACGCCGCGCCATGATCACGCCCGGCAGGGCGGCCAGGCGCGCGAGCAGGCGTGCAAGATCGTCAAGACCCGGGACCGAAATCCTGAGCGACAGGTCGGCGCTGCCTTCAGCGGCATCGGTGCGCGTCGTCAGGCGCTCGATGTTGATCTTCTCGTCCGCCAGCAGGGTGCTCACGTCGCGCACGAGTCCACGCCGATCCATTGCGTGAATTGCCACATCCACCGGGAATCGCGTGACACGTGACTTGCCCCATTCGACGCGCAGCAGGCGTTCCGGCGCGCGCGCCGCAATGCGCGCGAG
>CAVPJJ010000006.1:0-365658 GCA_963705405.1 uncultured Gammaproteobacteria bacterium | reverse complement strand
GCTGCAGCGAGACCGGCACCCCAGCCTGCCCGTTTTGATTGCCGGGACTGGTGAGGCTCGGTACGACCGCCGGGTTGGGTATCGCCGCGACGCCCACCCTGGCAATCTTCGCCACCGAGGGTGTTCCGGCTGGATTGATGACAAACAGCAGGTAGAAGCCCGGTGGTGCGTCGGCCGCATGCGTCGGCGCCTGGACCATCAGTCGATTGCCGTTTTGCTGGAATGTGAGTTCGACGAAGCGCTGTTCCATGTTCCAGCTGTGCGTGACCGACCCGGTCTTGATCATCACCACGCGGCTGATGGTTTGTGACGCAGAAAAATCCACCGCAAAAGTTTTCCCGATGTCGATGGCGGTCGGTGCCGAATCAATGACCGGGCGGGCGGCAAATGTGCCGTTGGCGGCGTACAGGTAAGGCGGGTAATAGAGTTCGACGTTCGTGTTGTTCTGCGGGCCCGGCGCCCCGCCGCCGGCCACCAGTACCGTGGCATCGGGCAGCAGCAGTGCGGTGGAGTGATACAGGCGCGCCTTGATCTCGCTCGCGCCGATGGTCCACTGGCCGGTGCTGGGATTCCAGATCTCGGCACTGTAGTTGACGTTGGTCATCTCATTCCAGACGCTGCTGCCGCCGGTGGCGAGAACCTTGCCGTCAGCAAGAACCGTGGCTGTCACCAGGCGGCGCTGGGTCGACAGGGGCTGGGTCGTCGTAACGACCGGGCTGCCGCCCGTAATGTCGATGACGAGCGCACCGTTCGAATTGCCGCCGAACTGGAGAATGCGCCCGGGGCGGAACATGACGGCGCTTGAATCGGTGCCGGTCGGCCCGGTGAATTGACCGCTGTTGGTCAAGCTGCCGAGTCCGCTGGTGTTGACGTAGTACATCGCGCCGTTGCCGTCGTAACCGAATATCCGGCCGTCCGGCGCGATAAAGTTGCGCGGATACATGTAAACCAGGTTGCTGGTATTGGCATTCTGCAAAAGGCGAAAAACGCCGTTCACGCCGCGGATTTCCGGGCGATCCGTGCCGCCGGAGCCGCCCTGGATGTAAACCTCGCCGTTCAGCAGTGCCGTGGACCCCGAATACCAGCGCGGACGGTTCATGTTGTTATTGCGGGTCAGCGTATTGTCGTTGTAATTGAATACGTTGCTGTTGTTGTTGCCCGTATTGGTGGTTCCCGAGCCGGTCCAGTTGTCCCCGCCCGCGATGAAAACCCCGCCGCCCTCAGGCAGAACCAGTTGCGAACTGCAGAACAAGTCGGTTCCGGTCGTGTTTGGCATCGTCAGATGCCCGGCATCCAGTCCGGCGGACGGATCCCACACGTCGTAGATGAAGATGCCGGTCTGGGTGCCGTCCGCTTTCGTGCCGTAGGTCAGCACGCGGCCATCCGGCATCAACACCGAATGCAAGCCGATCAACGGCCACGGCTTGACGGGCGACCAGGCACCCTGCGTGCTGTTAGCCGCTGCCGGGAAATGCCTGAATCAGGAAAACGAGGAATAGGGAGAGACGAACCAGAGCAATTCTGGCGGAGCAATTACCGCATGTGCGCACAGAGCTTCCCCTATTCTGCAACGCCAATCGCCGTGGTGTCACCCGCACCAGCCGACATTCATTTTTTTCGACTATACCCTCCGCCGGTCAGAGCCATCCACAGGAGAACGTGATCGCGGTCACAAAAATAGGCGCATGGATTATGGCAAATGAACGGCTGCGATCGCGCGATCAATGCGCGCAATCGCCTCGCTCGCGACCCAGGATCGCGAGCGTCTGATCGATCGGCGGCGACACGCCGCCGCCCGAGACCGCGACGCGCAAGCGGCTGCGCGACCTTGCCGAGCCCGACGCCGCTGCGCTCCGCGCAGTCCCTGGATCGCCTCGTGGATCGCCGGCGCGGTCCACTCGGTCAGCGAGGCCGAGCACCGCGCGCGCCTGCTCCAGCAGCGGCTTGCGACTCGGCGTGCAAGGTGCTTGCGGGCGGCCTTCTCCTCGTAGCTCGCGGGCGCATCGAAAAAGAAACGGCTGGCCAGCGCCATTTCCTTCAGCGTCTTCGCGCGCTCGCGCTGTGCCATCACGATCGCTTCGAGCGGCGGACCCCTTCGCGACGTCCAGGCCGAGCCGCTCGAGCTGCCAGCGCAATTCGACCGCGATCCGTGACGGCGGCAGCCGCATCATGTGCTGCTGGCTGATCCACGCGAGCTTGTCCGGGTTGATCGCCGAGGCCGACTTGTTGACATCGGCAATGTCGAACAGCTCGCGCATCTCCTCGAGCGTGAAGATCTCCTGGTCGCCGTGCGACCAGCCGAGCCGCGCCAGGTAATTGAGGAGCGCCTCGGGCAGGTAGCCCTCCTCCCGGTAGTACAGCACCGACACCGCGCCGTGGCGCTTGGAGAGCTTGGTGCCGTCCGGTCCGAGGATCATCGGCAGGTGCGCATAGACCGGCGGCTCGACGCCCATCGCGCGCAGCATGTTCATCTGGCGCGGCGTGTTGTTCAGGTGATCGTCGCCGCGGATCACGTGCGTGATCTTCATGTCGTAGTCGTCCACCACGACGCAGAAGTTGTAGGTCGGGTTGCCGTCGGAGCGCTCGATGATCAGGTCGTCGAGTTCCGCGTTCTGGAACACGACATTGCCGTGCACGGCGTCCTCCACGACGACCGCGCCGTCGGTCGGATTCCTGAAGCGCACGACCGGCGTGACGCCCTCGCGCGGCTTCCTTGCGGTTGCGGCAGCGGCCGTCGTAGCGCGGCTTCTCCTTGCGCGCCAGCTGGTCGTTGCGCATCTGCTCGAGCTCTTCCTTCGAGCAATAGCAATGGTAGGCCTTGCCCTCGGCCAGCCACTGGCGGATGACCTCGCGGTAACGCGGATAGCGCTCGGTCTGGTAGAACGGCCCCTCGTCGGCGTGCAGGCCGAGCCAGTCCATGCCGTCCAGGATCACCTGCACGGCCTCGGGCGTCGAACGCTCGCGGTCGGTGTCCTCGATGCGCAGGATGAACACGCCGCCGTGGCGGCGCGCGTAGAGCCAGCAGAAAAGCGCCGTGCGCACGCCGCCGATGTGCAGCAGGCCGGTCGGACTCGGGGCGAAACGGGTGCGTACGGTCATGGAGCGCGCGATTGTATCGCGTTGACCCTCGACGGCAGCGGCCCGTAGAATCGCGGGCCGCGGCGGGCGGTTAGCTCAGCGGTAGAGCACTGCTTTCACACGGCAGGGGTCACTGGTTCGATCCCAGTACCGCCCACCATATTAATCAAATAGTTATACTATTCTCGCAGAACCCGAGATCGCTGTACGGACAGCGGTACGGAAACCTGAATCGGATTGCAGACCAGCGCGTGTCGCCCACCAGACGGGGTTGAGACGCAGCCACTACCAAGTGCTGCATAGCGATGCAGCGTGTAGGACAGCTGAACGGCTATGACCGCATCACGCGTTCAGCCGCCTTCACCAGGAAACCAGATCGCGTCTCTCCGTGCTTGTGCGCGTATTCATCGATGCGTCGCAACGTCGACGCGGGCACCGTGATATTGATCTTCTCGGCCGGCCCGAAATACTTTTCGACGGGAACGTCCACAATCCCCCACGTCCAGCCTTTGTACTCACGATCCGCCTGCCATGCGGTCATCGGCCTGGGCTGCGGCAGTTTCTTCTCGGTCTCGGCCAGGACCTCGCAGTGAGCTTCGATCGCCTCCCGCGCCTTATCGAAGGCTTCCTCGACGGTATCGCCGGCACTGAAGCAGCCCGGCAAATCCGGTACGACGACGCCGAATGCGCTTTTCTTCGTACCCGCTTCAATTGCAATCGTGAATTTCATTTCAATCGCGCCTGTTTCCTGATCTTGTGCACCAACCCTTTGCCCAAGTCCTTCTTGGGATGCGGCACCGTAAGGTGCCCCGCAATCGTGGGGTGCTTGAAAACATGATGACTGCCCGATATCCGATCCTCGATCCAGCCCGCTTTCTTCAGCTCCCGGATCAAGTCTTCGCTCTTCATGGTGGTTATTATACCTACCAACTGGGGTTGTCAAGCATGGGACGATTCGGTGGGGATGAAAGTGACCAGCGTCACAACTGTCCGCCGTATGTTCGCCGTATTGACCATTCGAATGATCATGACTTACAATATACTATAAAGTAAGGAGACAGGAATGAGCGAAGCAGCGGTGACTAGCAAAGGCCAGATCACGATCCCGGTCGGAATCCGGAAATCCTTGCGCCTCAAGGCCCAGGACCGGGTGGTCTTCACGCGCCTTGTCGACGGAACTGTCGTGATGCGGGCCAAAGTGCGGTCGATCGCCGACCTGGCGGGCAGCGTGCCGAAGCCGGCAAAGAAAGTCCGGATCCAGGACATGCGTTTTGGCGGGAGCCGGTAGCGCGTTCCCGTGCCGAGCGTTGGCACCAACGTAATCGTGCGGTTGCTCGCGGCGGACGACGCCCGGCAGAGCGCGCAAGCCAAGGCCTTGATGCAACGCGCCGCACGCAACGGTGAGAGCCTGTTCGTGCCGCTCACGGTAGTGCTTGAGCTGGAATGGGTGCTGCGATCGCGGTACGAATACAGCAAGGAGCTGGTACTTGCCGCGCTGTCGTCGTTGCTCGAGACCCGCGAACTTGTGTTCCAGGACGAGGCGGCCGTCGAGCATGCGATGGCATACTACCGGCTTAACCGCGCCGACTTCGCCGAATGCCTCCACCTCGGGTGTGCCGCGTCAGCAGGTCGATTGCCCTTGATGACCTTCGATCGGGCCGCGGCGCGAGTCGAAGGCGCAAAGCTTGTGGGTGCCTGACCAATAGTACTTCTCGACCATGTCGATCGACGTACCGACGAGACGCGCGACATCGAGCGTCGCCATTCCATCTACGAATGCCGGCGTGATGAAGGAACGCCGCAGCGTGCTTTGCTTCGGCGCCGTCCTTCCGCCCTCCACATGGGCGCCACGCTTGTAGTTTGGAGCGCAGCTACTGCCAAGTGCTGCATCGCTATGCAGCGTGCAAGACAGCCTTTCGGATTGATTGCGGAAGATCCGCGGCCACGAAACGCTTGGCGGGATAGAGGTAGTCGTCCCCCGAATCGTCGATGATGCGCAACTGCCCGAGCTTCTCGGCCTTGGTGTCGGTCACCGCAATGTAGATCTTGCGACGTTCTAGCCAAGACCGGCTTCCGTGAAGCCACATTCGAAGAAGTCATCGCCGGCGACGTGGTCACGTCGCTGGCCGAACGGGGAGCGCTCTAACCTAAGGGGCTTCGGCCCCTTTCTTGCTTCGCTGAACGTAGGATCTCACGAGCCACCAGACGGCGGCTTGCGGCCAATTCCGGTCATTCGGGTGCCGGCGGTGCGGGTGGGAACAGCCCGAGCTGCGTCAACATGGAAACGTTATCCCATTCCACCCAAAGCTCGGCGAGCTTGCCAGACTCGATTCGAAAGATGGCGATGAATGGGCCATCCACTGACTTGCCCGTAGCCGGCACATCTCCCATTGGCCCCATTTGCGTTCCTGTATAGATCGCGCGAATCGCAACAAAATCCCCTTCCGCGATGATGTTGTCGAGTTGTACGTGCTGATCGGGAAATGTAGCGAGAAAGGACTTTTGGAGATCAACAAATTCATCAAGTGACCGGACAGGCTGGCCTGCGGTCGCTGCGCTATGCCGCTTGAAATCGACGGCAACAATTTCAGAAAGCTGGTCCCAGTCCTTTGCATTCGAGATGTCCGTGAATCTCCGTACCAGGTTTTTGTTGGCATCAAGTTCATCATCTTTGAACGAGTTGCAGCCAACATTTAATGCAGCAAGCGCCAACGCAATAATCAATGCTATTGCTTTCATTTGGTTCGATCCATTTTTCAGTTGGCCCCGGTTGCTTGTCATTAGGAGCCGGTTCCAGTAGTACATAGGCTCACATTGCAACGGCTGGCCTGGGTCACCAGCAGCCGATTCTACCACTTCAAGGTGAACGTCTCAGTACGGCCACAAGCGGTCGGCCACGATCTATTTGTCTGTGCCGGGCGCTTCCCGAAGCTCACCGATGGGAGAGTGTGCCCGTAACGCAGATATTCTCCAGTCGCCGCTACTACGGATCACTACCCATGTTCCGCGCGCCTTTCGGGGTTCCAGAGTTTCGTCTGTCTCCGAGTGAGTTCCGCTTGTTGTCGTAGCAACGTTGAGAATCGCGATACTAGGACTCAGAACGCGATCTGACTCAATCGATATTGCAATGACACGGCCGCTATCTATGCGTGAGAAATATTGGCTCCACCACGTCTCAATCGCGGCCCTCCCGACAATTCTCGGTTGGATACCGACAATCATGTCGGAATCTTCACCGAAGAAATCCGCCAGGCGTTCAGCGTCATGAAACTGCCAGGCCTCCTCATACTTGTTGACAAAATCCTTGAGCTGGTCTGATTCGCCGGTCTGCGCGAGCGAATCGCTCGCGGCAATGAGCATCAGAGCCAATGGCAAGATATGCTTCATTATGTTGGCTCAGTAGGTATTCAAAACGGCAATATTTCTGACCGTCCGGAAAGGGTCAGCAGCAGTCGTTCGTCATTCGCCCACTTTCCAGTCGAATCGCTATGGAATCGCCCTTAATATCGGCGCATACGCGGCTCGGTAATACCATAGCAGAAAACAATTGATGACGAAGAGTGCAGCTGCCGCCGGTAACTGACCGGCCTCCAAGACTGAATGGAATAACAATATGTTGAGCGAAATTGGAAAGAGCACAATCGCGGAAAGCGCAGCATAGCGATTTATCGTGAAGCTAATTCCAGTGGCCAGAAAAACGACCGTCATGATTGGCAAGAAGTAACCAGCTTCATGCATAGCAAGTTGAAAAGGCCGAGCCGCTGGGCCCGCGATAGGAGGCTCCCAACCAAAGATGCCCAAACCCATAAGGCCGCTGACGAATACGAGAATAGCGCAAGCAATTCGAGTAATGTCTAATGCGCGGGCCATGTCGAAACCTCCCCTCCTGAAGGGCGGCTTTGGGTTGCGGATTCAGATTTTACGGGACAGCAACAGCGGTAGACGAGGAAAGACGCCATTATTGCTTTCACACGGCAGGGGTCACTGGTTCGATCCCGGTATCGCCCACCACGTAAATCAAGTCGCTGCGCTCTCTCCAGCTCGCCGCGTCTAGAGCACCTCGACCGCACCCCCATAGATGGCGAGTGCACGGTCCGCCGTCACGAGCCGCAGCGGCTCACTGAACGCCTGGGCGAGGAGCAAGCGATCAAAGGGATCCGAGTGATGCAACGGCAGCCTGGCAACCGCCGCGGCATGGGCGGCGGTCACCGCCAGTTCCTCAAATCCGCTGGCTTCGATCGCTGCAGCGAAGGCCTGGGCGTCGCCTTCGATCTTGCCGAGCCGCGCCTTGATGGCGATTTCCCAGATCGAGGCGGCGGACACATACACAGCTTGCGCCGAAGCGAGGTAGGCCCGCGCGTCCGCCTTGAGCTTCCGGCTCGCCATCACCGACCAGATAAAGACGTGTGTGTCGAGCAGCAGGCGCATCAACGGCCCTCGAACTTCGCCAGGACCGCCACCGGGAGCGGCGCATCGAAGTCTTTGGCGACCTTGACCTTGCCCTTGAGGACACCGAAGCGCAGCTCGCGAGGCGGCCGCGCAAGGCGCGTGAGCCGCGCGACCGGCTTGCCACCGCGCGCAATGATGACGTCCTTGCCTGCAGCGGCCTGCTCGACAAGCTTCGAGAGTTGCGTCTTCGCGTCGTAGATGTTGATCGTGGTCATGGATTCCTCAGGCGCCACTCACTTGCACTTAGTCTAGTCTGGTTAGTATGAATTGTCGAGTGGCGCCATCCCGCCCTGTATGCGAATCGACGGTTATGACCGCATCACGCGTTCAGCCGCCTTCACCAGGAAACCAGATCACGACTCTCCAAATTCGGAGAAATCGATCGCAACGGCTGGCTAACCCGGACAGTTCCTTTCCGGTTGTCCATGGCGAGGGCACGGGTGAACGTCGATGGTCACGTGTGACAGACCATGCGGATCGTGCAGTCGCGCCTTGTATCGATCCGGCGATTTGAAGTCATCGCCGGTGCGCGACATGCGCTTGCAATCCGTATTCGCAACCGCCGCGCTGATCCTGCAGCTCAGATTCCCTCGCGAACCCGCAGGGTCCAGCCGTCGATCCACGCCGGCACGTCGGCGCCGGGCATGGGTTTGGCAATGAAATAGCCCTGTGCGAAGTCGCAACCCAGGCTGCGCAGGAACTGCCAGTCGTCCTGGTCCTCGACACCTTCAGCGACCACGGCGATGCCGAGCTGCCGTGCGAGGTTCAGGCTCGCAAGGAAAATTGCGCGTTTCTTGTCGTTGGTCGCAGCGCCGTGCGTGAAGCTGCGGTCCACTTTCAATTCGTCGAACGGCATGTCGCGCAACTGGGCGAGCGATGAATGACCGGTGCCGAAGTCGTCGATCGACAGGCGGAAGCGCTTCATTCGCAGGCGCGTCAGCACGTCGAGCACGGTGACCAGATCCGGCATCAGCCGGCTTTCAGTGACCTCAAGCACCACGCTCGCCGTAGGCACACCTGCCTTTGCTGCATGCTTCGATACGATGTCCGGGAAGTTGATCGACAACAGATTGTCCATGGAAACATTAATGGCAATGTGCAGTGCGAGGCCCGCGTCGAGCCAACGTGTGGCCTGGGCGAGCGCGTCGCCCATCACGACATCGGTCAGGTAGTCGATCAGCCCGTCATTCTCAGCGATCCCGATGAACCGGTCCGGAAACACGAGGCCGTCGTCCGGATGGCGCCAGCGCACGAGTGTCTCCACGCCGATAACTTTACCGGTTGCGATGGCCACTTTCGGCTGGTAGTAGTTGACCAGTTCGCGCTTCGCGATGGCGCGCCGTACCTCGTCCGTCGTGTAGGTCTTTGCCGCGCTGCGCGCTTCACGACGCGTTTCAGGGCGCCACTTTTCGATCAACGCGGCGAGCGCATCCGGCTGGATCGGTTTCTGCAGGTGGCCGAGCGCCCTGATGCCATGCGCGCGGACGAGAGATTCGGCAGATTGAAGGGTCTGCTCGTCTTCGCCGCTCGCGAGGACCACACTTCCCGCGTAGCGGCGCTCGACAAGTTTGCGCAGGAATTGCACGCCGTCCATGCCCGGCATGTTGAGGTCCAGCAGGATGAGATCGGGATCGGCGCCCTGCCCGTCAAGACGCTCGAGTGCTTGCCGACCACTGTCGCAGGTCGTCACGTCGGCAAATCCGAGATTGGACAGCATGCCGCGAATGATCGCGAGCATGACCAAATCGTCGTCGAGCACGAGGATCCAGATTGAGGACAGATTCGTCATTCTTGACTCTCTATCAGGCTTCGAGATGTACCTGCACGGCTGCCACCTCCGCGAGAAAGCGCGGCAGCAACTTATCCAACATCGCCGCATCGCCAGCCCGACCGGCCTGTTCCATCTCCGCGCACAGGTTGCCGAGGCTGAGTGCGCCAATTGAGCGCGCCGAAGACTTCAGCTTGTGTGCGGCCTCGCCCGCGCGCGCCACGTCTCCGGCTTCGCAGGCGTCGCGTAGTTCCCCCGCAGTCACCGGCAAATTGCCGCAGAATATGCCGAGGATTCTCCGCTGCGCAGCCGGGTCGTCGCCGACCAGGCCCGCAAGAATGCCGGCTTCGACCGGCACCGTGGAATCAGCTGTCGCCGTAGGTGTGGCCTGCTGCCGGCGGTGCGTGTCGCCAGCCGCCGGAAGCCATTTTTCAAGCATGGCCTTGAGTTCGGCGAGTGGCGCCGGCTTACTGAGATAATCGTCCATGCCGGCTGCCCGACAACGCTCTGCTTCGCCCGCCAGCGCGTTTGCGGTCAATGCGACGATCGGTATGCGCGGCTGGCCTGCTTGGCCGAGCCGGATCGCGCGGGCAAGGTCGTAGCCATCCATGCGCGGCATGTGCAGGTCGGTCAGCAGCAGCGCGTAACTCCCCGATTCCCAGCGCTCCAGAGCCTCGCGCCCGTCGCGGACTAAATCCGCCGCAAACCCAAGAACCGCGAGCTGACGCAGGATTACCTGCTGGTTCGTCTCGTTGTCCTCCGCCACAAGGATCAACTTGCCTGCGCGCGCCGCCTGCAAGCGCTCTGGCGGACGGAACTCGCTTTCTCCCATGCCAGGCCGAACAACGGTATCGTCAAGCTGGCTTCGCCCGGCAGCGAGGGCAACAGTGTTCAGGAAGGTTCGGCGCGTCAACGCGTTGCCGTCAATCGCGACAAGATCCTCCGCTTCGTTGCGCGGTCGCCGTCGCTGCCCGCGCCCGACAAGGACGAACCGGTTGTCGGCGTCCTGCCGGCCGGTCACCGCGGCGCGCAGCTCATCCGGCGGCGAATTCGCCTGATTTGAATCGACGACCCAGATCAGCTGCCCCGGCGGCAAGCCAGCCGCTTCGGCGCGGGCGGAAGCAAGGTTCGGAGTTCGTGTCACGATCGCCCCGGCGTGCGCCAGGTAGCTCGCCAAATCGTCTGACATGCCTTCAGTACCGCCGACGACGATGCAATGCAATCCCGTGACCGTCGACGCCTCCTTGGCCTCCGCAGTCTCCAGTTGCGTGCGCTGCATCGGAATCCGCACGCAAAACGTCGAGCCGCGGCCCGGTTCGCTCTCGACGGTGATTTCACCTCCCATGAGCCGGATCAGATGGCGCGCAATCGTCAGACCAAGGCCGGTGCCACCAAACTGCCGCGTCGTCGAAACATCGGCCTGGGTGAATGGTGTGAACAGCTTCGCCACGATCGTATCGCTCATGCCGATGCCATTGTCGACGACACGAAACTCCACCACCACACGTTCCTCCCTCGGCTTGGCGAGGACCGCTCGCATGGACACGCGTCCCCGCCGTCCCCCACCGCTGGAAAACTTGATCGCGTTGCTGACCAGGTTAAGCAGGATCTGGCGCAGTCGCGCGGCGTCACCCAGCAACGCCGCAGGAATTTCCGGATCCACGTAGATCGTAAGCTCAACGCCCTTGCGTGCGGCCAGGTGTTCGAGCATGCCGCAGGTTGTCTTGACCACGGTCGCGATATCGAGCGGCTGGCTGTCGATCTCCAGTTTGCCAGCCTCGATTTTCGAGAAATCGAGGATATCGTCGATGATCGAGAGCAGGGAATAGGCCGATTCCCGGATCAGGTCGACCATCTCGACCTGGTAACCCCGCAGACTGGTCTGGTGCAACACGTCGACCATGCCGATCACGCCGTTCATCGGCGTGCGGATCTCGTGACTCATGGCCGCGAGGAACTGCGACTTGGCACGGTTCGCCTGGTCCGCATCACGCCGCGCCTGCTCGAGCTCGGTTGTCAGGCGCCGCCCCGCCACTTCCGCCAGCACGTTCTCGGTCACGTCTCGAGCCGTGGCATAAAGCAGGCCTTCCGCAGGGAACGGCTGGGTCTTCCACGACAGCCATCTCCAGGATCCGTCCTTGCACTGATAGCGGTTTTTGAACGTTATCGTCGGAAGGCCGGAGCCGAGTTTCTCGACTTCGGCCATCGTCTTGACGCGGTCATCCGGGTGCACGAAATCGATGAACGGGCGCGCCAGCAATTCCTCGAGCGTCCAGCCAAGCGTCGCGCTGAACGCCGGGTTGAGCCGCTTGAAATAGCCGTCGATGCCCGCGATACACAGCATGTCCACCGGCAGGTTGAAGAACCGGTCCCGCTGGGCTTCGACCCCCTTCCGGTCCGTGATGTCCCGCACGATACCGGTGAAGCAGCGTTTGCCGTCCACTTGCATTTCGCTCACGGCAAGTTCCAGTGGGAATGTGCTGCCGTCCTTGCGCCGGCCCACGACCTCGCGCCCGATACCGATAATCCGGGCCTTGCCAGTGGTACGGTAATTCGTGAGGTAGCTGTCATGCTCGCCGCGATAAGGCTCGGGCATCAGCAATTTCACGTTGTGCCCGATCAGTTCGGTACCGGCATATCCGAAAATGCG
This sequence comes from uncultured Gammaproteobacteria bacterium, assembly GCA_963705405.1. Lineage (GTDB taxonomy): Bacteria > Pseudomonadota > Gammaproteobacteria > Steroidobacterales > Steroidobacteraceae > SCUD01. The sequence continues at coordinate 353,713 of CAVPJJ010000006.1, read as the reverse complement.
CTCGACAGCCGGGTTGACGGTCGCGACGGTGCCGCGCTCATCAATGGTGATGATGCCATCCACCACGGTATCGACAACTGACCGGATGCGCGCGGTGGCGTCGCGCAGGTCACGATTGGCTTGATGCAATTCAGCCGTGCGCGCCGCGACACGCCGCTCCAGGTCTTCGTTGAGCGCAAGGACTTCATTCTCGGCCTGCTTGAGCTCGGTGATGTCCTGAACGATTCCAGCCATGCGCCGCATTTGTCCCGCTTCATCGCGCTGATGTTCGCCGGCAGCCAGAATCCAGCGCACCTCACCGTCGATGCGGCGGATACGGCATTCGAAGTTCCATTCAGCCTGCGCTGCGGCGGCAGCGCGGAAACGCTGGTCTACCTCGGCGCGATCCTCGGGCACCACATGCTCCAGAAACATCTCGTAAGTCCATTGCGGCAGGAGTGACTCGTATCCGAAAATGCGGTCGTGCTCCAGCGTGCGATGCGCGCTGTGGTCCACCAGATCGAGATCCCATCCTCCTGTGCGGCTCTTTTGCAGGGCGAAACTCAACCGCACTTCGCTCTCGCGCAATTGTACCGTCCTCTCGCGAACGCGTTGTTCCAACAACGCGTTCTGTTCCCGGATCAATTGTTCGGTCCGGCGCTCGACGGTCACGTCGCGGAAGACCAGCACCACGCCGCTCACTCGTCCATCAAAGTCGCGGATTGGCGCGGCACTGTCGGCGATCGGGTGTTCAGTGCCGTCGCGCGCAATGAGCACGGTATGATTGGCAAGCTCCTGGATCTCGCCGGTCGCGAGTACCTTTGCGACCGGTACAACGGCTGGCGCGCGCGTCTCCTCGTGGACGATCCGGAACACTTCGTCGACCGGCCGGCCCCGCGCCTCGACCAGGGGCCAGCCGGTGAGTCGCTCCGCAACCGGGTTCAACCGCGTCACGCGTCCTTCGGTGTCTGTCGCGAGCACCGCGTCACCGATCGAGTGCAGCGTGATGGCCAGGCTTTCCTCGCTTTCGCGCAGCGCCGCCTCTGCGCGATGACGCTCGCCAAAGTCGCGGTGAATGACGGCGCCGGCGGAAGCCACCACGAGCAATGCAAGAAGCAAGCTCGCAAGCAGGGTCCAGTTCAGCCGCGCGACGCTCGCCCGCTGTTCCCCGGCGCGCACCGCGAGAACCAGGACTTCCTCCGCATCCCATTGCCTGACCGCGACACGGAATGCGTCCATCAGGCGCTTGCCTTCGCCGCTGGAGATCATTTGTTCGGCCGCGCCGGCGCCGCGGCTCTGCCGGAGCTCTACGACCTGCCTTGCATGCTCGATCCGCTGCTGAAACAGCATTTCGAGCGAAGGCAATCGCGCAACCTGCGCCGGGTTGTCCTGCACCAGTGTGGCCAGGTCCCGAAAGACCTGATCCGCCTGGGCTGCGGCGCGCTTGTAGGGTCCGAGGTAATTCGGGCTGCCGGTGATCGCGTAGCCCCTGCTGCCCGTCTCCACATCCTGCAGCGAGGACAGCAGCAGCTGGACCTGCCTTCGCACCTGATGGGTATGCTCGACCCGGTCAAAGCGGGCGACCGAGTCCCTGGCACTGAAAAACGACGCCGAGCCTGCAATCAGGAGAGCGACAAGCCCGATTGCCAGCGCGACGTATACCCTGCGCTCCAGCGCGCTTCCGATGCCGGCCCGGATCGCCCCAAGGATGCCTAGGGCCGGGCGCGCTGCCAACACGCCGACACTTAATACGGCGAAGGTGACAATGGTGTGCAGCGCCATGCGCGTGTTCTGAAGAAACGGGTAGGTGATGGCATGCCCGAACGCGTATTCGATCCCGGCAATCAAACTCAATACGGAGACCAGCAGCGCCAGCAGCTCAGCGGGCCGCAAGCCGCGACGTGGTTCCCATTCGAATGCGAGTAGTGCCAGTCCGAGCAGCAAGAACGCGACGGCGGTGGATGCGGCCATGCGGCCAGCAACCAATTTCCACGCTTCAGTCGTATCGTGATCCTTGAACAGGAGTTCGTCGATTCCAAGTTGCCAGCCGAACACGTATTCGCCAAGCGTCAGGACTCCGATCAGCGCAGCGAGTAGCGCGAGCGTCTGGCCGGTCCGTGCTCGCGCACGAGGCAACGGTGACGCCGAAAGCAGCAGCAGCGAGCCACCGGCGAGCACGAACGCAAATGCCGTGTTCGGCTTCATGGCGATGAAGCCAGGCAGCATGGATTTCAGCAGCGGCACATCGAACAGCCAGCCGGCGAGCACGGCGGCACCGACGGCAATGGCGAATAGCGCGCAGATCAATGGTCCCTTCACGCGGACGCCGCCTTGCTGCCCTGGGGCGCTGCTTGCGACATCGGGGGAAGGGCTCAGGACAGGCTTCTGAGTGATCATACAAGCTTGATTTTGCGATCCTTTTCGTGTGGTCCCTGAGCCACACGTCGCAATTTCGCACACCAATCCGACATAACGCCCGGGAGGCTAGGGTGCGGCAATCTCGTAGGCGTAAAGCTGTGGCCACGCATGTCCGCTCAATGCCCCCATGGCTCGGTTCTCGACGTCATGGTGTTCAGGCGGTGCCGGCCGGGCGATGCCAGGGTTGAACTTGGGACCGGCCCGGCGGCCCTCCGGGATGTGACGGCGGTCACAGTTTCCCTTGATCCCGCCGTTTGGCGGGCCACTAAAATGACCCGAAGCGTGAAACGGGTCGCACACAATAAGGCTCGTGGGGATCGGGAACCAGAGGCAGCATCGCACATGAACCAAGCGGCAATTCGTCGCTTCGTCGATTCTCAGCATCCGCTACATCTTCAGACCACCATGCCGGCCGTTGCAAAGCAGCGTGGCAGGTGGCTGCCGGCGCTGGCGCTGGCGGTTCTCGCGGCAGCGACCGTACCAGGGATTGCGCGGGCCGCGGTGAATGTCCGCGTGGAATCGCGCCCCATCAGCAACCCGATCAAGGTGTACGTAACCGTCACCGACTCGAATGGTCAGCCGCAAGGAGGACTTTCGGTCAACGACTTCACGGTAACCCTGGACGGCAACCCCATCAGCTTTCAGCCGGCGGATTTCTCTTTGCCGCCGGTCCAGAATCCCAGCAAGAATGTATCCGTGGTCTTCGCCATGGACTACAGCCCCAGCACGGAGGGTGCGCCGCGTATCGCCATGCAGGAGGCCGTGGTTGATTTCATCAATGCGATGGCGCCAGGCGACTATGCGGCCATCGTCAAGTTCAATGGCACGCAGGGAGCCTCCCTGGTGCAGCCGTTCACGGAGATCGACGGGGCGGCGGGCTCGTCCATGCTGGTCAGTTCGGCCATGGCACCTTACCCGGGCTCATCCACAAACGTATTCGATGCCATCATCCTGGCACTCGGCCAATTCAGTGCGCTTTCCCTCACGCTTCCGGATGGCCCCAGGGCGGTGATCGTGATCAGCGACGGCGAAGACAATACTTCGGTCGCAACACTGAATTCTGTGATCGACGCGGCTGGCAGCGACGGCATTCCAGTATTTTCGATCTCGCTGCCCAATGCCAACTCGAGTGGCCGGAATGTGCTCAATGCACTCGCGGCCAGGACTGGCGGCGCTTACATCCAGGCGACGGACACGGCCGCAGTCACGGCTGCCTACGGAACCATTTCCTCGCTGCTCAACAACGGATATCTGCTGACATTTCAGTCGTCGATCAGCGACTGCAACCAGCACACGCTGCAGGTCACGGTAACCGGCCACAACGCCGTGTCCGTAAAGTTCACGCGTTGCGATGCCGTTACCCAACCCCTCCCTCCGCCCAAATCCGGCGGCGGCGGCGGCGCGTTGGGTGTGCCGGAATTGCTCGCCGGTCTTGTCGCCCTGGTCGCAAGGCGCCGGCGCCGGGCGCTCGCTGACCGCGTGGCCCAGGCCTTGCACTAGTCGCGCCGGCTGCGCGTCCTGGCGATCGATTCCCAAGCGATTACCGCTGCTCGCCAACCTCCGCCTCGATTTGAGGGTACCGTTGCACCTTGCTTGGCTGTAACGAGTCCCATCTTTGACGACTGATCAATTACTGATCCTGCTGCCGGCGTTTTTCCTGCTGGCTGGCTTGTACACGAGCGTGGGCCACGCGGGCGCCTCCGGCTATCTCGCCGCGATGGCACTGGTCGCCATCGCCCCCGAGACCATGCGTCCGACGGCGCTCGCGCTCAACATCCTCGTGGCCTCCTTCACGTTTTATCGATTCGCGGGCGCCGGTTATTTCTCGTGGCGGGCTTTGTGGCCTTTCCTCCTGGGTTCCGTGCCTTTCGCGGCGCTAGGCGGCTCGCTGCGCCTTTCAACCAGTATTTATTACGTAGTGGCCGGCCTGGCGCTTGCCCTGTCCTCGGGCGTCCTCGCCTGGCGTGCCTACGGGCGGCCTCCGGCCGAGAACCCCGCCGACAAGGCCCAGATCCCGATCCTGCCTGCCATCGGCTGTGGAGCCGCAATCGGGCTCCTTTCGGGCCTGACAGGCACGGGTGGCGGGATTTTCCTCTCGCCCATCGTGCTGCTGTCGGGCTGGGCCGGGCCGCGGCACACGGGGGGCATATCGGCGCCCTTCATTCTTGCCAATTCCACCGTAGCGCTCCTGGCAGGTACCGCAACCTGGGCGTCACTTCCCGCCGCACTGCCCTGGCTTGCGCTTGCCGTACTCGCAGGCGCCCTGACCGGCACCTGGCTGGGTCTGAAGTGGCTGTCCACACGCTGGTTGCTGGCGGCGATGGCCGTTGTTCTGGTCATTGCCGCGGCCAAGCTGATCTTGACGGCCTGAGCCGCCGATTTCGGCCCGAGTACCCCTCAGGCGTAGCGGTCCACGACTTCCAGTATCTCTGCCGTCTTGTCCTGCATCAGGGCGAGGTCCCCGCGCGATTCGACGTTGAGGCGCAGCAGCGGCTCGGTATTGGAAGTGCGCAGGTTGAAACGCCAGCGCTCGTGCTCGACCGAAAGGCCATCGATGGATTCCACGCCGACGGCGCCCGGCACGTAGCGCTGCCTCACGGCTTCGATCGCGCCCCGGGTGTCGGCAATCTTGCGGTTGATCTCGCCGCTCGCGGGAAACAGCCGGATTCGCTCGTCCACCAGCGTGGACAACGGCTGACCGGATTCCGATAGCGTTTGCGCCATCACCAGCCACGGAATCGTGCCGCTGTCGCAGTAGGAGAATTCGCGGAAGTAATGATGCGCGCTCATCTCGCCGCCATAGACGGCGTCCGCCTGCCCGCATGCCGTCCTTCATGAATGCATGGCCCGACTTGCATTGCACCGGCTGGCCGCCGAGTTTGCGCACGATGTCCTGCGTATTCCAGATCAGCCGCGGATCGTGGACGATGCGCGCGCCGGGGTAGCGCGCGAGAAAGGTCGACGCCAGCAGACCGACGATGTAGTAGCCCTCGATGAATCGGCCCTGCTCGTCGAAAAAGAAGCAGCGGTCGAAGTCCCCATCGAAGGCGATTCCCAGGTCCGCTCCGGCACGCCGTACAGCATCGCTGGTGACCTCGCGATTCTCCTCGAGCATCGGGTTCGGCACGCCGTGCGGGAAGTCGCCGTCCGGCTCGTGATAGATCTTAGTGAAGTGAAACGGCAGCTCCGGCTCGAGCAGGTCGAGCGCAATACCTGCGCCACCGTTGCCGGAGTTCGCGACGATGGAAAGCGGCCGCAGCTTGCCGCGATCCACGTAGCCGAGCAGGTGCTTGCGCCAGGACGGCCGGATGTCCAGGGACTCGGCCGACCCACGATTCGCACTTGTCGAAAATGCGCCTTCTTCCGCGAGCAGGCGTATGTCCTGCAGTCCCGTGTCGCCGCTGATCGGTCGCGACTGCTCGCGCACGAACTTGAGGCCGTTGTAGTCGGGCGGATTATGGCTCGCAGTCACCATGATGCCGCCGTCAAGTCCGAGCGAAAACGTCGCGAAATAGACGCCCTTCCGTGCCGCACAGGCCGATATCCACGACATCGACGCCGGAGTCATTGAGGCCGCGGATCAGGGCCTCAGCGAGTTCCTTGCTCGAGTGCCGGATATCCCGGCCGACGGCAACGCGTTTCGGCCGCAGCCAGGCGGCATAGGCACAGCCAATCCGGTAGACGGACTCGGGATTCAGTTCGCCGGGAACACGCCCGCGGACGTCGTAAGCCTTGAAGCAGCCGGAAAGGTCCATCGGCGTATCAGAGGCTCTGCACGAAGCGCGCCACGGACTCGACGACATGGTGCTGCTGTGCCTCGGAGAGTTCCGGGTAGATCGGCAGGGCAAGGGTCTCTGCCGCCGCTTTCATGGATTCCGGGCAATCGCCCGGCTTGTAGCCGAGTTCCGCAAAGCATCCCTGGATGTGCAGTGGCACGGGATAGTAAATCTCGGTGCCGATACCGCATTCCTTCAGGTAATCCCGCATGCGGTCGCGCTCGGGCACGCGAATCACGTACTGGTTGTAGATGTGGCGGTAACCGGGCTTGCTGGCCGGCGTGCGGACCCGGCCATCCAGCCTGGCGCCTGCAAAGGCCTTGTCGTAGAAAGCCGCATTCTTCTGCCGGCCCAGATGCCAGGATTCCAGGTGCCGGAACTTCACCAGCAACACCGCGGCCTGCAACTCGTCGAGCCGGAAATTGCCGCCGACCACCTTGTGGTAGTACTTCGGCTTGCCGCCGTGCACCCGCATGATGCGCATGCGCTCTGCCAATTCGCGGGTTGTTCGTCATGCACATGCCCGCGTCGCCGAATGCGCCCAGGTTCTTGCTCGGGAAGAACGAGAAGCAGCCGATGTCGCCGATGGAGCCGACTCTCCGCCCCTTCGGATACTCGGTGCCGATGGCCTGGGCCGCGTCCTCGATGACTGACAAGCCCGAATTCCCGCGCCAGTTCCATCAGCGGATCCATGTCGGCTGACTGGCCGTACAGATGCACGGGCATCAGCGCCCGGACACGACCGCCGGTTGCCTTGTTGTAGACGCCATCGCCGCGACGCTCGCAGCGCCGCTGCAGGAAATCCTTCACCTGGGCGGGATCCTGGTTGAAGCTCACCGGGTCGATGTCGAGGAATATCGGCCGCGCCCCGGCCCGGGAGACAGTCCCGCCGGTCGCAAAGAAAGTGTAGGAACTGGTGATGACTTCATCGCCGCGGCCGATGTCGAGCGCCATCAGCGCGATCAGCAGCGCATCGGTGCCGGACGAGACGCCGATGCCGAACTTGCACTGGACATAGGGCGCGATCTCGTCTTCCAGCGCCTTGCACCGCAGGCCCGAGGATGAAGTGCTGCGACGCAGCGACGGTCTGCATCGCCGCGTCGAGCTCCGGCTTCAGGGCTTCGTACTGCGGTTTCAGGTCGAGCAGCGGCACGTTCATCTTGACCAGTTGAGTTGTCGTCATTGGAATCCGTCATCCTTGCCAGGGAAAATACTTTACGTCGTCCATGCCTTCGAAATCCGCGTCCTGGGTCCAGAAAGTCGCCTGAAATCTCCGCGCCGTCGCGAGCATGACGCTATCCGCCAGCGGTAGCTGATGTTCGATCGAGATGCGGGCTGCGGCCAGTGCAATTGAACGGTCGAAGTCGACAACCCGCCCCTGCTCCATCACTGCCACCGCCTGCAGCGCATCGTCATCGCCGCGCTGCTGGAGGATCCTCTTGAAGACTTCGTAGATCGACAGGGTCGGCACGAGCAGGCTCGCCGATGCTGCGATCGGCGCCGCGAACCGCCCTGCATTCGGGCCGCCCGCGAAGAATTCGAGCCATGCGGAGGAATCGACGACGTTCACGTGCGATCCGGGTCCCTGGGAACCGTCGTATCGATGCCGCGCAGGAAACCGCGCGCATCCTTCGGCGACCTTACCTGAACCAGCTCCACGCGTCCGCGGTACTGGATCGCGTGCATGCGCGCACCGGACTTGATCCCGAGCGCTTCACGAATCGCTTTCGGGATCACGACCTGGAACTTGGGCGACACTGTGACATCGTCATACGATTTCTCTATCGATCGAGATACTGTAATACTACGATCCGGACCCGGCAATCGTCAAATCGCGTGGATTCGCGAAGATTCTCTCAGTCCGTCCGTCCCTTGCGGCCGTAGTGGTCGTCGAGACGCACGATGTCGTCCTCACCCAGGTAGCTGCCGGACTGCACTTCGATGATCTGCAACGGTTCGCTGCCCGGATTCTCGATCCGGTGCACGGTGCCGACAGGAATGTAGGTCGATTCGTTCTCCTGCAGCAGGAACACGTCCTCGCCGCGCGTGATGCGAGCGGTGCCTTTCACCACGACCCAGTGCTCGGCACGATGGCGGTGCTTCTGCAGCGACAGCATCGCGCCCGGGCTTGACCGTCAGGCGCTTGACCTGGAAACGCTCGCCGGCGTCGATGCTGTCGTAGCTGCCCCAGGGCCGGAACACCTCGCGATGCAGCCCCGGCTCGCTGCGCCCCGCCTTCTTCATGCGCTCGACGAGGAGCTTCACGTCCTGCACGCGGCCCTTCGGCGCAACCATCACGGCGTCCCTGGTCTCGATCACCACGTGAGCCATCGAGCCCGACGGTGGCGACCAGCCGGTCGGTCGAATAACAGCAGGCAATCCGTCGAATCCTCGGTCAGCACGTCACCGTGCGTGACATTGCCCGCGGCATCATGCCGGCAAGCGCGTCCTGCAGCGAAGCCCAGGACCCGACGTCGCTCCAGCCGGCATCGAGCGGCACGACGACCGCGCGATCGGTCTTTTCCATCACCGCGTAGTCGATCGAATCGGACGCGGCAGGCCTCGAACGCCGCCGATCGAGGCGGATGAAGTCGAGGTCGTGCTCCGCGGCCTCGAAGGCCTTGTCGGCAGGCCGCCAGCATCGCCGGATCGAGACGCTCCAGTTCGTCGAGGTAGCCCGGCGCCGGCAGCAGGAACATGCCGCTGTTCCACAGGTAGTCGCCGCTTGCGACGAACTGCGGCGCGCGCTTTGCGGCATCCGGCTTCTCGACAAATGCAGCGACCGGCCGTACCGGGCCCGTTGCCGCGGCCGCGCGGATGTAGCCGTAGCCGGTTTCAGCGTGCGTTGGCACCACTCCGAAGGTCACGAGTGCCCTCGCGCGCGGCGGGCATCGCAGTTCCACGGCGCGCCTGAACGCGGCAGTGTCAGCCAGCACATGATCCGCAGGCAGCACCAGCAGCAGCGTCGGCTCGCGTCGCCGCGCGCTTTTCGCGTCCCTGCCAGCGCCGCGAGCGCCGCGACCGCGACCGCCGGCGCCGTGTTGCGCCCGACCGGTTCGAGCAGCATCGCCTGCGGCGTTGACGCCCACCTGGCGCAGTTGCTCGGCTACCAGGAACCGGTGTGCTTCGTTGCAGACGACGATCGGCGCGGCGACATCCGGCAGGCCGGCGCTGCGCAGCGCCGTCTCCTGGATCATCGTGCGCTCGCCGACCAGCGGCAGGAACTGCTTCGGATACAGCTCGCGCGACAACGGCCACAGCCTGGTGCCCGCGCCGCCCGACAGAATTACCGGTATCAGCATCTGAGTTCCTCAGTCTTCTTCAGCCGCCCGTGCGCCTCAAGATAGCGGATCACGCGGTCCACGCACTCGGTCGACCGACAGTTTCGAGCTGTCGATCTCGATCTCCGCGGCCTCGGGCGCCTCGTAGGGCGAGCTGACGCCGGTGAAGTTCTTGATCGTCCCCTCGCGCGCCTTGGCGTACAGGCCCTTCGGGTCGCGCTGCTCGCAGACCTCGATCGGCGTGCTGACGAAGACCTCGACGAACTCCCCGGCTCCGACCAGGTCGCGCACCAGGCGCCGGTCGCTGCGGAACGGCGAGATGAAGGCCGTCACGACGATCAGGCCGGCGTCCACGAACAGCTTGGCGACCTCGCCGATGCGGCGGATGTTCTCGACCCGGCCCGCATCGCTGAAGTCGAGGTCCTTGTTGAGGCCATGGCGGATGTTGTCGCCATCCAGCAGGTAGCTGTGGTGCCCGCGCAGGAACAGGGCCTGCTCCACCGCATTGGCGATCGTGGACTTGCCGGCGCCCGAAAGGCCGGTGAACCACAGGACGCAGGGCTGCTGCGCCTTCTGGTTGGCGCGCTGCTCGTGGCGCACGCGCGTCGGCTGCCAGAAGACCGATACGTCGTGATGCGCGCCCTGCGGCGCGGCGCTGCGCAGGATCATGCCGGCGCCCGCGGTCGCGTGGCTCAGGCGGTCCACGACGATCAGCGCGCCGGTCGCACGACAGGTGGCGTAGGTGTCGAATGCCGCCTGCTCGGCCAGCACGATGCGGCACAGGCCGACCTCGTTGAGCTTCAGCTCCGTCGGCCGGGTGCTCGGACAGGTCGTTGACGTCGATGCGGTGGTGGATGCTCTCGACCGTGCCGCGCAGGTAGCGGTGCGAGAGCTTGAACTCGTACTGCTTGCCGGGCAGCAGCGGCGCAGTCGCTCATCCAGATCAGGTGCGCATCGAAGATGCGCCCGACGCTCGGCGCGCGGTCCGGGTGCACCAGCAGGTCGCCGCGGCTGATGTCGATCTCGTCCTCGAGCGTCACCGTCACCGCCATGTCGGCGCGCCGCTTCGCGCAGGTCGCCGTCGAAGCGTGACGATGCTCGCGCACCCGGCTCAGCCGCCGCGACGGCACCGCCATTACCGGATCGCCGACCGCGATCTCGCCGGCGGCGATCGTGCCCGGCATAACCGCGAAACGTCGGCGTCCGGGCGGTTGACGTACTGCACCGGCAGGCGCAGGTCCGCGAGCGTGCTGGTCGCGGCTGATGTCGATCGTGTCGAGCAGCTCGATGATCGTCGGGCCCTTGTACCAGGGCATGCCCGTCGCCGCGCGTCACGACATTGTCGCCTTTCAGCGCCGAGACCGGCACGACGCGCGCATCCGCACGCCGGATGCCCGCGGATCAGCCGAGGCATTCCGTCGCGGATCTGCTCGAACACCTGCTCGTCGTAGCCGACCAGGTCCATCTTGTTGACCGCGACGATGACGTGCCGGATGCCGAGCAGCGAGACGATGTAGGCGTGCCGGCGCGTCTGCACCTGCACGCCGCGCGCGGCGTCCACCAGGATCACGGCGAGGTCCGCGGTCGAGGCGCCGGTCGCCATGTTGCGCGTGTACTGCTCGTGGCCCGGGCAGTCGGCGATGATGTACTTGCGCGCCGTCGGTGTCGAAGTAGCGGTAGGCGACGTCGATCGTGATGCCCTGCTCGCGCTCGGCCTGCAGGCCGTCCACGAGCAGCGCGAGGTCGACCTCGTCGCCGGTCGTGCCCCACTTGCGGCTGTCGGAGGTCACCGCCGCGAGCTGGTCCTCGAGGATCTGCTGCGTGTCGTGCAGCAGGCGGCCGATCAGCGTGCTCTTGCCGTCGTCCACGCTGCCGCAGGTGATGAAGCGCAGCAGGTCCTTGGCCTCGTGGCGGCGCAGGAAATCCTCGAGCTTCACGGCGGCCATCAGAAGTAACCCTCGCGCTTGCGCTTTTCCATCGCCGCCGCCTGGTCGAAGTCGATCGCGCGGCTCTGGCGCTCGGAAGTGCGGGTCACCAGCATCTCCTCGATGATCGCCGTCAGCGATCCGCCGCCGTCGAGCGCAGCGCGCCGGACAGCGGATAGCAGCCGAGGCTGCGGAACCGCACGGTCTCCATGCGCGGCTTCTCGCCCTTCTTGCAGCGGCAGGCGCTCGTCGTCCACCATGATCAGCATGCCGTCGCGATCGACGACCGGGCGCGGCTTGGCGAAGTACAGCGGCACGACCGGGATCTTCTCGAGGTGGATGTAGAGCCAGACGTCGAGCTCGGTCCAGTTCGACAGCGGGAACACGCGGATGCTCTCGCCCTGGTGGATGCGCCCGTTGTAGATGTTCCACAGTTCCGGGCGCTGGTTCTTCGGGTCCCAGCGATGCTGGGCATCGCGAAACGAGAACACCCGCTCCTTGGCCCGCGACTTCTCCTCGTCGCGGCGCGCGCCGCCGAAGGCCGCGTCGAACTGGTGCTTCGACAGCGCCGCCTTCAGCGCCTCGGTCTTCATGATGTCCGTGTACTTGGAGCCGTGCGTGAACGGCGCTGACGCCGGCCGCGACGCGCCTCCTCGTTCGTGTGCACGATCAGCTCGAAGCCGAGCTCGCGCGCCATGCGGTCGCGGAACTCGATCATCTCCCGGAACTTCCAGGTCGTGTCGATGTGCATCAGCGGGAACGGCAGGCGGCCCGGATGGAAGGCCTTGCGCGCCAGGTGCAGCAGCACCGAGCTGTCCTTGCCGATCGAGTACAGCATGACCGGGTTGTCGAACTCGGCGGCCACCTCGCGGATGATGTAGATGCTCTCGGCCTCGAGGCGCTGGAGCTGCGTCATTTGTTCTGCTGATCTGTCTCAAAATGGCCAGACCCTCGGCACGATGATGAGCGTGATGATGCCGCAGACGAAATTGAGCGGCAGCCCGAAGCGCACGAAATCCATGAACCGGTAGCCGCCCGGGCCGTAGACCATCAGGTTGGTCTGGTAGCCGATCGGCGTGATGAAGCCGCAGGAGGCGGCGACCATCACCGCGATCACGAACGGCATGTAGTTGACGCCCGCCAGCCTCCGCCATCGACGATCGCGATCGGGAACATCAGCACGCCGGCGGCGTTGTTGGTGATCAGCTCGGTGACGATCACCGTCACGACGTACAGCGAGGCCAGCGCGAGCCATGGATTGCCGGCGGCGAAGTCGACGAGCGCGCTGCCGATCAGGCTCGGCCGCGCCGGACTCCATCAGCGCGACGCCCAGCGCGAACGAGGCCGCGATGCCCGCGACGATGTGGTACTCGATGCTGCGGGTCGCCGTCTGCATCGTCAGGCAGCCGGTCGCGACCATCAGACCGCCGCGATGAACGAGGCCTCGAACAGCGGCACCCATTCGAGCGTCGCGACCACGATCATCAGCAGCAGGATCGCGAACGCCAGCGGCGCCCGGCGGAAATCCGGCGGCGCCGAGTCCTGCAGCGCGACTGACCAGCAGGAAATCGCGGCTGTACTTGTGCTTGTCGACGAAGCTGGGCCCGGCCTCGACCAGCAGCGTGTCGCCGGGCCGGAATACGATATCGCCGACCTTGCCGGGAATCCGGCTGCCTTCGCGCGAGATCGAGATGATCGCCGCTCCGTACAGGTCGCGGAAATTCGCTCTCGCGCACCGTCCGGTTGATCAGCGGCGAGGTCGGACGACAACACGATTTCGACCAGCTGGCGCTGCGTGTGCTTGCAGGTTCAAGCGTGTACCCCTGCTCCTCGGCGATCGACGAGGCCGGGCATCCGCCGCAGGTCCTTGATCGCATCGACGACGCCGACGCAGGTCAGCCGGTCGCTCGGCGCACAGCACCTCGTCGGGTCCGACCGAGGTCAGCAGCCGTGTCTCGCGCTCGATCTCGAGCACGTAGGCGCTCTTGAGGTTGCGCAGGCCGACCTCGGCGATCGTCTTGCCGACCAGCGGTCCGCCGCTGTGGATGCGCACTTCGAAGGCGTACTCGCGCGCATTCTCGAGCTGCTCCATCGGACCCTGGCGGTCCGGCAGCAGGCGGCGCGAGAACAGCAGCACGTAGACGAAGCCGACCAGCGTCAGCGGCAGCGCCGATCCAGACCAGGTCGAACAGGCCCGAGAGCGGCATCCGGCCTGGTCTGCATCAGCAGGCCGTAGACCGCCAGGTTGGTGCTGGTGCCGATCAACGTGCACAGGCCCGCCAGGATCACGACGTTGTTCATCGGCAGCAGCAGGCGCGAGATCGGAAAGCCAAAGCGCGCCGACCATTCCTGCGCGATCGGGATGAACATCGCGACCACCGGCGTGTTGTTGATCACGGTCGACAGCAGGCTGCTCGGCGCCGATCAGCTTGACCTGCGCCGACAGCAGGCTCTTCGGCCGGCCGAACACGAGTTGCGAGAACCAGGCGATGGTGCCCGGTCTCGCGCAGCCCGGCGATCACGACGTAAAGTGCGGCGATCGTCATCACGCCGGGGCTCGAGAAACCCGACAGCGCCTGGGTCGGCGTGATTACGCCGACGATCGACAGCACGATCATCGCGCCGAGCAGCACGACCTCGGTCGGCGCCGGCGTCGTCGCGAGCATGACGAGCACCGTCACGACGATCGCCAGCGTGAACCAGATTTCCCACGACATGCGGAACCGGCTCCCTTTGCCCGCAAGCCACGGGCGCTGCATATTCTGCCGGATAACAGGCTACGAAACAGCTACCTGAAACACATATCCTGATGCCGCCGCGACATCAGCGCCGGGAGCGCGAACTCAATCGGCCAGCCGCTCCCCGCGCCCGATCGCGAAGTAGCGGATGCCCTGGCCTGCCATCAGTGCCGGCTCGTAGAGATTGCGGCCATCGAAGACGACCGGCTCGCGCAGCACCTCGCGCATGCGCGCGAAGTCCGGGCTGCGGAATTCCTGCCACTCCGTGCAGATCGCCAGCGCATCGGCACCCTCGAGCGCCTCGGCCGCACTCTCGCAGAGTACCAGGTCGCTGCGCTCGCCGTAGATGCGCCGCGCCTCGTCCATTGCCACCGGGTCATAGGCGCGCACGCTCGCGCCCGCCTCCCACAGCGCCTCCATCAGCACGCGGCTCGGCGCCTCGCGCAGGTCGTCGGTGTTCGGCTTGAAGGCCAGTCCCCAGACCGCGATCGTCTTGCCCGGCAAGCTGGCCGCCGAAGTAGCCGCATGATCTTGGCGAACAGCACGCGCTTCTGCCGCTCGTTGACGGCCTCGACCGCGGCCAGCATGCGCGGCCTCCTGGCCCGCATCGCGCGCCGAGCGCTCGAGCGCCTTGACGTCCTTCGGGAAGCAGGAGCCGCCATAGCCGGCGCCCGGGTAGATGAAGGAGTAGCCGATGCGCGGATCGGAGCCGATGCCGGTGCGCACCTTCTCGATGTCGGCGCCGAGCGCGCTCGGCGAGGTTCGCGAGCTCGTTCATGAAGCTGATCTTGGTCGCGAGCATCGCGTTCGCCGCGTACTTCGTCAGCTCCGCCGAGCGCAGGTCCATCACGATCATGCGCTGGTGATTGCGGGTGAACGGGTCGTAGAGCGCCTTCAGCAGTTCCGCGGTGCGCGGATTGTCGGTGCCGACGACCACGCGGTCCGGCTTCATGAAGTCCGCGATCGCCGCGCCCTCCTTCAGGAATTCGGGATTCGAGACGACGTCGAACTCGACGCTGCGCGCCGCGCGCGATCAGCGTCGCGCCGACCGTCGGCCTTGACCTTGTCCGAGGTGCCGACCGGCACCGTGGACTTGGTCATGACGACCTTGTACTCGGCGATGTGCTCGCCGATCGTGCGCGCCACCGCCAGCACGTGGCGCAGGTCCGCCGAGCCGTCCTCGTCCGGCGGCGTGCCGACCGCGATCATCTGGAACAGGCCGTGCGCGACGGCGGCCTTGGCGTCGGTCGTGAAGGTCAGCCGGCCCTTGCTCGCGATTGCGCGCGATCAGCTCATCGAGGCCCGGCTCGTGGATCGGCACCTCGCCCGCATTCAGCCGCGCGATCTTGGCCGCGTCGACGTCGACGCAGACGACCTCGTTGCCGGCATCCGCCAGGCAGGCGCCGGTGACGAGGCCGACATAGCCCGAGCCGAAGATCGTGACACGCAAGATAGAGGCCTGATTTTCTTCGGAAAAGTGACGCGCAGACTAACCGAAGGGCGGGTCGCGGTAAAGTCCGGACCGGTCGCAAATGTGAAGCTTGTCGCGAGTCTGTTATGTCAAGCAGCTCCGGGCGGCAGCTTTTGTGTGCGGTGCTCGGCCAGGACAGCCACTTTCGAATCCGGCAGCTCAGGCGCGCCAGTCTTCCCCGGCCGCTGCGCGTACACGAGATCGTGGATAATCGGCGAACGTTGATACTCGCGGACGCCCTTCTCGAGCAATTCCATCATACGCGCGGCAGTCGATCCGGTTTGACAGCGATCGCAAGTTCCGCCAGAAGTTCCTTGAGATCCGTCCCAGCTGGGCGACGGTTCGATCGCGCGCAGGATCATCGGGTGCCCGGTTCCGGTCACGTTGCTGCCGATCAGCAATTCCTCGAACATCTTTTCGCCGGGTCGCAGGCCCGAATACTCGGATCTCGATATCGCCGTCGGGATGGTGCTCGTCGCGCAGGCTGAGGCCGGTCAGCTTGATCATGCGACGCGCGAGTTCGTCGATCTGCACAGGCTGGCCCATATCCAGCACAAATACGTCGCCGCCGGTGCCCATCGAGCCCGCCTGGAGCACGAGCTGCGCCGCTTCAGGAATCGTCATGAAGTAGCGCCGCACGTCCCGGTGCGTCACGGTCACCGGCCCACCGCGCCGAATCTGCTCCTGGAACAACGGCACGACCGAGCCAGACGAGCCCAGTACATTGCCGAATCGCACCATGCAGAAACGCGTACCGGCGGTCTGGGTCTGCAGCGCCTGCAGGACGATCTCCGCAAGACGCTTGGTCGCCCCCATCACATTCGTGGGATTCACCGCCTTGTCTGTCGATACCAGGACGAATGTCTCAACGCCTGTCTCGAGCGCCGCTTCGGCGGCGTACCAGGTGCTGAACACGTTGTTGTGTACGCCCTCGATCAGGTTCTGCTCGACGATCGGCACATGCTTGTAGGCAGCTGCGTGATACACAGTCTGCACGCCGAGTGTCTGCATGACGTCGCGCACGCGGTACTTGTGGTGAGCACTGCCGAGCAGCGGGACGATTTCGATGCTGAATTCGCGCGACTCGGCTATGCCCTGAAGTTCGCGCGCGATGTTGTAAAGCGCGATTTCCGAGATCTCGAACAGCACCAGGCGCTTTGGCGCCAGTCGAATTATCTGTCGGCACAGTTCCGACCCGATCGAGCCGCCGGCGCCCGACACCATCACGCGACTTGCCGCGAATGCAGGCGTCCAATAACTCACGGTGCGGCGGAATCGGGTCGCGGCCCAGCAGGTCCGCCGCGTCGATCTCACGCAATTCGTCCACCCTGGCGCGGCCGGTCACGACATCGTGCAGGTCCGGGACCGACTGCACGTGGATATTGAGTGCTTCGAGCCGTCTCAGGATTTCAGCCTTGCGCCGGCGCGAAGCCGAAGGTACGGCCAGCAGGATTCGCTCGACTCGAAAGCGGCGGACAAATTCAGCCAGGTCTTCGGGCTCGATGACCGGTACGCTATTCATCAACGTACCTTGCAATGCGTGCTTTTCGTCGGCGTAGGCCAGCAGCGCGAACTGGCGGCCCGAGGACAAGGCCATGGAAAGTTGCGCACCCGCCTCCCCGGCGCCATAGATCACGACGCGAGTCCCGTTAATCAGGAATGGTGTCAACAGCCAGCGCGCGATCAGCCGGGTCGCTGCAACCCAGACAAGCGCAATCAGCCAATAGGTGACGACGACGGACAACGGAATCGGCCGCAGCGCGATCGTTTTGCCGAGTATCCAGAGCAAAATGGCAGAGCCGGTGACGCCCGCCAGGATCGAGACCAGAACCCGGATCCCGATAAAGCGAACGACGGTGCGGTACAGGCCGCTGCCCGCGAAAATGAGCGTGCTCGCCGCGGCGACGCCGGCATAGAGCAGCGGGTTGCGCTCGAGGCCTTCGGTCAGGGAGTCAAATTTGAGGGCGAATGCCGCCCAGAGCGCGGCTGGGACGACAATAAGGTCCGCCGTGACCATCAGCATCCGCTTGGCGGGGCGCGGCCAGCCGAGCACCGACGCGACCCAACGGTTGCGGGGGGTAGACAGCCCTGGCTGCGTCGGCTCAGCCCGCCAATTGTCCTTGTTCAGCCGGTTCATGCGACCACAGAGTCTACGCCGATCAGCCCCTTAGAGCATATTGTTAAATTATAGTTGAAGCGCCTGCAAAATTGCCATCCGGGTCGTGAGCACAGCCGCCAGGTTCGCTGGCCAGCACCCCATCGCCAGGATTTCCGGCCCGGTCCGGCCAAATGCGACGGCCGGTCATCTGCGGCGATAAATTCGGAGCTCGCCAATCTTGCCAATTTGCGGCGCCGCACGAACGAGTTCGAACTTCTGGTCAGGAAACAGACCCTCAAAATCGATCCATACGGCTTGTGGCATCCGGATGGCAAGAACTGATCCAACCCGATCGACAATGCTCGCAACCAGGTCCTTCCTTCGCTGCAAGCTCATCGAACGGTAAATATGCTGGAATACCCCAAGGAACAAGACAATGTCGTATTTAGCCTGACAGTCACCTCCCAACGCATCAACAACGGCATCCTGCTTTCGCAAGTCCGCATGCACAAACCTGAACGAAATGTCGACCTGCGAGAAGATGCGGTTGGCTGTGGCCAGATGAAAACTATCATTATCCAGACCGTGAACCAGCTTCGCGCCTGACCTGAACAACTCATACGCAATCAAACCGTCGAAACAGCCTAGATCCAGTACGGTCGCGTCCTTTGCCATCTCAAACAATGTTTCAAGTCCCCCAATCCTCTTGAGGATATCGCCTCTCCTTTTTGCGGCCAGGAAGGACGACTTCAGTCGCAGGCTGTTTCTCGTGTCTCGCGCCATATTGCGAACGCTGACCGCAATGCCGCGTAGATAGGACCTCACGTTCCTAGACCGCTTGTTTTCCGACGCTGTAGCCAAATTCCCACAACCGCATTTCAAGAATCTCCGAAAGGCGCGCATTGTCATCATCAAAAAAGGCGCCAAAGCGTTCGGATATCTTTCGCATGGCATTGCGCCGAATGTACGAATCCATGGGACGGAGTACATTCCTGCCGATTCCGCGGTCAATCATCCGAATAGAAGCCCGAATTGGCCTGGCTCCGATATTGATCAGACAATTTTGTGAGAGTTGCGTACGCGCAAAGAGTACGTTCAGGACTCTCTCGAAACCTAGCAGTGACATCGAAAGGCTGCGGTTCGGCCTCTGCATGTTCGTCGCCAATTCCTCTGCATGCCGTCTGAGCTCCTTGTTCTCCAGCAGGTCTGCTATTCCGGCAAATATGCGCTCGGGTTGCGCGCAAAATAATTCATACGGACGAAACAGGACATTATCCGTGCCAAACAACTCGCGATAGTGCTGAAGCAAGTGGGTATATTGATACATCACGGGATCGAAAAGCGGAACGCGCCTGATCTCTGGTTCCGGCGGATTGATAAAATGACTCAGCGAAAGCCCGCCGCCATCGACTACCTGCTGGCGCCAAGCGGACAAAATCATCGCCCTTTGCTCACGAAACAGGCCAAATATGCGAGCGTTGGGGAAATGTAATTTTAGCCGGTCCGCTGTCATTCGGGAGTCGAATCCGCCACTCGCTGGATAACCCGAAAGGCGCTCGTGCGAAACTACGAAGTACTGCCCGCGTGTTGTTGCTTCATGTGCCTCTGATACGATCTGTCGAGCATCATCGTCTCCGCCGCAGATGAATGGATTCGTTCCACATAGTGCTTTATGGACCAGATTGCGTACGCTCAATAATTGGAATCCGAATTCTGAGCGCGAGAACAATTCCGATTGGAACCACGTCGTTGCGGTCTTGTGGTAACCGATGTGCAGCAGAATCCTGTTCGATTCGCAAACATTGCGGGCGCTCATGTTGTGACTCTCGTGGTTTCAACTCGACAAGGATTTGCGTTAGTCATCGAGACCGAAAGACAGTGCAGACTATTTGACTGCTGATAGTTTCTCAATCTGTCGGTAGAGCTCCACGGCAGCGCCATGACCTGTCATTATTGCTCTTGATACACTTTCTTTCAGGGCGACGATCTGACTCTCGTCCATCTGCTTTTCCAGAAGTTTGTGAATCTTCAGGCTCTTTGCCAAATTGACGACAAAATGAAATCTTCGCCTCCTGGCCCCACTCGCTGCACGCGATAGCATACGGGTCATAAACGACCACTTGCTCCACCTTGACACGTTGACCCTGTCCAGTTCCGGTTCAAACTCATTGGTTGGCTTCCCGATCAAGTGCGATTTTATCGTCCTGTAAAAACTTGTGGGATCGGCCGCAAGAAGACTGTATGGGACGATCAGGAAACTGCCCAGTCTTTGGAACACCTCGAATCTCGCCAACATGCATTGATAGTCGAGTTCGCACTTCAAGTTACTGTCATGCATGACGATATTGGAAATATCTTCAGGCGATACCTGTCCCTTTCTTACAAGGTGCAAGTATCTCGAGACCGCATACTCAACCGGATCGCGCAGGATCAATGCGATCTTCATCTGCGGGTTATACGCGAAGATTTTGCTTGACGAGACGTCCGAATAGACGAGAGACGAATCGACTTCAACTCTCTTGCCCGAAGATTCGGGGAACAACTTTTCGTAATACTCGAAATCAAGATCATCGGCGCGCGCAAAGAAGCCGCTCTCTTTGACTTTGCGACTTACCGAAACATCAGGGTCCCTCTGGAAGTTTTCGTAAAGCCATGTTGTGCCGCATTTGCGACTTCCGATCACCATGCCGACTACTTTCGGACCCATCTCGAGCACTGATTGTGAATTGCGAATAGTCAGCCTGAGCGACCAGTCACAAAGACTGGCGGTGGATCATGAGGATGCATGAGTCATGACCTCATGGAGAACCTCGCAAGTCTTGTCGATTTCGATCTCTTTAAGCGTCGGATGGACCAGAAACATGAGACTGGTCTCGCCGAGCAATCTCGCCACCGACAGTCTTTCCTTCGGTCTGAATCCAGTATGGTCAAAGGCCTTTTCCAGATAAATCTCGGGGCAACTGCCGGAGAGACATGGAATACCCTTCGCCGCGATCTCATGAATGACTCTATCGCGATTCCAACCTCTCTTTAACTGCTTTGGCTCGACAAAGACATAGTACCTGTACCAGGCATGTTCGACATGCTCGGGAACCGTAGGCACCCGCAAACCGGGTGTGCTCAGCGCCGCTTCACGCAGTCTGGCTGCATTGAAGGCTCTGGCCCTGTGCCATTCGGCCATGCGAGCCACCTGTATTCGACCAACTGCTGCCTGAACTTCGGTCATGCGGAAGTTCGTGCCAAATGTCGTATGCAACCACCGAAAGCCTGGTGGATGTTCTTGACTTTGCACGGCATCGTACGACTTTCCATGCTCTTTGTATGACCACATTCTCGACCACAAGTCGCGATCATTGGTTGTCACCATGCCACCGTCGCCGCAGGTCGTAATGATTTTGTCCTGACAGAATGACCATGCCCCAATATCGCCGATTGTTCCAACAGACTGACCTTTGTACAGTGCGCCGTGCGCTTGCGCGCAGTCTTCGATCACCACCAGATTGGAGTCGGAGGCAACTGCGCGTATTGCATCCATTTCACAGGGCCACCCGGCCAGATGCACGCACATGATGGCCTTGGTCCTGCGCGTCATTACCCGTACAACTTCATCCGCCGTAATGTTCTGACTCTCAGAATCAACGTCCGCGAAAACCGGTATCCCACCGACATTGACTATGGCCGATACGGAGGCAATGAATGACCTGGGTGTGACAATTACTTCGTCGCCGTCGCCGATATCCAGGGCGCGCAAAGCCATTTCCAAAGCGACAGTGCCATTCGCAACTGCAACTGCGTATCCGGCTCGCGTCCACGAGCAGAAGTCGCGTTCAAACGACTTGCACTGGGTTCCCGTCCAATAATTCACCCGATTGGACGAAATCACTTCCGCCGCCGCGCGAATTTCTTCTTCGGTGTAGCAGGGCCACGGAGAGAACTCAGTATCAAGCACTAGGATCGACCGAAAACAGTCTCAAGTATTAACTTCACATCGCCAATCACAGAGTAGTTTCGAATGTAGTCCAAATTGATTTGAACTTTGTGCGGAAAGATCACTTTCGCATTATATGCTTCCGCATCGTCAACAGCTGCCAACAGAGCTTCTTCATCCCGATACCTCAAAGTCGCAGGTCCCGTAATTCCTGGCCTGAGCAGCAGAATCGCGCGATCCTCGCCTTCAAGCATGTCAGCGAAGCCAGCTACATCAGGCCTTGGCCCGACAAGACTCATTTGGCCAACCAGTACGTTATAGAGTTGCGGCAGTTCATCGATTTTCGTCCTGCGACAAATCCGTCCAAACCTCGTGATTCGCTTGTCATCAATGGCGGTCACGGTTGATTGAAATTCGGTCGCGGACGTCATCGTCCTGATCTTATATACCTTGAAAGGCTTGCCATAACGACCAACGCGGCTTTGAACGAATAGCCCGGACTCACCTGTGTCAACCCGCGAAACAAGCACTGCGAGCAAAATGATCCACCACGTCAACAGCAGCCCAACTATCGCCACAAAAACATCCAAGAGTCTTTTCATTACCTGTGAGGCACGCGAAATCCGCAACGTTGGGTCAAGCGTATCCATATTCCGCCAAACTACGCCCGATGATTGTTCGCACGAGACTCAAATCCTCGGCGCTCAATTCCGAGCGCCCGCTCCCCTTTCTTGTTGCGACCACACTTGCATTTATGTATTCCGCCAATCTGCCTGGCACATGCTTTCCCACAAATTCCGCGATGCCGAAAAACTCCTTCACCGGATCATCCACGAAGTCCTCGTATTTCACACGATAAACGCGATTTTCAGGCAGATTACCGAGACTCTCGCTCGCCATTTCAACACATGCCTGCCACTGGAGCGCGCAGACGCCCATAGTTGTGTAGTTGGCTCGCAATTGTTCCATTTCATCCAGGACGGGTCCCCAGATATTCAGCGGCGTTCCCTTGGCCACAAGACGCCGAAGTTGATTCTTGAGGAAGCCGAAACAATAGTAAGGCACATCCAGCGGTGGGACAAAACGTGCCTTCCTGAAGATGTAGGGCAAGTCCAGACTTGCATGCCAGCGCTTTGATGCGGAGGCGGCGGCATCTATTCCATCTCTTACGATAAATATGTATTTCGCATCATTTACAATCTTGTCGACGAACGGCACGCGAAGCGAATTCGCGCATGTCTTCTCGATGATTGTGTCTAATCCGCGATTGCTCGCGAGTTTCGCGAATTGGATATTGATGTATTTCTTGACATCGGGCCTCGCCAGATGAGGCTGCAATGCGTCCGAGGGATGGCGAATATTGCCGTGGCGCCACACATGGTTGATTTCGTCGCACGGCCAGGTACCGGCTCCGTCCAGCCGAGCCATCAGATCCCTCAGCATGTTTGTGCCGGATCGAGGTGCGCCAATTATCAGAATTTTCTGAACTTTTATGACCAGTGTCCTATGCGAGCGCATGGCCGGGGGTTCGATCCCACACATTCCGCCTGTTAGTCTGCAAGACCAAGGCGTATTAAACTAGTGCGCAATTTCCCGATCTTCCTGACGGTCATGCTTCCACACTCCGAACCAGCGACCCAATCAATGAGCTCATGACACTATGCTGACGTCGAGACGAACATTCCTGCGCTTGCTCACGCTTGTCAGTGGCGCCTATATACCGCCAATCTGCTCCGCCACGACTGAAAGCGGGGAGCTGACTCCTGAGATGTTTGGCGCCCATGGGGACGGATCGACGTCTGACGGCGAGGCGTTTGCGCGGCTGATTTCTGCCGTGAACTCATATTCTGCTTCTGCAGTATGCAATGTCAGGTGCAAGCGCCAATATGTGATTACCGGGGGCCCAAAGCAAACCCGATCGTTTAACAAGTCGGCTGTTGCTGGCGTAATCGAAGGAATTCCCCCGATCACTCGAAACAATGTGCATGTCGACGCGCGGGGTGCAGAGTTCATTGTGTCTCCCGATTTTCCATGGCGTAGAACAACCAAGGGCGGCGATAGTCGGGATAATTTCGCCGTAGGATGGCAGTTCTATGGAGCAGACTGCAAAATGCTCGGTGGCCGACTGCTTGGTAATTTGAGCAAAAGACAGGTATTTCGTGGTCCGAGCCCGTCTGGATTCGGTGGAAGCGAATACGGATTGGTAATGGTCGGCACAGGCTGGCAACTTGACGGCGTGCATGTCGAGAATTGGGGAACAGACTGCCTGGTGATCGGAGCGCCTGGGCGGTCATCCGACGGATCGTATGTTGGCGCCAGGAGAAACTGCGTTTCCGTGGTTCCCCTCGTGGACTTTGGGCCCGACGGTTACGTGTCGATCGAGGGCGGTCAAATTGCGGGCGGTGGTAAATGGCCGGAAAATATACGAAACAATCCTGGCGCAGGAATCGATATCGAAGGGCTGGCTAATGCTCTACCTGCGACCGCAAGGATTCGCGGTGTCATGTTTCATCGCAACGAGAACAAGGACCTTCAGATTTCCACGAACGCACTCAATTGCATCGTTGAAGACTGCAAGTTTACGAATAATGTGAAATTTCAACCGAAGCAAAGAGGCGGCCACATATTGCGCAATAACCGCTTTTACGGGGAGGCCCGCATCGAAACAATATTTGGCCTTTCTTCCAATGCA
The DNA here is from genome assembly GCA_963705405.1 of uncultured Gammaproteobacteria bacterium. Taxonomy (GTDB): domain Bacteria; phylum Pseudomonadota; class Gammaproteobacteria; order Steroidobacterales; family Steroidobacteraceae; genus SCUD01. Next base: position 329,407 of record CAVPJJ010000006.1, on the reverse strand, counting down.
CCTATTACTTTCGACGGCAACACATTCGAGGTCATGGAATACCCTCCGTTTCGGCAAAACGTAATACGGTTTGTCGATCGGCGACTGCAGGGACAAAGGGTCGTCTTCGTAAACAATAGTGCGCCGAACTGGAAAGGACGGTTTTCCGACCGGCCGATATTTCGCGAGGGTAATGTGTTTGAAAACAACAAGACAGGCTTGGACTGATTGCTCCCTGTTTTCACGCCAGGCACGAATTGAGATTTCAGCCTAAGCCAATAACTCGACGCACGCGGACTCTCTTGCTCACGCTCGTGCTGCGAGCTCTCAATGCCGCGGGTCAGATCGCGATATCCCTGTTCCTGCTGAAAACCTATGGCCAGGCGGCCGTTGGTTACTTTGCCGTGTTCATCTCGAACACAATGCTTGCATCGCTGCTGTCCAGGCAAGGATTTGATCGTACGTTGACCCTTTTCGCAGTTCGGCCGAAGGCGTCACGGCATACGTACGCACTATTCCAGTCATATGTCCGATCCATCATTCTCAGCACGCCCTTGTCCGGCCTGCTGAACGTCCTTGTCTATTACGTCACCATCGGGCCGACACCGTCGATCTTCATGACAGGTGCTTTGTTGCTGCTACCAACGGTGGTCGCAATTTCATCCCTGGCCGCCGGCTATTTCACCGGATTTGGCAAGACGGTATCCGCCTCCATTCAGCAGCCTGGATTCTCTTTCGCGCTCACTTCTTTCGTGTTGGTCATGTCTTTCCTGATTGATATCGAGCCGAATGTCTATGCTGTCTATTTTTTTGTAGCGTCAGCGCTGTCCTCTGTTGGTCTGTACCGTATTCTTCGCGGCAAAGGGGACAAACTGTTGGCGCTCATCAGGGCGCCCGGGAAATTGAAGAAGAGTATCCACGCTCTGGCGTTGGGCTATTCCCGCCGGTATCTGGTGATAAACTTTTTCACGACTTTCAGCTCCGTCTACTTCATTTCGTTCCTGGCCCTCTTCGTTGCCAGCGACGCCATTGGCCAATTCAAGGTGGTCGAGCGTCTCGCAATGGTCATCGCATTCAACCTGACCTTCATCAATATCATCCTGCCCGCGCGTGCCATTACCCAACGGCTGGCAAACGACCACACTCGGTTCGACAGATCAATGCGGATCACATTCCTGTTTCAGTACGCGACAGGATTTGGAGTTTTCCTGATCTATCTGGCCTTCATGAACCAGATCACAGAATGGATCGAAGTCGACAATCTGGTCTTATACATCCTGCTCTTGGCCGCGCAGTTGATTAACGCGCTTACCGGACCGGTTCGCGTAATCCTGATGTACCTGGACGGGCAACACGTGCTGCAGGTCTCCGCAATTCTCGAGACCTTCGGATCCGCAATCTTGTACTGGATTCTGTACAAGGCTTACGGCCTTACTGGGCTCGCTATCGCATATTGCCTGGCAATTTCGCTGCCGAATCTGGTTCTTGCCTGGGTCGTGTACAAACGTTACGGGATCATTCCTCTCCCCTTCGTCTCCCCCGTCGCCGGCTCTCACAGATAGCGTCGCTTTGACCCGCGTCCACGCCCGTGGCCGCTTTCCTGACTTGATCAAACCAGGATTTCAGGCACAGGCCTCAGGCATCGGGAATGCCGCGGGAAGCAAGCGAAAGCACACTCTTGTAAACATCCATCTGTTTTTCGGTTATCAAATGCACATCAAACTCTTCCAATGCTCTTTGGCGAGCGGCAATGCCCATCTTCACGCGCAATTCCTCGTCGTCCAGCAATTGGCCGATTTTCTCTGCGAGCAATCGGTGATCTCTGGGCCGGACGAGAAGACCTGTAACGCCGTCCTGGATAGCATCGCGAGTACCGGGCACATCAGCGCCAATCGTCGGTACAGCGCACGCAGCGGCTTCGATTACCACGCGTGGCAAGCCTTCCCGGTAGTAGGAGGGAAAGACAAGTATCTGAGTTGCAGACAACAGCTCCTCGACATTCGAAACAAACCCCAGATACTCCACCCCGGACCGGCGGGTTGCCTCCATGATCTTCGTCTCCGCAATTCTATCCGCGTGATCGGTTTCTATCTCACCCGCGAGAAAAAAAGCAGTATTCGTGTACTTGTCGTTCACGATCTTCGCGGCATCAAGATAATCCTGAACACCCTTCTGGTGAATCAGGCGACTGAGCATCAGGATTGTCGTCTTCGTGCCGCGGTTCTTCCCGGGCCGAAATCTCCCGGTGTCGACGCCCGAGCTCCTTATCAATGCGGCTCTTTTTTCGTTGATCCACTTCCGCCCTACAAACATGCTGAGGTCGTCCTGATTCTGAAAAATCGCTGCATCAGAGTGTCTCATCAGCAATCGATAGCCGATTGAGGCAATCAGCCAGTTCATGCCGCCTTCGATGTACGAATAACCGAGACCGGTAATCGTGCTGACAAACCTGGGCCTCCAACGCGGTATCACGGCGATCGCGATGCTTCCCAAGAGGATCGGTTTTGCATGGAAACAATGAATAAGATCGGGTTTGTGTCTGGAAAATAACCTGATCAGACGAACCAGGGCGCGCATGTCTCGGAAGACGGATAGTCCGCCACGGTAGAAATTCACAGGTTCCAGCGTTACGCCAAGCGACTCAACAGACCGGGCAGCGCTGTCATCCGCGGTTATGAGAAGTATTCTCCACCCAGCATTCCGCATCCGGATAATGAGCGGAACGCGGGAATTGGAAATGGCAAACCCTCTATTGGCCAGGATGGCAATCGTGGGGCGTATCGTGTCGCTCATGCTGGGCGTGCCCTCACACATTGCCCGCCAATCGGCAGTCAGTGACTGACTCTTTCCTGAGGGCCAACGCGATAAACAACAAGAAAAACCAGATCGTGGTCGTGTGATGTCTGGACGCAGTACCGTAGTTCACGGTACCGGCTGCCCAAACCATCAACAAAGCAACCAGAATCACGAATGCAAGACTCAAATTCTTTCGGTCAATGACACTCTTCCTGAACACCGCGAACAGACAGAAGAAGCCAACGAGACGGAATACCCCTTCCAACGCAGCATAGGCGTCGTATGCGGATCCAATCATCCATGGAAACGGACTGAAGATGTAATACACGAGCACCAGGGGATAGGAAGTAACGATCGCGCTCACTGAACTGAAATCAAGGCCGACGGCATATGTCGCTCTCGCTGCCTTTGTAGCCTTCGAGTCGACAACGGCTTGCATGTAGCCGACGTCCCCGGACATCAGCGCAAATACCGGTTCCAGGCCACGTACGTTGCCAAGGTCCCTGTAGACGACCCACAGGAATGAAAGAAACACGATGCCCAGCCCGATTCTCAGGTAGAAGAGACCCGAACGGTAAAACTGACCTTGCTGTTTCATCACGAAGAAAAGAATGTACGGAACCAGGACCATTGCAACGACGGCATAGGCCTTGTGAATCAAAGCCGCGCAAACGCAAAACACAATTGCATAAACAATATTCGCATGTCGTTTGTTCTGCTGAAATAGCAACAATTTGTAAACAATAAGAATTGTGAGGCATATCAAGAGAGGCTCTCGCATTGTCGTTGTCGCCCGCGTGACGAGCGACGGCCATAACATCAGCGGAACGATCCAGTAAAGCGATTGTTCTACGCGAAATAATTTCAGGATTTTCTCGAAATAGACTGCGCCGATCACCAACGCGACTACACCCAGCTGAGCGCCGACAAACTCCAACTTGCCAAAGACCAGATAAATCACGCCCAGCAGCTGTGAATAGAATGCGGCGTCAACGACAAAACGAAAACTGCCGAACTGCGTCCAATTGATTGCCGCCTCCTGAAACTTGTTTGCATCGATGGACGCCCCCTTAAGGTCAATGACGTAGGCATTGATAATGCAAAACCATTCGAGCAGTAAGATGCACGCAATGTAGATTGCTAACCGCTTGTTCATGCTGAACGTGCTGTCACTCGTTCGTCCGGACTAGCCCCATGCATGAGCAACTCACCGGCTGCGATATGGTGGGGAGAACTTGCCAATGTGGTGGGCCGCAATGGCATCGACGTACGCCTCGACTGCCATTTTGACAGGCGCGATAAAACTCTACCTGGCAGGTCCCCAGGAAATTCGTAGAGCAACAAATAATACTGCGAAAAGAAAACCGAGGACGCCGAAGGATGCAATTATTGCAAGTTTATTGGGGCGAACGTAGTCATCAGCGTCGGCCGCAACTGCGGGATCCAGAACCTTGAAGGCATAGTCTTCCCGCACATTAGCCATCATTATTTTTTCTATTTGTTGCTGCAATAGACTGGAAATGCCCTGCCGCAATTCCACAATGTCGCTTTTCTTCAATTCTCGACTGAGGAATTCGATACTGCGTTGCGCCTCCGCAATATCTCGATTACGTATATCGGCGTTCAATCGTTCAATCAGGCGATTTGCCCAACGTGCAGCGAGTTCCCGGTCGTACCATTCAATGCGAAGCGTAACCAGATTGGTGCTTGCATCATCACTCACCATTCGAATGTCGTCATCAAACAGTTCAACACCATCCGCAATCGTAGGAACTTCGTCCTTACTTGCAGCCTTCCACTGCCTGGCCGTGGAATCCCACTCGGCTGCAAACAATACTGGCAGGAGATTCTCGCTCTGGATGAAAGCCTCGGTAAAACTCCGAGATTCCAGAATGGCGATTGTCTGCTCCTTGCGTGAGCTGGACGGTGTGCTCATGCCGGCGATTGACGCCAATCCGCGGAACTGATTCGTCAATGCCGACAAACCTGAATTTGTATCCTCAACTCCCGCAGGCACAAGCAGCACGTTGGCCTGATAGACCGGTCTGACCAGAGTCACCGCTACTGCGGACAGCACTACCGGAACAAAGATGATCAAACTGATCATCAATCTATAGCGGACAATGTGGCGCCACATGGCCCGTAGGTCCAACTTATCGTCCGGACGCGCCAGCGGCACTTGCACGAAGTAGCCGCGAACTTCCCTGGGTTCCGTTGGCGCAGGGCCGCTTGAAGGGACTCTGCGTTTCAGATCATCTTGGTCGCTGGCCATTGCCTGCTAGCCTAGAAGGATCTGATTGCCGCAACCGCCACGGCAATGTTGTAGAGAATCTGGGTGACGCTGGTCCACACGGTCAGTGGTTTCATTCGCTCCGCATCCAGCGGCACGACGACCGTGTCACCCGGCTGAATGTCCCGCGCGCCGCCACGGCTGAACCAGGCAGAAGACGGCGCAGCGGCAACACTGCCATTGGCCCGGATGATGAATGTTCGCTTCCGGTCGGCGCGCTGGGTCGGCCCGCCACTCATCGAAATGTAGTCGTCCCGATCCAGGCCGGCGCCGAACAGATGGGATGTCGGGCTCTGGACTTCGCCGATGACCGTCACTTCCTGGGTCAGCCGCGGAACGACAAGCTGGTCCCCGTCGCGGAGCACGAGGTCCGAATGGGACCCGGGTGCGGCAGACAGACATCATCGAGATTGATGACGAGCCTCCCGATAGCCTCAGTGCCCTTGAGATCGGAGAGCAGCGCCTGGCCTGCGGCCATTGCCTGGCTCGCGCCGGACCCGGCCTCGGACTGAGCCTGCTGCAGCGACAAGGCCGCGAGATCGCGTTGCATTCGATCAGCCAGCACCTGCAACTGGCGCTGCTCGCGTTCTTTGAGCTCCACTCGCGTAAAAACGCTGCCTGCTGAAAATGCCAGGTCAGTCAGTCCACCCGCGCGTCGGATCACGGAGCGCAGAGTTTCGCCGCGCCTGATCGGGTAGTCGCCCGGAAACCGCACCTCGCCCATCACCGTGATGGTCTCCTGATCACGCCAGAGCGGAATTTCCTTGACGACGAGATAGTCGAAGGGACGCAGTGTCAGGTCGGCGGATGAAGCACCGGCCAGCAGCTGTGCCATGTCGATGCGCAACAGCTCTGTCTGGCGGCGTTCGCCGTCGATGACCTCGTAGCGCGTCAGTTCCGCCTCACCGCCGTAGGCGGCCTGGTCCAGACCGCCGCCCGCGCGCACCAGGTCGCCAACGGTCATTCCGCGGCTCCAGCGGGTACTGTCCGGGCACCTTGACCTGGCCTCCCACGCCGACCGTCTGCAGGGGCTCGTCGCTACTGCTCTGTCGATTCAGGTCGTCGAGTATCGGCCGAACCACCCGCTCCCGGCTGCTCGCGAGGTCAAACACATGTACGCGATCGCGGGACTGCAGCAAGACATTCGCTGCGGAATCCGGATCCGCGAATGCAGCAGCAAGATCCGCCGAGACGACGGAAACGGTGCGTGTTGGGCCAGTCTCGCGACGGATCAGCACGTAGTGCAAATCCGCGAGCGGTTGCAACTCGTCCAGGCTGCCGATCAGGTCGGTCAGGCGCATGCCCGGCCGGAACTGCACGCTGCCCGCGCGGTGCACGTGGCCTACGAGGGTGACGGCTCCCTCGAAGCTCTCCCGGATGGCCTGGATGCGGATCTGGTCGCCTGTCTGCAGTGGCGCGGCGCGGCCCTGCGGCGTCGACAGGTCGAGGTCCACGACCGTACGATTGCGACGCCCATCGATGCGCTCCAGGGTCGCCATGCGTGGGTCAGCCCGGGGCGTGAGGCCCCCGGAGAGGTACAGGATATCTGCAGCAGTGGCAGCTTCGCGCACTTCATAGATCGCCGGCCTCTGGACCTCACCTGTGACGGCGACTGTAATGCCGACCGGCGGGATGAAAATGACATCCCCCGGCAGCAGGCGTGCATCATCGCTGGTGTCGCCATTCAGGAGAAGATCGTAGAGGTCGAACTTCGTGACGATCTTTCCGCTGCGTTTCAGTTCGATGTTCCGCAAGGAGCCGATCGGCTTGACCCCGCCGCTGGCGAATAACGCGTTGGTGATCGTCGACAAGCCGCTCACCGTGTAGGATCCCGGCCGCTCCGCCTCGCCGAGCACGAAGACCTGGATGGATCGCAAGGCGCCCATCGAGACACTGGCGCGCATGCCGATCATCTGGTCGCCGACGCGCTGCTCGAGCACGGCTTTGGCGGCAGCGAACCGCAGGCCAGCGACCGCGATCGGTCCGAGATCCGGAAAATCCACGATGCCGTCGCGACCAACCGTCAATGCGTAGCGACCGCCCCGCTCGCCGATCAGCTGTACTTCCAGCGTATCGCCTGGACCAACGACATAGTCGGCCGGCACGGGGATGTCCGTGGCCGGCGCGAATGTCGTCGGCACGTTGCTGAACAGATCGTAGCCGAATGGCTTGAGCTCGAGCTCCACGGGCAGCAGGCGGACGCTGAACGTATAACCCTGCAACGCCGGATCCGCGTTGAGCCGGACGGCAGCTTCTTCTTCGGTCAGCCCGGCGAGCACCATCGAAATCGAATCCCGCAAGGCCAGGCGGCCCATACGATCGAGCTTGTAGGGATTGCCGCCCAGAATCTGGCTGCGGAATTCCGAGCTCGCGCGGTCAATCACGACCGGAACGACGAGGGCGCCCGTGCGGTCAATCCCGACCGGAAGGTCCACCGTCAGGAGCATCGTGTCGCCGGCGCGAAGTCGCGGCAGGGTCTCCAGCGCTTCGACTGGTGTTGCGGTTGCGACATCGCTTTTCGGCATCGAAGTCGGCGACGCTGGCGCTGGCGCCGGGGTCGTTTGCAGCTGGCCACTCGCCTGTCCTCCAATCTTCTGGAGAATCTGCTGTTGCTGCTCCGGCGACAGGGACTGAAATGCCCTCAATTGCTCCGGCGTCTGCGCGATCGCCAGGCCGGCGATCCCGAAGAGGAGGAGCACCGCAACGAATGCCGACGCAATGTGCTGGATTTTCTGAATCCTGATCATTCCTTGTGCCTTCACTCGAACTGCCCGGTCCAGGTCACCATGCCGCGAGCGTCACTGGTATCGACATTCGCTTCGGTCGATTTTCTTTCTTCGTAGCCGATGCCCAGTTTAAGGTCGCCGCCCAGCAATTTTCGCCGATAGTACACGTCCGCGGACCGGATATCGGCAGCGATCGGCGTCACCGAGTGCACCGGGTTGGCGCTCATTCGATTGACCCGGGAACTCTGGCCAGCCAGCTCCCAGCTACTGCCATCGCCGTTCACCAGCAAGACGCCGGCAGCGATCTGCTGGCTGTCGCCGTCGATCGCATGCCCAATGGAGCGATGCCGGTATTGATAGCCATCCGGATAGGTCCCGCTGCGGTAGGCACAGCCGAACTGCGGCGGGCTTTCATAGAACGCGCAGGCCGTGTCCGCATACTCTACGTGCACCCTCCATGACCGCTCTCCCCGGCCACCCCAGGCTTCTGCGCCGAGCAGGCCCAGATATTTGCTCGGCATGAAATTCGCCTCGTCCTCACCGATGCCCTGCATGTAAACGGCGATTGGCGCCCAGGGCAGCGACCAGCGCAGGTCGACGCCACCCATCTGATTGCCGGGCTGTTTCGCCAGCGGCTGGTCGTTGTCATTGCCCGTCAACAGGTCCCAGAAGGTGCCGAGACCACAGGGCCGTCCATCGCCGCACCACTGGGCACTTCGCGAGATGCCGACTTCGAGCCGTGAATGGGGTTTCCAGGTAGCGCGCATCCCGAAAAATTTTGCGTGGGGTGCGTCGCCACGATCGCCCTCCAGTTCGCCCATGGTCACCGCAAGCCGCCACTGGCCGATCCAGTGGAACCACGGATGATTTACCGGATCGGAGTAGTTGCGCTCGATTGTGACTGAAGGAATCGGCCGCGCGTTCGAGCCGTAGATCAGGCTGCCCTCCCAGCCGGGGCCCCACCAGCGATCGATGTAGCCGGCCGACATCATCCAGTTGCCGAGCACGAGGCCGGCATAGCTGCCGTCAGCCCTCAATTCCTTTCCGTCCGAGGCATTCGAGACTACGGTTGCCTGCAGGCGCACGGCGAAGTGCTCCCCCGTGTACTGTGCACCCGCCGAAACTTCGCCTTCCTCGCGAGCCACGTCGGAAAATCGGCGCAGCGTCATCGGCCGCTCGGAGCCTGCAAGCCGTGCATTCAGCTTCAGATCTCCGGCGTCCGTGGCCTGGCGTGCCGCCGCGCGAACCCTCGCGAGTGCAACGGCGATGTGCAATGGCCTTGCCGGATCGTTGCCCGCCGAACGCAAATCACGGGAGACTTCCGCCCAGGAAACCGGCCAGGTCACGAGCGGTGCGTGCACGATCCCGGCATCCGACAGGAGCTGGAGGTCATGACGAAGTTCGCCGTCGCCAGGGCCGAGCCAGGGATCCGCGTGCGCCGGGCCGGCGCTTACGCAGCACAGGACCCATGCGGCGATTGCGTATTTTCCAGCTGTGGACATGAAATTAGGTTTGCGACGCAAGTATTGGATTCTAAAGGTGCTTTGCGATCCATACTATCAAGGGTTGAAGCTCAAGCGGCAGGCCGCGTTCGCGCCCCTGGATCAGGTCGCTGCAAATCGCCTTGCCGAGTTCCACGCCCCATTGGTCGAAAGGGTTGATGTCCCAGAGTACCGACTCGACGAAAACCTTGTGTTCGTAGAGCGCCACGATCCGCCCCAGCATGGCCGGGTCGAGCTTTGGGAACACCAGCAGTGACAGCGGGCGGCTGCCGGGATGGTTGCGGTGGGGATCCTTGGCCTCGTTGCCGGCCATGAGCGCCTGCGCCTGCGCCAGGCAATTTGCGATGACGAGCTTGTCGGCGGAAACGTCGGCCGCGCCCGCAAGTGGCAGCAGGAAATCCATGCTGACATTGCTCGTGCCCTGGTGCAGCAACTGGAAGAACGAGTGCTGCGCGTTGGAGGCCGGTTCGCCCCAGACGACCGGCCCCGTCTGGGCGGTGACCGGTTGGCCGTCGCGCCTGACGCGCTTGCCGAGGCTCTCCATCTCGAGCTGCTGCAGATGAGCGGGCAGGCGGGCAAGGCGCTGGCTGTAAGGCAGCACTGCGTGGCTCGCGCAACCCAGCATGTCCCGGTTCCATATCGCGAGCAGGCCGAGCAATACCGGCAGGTTGTCGCGCCAGGTAGCGTGCTGGAAATGCTGATCCATGGCATGGGCGCCCGCGAGCAACTGCTTGAAATGCGCAGTGCCGACCGCAAGCTCGACGATCAGTCCCACGGCCGACCATAGCGAGTATCTGCCCCCAACCCAGCCCCACATCGTAAATCGCGCATCGTCGTCGATTCCGAATTCATCCATCGCATCATCGTTTGTCGAGACGGCCGCAAAATGCTGAGGTACCGCCGCCTCGCCCAGTTTCGCCGAGATCCAGGCACGGGCGCGACCGGCATTCGCAATTGTTTCCTGGGTCGTGAATGTCTTGGAGCATACGATGAAGAGCGTGCTTGCCGGATCCAGCCAGGTAGCGAGGTCCATGAATTGCGTGCCGTCCACATTCGACACGAAATGGCAGCGCACATGACCGCTGTGGAAGGGCCTGAGGGCCGCAACCGCCATCGCCGGGCCCAGATCACTGCCGCCGATGCCGATGTTGACGACGTCAGTGAAGCGTTTGCCGGTTGCTCCTTCGCGCCGGCCGGCATGCACCTCGCGGACAAATGCTGCGCACTGCGATCTGACATTCAGCACCTGAGCGTGCAGCGGGGCCAGGGATTCCGGGACCGCGCTGCCAGCAGGCGCGCGCAGCAGGGTGTGCAGCGCCGCGCGCTTCTCGGTGCTATTGACTTGCGCGCCTTCGAACATCTCCCCGATCCGCGCCAGTAGCCCGACGCCCCTGGCATGCTCGATCAGGGAGCCAAGCGTGTCTTCGTCAATGCGCTGGCGGCTGAAGTCGAGGAGCAATCCATCCAGTTCGCGGGAAAAGCCCCGAAATCGATCCGGATCGCGCGCAAACAGCTCCCGCACGGGAATGCCGATCAGCTTCTGCGCCTTGCGGGCGAGTGTCTCAGCCAAGATTGGTCACTGCCGGGTCCGGCGGTCCCCCATCCTTGTAATAGTCGAGATACCAGTCGACGAAGCGCCTCACGCCCTCCTCGACCGGTGTCGCCGGGCGGTAACCGACATCCCGCACCAGGTCCTCGGCGTCCGCCCAGGTGTCAGGCACATCGCCGACCTGCAGCGGCAGGAGGTTCTTCTCCGCCTTGCGGCCCAGGCAGCGTTCCAGCACCTCGATGTAATGCATGAGCTCAACGGGCTTGTTGTTGCCGATGTTGTAAAGCCGGTAGGGCGCGCGGCTCGTGGCCGGGTCCGGCCTGTCGCCGTCCCATTTCTCGTCCGGCTTGGCGACGTGATCGAGTGCGGCGACCACACCGCCGACGATGTCGTCGACGTAGGTGAAGTCGCGCCGGTGCTTCCCGTAATTGAATACGTCGATCGGGCGGCCTGCCAGGATATTCCGGGTGAACATGAACAGGGCCATGTCGGGCCGGCCCCAGGGCCCGTAGACAGTGAAAAAACGCAAACCCGTGACCGGCAGTCCGTAGAGCGAGGCGTAGCTATGCGCCATCAATTCGTTGGCCTTCTTGGTCGCCGCGTAGAAGCTCAAGGGGTGGTCCACGTTCTGGTGCACCGTGAATGGCATCTTCGTGTTGGCTCCGTAGACCGAACTGGTCGACGCGAAGACCAGGTGCTCGACTCCATGATGGCGGCAGCCTTCCAGCACATGCAATGTGCCGGTAAGATTGCTTTCGGCGTAAGTATGCGGATTCTGGATCGAATAGCGCACGCCGGCCTGGGCTGCGAGATGCACGACGCGCTGGAATCCGCCCCGGGCGAACAGCGCCTCCATCCCGGCGCGATCGGCCAGGTCTGTTTTCTCGAAGCTGAACCGGGCCTGCTGTTTCAGGATCGCGAGGCGTGCCGCTTTCAGGGTCGGGTCGTAGTAGGAATTGAGGTTGTCGAGGCCGATCACCTCGTCACCGCGCTCAAGCAGTCGCGACGCGACGTGAAATCCGATGAATCCCGCCGCTCCGGTGACGAGTACCCGCATCACAGGCGCCCGTCCGTTTCGTGCCGCCCGAATACGTACTTGATGTCGTAGAGGACGTGCCTGGGCCGCGCCAGTCGCCGCACCGCAGCGGGCTTCATGGCGCGGAACTGGCGGTGCCCGACGGCCAGGACGATCGCGTCATACCGGCCCCGGGCTGGTTCGCGCACCGGCCGGATCCCGTATTCGGCGCGCGACTCGCGCGGGCTGACCCACGGGTCCCAGACATCGACGATCGCGCCGTATTTTTCGAGCTCGCGTATGAGGTCCACGACCTTGGAGTTCCGCAGGTCGGGGCAATCCTCCTTGAAGGCCAGGCCCATGACGAGCACACGCGCATCCTTTACGTGAATGCGCTTCCGGGTCATCAGGCGGACGACTTCACCGGCAACGTAGATTCCCATGTTGTCGTTGATGCGCCGGCCGGCAAGGATCATTTCCGGGTTGTAGCCGATCTCCTGCGCCTTGTGCGTCAGGTAGTACGGGTCCACGCCAATGCAATGCCCGCCCACCAGGCCGGGCCTGAATGGCAGGAAGTTCCACTTGCTGCCGGCCGCCTGGAGGACTTCCTCGGTATCGAGGTCCAGGCGGTTGAAGATGACGGCCAGCTCGTTGATCAGCGCAATATTGACGTCGCGCTGCGTATTTTCGATGACCTTCGCCGCCTCGGCCACGCGAATGCTTGACGCACGGTGAGTCCCGGCAGTGATGATCGACGCATAGAGCTTGTCCACAAAATCGGCGACGACCGGCGTCGAACCCGAAGTGACTTTCCTGATCGTCGTGAGTCGATGCTGCTTGTCGCCCGGATTGATGCGTTCCGGGCTGTAGCCCGCAAAGAAATCGACGTTGAACTTCAGGCCCGATACCCTTTCGAGTATCGGAACGCAGATCTCTTCGGTGCACCCGGGATATACGGTCGATTCGTAGACGACCGTATCGCCGCGCTTGAGCACCTTGCCGACCGTCTCGCTCGCGCGCTCCAGCGGCGTGAGGTCGGGGCGCTTGTAGTCATCGATCGGAGTCGGCACCGTGACGACATAGACGCGGCAGCGCTTCAAATCCCTGATATCGGACGTGAATCGGAGCTGCCGAGCCGATTTCAGCTCCGCCCGGTCCACTTCGAGCGTCCTGTCCTTCCCGCTTGAAAGCTCCTTGATCCGCTCGGCCCTGATGTCGAATCCGATCGTGTCGTAGCGCTTGCCGAATTCCACAGCGAGTGGCAGCCCCACATAGCCGAGACCGATCACGCCGATACGACAGCGGCGCAGATTGAATGAGCGTGATTTGCTACGAGCCATGCAGATTCCTCAAAGCAGGTAAACGACGCCGAACACAGCGGCGGCGGTCATCGTAATCAGGTAAGGCAGCGCCATCCAGACCATCCGGAAGTACGAGAGCCGTATCAGCGGCGCAATCGCCGAAGTCAGCAGGAACAGGAATGCAGCCTGGCCGTTTGGCGTGGCGATGCTCGGGATATTGGTGCCGGTGTTGATGGCGACTGCCATCACATCGAACTGCTGCTGGCTGATCGTGCCGGAGAGCAGCGCTTCCTTGATCTGGCTGATGTAGATGGTAGCGACGAACACATTGTCGCTGATCGTGGACAGGAAACCCGAGGCGCCGAAGAGTGCGATTGCCTGGTGAGCGTGATCGAGTGCCAGCACCCAATGGAGGAACGGGCGGAACAAGTGCTGCTCGTGGATGACGCCGACGATTGCGAAGAACACGACCAGGAGCGCGGTGAATGGCAGCGCCGCCTCGAATGCCTTGCCGAGCCTGCCCTCCTCGACCACGCCGGTGAAAGCCGTTGCCAGCACGATGATCATCAGGCCGATGACGCCGACCTCGGCAACGTGCAGCGCGAGCGCGACCACCAGGATGATCGCCACCACCGCCTGCACGATGATCACCTGGCGATGCGTGGCATTCATCTCCGACGATTCCTGCGCATCGTATTCCTCGAGTACGCCGCGCACCGCGGCCGGCATGCGTTCGCCGTAGCCGAACCAGCGCATTTTCTCCACCAGGATGCAGGTCAAGAGGCCCGCGATCACGGTCGGGATCGTCACCGGCGCCATCTCGACGGCGAAGCGGATGAAGTCCCAGCCCGCTTCCTTCGCGATCAGCAGGTTCTGGGGCTCGCCGACCAGCGTGCAGACGCCGCCGATCGTGGTGCCGATCGCGCCATGCATCATCAGGTTTCGCAGGTACGCCCGGAACTGGTCGAGATCCGAGCGATGGGTGTCCAAAACCTTGTGATCGGCGCTGGTGTCATGGTCCTTTTCGCGGTGCGGAAGGCCGGACGCCACCCGGTGGTACACGGCATAAAAACCAGTAGCCACCGTGATGATCACCGCGAGCACCGTCAATGCGTCGAGAAATGCCGACAACAGGGCGCCGACGGCCGTGAACAGGAATGCGACCACGGTCTTCGAGCGGATGTGCACCAGCAACTTGGTGAAGGTGAAGACCAGCATCTCGCGCAGGAAATAGATGCCGGCGACCATGAACATCAGCAGCAGGATGACCGGGAATCCGGTCGTGATCTCCTTCGCAATGCCCGCGGGTGTCACCAGCCCGAGCAATGCAGCCTCGAGCGCGAGCAGCCCGCCGGGCTGGAGCGGGTAGCAACGGAGCGCCATCATCAGTGTGACAATGAACTCGAACAGGATCACCCAGCTCGTCAGGACCGGTCCGGTCAGCGCAAGCAGGAGCGGATTCGCGGCCAGGCAGCCGATGATCAGCCACTTGTACCAGTCGGGCGAATGGCCCAGGAAATTGCGGCGGAATGCCTGCGCGTGAGTGATGGTCATTCATCCTCCCCGATGCCACGACCGCGCGCCCGGAACAGCACCTGTCCACCGCTCGCGCGCCCGATTGCGTTGAGGAGTTCTTCGTGTGCGGCGATCTCGTCGGCATTCGCCGCAATGACCGGAATGCGGACATTGCCGCGGGCCATGCGCCGGCTGGCCTCGCGGGCCGGACCCGCTGCCGCAGGCTCGCTGTCGAGCCGGAGCGCCGCCTGGCCGCCACTCATCGCAAGGTACACGTTCATCAGGATCCGGGCGTCCAGCAAGGCACCATGCAGGTCACGTTGCGAGTTGTCCACACCGTATCGCTTGCAGAGCGCATCCAGGCTGTTGCGCTGGCCGGGGTGCATCCTGCGAGCCAGTGCCAGCGTGTCGAGGACGCTGCAATGATCGGCGATCCTGCCTCCGATACCGGCGCTGGCCAGCTCCGCGTCCAGGAATCCCACGTCGAATGGCGCGTTATGGATCACCAGTTCGCTGCCTGCGATGAACTCCAGGAACTCACCCACGACCTCGGCGAACAGCGGCTGGCCCGCCAGGAATTCGTTGGTAATGCCGTGCACGGCGAGCGCCCCCGCCTCGACCTCGCATTCGGGCCGCAGGTAGCGATGCCAGGTGCGCCCGCTCGGTCGCCTGTGGAGAAGTTCCACACAGCCGATTTCGATGATTCGGTGCCCTTCGGTGAGCTCGAGCCCCGTTGTTTCAGTATCAAGCACGATCTGGCGCACGATGCGCAAGGATAACAGAGCGGGCTAGCAGATTTCGTCGATGCCCCGGTTCGCCAGCAGGTCGGCGCGCTCGTTTTCCGGATGGCCGTCGTGGCCGCGCACCCAGTGCCACTCGATGTCGTGTATCGCCGTGAGTTCTTCGAGGCGCAGCCACAGGTCCTGATTCTTGACTGGCTTGCGGTCTGCGGTGCGCCAACCGCGCCGTTTCCAGTTCGCGAGCCATTCCGTGATGCCCTGGCGCAGGTACTGCGAGTCGGTGTACAGCGAGACCTTGCAGCGATCCCTCAGCGCCTCGAGAGCGCGAATCGCCGCCATCATCTCCATGCGATTGTTGGTAGTCGCGGGATCGCCACCATAGATTTCCCGTTCGCGCCCGCCCGCGCGCAGGATCGCACCCCAGCCGCCAGAGCCCGGATTGCCGCGACACGCACCGTCGGTGAAGATTTCGACGTGAGTCAAGAGGCGCGCCGCGCGGCCGGTTCGGCGACCCCGATCACGGCCGCGCGCATGCGGGTTCGCAGGCGCACCGGCGTCATCGAGTGCACGCGTTTGCGGGCGTGCAACAGGTAGGCACCGGACAAGCGAGGCCACATGCGGCGCCCGATCCGTTCAAACCAGCCGCGCGTCTTGCCCGCGTGCAAGCTGCCGAGTGGCGGCGCGTACAGGAATCGTTCCGCAGCACCGACCTCGAAGCCCAGGAGCTTGAGCCAGTCTGCCAGTCGATTCTCGGAGATCGTGCGCCTGAGTCCGGGTGGAGACCCGCCGCGAGTGAAGGCGTCGCGCAATGACCAGCTGCCCAGCGGTTCAAAACCGAGCACCAGCAACTCGCCCTCGCCTCGCAGCACGCGCACGACTTCGCGCAGCACCTCGTGCGGATCGGGTTCGAATTCAAGCGTGTGCGGCAACAGCATCACGTCGACGCTGTCCGACTGGAGCGGAAGCGCCGCGGGTTCCGCAATGAGCGCCACGCCCGCCACGCCCGGCGCTGCAATGAGGGCGGCGCGGCGCGTGCGCGCGAGCGCCAGGAAGGCGTCGTGATCTCCCCAGGCGCCGATCTGGACGCAATAGAGGCCGAATGCGCATTCCAGCGAGCTGGCCACCCGCTCGCGCTCCTGTTCGAGCAGCATCAGGCCGAGCGGCCCCGCCAGCCACTCGTCCCTGTTCCCGGGGTGGGCATTCATGGCGTGAGCATACTAATATTGCCCGTCTCCGCAACGGCCGCCGCCGCCAGGTAGTTATGCTTACGCTGGACGTCAGGCCGATACCGGCATTCAAGGATAACTACATCTGGCTTCTCGCCGGGGCGGGTGATGCCCGGGCCGTCGCAGTCGTCGATCCCGGCGCGGCCGACCCCGTGTTGCGCGTCATCGAAGCGGGTGGGCAGCGGCTGGACGCAATCCTGCTGACGCACCATCATGCCGACCATGTGGGCGGCACGGCGCAAATTGTCGCGGCAACGGGTGCGGCCGTCTTCGGCCCTGCGCAGGAACGCATGCCGGTCGAGGTGCAAAGGCTGCGCGGCGGAGATCATGCCAGGCTGCCCTCGCTGGGCCTGGCATTCGAAGTCATCGACGTGCCGGGACACACGGCCGGCCATATCGCCTATTTCGGCCACGAGGCGCTTTTTTGCGGCGATACGCTCTTCAGCGCGGGCTGCGGGCGATTGTTCGAGGGCACGGCAGAACAGATGCTGGCCTCGCTCGATGCGCTCGCCGCACTCCCGGACTCAACCCGCGTGTTCTGCGGCCATGAATACACTGTCGCCAACCTGCGATTCGCCATGACCGTCGAGTCCGGTAATCCTGATATTGTGGACTATGCCCGCCGGGCCGAGGCCCTGAGGGCCCAGGGGCGGCCTACACTGCCCTCGACCGTCGGGCTTGAGAAGCGCGTCAACCCTTTCCTGCGCAGCCGGCTTGACAATATCCGGTCATCGGCGGAAAGGCATGCCGGCAAGGCGCTGCCGACCCCGGTGACCGTTTTCGCCGAAATCCGGAGCTGGAAGGACACATTTGATGACTGAGCCGCCATCGGTGCTGACCCGCCTGACCGCCATTGCGGTCTGGATGCTTTGCATGGCGGGCTGTGCCGGCATTCCCGTGGACCGGCGGCGGATCGCTGCCCGATGCAGGTCATCGTGAATGACCCGGCCGAGGGGCCGGATCTCGAAGTGGCCGAACCTGCCGCCGCCGCTGCCGGTTCCCGAACAGAGCGCGCCGATGGACGACGCGGGGCCACCCGAACCGATCGTCTACGGCGACGTCTTCGACCGGATCCGCGGCGACCTGGCGCTGCCGGAGGCGCAGCACCGCCGCATCGAATCGGAGATCGCCTGGCTGCAGCGCAATCCCGACTACCTCGCCCGCTCGATGGGCCGCGCGCAGCGCTACCTCCATTTCATCGTCGACGAAGTCGAGGCGCGCGAACTGCCGGGCGAGCTGGCGCTGCTGCCGTTTGTCGAGAGCGCATTCAATCCGTTCGGCTACTCGCGCAGCCATGCGGCGGGACTCTGGCAGTTCATCGCCTCCACCGGCGAACTCTACGGACTCAAGCGGAACTACTGGCAGGACCAGCGCCGCGACGTTCTCGAGTCAACCCGTGCCGCCCTCGATTACCTGACTTCCTTGTACCAGCGATTCGACGGCGACTGGTTCCTGGCGATCGCCGCCTACAACTACGGCGCGGGCAACATCCAGCGTGCAATCAACCGCAATCGCGCACTGCGACTGCATACGGATTTCTTCTCGCTGTCGCTGCCTGCCGAAACGCGCGCCTACGTTCCGAAGCTGATCGCGATCGCCAAGATCATCCGGGCGCCGGAGGACTACGGCCTGTTCATCACGCCGATACCCGACGCGCCCTACTTCCGCGTCGTTCCGACGGATGGAGCCGTGGACCTGCGCCTGATGGCGCAGCTGGCCGGCGTCGATACGGAGGAATTGCACGCGCTTGAATCCGTCCTGGAATCGCTGGGTGACGGACCCGGATGGCCCGCACCGCATGCTGATTCCCGAGGTCGTCGCGGACGGATTCGTCTCCCAGCTTGCTGCACTCGATTCGCCCGCGCGCGCGGGCCTCGGAGTGCACACCGTCGCCGCCGGGGAATCCATGGCCTCGGTCGCCGGCCAATACAA
Organism: uncultured Gammaproteobacteria bacterium; assembly: GCA_963705405.1. Classification (GTDB taxonomy): domain Bacteria; phylum Pseudomonadota; class Gammaproteobacteria; order Steroidobacterales; family Steroidobacteraceae; genus SCUD01. The sequence continues at coordinate 310,836 of CAVPJJ010000006.1, read as the reverse complement.
GATTCCCGAGTCCTATCTGAAAAGGATCAATGCCGATGCGGCGGACCTGCAGCCGGGCCAGCAACTGCTGGTGCCGGTGGGCAGCGTGGCCCAGCTGCGCGAAGGTCTCGGCGCCGATCTCGAGCGCCGCATCTATCGCGTCCGCCCAGGTGACTCGCTATGGAGCATTTCCCGGCGCAATGGCATGTCGGTCGCCCAGCTGGCGCGCATGAACGGAATTTCGACCAAGGTAGTGCTGCAGCCGGGCCAGCGCCTGCAAGTGTCCGGCTCGGCCGGCGCAAGCGCGACGCTGGCATCGACGGGCGGCGGCCCGCCTCCCTCGGGCCGCGTGAATTACAAGGTCAGGCGCGGCGATACACTTGTCGAGGATCGCACGCCAGTTCGCCGTCACGGTCGAGCAGTTGCAGGTCTGGAACAACATGGGCCGCAGCACGTCCCTGCGTGCCGGCCAGCGGCTCACCATCCACGTAGGCAACAATACGAACGTCGGCAGCTGATTTCGACCGGGGGGATGAATGGGATTCCTGAAGGGCAAGAAGGCGCTGATCGTGGGCCTCGCGACCAATCGTTCGATCGCCTGGGGCATATCCCAGGCCATGCAGCGCGAGGGCGCGGAGCTCGCCTTCACATTCCAGAATGACCGCATCAAGGATCGCGTCGTGGAACACGCCAGCGAGCTGGGCTCGAAACTCGTGATGCCGATGGATGTCGGCATCGACGCCGAGATCGCCGCTGCATTCGAGCGGCTGAAATCGGAGTGGGGCGCGCTCGACGTGATCGTGCATTCGGTCGCGTACGCGCCGCGCGAGGCGCTGACCGGCGGCTTCGTCGAGAGCACGACGCGCGAGGCATTCGCAACGGCTCACGACGTGTCGAGCTACAGCCTGACCGCGCTCGCCCGGGCCGGCCTGCCGCTGATGGACGGCCGGGCCGGTGCATTGCTGACCATGTCCTACCTGGGCGCCGTGCGCTCGATCCCTTCCTACAACGTCATGGGCCTCGCCAAGGCGAGCCTCGAAGCGAATGTGCGGTTCCTGGCGGCGGACCTGGGCCCCAGGGGCATCCGCGTCAATGCGATCTCGGCAGGCCCCATCAAGACCCTCGCGGCCGCCGGCATTCCGGGCCTCCGCAAGATGCTGCATCACGTCGGGCAAGTGGCGCCGCTCAAGCGCAATGTCACGATCGATGATGTCGGCAATGCGGCTGCGTTTCTCTGCTCCGACCTGGCAGCAGGGATCACGGGCGAGACGCTCTACGTCGACTCGGGCTATAGCCACGTCGGCATGAGCTTTCCGGAGTAGTGCCGACATCGTGACAGGGCGGTCCGGACGCCCTTCGCTCGCTCAGAAGACCTTTATTCGCTCGCTGAAGGGCGTCCGGATCGCTCCTGTCACCGGGTCGCCGCAATCCACAAGCTCATGCAGGCGCGGAAAGAAAGATGTGATGCGCCGGCCAGAGCACTGCAGGCCGGGACCCGAGTGAGCGAATAAAGATCGGCTGAGCGAACGAGGGTGCCCGGCCTGCAGTGCTCCCGCCGGCGTTACAGCAACCAGAGTCCGCGACTACTCGAAGACCTTCGGGTTGACGTCGACATCCGCGGCCGCGCGCATGGCATCGACGTAGACCGACGCGTCCGACCGGTTCGAACTCTCGCGGGCGGCTTCGAGCACCTGCTGGCGCTCGGTTTCCGGGAGTGCATCGAGCGAGCCGGCCCGCACTGCACTCAGCATCCAGACCACGGCATCGCCTGTCGGGAGTTGCGCTGTCCCGAATTGTGGTCGCCCCTCCGGTCGCGGCGCACGGAAAGCCTCGTGCGTGATTTCGGCCGGCACCGATGCGGCGTCACGGCGCACGAGTCTCGGTTGCAGGCTCGCCGCTTCGTTGGCGCCCGTGCGCCATGCGCGGGTAGCGAGTGCCCAATCGCCGCCGCCCGACAGTTCGGTCGCAACAGCCGCCGCTTTTTCGGAAGCCAGGCGCTCTGCTTCCTGCAGGCGCGCAGCGGTTGCGACCTGGCCACGCACTTCCTCGAACGGCCGCGGACGTGCGGGATCATGAGAAGTCACATGCACGCTTACCACATGGCCTTCGGCGAGCTTGACATTGCGAAGCTCGCTCCCGGTCAGCACATTGGCCGAGAACACGGCATTGATGAGCGCCGGATTGCCGCCGAGTTCCCCGCCGCCCTGGCGCGTGAAGCGCTCGATGCGCCTGATCGGCAGGTTCATCTTCGCGGCGACTTCGGAAAGATTGCCAGCCGATTCGAATGCGAGCGTTTCCAGCATCTCCTGCTGGTCGCCGAACTGCTTTTCGACTTCGGCACGCTGCAGTTCCGGGGCGATCTCCGCCCTGACTTCCTCGAAGGAACGGTCGCTGTCGGGTTCGGCCTGCTCCAGGCGGATCACATGCCAGCCGAATTCCGTCCTCACCGGCTCGTGTATCTCGCCCGGCTTCATCGCCCAGACGGCGTCGCCAAAAGCGGGGACATAGTCGCCGCGCAGCGCCCAGCCCAGGTCCCCACCGTTGCTTGCCGAACCCGGGTCGTCCGACAGCTCGCGCGCGAGCGCCGCGAAATCCTCGCCCCCGCGGGCCCGCTCGTAGGCTTTCCTGGCCCTGGCCTCGGCGGCGGCGGCGTCGTTCCCCGCCGAAATCAGAATGTGCCGCACATGGCGCCGGCCGGCGGTCGAATACCGCTCCTTGTTCGCCTCGTAGTATTCCCGCAGCTGGTCGTCGCCCAGCGTGACACGCGATGCGAGTGCGTCGATATTGAGATCGACGTACTCGATCGCAGCCTGTTCCTCAGTCATGTAGAGCGACTGGTGTCCATCGTAGTAGGCCTTGAGTGCGGCCTCGTCGAGCACCACCGCCTGCTGGAATTTCGCGGCCGGAATGACCACCCAGGCGATTTCGCGGGCCTCGAGAAGCAGCGCGATCCGCTGGTCGATTTCCCCCGGCAGGACGAAGACCGAGCTTGAAATTCCACGATCGAGCTGCCGCGCGAGCGCGAATTCGCGCTGCTCCGCCTCAAACTGTTCTGGCCGCAGCCCGGCCCCGCGCAGCGCCGCATGATAGGCATCGGCCGAGAACTTGCCGGCGACCTGGAATGCCGGGATCTGCTGGATGTCCTCGAGGACCTGCCGGTCACTGGTGGCGAATCGCAGCTTCTGCGTGCGCTGCCGCACCAGCTCGCTCTGCACGGCCTGTTCGAGCGCGCGGTCCTGGAGCTGCTTGCGGATCTCTTCGGGAACTCCCGCGTCGCCGAAGGCCACCTGGTAACGCGAGAGCTCTTCCTGGTACTGGCGGCGGACGCCTTCCACGGCCACTTCCCGGCCATTGACCTCGATGCCCTGGGCCGCGGTAAAGCCGCCAACCTTGACTTCCACGCCCCAGAAAATGAAAACGACGCCCAGTGCACCCAGGATGACAACCGCAAATACGCCTCTCAGCTTGTCGTGAATGGTCTGGAGCATGATTGCTGTCGGTTCTTTTTCCGGCCGGCCGATTCGGGGGGCGCTAGGTTAGCATGGTTGGATTCGGCCTCGGGACCCGGGAGTTTGACATGCGTTTCAGAATACTGTTCTCGGCCTTGCTGCTGGTCGTGCTGGCGTCGCCCGCCAGCGCCGCGACTTCTCCGGCTCGGTCATTTGCAGCGGCGGACGTGTTTGGACTCGAATGGGCAAGCGACCCCGAGATCGCTCCCGACGGTTCGCAGGTTGCCTATGTGCGGCACTCCTTCGACGTCCGTACCGACTCGCCGCGCCGCACGATCTGGCTTGTGAATCGCGACGGCAGCGATCACCGGCCGCTGGCAGGAGGGACGGCGCAGGAATCGAATCCGCGCTGGTCACCGGACGGCCGCAGGCTCGCCTATGTTTCCGGGGATGCCGACAGCGGGGCCCAGATTTTCGTCAAATGGCTCGATGCGGGCGTCACGACGCGCGTGACCAATCTGACCGAGGCGCCTTCGGATCTCGTGTGGTCGCCGGACGGCGGGACGCTGGCTTTCGTGATGCGCGTGCCGGTGAAGCGCGAGTTGCTGGCCGTGAAACTGCCGGAACCGCCGAAGGGCGCGAAATGGGCGGACCCGCTCAAGGTGATTGACCGGGTTGTCTACCGCGCCGATGGCGAAGGATTCCTGCCCGATGCATTCGAGCATGTGTTTATCGTGCCAGCCGATGGCGGAACGGCGCGACAACTGACCGACGGCCCCTATGATCATGCCGACCTGGCGTGGACTCCCGACGGCCGTGAACTGCTGGTATCCGCCAATCGGCACGCCGACGCCGATCTCAACCCCGTGGACACGGACATTCACGCGATCAATGTGGCGGACGGCTCGATACGCGCATTGACTGCCCGCTTTGGGCCCGACGCCTCGCCCGCGGCGTCACCCGACGGCAAGTTGATCGCCTACACGGGATTCGACGACCGCTTCCAGGGCTACCAGCGCCAGCGCCTGTATCTTCTGCGCACCGACAACGGTGAAATCCGCGAACTGGCGGCCGCGCTCGATCGCGATATCCAGCAGCCGGTCTGGAGCAGCGACGGCCGGCTCGTTTACTTCCAGTTCGATGACCAGGGCCGGACGAAAATTGCCTCGATCGATCTCGCAGGCAGGCTGAAGGAACTTGCCGACGACCTCGGCGGCGAAGGCTGGTCGCGGCCTTACGGCGGCGGCTCATTCAGCGTCGCACGTAATGGAACCATCGCCTACAGTGCGAACGACCCGCTCTCTCCCGCCGATGTCGGGTTGCAGGAGCGCGGCAAGCGGCGCCACCTGACTTCCCTCAACGCGGATCTGCTGGACCAGCGCGCGCTGGGGCGCGTCGAGGAAATCTGGAGCACGTCGCCTGCCGATGGCCGCCGCATCCAGAGCTGGCTGGTCCACCCTCCGGGTGAGGATCCCGCCAAAACGTATCCCCTGATCCTCGAGATCCACGGCGGGCCATTCGCGAATTACGGCCCGCGATTCGCCGCCGAGCTGCAGCTCTATGCCTCGGCCGGCTATGCCGTGCTCTATTCCAATCCGCGTGGCAGCACGAGCTACGGTGAGGAGTTCGGCAACCTGATCCACCACGCCTATCCCGGCAATGATTACGACGACCTGATGTCGGCCGTGGATGCCGCGATCGCGCATGGTGGTGTCGACGGCGAGCGGCTGTTCGTGACCGGCGGCAGTGGCGGTGGCGTGCTGACTGCATGGATCGTCGGCAAGACCGGCCGCTTCAGCGCGGCGGCCGTGCAGAAGCCCGTGATCAACTGGGCGAGCTTCGTGCTGACCTCCGATGCCACCAATTTCTTCTACAAGTACTGGTTTGCGGATCCGCCCTGGAAAGACCCGCAGTCCTACTGGCTGCGCTCACCCTTGTCGCTGGTGGGAAATGTCACGACGCCGACCATGGTCGTGACCGGCGAACAGGACTACCGAACGCCGATCAGCGAATCCGAGCAGTTCTACGAGGCCCTGCGGCTGCGCGGCATCGATACGCTGCTGGTTCGTGTCCCAGGCGCCTCGCATTCCCTCGACGCCCGCCCCAGCCTCCTGATCTCACGCGTCGCCCACATCCTCGCCTGGTTCGCAAAGCACGACCCCGCTGCACCCAGGGACCCGGTGGCAGGCCAGGGCGAGCCGGCCTCGCGAGCGAGCGAATAAAGATCGGCTGAGCTCGCGAGCGACTGGGCCGGTCCGCCCTGGCCACCGATCAGGCCCGTGAATGAAAATAGGGTCGCTCTTCTTCCGAAGAACGACCCTTGACTCGGAATGTGGCGGAGCGGACGGGACTCGAACCCGCGACCCCCGGCGTGACAGGCCGGTATTCTAACCAACTGAACTACCGCTCCAGGTCACTGGTGGGTGCTGCAGGGATCGAACCTGCGACATTCGCCTTGTAAGGGCGACGCTCTACCAGCTGAGCTAAGCACCCCGGTGGACCGGAAACCGGCCCCCTGGGAGGCGCGGAACTATACGGCATCGACCCCACGGTGCCAAGCGCGCGAGCGGCAACTTCAGTGCTGTTGCATCGGCTTTACGCCCCGGCGCGCGGTGCGTCGCTCGGGTTCCTTCGGCGCGGCAGTTGCGGCAGGCGTGGTCGCCGTCGTCACTGCGACAATCGGGCTCTTTTCCATCGCGATCTCGAGCACTTCGTCGATCCACTTGACCGGACGGATGTCGAGCTTCTCCTTGATGTTGGCGGCGATCTCCACGAGGTCCTTTTCATTCTCGCTCGGGATCAGCACCGTTTCGATGCCGCCGCGCTGTGCAGCGAGCAGTTTTTCCTTGAGCCCGCCGATCGGCAGCACTTCGCCCCGCAGCGTGATCTCGCCTGTCATCGCAACGCTCGCGCGCACCGGGATCTTCGTCAGCGCCGACACGAGCGCCGTGCACATGCCGATGCCTGCGCTCGGGCCGTCCTTGGGCGTCGCGCCCTCGGGCACGTGCACGTGCACGTCCACCTTCTGGTAGTAGTCGCCTTCGACGCCGAGCATATCTGCACGGCTGCGCACGACGGTCATTGCCGCCTGGATGGATTCCTGCATGACTTCGCCGAGCTGTCCGGTGAACAGCAGCTTTCCCTTGCCAGGAACGACCGCGGCCTCGATGGTCAGCAGCTCGCCCCCGACCTCGGTCCAGGCAAGTCCCGTGACCTGGCCGACGCGATTGGCTTCCTCGGCCTTGCCGTAGCGAAAGCGGCGCACGCCGAGGAAATCGTTGAGATTTTCCGGGGTGACGGTGATCTTCGTGATCGCCGGATCGAGCAGGATTCGCTTGACCGCCTTGCGGCAGATCTTCGCGGTCTCGCGCTCGACATTGCGCACACCCGACTCGCGCGTGTAATGGCGGATGATGTCGAGAATCGCGGGATCATCGACCTCGAGTTCAGTTTCCTTGAGCCCGTTCTGCCGGACCTGCTTCGGCAGCAGGTAGCGGCGCGCGATGTTGAGCTTCTCGTCCTCGGTGTAGCCGGGCAGCCGGATCACTTCCATGCGGTCCAGGAGCGGCGGCGGGATGTTGAGCGTGTTCGCCGTGCAGACGAACATCACCTCCGAAAGGTCGAAGTCAACCTCGAGATAATGATCGGCGAACGACGAGTTCTGCTCGGGGTCCAGCACCTCGAGCAGCGCCGACGACGGGTCGCCGCGGAAGTCCATCGACATCTTGTCGACTTCGTCGAACAGGAACAACGGATTGCGCACGCCGGTGCGCGCCATGTTCTGCAGCACCTTGCCCGGCAGCGAGCCGATGTAGGTCCGGCGGTGACCGCGGATCTCCGCCTCGTCGCGCACGCCGCCGAGCGACATGCGCACGAACTTGCGATTCGTCGCGCGCGCGATCGACTGGCCGAGCGAGGTCTTGCCGACGCCGGGCGGCCCGACCAGGCAGAGGATCGGACCCTTGAGCCGCTTGACGCGCTGCTGCACGGCAAGGTACTCGACGATGCGTTCCTTGACCTTCTCGAGACCGTAGTGGTCCTCGTCCAGCACCTGTCTGTGCCGCGGCGATGTCCTGATGGACCTTGGTGTGCTTCTTCCACGGCACGCTTGCACCAGCCAGTCGACGTAATTGCGCACGACCGTCGCTTCGGCCGACATCGGCGACATCAGCTTCAGCTTGTTGAGCTCAGCCGTCGCCTTCTCGCGTGCTTCCTTCGGCATGCCCGCCTTGGCGATGCGCTTCTCGAGGTCGCCCAGCTCGTTCGGCGCGTCCTCGAGGTCGCCCAGTTCCTTCTGGATCGCCTTCATCTGCTCGTTCAGGTAGTACTCGCGCTGGCTCTTCTCCATCTGCGACTTGACGCGGCCGCGGATCTTCTTCTCGATCTGCAGCACTTCCATCTCGCCCTCGATCAGCGACATCACCTGCTCGAGCCGGGCGCGGACGTCCTGCGATCTCGAGCACTTTCTGCTTCTCGGAGAGCTTCAGCGCCATGTGGGCCGCGACCGTATCGGCCAGTCGGCCCGGCTGCTCGATGCCGGCGAGCGAAGTCAGGATCTCGGGCGGCACCTTCTTGTTGAGCTTCACGTACTGCTCGAAGTGCGACACGACCGAGCGCGTCAGCACGTCGATCTCGCGCTCGTCGTACTGCTCGACGTCCGGCAGCGGCGTCATGTCGGCGGTGAAATAGCCGTCCACATCCATGTTCTCGACCATCGCCCGCGCGACGCCCTCGACCAGCACCTTGACCGTGCCGTCGGGCAGCTTCAGCAGCTGGAGGATGGTCGCGACCGTGCCGACCGTGTACAGGTCGCGCGGCTTCGGATCGTCGACATCGGCCTGTTTCTGAGCGACCAGCAGGATCTGCTTGTCGCGGCGCATCGCCTCGTCGAGGGCCAGGATCGACTTGTCCCGGCCGACGAACAGCGGGATGACCATGTGCGGATAGACCACGACGTCGCGCAGCGGCAGCACCGGCACGCGCGTCGAATCGGGGGTCCTTCGGGGACTTGCTGGTTCTCTTCGGTCACTTTGGAGTCCTCCGGCGCGCTGTTCATGCGCGCCCGCTTGTCATGGCAAGGATACGTCATGGGGGCGGCAGGTGTGCTGCACAAGTCGCATTCTCCGGGAGCCCTCTGGCGCTCCCGGGAAATGGATCACAAACGGAGTGTCGGGATCAGTGTCCGTCGGAGCCGGCGGCGCGGCGGATCTCGGGAGGCGGCGACCTGCGACTCGTCGCTGCGGTAGACGAGGTAGGGCTTGCTGTCGCCCAGGATCACGGTCTCGTCCACGACCACCTTGGCGACGTTCTTGAGCGACGGCAGGTCGTACATGATGTCGAGCAGCACGTTCTCGAGGATCGTGCGCAGGCCGCGCGCGCCGGTCTTGCGCTCCATGGCCTTGCGGGCGACCGCCCGCAGGCCGTCCTCGCGCAGCTCGAGGTCCACGCCCTCCATCTCGAACAGGCGCGCGTACTGCTTGGACAGGGCATTGCGCGGCTGGGTCAGGATCGTGACCAGCGCGTCCTCGTCGAGTTCCTCGAGCGTCGCGACCACCGGCAGGCGGCCGACGAACTCGGGGATCAGGCCGAACTTGATCAGGTCCTCGGGCTCGACGTCCTTGAACAGGTCGGCGCCCTGCGGGCCGCTCGGTGGGGGCCCGCACCTCGGCGGCAAAGCCGATGCCGCCGCGGGTGCTGCGCTTTTCGATGATCTTCTCGAGGCCGGCAAAGGCGCCGCCGCAGATGAACAGGATGTTGGCCGTGTCGACCTGCAGGAATTCCTGCTGCGGGTGCTTGCGGCCGCCCTGCGGCGGCACCGAGGCGATCGTGCCCTCGATCAGCTTCAGGAGCGCCTGCTGCACGCCCTCGCCCGACACGTCGCGCGTGATCGACGGGTTGTCGGACTTGCGCGAGATCTTGTCGATCTCGTCGATGTAGACGATGCCGGTCTGCGCCTTCTCGACGTCGTAGTCGCACTTCTGCAGCAGCTTCTGGATGATGTTCTCGACGTCCTCGCCGACGTAGCCGGCCTCGGTCAACGTCGTGGCGTCGGCGATCGTGAACGGCACGTTCAGCAGCCGCGCGAGCGTCTCGGCCAGCAGCGTCTTGCCGCAGCCGGTCGGCCCGATCAGCAGGATGTTGCTCTTGGAGAGCTCGACCTCGTCTTTGTCGCTGCGGTGGCGCTTGTCGCCGGGCGCGCCTGCAGGCGCTTGTAATGGTTGTAAACGGCGACCGCCAGGATCTTCTTGGCGCGGTCCTGGCCGATCACGTATTCATCGAGGACCTTGCGGATCTCGTGCGGCTTCGGCAGGCGGTCCTGGGACCGTTCCTGCTTCTCCTCGAGTTCCTCGCGGATGATGTCGTTGCACAGTTCGACGCATTCGTCGCAGACGAACACCGACGGGCCCGGCGATCAGCTTGCGGACCTCGTGCTGGCTCTTGCCGCAGAACGAGCAGTACAGCAGCTTGCCGTCGTCGTGCTTGCCCCGCGTATCGTCCACCATGCGTCGTGCGCCCTCGTTGGCCGGACGGCCCGGCTGCCGTCTTATAGCATGCCGGTTTCCGTCGGTAAAATCCTTTTTCGCTCAACCAGTTGCCAGTCGCTACCTGGTGCGGAATCTCACTCAACTCTTGCCGAGCTGCGGCAGCTGGCCGCGCTTCTCGAGGACCCCGTCCACGATTCCGTACTCGCGCGCCTGCTCGCCGCTCATGAAATTGTCGCGGTCCGTGTCCTGGCGGATCTTGTCGATCGGCTGGCCGGTGTGCAGTGACAGGATCTTGTTGAGCCGGTCGCGGGCATCGAGGATCTCGCGGGTGTGGATCTCGATGTCGGTCGCCTGGCCCTGGAAGCCGCCCAGCGGCTGGTGGATCATGATGCGCGAATTCGGCAGCGCATAGCGCTTGCCCTTGGCGCCGGCCGCCGAGCAGCACGGCGCCCATGCTCGCCGCCTGGCCGACGCAGATGGTGCTGATGTCGGGCTTGATGAACTGCATCGTGTCGTAGATCGCGAGCCCCGCCGACACCGAGCCGCCCGGCGAGTTGATGTACAGGTGGATGTCCTTGTCCGGGTTCTCCGACTCGAGGAACAGGAGCTGGGCGACGATGAGGTTGGCCATCTGGTCATGGACCTCGCCGACGATGAACACGACCCGCTCCTTCAGCAGCCGCGAATAGATGTCGTACGAGCGCTCGCCGCGCGCGGTCTGCTCGACCACGATCGGGACCAGGTTGAGCGCCTGCGTTTCGTTTCTGATTGTCACCAATTACACCTCATCCCTCGGACGCCGCATCGGCGCCGAAGTTCATGATCTCCTTGAAGCGTGCCCGGCTGGTCCGTGACCTGCGCCACGCCGATCACCCAGGCGACAGCCTGGTCCTCGAGCACCGACATCTGCAGCTGGCGCGTCGCCGCCTCGTTCTGCAGATACTGGCGGCGCGCCTCGTCCGGATCCGCAGAAGCCGGACACGATTTCGTCGAGCCGTGCCTGGACCTGCGACGGCATCCGGCTGGATGCCGGCCTTGCGGATCACCTCGTTCAGGATCAGGCCGAGCGCCACGCGGCGCCGGGCGGCCTGCTCGAACGACTCGCGCGGCGGCAGCTGGCGCGCGTCACGCGTGCCCATGCGCGCAGCATCTCCATCTGCATGTCGCGGATCTCGGCCTCGACCAGCGCCTTCGGCACCGCGATCGGATTGGCGGCGAGCAGCTGCTCCATGACCTGCGACTTGAGCCGCGCCTGGACGGCCTGGGCGAGTTCGCGCTCCATGTTCTCGCGCACCTCGGCGCGGAGCGCCTCGATGCCACCCTCGGTGACGCCGAAAGCCTCGCAGAAGGTGGCGTCGACCTCGGGCAGCTCGGGTTCCTCGACCTTGCGCACGGTGGCCTGGAAGCGCGCCGTCTTGCCGGCGAGCTTCGTGGCCTGGTACTCGTCCGGGAAGCGCAGGTCGAATTCGCGCGTCTCGCCGGCGGCTCGCGCCGCGCACGCCCTGCTCGAAATCCGGCAGCAGCCGGCCGGCCCCGAGCACGACTCACGAGGTCTTCGCTCTTGCCGCCGTCGAAACGCTCGCCGCCGATCCGGCCCTCGAAGTCGATCGTGATGCGGTCGCCGTCGGCGCAGCCGCGCTCACCTCCGACCAGTCCGGCCGCTGCTGGCGCAGGCTCTCGATCATCGTGTCGAGATCGCCGTCGGTGACCGATGCCTGTCGGCCGGATCAGTTGCAGCGACTGCAAGGCTCACGCAGTTCGAACTGCGGATAGATCTCGAAGGTCGCGGTGTAGCGCAGGTCGTCCGGCTGGTCGGTGCTCCTGCGGCTCGATGCGCGGCCCGCCCGCGGGCTCGCAGCTTCTCCTGGCGCAGCGCCTCGGCGAAGGTCTCGCGGATCAGGTCGGAAACGACCTCCTCCTGGACCTGCGGCCCGTAATGCTTGCGCACGACGTGGATCGGCGCCTTGCCCGGACGAAAGCCCTTGATGCGCGCGGTGCGGCTCACCTTCAGCAGGCGTGCGTCCACCTGCTGGTCGAACGCGGGTCGCCGGCACCGACACCTGCATGCGCCGTTCCAGGCCCGATCAGCGTTTCCACTGAAACCATCATCTGTCCATCAACCTCGTGGTGCGAAAGGAGAGACTCGAACTCTCAAGGGTTTCCCCACCGGAACCTAAATCCGGCGCGTCTGCCAATTCCGCCACTTTCGCATCTGGAACCGGCCCTCGATCGCTACCCAGCGCTGCATTTCCAGCCGCTAAGTATAGCGTATGGGTCAGCCGCCGGGCCGCGCCGGCGGCGCGGACCCATGCGGTGCGCAGGCGGCGATCAGGCTCGGCAGGACGAAGGCCGCCAGCACGATGAGCTGGTCTGGACTCGCCCGCGCAACGACGCCGGCATAAGTCGCCGAGGTAGAATGAAGCGCGATCGTGAGCGCCGCCGCCAGCATCGCGCCGAGTCTTCAGCGCAGCGAGCGCGGACTCGAGCGGCGTCGGGTCGTCGTCGGCGCCCGGGCCCGCCGGCCAGTGATAGGTGGGATCGGGGATCGGGCGGTCGCGGCATGGTCTCCAGGCGCCGCAGCGCTCGCGGCCCGGGAATGGTGGGCCATGTAGGACTCGAACCTACAACCTACGGATTAAGAGTCCGGAGCTCTACCAATTGAGCTAATGGCCCGTAAACTGTGGGGCGAGCGACGGGATTCGAACCCGCGACGGCCGGAATCACAATCCGGGGCTCTACCAGCTGAGCTACGCCCGCCAATGCCCTTCCCCTGCCCGCGGCCTTCGATGGCGCGCCCGGCAGGACTCGAACCTGCAACCGCCGGCTTAGAAGGCCGGTGCTCTATCCGGTTGAGCTACGGGCGCCTGACAACCTGCCCGAGGCGCCGCCAGTTCAGTGGTCGGGGCAGAGGGATTTGAACCCCCGACCCTCTGCTCCCAAAGCAGATGCGCTACCAGACTGCGCCATGCCCCGCCAGACGGCCTGTCGGTTGCCACCGCACCAGAACCCTCCGGCCTGCGCGCGGGCCCGCATCTTACGGAGGCCCCCACCCCCGTCAATTTCGTGTTCCGCGTAACCGACCGCCGCACAAAGACTTCCGATCATCTGTTCTTTTTACGCAACAGTAGTAAATGGACTGCGATCCGGTGTAGATTCCAGCTGATCCAATCGCTTCGCGATTGTCGCTTTTGTGCACATAGGGGATTGATCGATGAAAACGAACTGGCTAGTTGCACGCGCCGTCAGGCTGGCGATCGGTGGAGCCGTCGGGCTTTCCGCGGTACTGACCGCGCCCATGGCCCTGGCAGTGGATGACGAGATCGTCGTCGTCGGCTCGCGCATCGCGCGCAGCGGCGATTTCGAGGGTCCATCGCCGGTACTCACGGTCGATCGTGAAGCCATCGAGAATTCCGGCTACACGAACCTGCAGCAGTTGCTGGAAAAAATCCCGGTCAATGGCAATGGAGCGTTCTCGACCCGCGGCAACAACCAGGATTCGACGGCGAATGGTGCCGCTTCAATCAGCCTGCGCGGCCTCGGTGCCGACGCAACGCTCGTGCTGGTCAATGGTCGCCGCGTGGCGATCAGCTCGTTTGCCGAGAGCATCACGACCAACTTCGTCGACATCAACACGATTCCGGTTGCGGCCATCGAGCGTGTCGAAGTGCTGAAGGACGGCGCCTCCGCCGTGTACGGCTCCGACGCGGTCGCCGGCGTGATCAACATCGTGCTGCGCAAGGACTTCGACGGTTTCGAAGTGTCCGCCGGCTATGGCGATGTCACGAAGGGCTCATCCGCCGAAACGACAGCCTCGGCAATCTGGGGCACGAGTGGCGAGGACTCGAACATCACAATGATCTTCGACTACTTCCATAACGATACGCTGTTCAACAAGGAACGCGGTTCGATGGGATCCGCGAATCAGTCGGCGCGCGGCGGCGATGACAACCGTTCATCGCGCGGCTTCCCGGGCCGTTTCTTCGTGGATGGCGTCATCACGATCGACCCAGGCTGCCCGCCGGCACAGGCGGCGGGATCGACCTGCGTCTATGACTACGGCCCGTGGAACCTGTTGATTCCGGAATCCGAGCGCACAGGATTGATGCTGCTGGGCCACAAGGGCCTGGGCGGCGGTGTGGAAGTGTTCACCGAAATCGCCGTTCAGCACAACAGGTCAATTGCCCAGGGCGCGCCGACACCGCTGGACGAATCGGCAGGACTGACCATTCCCGTCACGCACCCGGACAACCCGTATTCCGGGGCGACGACCCTGGGCGTCAGTCGATTCCGCACGGTGGATGCGGGTGCGCGCCAGTGGAGCATCGACAGCGACAACCTTCGCGCGGTCGTGGGCTTGCGCGGCAAGTTGAACGACTGGGACTGGGAAATCGGCCTGCAGCGCGCCCGCAGTGAATCCACCCAGACCGGCAATCGCAGCCAGGGCTGGGTGCGCACGGACTTCCTGCAGCAGCAGCTCGACCTCGGCAACTACAATCCGTTTGGCGGGACTATCAATGACCCGGACGTGATCAATGCCATCACGACCAGCCTGGTGCGCCAGGGCCTGTCCGAGCTGACCATGTACGACGCCCAGATCACGGGCTCGCTATTCGACATGTCGGCCGGCCCGGTGATGATGGCGGCGGGTGTCGAGTATCGCGACGAGAGTGTCTCCGACGTGCCGGATGACCAATTCCAGCGTGGCCTGATCTTCGGAACCGAGGCGGTGTCTGCGGCGGCTTCGCGCAATAACTGGTCGGCATTCATCGAGTTCTCAGTGCCATTGGCAGAGTCCCTCGAACTGTCCCTGGCCGGGCGCTATGACGACTACAGCGATTTCGGCGATACGGCCAACCCGAAGGTGGCACTGCGCTGGGCGCCGACCGATCAGCTGGCGTTCCGCGCTTCCTGGGGCCAGGGATTCCGGGCGCCATCGCTCGCGCAGATCGGCCTCGGGCCGTCACAGGATTCAGAGTTCTTCGCCGACGACTATGGTTGTGCCGTCAACCCGGCGTACTGTGCCAACACGGACTTCCTGATCGTGTTTGCCGGAAATCCGAACCTGCAGCCGGAAAAGTCCGAGACTTTCAATGTCGGTGCGATCTGGCAGCCGACGGATGCGCTGAGCCTGTCCGTTGATTTCTGGGACATCACCCAGGACAACAAGATTGAAAGGGTACCGCGTATTTTCGTCTACACGGCGAACTGCAACGACCAGGCCAGCACGATCTGTGTGCGTGCCACACCATTACCGGGCGACTCGCTGGGCGCACTGCAGTTCCTCCGCAACAGCTTTGTGAATATCGGCTCGCAGAAAACCCAGGGTATCGACTTCGCGGGCTACTACAACATGGGCCTCGGATCGGGCGACTTGACGCTCGGTCTCGATTACTCCCATCTGCTGAAGTTCGAAAAGGTCGTTCTGGACGCCACGGGTCTTGCATTTGAGACGCAGGATTTCACTGGCGAATACGAGTATCCGGAAGACCGCGTCGCGCTGACTGGCGATTACCAGTTCGGCGACTGGGGTGTTCACTCGCGCGTGAACTACATCAGCTCGTTCAGGGATTTCCGGAACCTGTCTCCGTCTACTTTGACGCCGGTCCGGAGCGTTTCATCCTTTACGACGCTGAATGTTCAGTTCAGCTACACGGGCATCAAGAACACCAAGGTTGCGCTGAGCCTGGACAACGCGCTGGATGAAAATCCACCGTTCGCCATCGGCGATGGCGACCAGGATCTCTACGGGTACGTGTCGAGCCAGCACAATCCGCGTGGGCGCTTCTGGAGCCTGCGGACGACCTATACGTTCTAGGTCGCGTCGCCTGTCCGACGGAAAAGGGGCGCTTCGGCGCCCCTTTTCTTTTGTGCCGGCGCGCCAGCGCAAATCCTCACCTTTACTGCCAGCGCCAGCTCGTGCCCGCGGCGCCGTCCTCGAGGACAACGCCATGCGCAGCCAGCTGGTCGCGGATCCGGTCCGATTCCGCCCAGTCGCGCACCCGCCTCGCCTCGGTGCGCGCCGCGACGAGCCGATCGATTTCAGCGGGTTCGGGTCGCCCGGCAGCGCTGTACTCGCCGCGCCCGTCAAGCTCCGAGCGAGTCGACAGCCACTCCTCCGGCTGCATGCTCGAGCAGGCCGAGGATGGCGCCGAGCGCACGCAGCTCCGCTGCGAGCGCGCTGCGGCCGCTCCGTCTGCGCCGCCGCCTTGGCGACATTCAGCTCGCGCGCCAGCGTCTGCATCGCGGCGAGCGCCTCCGGCGTGTTGAAGTCGTCGTCCATCGCCTCGGTGAAGCGCCGTCGTCGCCTCGCCGGGCTCGAAGCGGGTCGCCGGCGCCACGTCGCGCAGCGCCAGGTAGAGGCGCTGCAGCGCGGCGTCGGCCTGGCGCAGGTTGTCCTCGCGTGTAATTGATCGGGCCGCGGTAATGGCTCGCCAGCAGGAAGGCGCGCAGCACCTCCGGCCGCAGCCGCGGCAGCACCTCGCGCACGGTGAAGAAGTTGCCGAGTGACTTCGACATCTTCTCGTCGTTGACGCGCACGAAGCCGTTGTGCATCCAGACATTGACGAACGGCGTGTCACAGGCGGCGCAGGTCTGCGCGAGTCTCATTCTCGTGGTGCGGGAACTTGCAGGTCCATGCCGCCGCCGTGGATGTCGAAATGCGCGCCGAGCAGCGCGACCGCCATCGCCGAGCACTCGATGTGCCAGCCGGGACGGCCCGCGCCCCAGGGAGATTCCCAGGACGGCTCACCGGGCTTGGCGCGTTTCCACAGCACGAAATCGAGCGGATCGCGCTTGTGCTCGTCGACCTCGACGCGCGCGCCGGCGCGCAGGTCCGCCAGCTTCTTGCCGGACAGCCGGCCGTAGTCCGTGAAGCTCGCGACCGAATACAGCACGTCGCCGCTCGCACCGACATAGGCGTTACCCTGCGCAACCAGCGTGCGATCATGGCGATGATCTGCGGGTATGAACCGGGTCGCGCGCGGTTCGTGATCCGGCGGCAGGATGCCGAGTGCGGCGAAGTCCTCGTTCATCGACGCGATGTAGCGCGCCGTCAGCGCCTCGACCGTCTCGTCCCGTCCTCGCGCGCGCGCGCGATGATCTTGTCGTCGATGTCCGTGATGTTGCGGACGTAGTTGACCCGGTAGCCGCTCGCCCGCAGCCAGCGACGCACGACGTCGAAGGCGATCTGCGAGCGCGCGTGGCCCGACGTGGATGTGGTCGTAGACGGTCATGCCGCAGACGTACATGCCGACCTGCCCCGGCACGAGCGGCCCGAAATGGCTCCTTGCGCCCGGTCAGCGAATTGTGAATCACGAGCATCGAATGCCGCCTCAGTGAACCCGCGCGGCGCCGGCCAGTCGCGCCCGCACCAGGGCCGGCGGTATCGCCGGCAGCAGTGCGGCGAGTTCCGGTCCGTCGCGCCGGCCCGTCAGGGCGATGCGCAACGGCATGAAGAGCGCCGCGCCCTTGCGCCCGGTGCGCTGCTTCAGCTCGCGCCCAAGCGCCCCGAGATCCGCGCCTGTCTCACTGTAAGCCGCGATCGCGGCCTCGAAGAATGCCGGCCCGGCTTCCGCCAGGACCTTGCTGTCCTCCTTGGCGAGCGGCGCCAGCTCGCCGCGCAGCACCGAGAGCCAGTCGGCAGCATCGGCCGGAAACAGCACATTGCGCGCAGCAGCGACGCGAGCTCCAGCGCTCGCCGCGGCTGACCAGTCCGCCGGCAGCTCCGCAGCGAGCCAGCTTGCGGCCTGCTCCGGGGCAGAGCTGCCGGACCGCCTCGCGCTGCCAGTGATCGAGCTGCGCGGCGTCGAAGTGCGCAGGCGCCCGCCCCAGTCGGTCGGCGCGGAAATTTCGCGCGAACTCGGCGGGCTCGACCCAGTCGTCGGGCGCGCCCGTGTGACCGAGTCGCAGCAGGTAATTGCCGACGGCAGCGGCAAGATAGCCGCGCCCGCGCAACTCGCCGATCGTGACGCTGCCGCGCCGCTTGGACAGCGGCGCACCGCCCGCATCCACCAGCAGCGGCAGGTGACCGTAGCTGCGGCGCCGCCAGTGCCGAGCGCTCGCAGCAGCAGCAACTGGCGCGGCGTGTTGCTCAGGTGATCGTCGCCGCGCAGCACGTGCGTCACGCCCATCAGCGCATCGTCGACGGCATTGCAAAAGAAGAACATGGGGCCGCCGTCGGCGCGCCGCAGCACGAAGTCGCCGATGGACGCTGCAGCGACCGACTGCGGACCGCGGACCAGGTCATCGAAGTCAATGACCTCCGGCACGGGTACGCGGAATCGCAGCGCCGGCCGGCGGCCTTCTGCGGCGCGCGCGGCACGCGCGGCGGCATCGAGTTCGCGGCAGGTGCCGGGATACCGCGGCGGCTGGCCGGCGGCGAGCTGGGTGCGGCGGGCGACCTCGAGTTCGGCGGGCGTGCAGTAGCAGGGATAGGCATGGCCGCCTGTCTTCGAGCAGCTCGCATACAGGCCTTCATAGACCGCGCCGCGTTCGCGACTGCCGGTAGGGACCGCGGCCGTCCTCGCGATCCGGGCCGGCGTCCCAGGACAGAGCCCAGCCAGGCGAGATCCTCGAGCTGGGTGGCAACGAATTCCGGCATGCCGCGCTCGCGGTCGGTGTCCTCGATGCGCAGGATGAAGCGCCCGCCGGCGGCACGGCCTAGCAGGAAACTGAACAGCGCCGTGCGCGCATTGCCGAGGTGCAATGCGCCGGTCGGGCTGGGCGCAAATCGCGTGACGATCTTCGGGTCCATCCGCGCCACAGTCTACGGGATCGGACCTGCCGTCTCACGCGCCGAGGTGCGCTAATATCCGGCAGAGGTTTCATGCCATGCACGCGTCTGCCGCCATCCTGCTGATCGCCCTGCTTGCCCGCCTATGTCGGCGCCGCGCAGACAGCCGAGTTCGCTCATGCCGCGGGTGCGGGTCGAGACGTCGCAGGGCGCCTTCGTGCTCGAGCTGGACACGGTGCGCGCACCGCTCGTCGGCGGAGAACTTCCTGCGCTATGTGCGCGACGGCTACTACGACGGCACGGTGTTCCATCGCGTGATCCCGAATTTCGTCGTCCAGGGCGGCGGTTTCGATGACCGGCCTGGCGCGAACGCAAGCCGCGCGCGCCGATCCCGAACGAGAGCGGCAACGGCCTGTCGAACCGCCGCGGCACGCTCGGCCTCGCGCGCGACGACAGCCCGCACTCCGGCTCGCTCGCAGTTCTACATCAACCTCGCGGACAACGCCGGGCTCGATCCGCTGCCCAGCCGCTGGGGTTACGCCGTATTCGGCCAGGTCGTCGACGGCATGGACGTCGTCGACCGCATCGGCTACCTGCGCACCGAAACCGTGCCGGCCTTCGGTGCGGACGTGCCGGTCGAGCGCCGTGGGTTGAGCGTGCGTAGGTGATCGAAGCTGCCGCCGTCGGCGGCACCGCGCCTCGACGCCCGCCCCCGGCGACGCGAGGCAGAGAGCCCGCGCAGTGAGCACCTGGTTCGCCTCCGACCTGCACCTGGACCCGCGCGACCCGGAAATCGCCGCGCGCTTTCTCGCGTTTCCTCGCCGGGCCCGGTCGCGGGCTGCCGCGCTCGCTGTACCTGCTCGGCGACCTGTTCGAGGCCTGGCTCGGCGACGATGACCCGGAGCCCGCGCACCGGCGAAGTGGTCGCGGCGCTCGCGCGTCAGCGGCCCGCGGCACGCTGCTCTACGTGATGCGCGGCAACCGCGATTTCCTGCTCGGCGAGCGGTTCTGCGCGGAAACCGGCGCGACGCTGCTCGATGATCCGGTCATCGCTGACGATCGGCGGCGAGCGCGTGCTGCTCAGCCACGGCGACGGACTGTGCGTCGACGACGCCGCCTACCAGCGGCTGCGTGCGCTGGTGCGCGATCCCGGACGTCCGGCGCGGCCTTGCGCGCACTGCCGCTCGCGAGCCGGCGCCGGCTCGCGGCCGAGGCCCGCGCCGGCAGCCGCGCGCACCTCGCCGCTGCCGGCGAGTACATCACCGACGTGAACCAGGGCGCGGTCGAGACGCTGATGCGCGCGCGCCGGCGTCGCGCACGCTGATCCACGGCCACACCCACCGGCCGGCGATGCACCGACTTCGAGCTCGCACGGCACCGGATGCACGCGCATCGTGCTGGGCGACTGGCATGCAGGCGCCAGCGTCCTGCACTGGGACGGCGGCGGCTTACCGGCTGCAGCCCTGCCCGGTGTGACGCCTGCCGGAAGCCACTTAACTAGCGTCGCTGCCGAATCGCGCTCGAGTTCGTCGCGTCCAGTTCTCCCGCCGCATTCACCAGCTGGTCCGCACTCGCGTAGCGGCGCTCCGGATCCTTGGCGATGCAGTTGTACAGCAGGCCCTCGAGGCGCTTGAGCTCGGCCGGCAGCTCGGGCAACGGCGAATGCGCGTGCTTGTAGATCACCTGCATCGGCGTGCCGGCGACGTAGGGCTTACGGCGCATCAGCATCTCGTAGAAGATGATGCCGAGGCTGTAGATGTCGCTGCGCTCGTCCGTGTCGCGGCCGTGGCCCTGTTCCGGGCTCATGTAGTAGGGCGTGCCGAAGATCTCGCCGCTCCCGGTGATCGCCGCATCGAGTTCGAGCTGCTTCGACAGGCCGTAATCGATCAGCGCGACCGAGATCTCGTCGCGCAGCATGACGTTGCCGGGCTTCAGGTCGCGGTGCAGCACGCCGGCGCGCGTGCAGGACCTTCAGTGCCTCGGCCATCTGCCGCAGGAAGGTCAGCGCCTGCAGCGGCTGGATGCCGCTCTTGATGCGCGTGCGCAGGTCGCCGAGCGGGAAATACTCCATCGCGATGAAGGCGTGGTCGTCGCTGACGCCGAAGTCGTGGACGCGCGCGACGTTCGGGTGCTCGATGGCCGCGGCGATCTGGTACTCGCGCAGGAAGCGGTCAAAGGTCTTCGCCCCGGAGCCGTCGTCCGGCGGCTGGTGCAGGACCTTGAGCGACGACCTGCTCGCCGCTGCGCTCGCTTTCCGCGAGGTACACGGAGGAGACCGGGTTCTCGGCGATCTGGCTGACGCAGCGGTAACCGCGGATCGTCGCGTCGCCGAAGCGCGTGGCGCGCGGCGAATCATCCGCGCGCGGCGCCGGTGGCTGAACCTGGCCCGCGCCGCGCCTGCGCCGCGCGCAGCGCGCGATCAGCCGGCCGTGGTCGATCTTGTTGCTTGGCCAGGCAGGCTGCGCACCGGCCGCGATGGCGGCTTCCTCCGCCTCCGCGGTCGGGCTGCGACAAGCAGTAGATGACCGGCGGAAAGCCATTGCGGCGGCTCAGGTCGCGCAGCCACGTCGAGCGCCGTCCGCGGCGCCCGGCGCGTCCCCGAGCAGCACGGCATCGTAGGCGCTGCCCGAGAAATCCGCCGGCAGCCGGCCGCGCACGGCCGGGTCGTATTCGGCGATCGTCGGCGACTCGAAACCGGTGCGCACGTGCTGGGCCAGCAGGCGCCGGTAGTCATCCTGGTCGTCGATGATCAGAACCCGGGCCGTCATGCCTTCTACTTTTAGCCTGAGCGGCGCATGACGAGGTCGCCGACATTCGTGCCGGTCGGGCCGGTGTGGATCAGGTCGCCCGTGGCTTCGAGCAGGCTGCCCGCTGTCGGCAGCCGCGAGACTGCGCGGCAGCGTCGAAGCCCGCGTCCCGCGCACGCGTTATCGTGTTCGCCGTCGACGATTGCGCCGGCATCCTCGCTGGCGCCATCGCGGCCATCGGTGCCCGCCGCCAGCACAGACAGTCCGGGATGACCGGCATATCTGCTGCGCCGCCGCCAGTGCGAAGTGCTGGCACCGTCCGCCGCGCCCGGGCCGCGCCGGAAGCCGCACGACTGTCTCGCCGCCCCAGAACTCGCAGATGTCGGACTGCCGACGGCGAGTTCGTGGCAGATGGCGCCGGGCGGCCGACCTCGGCCTCGCCCGACAGCCGCGCGGGCGCGCGCGCAGGCGTCGAGCCCGCGCGCACGCGCAGCGCGTAGCGCCGCGTCCAGCGCATCATCGAGGCAGCCGACCAGCGTGATGCCGGCAGCGGGCTCGCCAGCAGCCCTGAGCCGACCACCGCCGGATCGTCGCCGCGGCACGTCCGAGATCATCAGGCCCTCGACGCTCACAGTCGCGAAACAGCGCCCGGCAGCCGGCCGGCCTTGACCAGCGACAGCGCGCGCGCTCGCGTTCAGCGTCTCGATGTCGATCGCCTCGGACGGGCCCACTGATTGAGCTTCGCTGCAGCTCTGCGAGCGTCACGCCCGGCGGCGGCACTTCGAGCAGCGCCGATGCCCCGCCTGAAACCAGCAGCAGCACGCGGCTGCCCGCCGGTGTCGCTGCCGCGAACTCGAGCGCCGCAGCTCCGGCAGCGAGGCTGCGCTCACCCGGTACCGGATGATCGCCTGCGAGGCAGCTGATGTGCGGCGACCGCGCGCGAGTTCGTGGGCAATCCCGTCTTCCGGCGCGACGACCAGCCCGCGCACCACGCCGCGCGCCGAGCGCATCGAGCGCGCCCAGCGTCATCGCCGCTGCGGCCTTGCCGATGGCGAGGATGCTGACCGGCCGCTGCGTCGCGGTCCGCGGCGAGCGCGGCCCGCACGCGGCGGCGGCCGTCCACGGCGGCCAGCGCAGCCGCATAGACCTGCAGCAGGAGATTCGCGGCGCTGATCGGGCTGTTCGCGCCGGCCATCGGGCGCGGTATCGTCAGACGGCGCGCGCCGCGCGGCCGCCCTGCAGGTCGAGCAGGCGCTGCGCGCGCGCCCCGTCCGAGCGTTCGCGCTCGAGGCGCGCGAGGTACTCGGGCGTCACGTCGCCGGTCACGTAGTCGCCCGAGAAGCAGGACGTGTCGAACTCCGTGATGCGCGCGTCGTCGTGCCGGCAGGCGACGACCAGGTCGTCGAGGTCCTGGTACATCAGCCAGTCGGCGCCGATGATCCCGGCGACCTCGTCCTCGCTGTGGCCGCAGGCGACCAGCTCGGTGGCGACCGGCATGTCGATGCCGTAGACGTTCGGGATAGCGCACCGGCGGCGCCGCCGACGCGAAATAGACCTTGCGGGCGCCGGCCTCGCGCGCCAGATCGATGATCTGCGCCGAGGTCGTGCCGCGCACGATCGAGTCGTCCACCAGCAGCACGTTCCGGCCGCGGAACTCGAGGTCGATCGCGTTCAGCTTGCTGCGCACCGGACTTCTGCGCGCATGTCCTGCCCCGGCATGATGAAGGTGCGGCCGATGTAGCGGTTCTTGACGAAGCCCTCGCGGTACTTGACGCCGAGCGACGAGCGCAAGCTGCAGCGCGCTGGTGCGGCTGGTGTCGGGAATCGGGATCACGACGTCGATGTCGTGGTCGGGGCGCAGCCGCGCGATCTTCTCCGCCAGCTTCTCGCCCATGCGCATGCGCGCCTTGTGCACCGAGATGTTGTCGATGATCGAGTCCGGCCGCGCGAAGTAGACGTACTCGAAGATGCAGGGCGTGTGCCGCGCCGCCGGCGCGCACTGCCGCGCATGCATGCGGCCCTGCAGGTCGATGAAGATCGCCTCGCCCGGGCCGACGTCGCGCACCAGCTCGAAGTCGAGCATGTCGAGCGCAACGCTCTCGGAGGCCAGCATCCATTCCGGCCCGCGCGGCGTCTCGCGCCGGCCGAGCACCAGCGGCCGGATGCCGTGCGGGTCGCGAAAGCCGACGATTCCGTGGCCGACGATCAGCGCCACGACCGCATAGCCGCCGCGGCAGCGGCGGAACACCGCCTCGAGCGCCCGGAACACGTCGGCGGCCGCACGGCCGCGCGGCGCGTCGAGCGCTGCAATTCGCTTGCGAAGACGTTCAGCAGCACTTCGGAGTCCGAGCGCGTATTGAGGTGGCGGCGGTCCTCGGCGACCATCGTGCGCGTCAGTTCGTCGGCATTGGTCAGGTTGCCGTTGTGGCCGAGGCCGATGCCGAACGGCGCATTGACGTAGAACGGCTGCGCCTCGTCGGCGCCATCGCAGCCCGCCGTCGGGTAGCGCACGTGGCCGATGCCCGCATTGCCCGCGAGCTGGCGCATGTCGCGCTCGCTGAACACGTCGCGCACCAGGCCCGTGTCCTTGCGCACGAACAGCGCGCGCTCGTCCATCGTCATGATGCCCGCGGCATCCTGGCCGCGGTGCTGCAGCACGGTCAGCGCGTCGTAGATCCGCTGGTTGACCGCGGCAGTCCCGACGATGCCGACGATGCCGCACATCGGCTCAGCTCCCCGGCGTCTTGGACGCCTGTTCCAGCAGTTCGGGGGCCGCCGGCTCGGCGTAGCGCTCGAGCCAGTTTGCCGACCGCCTCCGCCGACCGGCATCGAGCGCGTGCTTCTCCCACCAGGGCTCCAGGTCGAGGTTGACCGCCCGGCCGCCGATCACCAGCAGGCCGATCACGACGGCGCCGCGCATCAGGCCGAACAGGCGCCCAGCAGCCGGTCCATCGCGGCGAGTCCGGCAGCGCGCCTGGGCAAAATGGGCGGCGATGGCTGCCGATCGCGGCGCCGACCAGCAGCGCCAGGAACAGCACGGCGGCGCGGCCCGGTCCATTCGCGCACGCCGGGCTCCGCCAGCGCGCCGCCGAGCCATGGATAGAGCAAGTAGCGCGAAATGCCAGGCCAGCCAGAGGCCGACCAGCCAGGTCAGCAGCGAAATGGACTCGCGGACGAAACCGCGCATGAAGCCGAGCACCAGGACACCAGCAGGATGGATCGCGAACAGATGATCGGCGCCGTTCATCGGGTCGGACTCCTCGCGGGCGGCGGCATTCTAGCCGATCGCGACCGGGTCCGCCGGCCGCCTTTCACGGATGCGGCGCGACGACCGGCTGGAAGCCGTCCTTGCGCAGTCGGTCGGCGATGCGCCAGCCGCGCGCGCGCGATCCTGCTCCGGGCCGACGCGCACCCGGTACAGCACCTGGCCGTCGGCCCGGTACTCGAGCACGAACGCCGCATAACCGCGCGCTGCGCAGCTTGCGCCACCAGTCCGTCGGCCTTCCGCGCCTCGAAAACGCGCCCAGCTGCACGGCCCAGGCCGGCGGCTCGCTCGCGGCGGGACGTGCGGACCCGGGGGCCGGCGGTCGGCGCGCCGGCGGTCTCCGACTGCGATCGCGGCTGCCGCGGTCCCGGCTCGGCAACGGTAGCAGCGGCGTCGGGCGGCGATCACCGCGGGCTTGGCCGCTCGATTTCGGCTCCGGAACCAGCACTTCGTTCTCCGGGGCAGGCGCGGCGCCGCCTCGATCACGACCTCGACGCCCGGTGTTTCCGCCGTGTCGGCGGCCGGCTCGCGTGCGGAGTCGCGGCCCTTCAGTACGGCCGGCACGAGCAGCACGACGATGGTGACGAGGACCAGTGCGCCGACCAGGCGTTCGCGTACGCGGATATCCACGTGACGTTCATTGCGCGCCTCGCAATTGCTAGCACCGAGAGCCAGGCGAGCGCGGGCCCGACGGTATGAAACGAACCGAATACCAGGATCCGATCGCCGCGGCTCCCGACAGCGCTCGCGACGGCCTGCCGGTATCCCGTGGCCACGTTCACCGTCGCCGTGACCGGCGCTCCGGCGCGCCTGGCGATGCGCGCCGCGAGTTCCGGCCCGGCAATGCCCGCGGGCCCGTCGAGCCTGACGGCGATCCATTGTTGCACCTGGCCGCGAGCGCCGCCGACGATGCCATCGATGTCCTTGTCGGCGAGGATTCCGCAGACTGCGATCGTGCGACCCATTGCAGCGCCGCGCGAACAGGCTTGCGGCCAGTGCGCGCGCGGCATCCGGATTGTGCGCAACGTCGAGGATCCATTCCGGATCCGCGCCGAAGCACCTGGAACCGTCCGGCAGCCGCACTTGCGCGAGTCCCGCGCGCACCGCGTCATCGGGAACCAGGATCGCCGGCTCCGCCGCCTCGAGCACCGCAAGCGCCGTGGCCGCATTGCCGAGCTGCATACTGCCCGCGAGCGCCGGCAACGGCAGCTCGCGCCGCCGCGAGCCGGAGCCCGACGTAGTCCCAGCCATCCGGCCGCTCGACGAAGTCGAAATCGACGCCGAGGCGGCGCAGGCGTGCGCCGCATCGGCGGCGACACGCCCGCACGCTCTGCGGCATGATTCCGCGAGCCGAAGATCGCGGGCCGGCCGGTCCGGAAGATGCCGGCCTTCTCGACACCGATCTGTTCGACGGTGTCGCCGAGCCACTCCCGGTGATCGAGGCCGACCGAGACGACGGCGGCGACGTCGGCATCGAGCAGGTTGACGGCATCGAGCCGTCCGCCCATGCCGACTTCGAGCACCGCCACTTCGACGCGCTCGCGTGCAAACACGACGAACGCCGCGAGCGCGTTCCACTCGAAGAATGAAAGCGAGACCTCGCCGCGGGCCGCGTCGATCCGATCGAATGCCGCGAGCAGCAGCTGCGTCCGTCGACTTCCGTGCCGCGCATCCGGATGCGCTCGTTGTAACGGATC
Source organism: uncultured Gammaproteobacteria bacterium (assembly GCA_963705405.1). Lineage (GTDB taxonomy): Bacteria > Pseudomonadota > Gammaproteobacteria > Steroidobacterales > Steroidobacteraceae > SCUD01. The sequence continues at coordinate 284,483 of CAVPJJ010000006.1, read as the reverse complement.
AGGTGCGGCGATGTGAACAGCCCGCTTCGTAGCCCGCGCGCCGCAGCAAGGCTTCGAGGTAGGCGGCAACCGAGCCCTTGCCATTGGTACCGCCGACGGTCAGCACGGTTGGCGGTCGCGCCAGCGCCAGGCGCCGGAATACGACTGCCGACCCGCTCGAGTCCGGGGTCGATCGGGCGCGGGTGGGCGACCTGTTGCCATGCGAGCCAGGCCGCGACGGAATCGAACGCACGCTTCGCGCTAGCCCGAAACCGCAGGCCGGCGCAGCAGCATGCGCAGCAGGGCCGCAATGCGGTCGCGCAGGTCGCGCCGGTCAACGATCATGTCGATCGCGCCGTGTTCGAGCAGGAATTCGCTGCGCTGGAATCCCTCGGGCAGCGTCTCGCGCACCGTCTGCTGGATCACGCGTGGGCCGGCGAAGCCGATCAGCGCACGCGGCTCGGCGATATTGACATCTCCCAGCATCGCGAGGCTGGCGGAGACGCCGCCGGTCGTCGGGTCGGTCTGCACCGACATGAATGGCAGGCGCTGCCGCGCGAGTGCCGCGAGCGCGGCGCTCGTCTTCGCCATCTGCAGCAGCGACAGCAGCCCCTCCTGCATGCGCGCACCGCCGCTCGCCGAAAAACAGACGACCGGCATGCGGTGCGCGATCGCGTGCTCGACGCCGCGGCACGAAGCGCTCGCCGACCACCGATCCCATGGAACCGCCCATGAAGGCGAATTCGAATGCGCCGGCGACGACTTCGATGCCGTCGAGCGCTGCCGGCCATCACGACGAGCGCATCGCGCTCGCCGACGGTCTTCTGCGCGGCAGCGAGGCGGTCACGATAGCGCTTGCTGTCGCGGAACCGCAGCGGATCCTCGGGCATCACGCCGGCCCCGATCTCGGTCGCGGTGTCGGGGTCCAGGAACCGCGTCAGGCGCTCACGCGCGCCGATGCGCATGTGATGGGCGCACTTCGGGCAGACCTGGAGATTGCGTTCGACCTCCGGCCGGTACAGCACCGAGTCGCAGGCCGGGCACTTCATCCACAGGCCTTCAGGCACGGAACGCGTGCGCCGCTCCGTCTTGATGCGCGACGGGATGATCTTCTCGAACCAGGTCATGCCGGTCCCCGCTGGCTCTGGCCAGCGATCATAGCCCATGGCTCTGATGGGACAAGATCGGGTATTCCACAGGCCGGCGGGTAACGCACGCGCTCCAGGTACAGGCCGTGGGCGGGCGCCGTGATGCCCGCACGAGCCCGGTCGCGGCTCACCAGAGTCTCGGCGACCCAGAGCGCGGCTGCTCGCCCGTGCCGACGGGCACGCAGGGTGCCGACGATATTGCGGACCATGTGGTGCAGGAAGGCGTTGGCGGTGACCTCGAATGGTCACGAGCGCGCCCGTCGGACCGGACGCTGATCGAATCGATGCGCCTGCGGGTGGTTCTGGACTGGCATTCGGCCGCACGAAAGGCCGAGAAGTCGTGTTCGCCGACCAGTTGCCTGGGCGGCCTCGTGCATTGCTGCCGTGTCGAGTGCGCTTCGCAGCCACCAGACGCTTTCACGCAGCAATGCGGGCCGCGTGGGGCGCTGCAGAATGCAATAGCGATAGCTGCGCGCCAGCGCCGAATGCCGGGCGTGGAAATCCGCGTCGACCGCGACCGCCCAGTAGCATCGCGATGTCCGGCGGCAGCTCGCCATTGGCACCGAGTACCCAGCCGCGCATCGGGCGATCGGCCGTCGTGTCGAAATGAGCGACCTGGCCGTCTGCATGGACGCCAGCATCAGTGCGGCCGGCAGCAGGTCGCTTCAACGGGATGATCCGCGACTGCTTCCCAGCGCGCGCTGGACATGGCCCTGAATCGTCGCGAGGTCGGGCTGCAACTGCCAGCCGGCGAATTGCGCGCCGTCGTACTCGAGGCCGACGGCGAGGCGTCGCCGCGCCGCGTTCACGCTCCCGGCAGCGAATCGATCAGCCGGCGTGCCTCCTGCTTCTGCGAGGCGCTGCCCTCGGCCAGCACTTCCTGCAGGATGTTCCGGGCGCCGTCGGGGTCGCCCATGTCCATGTAGGCGCGCGCCAGGTCGAGCTTGGTTCCGACCTCGCTCATCGTGACGGGCTCGAGGTCCGACAATTGCGGCAACTGCTCGGTCGAAAGGCGCGCAGTCGATGCCATGGTCGGCTCGTCAGCCGTGCCGGCGGCACTTCCGACATCCAGGTCGATGCCCGCGGAAGCGCTGAAGTCCATCGACTCCAGCAACGACGTACGATCCGAATCCGACATGCGCGCAATGCCGGTCGCGTCGGTGCCGGCGTCAGCGCCAGCGCCGGACTTCGGCATCATGCGCGTGCTCTCGTCCCGGGGGGCGATGCGGGTCGCTTCATCGACTTGCGTGGCCTGGACCGTGGCGTCATCGTCCCTGCCGGACTCGCCATCATAATCGCCGACATCGAGGCCCAGATCGTCGATGGCCATTTCCGCCGTTGCATCCGGGGAAATTCCGCCGGACTGCTGGCCGCCGGTGCGCTTGTCGTCGCCGCGCAGGCGCAGGGTCGGCGTCTCCACGGTCGGCGTTTCCGAGGACGGCAGCTCGAGAGTCGGCATCTCGACCGTACCGCCACCCTGGCGCGGCGTGATTTCCTGAGTCACGCCGAGCGGCTCCGGGCCTTCATCCAGATTGAATTCAAGGGCCTCGCGTTCACTGGTAGTTGAATCGCTGTCGCTCGCAAGCACCTGGCCCAGGTCGAGGTCGATGCCTTCGTCGCCCGCGGGTGCGGACAGCAGATCGAGATCCACCCGATTGTCGCCACCTTCGAGGCTGAGGTCGACACCCGAGGACGCCATCCCGCCGGCGAACATCGATTCGTCGGGCGCCAGCTGCCGGCCCATGATGACGATGCGGTCCCAGTCGCCGCCCGCGCCGAGCGACTTGCGCAGGTCGCGCGCTACGGCAAGGAACTGCCTGCGTGTCGCCTGCCACGAAGTGAATTTCCGCGAGTTTCAGCTTGAGGTCATTGCGCGCAGGCGCCTGCTTCAGCGCCATCCGGATCAGGTCGCAGGCCTGGTCGTACAGACCGTAGGCCATGTGGAAATCGGCCTCGGCCAGCGGGTCGGCCTGGTCGAGGTCGAGCGCGGCCTCCGTGCTGATCGTTTCTTCCTGGCTGATGCCGGGCTGGGCCGCAGGCGTCGGTGCGGGCCTTGCCGCCGGCGCCGGCTCGGGCTTCAGTCGCGCGATGGGGCGCGGCCGCTCCTCGACCACGATGCTGTCGTCGTCAAGTCGCTCGATTTCAGCCGTCTCGCCGGCTCCTTCCTCACCCAGCGCAAGGGCGCGCAGCCGCATGGTCTCGGAGGGCACAGGGGCGGTCGCGGGAATGTCAAAGCTTCGCAGCGCGTCATGGACGTCCTGGTCGCGCCGGCGGCGGAAGTAGCCGTAGGCCAAACCGCCCAGCAGCACGATCCCAGCGGCGCCCAGCAGGAAAAGCCAGTTCTCTGTCAGGCGGTCAAAGAAGGAAGGCCCCTCGGCCTCGGCGGCCGGCTTGGGCTTTGGCTTCGCCGCCACCTTTGGTTCCTCGGCCACCCCTGCAGGAGGAGCAGTAACGCCGGTATCGTCCTCCGGCGCGACCGCCGTTTCATCGGGGGCGGGTTTTTCGGGCGCGACCGGAACGACCGCTTCGGGCGGCTTCTTCTTCTCCGCCATCTTGCGCTGGAGCTCGGCCAGCTCCTGATTCTTCAGTTCGAGCAGGCGGCGCTGCTCCCGGATATCCTGCTGAAGCGCGTCGACCTGCGACTCGACCGATGCCCCGGCAGCCGGAGCACCGGTGCCCGTATCGGCCACGCCCTCGCTCGGCGTCACCAGGCGCAGGCGTCCGCTTTCCGCGGCGCCGCCACCCTTGGCGCGCCATTCCGCGACCTGCCGGCTGACCTCGGCCGCCGCTTCTCCGGCGCCGATCGTCGAAAGCTCGTCCGCCGTCGGAACGCGCAGGATCGCGCCGGCCCGCAGCACGTTGATATTGCCCTGAAAGGCTTCCGGGTTTGCGCGGAAAAGGCCGATCATCATCCGTTGCGTTGTCGAGCGATCGCCGGCTGCCAGGGATCCGGCAATCTGGTAAAGCGTGTCACCGCGTTCGACCCGGTAAGCCGATCCGCTTGCCGCGGAAGGCGCAGACTGGGAATCCGCTGTGTCACCCGCCACGGTTGCAGCAGCTGGCGGTTCCGCACGAACCGGCGCCGCCTGCACCCTCGGAGCGGCTACCGCAGCCGGCGCAGACTGTCCGCCTTGCGGCGCAAACACCGGCGGATCCAGCAGCACGGTGTATTCGCGCAGCAGCCGGCCGCGCGGCCAGCTGACATCCACGAGAAAAGATATGAATGGCTCGCCGATGGCGTCGCGGGAGCGCACCAGCAGAACGCTGCGCCCGTCCTGTCCGCGTCCCACGCGGAACTCGAGTGAATCAAGATAGCTGGGCCGGTCGAGCCCGTAGCGCTGGAAAAGATCGCGGGATGCAAGCTGCGCCTGCAAGGCGCCCAGCTCTTCCGGCGTTGCCGCGACCAGGTCGATTTCGGCAGACAACGGTTCGTTGAGTGCCGAGCCCAGGCGGATTTCGCCCAAGCCCAGCGGCAGGGCCACCGATGGGGCGAGCAGCATCGCCGAAACGAGGACGCGCAATTTCCAGCTCATCGTTGCTCCCCAAGGCCGTCGCAGCCGTTCAAGCTTCGGCCGTGAGTTTGTGAAATGGGTGTGAAATCGATCACAAGTCCCTGATCCTTTGGACTATAGCTTACACGCCGGATTTACCAAAATCTTGCCTCCCGTCACGCAATTCTCGGGCAGCGAAGCAGCCTGCAGTGGCGGGCGCAATGCTTTGATTCACGAAGACTACCGGGGCTCGGTGATCCGGGGCGTGTCCGAAACGACCTCGGCGCACTGCCCCCGGTGTCGCAGGAAGTGGTCCATCAGAACCAGCAGGAGCATGGCTTCCGCGATCGGCACGGCGCGCAGGCCCACGCAGGGGTCGTGCCGCCCGGTCGTGACGATCTCGGCAGGTTTCCCCTTCAGGTCTATCGTCCTGCCAGGCACCTGGATGCTGGAGGTCGGCTTGAACGAGACATGCACGACCAGGTCCTGCCCCGAGCTGATGCCGCCCAGCGTGCCTCCCGAGTGATTCGAGGTGAATCCCTCCGGCAGGAGTTCGTCGCGATGCTCGGAGCCGCGCTGTGAGGCGACTGCGACGCCATCGCCGATCTCCACGGCCTTGGCCGCGTTGATGCCCATCATCGCGAACGCGATATCGGCATCCAGGCGGTCGAACATCGGCTCGCCGAGCCCTGGCGGCACCCCGCGGGCGAGGATCGTGACCCTGGCCCCGGCCGAATCGCCATCTTTGCGCAACTGCCAGAGGTATTCCTCCAGCTGGGGAATCTTTTGCGGATCCGCGCAGAAAAACGGATTCTTGCGCGCAGCTGCAAGGTCCACGCAGTCGAGCCGGTGCGGTCCGGCCTGGGACAGGTAGCCCGCTACCTCCAGGCCGAGTTTCTCACGCAGGTACTTGCGCGCGATCGCGCCAGCAGCGACCGTCGCGACCGTGATGCGCGCCGAAGAGCGCCCGCCGCCGCGATAGTCACGAAATCCGTATTTCTGCTGGTACGCGTAATCCGCGTGTCCCGGCCGGAATCGGTCCTTGATCTTGTCGTAGTCGCGCGAGCGCTGATCGACATTGTCGATGATCAGGCCGATCGCAGTGCCGGTGGTGCGGCCCTCGAACACGCCGGACAGGATCCGGACGCGATCGGGTTCCTTCCGCTGGCTCGTATGTCGCGACGTGCCGGTCCGCCGCAGCTCGAGATCGCCCTGCAGGTCCTCCTCGGCCAGCGCCAGCCCCGGCGGGCAGCCGTCGACAATTGCGCCGAGCGCCGGGCCATGGCTCTCGCCGAATGTCGTGACCGCGAACAGCTTGCCGATCGTGTTACCCGACATGAGGACCCGTCCGAGTCTGCCCGGCGTTCAACAGGAACACGCCGCCACCGCCGCACTCGAACTCGAGCCAGGTAAATGGCAGCGACGGCCAGCGCCGCCGCACGGCCTGTTCCGTGTCGCCGGTCTCAACGACCAGGATGCCCCGCGGCTCGAGATGACGGCGCGCTCCGGCCAGGATGCGCGCAACGATCGCAAGTCCGTTTCGTGACGCCAGCAGGCCGAGTCGCGGTTCGGCGTGGTACTCCGGCGGCAGGCTGCGCAATTCGGCTGGCGGCACGTAGGGGGGATTGCTCACGATGATATCGTAGCGCCGGCCGCGCAATTCGCCATAGACATCGGACCTCAGGACCTTGCACGCGCCTCGCGAGCCGGTGGCGCCTCACATTGCTGCGGGCGACGCGCCAGTGCTTGCGGCGAAATATCCGTTGCATCGACCCGGGCGCCAGGCAAGGCATGCGCCGCTGCGATCGCAATGCATCCGGAACCCGTACCGATGTCCAGCACGCGGCGCACGCGGCTGGCGTCGATCCAGGGCTCGAAACCGTGCTCGCAAAGCTCCGCGATCGGTGAGCGTGGCACGAGCACATCGCGGGTCACGCGGAACTCGTGGCCCGCGAACCAGGTGACCCCGGTCAGGTACGCCGAGGGCACGCGCTCTTCGATTCGCCTCTGCAGCAGCGTCTCCACGCGCCTGCGTCCCGCTGCCGTGACGAAGCGGCGGTAGCTGGCCGGCGCCGAGCCATGCGGCAGCCGCAATCGCGTGAAAGACGATCGCAGCCGCGTCATCCCGCGCATTGGCCGTGCCATGGCCGTATGCGAGATGCGCCTTGTCGAGCATGCGCGTGGCCCAGTCCAGCAAGTCACTGACACGCTGCCTGCCCGCCATCGTGCGGAGTCTAACCCGCCGCGCCCCGGGGGACGCGGACCGCACTGTGGGATAATCAGCAGATGCAGCGCAAGACCGTCCTGCTTCTCCTGTTCACGGCCGCGCTTGCCGGCGCGGTGACCGCCTGGATCGCCACTCGCTGGACCGGGGCGGCACCGGTGCTCGAACGGGCGACCCTGCTGGACGCTGCAAGGCCGCTGCCGCAGTTCGTGCTTGTCGATCAGGCGGGCCGGACATTCGACCGCGACAGTCTGCGCGGACATTGGACGCTGCTGTTCTTCGGCTTCACGAATTGTCCCGATATCTGTCCGACGACGTTCGCAACACTCGCCGAAGTCCGCCGGCTGCTCAAGGACCTGCCAGGGGACGAGCAGCCGACCGTTGCCTTCGTCACTGTGGATCCCGCACGCGACACGCCGGAAGTGCTCGGCCAGTATGTCGCGCATTTCGACGACCAATTTGTCGGCGTCACCGGTACTCCCGGGTCGATCGAGGCGCTGACACGCGACCTCGGCGTCGCCGCTGCGATCGTCGCCACGGGAGACGACACCTACACGGTCGACCACACGGCGGCAATCTTCCTGGTCGACCCCGATGCCGCCTTCGCCGCGGTACTTGGCAGTCCGCATGCGGCGGATGTCATCGCACGCGACTACCGCAGCATCATTGCGGCACGCGATTGACGGAAAGCCGCGAGGTGAGCAGCCAAGATATTGGCGACCGCATCTTCATCGGGTTCCAGTACCTGCTGCCGCAGCATTTTCTGTCGCGCCTGGTCGGGTCGCTCGCGCGCACGCGCATCGGCTGGCTGAAGCGCCTGCTGATCCGCGGATTCCTCGACCGCTACCCTGTCGATCTCGCGGAAGCCGACCGCGGCGATCCGGCGGCCTATGGCTCCTTCAATGAATTTTTCACGCGTAGGCTGCGGCCGTGCGCACGCACGGTGGATACGGCCCCGAACTCGGTCGTCTGCCCCGTCGACGGCCTTGTCAGCCAGGCGGGCAGCCTCGAGCGCGACTGCCTGCTACAGGCAAAGGGCGTCAGCTATTCCGCGCAAGCCCTGCTGGGGGGCGACGCGATGCTGGCCGCGCAATTCACCGGAGGATCATTCGCGACGCTCTATCTCGCTCCGCACAACTATCACCGCGTCCACATGCCGCTCACTGGCACGCTGCGCCTTGCACGATACGTGCCGGGCGACCTGTTCAGCGTCAATGCGGCGACCGCGGACAGCGTTCCCGGACTGTTCGTGCGCAACGAGAGGATCGCCTGTGTCTTCGACACCCGCGTGGGACCCATGGCTGTCGTGCTGGTCGGCGCCCTCTTTGTCGGCAGCATGAGTCTGAGCTGGGCCGGCGAAGTCCGCGGCACCCGTCCGCGCGCCATGCGCGACCTGCCCGTCCGGCCCGTCATCGCACTCGACAAGGGCGCCGAGCTTGGCTGGTTCAACATGGGCTCCACCGTGATCCTGATGTTCGCGGCCGCGGGCCCGGAACTCGCGCCATTCCTGGCGCCCGGGCGGCCCGTGCGCATGGGCGAGCGAATCGCGACAATCCGATGAATCCTGCTGACTGGCGGCCCAGCGCGAATGTCGATGTCATGCGTGAGCGTGCAGCCATGCTCGCGCGCGCACGCGCGTACTTCAGCGCGGAACGGATCCTGGAGGTGCAGACCCCCCTGCTGTCCGCATTCGCCCCCAGCGATCCGCAGATCGAATCGATCGACGGCGCGGGCCGCGCGCGGCAATACTCTGTACCTGCATACCTCGCCCGAATATCCGATGAAGCGGCTGCTTGCGGCGGGCGTCGGCGACTGCTACCAGATCTGCCCGGTGTTTCGGGACGGTGAAACCGGCCGGCAGCACAATCCGGAATTCACGATGATCGAGTGGTACCGTGTCGGCTTCGACGTCGGGAAAATGCAGCAGGACGTCGACGGCGCGCTGCGCGCCACGATGGGCGCCAATCGGAACCTGCCACCGACCCGCAGGATCAGCTATCGCGACGCCATCGCTCGCCGCCTGCGGCCTGGACTGCAGGACTGTCGAAGCGGGCGAAATCGAGGCCGTCCTGATGGCACGAGGCGTCGCGCCGGTTGCTACCGCCGACAGGGACCGTGATACCTGGCTCGATCTCCTGATGGCGACCGTCGTCGGGCCTTCGCTCGGCGGACGACGGCGCCGATCTTCGTCCGCGACTACCCCGCAAGCCAGGCGGCGCTCGCGCGTCTTCGCGATCATGACGACGGCTTGCAGGTCGCGGAACGATTCGAGCTCTACCTGGACGGCATCGAGCTCGCGAACGGGTTTCACGAGCTGGCCGACGCCGCTGGAACAGCGGCGGCGCTTCGACCAGGATCTGCGAGCGCAGGCGGCGGCGCGGTCAGCACGTGGCGCCGCTGGACGAAAGATTCCTGGCTGCGCTGGCGCACGGACTGCCGGACTGCTCCGGCGTCGCGCTTGGATTCGACCGGCTGGTGATGGTCGCGCTCGGGCTGTCGGCGATCGCAGAGGCGATGCCATTTTCGGCAGACCGGGCCTGAGGACATGAAGTTGCATCAGCCATTGGCCGACCCATACGCGGAAATACTGCAGCAGGCCGACGGCCTTTTCACGGGCGAGCGCGATCCGTGGGCAAATTCGGCAAATGCTGGCGGCACTCATCTGGCAGTCGCTGCCGGATCTCAACTGGGCCGGTTTCTACTTTCTGCGCGGCGGCGAACTGGTGGTTGGCCCGTTCCAGGGGCGCATCGCCTGCGTGCGGATTCCGCTCGGGCAGGGTGTCTGCGGCACTGCCGCAAAACGGCAGCGAAACCCTCGATCGTTCCGGATGTCCACCGGTTCCCTGGGCACATTGCCTGCGACGCGGCATCGAATTCGGAAATCGTCGTGCCGCTCGCATTGCGCGAACGGCTGATTGGCGTCCTCGATCTCGACAGCCCGAGCTACGGGCGGTTCGGCAGTGCCGATGCCGCCGGCCTCGGGAACCTGGCCCGGCGGTTCGTTGCCGCCTGCGACTGGCGACTCGCGGACATCGACGGATTCAGGGCGGACTGAGCCGACAGCAGCGACGACGGCGGCCTATCTTCGCCCGTGCGATGTACTGGCCGCTGCGCGTGTCGACACGTATCGATTCGCCCTGATTGACGAACAGCGGCACCTTGACCACCGCGCCAGTCTCGAGCTTCGCCATTTTCGTGCCGCCGGTAACCGTGTCGCCGCGCATGCCGGGATCGGTCTCGACGATCTTGAGTTCCACGTGCGCCGGCGGTGTCACTGTCAACGGCTGGCCGTTCCACAGCGTGACGATGCAGACGATACCGTCCTTCAGCCACTGGGCCGCATCGCCGACGGCGGTCTCTCCCGCCGCGAACTGCTCGAAGGACTCGGGCTGCATGAAGTGCCAGAATGTTCCGTCCGCAGTACAGGTACTGCATGTCGACATCGACGACGTCGGCGGCCTCGACGGAATCGCCGGACTTGAATGTCCGCTCGATGACGCGACCGGTCCTGCAGATTGCGGATGCGGACCCGGTTGAATGCCTGGCCCTTGCCCGGCTTCACGAATTCGTTCTCGACGATCGAGCAGGGGTCGTTGTCCAGCATGATCTTCAGACCGGACCGGAATTCGTTGGTGCTGTAGCTGGACATCGCAGGCCGCCGGGACCCGGGAGCGGGCCGATGCTGGACAAAAAGGCCGCGTATCATAGCCATTAGCCGCCCCATCGACCACCCCGCCGGAGCCACATTTCAGGCGCAGTCCAGGCGAGGAATCTCCCGCACCGCAGCGACGTTCGCTCGTGCCACTTGGCATTCCAAGACGCCGGTCGCGAAATTGACGTAATTCAGGGTGTTAGTATCCTGACCTCCACGCAGGCTTGCCGCAGCCGGAGCAGGACTTGAAGCAACCCGCCGCCGTCCCGATGATCGCGCTGACGCGCAGTCAGGACAATGTCGAAGCCATCAACAAGGCGCTGCGCAACGCCGGCCATCCGGTCCACGTGACATGGCTTCCGGACGCGCGCGAACTGGGCGACGTGTTGACCCAGGCATCCGCCGAGATGCTGATGCTGTTCGCCGACGAAGGCATCGTCGACCTTGCGAGCGCCATGGACTTCCGCGCGCGCTTCGCGCCCGACGTGCCGGTGCTGATGGTGCGCGACAAGCTCGACGAGAACGCGATCGCCGAGGCGCTCGCGCTCGGCGCCCAGGACGCGGTCACGCTCGAGAATATCAAGCGGCTGCAGCTGGTAGTCGGCCGGGAACTCCGAACCTACCGGCTCGACCGCGCGCTGTCGGTCACGCTGGCCTCCGCGCGCGAATACAAGCTGCAGCTGCAGCACATCGTCGAGGGCTCGACCGATGCGATCGCACAGGTGCAGGAAGGCATCATCGTCGACGCGAATCCGGCCTGGATCGAGTTGTTCGGCTATTCGAACCGTGGATGAAGTCGTCGGCACGCCGCTGATGGACGCCTTCGATCGCGGACGACCACGCGGCCATCAAGGGCGCGCTGGTCGCCTGCCTGCAGGGCAAGTGGGCCGGTCACACGCTGCATGCATCGGCGCTGGTGGTCAGCGGTCACACGCCCTCGCTCGAATTCCAGCTGCGGCGTGCCGAGTTCGACGGCGAGCCCTGCGTCCAGGTCTGCGTGCCGGCGCGGGTCGCGAATGAGGACGAACTCGAGCGCCAGCCTCGAGGAGGCGATGCAGTGCGACCCGGCGACCGGCTTCCTGCATCGCCGCTATTTCATCGACAAACTGCGCGAGCGCCTCGCCGAACCTGCCAAGGCCGGCGTGCGCGCCTGGCCTAATCGAGCCCGACAAGTACGAGGCAGTACTCGAGGAAGCTCGGCGTCCTGATCGGCGAGGACTTCCTGACCGACTTTGCGCGACTGCTGCGCGAGCAGGTGCAGCCCGGCGACCTCGCCGGCCGCTTCGGCGGCAATGGCTTCATGCTGCTGCTCGAGCGCGGCAACAGCCGCGACGTCGAGGCCTGGGCCGAGCATGTCGTCCAGAAGGTCGCCGAGCGAGGTCTTCCAGGTCGGGGCCAAGTCGCTGTCGACGACCTGCACAGTCGGTCTCGGGCCGGTGCCGGGCGGAGTGCGCGAGCCGGAGGGCCCGGCAGGCGATGCCTTCAACGCGCATCGCCAGGGCCGCGAGCTGGGCGGCAACCGCGTGCAAGTGCTGGAGCACACCGGCGCGATGCTGCGGCTGCAGGACGCAGGACAAGTCTGGGTCAAGCAGATCAAGTCGGCGCTGATGGAAAACCGCTTCCGGCTCGTTCAGCAGCCGATCGCGAGCCTGGTCGGCGACGACCTCGGCATGTTCGACGTGCTCGTGCGCATGCTCGACGAGCAGGGTCAGGAAGTGCTGCCATCGCTCTTCATGCCGGCCGCCGAGCGCAACGACCTGATGAAGAACATCGACCGCTGGGTCATCGGCGCAGCGATGTCGTTCTGCGCCGCCCGCAAGCCGGGGGCGCTGTTCGTGCGCCTCTCCCAGGACTCGCTGACGGATGCATCGCTGCCCGCCTGGCTCGCGAGCCAGATAAAGTCCACCCGCATCGAGCCTCCGCGCATCGTTTTCCAGGTCCGCGAGGAAGTGGCGGGCCAGATGCTGAGGGAGGCCGTGGCGCTGCAGGAAGCGCTGCGCGGCATGAAGTTCCGTTTCGCCATCGAGGGATTCGGACTGGGCCGCGATACCGAGCAGCTGCTGGGTCATCTTTCGCCGGATTTCGTCAAGATCCATGGCGCGCTGATGCAGGGCCTGTCGGGGGACCAGGACAAACAGAGCCGCGTGAAGACGCTGGTCGACCTGGCCCATGCGCGTAAGGCGATCACGATTGGCGAGCGCGTGCAGGATGCGAACACGATGGCCGTGCTCTGGCAGCTCGGTGTCGAGTTCATCCAGGGCTACTTCGTCAACGCGCCGGAAGAAGTCGTTCTCGGCTAGGCGCCGGATCGATGGGCCCGGGCGAACGGGCCGGACGGCAATTGCTCGCTCGCTCAGCCGATCTTTATTCGCTCGATCGCAATGCCGTCCGGCCGCCGCCGCCCGGGCGCCATTCACTCCACGTCGAGCCGATCGACCTTTCTCCAGCCGCGCGGCAGGAGCGAGCCGCGCTGGCCGCGCGAGCCACCGTAGTCGGCGAGGTCCTTCCAGGCGAGCGTCATCTTCCGCTCGCCGCACCACACGATGACGCTGTGCGCCGGCGCGACGACGGTCACCGCGACCATCAGCTCGTCGCCGGCGCGGGATTTCTTGCCAGGCACGCCGAAGATCAGGTTGCCGCGGCCCTTGTCCATTTCAGGAAGGTCGCCCACCGGAAATGCAAGCAGGCGTCCTTCAGTGTTGACGGAGACGACCAGCGCCCCGGGCTCGGCGGGCACAGGTGCCGCCGCCAGTACCCGCGCGTTCTCCGGCAGGTTGAATACGGCCTTGCCGGCCTTGTTGCGCGAGTAGAGAGCTTCGAGCCTCACGATGAATCCGTGGCCCGCATCGCAGGCGAGCAGCCAGGGATCGGCCGGTTCGCCGATCATGACCGCCGCGAAGATCGCGCCATCCGGTGGATCGAGGCGGCCTGACAGCGGCTCGCCCTGCCCGCGTGCCGATGCGACCGTGTGCGCAGGCAACGAATACGCGCGGCCGGTAGAGTCCACGAACACGGCCTGCTGGGTGCTGCGGCCGCGCGCTGCTGCCTGGAAGGAATCGCCGGTCTTGTAAGACAGCGCGCGCGGATCGATGTCGTGACCCCTTGCCTGACGCACCCAGCCGAGATTCGAAAGCACGACCGTCACCGGCTCCGCGGAGACGAGTTCAGTCTCGTCGATCGCCTGCGCGGCCTCGCGCTCGACGATCTTCGTGCGGCGCTTGTCGCCGTATTTTTCCGCGTCCGCCTCGATCTCCTCTCGGATCAGCTTCTTCAGCCGCGCCGGGCTCTTCAATGTCTTCTCGATGCCCTCTTTCTCGGTCGCGAGCTCTTCCTGCTCGCCGCGGATCTTCATCTCCTCGAGCCTCGCGAGATGCCGCAATTTCGTTTCGAGAATGGCTTCCGCCTGGACATCCGTCAGCTTGAAGCGCTTGATCAGCACCGGCTTTGGCTCGTCCTCCCTGCGGACGATGCGGATCACCTCGTCCAGGTTGAGGAACGCGATCAGCAGGCCGTCGAGGATGTGCAGGCGCGCATCCACCTTGTCGAGCCGGTACTTCAGTCGGCGCTTGACCGTGTCGAGCCGGAAGCCGAGCCAATCGGTCAGCAGGTCCTTGAGCCCCATGACCTTCGGGCGGCCGTCGAGCGCGATGACGTTGAGATTGACGCGGTAGCTGCGCTCGAGGTCGGTGGTCGCGAACAGGTGCGTCATGAGCTGCTCGACGTCCACGCGATTGGAGCGCGGCGTGATCACGAGCCTGGTCGGGTGCTCGTGGTCGCTCTCGTCGCGCAGGTCGTCGACCATCGGCAGCTTCTTTGCGCGCATCTGCGCGGCGATCTGCTCGAGCACCTTTGCGCCCGACACCTGGTAAGGCAGCGCGTTGACGACGACCTCGCCCTCCTCCATCTCGTAGACCGCGCGTGCGCGGAACGTGCCGTTGCCGGTCTTGTAGATCGCGCGCAACTCCGATCTTCGGCGTGATGATCTCGGCGCCGGTCGGGAAGTCCGGGCCCAGCACGTGCTTGCAGAGGTCGCGGACGCTGGCATCCGGTTCGTCGAGCAGGTGGATGCAGGCGGCCGCGATCTCCTTCAGGTTGTGCGGCGGGATGTCCGTCGCCATGCCGACCGCGATACCTTGCGTGCCATTCAGCAGCACGTTCGGCAGCCGCGCCGGCAGCAGTTTCGGTTCCTCGAGCGTGCCATCGAAGTTCGGCACCCAGTCGACCGTGCCCTGGCCGAGCTCGGACAGCAGCGTCTCGGCGTAGGGCCGCAGCCGCGACTCCGTGTAGCGCATCGCCGCGAAGGACTTCGGGTCGTCGGTCGAGCCCCAGTTGCCCTGCCCGTCGACGATCGGGTAGCGATAGGAGAAATCCTGCGCCATCAGCACCATCGCCTCGTAGCAGGCGCCGTCGCCGTGCGGGATGGTATTTGCCGATCACGTCGCCGACGGTGCGCGCCGATTTCTTGTGCTTGTTCGCCGGCCGCGAGGCCGAGCTCGCTCATCGCGTAGACGATGCGGCGCTGCACCGGCTTCAGCCCGTCGGCGAGCTGCGGCAGCGCGCGGTCGAGGATCACGTACATCGAGTAGTCGAGGTACGCCTTCTCGGTGAACGTGCGCAGCGGCTGCCGCTCGATGCCCTCGAAGTCCAGTGGCTGGTCTTTCATGCTCAGACGCTCGCCAGGTTGCCCTTGCTCTCGAGCCACTCGCGCCGGTCCGCGGCGCGTTTCTTCGCGAGCATCATGTCCATGAGCTGGTCGGCGTCATCCTTGGCGTCGATCGTCAGCTGCACCAGCCGGCGCGTGTCCGGCGCCATCGTCGTCTCGCGCAGCTGCAGCGGGCTCATCTCGCCGAGTCCCTTGAAGCGCGTGATCACCGGCTTGCCGCGCAGGCCCTCGGCCTGGATGCGGTCGAGGATGCCATCCTTCTCGTACTCGCCGAGCGCGTAGAAGACGCTCTTGCCGACGTCGATGCGAAACAGCGGCGGCATCGCGACGTAGACGTGCCCGGCAGTCACCAGCGCCCGGAAATGCCGCAGGAACAACGCGCACAGCAGCGTCGCGATGTGCGCGCCGTCGGAGTCGGCGTCCGCCAGGATGCAGATCTTGTGGTAGCGCAGCCCCGACAGGTCGCCCGAGCCCGGATCGACGCCGATCGCGGTCGCGATGTCGTGGACTTCCTGCGACGACAGGATGTCGGCGGCCTCGACCTCCCAGGTGTTCAGGATCTTGCCGCGCAGCGGCATCACCGCCTGGAACTCGCGGTCGCGGGCCTGCTTCGCCGAACCGCCGGCCGAATCGCCCTCGACCAGGAACAGCTCGCAGCGCTCCGGCTCCTGCAACGTGCAGTCGGCCAGCTTGCCGGGCAGCGCCGGTCCGCTGACGATGCGCTTGCGCGTGACCCGTTGCGCCGCGCGCGTGCGCTCCTGCGCATTCGCGATCGCGAATTGCGCGATCTTCTCGCCGGCTTCCGGGTGCTGGTTCAGCCACAGCGCGAATGCGTCCTTGACGACGCCGGAGACGAAGGCCGCGGATTCGCGCGACGACAGCTTCTCCTTGATCTGGCCCGCGAACTGCGGATTCTGCATGCGCACCGACAGCACGAATGCAGCGTGCAGCCAGACGTCCTCCGGCGCGAGCTTGAGCGCCGCGCGGCACGAGGTTGCGGAATTCGCAGAACTCGCGCACCGCGTCGGTCACGCCCGCGCGCAGCCCGTTGACGTGCGTGCCGCCCTGCGGCGTCGGAATCAGGTTCACGTAGCTCTCGGCGACCGATTCGTCGGTCTCCGGCGCCCAGCAGAACGCCCAGTCGGCGACCTCGTGTCCGCCCTTGAAGTGACCGGTGAATGGCTCGTCCGGCAGGCGCGGCGTCCTTGCCGAGCTGCTCGATCAGGTACTCGCCCAGATTGCCGGTGAAGAACCACTCATCCGTCTCGCCGGTCGCCTCGACCGTAAGCCTGACGCGCAGCCCCGGGCACAGCACGGCCTTGGCCTTCAGCACGTGCTTCAGACGCGGCACCGAGATACTCGGCGAGTCGAAGAATCCCGGATCCGGCCAGAAGCGCACCGTGGTGCCGGTCTGGCCGCGCTTTGCCGGGACCGACAGCCTCGAGTTTCGAGACGACCTTGCCGTCCCTGAAGCCGATATTCCATTCCTTGCCGTCGCGCCGCACATTGCATTCGAGGTGCTTGGACAGCGCGTTGACGACCGACACGCCGACGCCGTGCAGGCCGCCGGCGATCTCGTAGCTCCGGTCCGAGAATTTTCCGCCGGCGTGCAGGCGGGTCAGGATCAGCTCGACGCCGCTGACCTTTTCCTTCGGATGGATGTCCACCGGCATGCCGCGGCCGTCGTCATCGACCGAGACCGAGCCGTCCTTGTGCGCAAAGACCGAGATGATCCTGCAGTGCCCGCCCAGCGCCTCGTCGACGCTGTTGTCGACGACCTCGTGCACCAGGTGATTCGGACTGCGGGTGTCCGTGTACATGCCCGGACGGCGGCGAACCGGTTCGAGACCGGTCAGGACCTCGATGTCCGAGGCGGTGTACGACTGGCTCATCCCGACCTTCGCTTGGCGCGGCGCAAGTGCGCCGCCGGCGCGGCGATTCTAGCAGCCGTCGCTGCCAGACGTGCGCTGCGCGTCTCAACCGAGATCGCGGGCCAGCGCGGCTGCGCTTTCCGCGGGCAGCTTGATGTCGTGGCGGTACGCCGGGTGATCGACGCCGGCCGTGACGGCAGCGCCATTGCGGACCGCTTCGCGCATCGCCGGCGTCAGCTCGAACCGCAGCCAGTGCACGGCCGAGGTCTTTTCGTCGTTCTCACGCTCGAGGTCCTCGTCGGCGATCGCGTAAACGCGGCCGCTCGCCTTCGACGTCGACAAAGCAGTGATCCTCGACGCCGCGCAGGCGGGCGAGTGCCAACGCGCGCTCGGCGGGTCCGGGTACTCGATCATCATGGTCGCCTTCCAGTTGCCGCCGTCGGGAATCAGCGGGATTGTAGGTATCGAGTTCATCGTGGATGCCGCGCGGCTCGAAGATGCGCTCGATGCGCAGCATCTCCTGCACCTGGTACTGGATCGTCAGGCGGTCCTCGAAGACCCAGGTCATGTTCGGGCCGACCGCGACGGTGCGCGCGCGCTTGTGCTCGATGACCCGCGCGCGGAATGCCTCGCGCTCTCGCGTACTGCTCGAGGCTCATCAGGTCGCCTTCGTTCAGCGCGCCGGTCGCAGCGGTTCGTCAATCCATCCTCCTCAGATTCCGTAGGCCTGCCGCAGCAGTCGGAGCGGGTGCTCCGGTCGGCGCCCGCTGCCGAGTCCCGCCGCAATCTGCTTGCCCGGCCATCGGGCAGTCGCTCGCGAAGTGGTCGGCCGCGGCCGCCTCGACACGCTGCACGACCGGGCGCGCGATCTTCATCGAGATCTCGTGGAATTCGCTCTTGACCGCGTAGGTGCCGTCGTGTCCGGAGCAGCGTTCGATGGTCGTCAGCGTCGTGCCGGGCACCAGGCCGAGGACGTCGCGGGTCTTCAGGCCGATGTTCTGCACTCGCAGGTGGCAGGGCACGTGATAGGCGACCTTGCCGAGGCTCGAGCGGAAATCGGTGGCAAGCTGGCCTTCGGCATGCCGCAGCATCAGGTATTCGAAGGGATCGAATGTTCGCTCCGCGACTCGCCTCACATCCGGATCGTCCGGGAACATCAGCGGCAGCTCACTCTTGAACATCAGGACGCAGGACGGGACCGGCGCGAGGATGTCGTGGCCAGATTCGACCAGCGCCAGGAGTTCGGGGATGTTCTGCTCCTTCAGCGCTGCGATTGCTTCGAGGTCGCCGAGCTCGAGTTTCGGCATGCCGCAGCAACGCTCGTGTGCCGCTGTCACGACCGGGATTCCGTTGTGCTCCAGAACCGCCACCAGGTCGCTCAATATTTCGGGTTCGTTTCGATTGCAATAGCAGGTCGTGAAGAGCGCGACCTTTCCGGTCGTCCCTGATGCCGGGGTCGCAACCAGGTCGGGCTTGGTCCGCCCTGCTTCCTGCTTGCGGAAGCTCCGGCTGTGATACTCCGGCAGCGGCGCGTCCGGATGTACGCCGAGCGCGCGAGCGAGGATCCGCCGTCCCAGCCGGCTGCGGTTGGCCGCATTGACGACCTCGCTGACGACCGGAATGCCCGCGATCCTGCCGACCATGTCGGTCGACGACAGCAGCCGGTCGCGTACGCGCGCCCCTTGCTCGCGGAAGCGCACGGCCTTGGCGCGCAGCATCAGGTGCGGGAAGTCGACATTCCACTCGTGCGGCGGCACGTATGGGCACTTGCTCATGTAGCACATGTCGCAGAGATAGCAGTGATCCACGACCTCCCAGTACGCCTTCCTCGGCACCGCGGAGAGTTCGCCGGTCGGCGACTCGTCGATGCGATCGAACAGCACCGGGAATGCATTGCACAGGCTGAAGCAGCGGCGACATCCGTGGCAGATGTCGAAGACGCGCTCGAGCTCCCTCATGAGCGAGTCCTGAATCCAGAACTCCGCGCTCTTCCATGGCAGCGCGTGCCGGGTCGGCGCGTCGAGGCTGCCCTCGCGGCGGCCGCCGGTCTCCCGCTCGTTCACGGGCGCAAGCGCAATCGCTTTTCCCCGCTCAGTTGAGCTGGTCTAGCGCTTTCTGGAACCGGTTGGCGTGCGAACGCTCGGCCTTGGCGAGCGTCTCGAACCAGTCGGCAATTTCGTGGAAACCCTCGTCGCGGGCTGTCTTCGCCATGCCCGGGTACATGTCCGTGTACTCGTGCGTCTCGCCGGCGATCGCAGCTTTCAGATTGTCCGACGTGGCGCCGATCGGCAGGCCCGTCGCAGGATCGCCGACCTGCTCGAGATATTCCAGGTGTCCGTGCGCGTGGCCGGTCTCACCCTCGGCGGTCGAACGGAACACGGCCGCGACGTCGTTGTAGCCCTCGACATCCGCTTTCTGTGCGAAATAGAGATAGCGACGATTTGCCTGCGACTCGCCGGCGAAAGCCGCCTTCAGATTGCCTTCCGTCTTGCTGCCTTTCAGGTTCATGGTATCCTCCTCGCTTGAAGCGCCGGCCGGGTGCCGGCGATTTAGACAGATTCTAACACCTGCGTTGACCCCTTGTGCGGCGGCTGTGTAACGTAGCGCCCCACCTGCGCTGCAAGGCGGCCTTCATTGACCCGACAGAAATCCGCGACCCCCGACTTCGAGGCGGCACTCGCCGAGCTCGAACAGATCGTAGAGCGCCTCGAACACGGAGACCTGCCGCTCGAGGAATCCCTGCGCCAGTTCGAGCGCGGCGTCGAGCTGACGCGCAACTGCCAGAAGGCGCTGCGCCAGGCGGAACAGAAGATCAGCATCCTGAGTCGCGGCCCGGAAGGCGAATCCGTCGAGCCATTCGTGCCGCCCGCCGGGGACTGAGCGATCCGCACGATGTCCGTCGAGCCCGCAGCGGTGAGCGTCTGGCAGTCGAATTATCGCGCGCGCGTCGAGGGCGTTCTCGAACGCATCCTGCCCGCCATTGATGCTTACCCTGCCCGGCTGCATGAAGCGATGCGCTACGCCGCGCTCGGTCCCGGCAAGCGCGTCCGGCCGGTACTTGTCTATGCGACCGGCGCGGCAGTCGGCGTAGCGCCCGCGACGCTCGACGGGCCTGCCGCAGCGGTCGAGCTGATCCATGCCTACTCCCTGGTGCACGACGACCTGCCGGCAATGGACGACGACGACCTGCGCCGTGGCCGCCCGACCACGCACCGGGCCTTTGACGAGGCGACCGCGATACTCGCCGGTGACGCCCTGCAGGTGCTCGCATTCGAAATCCTGGCCGAACATGCGTCGCTACCGGATGACCCGGCGCGACGCCTGGAAATGATCCGCCTGCTGGCCCGCGCCAGCGGCACGCGGGGCATGGCCGGCGGCCAGGCCATGGATCTCGCCGCCGTCGGCAGGAGCCTCGACCGCGACCAGATCGAGGAAATGCACGCACGCAAGACCGGCGCGCTGATCCGCGCCTCCGTAATGATCGCCTGTGCGGCGGCACCCGCATTGTCGTCAACAAAGCTGCAGGCGCTCGAGCGCTACGGTACGGTGATCGGCCTGTCGTTCCAGATCGTCGATGACCTGCTGGACGTGCTCGGCGACCCGGCGGTGACCGGCAAGAGCCGTGGCGCCGATGCGCTGCGCGGCAAGCCAACGTATCCCGCGATCGCGGGAGTTGCCGCAGCGCGTGAACGTGCCGTCGAGCTGGCGCAGGAGGGCATCGCGGCACTGGCAGGATTCGGACCGGAAGCCGGGCAGCTGCGCGAATTTGCCGCCGAGCTGGTGGAACGCAGCCGCTGATCGCCTGCGAACGGAACTTATGCCCCACGCGGCGCCTCCAGTACACTTCCGGCATGAGTGAGCAGAAGCCGGCTGCGTTGCTGGACTCGATCGAGTCGCCCGCCGACCTGCGTGCGCTCGCCGCCGGGGAACTCGCCCCGCTCGCGGCGGAACTGCGCGAATTCCTGATCCACACGGTCGGCCCGATGGGCGGCCACCTCGCCGCCGGGCTCGGCACCGTCGAACTCGCCATCGCCCTGCACTACGTATTCGACACGCCGTACGACCGTCTGATCTGGGACGTCGGCCACCAGGCCTATCCGCACAAGGTGCTGACCGGCCGGCGCCGGCGCCTCGGAAGCATCAAGCAGCGCGGCGGGCTCGCGCCATTCCCGGCGCGCGCCGAAAGCGTCTACGACAGTTTCGGCGTCGGTCATTCGAGCACCTCGATCAGCGCCGCACTCGGCATGGCGATAGCGAACCGCAAGGCCGGCAGCGATCGTCGCGTCGTCGCCGTCATCGGCGACGGCGCCATGAGCGCGGGACTCGCCTGGGAAGCGCTGAATCACGCCGGCAGCCTCGACGTGGACCTGCTGGTCGTGCTGAACGACAACGACATGTCGATCTCGGAGAATGTCGGCGCGCTGTCCCAGTATTTCGCGCGGCTGCTTTCGGGTCGCATGTACTCGCACCTGCGCGAGGGCTCGAAGAAGGTGCTGCGATCGATGCCGGCCGCCTGGGAGCTCGCGCGGCGCTCCGAGGTGCACGCCAAGGGCATGGTCCTGCCCGGCACGCTGTTCGAGGAGATGGGATTCAACTACATCGGACCGGTCGACGGCCACGACGTCAACGCGCTGGTCGCGACGCTTCGCAACATGCGGATGCTGCCAGGGCCGCAGTTCCTGCACGTCGTCACCCAGAAGGGCAAGGGCTACGCGCCGGCCGAAGCCGACCCGATCAAGTGGCACGGGCCGGGTCCCTACGATCCGGCGAGCGGCACGCTGTTCAAGGAACGGCAGGCGGCCCGACGTACTCGCAGGTGTTCGGAGAGTGGCTCTGCGACATTGCGGAGCAGGACCCGCGCATCGTCGCGATCACGCCGGCGATGCGCGAGGGCTCGGGCCTGGTCGAGTTCGAGCAGCGTTTTCCGGATCGCTACTTCGACGTCGCGATCGCCGAGCAGCACGCCGTCACGCTGGCCGCCGGACTCGCCTGTGACGGCCTGCGGCCGGTCGTCGCGATCTACTCGACCTTCCTGCAGCGCGCCTACGACCAGCTGATCCACGACGTCGCGCTGCAGCGCCTGCCGGTGGTCTTCGCGATCGACCGCGCGGGGCTCGTCGGCGGCGACGGCGCCACGCACCAGGGCGACTTCGACCTCTCCTTCCTGCGCTGCGTGCCCAACCTCGTCGTCATGGCGCCGGCCGACGAGAACGAATGCCGGCAGATGCTCTACACGGCCGTCACCCTCGACCAGCCGGCGGCGGTGCGCTACCCGCGCGGGCGCGGTCCCGGTGTCGCCGTCGAGTCGACGATGCAGGCCCTGCCGCTCGGCCGCGCCGAAATGCGGCGCCGCGGCGGCAGCGGCCTTGCGCTGCTCGCCTTCGGCACGATGGTGGCGCCGGCCGCGGCGGTCGCCGAGGTGCTCGACGCGACGGTCGTCAACATGCGCTTCGTCAAGCCGCTGGACGAGGAGCTGATCGCAGCCATCGCTGCGGAGCACCGTGCGATCGTGACGCTCGAGGAAAATGTCGTTGCCGGCGGCGCCGGATCGGCGGTACTTGAATTCCTGCAGCGCATCGGCAGCGGCGTCCCGGTGCTGCAGATCGGCGTGCCGGACGGCTTCGTCGAGCACGGCTCGCGCGAGGACAACCTGCTTGCCGCGGGGCTCGACGCGAACTCGGTCAGGGCCGTCGATCGACCACTTCTGGCGCAAGCCGGGCATGTCGCGCGCCGCTGCCGGCCGGCTAATCAGGACCGATATGGTATGATTTCGATTGCAGACCACGGAGCGGGTCCGCCGGAGGCGGGAACAACTGATGAGCGCGAAAATGGCGGCCGGCACGGTCACCCCGATCATCGAGACGTCCAGGGCCGCGCGGACACGCGCCGCATCCCGATCGACCGCGTCGGCATCAAGGACATCTACCACCCGGTGCGGGTCAAGGACCGCTCGGGCGGCGAGCAGCACACGATCGCGAACTTCAACATGTACGTGCCCTGCCCCACAACTTCAAGGGCACGCACATGTCGCGCTTCGTCGAGATCCTGAACGAGCACGAGCGCGAGATCTCGGTCGAATCATTCAGCGACATGCTCGCGCAGATGACCGCGCGCCTGGATTCCGATGCCGGCCACCTCGAAATGTCGTTCCCGTACTTCGTGATGAAGAAGGCGCCGGTATCCGGCGTCGAGAGCCTGCTCGACTACCACGCGACGCTGGCCGCCGAGCTGAAGAATGGCCGTACCGAGACCTGGCTCAAGGTCGTCGTGCCGGTCACGAGCCTCTGCCCCTGCTCGAAGCGGATCTCCGACTACGGCGCGCACAACCAGCGCTCGCACGTGACCATCTGCGGCGCGCATTTCCGAGCACGTCTGGATCGAGGAGCTGATCGACATCGCGGAACAGGAGGCGAGCTGCGAGCTCTACGGCATCCTGAAGCGGCCGGACGAGAAGTACGTGACCGAGCGCGCCTACGACAATCCGAAGTTCGTCGAGGACATCGTCCGCGACGTCGCCGTGCGGCTCAACGCGGACGAGCGCATCCGCGGCTACGTGATCGAGATCGGAGAACTTCGAGTCGATCCACAACCACTCGGCCTACGCGCGGATCGAGCGCGACAAGGACCAGCCGGACGAGTGAAGCTCAGCTGGCGACGCGTGTATCGCCGTTCTGCAGGCGCGAGATCAGCGTCTTGCAGGAACACCTTGTTGAAGCGCAGCTGGCAGGCGGACGAGGCCTGCTCGAGCAGCGTCGAGCTGACCCGCAGGATCGTGACGTCATCGTCCGGCGACCACCGCGGCCTGGCGCTTGGCGCCGCGCAGGTAGCTCGTTTCGCCGAAGCAGTCGCCCGCCTCCAGCCGGCCGACCAGAGCGCCGTCGCGCTCGACGGTGCAGCGCCCGGACACGATCACGTAGAAGCGGTCGTCGATGCCGCCGGCGCGCACGATCTCGTCGCCGGGCGCGTGCGCCTGCCAGCTGCCCGCACGCAGCACTTCCCAGATCTCGGCCGACGAGAAGTCGTGGAAGAACTTCAGGCGGCGCAGCAGGCTGAAATGCTCCTGGCGGTCGATGCGGTCCGACTGCGTGCGCAGCTGCGCGTGCACCCGCGCCATGGCGGCCGCGAACTCGGCGCCGTTCGGATAGCGCTTCTCGGGATCCTTGTGCATCGCGATCGCCACGACCGTTCTCGAGCTCTGCCGGCAGGTCGGGGCGGATGATTCAGCATCGGCGCCGGCGTCGCGTAGACGATCTGGTGCAGCAGCTTCGCCAGCGCACCGGCGCGGAACGGCCGGTTGCCCGGTCAGCAATTCGTACATCACCGCACCGAGCGAGTACAGGTCGGAGCGGTTCGTCAGCTCGAGCGACTGCACCTGCTCCGGCGACATGTAGCTCGGGCTGCCGGCGATGCCCTCGATGCGCGAGATGTCGGCATCGGAATGCAGCGCAATGCCGAAATCGATCAGCCGCAGGTCGCTGTCGGTCGTCAGCATCAGGTTGCTGGGCTTGATGTCGCGGTGGATGACACCGCGCGAATGCGCGTAGTGCAGCGCCTTGGCGCACTTGAACATCAGGGTCAGCACGTCGTCCACCGGCAGCAGGTTGTCGGGCCGCGTGTAGGCCGCGAGTGTCCGTGCGCCGTGGATGAACTCGGTGACGACATAGTAGAAGCCACCCTCCTCGCCCGCGTCGTAGATCGGCATGATGTTCGGGTGCTGCAGCATCCCGACCATGTGGGCCTCGGACAGGAACATCTTGCGCGCGACCTTGCGCGCGCCGGGATCGTCGTCGCCGGTGACGCGATAGGCCTTGATCGCAACGTCGCGGCCGTAATAGGGGTCGTGCGAGAGGTAGACGGTGCCGGTCGAGCCACGGCCGACCTCGCGGATCACCTCGTACTTGCCGATGCGCTCGCCAATGACGGGTTCGCCGGCCGTTGGCCCGCGTGAGCGTCGGCACGGTTGCGGTAACGATGGCCGGCTCCTCCAGGAATGCGCGACGCGGCAGCAGCCACCGGTCGTCGCGAGAGGATATTTCGTTAAACCGGGCGGAACCGTGAACCGGATCGCGCTTCACCGGGGGTCATCGGGCCGCTCTGCGAAGTGGTCGAAACCGTGAACGAGCGTCTCGCTCGTGCGCCGGCGCCCTCCAGTCGCACGCCGGGAGCCGCAGTGATATCGCCGATCAGCCTGAGCGGCGCGTATTCCCCGAGGGCCTTGATGTGCGCCCTGGCCGCAACCGGGGCCGTGAACAGCAGTTCGTAATCGTCGCCGCCCGTCAGCGCGTACCGGATGAGCCGGACTTCGCCGGCAACCCGAGCAACTGCCGCGGAGAGCGGCAGTTGCAGGCAGTCCAGCCGTGCGCCGACGCCGCTGGCGGCGCACAGTTTCGCAAGATCGCCGGCCAGGCCATCGGAAACGTCGATGCAGGCGGTCGCGATGCCGCGAAGTGCGATGCCGAGGCCGATGCGCGGTTCCGGGAGCTGGAATCTGCGCAACAACTGCGTCGCGCGTCTCTCCGCCGGCGGCGAGTCCTGACTGCAGGATCGCGAGCCCGGCTGCTGCGTCTCCGGGCGTTCCGCTGACCCAGAACTCGTCGCCGGGCCGCGCGCGCGAGCGCGTCAGGGCCTCGCCCGCAGGAACCCTGCCGGCCAACGTCACCGTCACCGAGAGCGGGCCGCGCGTCGTGTCGCCGCCGACCAGCGCGACACCGAATCGCTGCGCGAGCGCATCGAATCCAGCGCTGAATTCGGCGATCCAGCGCCTCGTCGGCCGCCGGAAGCGTGATGCCCAGCAGCGCCCAGGCGGGTTCCGCGCCCATCGCGGCGAGATCGCTGAGGTTGACGGCAAGTGCGCGATGGCCGACGCATCGGCCACTCGTGTCGGCGGGGAAGTGGACGCCCGCCACGATCGTGTCGAGCGCCAGTACGAGCTCGGCACCGGCCCGCGGAGTCACGATTGCTGCGTCGTCGCCGACCGGGAGCATGACATCCGCCCGCCGGGCGCCGCGGCCCGTGAAGTAGCGTTCGATCAGTTCGAACTCGTCGATTGGCAAGGCGGCAGGTCCTGGAAGTGCGGGCGCGCGTCAGGCGACGGCGCCGCGTTCAGCGCCGCGATGCACGCGCGACGCCTTGTCGAGCACGGCGTTGACGTATCGATGACCGTCGGTCGCGCCAAATCGCTTGGCGAGCTCGACCGCTTCATTGATGACGACCCGGTACGGAATGTCCGGTCGCGTCATCAGTTCCCACAGCCCGAGATGCAGGATCGCGTGCTCGATCGGGTCGAGCCGCGCCGGTTCGATATCGGAATGACTGCGCGAGCTCGTCATCGAGTTGCCCGGATCTGCTCGCAGACAGCAGCCAGCGCCGCGCCGAAGTAATCGGGATCGGCACGCGCGAATGACGGGTCGGCGCTGTACTGTGCGGTGCAGCTCCTGCCAGGGCTGGCCACCCATCTGCCGCTGGTAAAGCGCCTGCACCAGCAGCCTGCGCGCCGCGCCGCGCGCCCGCGCCGAATTGTCCCTCTCTGGTCGCACCGTCAGTCCTTGAGCTTCCTGCAGGAGATTGGCAAGGCTGATCGCCGCTTCCGCGGCATCCGCACCGCGATTGCCGGCTTTGCCTCCGGCGCGGTCCACCGCCTGCTCGGCCGTGTCCGTGGTCAGCACGCCGAAGGCGACCGGCACGCCGGTGTCGCTCGCGACGCGAGAGATTCCCGAGGCGCATTCGCGCGGCGACGTAGTCGAAGTGCGCCGTCTCGCCGCGGATCACGGCGCCGAGCGCGATGATCGCGTCGACACGTCCCGATTCGGCGACCCGGCGTACGACCAGCGGCAGGTCGAACGCTCCGGGAACGCGGACCAATTCGAGCTGGCCCGCCGCTGCGCCGTGGCGCGCCAATGCGTCCACCGCGCCGTCGATCAGCCGCTCGACGACGAAATCGTTGAATCGCGAGGCGACGATCGCAAACGCGCAGGTCGCCGGCCTGCAGGTCGCCCTCGATGGTAATGAGCCCTTGCATCGCCGCAGTATACCGCCCGCATGGCCGCCCTCAGTCCTCGTAGCCGGTGATCTCGAGTCCGAAGGCGGCAATGCCGGGCAACTGCCGCGGCGCCGACAGCACGCGCATCTTCTTGATGCCGAGATCGTGCAGTATCTGCGCGCCGACGCCGTGTGTGCGCAGCACCGACCCGGGCTCGCCCTGCGACTCACCCTTCGGCGCTCCCTGCTCGAGCGCGCGCAGGGACTCCATCGTCGCCGCGGGATCCTGCGATTCGCGCAGGACGACGACAACGCCGTTGTCCTCGCCGGCAATCCGCTCGAGCGCCGCGCGGAGTGTCCAGCCTCCGCGCGCAGGCTGCAGCCCGAGGTCATCGCGCAGTGTGTCGTGCAGATGGACGCGCACCAGCGGCGGCGCGGGGCCGGCAAGCGAACCCCGCACCAGCGCCACGTGCAGCGATCCGTGCACGCGGTCCCTGTACCAGCACATCCGGAACGGTCCGAACTCGGTTTCGACCGCCTGGTCCGACACACGCTCGATCGAGCTTTCATTCTCGAGGCGATAGCGGATGAGATCGGCGATCGTGCCGATCTTCAGGTGGTGCTCGGCCGCAAAGCGTTCGAGATCGGACCGGCGCGCCATCGTGCCATCGTCATTGAGGATCTCGACGATCACTGTGGCGGGTTCGAATCCGGCAAGACGCGCAAGATCGCAGCCCGCCTCCGTGTGCCCGGCGCGGATCAGGACGCCCCCGGGGCGCGCCATCAGCGGAAACACGTGCCCGGGCTGGCGCAGGTGTTCGGGCCGGGCTCCGGGTGCTACTGCCGCACGGACGGTTTGCGCGCGGTCCTGCGCGGATATTCCGGTGGTGACGCCTTCGGCAGCCTCGATGCTGACGGTGAAATTCGTTCCATGGCGATCCGCTGCGTCACTGACCATCAGTGGCAGGCGCAATTCCCTGCATCGTTCGCGGGTGAGCGTCAGGCAGATCAGGCCGCGTCCGTAACGCGCCATGAAATTGATGTCCTCGGCGCGCACGCGCGCCGCGGCAATGACGAGATCGCCCTCGTTCTCGCGATCCTCGTCATCCATGACGATGACCATACGCCCGGCGCGCAGTTCTTCCAGCAATTCCTTGATCGGGTTCATGTCCGCCATTGTGAGTCGAACAGGCGCTCCAGGTATCGCGCCAGTATGTCGACCTCCAGGTTCACTGCGCTGCCGGAACGCAATCCGCCGAGCGTGGTCACGGCCAGCGTGTGCGGCACGAGGCACGACTTCGAAGATCCTGTCCCGCACCCGATTGACCGTCAGGCTGACCCCGTCAAGCGTCACCGACCCCTTGGGCGCGAGGTATCGTGCCAGCGGCTCCGGTGCTTCGAATGAGACCAGCCGGGAGCCTGCATCGTCCTCGAGCGAGACCGCGCGCGCGACGCCATCCACATGGCCTGTCACGTAGATGGCCACCGAGCGCATCGCCGGCAGCGAGCGCCGGCTCCAGGTTCACCGCCGCGCCGGGCGCCAGAGACCCGAGTGTCGTTCGTTCCAGCGTCTCCCGGCGACAGATCCGCGCCTGAATATACCCGCCTCGATACTTGCAGCTGTCAGGCATGCACCGGCGACACAGAGGCTGTCGCCCGCACTGCCACGTGTCTGTCGCCAGCGTCGCCGATGTCGATCGTCAACACGCCGCGCGCGTTCATCGCCGGAAGTCGCAACGATGCTGCCGATCGCCGTGACGATGCCGGTGAACACCGTCGCTCAGCCCTGCGCCGGCCGCAGTGTGATCCGCAGGTCGTCCCCGACACGCGAAAGGTCCAGGATCGAGAATTCGATGCCGTCCGGCCATCGTGTGATTCCGGCGAGCCGGGTCAGCGGACGCGCATCGGCGCCGAGCAGCACGGGCGCGATGTAGAGCACCAGTTCGTCGACCAGGCCGCGGCCAGCAGCGCCGTGCCAGCGTCGGGCCGCATTCGACCTAGCAGCTCATTGACCTCGAGCCCGGCGAGCGCTGCCATGACGGCGGCGCAGGTCGACACCGCCGGACCCGCGGGCACCCGCACCACACGCGCTCCGCGCTTTCGAGCCGCACGCCGCTGCGCCGCCTCATCGCTGTGCCGTCAGCACCAGCAGCTGCCCCGGCGGCGCCACGATCCGCGCCGATGCCGGGATCCGCAGGTGCGTATCGAGCACGACGCGCAACGGCTGCCGCGGCGCTTCCGGCAGGCGAACGTCCAGCCGCGGATCATCCGCGACCACTGTCGCCGAGCCCTGTCATTACCGCCGAGGATCGTGCACGCAAGTGCTGCACGTCGGATCGCGCGGCTTCGCCGGTGATCCAGCGGCTCTCGCCGCCCGCGAGCGCCGTGCGCCCATCGAGACTGGCGGCAAGCTTCAGTCTAAGCCAGGGTCGCCCGCGTTCCATGCGCGACAGGAAGCCTGGATTCAGCTCCCGGGCCCGCGTGGCCAGCAGCCCGCCGGTCACCTCGACGCCGGCCGCCGCGAGCCGTGCGGCACCGCCACCGCTGACGCGCGGGTTCGGATCGCGGATCGAATAGAAGACGCGCTGTATTCCTGCGGCGACAAGCGCATCCGTGCAGGGAGGCGTGCGGCCCTGATGGCAGCACGGTTCCAGCGTGACGTAGGCGGTTGCACCGCGCGCCCCGGCACCGGCCTCGGCCAGGGCATTGACTTCAGCATGTGCAGATCCTGCCCGTTCGTGCCAGCCCTCGCCAAGCATGCGTTCTCCATCTGCGATGACGCAGCCGACTCGTGGATTCGGATCGGTGGACCAGAGTCCGCGGCCCGCCAGCTCGAGCGCCCGGGACATGTGGCGGATATCCAGACGGTCGGGCGCATTCATCGCTTGTCGCGTGCCCGGGATGGCAGGAGCGATAACTGGCCCGTGGCAGGATCCTGTCGCTGCCGCAATCCCAGTTGCTCTATCTCGGCACGAAACGCATCGGCATCCTCGAACCGGTGATAGACCGAGGCGTAGCGCACGTAGGCGACTTCGTCCAGCTGGCGCAGCTCCTCCATGACGAATTCCCCGATTGTCCTCGACACAACCTCGCGCTCGCCCAGGACACGCAGGCGGTGGCAGATCCGCTCGATCGCAAGCTCGACGTCATCGCGTGCGATCGGCCTCTTCTCGAACGCCTTCATTACCCCCGCACGGAGCTTGCCTTCGTCGAATGGCTGGCGTGACTGGTCATTCTTGACCACCTGCGGGAAGCGCCAGCTCGGCAGTCTCGAATGTCGTGAAGCGCTCGCCGCAGGCAAGGCACTCGCGACGGCGCCGGATCTGGTGACCATCACCCGCCAGGCGTGAATCCGTCACCTTGGTATCTTCGTGGCTGCAGAAGGGGCAGTGCACAGCCGCGTCCCGGTCGCAGGTTCAGCCGTAAACCGGATGTTGCGCGCAGATCGCCAGCACTTGGGCGCGCACGCGTTCGACCACCGACTCGTCTCCCATCGCGTCCAGCACGTCGGCAATCCACGTGCCGACCTGACGGGATTCATCGAGGCCGAATCCACGTGTTGTGATCGCCGGCGTACCGATGCGAAGTCCGCTGGTGACAAATGGCGGCCGCGGATCGTTCGGCACGGCATTCTTGTTGACGGTCATGTGGGCCCGGCCAAGCGCCGCGTCGGCATCCTTGCCGGTGTAAGCGCGACCGATCAGGTCGAGAAGAAACAGGTGATTGTCCGTGCCGCCCGACACGATGCGGTAACCGCGCGCGACCAGCTCGGCCGCCATGGCCCTGGCGTTGGCGACGACCTGCCGCTGGTAGACTGCGAAATCGGGTGAAAGCGCCTCGAGGAACGCGACGGCCTTGGCCGCGATGACGTGCATCAGCGGGCCACCCTGCGTCCCCGGGAAGATCATCGAATTGAGTTTCCTGTGCAGATCGGGATGTTCGCGCGCGAGGATCAGCCCGCCGCGCGGGCCCCGGAGGGTCTTGTGCGTCGTGGACGTGACCACGTCCGCGACCGGCACGGGGTTCGGGTAGACACCGGCGGCCACGAGCCCCGCCACATGCGCCATGTCGACGACGAACCAGGCGCCGACCGAATCGGCAATGTCGCGGAAACGCTGCCAGTCGACCACCCGCGAATAGGCGGAAAAACCCGCGAGAATCATCTTCGGGCGGTGTTCTCGTGCCAGACGCTCGACGCTTTCGTAGTCGATCTCGCCACTGGACGCAGCGAGGCCGTACTGCACGGCCTTGAATATCTTTCCCGAGAAGTTGACCTTCGCTCCGTGTGTGAGATGCCCGCCCTGGTCGAGGCTCATTCCCAGTAGCGTGTCTCCAGGCTTCAGCAGGGCCAGATAGACCGCCGCGTTCGCCTGCGACCCGGAATGCGGCTGGACATTGGCGTAGGCGGCGCCAAACAACCGTTTCGCGCGCGCAATGGCAAGATTCTCGGCGATGTCCACGTTTTCGCAGCCGCCGTAGTAGCGCTTGCCGGGATAGCCCTCCGCGTACTTGTTGGTAAGCACCGTGCCCTGCGCCGCCATGACCAGCGGGCTTGCGTAATTCTCGGAGGCGATGAGTTCAAGGTGCTGTTCCTGCCGCAACCGTTCGGCGCCGATTGCGGCGGCGATCTCGGGGTCGAACTCCTGGATTTTCAGGCCGGGGCTGAACATGGTAGCGGCGCAGTTTACCCGAAAGTCCGCCTGCTACGCCGCCTCGACGAGTGCCTGCACGACACGGGTCCACGCGCGCGCCAGATTTCGGCGATTGTAGCCGCCGCCGCCGACGGCAAGGATGCGCCCGGATGCGAATTGATCGGCGATCAGGCACAGCCGTTTCGCCGCATGCGCATGCGATTCCTCGGTCAGACGCAGATGAGTGATCGGATCGCCTTCGAGGCTGTCGGCGCCGCATTGCAGGATCACGAATTGCGGGCGGTGGCGGACAAGGTGCGCCTCTACGGCACTCCACGCCTCCAGGAATTCAGCGTGGCCAGCGCCTGGCGGCAATGGCAGGTTCAGCTTCATGCCGCGGGCAGGCCCGGTACCGATCTCTTCAGAGTCTCCGGTGCCCGGGTACAGGAACCGCCCGTCCTCGTGCAGGTCGGCGAATATCAACGCCGGATCGTCCTCGAATCCATAATAGACGCCATCGCCGTGGTGCGCATCGATATCGACGTAGGCGACGCGCTCGAGGCCATGCGTCCGCTTGAGATGCTCGATGACCACGCCGCAATCATTGAATACGCAGAAGCCTGCGGCATGGCCGCGTGAAGCATGGTGCAGGCCTGCGATGGGCACGAACGCCCGCCGGACCCGGCCGGTCATCAGCGCATCGGTCGCGACCAGGGATGCGCCGACGACATCGCAGGCGGCCTCGTAGATGCCCTTCCTGGCAGGCGTATCGCCGGCGTCCAGGAAGCCCTCGCCGGTGATCGAGCGCGCCTGCACCAGGTCGACATAGGCGGGCAGATGGAACAACTCGAGTTCGTCGCGGGTCGCGGCACGCGGCGACAGCTTCAGGACCCGGCTGTCAAGACCCACGGCCGCGAGTTCGAGAATGAATGCGTCGTGGCGGTCGGACCCGAATGGATGGCCATCGCCGAAACCGTAGCGGGCGATGCGTTCGCCGACGACGATGCAAGTGCCCGATTCGCCGGTGTTCGCCAAGATTGCCGCCATGCAGAGGGAAACCGGCCGCAGCCTAGCACAGCGCTGCCGCGCCTCCCTGCTGGCGGCGGGGCGCAGCATCGCAGATAATCCGCGGCCCCCGTACGAATGCAGACAGACGGCGAGCCATGGCCCAGTACATTTACACGATGATTCGCGTCGGCAAGGTCGTGCCGCCGAAACGGCACATACTGCGCGACATCTCGCTGTCCTTCTTCCCCGGGGCGAAGATCGGCGTGCTGGGACTCAACGGCTCGGGCAAGTCCACATTGCTGCGGATCATGGCCGGCATCGACCGCGAGTTCGAGGGCGAAGCGCGCCCGCAACCGGGGATCAAGATCGGCCTGCTGCCGCAGGAACCGGATCTCGACCCGGAGAGCGACGTCCGCACGATCGTCGAGCAGGCCATGCAACCCGTGAAGGATGCGCTTGCGAGGCTCGAGCAGGTCTACACCGCCTACAGCGAGCCGGACGCCGATTTCGACCGCCTGGCTGCCGAACAGGGCGAACTCGAGGCGTTCCTTGCAACCGTGGACGGCCACAATCTCGAGCGCCAGCTCGATGTGGCAGCCGACGCGCTTCGATTGCCGCCCTGGGACGCAAAGATCAGCCAGCTGTCCGGTGGCGAGCGGCGCCGCGTGGCGCTTTGCCGATTATTGCTTTCGAAGCCCGACATGCTTCTGCTCGACGAACCGACCAATCACCTCGACGCCGAGTCGGTGGCGTGGCTCGAGAAATTCCTCGAACAGTACCCGGGCACCGTGATCTGCGTTACGCATGACCGCTATTTCCTCGACAACGTCGCGGGCTGGATACTCGAGCTGGATCGCGGCTACGGGATTCCCTGGCAGGGGAATTACTCCTCCTGGCTTGAACAAAAGGAGCAGCGCCTCGCGCAGGAGGAAAAGCAGCAGGAGGGCCTGCGCCGCACGCTCGCCCACGAACTCGAGTGGGTGCGCGCGAATCCCAAGGCGCGCCAGGCGAAGAGCAAGGCACGACTGCGGCAGTTCGAGGAACTGTCCTCGGTTGAATTCCAGGCGCGCAACGAGACCAACGAGATCTACATCCCGCCGGGCCCGCGGCTCGGCGACCTCGTGATCGAAGTCGAGAAGCTGCAGCAAAGCCTATGACGAAAGGCTGCTGATCGATGGCCTGTCGTTCCGGCTGCCGCCCGGCGGCATCGTCGGCATCATCGGCCCGAACGGCGCCGGCAAGACCACGCTGTTCCGGATGCTGGCCGGGGAAGAGGAGCCGGACTCCGGAACTGTCCGCACCGGTCCGACCGTGAAATTCGCCTACGTCGACCAGTCGCGCGACGTGTTCAATGACAGCAACACCGTCTGGCAGGAAATCTCGGGCGGGCTCGACATGATACGGGTCGGCAACTACGAGACCTCGTCGCGCGGCTATGTCGGTCGCTTCAATTTCCGCGGCAACCAGCAGCAACAGCACGTCGGCGAGCTTTCGGGCGGCGAGCGAAACCGCGTCCACCTCGCGAAGCTCCTGAAGAGCGGTGCAAACGTGCTCCTGCTCGACGAACCGACCAATGACCTCGACGTCGAGACGCTGCGTGCGCTCGAGGAAGCGCTCCTGAACTTTCCGGGCTGCGCCGTCGTCATTTCCCACGACCGCTGGTTCCTGGATCGCATCGCGACGCATATCCTGGCGTTCGAGGGCGACAGCGAGGTCACCTGGTTCGAGGGCAACTACCAGGACTATGTGGCCGACCTGCGCCTCCGCAAGGGAGAACAGGCGGACCAGCCTCACCGCCTGCGCTACAAGCCGCTGCACGCCTGACCCGGCCGCGTCATTTCGGCTAGACTGAAATCATCCGGAAAGCCGGCGGGGGATATATGGCGGTGTTCATCGACTCGGCGGGCCGCCTGCACCATGACCAGGACAGTGGCCTGGCGCTGCATTGCCCGCATTGCCAGGTGCTTGCGCATATCACGCCGGTGTCGGTTCCGGACTTCAACGTGCTGCAGCTGCACAAGCCGAGCCAGGTCGGGCTCGTCTACCGCTGCGAGGCCTGCAACGCGCCGATATTCCTGCGCTTCACGGTGAAGCTCTACGCGGGCAGCCGCGTCGAGCTCGCGCCCAGTTTTGTCGAGCTGGAGCGGTCGCGCGAGAAATTCAACTTCACCCATCTTCCTGAGGAAGCCGAGGTCCTGTTCAAGGAAGCGCTGGCCTGCTTCTCCGCCGCCTGCTACAACGCCTTCGCTTCGATGTGCCGGCGCGTTGCGCAATGCGTTTTCGCCGACCTCGGCGAGAGCGGCAAGCTCGAACTGTATGATGAACTGTCGAATATCCGCCGGCTGGCCGAGCTCGACGACGACTCGTTTGCCATCGTGCAAGAAGGTCCTTTTCGATGGCGACGCCCAGGGCAGGCCCGGCCCACCGCTGCTCGACAATTTCCAGGCCGGCGTGCTGCTCGAGGTCATCAAGGACCTGCTGTACCAGGCCTATGTGCGCCGCGGCCGCCTGCAGCAGGCGATGATGATGCGGCGCTATTTCGCCGAGGACTCGGATTCCAAGGTCACGCCGCTGCCGACGCGCGGCCCCGAACCGGAACGATCAGCCTAGCCAGACCCGCACGTTGCGGAACATCCGCATCCAGCCGCTGTCCTCATCGGCCGCAGCCGGACGCCAGGAATTCTGCACGCTGCGAAACACGCGCTCCGGGTGCGGCATCACGATCACCGTGCGGCCGTCCTCCGAAGCAAGGCCGGCAATTCCCTGCGGCGAACCGTTCGGATTCGCCGGATAGCGCGTCGCGACCCGGCCGCGGTTGTCGACGTAGCGCATGACAGTCAGGGCCTGTGCCGCCCGCTGGTCGGCAGCGCTCCTGAATTCAGCCCGGCCCTCGCCATGCGCGACGGCGATCGGCAGCCGCGATCCCGCCATGCCGGCAAAGAACGGCGAGGGCGCATGGCCGATCTCGACCAGCGACAGTCGGCCCTCGAACTGCTCGGAGCGATTGCGCAGGAAGCGCGGCCAGCAGGCTGCGCCCGGTATCAGTTCGGCGAGCGCCGCCAGCATCTGGCAGCCGTTGCAGACGCCGAGCGTGAAGTTGTCGCCGCGCCGGAACCAGCCGGCGAACAGCGCGCGCGCGCGCTCATTGAACAGGATCGACTTCGCCCAGCCCTCGCCCGCGCCGAGCACGTCGCCATAGCTGAAGCCGCCGCAGGCGACGAGGCCATGGAATCCGTCGAGTCGCTCGCCGCGCTCCAGGATATCGGTCATGTGCAGGTCGACGGCGTCAAACCCGGCGCGGTCGAATGCCGCCGCCATCTCGACCTGGCTGTTGACGCCCTGCTCGCGCAGGATCGCGACGCGCGGCCGCGACGCCGGTCGCGATCATCGGCGCGGCGATGTCGTCGTCCGGATCGAACCCGAGCTGCCAGGACAGTCCCGGATCCGTCTCGTCGAGGCGCGCAGCCTGTTCCTCGTCGGCGCAGTCCGGATCGTCGCGCAGGCGCTGCATGCGCCAGCTGGTCTCCGACCAGACGCCACGCAGCCGCACGCGGTCGTCGTCGATGCAGGGTGCGCCCATTCGCGGTGATGCGGATGCCGCGCCCATCGATCGGCGCGCCGATCACGCGCGCGCAGCCGGTCGAGCCCGTGCCGGGCCAGGATTCCGAGGACTGCGCCTGCATCCGGCCGGCGCAACTGTAGTACCGCGCCGAGTTCCTCGCTGAAGAGTGCGGCGACCGGGTCCGCGACCGGCGCCGAGATCGACGTCGAGACCGGCGCGCCCGGCGAACGCCATCTCGAGCAGCGTGATCGCGAGGCCGCCGTCCGAGCGGTCGTGATAGGCGAGCACGAGACCCGTGTCGGTCAGTTCGCGAAGCGCGGCAAAGAATGCGAGCAGCAGCGGGGGCTCGTCGAGATCCGGCGGCGCGTCGCCGATCGCAGCCATGCACCTGCGCGAGGCAAGAACCGCCAAGCCGGTCGCGGCCGCTGCCGAGGTCGATCAGGAGAAGCGGTCGTCGGACCCCGTGTCATGTCCAGCACCGGTGTCAGCGTGCGGCGCACATCGGCAACCGGCGCAAATGCCGTGATGACGAGCGACAGCGGCGCAATCACCGAATATTCGCGCCGAATCCTTCCGCCAGCTGGATTGCATCGACAGCGAATCCTTGCCGACCGGAATCGCGATGCCGAGCGCCGGGCACAGTTCCTCGCCGATCGCGCGCACCGTGTCGTACAGCTTGGCGTCCTCGCCAGGTTCGCCGCAGGCGGCCATCCAGTTGGCCGACAGGCGGACGTCCCGCAGGTGCCGCACGTCGGCCGCCGCGATGTTCGTGATCGCCTCGCCGACCGCCATGCGTCCCGACGCAGGGCCGTCGAGCAACGCGATCAGCGGGCGCTCGCCGATCGCCATCGCTTCCCCGGTGTGGCCGCGCAGGCCCGAAAGCGTCACCGCGACATCGCTGACCGGCACCTGCCACGGGCCGACCAGCGGATCGCGGCTGATCAGGCCGCCGACGCTGCGGTCGCCGATGGTCACGAGGAATCCCTTGTCGGCGACCGCCGGCAGCCGCAGCAGGCGCTCGAGCGCCTGAGCCGGGTCGATGCTGCCGGCATTGAATCCGTCGCCCGCACGCGCCCGGCGCCCGGCTTCGCGCCGCATGCGCGGCGGCTTGCCGAGCAGCGCCGCGACCGGCATGTCGACCGGGCGCTGCCGGAGCGCGAATCCGTGCACCCGCAACTGGCCGTCGCCGGTCGTGCTCCCGATCACCGCGACAGGGGCAGCGCTCGCGCCGGCACAGGGCGAGGAATTCGTCGAGGCGCCCGGGCGCGAGCGCGAGCACGTAGCGCTCCTGCGCCTCGTTGCACCAGATCTCGAGCGGCGACATGCCGGGCTCGTCGTTCGGCACGTCGCGCAAGCTCGATGTGCCCGCCCCGCTTGCTGTGCGCGATGACTTCGGGCACCGCATTCGAAAGGCCGCCGGCGCCGACGTCGTGGATCATCAGGATCGGGTTGTCCGCACCCATCGCCCAGCAGCGGTCGATGACTTCCTGGGCGCGGCGCTGCATCTCCGGATTGCCGCGCTGCACCGAGGCGAAATCGAGCTGTTCGCTGCTCGCGCCGCTGCCCTGCGACGACGCCGCGCCGCCGCCGAGGCCGATCAGCATCGCCGGACCGCCGAGCAGGACGAGGCGGCGCCAACCGGCACTTCGCCGCTTCTCCACATGCATGCGCCGGATGTTGCCGAGACCGCCCGCGATCATGATCGGCTTGTGATAGCCGCGAATGACGCCTGGCGGATCCGCCGCCAATCGCTATTCGAAGCTGCGGAAGTAGCCGAGGATGCCGGGGCGGCCGAATTCGTTGTTGAAGGCCGCTGCGCCGATCGGCCCGTCGAGCATGATGTCGAGCGCCGAGGCGATGCGCGCCGGACGGCCGTGGTCGGTTTCCCACGGCTGCGTCGAATCCCGGTATCCGCAGGTTCGAAACCGTGAATCCGACCAGGCCGGCTTTCGGCTTCGCGCCGCGCCCGGTCGCGCCCTCGTCGCGGATCTCGCCGCCCGAACCGGTGGCCGCGCCCGGAAACGGCGAAATCGCCGTCGGGTGATTGTGGGTCTCGACCTTGATCAGGATGTCGACCGGCTCGTCGTGCCAGCCGATAGCCTCGATCGGCCGGATCGGCGAAAGAACCGCTGCGCCACGGGCCCCGCGATGCACCGCCGCGTTGTCGCTGTAGGCGGACAGCACGCCCGCGGGGCTGCGGTCGCGCGTGTTGCGGATCATCGCGAACAGCGATCTGCTGCTGCGGCGACGCCATCGATCACCCAGTCGGCATTGAAGATCTTGTGCCGGCAATGCTCGCTGTTCGCCTGCGCGAACATCATCACTTCGACGTCGGTCGGATCGCGGCCCATGCGCACGAAGACGTCGGCCAGATAGTCGATCTCCGCCGCAGAAAGCGCGAGACCGAGCTCGGCGTTGGCGCGCGCGAGCGCCGCTGCCGGCGCATCGCCGAGCGCTGATGTTTGCCAGCGGCCGCGGCTTGTGCGATCTCGAACAGTCGCAGCTGCGCGGCCGGAATCCGCCAGCACCGCCTCGGTCATCGGGTCGTGCAGCAGCGGCGGCGAGCGCCGCGAGGCGCTCCGGCGCCAGCGCCGATCCGCGTCGATGCTGCCACAGCTTGCCGCGCTCGATGCGCCTGACGGCGTCGAGGCCGCAGACGTGCGCGATGTCGGTCGCCTTGGACGACCACGGCGAAATCGTGCCGGGCCGCGGCACGGTCAGCAGCAGCTGCCCGCCTCCGGCGTGCGCGGCGGCGCGCGGTTCGTAGTCGAGCAGGCGCTCCAGGATCGCAGCTCTTCCGGCTGCCGCAGCCGCGTCGCGTGATCGACGAAATGCCGGTAGTCGGACGGACGCCGCAGCACCGAGGGCTCGATCCGGCGGAGCGCGGCGAGCAGTCTCTCGATCCGGAATGCGGATAGTGCGGGAGCGCCTGCGAGTTCCAGCATCGAGCGCCGTCAGCGCTTGGCGCCCGGATCGCTGCCGGCGGGATACATCGGTACCGGGAACTGGGTGACATTGCCGCCCTCGAGCACGCTGATCTTGCTGACACCCTGCTTGCGCACCTCGTCGATGCGGATGATCGAGTGCAGCGGCAGGTAGCTGCGCTTGACGCCCGCAAATTCCGTCTTGATGCGCTCCTCGCCGGGATCGACGACGACGCTGCTGCGCTCGCCGAACACCAGTTCCTCGACCTCGACGAAGCCGAACAGGCCGCCATGGCTGACCTTGCGGGCGTAGATCTCGTAGACCTTGCCCTGATTGACGAACACGATCTTGAATATGTGACTTGCGGCCATGATCCGGGTGGGGGTCGTCCTGCCGTGGCCGCGCTATTATACCGGTCCGGTCAGGCGAGATGCGGTGCCGGCCGTCCGGTGGCCTCCTGATCCGGGGTCCAGCAATGGCGCTCAAGCTGAAGATTGTCAGCGACAACGCGGCGTCGGCCGGCGAGCACCTCGCGCTGGACGTTCGGCGTCAACGGCGGACGCATCGGCCGCCACGACAGCAACGACTGGGTGCTGCGCGATACTGACCGCTACGTCTCCGGGCGGCATGCCGAGATCGAGCATCGCGCCGGAACCTGGTGGCTGCGGGACATCAGCACCAACGGCACGTTCGTCAACGATTCCGACGAGCCGCTCGGGCCGCAGCGCGCGCACCAGCTCGCGAATGGCGACCGCATCCGCATCGGCGAGTACGAGATCGAGGTCGAGATCACCGGCGGCAACGACTTCCCGGCCAATGAGACGCCTCGCGATCAGCGATCGCGGACCTCGACACTTCCTTCGAGGTCAAGTCCCTGCTCTCGACCGGCCGCCGTGAGGCCGATCGACGCGCCGCGCCACGGTCCGGCCGCCGCGGCACGCCTGCGCCGGCCGCAGCGGCAGCCCGGCCGCCGCAGGCCGCCGCCGGCGCCTACGGCGCCGAGCTCCGGCCGTGCCCGCGATGAACAGGAGCTGTGGCCGGGGCTTGTCGCCCTGTGCAAGGGCGCGGGCATCGACCCGCGCGCCCTGCCGCCGGAAGCACGCGCCACGGCGCTGCACCAGGCCGGGCCAGTTGCTGCGCGAAACGCTGGTCGGTTTCACCGAACTCGCGCGCACGCGCGCGGATTTCGCCAGCGAATTCGGCATTTCCTCGGGCGCGCGCCGCCGCGACGCGACCAGCCCGCTGGTGCAGATATCGCGGCCGTCGAGCAGCTGCTGGAACTGATGCTGGCCGGCCGCGGGCCCGGCGACGCGCGCGCGATCGACGAGGTTCGTGGCCAGTTCGCGCGCGCAAGCAGTCATGAGATTGCGGTCGCGGCGGCGCTTCGCGAAGCGCTCGCCGCCGTCGTTCGAGAAGCTGGATCCCGATGAGCTCGAGGCGCAGCTCGGCCGTCGCGCACCCGGCACGGCGACCGCCGACATGCAGGCTGCGGCTGTGGCACCGGTACCGCGAACTGTTCCGCGCCACGGTGCAGACCGGCGACGCCGGGCTGCCCGCGGTGTTCCTGGTGGCATTCGCCCGCGCCTACGAGTCGATTACCGTCGGGTGGTAGCTCGCGCGAGGATCGCGAGAGAAGGTCCCGCAGGAGCCTCCCTGATCCTGGCGGAGAGGGTGGGATTCGAACCCACGAATACCTTTTGGATATTACTGGAATTCCAGTCCAGCGCCTTCGACCGCTCGGCCACCTCTCCGGGGTTGCGAAGCCTACCGGACGGCCTGTGCGTGCGGCAACCGGCGGCCGGTCAGCCTGACGCGGGCGTTCGTCACATAAGCTCGGCGGGTGGTCGAGGCAGCGCCTTTCCGCCGCAGGAATTGCGGCGTCTTGACGATCCGGGATCCTCAGCGCATTGCGCGTATCCGGCGCGACCGAAGCCCGCCGGCACGCGCAGCGGCGGCAGCTGCCCCGGCCGACTGATACGGCTGCGCCTTGTCGCAGCCCGCAGTAGGCATCGGGCAGCAGGCCGCAGGCTCCCGGCAAGCAGACATGCCGGCAGCAATGCCAGCAATCGACCCAGCCTCGTCTGCATACTCATTCGATCAACTCCTGCCTGGCGCATGGCCGCCAGAACCGCTCGCGTGATGCGATTGTGCCAGCCAGGTCAATGGCAGGCGGATTCCAGCGCCTGATCAGACCAAGCCGTTCCAGTGCCCACTTCGCCGGGATCGGGTTCGCTTCGACGAATAACGCACTGTGCAGACCCGCGAGGCGGTCGTCGAGTTCCCCCGCCTGCACACTATCCCCGACCAGCGCCGCTGCGACCATCTCGTGCATCAGCCTCGGCGCCACATTGGCGGTCACCGAGATGACGCCCTGCGCGCCTGCCCGATATCAGTTCCCGGCAGGTCGCATCGTCGCCCGACAGCAGCAGGAAATCGTCGCCGCAGCGCGCGAGAATTTCGGCACCGCGTTCGATGCTCCCGGTCGCCTCCTTGATGCCGATGATCTGCGGATGCCCGGCGAGCCGCTCGACTGTTTCCGGCAGCAGGTCGCAGGCCGTGCGGGAAGGCACGTTGTAGAGAATCAGCGGGACGCTCGACGCATCGGCGACCATGCTGAAATGACGGTACAGGCCTTCCTGCGGCGGACGGTTGTAATAGGGCGTCACGACCAGCACGCCGTCGACACCGAGTTCGCAGGCGGCGCGCGTCCGCTCGACAGCGATCCGCAGTTGAATTGCTGCCGGTACCAGCGATGACCGGAATCCGGCCGCCGATGCGCTGGACCGCGATCTGCAGCAGCTCCGCCGATCTCGGCCGCCGAGACCGTCGGCGACTCGCCGGTCGTCCCGGCGACCACGATGCCGTCGGTGCCCTGCCTGGCATGCCAGTCGAGCAGCCGCCCGAACGCGACGTGATCGACGTCGCCCGATGCCGTCATCGGCGTCACCAGCGCGACCAGGCTGCCGCGAAACATCGG
This sequence comes from uncultured Gammaproteobacteria bacterium, assembly GCA_963705405.1. Lineage (GTDB taxonomy): Bacteria > Pseudomonadota > Gammaproteobacteria > Steroidobacterales > Steroidobacteraceae > SCUD01. The sequence continues at coordinate 242,374 of CAVPJJ010000006.1, read as the reverse complement.
ACTCTCCGGTCGTGTTGCCAGACAGGAGGCGGGATCGTACTGGCGCGCGGCTCGCCGGCGCAAGCCGGCGCGGTGCCAGCATATCATCGCCCTGCCGATCCCGGTAAACTGCCGCCTGTCTTCCCCGTTCTTTCCCGCATGAAACAATTCATCGCAATCTCGGCCATCGGCAACGACCGCATCGGTCTGGTGCACGACCTGTCGAAGACCGTCGCCGACTGCGGCGGCAGCATCAGCGAGAGCCGCATGACTGCACTCGGCTCGGATTTCGCGATGCTGCTGCTGGTTTCGGGCAACTGGCATTCGATCGCGAGGATCGAAACCGACCTCGAACAAGCTGGCGGAGACCGTCCGGCATCTCGATCCAGGTGCGGCGCACCGCGGAGCGTGCCGGCGCGCGAGGACATGATCCCCTACTCCGTCGACGTGGTCTGCCTCGACCAGGCCGGCATCGTCATCGGCTGTTCCGGATTCTTCGCCGCGCGCGGCATCGACATCGGCGAGCTGTCCACGCGCGGCTACGCGGCGGCGCACACCGGCGCGCAGATGTTCTCCGTCTACATGATCGTCAATGTGCCGTCACGCATCCATGTCGGCGCACTGCGCGAGGAATTCATGGATTTCTGCGACCAGATGAATCTCGACGCGATCCTCGAGCCGGTCAAGAACTGACAGCTGCGAACAGCACGGGGGTCCAGCAATCGCCATGACCACGATCAGTGTCGGCGGAAAGGTGCCGGACTTCAGCATTCGCGACGACAGGCGGGGACTTCCGGCTCGCGCGCAGCGAGGCAGCAATGTGGTCATCTATTTCTATCCGCGCGACAACACGCCCGGCTGCACGCTCGAGGGCAGCGATTTCCGCGACCTGCACCGGCATTCCGGCGCGCAGGCACGACAATCCTCGGCGTCTCGACCGACACGCTCGAGTCGCACCACCGGTTCCGGGACAAGTTGCGCTTTCCGTTCGACCTCGGCATCCGACGAGGATCATGCGCTCGCCGCCCGGTTCGGCGTCTGGAAGCAGAAGAACATGTACGGCCGGAAGATGATGGGCATCGAGCGCAGCACGTTCCTGATCGACGCCGAGGGCGTCCTGCGGCAGGAATGGCGCAAGGTCCGCGTGGCGGGCCACGCCGAGCAGGTGCTGGCCGCGGTCCGCGCGCTGTGATCGGCGCATGCTGAAGAACCGCCCAGCCAAGGCGCAGCCGGCGCGCATTCGTGCTCGACACCAACGTGCTGATGCACGATCCCGCGGCGATCTTCCGCTTCGAGGAACACGACATCTACCTGCCGATGGACGTGCTCGAGGAACTCGACGCCGGCAAGAAGGGCCTGTCCGAATCCGCGCGCAATGTCCGCCAGGTCAGCCGCTTCCTCGACGAGCTGATGGCCAACGCGACCAAGGAGCAGATCGACCGCGGCCTCGAGCTGCCGGTCGGGCCGCAGCGGCAATCACGGCAAGAAGCCGCCGAGCGGGCGGCTGTTCTTCCAGACCCGGCGGCTGGCCGCCGGCCTGCCGGATTCGCTGCCCGGCCACGGCATCGACAACGCACTGCTCGGCTACACGCTCGCGCTGCAGCTGCGAACTGCCCGGCACGCGCGTCACGCTGGTCTCGAAGGACATCAACCTGCGGATCAAGGCCGCGATCCTCGGCGTGCACGCCGAGGACTACTTACAACGACCGCACGATCGAGGACGCCGACCTGCTGTTCACCGGCGTCACCGCGCTGCCCGCGGACTTCTGGGAAACGCATGGCAACAATGTGGAGTCCTGGCAGGAGCAGGCCCGCACCTTCTACCGCGTCCGCGGCCCGCTGGTGCGCGAGTGGCAGCCGAACCAGTTCCTGTTCGACAGCGGCGGCGACTCCTTCGAGGCGATCGTGCGCACGATCGACGACGATGTCGCGACGCTCGAACTGACCCAGGACTACCGCAGCGAGCGCCACGCCGTCTGGGGCATCACCGCGCGCAACCGCGAGCAGAATCTCGCGCTGAACCTGCTGCTCGACCCGGAAATCGACTTCGTCACGATCCTCGGCCCGGCGGGCACCGGCAAGACGCTGCTGACACTGGCCGCCGGGCTGATGCAGACGCTCGAGACCAATCGCTTCAGCGAGATCATCATGACGCGCGTGACGATTCCGCTCGGCGAGGACATCGGATTCCTGCCCGGGCACCGAAGAGGAGAAGATGGAGCCCTGGATGGGCGCGCTGATGGACAACCTCGAGGTCCTGACGCAGAGCCAGGAAGGCGGCAGCTGGGGCCGCGCCGCGACCCAGGACCTGCTGCGTCACCGCATCAAGATCCGCTCGCTCAACTTCATGCGCGGCCGCACGTTCCTGAACCGCTACCTGATCCTCGACGAGGCGCAGAACCTGACCTCGAAGCAGATGAAGGCGCTGGTGACCCGCGCCGGCCCCGGCACCAAGCTCGTCTGCCTCGGCAACATCGCGCAGATCGACACGCCCTACCTGACCGAGACGACCTCGGGCCTGACCTACGTCGTCAACCGCTTCCGCGGCTGGCTGCATGCCGGCCACGTGACGCTGGCGCGCGGTGAGCGCTCGCGGCTGGCCGACTTTGCCTCCGAAGCGCTCTGACCGGGCGGCGCGAACCAAAGCCCGGCGCGGCGGTCGAATCCGCATTCCGCCAGGAAAGATCTGATGCGCACGACCGGATATCCTTCTTCCACTGCTGCTGGCTCTTCACGGCAGCCCGTCCAGGCCCAGGTACCGGGCAGCGAGCTGCCGGACATCGGCACGCCGGCCAGCACGACGCTGTCGCTGGCCGACGAATACAAGATCGGCCTGATGATCGTGCGCAGCTGCGCGACGCCGGCCAGATCGTCGAGGATCCGGAGATCAACGAGTACCTGCAGACGCTCGGCATGCGCCTCGCGAGCAACGCGCATGAAGGCGGCGCATCGCTTCACGTTCTTCGCAGTCAAGGACTCCGGCATCAATGCCTTCGCGCTGCCCGGCGGCTTCATCGGCGTCAATGCCGGTCTCGTCACCGCGACGCGCAACGAAAGCGAGCTGGCGGGCGTGCTGGCGCACGAGATCGCGCATGTGACGCAGCGGCACATCGCGCGCTCGGTCCAGAATGCCGGGCGCGCCAACCTGGCTTCGGCGGCCGCGATCCTCGCGGCCATCCTGATCGGCGCGACCACCGGCCTGCCGAGCGACGCGGTGATGGGGACCGTGACCGCCGCGCAGGGCCTCGCCGTGCAGCAGCAGATCAACTTCACGCGCGCGAACGAGACCGAGGCCGACCGCGTCGGCATCGGCATCCTCGCTGCGGCCGGCTTCGACCCGGCGGCGATGCCGGATTTCTTCTGGACCATGCAGCAGCGTTCCGGCAGCGTCGGCCGCAACATCCCGGAACTGCTGCGCACGCATCCGGTCACGACGCGAGCGCATCGCCGAGACCCGCGACCGCGCCAGCCAGATCGACCGCGCCGCGTCACGACGACAGCGCGAGCTACGCGCTGATCCGCGAGCGGCTCGCGGTCCAGTCCTTGCCGCCGGAAGCCCCTTTCCGCGACCTGTACCACGATGCGCAAAGTGCTGACCTGCCAACCAGCGACGGTGAACTGTACGGCCGCGCGCTCGCGCTGATGCGCTCCGATGCGCCTCGACCAGGCGGTCCCGATCCTGCAGGACCTGCTCGCGGCGGCCGGATATCACGCTCTACCATGCGGCGCTCGGCGCAGGCGTAGCTCGCGGCGGGCCAGGTTGATGCCGCGCGGCGACGCTCGAGAACGCGATGAGCCTGTTCCCGCGCAACGTGCCGGTCACCGATGCGCTACGCGGAAACCCTGATGCGCGACGGCGACCCGAAACGCGCTCACGTCGTGCTGCTCGATCTCTTCAACAACGTGCCGCCGACGCCGGAGCAGGCACGCTTCACCGCGCTCGCCGCCAATGCGGCCGGCGACGTCGCCGATGCCTACTACTACATGTCCGAGTATCACGTCATCAGCGGCGACCTGGCGCTCGCGATCGACCAGCTGCGCCTCGCGCAGGCGGTGCCTGGCCTCAATGGCGTGCAGCGCGAGCGCTTCGACGCGCGCATCCGCGAGCTGCAGGAATACCTGCCGAAGGGCCGGCGCGCGCGCGAGGTGCCGGGCCCCGAGAATCCGCAGCCGGACGATCGCCGCCAGCTAGAATTCCGCGGTTCCGGATGTCACCGGAATCGCTGCATGACTGCTGCGATCCGCGCAGGCCTGTTGCCGCCACGCTGGCGCTGTCGCTCGCCGGCTGCGCGACCACGCCGCAGCCGCGCCCGGGGATCCCTGGGAGCGCGTCAACCGCGGCACGTACCGCTTCAACGACGCGATCGACCGCGCCGTGCTGAGGCCCGTCGCGACCGGCTACCGGAAGCATGTGCCGCGGGTCATCCGCACCGGCATCGGCAACGTGCTCGACCACCTCGCGTTTCACGACGACGATCGTCAATGACCTGCTGCAACTGAAGCTCAAGGACACGGCCGCCGACCTGGCGCGGTTCACGCTCAACTCGACCCTCGGGATCGGCGGCCTGCTCGACCCGGCCACGCGTGTCGGCATCCCGCGCAACGACGAGGACTTCGGGCAGACGCTGGGCCGCTGGGGCGTGCCGGCCGGGCCCTACCTCGTGCTGCCGTTCCTCGGTCCCTCGACGCTGCGCGACACCCTGGTCGATCGCCGCCGACTGCGCAGATCGACCTGCGCGTGCAGCTCGACCTCGACACGCGGCACGCGGGGCGCGCTCGGCGTTCTCGAGCGTTGTCGACGGCGGGCATCGACTTGCTGCCGGCTCGATCGCCACGCTCGACAGCGCCTTCGATCGCTACGCGTTCATGCGCAATGCCTGGCTGCAGCGTCGCGAGTACCTGGTGCGCGACGGGGATGTGCCGGAGGAGCGCGCTCGAGGAGCTCGGAGCCGGATGAGCCCTAGGCCGATTCGAGCAGTTGCGAAAGTCGCTGATGCCGGCCAGCGCGCCAAGTACCGGCGGCAGGTTGCGGTAGGCCACCTGCGCCCCTTGCTGCGCGCCACCGACCGACCACTCGACCAGCAGCGCAAGACCGGCACTGTCCACTCGGCCGACCGCCGACGAGATCGATCTCGACTCGTGCGTCGGCGCCAAATGCCGCCTCGCCCTCAGCGAGTAATGCAGTGGCATTGTCGAACAGCAGATCGCCCGAAAGTGACCAGCGCCTCACCCGGACCGCGAGCCGCGACCGCGGGCTGCCCCCGGTTCATCGCTTCAGCCGGCCTGCCCGTCTGCATCGCGCACGATTCTCGGCCTCGAGCCGCTCGATGACCGCGTCGAGACCTCGCTGGTCGACCTCGGCGCCGACGTCGTTGCGGAAATTGCGCACGTAGGAGATTCCCTCGATCGTCACGTCCCAGGCCTTCCAGCCGGCGGCGTGGCGCGCAGCGTGTAGTTGACCGGCACGCGCGTGCCGTCGCTGCGCTTGACCTCGGTGCGCACGGTCGCCTGGCCGGAGGCCAGGTCACCGCGGAACGGCAGCATCGTCATGCGGTCGGCGGTGAATTCGGCGAGCGCCGAACCATAGTTGCGCAGCAGTGACTGGTAGAAGGCCTCGATGAAGCGTCTGTCGCTGGTCTGGCGTCGCGGCGCGCCAGTGCTTGCCGAGCACGAGCCGCGCCGAGTAGTCGGTATCGAAATGCGGCAGCAGGATCTCGTCCACGAGGCGCCGAACGCTGGCCGGATCTGCTCTTCGGCGGCTCGCGGTCCGCATCGAGCGCCTTCAGCATCTTCGCGGCAGTCGTCTCGATCAGCTCCTGCGGCGCCGGACCCGGCACGCATCGCCGGCCGCAGTCACGTCGCCGGCCAGCAGCAGGAGCGGGATGCAAGACGGAGCTGCGGTAAAGCGGCGTGTCATGGTCTCGATGCCTCCATCGGCTGGCCGTCCCCTGGTCGGCCGCCTTGGAGAACAGGAACTTGCTGATCAGGTTCTCGAGCACGATCGCGGACTGCGTGAACTGCATCTGACTCGCCGTCGGCCAGGTAAGGTTTCCGATCCACCCGGCCCGATGCCGACGTACTGGCCGCCGAGCAGACCGGCCGTGTAGATGCCGGCATCGCTGTCGTCGGGGATGCGGTCGAAGCGGCTGTCGATCCGCAGCGTGACCACGCGCCTGGTATTCGTCGAAATCGTACTCGATCTTCTCGACCCGGCCGATCGTCACGCCGGCCATCGACACCGGCGCACCGGGCTTCAGTCCGCCGACCTGGTCGAAAGCGGCAACCAGCGATAACCGCCGTCGCCGAAACCGAACTCGCCGGCTCGTGATCTGCGTCACCAGGAAGAAACAGCGCCGCGAAGCCGAGCAGCACGAACAGCCCGGTTCCCAGTTCGATGGCGCGCGTCTGGCGCATGTCATCCCTCCTTCACAGCATTACCGCCGTCAGCATGTAGTCGAGCAGCAGCACGACGACCGAGGAAATCACCACCGTGCGCGTCGTCGCCCGGCCCACGCCCTCGGCCGTCGGCACCGCATGATATCCCTCATAGACCGCGACCAGGCTGCAGGTGACCCCGAACACGCAACTCTTCACCACGCCCTCCATGACGTCGCCGAACTCGACCGCCCCGCGCATCTGCGACCAGAACTGCCCGGCGATCCACGCCCATCAGCTGCACGCCGACCAGCTGCGCGCCGAAGATGCCGACCATGCTGAAGATCGCGGCCAGCAGCGGCATCGAGATGACGCCGCCGAGGAAGCGCGGCACGACGACGCGGCGCACCGGATCGACCGCCATCATCTCCATCGCCGCGAGCTGGTCGGTCGCCCGCATCAGGCCGAGCTCCGAGGCGAGCGCCGTGCCGGCGCGGCCGGCGAACAGCAGCGCGGTGACGACGGGACCGAGTTCCTTCAGCAGCCGAGCGCTGCCGCCGTGCCGAGCGACTCCTCGGAGCCGAAGCGCTCGAGCAGGTCGAAGCCCTGCAGGCCGAGCACCATGCCGACGAACAGGCCGGACAGCATGATGATCACGAGCGACAGCGCGCCGGCATTGTGCACCTGCTCGACGACCAGGCCTAAGCGCAGGCAGCGCGCGCGGCACTCCCCGAGCAGGCGCATGCCGAACAGCGTGTAGGCGCCGAGCGTCTGCAGCGCGGACGCGCAGGCTCTGCAGCGAGTTCGCCGCCAGTGAGGTCAGCATTCAGTGCAACTGCCGCAGCTGCTCGAGGTAGTCGGGCGCCGGATAGTGGAACGGCACCGGCCCGTCCGGCAACCCGTGCATGAACTGCCGGACCTCCTCGCTGTGTCGGTCGCCAGCGACCGCGGTGGCCCGGCGGCGATGACCCGGCCGCCGGACAGCAGGTAGCAGTTGTCCGCGATCGCCGAGATCTCGCGCACATCGTGCGAAACGACGATGCTCGTCAGACCCAGAGCGTCGTTGAGGCGCCGGATCAGGCGCAGCACGACCCCGAGCGAGATCGGGTCGAGCCCGACGAAGGGCTCGTCGTAGATCAGCAGTTGCGGATCCATCACGATCGCGCGGGCGAGCGCGACCCGGCGGGCCATGCCCCCCGACAGCTCGGCGGGCATCAGCCGGCACGCGCCGCGCAGTCCGACGGCCTGCAGTTTCGTCAGCACCACGTGGCGCAGCAAGCGCTCCGGCAGGCGGGCGTGCTCGCGCAACGGAAATGCCACATTCTCATAGACGTCGAGGTCGGTCAGCAGCGCGCCATTCTGGAACAGCATGCCCATGCGGCGGCGCATCCGGTAGATCCCGGCCCGCGACAATCTTCGCGACATCCTGGCCCTCGACCTCGACGATGCCGCGATCCGCCAGTAGCTGCCCGGTGATCAGGCGCAGCAGCGTCGTCTTGCCGGTACCGCTCGGGCCCATGATGGCCGTGACGGAACCGCGCAGGATGTCGAGTCGACGCCGGCAAAGATTGAGCGCTGGGCAAAGGAATAGTGCAGGTCACGCACGCGCACGAGCGCCGTCGCGCGCCGTGGCGGATGCTTGGCCACCCTGATTCGACGGGCCACGATCCGTTGTCCGCAGCCTCAGGCCGCAGCCTGTTCCATCGCGGCGTCGTAGCTTCCGTTGCGGGCGAGTCCGTTCAGCCGCGCGCGGCGCAGGAATACCCGCTGCGCGGTCGGTGACATTGGACGCTTCGCCTCGCCAGGCATCGAGCGTGCTCTGCTGCAGTGCGCGGCCGTAGCTGAAGGACAGCTGCCAAGGCAGGTCACCGGCACGATTCATCAGCGAAAGGTGCAGTGTTGCCTCGCGCCTCGCTCTGGCCGCCGGACAGGAAGGCGATTCCGGGTACCGCCGCCGGCACCCTGCGCCGCAGGCAGCGTAACGGTCGCATCGGCCACCTGCTGCGGCGCGGCCTGCGTCGTGCACTTCTTGCCGGCGATGACCATGTTCGGTTTCAGCACGATGCCCTCGAGGTGCACGCGATGCCGTGAACAACGCATCGAACACGGCCGTCAGCGCCGCGTCCGTGACCTCCTCGCAGCGCTCGATCGTGTGGTCGCCGTCCATCAGTACCTCTGGCTCGACGATCGGCACGATCGCAGGCCTCCTGGCAGAGCGCCGCATAGCGCGCGAGCGCCACTGGCATTCGCCTCGATCGCTGAATCCGGTCGGTATCCCGGCGCCAATGTCGATGACGGCGCGCCATTTCGCGAAGCGCGCTCCCAGGCCGCGGTATTCCGCGAGACGCTCGCGCAGCCCGTCGAGTCCTTCGGTGATCGTTTCGCCCGGGAATCTCGGCCAGCGGCTTCGCACCGGCATCGACCTTGATGCCGGGCAGGATGCCGCGCGACTGCGAGCAGTTCCGGGAATGGACGGCCGTCCGACGATCTTCTGCCGGATCGTCTCGTCATAGAGGATCACGCCCGAGATGTGCTTTTCGGCGCCGGGCGCGGTGAACAGCAGTTCGCGGTAGGCTGCGCCGCGATTCGAAGGTCGATTCGAGCCTGATCTTGTCGAACCGCTTCTTGATCGTGCCGGACGATTCATCTGCCGCCAGGATGCCCTTGCCGGGTGCCACCATTGCGGCTGCGTTCGTTTCGAGTGCCACTTTTTCCATGAATCCGGGTCCTTCAGCGGACATGCGCGAAGGATACCAGAGCCCCACGCCCCCTACCCCTGCCGGCATAATAGTACTAAAATAGTACTGTATAGCTCGAGACCCTGGAGCGAGCCCATGTTGCGCATCAGCCGACTGACCGATTATGCGACGGTCATCCTCGCGAGCCTCGGCGGTGGCAGCCTGGCGAGCGCCGCCGACATTGCCGAGCGCACGCACATCGGGCTGCCGACGGTCAGCAAGCTGCTGAAGGAACTGCAGCACGCCGGGCCTCGTGAATTCCGTGCGCGGCGCGCGTGGCGGCTACCGGCTGGCGCGGCCTGCCACCGGGATCAGCGCCGCGGACATCATCGATGCCGTCGAGGGCCCCGTCGCGCTGACCGAATGTTCGAGCGGCAGCGGCCAGTGCGGACATCGAGACGACCTGCACGGTCGGCCACGGCTGGCAGGGCATCAGCCTGGCGATCCGCCGCGCCCTGATCGCGCATCAGCCTGACCGACCTGGTGCGCCACGACGGCGACTTCCCGATGCCCGACCTGCGCCAGCCCTGCGACGCGGGGCGGGTGGCGGCCGCTGGTGCGCGGCTGAAGCACGCAGGCAATCCGCATGACGAGCAACCAGCAGGAACTGGATTCACTGGTCGGCCGCAAGTACCGGCACGGCTTCGTGACCGACATCGCGAGCGACACGGTGCCGCCGGGCCTCAGCGAGGACGTGATCCGGCTGATTTCCGCCAAGAAAGGCGAACCTGCCTTCATGCTCGACTGGCGGCTCAAGGCCTACCGGCGCTGGCTCAGGATGAACGAGCCGACCTGGGCCCACGTGCATTACCCGCCGATCGATTTCCAGGAGATCTCCTACTATTCCGCGCCGAAACAGCGGACCGACGGGCCGAAGTCACTGGACGAAGTCGACCCGAAGCTGCTCGAAACCTACGACAAGCTCGGCATACCGCTGCATGAGCGGGCCAGACTCGCCGGCGTCGCGGTCGACGCAGTGTTCGACAGCGTTTCGGTCGCGACCACATTCAAGGAGCGCCTGGCCGAGGCCGGCGTCCTGTTCTGCCCGTTCTCCGAGGCGGTCAGGAATCACCCGGAACTGATCGAGCGTTATCTCGGGACGGTCGTACCGGTCAGCGACAATTTCTACGCGACGCTCAACTCCGCCGTGTTCACCGACGGCTCGTTCGTCTACGTACCGAAGGGCGTGCGCTGCCCGATGGAGCTGTCGACCTACTTCCGCATCAACGCAGCGAAGACCGGCCAGTTCGAACGCACGCTGATCATCGCGGATGAAGGGTCGCATGTGAGTTACCTGGAGGGCTGCACCGCGCCGATGCGCGACGAAAACCAGCTGCACGCCGCGGTCGTCGAGCTGGTCGCGCTGGACGACGCCCAGATCAAGTATTCGACGGTGCAGAACTGGTATCCCGGCGACGAGAATGGCGTCGGCGGCATCTACAATTTCGTGACCAAGCGCGGCGACTGCCGCGGCCGCAACTCGCGGATTTCCTGGACCCAGGTCGAGACCGGGTCGGCGATCACCTGGAAATACCCGAGCTGCATCCTGCGTGGCGACGGGTCGGTCGGCGAATTCTACTCGGTCGCGCTTGCCAATCACCACCAGCAGGCCGACACCGGCACCAAGATGATCCACATGGGCCGCAACACGCGTTCGACCATCATTTCAAAGGGCATTTCCGCCGGGCACGGGCAGAACGCCTATCGCGGCCTGGTGAAAATCCTGCCGGGCGCCGACGGCGCGCGCAACTACACGCAATGCGACTCGCTGCTGATGGGCGAGACCTGCGGCGCGCACACCTTTCCCTACATCGAGGTCAGCAACCCGACCGCGATCGTCGAGCACGAGGCCACGACCTCGAAGATCTCCGACGACCAGCTGTTCTACTGCCTGCAGCGCGGCATCGCCGCCGAGGACGCCGTCAACATGATCGTCAACGGCTTCTGCAAGCAGGTGTTCAAGGAACTGCCGATGGAATTCGCGGTCGAGGCCCAGAACCTGCTGGCCGTCAGCCTCGAAGGAGCAGTCGGATGACAATCCTGAGCGTGCGCGACCTCAAGGTCCGCGCGGGCGAGCGCCTGATCCTCGACGGCCTGTCGCTCGAGGTCCGTGCCGGCGAGGTGCACGCGATCATGGGGCCGAATGGCTCCGGCAAGAGCACGCTGACCGGCGTGCTGGCCGGACGCCCTGGCCTCGAGGTGCTCTCCGGCACGCGACCTACCTCGGCCAGGACCTGCTGGCGATGCCGCCCGAGCAGCGCGCCCGCGCCGGGTTGTTCCTCGCCTTCCAGTACCCGGTCGAGATTCCCGGCGTCAACAACGTCTACCTGCTGAAGGCTCGCTCAATGCCCTGCGCAAGCACCGCGGCGAGCCCGAACTCGACGCCTTCGAGTTCCTGAACCTGGTGCGCGAGAAGATCCGCCAGATGCAGATGGACGAGAGCCTGCTGAATCGCGGCGTCAACGAGGGCTTCTCCGGCGGCGAGAAGAAGCGCAACGAGATCCTGCAGATGAGCCTGCTGGAGCCGACGCTCGCGCTGCTCGACGAGACCGACTCGGGACTCGACATCGATGCGCTGAAGATCGTCGCGGACGGCGTCAATGCGCTGCGCTCGCCCGGGCGCGCGATCGTCATGGTCACGCATTACCAGCGCCTGCTCGACTACGTCGTTCCCGACCAGGTGCACGTGCTGGCCGGCGGCCGCATCGTCAACAGCGGCGGCCGCGAACTCGCGCTGGAACTCGAGCGTCGCGGCTACGACTGGCTCCGCGACGGACCGGCTGCCGCATGAACGCCGAAACCGTGCTGGAGCGCATCGCGGCGAGCCACGCGGGCCAGGCAGCGCGCTTGGCGGCGGCGCGGCCTGGGCGCAGCGCCGCGAGCTCGCGCTCGCAACGATTCTGGAACGCGGCCTGCCGGACCGGCGTGACGAGAACTGGAACTACCTCGACCACGCGAAGATCGCGGAGCGCACTTTCGACGCCGCGCCGCGCGTGGCGCTGGCCGCCGACACGGCTTGCAGCCTTGCAGCTGCCGCTGCCCGCGCGCGGCGCCTGGTCCTGGTCGACGGCCGCTCCGAGCCGCAGTTGTCGGCCGCGGGCAGGCACGGCGTCGTGGTCGACGACCTGGCGACCCTGCTCTCGACCGATCCCGCCGGCGCGATGCGATTGCTGCGCGAGCCCGGGGACGACGCTGACGACCGCTACGCGCTGCTTGCAGACGCCTTTGCCAGTCGGCGGCGCGCTCATCCGTGTCGACGCCGGCGCGGCGCCGCGCGGAACCGCTGTACCTGCTCCACGTCTCGTCAGGGACCGTACCGGGCGCAAGCCACGCGCGCATCGTGATCGAGGTCGGCGCCGGTGCCAGCCTGCGGCTGGTCGAGCACTTTGTCGCGCTCGGCGACGCCCCCGCATTCTCGAACCTCGCGGCCGAGCTCAGCATCGGCGAGGGCGCGACGGTGGAGCACCTGCGCCTGCACCAGTCAGGCGCGCAATCCGCCCAGCTCGAGACCTGGGTCGTCGAACAGCAGGCGGACAGCAGCTACAGCCAGCATCTATTCGCGCTGGGCGGCCGATTGCTGCGATCAAACCTGAATCTGTCGTTGACCGGCGGCCGCGCGCAATGCCGACTCGCGGGACTCTTCATGGTGGACGGCGAGCGCCAGGCGGACCTGTATACGCAGATTGCCCACCACGGCGTGGCGACCCGAACGCACCAGAACTTCCGCGGCATCGCCTCGGAACGTGGCCGCGGCGCATTCAACGGCCGTATCATCGTGCACCCGGCGGCGCGCGGCGCGGACGCCAGCCAGTCGAGCCGCAATCTGCTGCTGACGCCGCTCGCCGAGATCAATGCGCGGCCGCAGCTCGAGATCCACACCGACGACGTGAAGTGCCGCCACGGCGCGACCATCGGCACGCTCGATCCCGCACAGCTGTTCTACCTGCTTGCGCGCGGCCTCGATCCTGCCACGGCACGGAGCCTGCTGACATTCGCATTCTGCGAGGACATCATTGCAGGGATACCGCTGCCGGAACTGCGGCGCCCGATCGAGGAGCTGGTGGTCGGCCGGCTGCCGGACCGCGACGTGATCCGGAGCTTCCGGTGATGGCGGCGGTGCGCGAATCGCGGGATGAATCTCGATGTCCTGCGCCTGCGCGGCGATTTTCCCGTGCTGGCCCGCCTGGTCAATGGCCAGCCGCTCGCCTATCTCGACAATGCCGCGTCGTCGCAGCATGCCTGCCGCCGTCATCGAGGCGGTGGCCACCTACGCCAGGACGCATCATGCGAATGTTCACCGCGGCGTCCATACGCTGTCGCAGGAAGCGACGGCGCTATTCGAGGCTGCGCGGGAGAAGGTGCGGCACTTCATCAATGCGGCGTCGACCGCCGAGATCGTCTTCCTGCGCGGCACGACCGAGGCCGTCAACCTGGTTGCACAGGCGCATGGACGGCCGCGGCTGCGGCCCGGCGACGAGATTGTCGTGTCGTGGCTGGAGCATCACTCGAACATCGTTCCCTGGCAGCTTCTCTGCGAACAGACCGGTGCCGTGCTGCGCGTCGTGCCGATCGACCGGCGCGGCGTGGTCGATTTCGACAGCTACCTCACCATGCTCGGCCCGCGCACGCGCATCGTCGCTCTGGCACACGTGTCGAATGCACTGGGCACGATACTGCCGATTGGCGAATTCGTCCGTGCGGCCCGCGAGCGCGGCATCACGACCATAGTTGATGGCGCCCAGGCCGTGCCGCATCTCGCTGTGGACGTGCAGGCGCTCGGATGCGACTTCTACGCCTTCTCCGGTCACAAGATGTACGGCCCGACCGGAATCGGCGTGCTCTACGGCCGCGAACCGATTCTCGAGGCCATGCCGCCCTGGCAGGGCGGCGGCGACATGATCCTCTCCGTGTCCTTCACTGGCACGACCTACAACCACCTGCCCCATCGATTCGAGGCGGGCACACCCAACATCTCGGGGGCCGTCGGCCTTGGCGCGGCGATCGACTATCTCGATGCGATCGGGATGAAGCGCATTGGTGAGCATGAGCAGCAGCTGCTCGAGTACGCGACGACGTGTCTCGCCGATGTGCCTGGCCTGGCATTCATCGGCACGGCCCCGGACAAGTGCAGTCTCGTATCATTCACAATCGAGGGCATTCATCCGCACGACCTCGGTACGGTGCTCGATTCACGGGGTATCGCCGTACGCACGGGCCATCATTGCGCGATGCCCGTCATGGATTACTTCGGCGTGCCGGCCACCACGCGGGCGTCATTCGGCCTCTACAACACGCGTGCGGAAATCGACGCGCTGCATGAAGCCCTGTTGCTCGCGATCCGGATGTTGCGCTGATGGATCTCGCCGATCTCTACCGTGACGTCATCGTCGACCACAATCGCGCGCCGCGGAATTTCGGGCGGCTGGCGAGCGCCACACACGCAGCCGAAGGTAATAATCCCTTATGTGGCGACAAGTTACAGATCTTTGTTGAGATAAAGGACGATATGGTCCGCGACATCCGCTTCGAGGGCGCAGGCTGCGCGATCTCGACGGCCTCCGCCTCGCTGATGAGCGAGGCGGTCAAGGGCAAGAGCTGCGCGGAGGTTGCAGAACTTTTCGGTAGCGTGCACCGAATGCTGACCCGGCGCGACGCGGAAGCGGACATCGGTCTCGGCAAGCTCGCGGCACTTGCAGGCGTGCGCGAATTCCCGGTGCGCGTCAAGTGCGCGAGCCTGTGCTGGCACACGCTGAACGCGGCGCTGACCGGCGGCCGCTCGGTCTCGACTGAATGAGCATGCATCATTCCGGAGGCGAACCGATCGTCATCCAACGCGAAGTTCGCGCGGTGATCGTCCCTGCCGGCGTCGAGGTCAAGCTCCGCGCCGGGACCATCGGCTACATCACCCAGTCGCTGGGCGGCAGCTTCACGATCTATGTCGAGGGCAACCTGTTCCGGATTGCCGGCGAGGACGGCGACGCGATCGGCAAGGAACCATTACCCCGCCCCGAATTGCCGCCGGGTGCAACCGATGAGGATGTCAACCGCCTGGTCTGGGACCAATTGCGCACCTGCTTCGATCCGGAGATCCCGATCAACATCGTGGACCTCGGGCTCATCTACGAGTGCACCGTCAGCCGAATGACGAGGGCACGCGTGACGTGGACGTCAGGATGACGTTGACGGCACCCGGTTGCGGCATGGGCGAGGTGCTGGTCGCGGATGTCCGCGACAAGCTGATGATCATCCCGACCATCCGCAAGGCCACCGTCGATCTCGTGTTTGACCCGCCGTGGAACCAGTCGATGATGTCGGAGTCGGCGCGCCTGCAGACCGGATGATGTAAGGCCTAGCGTTCGCCGAGTGACAGCAGCGTGGCATTGCCGCCGACTGCCGCGGTGTTGGTCGTAATGGTCTGCTCGGTCGCGAAGCGCGGCAGGTAATGCGGACCGCCGGCTTTCGGGCCGGTGCCCGACAGGCCGCAGCCACCGAACGGCTGAACGCCGACGACGGCGCCGATCATGTTGCGGTTCACGTAGACATTGCCGACCCTGGCGCGTTGCGCGATACGGCGCGCCACGCCGTCGATCCTGCTGTGCACGCCGAGTGTCAGCCCGTAGCCGCTGTCATTGATCTCGTCGATCACCTTGTCGAGGTCCGATGCCGCAAAGCGCGCGATGTGCAGCACCGGCCCGAACACCTCGCGTTCAAGCCGCGAGATGCTTTCGATTTCGACCGCCAGCGGCGCGAAGAAATGCCCGGGTGGCAGCCCGGCCGGTAGCCGCGTGCGATGCCGCCAGCGTGCCCCCTGGACGATCGAATCGGCGTGCCGCTCAAGTGTGGCCAGCGACGCCGCATCGATCACCGGGCCGACATCGGTCGAAAGCAGCGCCGGATCGCCGATCACCAGCTGGTCCATGGCGCCGGCCAGGAGTTCGAGCACACGGGGCGCGATGTCCTCCTGCACGTACAGGACACGCAGCGCGGAACAGCGCTGGCCCGCGGAGTTGAACGCCGACTGGATCGCGTCATTGACCACCTGCTCGGGCAGTGCGGAACTGTCCACCAGCATGGCGTTCTGGCCGCCGGTCTCCGCGATCAGCACCGGCAGCGGCCCGTCACGCGCAGCAAGTGCGCGGTTGATCAGCCGCGCGGTCTCGGTAGAGCCCGTGAATACGACGCCCGCGACGCGCGGATCGGCGATCGAGGGCGCTTCCGACCGTTGAGCCGCGGCCCCGGCAGCGAAGTGCAGCACGTCACCGGGCACTCCCGCCCCGTGCAGCAGGTCGCACCATCGCGGCGGCGACCAGCGGCGTCTGCGCAGCCGGTTTCGCGATGACGCTGTTGCCGGCGGCAAGCGCTGCCGCCACCTGGCCGGTGAAAATCGCCAGCGGAAAATTCCATGGGCTGATGCAGGCAAACACGCCGCGGCCGCGCAGGCGCAAGCGGTTCGATTCGCCGGTCGGGCCCGGCAGCGCAATCGGCTGCCCGAATTCCTGCTCCGCCCGCTGCGCGTAATAACGCAGGAAATCGACAGCCTCGCGCACTTCGGCGATCGAATCCGGCACGCGTCTTGCCGGCCTCAGCGACGCAGATCGCGACGAAGCGCCCCGCGTCCTGCTCGAGCCGGTCCGCCGCCGCGCGAAGCATGGCGGCCCGCTCACCGGCTGGCCTGCGATCCCATGCGGGCTGGGCTGCTACGGCGAGCCCGATCGCGCGTTTCCACCAGTGCGACGTCGGCTTCCGCCACTTCGCCCGCGATTCGCTCCAGATTCGCCGGGCACGTGATCTTCCTCTGCGGCCCCCGGTGCTTGCGCCCGCCGACGATCGGCGCGGCGGCCAGGGGCGCTTTCAACGCCTGCGTGCAGGCATCTGCCAGGCGCTGCTGCTCGCGGCCGTCGGCCAGGTTGACACCGGCGGAATTGGCGCGCTCGGACCCGAACAGCGCCACCGGCAGCGGGATGCGCGGGTGTGGCCCCGGCCCTGTGCGCCTCGACTTCCGCGACCGGGTCGCTGACGACCTGGCTCGAGCGGCAGCGACTCGTCCACGATGCGATTGACGAACGAGGTGTTCGAGCCGTTCTCCAGCAACCGGCGAACCAGATAGGGCAGCAGGTCCTCGTGCGAGCCGACCGGCGCATAGACGCGGCATGGCGAGCGCGCGGGCGGCCGGGTCGGTCACTTCCTCGTACAGCTCCTCGCCCATGCCGTGCAGTCGCTGGAATTCGAATTCGCGCCCGCGCACCTTCGCGAGATGGATGATGCTCGCGACGGTGTGCGCATTGTGTGTCGCGAACTGCGGATAGAGCCGGCGGCTCCCGTCCAGCAGGATTCGCGCGCAGGCGAGATAGCCGACATCCGTGTTCTGCTTGCGCGTGTAAACCGGATATCCGGGCAGGCCGCGCTCCTGCGCCCGCTTGACTTCGCTGTCCCAGTAGGCGCCCTTGACGAGACGGACATTCAGCACGCGACCGGTCTCGTCGGCGCGGCCGCCAAGATAGCGCAGCACGTCGGCGGCGCGCTTCGAGTAGGCCTGCACCGCGACGCCGAGGCCGTCCCATCCGGCAAGCTGCTGGCTGGGCCAGCAGGCGATCCAGGAGTTCAAGCGATAATTCCAGCCGGTCGGCCTCCTCAGCGTCGATCGTCAAGCGCGATGCCGGCATGGCGCGCCTCGAGCGCCAGCGCCTCGATCCTCGAGCCGAGCTCCGCGAGCACCTGCTTGCGCCTGCCGAACTCGTAGCGCGGATGCAGCGCGGAGAGCTTGACCGAGATGCTCGGCCAGGACGCGGGCGCGCTGCCGGCCTCGCACCGAAGCGCCCACGGCTGCGATCGCCGCGCTGTAGGACTCCAAGTAGCGCCCTGCGTCAGCCGCCGTCAGCGCGGACTCGCCCGAGCATGTCGTAGGTGTGGCGATAGCGGGCGTTGTCGCCGCTGGCCGCGCGCTCGAGCGCCTCGTCGATGTTGCGGCCCATCACGAACTGGTGACCCATGATGCGCATCGCCTGCCGGAACGCCGCCCGCACGACCGGCTCGCCGAGTCGCGCGACGAGCCGGCGCAGCACGGTCGCGGGATCGCGCAATTCGTCCTCCGCCGGGCGCACCAGCCGGCCGGTCAGCATCAGACCCCAGGTCGAGGCATTGACGAACAGCGATTCCGCCTCGCCGAGATATTCGGACCACTGGCCGGTCGAAATCTTGTCGGCGATCAGGCGATCCGCCGTATCGGCATCCGGAATTCGCAGCAGCGCCTCGGCGAGGCACATCAGCACGACGCCCTCCTGCGACGCGAGGTCGTACTGCTGCAGGAACGCCTCGATGCCGCCGCTTCCCGTCCTGCGCCGGCGCGCCGCGGCGACCAGCTGCATCGCATCACGGTGGATCGCCTGCACGATCGGGCGTCGGGCAGTCGTGCGAGTTCGAGCATCTCCGCGACGACGCTCTGCTTCGTCGGCGAGATAGCAGACGGTTGATCGTCGTGCCCGGCCGCGGACTCGAATTCGCCCGCCGGCCTGCAGGAAGTCGATGGATCGCCGTCTTCGCTCATGGCGGGAATTCTATCTCGCCTCGCAGGTAATCGGCGAGTATCCGGTCGTGATCGAAAGCCAGCGGCGGCGACTCGCCTGCGATCGACGACCAGGACGGTCCGCGGCATCGTCGCCGGCGACCGGCTCGCCGGTTGCCGTCGCGACGTACACGAGGCTGACAGTGTGCCCGCGCGGATCGCGCGCAGGGTCCGAGTAGACGCCGAGCAGGCGGCCGAGCCTGATGTCGAGACCGGTTTCCTCGCGCGCCTCGCGGCGTGCCGCCTCTTCAACCGTCTCGCCGACATCCACGAAGCCGCCCGGCAGCGCGTGCCCCGACGGCGGAAATCGGCGCTCGATCAGCACGATCGGCCGGCCGGGCCGGTCTTCCAGTTCGATGATGACGTCGACAGCGAGTGCCGGCGTGCGGGGACGTGGCATCAGGCGCCGGCCCCCTGCGGGTCCCGCGGGCCCGCTGCATGCGCCCGCAGGCGTTCTGCGGTCTCTCGCCGACATAGGCGTGGATCAGCCGGCGGCCAGGTACAGGAGCGGAATCAGCGCGACCGCCATCAGCATCTTGTAGCAGTAATTGACCGTGCCGACGGCGAGGAAGAGCCCGATCGGCCAGTGCTGCGGACCCAGCACGAAAGCGATGTAGAGCACGACGAAACTGTCGACGAGCTGCGAGACCGCCGTCGAACCGGTCGCCCGCAGCCACACGAATCGCTCACCGGTCGCGCGCAGGATCCGGTGGAACACGGCGACGTCGATGAACTGGCCGATCAGGAAGGCGGTGATCGAGCCGCCGATCGTCCACAGGCCCTGGCCGAAGATGCTCGCAAACGCCGCCTGCATGTCCGGAACGCCGCGCTCGCTGCCGACCGTGACCCACCAGCCCGCCGGTGCCAGCTCGATGGCGAGGTAGGCAAACAGGAACGCGTAGGAGATGAATCCGACCGCCAGCCACGAAATGAGGCGCACGCCGCGCACGCCGAAGTATTCGTTGATGATGTCGGTCATGATGAACACGATCGGCCAGAGCATCACGCCGGCCGTGAACGACAGCGAACCGCTCTGGCCGAACAGCCGCCAGTCGAATGGCGGCAGGCCCAGCGTGTCCTCGAGCGCGAAGATCTTGACGCCGACGAACTCGGCGATCAGCGCATTGGTGACGAACAGCCCCGTCAGCGCGATGAACAGCCGCGCGGGCCTCGATGAGAGCACGGCCCAGGGCGCATCCGGTTCGTGCGGGGTCATGATTCAGCGCCGCCCCTGCAGCTGCCGGATCGCCCGCCGGTCCGCGCTTGTCCGGGCGGCCCGGTCGGTGCCGATTCCGACCGGCGCTCCAGCTGGCGGCGTTCACGCAGCGACAGCGCGCCGCAACACGCTGTCCGCTGTCTCCTCGTAGCAGCTTTCGTGCCTCGGTTGCCGGCCCGCGTCGCGACGGGCAGATGACAGCACGATCACGGTCCAGGCATCCGTCCCGAGTGTGATATCGATGCCGGTCGCCGATCGCGACGCTCCGGGCGGGCTTGGCGCGTTCACCATTGACATGGACCTTGCCGCCGCTGACCGCCGCGGCGGCCAGTGACACGGCTGCGGTGAAATCGCGCGCACCACAGCCAGCGATCGATCCGGTGCCTGCCGCCCGCCGCATGCACTACCCGCATTTTCCCTGCTCACCTGCCCTCCCCGGCCTGCGGATTATACGGGGCCGCACGCGGCCGGCCGCTATAATCCGCGCTGGCGCACAGTGACGGAACATCATGGACCAGGCCCTGCTGCAGCGGCTCGATGCGCAGACCGCTGAACTCACGCAGAGCGGCCTCTTCAAGCGCGAGCGCGTCATCGCCTCGGGCCAGGACCCGGTCGTGCAGCCTCGAGGACGGGCGCGAGGTCATCAACCTCTGCGCCAACAATTATCTTGGCCTCGCCAATCATCCGGAACTGCGCCGCGCGGCGCACGAGGCGCTCGACCGCTATGGCTACGGCATGGCATCGGTGCGATTCATCTGCGGGACGCAGACGGTGCACCGGCGAGCTCGAGCAGCGTCTGTCTGCGTTCCTCGGCGACGGACGACACGATCCTCTACTCGTCCTGCTTCGACGCCAATGGCGGCCTGTTCGAGACCCTGACCGACGACCAGGACGCGATCATCTCCGACGCGCTGAATCACGCCAGCATCATCGACGGCATCCGGCTGTCGAAGGCGAAGCGACTGCGCTACGACAATGGCGATATGGGCCAACTCGAAAGGCGCCTGCGGGAATCGCAGGAAGCGCGCACGCGGCTCGTCGTGACCGACGGCGTATTCTCGATGGATGGCACGATCGCGCGGCTGCGTGACATCTGCGACCTCGCGGACCGGTACCGCGCATCGGTCGTCGTCGACGATTCGCATGCGACCGGGTTCATGGGCGCTACGGGGCGCGGCACGCACGAGCACTGCGGCGTCATGGAACGGGTCGACATCCTGACCAGCACGCTTGGCAAGGCGCTGGGCGGCGCGAGCGGCGGGTTTGTGTCGGGACGGGCGCCGGTGATCGGATGGCTGCGCCAGAGATCGCGCCCGTACCTGTTTTCCAACTCGATTGCCCCGGTAGTCGCGGCGACCACGCTCCGCGTGCTCGAGATGCTCGAGTCGACGCCGGGCCTGCGGCGGCAGCTCATGGAAAACGCGGCCTGGTTCCGCGCCAAGCTCACTGCGCTGGGATTCCAGCTCCTTGAGGGAGAGCATCCGATCATCCCGGTGATGCTCGGCGACGCGACGCTCGCCGGGCGCATGGCGGACCGGCTGCTGGAACTCGGCATTTATGCGATCGGCTTTTCCTATCCGGTCGTGCCGATGGGCAAGGCGCGGATCCGCACGCAGATGTGCGCCGGTCACACCGCGCGAACAGCTCGAGACCGCCGTGGCCGCGTTCGCACAGGCCGGCCGCGAACTTGGCGTCATCGGGGGATGAAGATCACATGAAGGCATTGATCAAGTCGCGCCCCGAACCGGGCATCTGGATGGGCGAACTGGCGAGGCCCGAGGCCGGTCCGAATGACGTACTGATCCGGATCCGCAAGACCGCCATCTGCGGCACCGACATTCATATCTACCAGTGGGATGACTGGGCACAACGCACGATTCCGGTGCCGATGCAGGTCGGGCACGAGTACTGCGGCGAGATCGTCGAGCTCGGCAGCGAGGTTCGCGGTATTTCGAAAGGCGACCGCGTGTCGGGCGAGGGACACATCACCTGCGGCCACTGCCGCAACTGCCGCGCCGGGCGCCGTCACCTCTGCCGCAACACTCAGGGCGTCGGCGTCAACCGCCCGGGCTGCTTCGCCGAGTACATGGTGCTGCCCGCGGCCAACGTGTTCCGCCTGCCGGATGCGATCACCGATGAAATCGCCTCGATCCTGGACCCGCTCGGCAACGCAACCCACGCAGCCCTGTCATTCAACGTGGTCGGCGAGGATGTGCTGATCGCGGGCGCCGGCCCGATTGGCATCATGGCAGTCGCGATCGCACGTTTCATCGGCGCACGCCACGTCGTCATCACGGATGTCAATGACTACCGCCTTTCACTCGCGCGCAATATGGGCGCGACCAGGGCGCTCAACGTGACGCGCGAATCCATCGACGATGCGATGCGGGAACTCGGCATGGAGGAAGGATTCGACGTCGGGCTCGAGATGTCGGGCAACGCATCGGCATTCAAGGACATGCTGCGCGTCATGCATCACGGCGGCAGCATTGCGATGCTCGGCATACCGCCCGGGGAAATGGCCATCGACTGGAATCAGGTGATCTTCAAGGGACTCGTGATCAAGGGCATCTACGGGCGCGAAATGTTCGAGACCTGGTACAAGATGGCGAGCATGCTCCAGAGCGGCCTCGACATCCGCCCCGTGATCACACACCGGTTCCCCGCGGCCGACTACCAGATCGCCTTCGAGAAAATGGGCAGCGGCCAGTCCGGAAAGGTGATCCTGGACTGGGTCGCCTGATCTCAGTCCACGCTGCAGCGGCAGAGGTAAACTGGCCGTCCCTGCGCCGCCAGCTCCAGCAGGCCCCGCACTTCCGCCATCGTGGAGCCAAGGCCGGGCGGCAGCATGTGTCGTGGCGCGAGTGACCTGACCAGCCATGCCGCCGCGCCACGCAGGCGCATCGCGATCGCGTCGCGCCATGACAAGCTGCGCTCGACCCAGATGACCCCGTAGCCTTTCTCGAGACCGGCGAGCTTCGCGGCTTCCGCAATCGCCTCGTCGACGTCGCCCAGGTCATCGACAATTCCCGCCGCGCGTGCGTCCGAGCCGACCCAGACGCGCCCCTGCGCCAGGCTGTCTATCTCTTCGGGCCTCCGGCCACGCGCGCGCGCGACACCGTCCACGAATGTCCGGTAGGCATGTTCGACGCTTGCCTGCAGGATCTGCCGTGCCTCGTCGCCCAGCTCGCGATCCAGTTCGGCGGCGCCGGCGAGAGCGGTCGTGCCGAAGCCGTCACTGGTGATGCCGATCTTCGCAAGCGTGCGCTGAAAGGTCGGAATCACCGCATAGACGCCGATCGAACCGGTGATGGTCGTCGGCGCCGCGATGATCCGGTCCGCGTCCATCGCAATGTAATAGCCGCCCGACGCAGCCACCGTCGCCATCGATGCTACCACCGGTTTTCCGGCCGCGACGAGTGCGGCGACTTCGCGGCGAATGACTTCCGACGCCATGATGCTGCCGCCGGGGCTGTCGATGCGCAGGACGACGGCCGAGTAATCGTCATCCTCGCGGACATCGCGCAGCTGCGCAGCCAGCGTATCGCCGCCGATGAACCCCGGCGGCTGCTCGCCGTCCAGGATTTCACCGGACGCGACGATGACGGCGACATTCTGGTCTTCAGATCCCGCCAGGGCCTCGTCGGAACGGACGATGGACAGATACGGCTGCCAGTCGACCGCCTTGTAGCTGCCGGTGTCCTCGTCTTCGCCGGCGTCGGCGGCGACGATCTTCTCGAATTCCTCGCGCGTCTTCAGGCCGTCCACCAGCCCGCGCGCCAGCGCATACTGCGCGAGGTCGCCGCCGGTCGCCCGCACGCCGGCGACGGCCTCATCCGAATAGGCCTGGATCAGGCCGGGCTCGAGGTCGCGTGCCGCGGCGACATCCGCCTTGTAGCTGTCCCACAGCGCGCCGACCCAGACCTTCGCGTTCTCACGGTCCTCGCGCGACATGTCGCTGCGTGTCCAGGTGTCCGGCGCCGACTTGTGGCTGCCGACCTTGAAGACGTTGACGTCGACGGCGAGCTTGTCGACAGCGCCGCGCAAGTAGGTGCGGTAATAGGCAAAGCCCTCGAGCAGCAGGAATCCGAACGGGTCGAGATAGACCTCATCGGCCTGCGCCGCCAGATAGTACTGGCGCTGCGTGAATGTCTGCCCGTACGCGTAGACCTTCTTGCCCGACTCGCGGAACCAGCGGATCGAACGCGCCAGGTCCTGCAGCGCCGGCAGGCCGGCGCCCGTCGAGGCCATCGAGATTCGAGCACCAGCGCGCGAATTCGATCGTCGTCGCGCGCATGGTCGACGACGTCGATGAGGTCGCGCAGGCGGGTTTCCTGCCTGTCCTCGCCGGTGGCGTGGGACAGCGCCCGATCGAGCGGGTCGCCCGACTCTTCCTCGACCATGCCGCCCTGGGGCGCCAGCACGAGCGCCGCGCTGCGCGGGAACGATCGGCAGCGTCGTGTGGCTCACGGCCAGGAGCGCGCCGAACAGGATCAGCAGCAGGACGAGGTGCAGGACCTTGCGCAGGCCGTCGAGGGCGTACCAGCAGGCCCTTCACGAATGGCCCAGAATGCGCGCAGCACGGGCATCGCCATCATCAGCTGCTCAGCTTTTCCTCGATGCGTGCCGACTTGCCGGAGCGATCGCGCAGGTAATAGAGCTTCGCGCGGCGCACCTTGCCGCGGCGCTTGACTTCGACGTCCGGCGATCGCCGGGCTGTGCGTCTGGAACACGCGCTCGACGCCCTCGCCGTGCGAAACCTTGCGCACAGTGAACGAGCTGTTGAGGCCGCGGTTCTTGCAGGCGATCACGACGCCTTCGTAGGCCTGGATGCGCTCGCGATCGCCCTCGCGCACCTTGACCTGCACGACGACGGTGTCGCCGGGCCCGAAGTCGGGCAGCTTGCGGCTCTTCGTGCGCGCTTCCAGTTCCTGAATGATCTTGTTCATGGCTTGATTCCCGATTCCAGCTTGATTCCTGTCACTTTCACTCACCGCGGCGGATCGATCCCCGCCTCGGCACAGAATTCGCTCAGCAACTCGCGCTCCTCGCCGCTCAACAGCCGCAGCGCGCAGCAGGTCCGGCCGCATCTGCCAGGTCCGGCCCAGCGCCTGCATCAGCCGCCAGCGCCGGATCGCGGCGTGGTTCCCGCCCTGCAGCACCGCCGGCACCCGGTGACCTTCCCAGACTTCCGGCCGCGTGTACTGCGGCCAGTCGAGCAGGCCATCGCCGAACGAATCCTGCTCCGCCGACTGTGCGTCACCCAGCACGCCGGGCAGCAGCCTGGCAACGGCATCGATGACCACGAGCGCAGGCAGCTCGCCGCCCGACAGCACATAGTCGCCGATCGACAACTCCTCGTCGATCAGCTGCGTCGACGACGCGCTGATCGATGCCTTCGTATCGCCCCGCGACCAGCAACATGCCCCGAAGGCCCGCCAGCCGCCGCGCCAGCTCTTGCGTGAATGGCCGGCCCTGCGCGGACAGGCCGATCACCGGCGAGCCCACCGGCAGCCGCGCCGCACGGCCGCGGATGGCGCCCGCAAGCGGCTCGACTTTCAGGACCATCCCGGGCCCGCCGCCGATAGGGACGATCATCCACAGTCCGGTGCGGATCCGTCGCGAGCGATCGCGGGTCCTCTGTCCCGACCCGCATCAGTCCGCACGTCCAGCGCTCGCCCCACGACGCCGGCCGCGAGCCCCGCCCGGATCATCTCCGGGAACAACGTGACGACTTCGATGTGCATCGTCAGAAATCCGGGTCCCAGTCGACCGTAATGCGCCGGCGCCCGGTATCCACCTTCGGCACATGACGGCGAACCATCGGCAGCCAGTGCTCGCGCTCACCGATCACGACCATCACGGCATTCGCACCGGTCTCGAGAAAATGGTCCACGCGCCCGAGTACATGGCCCTCAAGATTCACGACCTCGAATCCGACCAGATCAGCCTGGTAGTACTCGCCTTCCGGAAGCGCCGGCAAGTGGTGGCGCTCGATCCACAATTCCTCGCCTGACAGTGCCGTCGCCTGGTCACGGTCCTCGATGCCCTGCAGCCGCGCAACCAGTCCCCTGCCATGCCGCCGACCCTCGAAATGCGTCAGGTCACGATGCCCGCCGCCCGGAAGGTCGGTCCGCCAGACCGGGAATGCCAGGATCTGTTCCGGCGGCATCCGTGTAGGACTGGATCTTGACCCAGCCGCGGACTCCAAAGCACCCGGTAATGCGGCCGAGCGCGACCCGGCTGTCGCCGGTCCGGTTTCTCGCGACGGTGATTCCGCCATGCGGCGACCGTCACCGCGCGGTCAGGCCGCTGCCTGCTTTCGGACCGCCGTCACCAGCGTGCGCACGCGGTCGGACATCTTCGCGCCGGTACCGGTCCAATAGTCGATCCGTGCCAGGTTGAGCTCGATCTTCTGGTCCTTGCGCCTTGCGACCGGATTGAAGAACCCGACCTGCTCCAACACGAGCCCGCCCTGCCGCTTGCGGCTGTCCGTGACGACGACGTGATAGAACGGCGAATTCCTGCCGCCGCGGCGCGTCAGTCGAATCGTCACCATCGGATGAATTCCTCGCAGCCCGCGGCGGCCGTCGGGCCCCGTCAAAGAGCCGGGCATTCTACTCAAATCATGCGGGCAATGAAAGGCTTACGCGGTCCTTGCCGCCGCTCCGGTTCCGCGCGGCCCGTGACCGCCGGGATTGCGCCCGGCAAGGCCGCGCAGCATGCGCGCAAGACCACCGCCCTTCATCTTCTTCATGACTTTTTCCATCTGCAGTTGCTGCTTCAGCAGGCGGTTGACTTCCTGGACCTGGACCCCGGCTCCGGCCGCAATCCGCCGCTTGCGCGAACCGTCGATGATGCCCGGCCGCCGCCGTTCCGTCGGCGTCATCGAGTCGATGATGCCGATCTGGCGCCGGATCGACCGGTCGTCCACCTGGGCCAGTGCGCCCGGCGGCAGGGCCTGCGCCGGCAGCTTGTCGGCGAGCGCCGCCATGCCACCCATCTGCTTCAGCTGGCCCAGCTGCTCGCGCAGGTCGCTGAAGTCGAAGCCGCGGCCTTTCGCCAGCTTTTCGGCGAGCTTCCGGGCCTGGTCCTGGTCGACGCCGGCCTGGACCTGCTCGACCAGCGAAAGCACGTCGCCCATGCCGAGGATGCGCGACGCGACCCGCTCCGGGTGGAACACCTCGAGCGCGTCGATCTTTCTCGCCGACGCCGAGAAACAGGATCGGCTTGCCAGTCACCTGGCGGACGGACAGCGCTGCGCCGCCGCGCGCATCGCCGTCGGCCTTGGTCAGGATCACGCCGGTCAGGGCGAGCGCGGAATCGAACGCGCGCGCGGCATTGACCGCATCCTGACCCGCCATGCTGTCGACGACGAAGAGCCTTTCGGTGGCAGGGACCGCACGGTCGATCGCCTGCACCTCGGCCATCATTTCCTCATCGACGTGCAGGCGTCCTGCCGTGTCGACGATGACGACGTCGTGCACGTGGCGCCGCGCGTGAGCAATCGCCGCGACCGCGATTTCGACCGGGCGCGCACCTGCCGGCGCCTCGAAGTAGTCGGCGCCGACCTGGCCGGCCGAGCCGCGCGAGCTGGGTCATCGCGGCCGGCCGGTAGACGTCGGTGCTTGCCAGCAGCGCCTTGCGCTTGCGCTGCTCGTCCGATCAGATGGCGCGCGAGCTTCGCGGCGGTCGTCGTCTTGCCCGCGCCCTGCAGGCCCGGCGAGCAGGACGACGACCGGCGGCTGCGCGCGCAGGTTGAGACCGCGGCCCGGCTCGCCCATGACCCGGGTCAGTTCCTCGTGGATGACGCCGATGAACGCCTGGCCCGGCGTCAGGCTGCGCGTGACCTCGGTGCCGACCGCGCGCGCACGCGCAGCGTCGGTGAAGGACTTCACCACCGGCACCGCGACATCCGCCTCGAGCAGCGCCATGCGCACCTGGCGCAGCGTGTCGGCGATGTTCTCCTCGGTCAGGCGGCCGCGGCCGCGCAGCGAGTCGACGGCCTGTCCGAGGCGGTCGGCGAGCGTGTCGAACATCGGCGAAACCCCGGCGGCGAGCTCGCCGCACAAATCGCTCGATTATGCGCGCCGATTATAGCTTGCGCCGCCCTGTACAATGAGCCGCGCGCACCGGGAGTCATCGTCTTGCGCGGATTTCTCGTCATCCTGCTCTACCTGGTTGCCGCCGCGGCTGCCCTGCACGCGGCGCGGCGCGAGGCGCCGCGGCCGCCTTCCACGAGCCCGCGCTCTACCTCGCGGCGCGCCGCGTGGCTCGCCCATGCGCTGCTGGCTCGCCGACACGCTCGCGGCCCTGGGTGGGCTCGTCGCTCGGGCCTCGCCGACAGCGCGTCGCTGATGGGGCTCGATCGATCGGCGCCGGCGGCCTTCTCGCGCTCGTCTCGCGCCGCGCTTATCGCGCGGTCGCCGCGATCGTACTCGGGCTCGCCGCGCTGCTCGCGGCCGGCACCGGCAGCCTGCCGGCAGCAGCTCGAGATCGCGGCGCGCGCGGCTGGCCGCTCGCGATGCACGTCGTGCTCGCGATGGGATCGGCCGGCATGTTCGCGATTGCCGCGGTGCTCGTCGTACTGCTGGCCGCTGCAGGACGCCGCAGCTGCGCAGCAAGCGCCCGGCGGACTGGCTCGCGACGCTGCCGCCGGTCGAGAGCCTCGAGCGCGCGCTGTTCACGGTGATCGGAACCGGCATGGCCGCACTGACCATCGCGATACTCGGCGGGCCTTCTGTTCGTCACCGACCTGTTCCAGCAGCACCTGGTGCACAAGACGATCCTGGCGCTGATCGGCCTGGTTGATATTTGCCATGCCTGCTGATCGGGCGCTGGCGCTTCGGCTGGCGCGGGCGCAAGGCCCGCGCGCTACACGATCTGCGGGCTTCGTCGTGCTCGCGCTCGCCTACTTCGGCAGCAAGTTCGTGCTCGAGATCCTGCTGGGCCGGCATTGGGGTTGAGCGCTTGAGCGGCCTGGCGTCAATTGCGCTTCTGATGCTGGTCGCCCTGCTCGAAGCCGCGACGCCGACCCTGCGATCGAGGCGCCTGCCGGCGCGCCGCCCCGACGACAGCGCCCTGCTGCACCTGCGCCGCAGGATTGCTACCGAGTCGCGCCGCGCGCGTCGCGCCGCCCAGTTGCTGCGCATCACCCTGCTCGCCGCACTCGTGGCATGCGTGCTGATCGCGCCGATCGAAATCCGCACCGCGGTCGCCCTGATTGCAGTCGCCGGGCTCGCGCTGATCTTTACACTCGCGGGCGGCGGCATCGCTGCGCCGGCCCGGCATCCTGAGCAGGCTCGCAGCCGGCGTGATGATCTGGCTGCTCGCACCCTTCTTCCTTCTGCTGCCCTCGGCACGCGCCGGCCAGGCTGCCGCGCGACGCGATCCCGACGAGACCATTGCCGACATCGCCGATGCGCTCGCGAGTGAGTCGGCCGAGCGCCAGTGCATGGTGGAAGCGCTGCTGGACCTCGAGCGCCGCAGCGTCGACGACGTGATGGTTCCGCGCAGCGAGATCGAGGGCGTCGACATCACGGCCAGCTGGGACGAAATCATCGCCTTGCTGCGGCGTACCCAGCACACACGCATGCCCCTGTTCGACGGAGACCTGCGACCGCGTCCTCGGCATCGTCCACATGCGCCTGGTCGCCAACGAGATAGCCGCCGGTCGCCTGACGCGGGAACGGCTGCGCGAAATCGCCGCGCGGCGCGGAGGCGCTGTTCACGCCGGAAGGCACGACGCTCTACGACCAGCTGCTGCGCTTTCGCCGGCTGCGCCGGCGCATCGCCTTCGTGGTCGACGAATACGGCGACCTGCTGGGTCTGGTCACGCTCGAGGACATCCTCGAGGAGGTCGTCGGCGAATTCACGACACAGCCAGCCATGCCGCGCCTCGACTTCAGCGCGCGACCGGACGGCAGCTATGTCGTGCCAGGCGGCGTGACGCTGCGCGACGTCAACAAGGCGCTGGACATGAGCCTTCCCACCGACGGGCCGCGCACGCTCTCGGGTCTCATCGTCGAGCACCTCGAAGCGATACCGGAGCCCGGAGCCAGAGTGACGCTCGCCGGTCGCACGATCGAAGTGCTGCAGGTCGCCGACAACGCAGTGCGCACGGCGCGCATCCTGCCGCAGGCGGCGGGCGGCAGTCGCTGAATTCAGCGCAGGGCCGGCAGGGCCTCCGGCAGCCTGGCCACGGCCAGCACTGTCGATGCCCTCGGATCGACTGCCGCGGCGCGTTTGCCTGCGGCACGATCGCGCGGCGGAAGCCGTGCTTGGCGGCCTCGCGCAGTCGCTCCTCGCCGTAAGGTACGGGCCGGATCTCGCCTGTCAGGCCGAGCTCACCGAACACCACGAGTTCCTGCGGCAGCGGCGTGCCGCTCATGCTCGGACGGATCGCCGCAACCACGGCGAGGTCGGCGGCGGTCTCGGCGAGCCGCACGCCGCCGACCACATTGACGAACACGTCGTGCGACATGCAGCGCGATGCCCGCGTGTCGGTGCAGGACCGCGAGCAGCAGTGCAACGCGATTCGACTCGAAACCGACCGCGACGCGGCGCGGATTTGCGAGCATGGCTCGGATCGACCAGCGACTGGACCTCGATCAGCATCTGCCGCGTGCCCTCGCGCGCCACCGTCACGACCGAACCGGGCACCGGGTCCGATGCCGCGGGAAAGGAAGATCGCCGACGGATTGCGGACCTCGCGCAGGCCCTGCTCATCCATCGCGAACACGCCGATCTCATTGACCGCGCCAAAGCGGTTCTTGACCGCGCGAATCACCCGGAAACGGCTGCCGGAATCGCTTTCGAAATAAAGCACCGTGTCCACCATGTGCTCGAGCACGCGGGGACCCGCGATGACGCCTTCACGCGTCACGTGACCGATCAGCAACACGGCCGTGCCCGTAGTCCTTGGCGTGACGCACCAGACGCGCCGTCGATTCGCGCAGCTGCGTCACCGCGCCCGGGGCTGCCTCGACGTCAGCTGCCGACATGGTCTGGATCGAGTCGATGACCAGCACGCGCGCGCCGGTACGCACGCACTCATCGAGGATCCGCTCGACAGCGGTCTCGGAGACCAGGGAGAGCGCGGGGCCCGCTACTGCGAGCCGCCTGGCGCGCTCCGCAACCTGCCGCACGGATTCCTCGCCGGTCGCATACAGCACGGCGTACGCCTGCAGACATCGCGGCGGCGCATTGCAGCAACAGGGTCGACTTGCCGATGCCCGGGATCGCCGCCGATCAGCGTCACCGACCCCGCAGCCAGGCCCCCGCCCAGCACGCGGTCGAACTCACGCGTAACCTGTACTTAGCCGGTGGCCATCGCCGGCGCTGACCTGGCCGATCGGCTCCGCCGGCGACATCGGCCGCCAGCGCCCCCGAAGGGCCCGCGCGCGGCTTGCGGGCGGCATTGAAAGCCGACAAGGTGTTCCATTCAGCGCAGGACGGGCACTGGCCTTGCCAGCGGGGCGCATCGGCGCCGCAGGCCGAACAGACGAATACGGTGCGTGGCTTGGGCATCGCTGCGGTCCGGGACGGGGGAGCGGCGATGCTAGCACGCAGATCTCGCGACTGGCGCCCGATTTGGACTGCGGCCCAGGTCGCGATTTGGCCGATAACGCCTTGAAAATCCGGCCGAAGACAGTACCGGTGGGCGGCATGCCCGTTTATGATTCGCGGATGTTGAGACTTACGGATCGGACGGCGCATGCCTGACGAATCCAGTTTCGGTCGTTGGCTGCGCAACCGATCCGCCCCGGCGGGTCCGGGGGGCGGTGCAGCCATGTCCGCCGCGGCCATGTCGCCGGAGGCCGACCCTCGCGGGGGCAAGCCGAAAGCGACGCCGGGCTTCGCCATGCGCACCGGCCAGGTATTCCACCACTATCGCCTGCAGCAGCAGCTGGGACGCGGGGCGACAGCGACGGTCTACAAGGCGACCGACGAGACGAGCGGCGATGTCGTCGCGCTCAAGATGCTCACGCTTTCAGATGACTGGCCCGAGGACCTGCTGGCGGAAGCCAAGCTCCGATTGCTGCGCGAGGCCGATGCGGCGGGTTCTCTCGCGCACCCCGATATCGTCGAAGTCCGTGAATCCGGTGAGCACGACGGGCTCGTGTACCTGGCGATGGAATACGTCGAAGGCGTCAATCTCGGCATGCACGCGATGGAGGGCAAGCTGCTGCCGCCGCGCATGGTCACCGAGATGTGCGCCCGGGTCGCTGACGCCCTGTATTTCGCGCATCAGCGCGGCGTCATTCATCGCGACATCAAACCGGCCAACATCGTGTTCGACCAGCGCAACCGGCGCGTCCGCGTCATGGATTTCGGCGTCGCGCGTCTCGAGAACAGCCGCGCAACGCGCACCGGCGATCATCCTCGGTTCACCGTCCTACATGGCGCCGGAGCAGCTCGATGCACGTCCCGTCACGGCGCAATCGGATATTTTTTCGCTGGGTGTCACGCTGTTCCAGCTGCTGACCGGAATGCTGCCATTCCGCTCCGACTCCATACCGGGACTGATGCAGAAGATCTCGAGCGATCCGCACCCGCCGCTGCGCGTCGTCAGACCGGACCTGCCAGGAACCTTGTCCGCGATCATCGACCGCGCGCTGGAAAAGGACCCTGACGCTCGCTACCGCAGCGGCGCTGAAATGGCCCAGGCGCTCCGCGACTGCTCCCGCACCATCGATCCGGCACTGCGTTGATGGGCCGCTACGTATCGCTGCGAAATCGCGTGCAGGCCGTCGGTTTGACCGACACCGGCAAGGTGCGCGAGCACAACGAGGACTCGATCTCCTGGGACGCGCGACATCGGGCTCTTCGTGCTGGCGGACGGCATGGGCGGCTACAACGCCGGCGAAGTGGCGAGCGGCATCGCCGTCAAGACCATCGTGAACCTGGTACGCGAGGCGTTCGCCGGCCAGGAACTCGAGGGCAGTCGATAAGGTCACCGGCCTGCACCGCCCCAGCATCATCCTGCGCGACGCGATCGCCCGCGCCAACAAGATCATCCACCAGACATCGAAGTCCCAGAGCCAGTGCGAGGGCATGGGCACGACGGTCGTGGCAGCCCTGTTCCACGACAACCGTGTCGTACTCGCCCACGTCGGGGATTCGCGCATGTACCGGCTGCGCAAGGACACCTTTGAGCAGCTGACGATGGACCATTCGCTGCTGCAGGAACTGGTCGACCGGGGCTTTTATTCCGCCGAAGAGGCGCAACGCGCCACCAACAAGAACTACGTGACGCGGGCCCTGGGCGTCGAGCCAACGGTCGATGTCGAGGTGCACGAATACCCGGTTGAACCGGGGGATTGGCTGGTCCTTTGTTCGGACGGCCTCACAGATATGGTAGAGGACGAAGATATTCACTTAACAATCAGTACTTTCGGCGGTAATCTTGACACCGTCGCTAGGCAGCTGGTGCAGCTGGCCAATGACAGTGGCGGCCGTGACAACATCTCGGTCGTACTGGCACAGGTGGTCGAACTTTTCCCCGCGCGGCGGGGCATACTTGACAGAATATTGGCCTGGTTCGGGTAACGGGCAGCGAGGGAGTCTATGGCGCGCCTGATTTTGAGTCTTGATGGCCAGGTTCTGGCCGAATACAACATGACCAAGGAGCGGTACACGGTCGGCCGCCTGCCGGACAATGACGTCCGCATCGACAATGCGGCGGTCAGTGGTCATCACGGCCTGATCATCAATATCCTGAACGACTCCTTTCTCGAGGACCTGAACAGCACCAACGGTACCTACGTCAATGGCAAGCTCATCAAGAAGCATGCCCTGACGCACGGCGATGTCATTACGGTCGGGCACCATCACCTGCGATTTGTCGACAGCCAGGTCGAAAGCTCGGATCAGGACGAATTCGAGCGCACACTGGTCATCCAGCCCGGGCAGGTCAACGAGAGTCGCCTGAAGGCTGCCAGCGATGCCGCTGCTGCCGCAGCGGCAGCAGCGGCTGCTCCTGCGGTGCGCGCATCAGCGCCGGCGCCAGCGGCGGCCGCGGCCGCCGGGGAAAAGCCGCCGCCGTCACGCCCGGCCAAGCTGCAGGTGCTGTCGGGCCAGTTCGCCGGGCGCGAACTGGAACTCGCGAAGACCCTGACCACGCTTGGCAGGCCCGGTGTACAGGTGGCTGCAATCAGCCGGCGCGCGGACGGCTACTACGTCGTGCACGTCGAGAGCCGCGAAACCCGGCGATTTTCCGCTGGTCAACGGCCAGCCGATCGGCCCCCAGGCCCGCAGACTGCATGACAACGACGTCATTACGCTGGCCGGCGTCAAGATGGGCTTTTTCGACGGCTGAACCCGCCACTGTCAGGACAATAACTGCCAGGCGAGCGCAAGCTGACAGAAGAATCCAGCGGCGAACGCGAGGGTGCGCACCCAGGGCAAGGCGGCTGTGTAGGCCGCGGCGTGGGCGGCACGTGCCCAGAAATAGACTGTGCAGGCCAGGACCGTCGTCTGATTTGAAATTCCGGTCGCATCCGCGACCAGCACCAGCGTCGCGAAAACGACCAGGTTCTCAACGGCGTTGCCGTGGGCCGCTTGCAGCCGTTGGGCCCAGCGTGCCTGCGGCTTGGGATTTTCCGGATACCCGACCGCATCGGCGATGCCTCGCACGGCGATCCGGTTCAGGATGTACGGAATCCAGAGCAACGCTGTCAGCAGCGTGACTGCCACCAGGTATTTCAGTTCGAGCGTCATGTGCGCATCCCCCATTTCTTCCTTACGACGAAAACAGCCCGATCAGTCCGAACACCAGTATGCCGGCCGCGCCGGCTGCGCTGATGCTGCGCTGCCTAGCCTGCCAGGCCCGGCCGCCTTGCCAGCTCCACGCCGAGGACCGCCCAGTACCCGACGAGCGTCAGCCAGCTCAGTGCAAACACCCGAAATCGCCAGAGCACGTCGTTCGAGCCAAGATGGATCGTGCTGTGAACCAGGCGCAGGCCTGCATAGGTCCAGCCGATCGCGGGCAGCAGCGCGCCCGGAAGCCCGGCGGTAAATGCAATCGCCGTGCCTGCGTAAAAAAGCGTTGGCGCCTCATACAAGTTGACGAGATGGCGCGACACGACAGCAACATCCTCTGGTTCGCCGTCCCCCCGATAGACCTTGTAGAAGCGCGGGTCAACCTGGCGCCGCCTGACCGCACGCCAGCGCAATGCGCCGAGCCGGAAAGCAACGAACATGGTCAGCGCAAACATGGCGAATGCAGGCCACAGAATTGCCATCGCGTCCTCCCCTGATGATCAGCCGTGGGCGATCGGCTTGCTGCTGAACAGGAATTCCTTGAGTTGCTTCGACAACACGGGATCCTGGCGCCGGATCCATTCGAGGACCATGGCCGCGTGTTCTTTTTCCTCGTCGCGATTATGGGCCAGTATCGCCCGCAGCTCCTTGTCCTTGCAGGCATCGGCGCGCTGGTTGTACCAGTCGACGGCTTCCAGTTCCTCCATCAGCGAGACAATTGCGCGGTGCATGTCCCGGGTTTTATCCGACAGTTCCTCGACAGGTTCATGGTACCCGACACTCGACATTGAAATCCTCCTTAGCGGAACAGCGACTCGAAATCATGCTCCGGCCTGTAGCCGAGCCCAGCGATCGCCTTGTCCACAACATAGACTCGATCGATGGATTCCGGCAACTCCCAGCCGCGGCGCGCGAATTCCGGCTGCGCCCCGGGATGATGGGCGAGCACGACGTCCCGGGCGGCGCTCAGCAGGGCACCGCGTTCCGACCAAGCAAATGGCGAGTGGGCCGAGACATTGAATACTTCGAATCCCGTCAGCCCGGGCGCGAGTGCCAACTCATGGGCCTGGGCCACATCCGCGGCGTCGACGCCGCGATAGAGCCGGTAGATCGCAACGAGGCGCGGATGCTCGGCAAAGCAGCGCGACATCCGCAGGCAGATGCAGGTCATGCCGCCCAGCGCCGCTTCAGCACAAGCCTCTTCGGCGGCCAGCTTTGTCTCGTCGTAAATGTCGCGGGGCTGGGGCCGCAATTCCTCGGTGACCCAGACAGCTTCCCCGTTTGCAGGCACGAGCGCCCTACCGTAGAGCGACGTCGTGCTGGTGTAGACGAAGCGGCCGATGCCGGCCTCGCTGCAGGCGGCGAGCAGACGCCTTGTCCCTGCGACATTGACCAGGCGGAAATCCTCGGTGGAGCGCAATCCAAGATCCGGCGCATGCAGGGAAGCCGTGTGCACCACGGCGTCGACGCCGGCGCAGGCCGATGCCAGCAGCCGCGAGTCGCAGATGTCACCGACGATCGAGGTCAAGGGCCCGGGCCGCAGGTCGAGGCCGATCACCTGGTGCCTAAGGGAAAGCCGCGCGCCGATTGCCCCGCCGATGCGCCCGGAAGAACCGGTGACCAGAACGCGCATGCCCCGGCTATCGCACGTCGAACTGCACGCGTTCGCCGACGCGGCAGACGAGTTCGTAGGGTATGGTGCCGGCCGCCACCGCCACCGTCTCGACTGGCACGCCATCGCCCCACAGCACGACCGGATCGCCGGTCGCGACTCCTGGGAGATCCGTGACGTCGACAGTCAGCATGTCCATCGAAACGCAGCCCGCGAGCTCCGCCCTCCTCCCGTTGACAAGGACCGGCGTGCCGCTCGCAGTATTCCGCATGTAGCCATCGCCATAGCCAGCGGCAACCACGGCTATTCGCGAAGGTCGACTTGCGGCCCAGGTTCCGCCATAGCCCACGCGCGCACCCGTGGCGATCTCGCGCACCGCTATGACGCGGCTTTCGAGCGTCATTGCCGGTCGCAGGCCCATATCGCCGCCGCTCAACCCGGCGATCGGTGAAATTCCATAGAGCATGAGGCCGGGCCTGATCCATCCGGTTCGAGCGGGAGGCCAGCTGATCAGGCCGGCCGAATTGGCGATGCTGCGCTCACCCGGAAGGCCCGCGGTAGCGAGGTCGAAGCATTCGAGCTGGGCGCGGGTGCGGTCATTGTCCGGAACCTCGGCCTCCGCCAGGTGGGTCATCAGCGTCACCGGCTGCCTGACGGCATTGCAGCCAGCAAGCTGCTTCAGCGCTTCAGGGTATTCGGCGGGCCGGAATCCCAGCCGCCCCATACCCGTATCGATTTTTGCCCAAACGTGGAACAAGTAACTGCCGCGCCAGGCATTCAGCAATGAAATCTGCTCCTGCTGATGCACGACCAGATCCAGGTCCTGCTGTGCGGCCTGATCCAGCTGCTCTGC
Source organism: uncultured Gammaproteobacteria bacterium (assembly GCA_963705405.1). GTDB lineage: Bacteria > Pseudomonadota > Gammaproteobacteria > Steroidobacterales > Steroidobacteraceae > SCUD01. The sequence goes on along the minus strand of CAVPJJ010000006.1, from coordinate 205,276 downwards.
CCCCTGGACACCTTCGAGCAGCACGACGGGGTGCGAGATTCCCGCGGCACGCAGTGTGAGTGCTTCATTCAACCGGGCCACGGCAAAGCCATCCGCACCGGTGAGGGCGCTCGCCACGGCGACCATGCCGTGGCCGTAGGCATTTGCCTTCAGCACCGCGAGAACGCGGCTGCCCGGGGCAAGCTCGCGTACCCGGGAGAGATTGTGGCGCAGTGCCGCCGTGTCGATGACGGCGCGAATCACCGGGGTCAGAACACGCCCTCGCCGTAGGACTCGGCAACGAGATCCTTGAATTGCGTGTACTCGCCGAGGAACGTCAGCTGTACCTCGCCGATCGGGCCATTGCGCTGCTTTGCGATGATGATGTCGGCGATTCCCTTGCGGGTCGTATTCGGGTCGTAGACTTCCTCGCGGTAGATCAGCAGGATCAGGTCGCTGTCCTGCTCGATCGCGCCGGACTCGCGGAGATCGGACATCACCGGCTTCTTGTCTGTGCGCTGCTCGACTGCGCGATTCAGCTGCGACAGTGCCACCACCGGCACCTGCAATTCCTTGGCGAGTGCCTTGAGGCTCGCGGGAAATCTCCGAGATCTCGGTTGCGCGGTTTTCCTTGGTGCCCGCTCACCTGCATCAGCTGCAGGTAGTCGACGATGATCAGGCCCAGTCCCTTTTCGCGCTTCAGCCGGCGTGCGCGCGCGCGTACTTCGGTCGGCGTCAGCGCCGGCGTCTCGTCGACGTACAGCGGCGCGCCAGACAACTGCGCCATCGCGCCCTGGATACGCGACCAGTCTTCCTCGGTGAAGCTGCCGGTGCGCAGGTGGGTCTGGTTTACGCGTCCGAGCGAAGCGATCAGGCGCAGTGTCAGCTGTTCGGCCGACATTTCCATGGAGAAGATCGCGGACGGCACTCCCTTTGCGATCGCGGCGTACTCGGCGATGTTGACAGCGAGCGTCGTCTTGCCCATCGACGGCCGGCCCGCGATGACCACCAGGTCGCCAGCCTGCAAGCCGGTGGTCTTGCGGTCGAGAAGCGTGAATCCCGTCGGTACGCCGCGGATCTCTCCCGGTGTCTGGTGCAGCAGGTCGAGCCGATCGATGGTCTGCGGCAGGACATCCTTGATTGCGACGAATCCCGACTTCCCGTGACTGCCGCGCTCGGCGATCTGGAACACCCGCTGTTCCGCCTCATCCACCAGGTCACTCGCGCTGCGGCCCTTGCCATCGAGTGCCGCCGCCGCGATCTCGCCACCCGCCGTCACAAGCTGGCGCAGGATCGATCGTTCGCGGATGATCTCGGCATAGGCCCGCACATTGGCGGCGCTCGGCGTGTCGCGGGCGATCGTGCCCAGATAGGCGAGCCCGCCGACGTCCTCGAGCCGGCCCTTGCGCTCGAGGTGTTCGGAGACAGTCACCGCGTCGCAGGAGCCGCGGATCTCGGCGACTTCGGCGATCGCCTCGAATATCTGCCGGTGGTCGCGGCGGTAGAAATCACCCGGCGGTGACGATGTCCGCGACGGCATCCCAGGCGTTGGCATCCAGCATCAGGCCGCCGAGCACCGCCTGCTCCGCCTCGACCGAATGCGGCGGCATGCGGACCTCGTCGGGGCGGATCATCGCTACCATGGCTTGAGCATACACGCAGGAGGCGCCCAGGGCGCCGCCGGTCCTACTCCTCCGCGGTCACTGTCAGCGGCACCTCGACGTCGATATCGCTGTGCAGGTGCAGGGTGATCACATGCTCGCCGACCGTGCGGATCGGGCCGCCCGGCAGGCGCACTTCCGCGCGCTCGATCTTGTGCCCGGCCGCCTTGCAGGCTTCGGCGATATCGGTCGTGCTGATCGAGCCGAACAGCTTGCCCTCGCTGCCGGCCTTCGCGGTCAGCGCGAGCTTGAAGCCCTCGAGCGCCGCGGCGCGGGTGCTGCGCGGCCGCGAGATCCGTGGCGGCACTGGGCCTCGAGCTCGGCGCGCCGCGCCTCGAATTTGGCGATGTTCTCGGCCGTCGCCAGTGTCGCCTTGCCGCCCGGCAGCAGGAAATTGCGGCCGAAGCCCGGCTTGACCCTCACGCGGTCGCCGATGTCGCCGAGGTTGGCGATCTTCTGCAAGAGGATGACTTCCATGATTACACCGTCTCCGTTATCTGCCAGTTGCCGGCGGCTGCGCGCCCCAGAGCTGCGTCGCCTGGCCTGCGCCCGAACGTTCGCGAAAGCGGACCCAGGTGTCCGCGAATCCGATGCCGACCAGCGCCATGGGCAGCAGCACCACGGCGACGTAGGCGAGTATGACCGGCAGTACGCCGATGACCTGAAGTTCGCGCAGACCATGCACGACTGCGAGCGCCTGCAGCAGGAAAGCCGCGGCCAGCACGAATACGCAGGTCGTCGACCGGCTGCCAGGCTTCGTCCGAGGGCCAGCTGTGCGCCGATGCTCACGGCGAATGCGGCGACCGCAATCCAGGCGACCACGCGTCCGAGTCTTCAGCTGGCGGAATTCGCGCGCCGAACAGGCCGGGCTCGCGCAGCCTCCCGAATGCCCAGAGACCCGCGAACTGGGCCAGCATCGCGTGCAGCAGCACCATCCAGGCGAGCGTCGCCCACGCGAACTGCGCGCGTGGCCGCACCGATCTCCTGCGGCGAGCGCTCGATCCCGAATTGCGACAGCGTTTCGGCCGTGCGCTGCAGCATCGGCTCGAGCTCGGCGATAAGCGGCATCAGCACGCCCTGCGGATCGCCGAGCAAGCCATGGATGGCGAGCACCAGCAGGCCCGCACCGATCGTCGCCGCCTGGAACACGAAGCTGAGGCTGCGGGTTGCCGACGAGCACCGATCGCGGCAAGATACGGAGGCAGCAGCACGGCGATTGCGATGATGATCGCAGGGCCCGGTGCCGAATGCCGGCAGGAACACCACAAGAGCGCCGGCTGCCGCACCGAGCGCCGCCGCCGCTGCGGCATCGGGCCGCCCGCCAGCAGTGCCAGCACGACCACGCCGGCCGGCAGCCATGCGGCCATCGGCAGCGCTGCCAATGCGATGAACGAAGCCATCCCTGCCGCCAGGAAAGCCCGGGCAGGATGGCCGGTCACCCAGTGGATCAGCGCCGTCATCGAGTGGCTCCTGGTCGCGGGCCCGTGCCCGGCGTCCTCAGTGCTGATCCGTGTACGGCAGCAGCGCCAGGTAGCGCGCGCGCTTGATCGCGACGGCCAGCTGGCGCTGGTAGAACGAACGCGTGCCGGTGATGCGGCTCGGGACGATCTTGCCGGTTTCGGTGATGTAGGCCTTCAATGTCGCCAGATCCTTGTAGTCGATCTGGATCGGTCTCTTCGGCCGTGAACTTGCAGTATTTCTTGCGTCGGAAAAAACGTGACATCGTATGGTTCTCCGCTCCGTGATCTCAGTCAAGGCCCATGGCGTCGCCCATCGGGTCGCGATCGCGATCGCGGCCGCGATCGCCCCGTTCCTTCTCCTCCGGCTCCTTGGCCATCGGCGAAGGTTCGGTGACGGCCTGGTCCATCTTGATGACCAGGTGACGCAGCACGGCGTCGCTGAACCGGAACGCCCCGGTCAGCTCCTCGAGTGCCTTGCCATCGCACTCGATGTTCATCAGCACGTAGTGCGCCTTGTGCATCTTGGCGATCGGGAATTCCAGCTGACGCCGGCCCCAGTCTTCGAGGCGATGCACCGTGCCGCCGCCGACGGCGATGATGCCGCGGTAGCGCTCGATCATCGCGGGAACCTGCTCGCTCTGATCCGGATGGACCAGGAATACGATCTCGTAATGCCGCATCTTGTCACTCCCTGTGGTCATGGCCTCCCGCTGACGCGATCGCGGTGAGGCAAGGAGAAATGCCCCTTTGGTCAGGGGCGAGGGGCGCGTAAGTTACCGGACTCGCTGGGGTTTTGCAACCGAGGCTAGGCCGGACGCCGCTGCCTCAGGGCCTCGAACAGCACGACCCCGGCGGCGACCGAGACATTGAGACTCTCGACCGCCCCGAGCATGGGCAGGCGGATGCAGAAATCGCAGGACTCGCGGGTCAGGCGCCGCAGCCCTTGGCCCTCGGAACCCATCACGATGGCGAGCGGGCCGGTCAGGTCTGTCGAATGCAGTTCACGCTCGGCATCGGCGGCCGTTCCGACGATCCAGAGTCCCGCCGATTTCAGGTCCCTGAGCGTGCGCGCGAGATTCGTCACCTGCGCGAACGGGACCGTTTCCGCAGCGCCGGCAGCGACCTTGCGCACGGCCGGCGTCAGGCCCGCCGCCCGGTCGCGCGGGGCAACCACTGCGACGACGCCAGCCGCATCCGCGGTGCGCAGGCAGGCCCCCAGGTTATGTGGGTCGGTCACGCCGTCCAGAACAAGAACCAGCGCCGGTGAAGGAACCGCTACCAGGAGGTCTAGCAGGCTGTTTTCATTCAACGCGGCGCTGGGCCTGACTTCCGCGACCGCGCCCTGGTGAGCCGCCCCGCCACGTGCCGGTCGAGTTCCGCCGGCAGCGCAATGGCAACCGGCGTGCCATTTTCTTTCGCGAGACGGAGCAGCTCGCGCATGCCGCGCGGCCTGCGTCCTGCACCAGTGTCAGGCGAATTACGTCGCCCGGGCGGCGCATCAGACAGTGCGCGCACCGCGTGCGGGTCCGTAGACGATCGCAATATCGCTCATCGCTTGCGCGGGGATCGTGCCTTGCTGCGGCGACGCGGATGGAAATGGCCGCCCGTCTTGTCCACGAGCTCGAAGTCGATCTTGCGCTCGGCTGAATCCACCCTGACCAGGCGCACGCGCAGTTCGTCGCCGATCGAGAAGCCGCATGCCGGTGCGCTCGCCGACCAGTGTCCTGTCACCCTCGTGGAACCGGAAATAGTCGCGCGGCAGCGAGGTGACGTGGACCAGGCCGTCGACCTGTATGCCCTTCAGCTGCACGAACACGCCGAATTCGGCGACGCCGGTCGCGACGGAGTCGAATTCCTCGCCGATCTTCGGACGCATGAACTCGCACTTCAGCAAGGCGACGACCGAACGCGCCGCTTCGTCGGCGCGCCGCTCGCGCATCGAGCATTCCTGCCCCAGCACTTCCATCTCGCGCGGCGAGTGCTCGAAGTCGGCCGCAGTTCCACCCGCAAGCGCGTGGCGGATGCCGCGATGCACCAGCAGGTCGGGGTAGCGCCGGATCGGCGACGTGAAGTGCGCATATTCCGCGAGCGCGAGCCCGAAGTGCCCGATATTCAGCGGCTGGTAGAGCGCCTGCGGCAGCGAGCGAATGATCGCATTCTGCAGCACGCCGGCGTCCGGGCGCGCCGCGATCAGCTTCAGGGCCTTCTGCAGCTTGCGCCGGCTTCAGCTCGCCTTCGATGTCGAGGTGCACGCCGCGCAGCGAAAGGAATCGCTTCAGGTCCTGGATGCGGTCCTCGTCGGGCCTGCCGTGGATGCGGAACAACGCCGGCAGCTTGTGCTTCTTCAGGAATCGCGCGGCCTCGACATTGGCCGCGATCATGCATTCCTCGATCAGGCGATGGGCGTCATTGCGCGGATACTCGCGGATGTCAGTGACGCTGCCGGCTTCATCCACCAGCACCTTGACCTCCGGCGCCTCGAAATCGAGCGCACCGCGCTTCTCGCGCCAGCGCCGCAGCGCCTGTACACCCGATGCAGGCATTCCAGCGACGGCATGACGGCCGACAGTTCGCGACGGGCCTTGGGGTCGCGGCCCTCGAGCAGGGCCGCGACCTGCGTGTAGGTAAGGCGCGCCGCCGAGCGCATGACGGCCGGCGTGAAAACTGCTCGTCGTCACGCTGCCGGCCCTGGTCACCTGCATGTCGCAGACCATGCACAGCCGGTCCACCTTCGGCATCAGCGAGCACAGGTGATTCGACAGCGGCTCGGGCAGCATCGGCAGCACGCGGCTGGGGAAGTACACGGAGGTGGCGCGCTCGCGTGCCCCGGTGTCGAGTTCCATGCCGGTGCGCACATAGTGGCTGACATCGGCAATCGCGACGATCAGCCGGTAGCCGCCTGCCGATTCCTGCGCCCAGACGGCATCGTCGAAATCGCGCGCATCCTCGCCGTCGATCGTGATGAGCGGCAGCTCGCGCAGGTCCACCCTGCCTGCGCGGGCTGCGGCAGTCGACTTCCCGGCCGTAGTCGCGCGCCTCGCGCAGCGCCGCCGCCTCGAACTCATGCGGCAGCCCGTGCGATGCGATCGCGAGGTCGATCGCCGTGTCGGCGCTGCCGCCCTGCGGCAGCACGCGCGTGACCTTGCCGACCGGATCGCGATTGCGGCTCGGCTGCTCGATGATCTCGACGACCGCAAGGTCGCCGTGCTTCGCGCGTGCCGACGTACTGGGGCGGAACCACGATCCGATGGCTGATTCGCCGGTTGTCCGGGACCAGGAATCCGACTCCCGCCTCCAGCGAAAAACGGCCCGCAACCTGCCTCGTGCGGCGCTCGAGCACGTCGACGATCGATCCCTCGAGGCGGCCACGCTCGTCGCGGCCGCTGACGCGGGCGGCGGCGCGGTCGCCGTGCATCAGCATGCGCATTTCGCGATAAGGCAGGAACAGGTCGTCGCCACCGGCATCGGGCACAAGGAAACCGAATCCATCGCGATGGCCGCTGACGGTGCCGACGACCAGCTGCAGGCGGTCGATCAGGCAGTATTCATCGGCGCGATTCAGCAACAGCTGGCCGTCACGAACCATCGCCCCGAGTCGTTTGGTGAGCGCCTGCCGCAGACCGCGCTCCTGGATGCCGAGTTCGCCCGACGAGTGCATCGAATGTGAGCGGTTGCCTCGCATCGCCCAGTGTCTTCAGCAGCAGTTCGCGACTGGGAACCGGCTTGTCATAGCGCCCCGATTCCTCGCGGAACCGCGGGTCCTGATCCTGCCAGCCGGATTTGTGACTCATGATTGTTGCCGAATTGACATCGAACGGGTGCCTGCGTAAATTGACGCGCCCTCGCCGGGGTCCCCCGGCCGCAACCTGTGCCCAGGTGGCGGAATTGGTAGACGCGCTAGTTTCAGGTATTAGTGCCGCAAGGCGTGGAGGTTCGAGTCCTCTCCTGGGCACCATTTTTTCGCGGTCATTGTACGCCAGCTGGCTGGACGGCAGCGAATAACTGCTCCACCTGTTGCGCCTGGACTCGCAAGCGCGCTTCCGCATCGTCGACTGTCAGCAAGTCCACGCCGAAATCCGAAGCGATACCCGGCGACGTACCGTCCGGGTACGGCAGCCCGGCTGATATCGCCGCAGGATGGCGAGCCCGTACAGGCTCGCAGCCAGGCCGCGGCCCAGACCTGCACAACTACATGAAGGACGATGATGGAATCAAAGGCGACCTGACCGGTTACCAGGAAATCCGCTTCCCGCCGAATACGGCCTGGGCCGTTTTTACCGCCGGCGTCAGTCATGCAAGTCTCGAAGGTCAGTTCGCGCTGGTCACGACAATGATCGCGCGGCTCGGGCGCATGCGCTGGCCCGAACGCGCGCCCTTCAACACCCTGCTCGCCCGGACCGACGCGCGAAAGCAGCTTGAGCCGGCCCTACCAGTGCACGCCGCGCAGCAGTGATGCGAATAGCATCGCCTCCTTGGTCGGCGGTGCCTGCGCCTTCCTGTCGGAACCGTCGCCGGCGGCAGCGCTCGAGTCCGGGAACATCCTGTAGGCCGTATTCATGACGACCTCGGTAATACGCGGCGCCGCGAGGTGCAGCATTTCGGCGGCGAGCCCCAGCCTGGTCGCAATGCGCTTCGGCCGGTCGATGATCGCTTCCGCGACCATATCGGCTGCCTCTTCCGTCGTCGCGACCGGGAACTGGTCGTAGATCCTCGTCGGCGCGATCATTGGCGTGCGCACCAGCGGCATGTTGATGATCGTGAAGCTGATGCCCCGGTCCGCGAATTCCGATGCCGCGCAGCGTGTCCATGCTTCCATCGCCGCCTTCGACGCGACGTAGGCCGAGAAGCGCGGCGCATTTGAAAGCACGCCGATTGAAGAGACGTTGACGACATGGCCGCCGCCACGCGACAGCATCGACGGAATCAGCGCCATGGTCAGCCTGCACTACGGCAAAATAGTTGAGCTGCATGGTGCGCTCGAAATCGTGGAAGCGGTCGTGAGAAAGGTCGATTGAGCGGCGGATCGAGCGGCCGGCATTGTTTACCAGCACGTCCACTCCGCCATGCTCGGCGAGCAACTGGCGCGCCAGGTCGTCGCAGGCCTGGAAGTCGGCAATGTCGCATTGGCGGGCGAACACCGTCCCGCCCCGCTCGGCGATCCGCGCACGTGCCGTCTCGAGCTTCTCCGGGTCGCGCGCGACGATTACAACCTTTGCTCCCGCATCGGCGCAGCGTTCGGCGGCCGCAAGGCCGATTCCGGATGAGCCGCCGGTGATCACGACGACCTTGCCGCGCACTGTGCCGGCCAGGCTGCGGTCCAGCGACAGGTCTGGATCAAGGTGGCGTTCCCAGTAGTCCCACAAGCCGCCACGCGTAATCCTCCAGCGGCGGCACGCGAATGTCCGTGCCCTCAAGCAGTTGCTGGGCGCGCGTCGAGTCGAACTTCGTCTGCCAGTTGGAGAACTGCAGCACGTCGCGTGGGATCTGCAGGTCACGCAGGATCGTGTCGATCACCTGCCGCAATGGCCGGTAGCTCGCCATCGAGGTGGTGACGCTCGGCGGGTATCAATTCCAGCAGCTTCGGGTCGAGCCGGAATGCCATGGTCGGCGCATGGCCGGCACGCGCAAATATGTTCAGGACTTCGCCGACCCGGCGCTGGCGCGGATCGATCAGGTGAAAGCACCCGCCGTCCTGGCCTTCAACGTGGGCGAGGTGGTCCAGCGCGGCGCTCACGAAATCGACCGGCACAAGGTTGATGTAGCCGCCCTCGACGCCGATCAGCGGGAACCACGCTGGCAGCGAGCTGCCGCAGTTTCTGGATCATCTTGAAGAAATAGTAGGGGCCGTCGATCTTGTCGATCCGGCCTGTCTGCGAATGACCGACGACCATGCCGGGGCGATACACGCGCCACGGCCTCTTGTAGCGATTGCGGACCAGCGCCTCCGATTCGTGCTTGGTCCGGAAGTACGGGATGATCGAGGCCGGTCGCTTCCTCGAACATGTTCTCGCGGAATGCTGCCCTTGTACAGCCCCGCCGCTGCGATCGAACTCACCAGGTGGAAGCAACCCGCCTGCACGCCGTCGGCGAACTGCAGCGCATGGTCGGTGCCGACGATATTCGCCGTTTCCTGTTCCTCGGCGCCTGCCTGCAGGTCGTAGATCGCCGCCAGATGGAACAAGTGATCGACCTTGCCGGTGAGCTTGCGGACAGGTCAGCCTTGATACGCCGAGATTGGGCTCCGCAAGATCGCCGGCGACCGGCACGACCCGGCTGGCATGAGGCCCCCACTGCAGCGCGCAGCGCCTCGAATTTCTCCATCGACTGCGGCCGCACCAGCACGTAGCACGCGCTTGCCGCGCGCCAGCAGCCGTTCGACAAGATGGCGGCCGATGAATCCGGTCGCGCCGGTTACGAAATACGACATTTGGGATACTCTAAACCGATGAGCGGTGAAACGGAACGCATGTCCGCCGTGGATGCCGCCTGGCTGCGGATGGACCGGCCGACGAACCTGATGATGATCGTCGGCGTCATCGTGTTCGATGGCCGCGTCGATTTCCGCCGCTTTCGCCGGACGATCGAGCAGCGGTTCCTGAAGTTCCCGCGCTTCCGCTGCCGCGCCGTGCCAGGACGCGATGACCGCCAGCTGGGAGCACGATCCCGACTTCGACCTCGACCAGCACGTCCGCGCAATCGCGCTGCCCACGCCCGCCGGTCAGGCCGAACTCGAGTCCCTGGTGTCGCGCCTCGCCGGCACCGACCTCGACCGCCGCCGGCCGATGTGGCAATTCCACTTCGTCGAGAATTTCGCGGCGGCACCGCCGTCGATCCTGCGCATCCATCATTGCTATGCCGACGGCACGGCGATGGTCCGCGTATTCCTGACGCTGACCGACTTGCAGGCGGGCCGACCGCGTCGCCGCCGGATCGCCGGACCAGCACTGACGCGAGCGGAGCGGGTGACGACGAAACGCTCGCCTGGCTCGGCCGGCTCAATGTACCGGGTGCAGCGTTCGTGCAGAAAGCCATCGCCGAGGGCGCGCAATGGTTTGCAAAGGCAGTGGACCTCACGCGCAATCCCGAGCAGGCGGCCGAGCTCGCAAGCATGCGCTCGGGATCGCGGCGAACTCTCGCGGGTCGCGATGCTATCCGACGATCCACCCACCCGTTTCAAGGGCGCGCTCGGCTCGCGCAAGATTGCCGCCTGGACTGATCCGCTGCCGCATTGTCGGACGTGAAGTCCGTCGTCGAAGGCACTCGGTTGCACGGTCAACGACCTGCTGATGTCCACCGCCGCCGGCGCGCTCGGCGGCTACCTTCGCGATCATGGCGAGGACACGGACGGGCATGACGATCCGTGCGACGGTTCCGGTCAACCTGCGCGATCCGGGGCCGCGGCGTCGCTCGGCAATTACTTTCGGCCTGGTGTTCCTCGAACTGCCGATCGGCATCCGCGATCCGCTCGAGCGCCTGTTCGTCGTGCACGCGTCGATGACCGCGCTCAAGAATTCCTACCAGCCGGTTCTGACGCTCGGCCTGATGGCGGCGCTCGGCCTGCTGCCGGGTATCCGTCGCAGTCGGCGGCCATCGACCTGCTGTCGACCAAGGCGACGCCGGTCGCCACCAACGTGCCGGGCCCGCAGCAGCCGATGTACCTGGCGGGCCGGCGAATCTCGCGCCTGATCTTCTGGGTGCCGCAATCCGGCGACATCGGTCTCGGCATCAGCATCCTGTCCTACGCGGGCCAGGTGCAGTTCGGCCTGATCGCCGATTACAAGCGTGTGCCCGACCCGTCCCGGGTCACGGCGCGCTTCCACGAGGAATTCGAGAAGGTCGTGCTGGCGCTGCTGCTGGGCCCTTATCTGAAGGACGGCCGCTGATCGCCGCCCTACTCCAGCTCCGCCTTCGCCTGCTCGACGTCGAGCCGCTCCATCGCATCGGCGGGCTTGCAGGCCGCGGCCTTGCGGTACAGCTCGACCGCCTGCGCCTTCTGCGTGTCGCCGTGCAGCATCAGGAGCCCATTCGCATATTCCATGTGCGCGATGGCCGATCCCGGATTGAGCTTGAGCGCCTGCTCGAAGTGCTTGACCGACTTCGCGGCGTCCGCGCCGTAGGTCAGCTTGCCGGCGAGCGCGCCGACCTTGTCGATGATCTCCGCGTGATACAGGCCGAGCGCGATGTGCGCGTCGGCGTGCCTTGGCTCGAGTCTCGAGCGAGCGGTCGAGCGCCTCGTGCACCTTGCCGCCGATGCCCTCGGCCAGCGCCTTGACGATCGAAATGCGCTGCGCGTAGCGGCCGAGCACGAAGGCCTGCATGTACCAGGCATTGGCATATTCAGGCAGTTTTCGCGTTGCTCGGTCGGCCCGCTTTGCTGCCTCCTGAAGCATGGCGATCGCGCGGCGATCGTCCTCCTCAAGATATGTCGCGGCGACTGCCGCCGCCTTGTTCGCCGCGGAGGCTCCCTGCGACCCCAGCTTCGAGCCCTGCGCAATCGCTTCGCTGAAGTCGCCGCGATGGAATGCGCGCCAGGCCTGCTGCAATTGCGGTGTTGCCGGAAATGGCTCGCGATCACCGGCGTGCAGCCGCTGCCAGGATTTCTTGAGCGCATCACCCTCGTAGCTGTATGGCTTCTGGTCGTAGGGGAAGCGGAGTGTCTTCGCGGCGGCCATCATGAACTCCTGATCGGAAAGCGGTATTCTTGATACTGGACCGGCGTTCAGCCAGCCCGCGGCAAGGAGAGGATCATGGCGGCGAAGAAAAAGGGCAAGCTCGGCGGCGGTCCGGCAAGCCAAAAGGCGACCTGAACCTGCTCTATTCCGCCCACCAGATCTGGCTGGCCGGGCTCGGCGCGCATGTCGCGTGCGCAGGCCGGCGCCCCCAAGGTGTTCGAAGAACTGATGCGAGAAGGCTCAAAGCTTCAGGGCGGCGCGCTGGATGCCGCGCAGAAAGTCGTCATGCAGGCATTCCAGGGCGCGCAGAAGACCGTCAATCAGCGTGTAGACAACGTGAAGGAACAGGCGAGCGAGACCTGGGACAACCTCGAGAAGATTTTCCAGACCCGCGTGCAGCGCGCCATGCACCAGCTCGGCATGCCGACCGCGGAAGAGATCAGCGCGCTTTCGCGCCGGGTCCAGGAATTGTCGGCCAACGTCGAGAAGCTCGCCGGCAGGAAGCCGAAACGCAAGTCGCGCTGAGCCCCGGGACAGCGCGGCAGACATTCGCCATGTTGACAGTTCAGACTGCGATCCGGCCGCGCAATACGGGCCGCATCGGAGTCGCGCTGGCCGGTGGCGGGCCGCTGGGAGCGTTCTACGAACTGGGCGCGCTGCAGGCACTCACCGACTGCATCGACGGCCTCGCTCTCAATGACCTGCATGCGTACGCGGGAGTCAGTTCGGGCTCGATGCTCGCGGCCGGCCTCGCGAATGGCCTGACGCCGGTCGACATCGGCCGGATCGTCATCAGCAATGACTCGGGCCACGAGCCCGCGCATCCCGGCCTGTTCCTGCAGCCCGCCATTCGCGAATACGCGCGGCGAATAGCCGCGCTTACCGCGGCATTATCTGGAACGCGCTCGAATCAGTTCCTGCGAGCGCCGCTTTCGCAGAGCATCGCCGAACTGCTGGCGCCATTCGCCGCGGCGATGCCCGCCGGCATTTTCGACAGCGCGCCCTTCGAACGCTATCTGCGCCGGCTCTTCGATGGCGGCGGCAGGACTAACGACTTCAGGAAACTGCAGCGCCGCCTGTTCATCGTCGCCACCAACCTCAACACCGGCAAGGCGGCAGTATTCGGCGCGCCCGGTCTCGACCATGTGCCGATCTCACGCGCCATCCAGGCCAGTACTGCGCTGCCAGGGCTCTATTCGCCGGTCGAGATCGACGGCGAGACCTACGCGGACGGCGCACTGCTGCGGACGATGCATGCTTCAGTCGTGCTCGAAGCCGGTGCCGATCTGCTGTTCGGCATCAATCCGCTCGTGCCATTCGATGCATCCGCCGATGGCAGGCGGCAGCGCAGGATCGACCTCACCGATCACGGCCTGCCGGTCGTGCTGGGCCAGACGCTTCGCTCGCTGGTCCAGTCGCGGATGCAGGTCGGCATCGCCGCATACAAGGACCGTTTTCCGCGCGCCGAGATCCTGCTGCTTGAACCCGATCGCGCCGATCGCCGGATGTTCTTCGCGAACATGTTTCGATATGCGGACCGCCGGCGGCTGGTTGAGCACGCCTACCAGAGCACGCGTCGCGACCTGCGCAAGCGCAGCGACGAACTCGCTCCATTGCTTTCGCGGCATGGCCTCCGGCTTTCGTGCGGTGCACTCGACGATGCGGCGCGAAGCTTCGAATCCGCGCTGGCGAGGCAACGTATCCAGGACCGCCACGTCGTACGGGATCTTTCTTCGGAGCTCGATCGCCTGGAAGTACTGCTGAGCGGCGTGGACGGCTGAACGCGGCTTCCCGCTCCCGCCCGATTCTGGATCAGTCGAATGGGTGCTGCAGGATGATCGTGTGGTCGCGGTCCGCGCCTGTCGAAATGATCGTGACCGGCACGCCGCAGATTTCCCCGATGCGCTCAAGGTAGTCGCGCGCGGCTCGCGGAAGTTCGGCGATCGAGCGCAGGCCGACGGTGGAATCCTTCCAGCCGGGCATTTCTTCATAAACCGGCTCGCATCCGGCGTAGTCATCGGCGCCCAGCGGCGGCATGTCGGACGTCTTCCCGCCCCGCCGGTAGCCCGTGCAGATCTTCACCCATTCCAGGCCGTCGAGCACGTCGAGCTTGGTGACGCAGAGGCCCGAGATGCTGTTGTGCAGGACGGACCTGCGCAATGCGACCGCATCGAACCAGCCGGTACGCCTCGCGCGTCCGGTGACCGCGCCGAACTCCTGGCCGACGTGCGACAGGTGCCTGCCGGTCTCGTCGAACAGCTCCGTCGGAAACGGGCCCGCGCCGACGCGCGTCGTGTAGGCCTTCGTTATCCCGAGCACATAGTCGATATCGCGCGGGCCGAGCCCGACGCCGACCGATGCATTGCCGGCGACGGTGTTCGACGAAGTGACGAACGGGTAGGTGCCGTGATCGACGTCGAGCAGCGCTGCCCTGGGCGCCCTCCAGCAGGACGCTGCCGCCCGCCTGCTGGATGCGCTTGATGCCAAGCGCGACATCCGCCGACCAGCGGTTTCACGCGCTCGGCCTGCGCCATGCATTCGTCCAGCGTCGCGCGAAAATCGACCGGCGGCTCCTGGAAGTGGTGCTCCAGCAGGAAGTTGTGGCAGTCGAGCGAGCTCGCGCAGCGCGGCCTCGAAATGGCCCGGGCGACGAGCAGGTCGCTGACCCGCACCGCGCGGCGCGCAACCTTGTCCTCGTAGGCGGGACCGACGCCGCGTCCGGTCGTGCCGATCTTGCGCTCGCCGCTCGCGCTGCTCGCGCGCCGGTCGAGGGCGATGTGCGACGGCAGCACCAGCGGGCAGTTGCGGGCTGATCTGCAGGCGTTCGAACACCGGGAATGCCGCGCGCGGCCAGCATGTCCGCTTCGGACAGCAGCGCCTCGAGCGACAGCGACAACGCCATTGCCGATGAAGCAGCGCACGCGGTCGCGCAGCACGCCGGACGGGTATCAGCGACAGGACCGTCTTGCGGCCGTCGATCACCAGCGTGTGACCGGCATTGTGGCCGCCCTGGAAGCGCGCGACCGCGGTCACGCGCTCGGTCAGCAGGTCGACGACCTTGCCCTTTCCCTCGTCGCCCCACTGGGCGCCGACAACGACGACGAATCTTGCCCATGTCAGCCGCCTCAGGCGCGGACCAGCCAGAGCAGCAACGAGCCCGGCGAGCCATGCTCGCGAGACCGGCGACGCGCAGGGTCGCAGTCGCTCCACGGTCGAGAATGCGGCCATTACGCGCTTGAGCTCGCGCGGACTCGCAAATGGCAGCACGCCCTCGATGACCAGCAACAGCCCGAGCGCGGCCGCGAGGTCCGGCCAGTGGATGTTCATCGGCGGCTCAGCGGCCCGACTGCTTCAGGTACTTGAAGAACTCGCCATCGGGCGCGATCACGAGCACGTCGTTCGGCTGCCCGATCGCACTTGCGATAGGCCTGCAGGCTGCGATGGAACGAATAGAACTCCGGGATACCGCTGGTACGCGCGCGCATAGGTCGCGGCCGCGTTCGCATCGCCCTCGCCGCGGATCACCTCCGCGTCGCGGTTGCCGATCGCAAGCGTCTCGGTGCGTTCAGCGCTCCGCCTCCGCGCGGATGCGCTGGGCCTGCTCGTCGCCCTCGGCGCGCAGCTGCGAGGCCTGGCGCGCGAAGTCCTGGCGCATGCGATTGTAACACCGAGTCCGAAACCTCGTCCGGCAGGTCGATGCGCTTTACGCGCACGTCCACGAGCGTCAGACCGAGCTGGCCGACCGACTCGCCGGCGAACTGCAGGATGTCGCCGATGAACTCGGTGCGCTCCGCCGCGACAACCTGCTGGATCGTGCGCTTGGCGATGACGCCCTTGAGGCCGTCCTTGACGATCTCGGCGAGGCGCGCCGACGCCCGCCTCCTCGTCACCGCCGGTCGACAGGTAGTACTGCGTGACGTCCGAAACGCGCCATTTCACGTAGAAATCGACATTCAGGATCTTGCCTTCACTCGTCAGGAACTGCTCGGCCGGGTAGTTGCGCGTCAGCACGCGGCGATCGAACTTCTGCGCCGTGTTGATGCCACGGGATCATGAAATGCAGGCCCGGGCTCGTAGTCGGCCTTGACGATCTCGCGCGAGCCGGAACTTGATCGCGAGCTCGGTCTCGTTGCACCTGGAACACGGAGCCGCTGAGCAGCCACAAGGCGACGAGCCGACGCCGATCAGGATCGTCAGTATGCGGCCGTTCATCAGCGTTCCTTCCTGGCGCGCGGGTCCTCCGCCTCGACCGCGCTGCCGTCCTCGAGCCGGATCGTCGGCGGCGTCTCGACCGCGGTGCCGCGCGAGGCCGCGCTGCTCGAGCAGCTTGTCGAGCGGCAGGTAGATCATGTTGCCGGTGCCCTCGGTGTCGACGATGATCTTGGTCGACGAGCCCGAGCACCTGCTCCATGGTCTCGAGGTAGAGCCGCTCGCGCGTCACTGCCGGCGCGCGCTGGTACTCGGCCGCGAGCGCAGGAAGCGCGACGTCTCGCCTTCGGCGTCGGCGACGACCCGCGCCTTGTAGGCGAGCGCACCCTCGACCACGCTGACCGCGAGGCCGCGCGCCTTCGGCACGATGTCGTTGGCATAGGTCTGCGCCGACAGCATCGCGCGATCCTTGTCCTCGCGCGCCTTGATCGCATCCTTCTGCGCCGGCGCCACCTGCTCGGCGACGCTGACATCCTGCAGGTTGACGCTGATGACCTCGATGCCGGTGTTGTAGGCGCGTGATCGTGCGCTGCACCAGGTCCTTGGTCCGCGCGCTGATCTCCTGGCGGCCCAGCTCGAGCACGAAGTCGAGCTTGCTCTGGCCGATGATCTCGCGGATCGCGCTCTCGCTGACCTCGCCGAGCGTTTCTTCGGGATCGCGCACGTTGAACGCGAACTTGACCGGGTCGGCGCGCCGGTACTGGACCGCGAGATTGATGTCCACGAGCGCCTCGTCCTGCGTCAGCATGCGCGTGCGGTCGGTGAAGCTGCTGAACTCGGTCACGTTGACGACCGTGCGGCGGTCGATCGGCCAGGGCAGCCGCCAGTTGAAGCCGGCCGTCGGTCGTCTTGACGTACTTGCCGAAGCGCGTGATGACCGAGCGTTCGGCTGCCTCATTCAGGTAGCACGAGCCGAGCAAGCACCCAGATGACAACCAGCCCGACGAAGACGTAGCCGATGCCGAACGCGGCGCTGCCGCCGCCAGCATCCGCCGCCGACCGGGCGCGGGCCGCCGCCGCCGAACAGCGAGCGCAGCTTCTTCTGGAAGCGGCGCAGGACCTCGTCCAGGTCCGGCGGGCCCTGCTCGGGCTGGCGCTGCCAGGGATTCTCGTTCTTGCCGGGATCATTCCAGGCCATGTACGCTACGCTCGCCGGTGGGATCTGGATTCAGGCCGCGGAACGGGCGGTCTCGCGCGGGAATTCTACGAAGCCTGCGTCGGGCAAACAAGGTGAAACAACGTCGCGGAAGTCCACCCCGGCCTCACGGCACAGCGATTCGAGCTGCTGGTGCGAGGATTCAACCACGAGGCGGGTGCCGCCATCGGCCAGCGGCTGCTTCCCCGCGCACCAGGCCGTGCTCGAACAGCCGCGCGCGCAGCCGGCCCTGGGACGGCGGCAGAGCCACGACGCGAGGCGCATCGCCGCCTGGCCGAAGATCTCCTGCAGGCTGTCGCGCAGCAGGCCGATGCCGGCGCCAGTCGTCGCGGACAGCCAGATCGCGCCCGGCCGGCCGCTCGGCATCGCGCGATCAACTCGGCGCGGCGGCCCAGGCGATCGATCTTGTTGTAGATGCGCAGCTGCGGAATCGAGGCGGCACCGATGCCCGCGAGCACCTCGTCCACCTGCTCGATATGCGGCGGTCATGATCCGGATCGGCGGCATCGACGACGTGCAGCAGGAGGTCGGCGTCCCGCGCCTCCATCAGCGTCGATCGAAATGCGGCCATCAGTTCGTGCGGCAGGTCGCGCACGAAGCCGACGGTGTCGGCGACGACCAGGTCCGGCGTGTGCGGCAGGCGCAGCCGCCGGACCGTCGGGTCGAGTGTCGCGAACAACTGGTCGGCGACATAGGCGTCGCTGCCGGTCAGCGCCCGGAAAAGCGTGGACTTGCCGGCATTCGTGTAGCCGACGAGCGCGATCGACGGGCACCGGTACGCGCTTGCGCACGGATGCGGCCGGTGTCGCGGCGGCGTGCAAGCTTTTCGAGTCGCGACGTCAAGGTGCGGATGCGCTTGCCGATCAGCCGGCGGTCAGTCTCGAGCTGCGTCTCGCCCGGACCGCGCAGGCCGATGCCGCCCTTCTGGCGCTCGAGGTGGGTCCAGCCGCGGACCAGTCGCGTCGACAGGTGACGGAGCTGCGCGAGCTCGACTTCGAGCTTGCCCTCCGCGCTGCGCGCGCGCTGGGCGAAGATGTCGAGGATGAGGCCGCGTGCGGTCGAGAACGCGGCGCCGATCAGTTCCTCGAGATTGCGTTCCTGGCTCGGCGACAGGTCGTGGTCGACCAGCACCAGATCGGCCGTCGTGCGGCCTCGCGCGCTCGAATTTCCTCCGCCTTGCCACTGCCGACGAAGAATCTCGGATCCGGCACGCGCCGGGAGCCGGTGATCGTTTCGACGGGCAACGCGCCGGCAGAGCGTGCGAGTGCATCGAATTCGGCCAATTCGTCGGCGCCGATCGGCGTGCCCAAGCCGATGCGCACGAGGATCGCGCGTTCGCCCCGCTCAGGCCGTTCGAACAACGGGTCCCACCGGCAGCCGGAACGCGCCTTCGATCAACCGGTCTCCGCCTCCTTGGCGGGTTCCGTCTTCTGCTCCCTCGGCCGACGGCAGGCGCACATTGCGCGCCGGCACGACGGTCGAGATCGCGTGCTTGTAGACCATCTGGCTGACGGAATTCTTCAGCAGCACGACGAACTGGTCGAAGGAGTCGATCTGGCCCTGGAGCTTGATGCCATTGACCAGGTAGATGGAAACCGGCACGCGCTCCTTGCGCAGGCATTCAGGAACGGATCCTGCAATGATTGACCTCTGGCCATGGTAACTCCTTATTTTTTCTCGTACTTTCATGCCGCTCTACGGGGTTTCGGCGGCTCCAACATACTGGCAGCGGGCATATGTCAAACGCAAATGGCGTAGCCCGCAAGCTTTGAAGTCTAGCACCAGGCCTGGAATGATTCTCACTGAGCCGCCAGCCACCCTTTGATGCGGGCGGATACCCGGTCCGTCAAGGCCGAATCGGTCGCTTCGAACCATTCCGCAGCGGGCTCGGCCCGAAGCCAGGTCAGCTGCCGGCGGGCGAGCTGGCGCGTCGCAATGATGGCGCGCTCGCATGGCTTCATCAAGTTCCAGGCCCCCGCCAAGGTGAGCCCATAACTGGCGATAGCCGATCAGGCGGAGCGCCGGCATTGCCGCATCCAGGTCACCGCGCGAGTACAACCGCCGCACCTCGTCGAGCAGACCGCGATCGCATCATCTTGTGGAATCGCCGGGCCAGCATTTCACCCTGGGCCTTGCGATCGGCAAGTGCCAACACGATGCGCATATCCGACTTGCACGCTGCATGGCGCAGGTTCTCACGCTGACGTGACGAGATCGGCGCGCCTGTCAGCTCCACGACCTCCAGCGCGCGCTGGATGCGCTGCCGGTCGCTTGGGCCCGATGCGCGATGCGGCCAGCGGGTCGAGTCGCCGCAATTCGGCATGCATCGCGGGCCAGCCCAGGCGAGCGGCGCACTCGTCGATCCGGCAGCGCAGCGCCGTGTCAGCCGCCAGGCAGATTCGCAAGACCCGATTGCAATGCACGGAAATAAAGCATCGTGCCGCCGACCAGCAGCGGCATGCGTCCCCGCGAGCGGATCCCGGCCATGACACGCCGCGCATCGGCGACAAATCGTCCCGCGGAATAGCTCTCCACGGGGTCGACGAGGTCGATCAGGTGATGGGGAGCACGCGCCAGCAGCTCAGGACCCGGCTTGGCCGTGCCGATGTCCATGCCGCGAAACACCATCGCCGCAGTCGACGCTGACGATCTCGATCGGCAATTCCGCGACGAGATTCGCTGCAAGTTCCGTCTTGCCCGCGCCCGTCGGACCCATCAGCAGGACTGCGGGCTGCGCGTGCATCAGCGTCCGCGCAGGAACATCCGGTCGAGTTCGGCAAGTGTCACGCGCGTCCAGGTAGGACGACCGTGGCTGCATTGCCCTGAACGCTCGGTGCGCTCGATGTCGCGCAGGAGCGCGTTCATTTCGCCGATCGACAGCATCCGATTCGCACGCACGGCGCTGCGACAGGCGATATTCGCGAGCAGTTCGTTCTGGCGCAGGGCGATGCGGTGGGTCGCGCCATGCTGACCAAGATCGGCCAGCGCATCGCGCAACACCGCCGCCACGTCCTGCCCGGCCAGAACGATCGGGACTTCGCGGATCGCGAGCGACGCGGGGCCGATGCGATCGACGATGAGACCTGCTGCGGCGAGTTCCCCGCCATGCTGCAGCGCAAGCTCCGCATCGGCCGCAGTGCACTCGACAACGGCCGGAACCAGGAGCGGCTGGCGCATCCCGCGACCCGAATCTGCCGCGGCTTTCAGGCGCTCGTACAGTATGCGTTCGTGAGCCGCGTGCATGTCCACGAGCACGATGCCATCCGCGGTCTGCGCCAGGATGTAAATGCCATGCAGCTGGGCCACGGCATAGCCAAGTGGCGCATCTCCGGACCCGGACGGGTGCTCTCCGGCAGCCTGCATCTCGCCCACCGCCCCTGCCGCACCGAAATCCATGACCGTCGGCTGGCTGAGCCGCAACGAGGCCGGCGCGTATTGCGCCGCGCCCACAAGTGCGGATGCTGGCACGGGCGGTGCGTCCGCATCCGATGCGCGCGTCGAAGCCAGCGCGCGCTCCAGTGTGCGGAACACGAAATCATGCACGCCGCGGCTGTCGCGGAATCTCACCTCGAGCTTCTGCGGATGGGCATTGACGTCGAGTTGCGCAGGGTCGAGCGAGAAGTATAGGAGCCAGGCCGGATGCCTGCCGCCATACATGACGTCCTGGTAGCCGAGCCGTGCGGCGTTCACCAGCAGCCGGTCGCGCACCATGCGGCCATTCACGAACAGGTACTGGCGGTCGGCCTGTGCACGCGCCTGCGACGGCATTCCGATCCAGCCCGTCAGGCGCAAGCCCATGTGCTCGTGTTCGACGTAAAGCGAATTCTCAATGAAGTCACTGCCGACGAGCCGCGCGATGCGCGCCTCCTTATCAAGCCGGCTCGTCGCGGCAGGCAGTGCGAACTGCTCACGACGATTGTGCGACAGCGTGAAAGCCACGTCGTAGCGCGACAATGCAAGGCGGGTGACCGTCCGCAGCACATGCTGGAACTCGGTCGCCTCGGTGCGCAGGAACTTGCGCCGTGCGGGAATCTTGTGGAACAGATCGCGGACCTCGACCGTCGTGCCCACCGGATGCGCAGCCGGCCGCGGACGGCCCGCGCGCCCGTCATCGGACTCGATCTCGGCGGCGCGCCCTCCCTCGACCGTGTTCGACGCCATCCGGAAACGCGAAACCGAGGCGATCGAGGGCAGGGCCTCGCCCCGGAAGCCGAGTGACGTGACATGTTCGAGGTCTTCCAGCGACGTGATCTTGCTGGTCGCATGGCGCGCGAGTGCGAGCGGCAGCTCCTCCGGCGCTATACCGGCGCCGTCGTCGCGCACGCGCAGCAGGCCGATACCGCCGCGTTCCACGTCGATCGTGATGTGCCCTGCCCCTGCATCGAGCGCGTTTTCGATCAGTTCCTTGGCGACCGACGCCGGGCGCTCGATGACCTCGCCGGCGGCGATCTGGTCGATGAGCGGGTCTGCGAGGATCTGGATCGGCATGGCGCGCCCGGCGCGCAGTCTACGCGCGCAGGTGCCGGTGACGGGATCTCGAGATCGGCCGATGCTCGGTTCGCCGGATCTACTGCGCAGCCGTCGAGCACCGCGTATCGCCGGCGACGTCGCCGAGCGTCTCGCCCGGCGAACGACGTGACGCAGCGCCTGGCCGCGCTCGCGCGCGCGAGCATCGCGATGCGCGTGCCGGGCGGCGGATTGTCGTAGAAGATAGCGGCGCACGCCCGCGTGGATCGCGCCCGCAAGCCGCGCCTGGTGCGTCCGGATCGCGCAGCCTCCGCTCTTCCTCGGGATTCGAGATGTAGGCGGTCTCGACCAGCATCGACGGCACGTCGGGCGAAGTCAGCACGATCAGGCTCGCGTGCTGCACGTCGCTCTTCTTCAGCTGGCCGACGCGGTCCAGCTCGGCGAGCACCCGCGCGGCCGCCTCGCGGCTCGCGCTGATCGAAGCGTTCTGCGACAGGTCGAGCAGCACCGATGCGAGCACGTCGCTCTTGTCGTCCAGCGACACGCCGCCGATCAGGTCGGCCGCATTCTCCCGGTCGGCCAGCCAGCGCGCGGCCTCGCTGCTCGCGCGGCGCGTCGACAGCACGTAGACGGAGGAGCCGCGCACCGAGCGGTTCACGAAGGCGTCGGCGTGGACGGAGACG
Organism: uncultured Gammaproteobacteria bacterium; assembly: GCA_963705405.1. Classification (GTDB taxonomy): domain Bacteria; phylum Pseudomonadota; class Gammaproteobacteria; order Steroidobacterales; family Steroidobacteraceae; genus SCUD01. Next base: position 182,989 of record CAVPJJ010000006.1, on the reverse strand, counting down.
AACAGGTCGGCCTGCTGTACGCGCGCGCGCCGGATGCGCTCGCGGAACGGCACGAAGTAGTCGCCGTCGCGCGTCAGCACCGCGCGCATGCCGGGCTCGGCGTTGATGCGCTCCGCGAGCTTCCGGGCGACCGCGAGCGCGACGTCCTTTTCGCGCGTGCCGGCCTTGCCGATCGCACCCGGATCCTCGCCGCCGTGGCCGGCGTCGATCGCGACGACGACGTCGCGCTGGCCGTCGCCGTCATCGCAACCTTGACCGGCCGCGGCGCCTGCTCGTGGCCGAGGTCGACGACCAGCCGGTGGCCGTAGGTTTCGTTCGGCGGCGTCAGGAAGCTCTTCGGCTACGACCTTGCGCCGTCAGGTCGAGCACGACGCGCAGTCCGCCGTTGTCGCGCGCGCGCAAGCCGCACGCTGCTCACGACGCCGACAGCGGCAGCCGCAGGCAGTCGCGCCTGCTCGGCGCGAAGTCTGCTCGAGATCGATGACGATGCGATCCGGGTCGGCGAGCGGAAAAACCGAATAAGTGACCGGCGCCGACAGGTCGAGCACGACGCGGGTCGAGTCCGGGCTTGCCCAAAGCCGGACGTCCTCAAGCTCCGCCGCGGCTGCCGCGAATGGCCAGCGAAGCGGCCAGCAGGACGCTGGTATTGATCCAGTGCATTGAACGCATGTCGACCTCGCGCCGGGCAAACCTCGCGGTTACTCTAGCGACGCACGCCATTAATTCAAGCATTTCAGCCAGATACGCTCGTATCTTAAAGCAGCCCGCGACACACGCCTGGCCAGCGCGCCCCTGCGGCGACGCGCGCAAGTCCGGCCTGCCGGCCAGTGTCCGATGCAGCGAGTGTGACAGATCGGCCGTTCCGAGTGCGGTCCCGCCGCGCTCCGGCCACTCGACGATCACGAGACCCGGCACGCCGCGAAGAGTCGCGGTAGCCGAGCGCCTTCGAGTTCCCGCGCGCCGGCCCTGCAGGCGGTAGAGATCGAGGTGATGGATCGTGCCGCGCGCCGGTTTCGTACGGCTCCACCAGCGTGAACGTCGGGCTGCGGATCGTGCCCTCGACACCGAGCGCGCGCAGCAGGCCGCGCGCGAGCGTGGTCTTGCCGCTGCCGAGTTCGCCCTGCAAGGCGAGCAGCAGGCTGTCGGTTCGTGAGGTCCGGCAGGCTTTCGCGCAAGCGCAGCGCCGAGTCGCTGCGTCGCCGCATCGTCCGGCAGCATCAGTTCCATGGCGGGTTCACGGCGGCCCGCAACTCGTGCGATCAGGTCGCTCGCGATCAGGCCGCGCTCGCCGGCGCGCGCGGCACGGTCGCCCGGCGAGCGCATGCAGCAACACGCCGGCCACCGCTGCCTGCTCGAGATCGCCCGCCGCCAGCGACGAGCGCCGCGATGACGCCGGTCAGCACGTCGCCGGTACCGGCCGTCGCCATGCCGGGATTGCCGCGATCGCAGACCCAGGGCACGAGGTCCTCCATCGCGACCAGCGTGCCCGCGCCCTTCAGCACGCAGACGCCGCCGTAGCGCGCGGCGATCGCCCGCGCCGAACCCAGCCGGTCGCGCTGGATCGCGGCGACTGTCAGTTCCGAGCAGCCGCGCCGCCTCGCCCGGATGCGGCGTCAGTATCCAGTCATCGCGATGCCGCGGCTTTTCTGCGAGCAGCGTCAGTGCATCTGCATCGAGCACCATCGCCTTTGCGCATCCGATCGCGGTGCCGAAGTAATCGCGGGCGCTGCGGCTCGTTCCGAGACCCGGGCCGATTGCAACGGCATCGGCGGCATCGAGCAGTCCTTCCAGATCCGGCGGCCGATTTTACCGCGTTGCAAATCAGTTCCGGCCGGCTCGCGACGATTGGCGAAATGCTCGCGGCATCCGCTGCAATGTTCACGAGCCCGGCGCCCGAGCGCAGAGCCGCTTCACCCGCGAGCCGCGCTGCACCCGGCATCGCGAGACCGCCGACGATCAGCAGCCGGCCGTGATCGCCCTTGTGCGCCGAGCGCTGCCGCCGCGGCAAGGCTGCCGCAAGCTGCTGGATGTCTATTCGCCTCATGACAGGCGCATGCCCTTCGCGCGCCGACTCCGGAACACCAAGTCCCGCGATATGAAAGTTCGCCGACACAGTCCCAGGCATCGCCGAGGAACAGTCCTGCTTTCAGTGCGACGAATGTGATCGTGCGCGTGGCCGAGATCGCCACGCCATGGATCAGGCCAGTGTCGGCATCGAGCCCGGAAGGGAGGTCGATTGCGAGTACCGGGATGCCCGACGCATTCACGGCCTCGATGCAATCTTGCATGGCGCCTTCCACCTGGCGGTCGATACCGGTGCCGAGCAGCGCATCGACGACGAGGTCGCGTCGGGGCGAGGACCGTGCCGGAGAACTTCGTGTCGCGTCCACCCGCCAACGGTGAAATCCGCATACGCGCGCGCCGCATCGCCCGCGAGCCGGAGTGGATCGGCTACCGCACAGGCTTGTCACCGAAAGACCCGCTGCGCGGGCGAGCCGCGCGAGGCAGTAGCCGTCGCCGGCGTTGTTGCCGGACCCGCAAAGGACGGCGATCCTTTCTGCGTCCGGCCACTGCCGCTGCAATCAACGAAAGCGTCGCCTCCGCCGGCGCGCTGCATCAGCGCGTATCCGGGAATGCCCGCCACGTCGATCGCATGGCGGTCCATCGCGCGCACCTGCGCGGCCGTGTAGACCAGTGCGGGCAGCGGCTCCATGTGCGCGATTATACTGGCCACCCGCCACCTCCACGCTGCCATGGCAAGCCATCTCACCGCCGAAGAGCTCGCACGCCCTGCGGTCGCGCCTGACCGGGTTTGCGACGCGATCTCGGCTTCGACCAGGTCGGTGTCGCGGGCATCGAATTGCCCGAGGACGAAGCGAAGCTCGAGCGCTGGATCGCCGAAGGACGCCACGGCGGCATGCAGTACATGGTGAGGCACGGCAGGCTGCGCAGCCGGCCGGCGGAACTCGTGCCGGGCACCCTGCGCATCATCAGCGTGCGCATGAATAGCGGAGCCCCGGATGCGGCCCCGGCCCAGGAGGTGCTCGACGACGGCCAGCACGGCCTATGTCGCGCGCTACGCGCTGGGGCGCGACTACCACAAGATCCTGCGTCAGCGCCTCGCGAAACTGGCGGCCCTGCTCGAGGCCGAGATCGGCCCATTCGGCTACCGCGCATTCGTCGACTCGGCGCCGGTCATGGAAAAGCCGCTGGCGCGCGACGCCGGCCTCGGCTGGATCGGCAAGCACACGAACCTCATCAATGAGCGCGCCGGCTCGCTGTTCATGCTCGGCGAACTGTTCACCGACCTGCCGCTGCCGGTGGACGCGCCCGCCAAGGATCGCTGCGGCACCTGCAATGCCTGCATCCCGGCCTGTCCGACCGGCGCGATCACCGCGCCGTACCAGCTCGACGCGCGACGCTGCATCTCCTACCTGACGATCGAGCACCACGGCGCGATACCGGTGGAACTGCGCCCCGCGATCGGCAACCGGATATTCGGCTGCGACGACTGCCAGCTGGTCTGTCCCTGGAACAAGTTCGCGGGCCTCGCGGCCGAGCCGGGATTCCGGACGCGTCACGGGCTCGACGCACCGGATCTCGTCGATCTGTTCCAGTGGAGCGAGCAGGATTACCTTGAAAGGACCGTCGGCAGTGCGCTTCGCCGGACTCGGCTACCGGCGATGGCTCCGGAATGTCGCCGTCGCGCTCGGCAATGCGCCGACGTCAGAGGAAGTCGTCGCCGCCCTCGCCGCACGCCGCGACATATCCGGACCCGATCGTGCGCGAACACGTCGACTGGGCGCTCGAGCGCCACGAAAGCCGCCACTAGGTCCTGACGGGATTCACGTAGTGCCGGCCGCTGCGGGTCTGGCGGATCGTCTCGAACAGGTCGTCGAAATCCCGCGAGTTGTTGGCCGGGTCGATCTCGGCCGTGTTGACGATCAAGAGCGGCGACGCCGTGTACTGGTGGAAGTAGCGCATGTACGCGTCGCCCAGGCGCTCGAGGTAGGCAGCGTCGATGTATTTCTCGTAGGTGATGCCGCGCTTGTCGATGCGCTGCAGCAGGACGTCCACCGGCGCCTGCAGGAACACGACCAGGTCCGGCACGGGCGCGTCGATCGCGAGGCGGTCATAGACCTGCTCGTAGAGCTTGTACTCCTCGTCGTCCAGCACGACGCGCGCGAACAGCTGGTCCTTCTCCAGCATGTAATCGGCGATGCGCACCGGCGCAAACATGTCGTGCTGGCGCAGTGCCGCAAGCTGGCGCGCGCGCTGGAACAGGAAATAGAGCTGGGCCGGGAATGCCGCAGCTTTGCGGTGCTTGTAGAAGCGTTCGAGAAACGGATTCTCCATCGGCTGCTCAAACACCGTTTCCGCGCCGACCGCGGCCGCGAGCTTGCGCGCAAGGCTGGTCTTGCCGACGCCGATCAGACCCTCGACCACAACCAGTCGGTGGGGCCATTCTTCTTTTGCAGCTTCAGGCACCGGTTTTCCGTGCGACCAGCCGTTCGATGCCCGCGCCGGGAACCTCTTCCAGCAGCCTGCCTACGCGGCCGCGATCGGGAACCCAGAGCGTTGGGGCGATTTCGGCCAGAGGATACAGCACGAAATTGCGCTGGTGCAGGCCCGGATGCGGCAATCGCAGTTCCGGGTCGTCGCATCGGGTCTCGCCGACCAGAAGCAGGTCCAGATCGATCAGGCGCGGTCCCCAGCGCATGGCGGGCTCGATCTTGCCCAGGCGCTGTTCCAGCTGCCGCAGATTCTCGAGTAGTACCTTGGGTTCCAGCAGGGTCAGCAGCCCCGCAACTGCATTGACGAAGTCTGGCTGCTGCTGTGGCCCCATCGGCGCAGACCGCCACAGGCCGGAACGCATCACGAGCAATGTGTCAGCGAGGCCAGCAAGCATGTCGAAGGCTTTTTCGACCTGCCGACGCGGATCATCGAGATTGCTGCCGAGCGCGACATAGGCCGGCTGCCAGATCTGCCGCTGCATCAGCTTTCGGTCGTCGGAGCCTTGCGCCCTCGGCCGCCGCGGCGCCGCCTGCGCCGGCCGGCACCGGCGGCCTGACCGGAATGGCCCTTGTCTGCGCCGACCCGGGCCTGTTGTTCTTCCGCCGGCAGTTCCTGCAATTCCGTCCACCAGCGCGCGATTTCCGGATCCTCGCCACCGGCTTCGGCGCGGAGCACCAGAAAATCGTAGGCGGCCCGGAAGCGCGGATGACTGATGAATGCGAGCGCGCGACGGCCTTCGCGGCGGTGGAAGCGCGGCTGCAGTGCCAGCATCTCGCGCATCGGGATCGAATAGCGCTTCGGGATGCCGATGCGGCGATTCTGCTCCGCGACGACCTCGTCGGCCGCCTCGGCAATCGCCTGCCCGGCCTGGGACCCCGCTTCGAAGCGCCGCTGCGCAGCAGCCGAAATCGGCCCGAACAGCAGCACGGCGAACAGGAACATCGGCGTGACCGGGCGGTCTTCCTGCACGCGGAGGTCGGTATTCGCGAGCCCCGCGCGGATCAACCGCGCCGCCATGCCATCCGGTTCCTTCGCGAGCCAGGCCGCGGTCGCCGGGAATAGCTGCTCGAGCAATCCAAATTCCATCAGCAACTCGAACGCGCATTGCCCGAAGCCGGCCAGGAACAGTTTCTGGAATTCGTCCAGCAGGCGCGCCGGCGGGATCTGCTCGAGCAGCGGCGCAAGCCGCCGGATTGGCTCGCGCGTACCCTCATGGATCGTGAATCCGAGCTTGGCCTGGAAGCGGATCGCGCGGAGCATGCGCACCGGATCCTCGCGATAGCGCGTTTCCGCGTCGCCGATGAGGCGCAGCGTGCGCGACTTGACGTCGGCGACGCCGCCAACGTAATCCCAGATCGAGAAGTCCTCGATGTTGTAGTAGAGCGCGTTGCAGGTGAAATCGCGCCGCCACACGTCCTGGTCCACCGTGCCGTAGCGGTTGTCGCGCAGCAGGCGCCCGGTATCGTCGTGGACACGATCATCGCCGGTCGGCTCCGGAGCAGGCTCGTCGTCCGTGTCGTCCGGCTCGTCCGCATCGGGAACGATCGGGTCGCCGGCTGCGCGGAATGTCGCCACTTCGACGATCTGGTGCCCGAACCGCACGTGCGCGAGCCGGAATCGCCGCCCGATCAGCCGGCAATTGCGGAACAGGCGCCTGACCTCCTCGGGCGAGGCGTTCGTCGCCACGTCGAAATCCTTGGGCTCCATGCCGATGACGATGTCGCGCACGCAGCCGCCGACCAGGAAAGCCTGGTAGCCGGCGTCCTTCAGCTGGTACAGCACCTTGAGCGCGCTCGTCGAGATCATCGAACGCGAGAGCGGATGATCCGCGCGTCCGACGATTGTCGGGGCGGGAACCCCGTCGTTTGATTGACTCAAGAAAATCCGGTCTGTTTGAGGTCAGGTGATGGGTCTATATAATACCAGCCCCGTCCGGGACCCCGGGCGGATGCGTCAACGCCTCGCTCCCATCGTCTAGAGGCCTAGGACACAGCCCTCTCAAGGCTGGTACGAGGGTTCGAATCCCTCTGGGAGCGCCATTAAATCAATGACTTAGATAATTCTCGGTACGGAAATACGGAATCCGTACGGAAGCACAAGCCAACACCGTCCCGACACATATAGTCACGACTGCTGAAGCCAGTTCCGGACTCCCATTTAGCCCTTGACCAGGCATCGGGCTTGCGATTGCGCAGGCTGAGGAGGAGCGGTCCTGCGAAAGTTCGGTAAACGTGTCGGCGAGTTTGTCAGTTCGAATGCCGTTGTGGCCTGAGCCTTATAACGCGAGACCTCAGACCCCTGAGCAGTTCACAAGCAAATGGGCGACTGGCACGCACTCACAGCTCAACGTCGCCTTCTGTTATCATCTATCGATATCGATATGCGAGACCAAGACTTCCTGCGTGGGTTTGTGAAAGCGTACGCGCTGTAGCGCGCTGTTCGCAGCCGGACGCTTATGGCTTGAAGATGCTCGACGAAGCGCGGGAACTCCGTTGGCGCATCAGTCCGGGCACGTTGTATCCGCTGCTCAGCAAGCTCCTCAAGGAGCGCGATGCCACCGTGCGCCGGCAACTTGTCGAAGGCAAATGGCGCAAGGTCTATCGGCTATCGAGCAAGGGCCAGCGCGAACTCGTCGAGGTGCGTGCGCGGCTGCGGATGTTGGCGCGGATGTTGACTGGCAGGAAGGAAAGGCGGGCGCGACATAACCGGCCCGCACGTCACAACACCGGACGAATCCGACCATGAATCGGTCACTGAAACCGATTTTGGTGGTGGCGACGGCAGCCGCCGTGATCGGTCTTACGGTCTGGGGATTCATCGCAGGCCGGCGCGAACTCGAAACGGAGCGCGTACGTGAGCGTCCCGTGACAGCGCCCTCGCGTGTGGCGCTCATGGACGGCGTGCCGGTCGTGACTCTCGATGCCGGCACACGCAGCCAAGCCGACCTGGCGACCGCGCCACTGGTCGCAATCTCGTACGAGATGGAGCAGGAAGCGTTTGCCGCGGTGCTTTCCGCGCAGGAACTGGTGAATTTACACAACCAGTATGCTGGCGCACAAGCTCCGCTCGCGAAGGCCCGGGCGCTCGCCTCCGCAGCGCAAGCGGAGTTCTTGCGCAAGAAGGCGCTGTACGACTCGCAGGGCGCAGTATCGCAATCGGACTATCAGACCGCGGAAGCGACTTGGCGATCCGAGCAGGCGGGGGTCGATGCCGCCGTCGCCACCGTCGCGGCGCTACGGGCCACGGCACGGCAGCAGTGGGGCGAGGTTCTGGGGCGAGCTATCGAGGGCTCGCCGCTCCTCAAGCACCTGGCCGAGTCCCAAGAAGTTTTGGTCCAGGTCACGTTGTCCGCTGACGTGCAGGCACTGAAGGCTCCCCCCATCGTGCGCTTGAAACCAGGCTCCGATACCTGGCGCGATGCGACGCTTATCTCTGCCGCGCCACGGACCGATGCGCGCCTGCAGGGCTTGAGCTTTTACTACCGTGCATCGCCGGCAGGTCTCTCGCCAGGAATGACACTGCAAGCGCTCTTGCCAACGGCCACAAAACAAACAGGGACGGTCATTCCGACGTCTGCCGTCGTCTCCTGGCAGGGCCAGAGTTGGGCCTATGTCGAGCAGGCCGCTGATCGGTTCGTGCGCCGTAAGGTAGCAAACAGCGTGCCGACGGACGGCGGCTGGTTCGTGGGCCAGGGATTTTCTCCCGGCGAACAGGTGGTCGTACGGGGCGCACAGCTGCTGCTGTCCGAAGAGTTGCGGGCGCAGATTCAGGTGGGCGAAGAAGGCGGGAAGTCAGGCGATTGACTTCGGAACCTAAAGGCATGCTCGCAGCGCTCGTCGGCTTTTCCACCGTGAATCGCGCGGTGGTGATCGCCGCTGCGGGTCTCGTCGCGGTGTATGGATTTTTGACGCTGTCACACGCGAAGTACGACGTCTTCCCGGAATTCGCGCCGCCCCAGGTCGCCGTGCAGACCGAGGCCGTGGGGCTCGCCCCCGAGCAAGTGGAACTCCTCGTCACGCGGCCGATTGAGAATGCGATCGGCGGTATACCGGGAATCGAGACGCTGCGTTCGCAATCGATCCAAGGACTCTCGATTGTTACGGCCGTGTTCGATCCGGCGAGCGACGTACAACAGGATCGGCAGGTGCTTGCCGAGCGCATTGCCGCGCTCGGGCGCCAGCTTCCGGATGGGGTCGGTGCGCCAACACTCTCCCCGCTCACGTCCTCGACCAGCGTCGCGATGATCATCGGCCTCACCTCCGATGAACGCTCTCTCATGGAGGTGCGTACGTTCGCCGACTGGACGCTCCGACAGCGGCTGCTCGCTGTAGCGGGTGTCGCCAAAGTGGCGGTCTTTGGCGGCGAAGTACGAGAGCTGCAGGTGCAAGTATTGCCGTCGCAACTGATCCGTCATGGCCTGGCGCTGACCGACGTGATTGAGTCCGCGCGGCGCGCGACCGGTGTACGCGGCGCCGGGTTCATCGATACTGATAACCAGCGCCTGGTTCTGAAAAGCGAAGGTCAGGCGCCGACGGCCGCCGAGATCTCACGAACCGTGGTTCTGCACCAGGGCGGCGCGAACGTTGTGCTGGCCGATGTGGCGAGAGTCACTGAAGCGCCCGAGCCTCCAATCGGTGCTGCCACAATCATGGGCAAGGCCGGCGTGCAGCTCGTGATCGCCGAGCAATATGGTGCAAACACACTTGAAGTCACGCGGCGCATCGAACGGGCGCTCGACGACTTGGCGCCGGCGCTGGCGGCTGAACGCATGAGCTTGCACCGGGAGATTTTCCGGCCCGCGAGCTTCATCGAGGCCGCCACCGGCAATGTCATGGAGTCGCTCCTCATCGGGGCTCTCTTCGTGAGCGTCGTTCTGATCCTGTTCCTATTCGATTGGCGCACCGCACTGATCTCGCTGATTGCGATTCCGCTCTCGCTGCTGGGATCTGTGATCGTGCTCGATCAACTCGGCCTGCAGTCTCAACACGATGACGCTTGGCGGCCTTGCCATCGCCATCGGCCTGCTGGTCGATGATGACGTCACACCTGCTCGAGAAGTCTATCGGCGCTTGCGCGACATCGGCACGCGGGCGCACTCGGAAGCGGCAAGCCTGGCGTCATCTCGATGCGACGGCTGAAGTCCGAAGTGCTGTCGTCTACGCTAGCGCTGGCGATCGCGCTCGTGTTTCTCCCGGTGCTGACATTGGCGGGCATTGCGGGGCGGCTTGTTCGCGCTGTCGCCATCGCCTACGTGCGGCGACACTGGCCTCGCTCGTCGTCGCGCTCACCGTCACGCCGGCACTCTGCCTCGTGCTCTTGAGTCATCGGACCTTGCCCGAGCACGATCCGCCGCTCTTGTCCTGGCTTAAACGCGCTATCGGCGCCTGTTGCAGGTAGTCGAGCAACGGAGGCGTACAGTCCTCTTTTTTGCGCCGCTCTGGATGGCGATCAGCCTGCTCGCCCTGCCGTTCTTCGGAGCATCGTTCATCCCGGAGGCTTCGCGAGGGGCATTTCATCGTTCACATGTCCGGCAACCCTGGCACCTCGCTCAAGGAGTCGCTCGCCTGGGGACCGAGTATCGCAGGAGCTTCTGCGACTGCCCTTTGTGCGCTCGGTGGGTCAGCGCGCCGGGCGCGCGGAGCTCGCCGATGATACCTGGGGGACGCACTACAGCGAGTTTGAAGTCGACCTGCAAGCCGCTCGCAGGAGCGGCTGCGGAGGCGGCGCAGGGCGAGGTGCGTCGCGTCCTCGCCGTCTTTCCGGGCGTGAACTTTGCAGTCAAGACCTTTCTTACGGAACGAATCGAAGAGACGCTCTCGGGTTACACGGCGGCCGTCGCGGTCAACATCGTCGGTGATGATCTCGATCAACTGGACCGTGAGGCCGAGCAGGTGGCGCAGGTGCTGAGCGGCACCCGCGGTGCGACGGATATTCAGGTCCAATCGCCTGCAGGTACTCCGCAGCTCGTGATCGCGCTGAGACCCGAGAGGCTCGCGCGCTGGGGCTTCGACCCGGTCGACGTCCTCGATGCGATTCGCGTGGCCTACCAGGGCGAAGTCGTGGGGCAGATCTACGACGCCAACCGCGTCTATAACGTCGCTGTCATCCTCGACGCGAACCAACGCGCCAACCTGGCGGCAGTTGGCGATCTCAGCCTGCGTAATCCGACCGGCACGTACCTTCGTCTCAAGGACGTCGCCAACATCTACCTGAGTTCGGGACGCTACGTCGTTCTACACAATGGCGCGCGCCGCGTGCAAACGGTCACCTGCAATGTCACGGGGCGTGACGTCAGCTCGTTCGTCGTCGACGCCCGCCAGCGGCTCGCGCAACAGGTGACCCTGCCGCCTGGGAGCTACCTCGAATTCTCGGGAGCGGCCGAGGCGGAACGGGCGTCGAGCCGCAGTCTGCTCGTCAACGCGGGCATCGCCGGGATCGGACTCATTCTGTTGCTGTCTCTCTTTATTGGTAGCTGGCGAAATCTGGCCCTTGTGTTGCTCAATCTGCCGTTTGCACTCGTGGGTGGCGTCATCGCAGTATTCGCGCTCGGCGGGTTGATTTCGATTGGAGCACTCGTCGGCTTCGTAACCCTGTTCGGCATCACACTGCGAAACTCCGTCATGATGCTGTCGCACTACGAACGCCTCGTCAGTATCGAAGGTCGTGAGTGGAGGCTTGAGTCGGCGATGATGGGCGCAGAGGAGCGCCTTGCACCAATATTGATGACCGCGTTAGTCACGGCGTTCGGACTATTACCGCTCGCCATCGGCAGCGGCGCGCCGGGGCGAGAAATCGAAGGCCCGATGGCACTTGTCATTCTGGGCGGTCTCGTCACATCGACGGCGCTCAATCTGCTGATACTGCCGACGCTGGCGCTGCGCTACGGGCGATTCGCTGCCACAAACGTCGCGCCGTAACCCAGCAGATCAAAGTTCGAAATCGGTTACCTGGGCCGGGGCAAGTCCAAACGAAAGGCAATTCTCCTCATGGCGGGACGTGCATGTTGAACTGCCCCGACTTCTTCGGAGACTTCCGTATGTGAGTCACGCCGCCATAGCGTGAGACTTGGACACACCGAATGCCGATGGGAATTGCGCGCTATCAGACATCAATTCCGCCGCATAACATTTGCGACGCACGGCTTTACAGAGAGAAGTCATCGTCGGGCATTTCGTGGCCTTTCCCTCTGCCCGGAACGGCCTCCGTGTCCATTCCCTGGCCCATATCCATATCCATGCCCTTGGCCGCCTGTTGCGCGCGGTACTCAAGCCATTGCTCGCGCGCAGCCTCACGCATCTGTTCGTTCGTTTGCCGAGGTTCGCCATCCCATCGCATGGCTGCCACCTGGCTCTGGCCCGTGTCTCGAGCCGTGAGCGCGGCCCGGATGTCAGTCGATAATTCAATGATTGAGCGATTAACCTGCTCGATCTCGCGCTGCAGCCGGCCGATCTCGGCGGCGAGTTCGAGCCGCGCCTGTACCTCGGCCTCGATCCGCTCTCCGACCTCGGTCGCCATCCCGCCGCCGTTGCATGCTGCTGACAGCTGGTCCCAGGTGCGACGGTCGGCTCCAGCTCGATCCCCTGCGCCTCCAGGCTCCGATGATCGACCCGGGCCTCGTGGCCGAGCGTCTGTAGCTTCTCGTTGGTGAGCACTGCCCAGCGCTCGCGGATCTCGGCAATCTCTTCCTTGCCAGAGCTGAGTCCCCGCTTTGCCCGGTCGGTTTCGGACCACTCGATCGAGGTCTTGGCGCCGAGCCCGGCCGGCTCGATCTGGCGGGTGGTCGTCAGGATGTGGGCATGGAAGTTTCGTTCATCGCCCATCCGGTGCGGCGTATGGAGGGCAAAGTCCACCGCGCAGCCGTAGCGGTTTGCGAGCTCCTGACTGAACGTCCGCGTGAGTTCCAGCCGCTGCGCTTGCGTCAGTTCCTGCGGCAGCGCGACCTCGTACTCGCGCGCCACGCGTGCGTCTATGCGCTTCTCGGCGACCTCGGCTGCGTTCCACAGTTGCTGCCGATCCCGCGCCCAGTTGATGTCGCGTTTCGCGGCGTCCAGCGGCAGCACGATCTCGGCATGCTCGACGCCGCACTTGCGCGTGTAATCGAACACCTGGCCGGTGGTGTGGTCGAGGATCCGCTCGGCCGCGCGGTACGGCCGCAGCGGCGGTCGCACTGCGACCGGCCCCGCGCGATACCGGCTTCACGGTCAGGTGGTAGATGGCCATGCCGACACGCGCTCCTCGTGCTGCTCTGCGACTCGTCGGGACCGGGGACCCGGACCGCCCGCGGCGGGCCGTAGCACCCGGTCCTTCCCCGCCCCGCCGCACCGCATTCGATTCACTCGATGTCGGCGCGGCCAGGCGGGGGTCCTGGGGGCAAGGCGGAAACGCCGGCCCCCAGGCGCACTGAGTCGCGCAGCGACTCGTAAGTGCGCCCTTCGCTTGCGCTGACGGGGACCTGCGCGCCGATTGGTAACAGCGGCAACGTGCATTCCTGGCATCTTCGCTCGGAAACACGGGGGCACTTGTGACAGGAACGGGCAGCTTCGCCGGCAGCGCTCGGGATAGGCGCTGCAATGAACATGGCGCCCTTACCGAGCCCCGCGCCGGCAGCGAGCGGCTCAGCGGCGCCGAGCTCACGGAGCCTGCGTCAGCTCCCTCGCGATGTGACGAACGATATCGACCGCCCGTTCCAGGTCGAATTCCGCGATCACCCTGGCGCTCAGGACGGGCCGGAGCGATCCCTCGACCTGCGCAGCCAGCACGCCGAGACGTGAGCTCGAAACATCAACCGCGCCGGTGCCGGGAATCATGACCTTGCGCCCAACAAGTGCCAGCAGGGCCGGGTCTGCCGGATCAAGCAGATTCGTGTGCGCAAGTCGATCAATGTCGAAAAAATCGCGGATCGCGACTTCCCTTCGACAGAGTGCGGCTCGGATCTTTTCGGCCACAGCCTCGAGAAGTGACAGGCTGCGGATCTGGACGGGTGGTACTAGCGATGCGCCGGTGACAGGGTCCTGGACCAACGTCTGCGCCATACCGTGAACCGGATTCGTCATGAGCGGCTCGCGCAGCCCCACTTCGATGCTGATTAGGGGTTCGGACGCCGCCACCAGGGATCGGTAACCCACGGACGCGTTGTACTGTGTGGACTCGTTCGCTCCTCTCAGTGGCTCGATGATCGTGAAGGCCGGCAATGCGCGTGGCAAGTCGGCGACTGCGGCCTTGAGACGGTCGGAATCGCGCCGCCGGGCGGCCCGCGATGCGTCCAGGGGAGTATGAATGGTGAAGTCCAGGTCTTCGCTCAGCCGGAAGAACCTCGCGTGCACCTTGGAGAATGATGTGCCGCCCTTGAATGTCAGCTCTCCGTGCCGCTCGCCCAGATACTCGAGCAGGACGCTCGCAAAGTAGTCCTTTTCGATCAGCGCCGGAAGGAAGTCCGTGCGGACCGCCGTGAACTCGATCGCCCGCTCCAGGAATTTCGGGTCATCCTCGTGCCAGCGAATCGGCATCTCAGGCGTCTCCGTTCAACACCACGCCCCATCGCTGACTCACGGGGCCGCGTTTTCTGGCTGTCGGGATCCAGGGAATGGGGCCGCTGGTGCGCGGCAATGCGCGCTCCAGCTTGCGCAGGAGCGCATCCGGGATGCCTTCCCGCTCCAGCAGGGCGCCGATGCGTCGCAGCGTCCCCTTGTCGCCGTAACGGATCGCCACCCGCACCAGGTCGGCAGGGTCGACACGCTTCTTGATGATCTCCTGGCGGATCCACTGGTAGGCGCGGGGAAGACCGTTGAAGCGAGACCAGTCGTAGACTGCGTCAACCAACGTGCGGACGCGGGATGACCAGATGGCAACGCGACCATCCGCGGCAAGCTGCTCCTCGGTGTCGCCGAGCCGGCGATCCGAGACCTTGATCAGGTTGAGTTGTACTGTCCCGATGCGCCGGTCGCCAGAAATCCGGTTGTTGTAGGCATATATTCGGTTCGGCACCTGATTGTCGAACCCATACCGGTTGAAGGCATTCGCGCCGCAGATCTGGTAGCGGCCGCCGCGGTCTTCAATCAATGTGGCAAGGGCCAGGGCTGGGTCCGGCGACCAGAGCCCTCCCAGCGGAAGCCGTGGAGGGCACCAGGTAGAGGCCCCGCCGCACGCGCGCAATCAACCCGGCGCGAGTCATGCGGCCGAGCAGTTCACGTTCCTGTTTGGCGGACAGGCGAAGCGGGCTGGTGAGTTCGCCGGTGCGCAAGGTCGATACGCCGCGCATCTGGGTGTAGGCCAGGAGCAGTTGTTCGAGGTTTCCAAGGCGCCGTTTCATGGCCGTATTCTATTTCCGCTTAATTGCCTGTCAAGCAATTAACGAGAAATACGATACGGACCCCAATTGTCGACGATTACGATGGCACCATGGAAAGCCTTCCTCAACTCCCCACGCCTATCGCGTAGCCTCCAGCTTTTCCTTCATGGCCGACGGGATGAAGCGGAAGTAGGCCTTCTCGATCATCGCCAGGCTCGTGCCCGTCTGCTGCGCCACGGTCAGTGGGTCGATTCCGTACACCTGCAGCAACTCGCTGATCCGCGAGTGCCGAAACGAGTAGGCCGACGCCTCGGGCGGTATTCGTAGTTTGCCCCGCGCCTTGCGGTTGTGCGCCAGAACCCCGGCATTCACCGCCCTCGCCCACTTGTGCCGCCGCCACGATTGCACGCCGTCCTCCGTGAAGATCGGCGTGGCCGGCAGCTTGCGTCGAACCTGGGACTTGAAGAATCGAACACCCTCGCTGGACAGCGTGACGTAGCGGGCGCGAAGTTTTCCTGATCGCCCCTTCCGGTGCGACAGCTTCAGCGCTCGCCCCATCGAAGTCTGCAACGGTCGCAGCGGCCAGTTCGCCGGGTCGCGCGCCAGTCAACTCGAGCCCGCGCAGGAAGTCAGCCGCGAATGAGCCCACAGCGGCGATCAGTGCCGCCCGCTGATCCGGCGTCAGCATGACAGCCGTTTCGCCGCCATCATCCACGTCATCGGTCAGCGGCTCAATGCGCCAGGCGGTCGGATTGCCGACATGGCCGAGACGGTGCGCCCGATTGAGTCCGGCTACCACGGCCCGAACCTGCCGATTCACAGAACGATTCAGCCGGCCCGCGCGCAGTCGTTCGCGCCACGCCACGAAGTCGTCATACGTCAGGCTTTCGAGTGCCGCTCTCGGCCATCTCGTCTGGCCAAACGACGGCCTGGTAGCGGCCCTCGATCTCGGCGGCAGCGTTTCCCCTGCCCTTGTTGCCGAAGATGGGCCAGATACGCTTCCAGAGCCACCCTGACGGTTCCGCGCTGCATCGCCTTGACCGGCGAGGCGGCGAGCTGCGACAGCCACGCCTCGCCCGCACGCTTGGCCTCGTCGTAATCAAGCGCTTCGCCGAGCGTCTGGTAATTTTGCTTCCGGTCGCGACCCCGGTATCGTGCAATCCAGGTATCAGGACCGCGACGGAAGCCCAGGTAGGCGCCGGCAGCGAGTCGCTGCCAGTACGGCTCGCGTCGAATCTGGAGTCGATCGCGGTCGCGTTTTCGTGAGAGGTCAGACAAGGCTGAAATGCCCCGTACGGAACGGTACGGAAACACTACCCCGGACAACGGTATACAGCAATAGCCTCGTTTTCAGCCTTTTCAGTGAGTTACGATACAGCCGGAGACGCCAGAAGACGCTCTGGCGTCCCTCTCAAGGCTGGTACGAGGGTTCGAATCCCTCTGGGAGCGCCATCGAGAACAATGCCCACCAAAACAACAGACGCCCTGCGCATTGCCATGTGGTCCGGCCCGCGCAACATCTCGACCGCGATGATGCGCTCGTTTGGCAGTCGGCCTGACACTACCGTCAGTGACGAGCCGCTCTATGCGCACTACCTCATCGTCACCGGCACCCGGCATCCCGGTCGTGATGAAGTGATCGCCGCGCAGGAAACTGACTGGCGCAAGGTGGCGAAATCACTTGTCGGCCCGGTGCCGGACGGCCGCAAGGTCTGGTACCAGAAGCACATGGCTCATCATCTGCTGCCGGAAATCGGCCGCGACTGGCTCGATCACCTGACGCACGCGTTCCTGATCCGGGAGCCGGACGAAATGCTTGCCTCGCTCCTGCGCACCTATCCGGGGGCGGGACTCGCCGATACAGGACTCGCGCAGCAATGGGAAATCTTCGAACGCGTTGCCGAGCGCCTGGGGCGGGCGCCGCCGGTCGTGCTGGCGAGCGATGTCCTGCGCGATCCTGAGGCAACGTTGACAAGGCTTTGCGCGGCGCTTGGCATCCCGTTCCTGCCCGCAATGCTGTCCTGGGCGCCCGGGCGGCGCGACACGGATGGCGTCTGGGCGCCGCACTGGTACGCTGCCGTCGAGGCATCCACGGGGTTCGAGCCCTGGCGGCCGAAACCGGTGATGCTGCCCGAATCGCAGCGGCCCCTGCTTGCGGAGTGCCAACGCTGGTATGAGAAGCTCTATCAGCACTCGGCTGAAGCCCTGAGGATCCGATGCTCCAGCAGTTCGACGAGCGCAATCGCGACCTGATCGTCAACATCAACGGCGAGCTCGTGCACCGCGACAAGGCCGGCATCAGCCCCTTCGACAGTGCCGTGCAGGGCGGCGACGCGGTCTGGGAAGGGCTGCGCCTCTACCGGGGCCGCATCTTCGCGCTTAACGAACACCTTGAACGTCTGCGTTCGTCGGCGCTCGCGCTCGCCTTCGAACAAATCCCCGACGACGCATCGATCATTGCGGAGATCCGCCGCACGCTCGAGGCCAATGGCATGAAGGACGGCGTGCACATCCGCCTAACGCTTGACACGCGGCGTGAAGATCACCTCCGGCATGGACCCGCGGCTCAACCGCGCAGGGCCCACGCTGATCGTGCTAGCCGAGCACAAGGCGCCGGTTTACTCGAAGCAGGGCCTCAAGCTCATCACCAGCAGCATGCGCCGCTCACCGCCCGATTGTCTCGATCCGAAGATCCATCACGCCAACCTGCTGTCATCGATCCTCGCGAAGATCCAGGCGAATGCGGCGGGCGCGGACGATGCGATCATGCTGGACCTCCGCGGCTTCATCGCCGAAACCAATGCGACGCACCTGTTCATGGTTGAAGGGCGAGCGACTCCTCACGCCCACGCTTGCCGCCTGCCCCGAGGGAATCACCCGCCGCGACCGTGCTGGACATCTGCCGCGCGCATGCCATCGATTGCGAAGTGCGCGACCTGTCGCTGACCGAGCTCTATCGCGCGAATGAAGTCTTCTGCACCGGGACCATGGGTGAGCTTGCCGGTGTCACCTGGGTGGACGGCAGGCAGATCGGCGACGGCAAAATCGGCCCGATGACCGGGCGCCTCTCCGCGCTTTATGCGGAGCGCACTGCGGCTGAAGGCGTACGGGTCGTCGATTGATGAACCGGGGCAGGTGAATGATGCTGCGGCGCCTGGTTACGGCAGTTGTTGTCCTCGCCCTGTCCGGCTGTGCGACACCGCGGCCTCAGGATCACCCTCGGGGATCGCGCTGCGCTCCGGGCCGCGCGTTTGCCGAAGGCGGCGAGCGCGCCACGCTGTGGGTCCGGAACTCCGCCGAGTATCCGCGCTTCGGCAGAAGGAATCTACCGGAACGCCCTCGGCAGCCTCGCAATCCGGCCTCGCCGATGCGGGCTGGTCGGCCGAACCCACCCAGACTGGCGGATTCTCCACGCTGCCGCCGGCCGTCGTCATGGACATCGACGAAACCGTGCTCGACAACTCGCGCGCCGCAAGCGCGGATGCTGCTCGAGGAAACCTGCGCGGGCGAATTTGATGCGCTTTGGGATGCCTGGCTTGCCGAGCGCGCGGCGCCGCCGTGCCGGGCGCGTCGGAATTCATCCGCGCGGCGCGCGGCGTTGAAGGATCCGTCAGGGCCGTCCAGTGCGCGTCTTCTTCATCACGAATCGCGAATGCAGGCGCGTGCGGGATCGTCTGCCACCTGCCCGCAACAGGACGACACGCTCGCCAACCTGCGCGCCGCTCGGTCTCGATGCGCCGACGCTCGCGGAGCGACCTGATGCTGAAGGGCGAGCGGCCCGAATGGGTCAGCGAGAAACTGTCGCGCCGCCAGTTGAGTCGCGCGGGATTATCGCATCGTGCTGAATGTCGGCGACGACCTCGCGGATTTCCTGCCCGACGTGCGACGCGCAGAAGTCGCCGGAACGCGAACGGCGCGCTGCGCGCCATGACGACTGGTGGGGTGTGCGCTGGTTCATGCTCCCGAACCCGATGTACGGCTCCTGGCAGCGCGCGCTGGGGCCGGACCTCGAGGCCGCGCTCGCGGCCAGCCGCCGGTACGCGGACTGCGCGCCTGCGGCACGCTGCCAATGTGACGGACCTCAAAAACTGCGCGCAAAACGCTGCGACGGCGCGGTGCTTGGCTTATGTTGCCTCGCAGGACCCTGGCTCGGTGACAAGCAATGACCCCGGCCGACGAACGCGTGCTTCAGCTGCTGCAGAAGTGGCAGAAGAGCCTCGATCTGCACGCCGCGTTACGCCGACCTGCCCGAGGACCAGTACTGGCTGGTGCAGCCCTGGCCGAATCACCAGCGTCCGACCAAGTGGGTCATTGACCTCGCGCGCCAGCGGCTTGCTGACCTGCAGAACATCGTGAAGACGCGACTCGCCGCCGGCGATCCGTCATTGTCCGAGGCGCTCGAAATGATGTCGTTCCTGACCAACCTCGTCGGCTCGCAGCATGTCGAGCGCTTCGTGCCGATCGCCGAGCCCGAGCGCGAGCGCCAGCTCGGAAGGCGCGCGCACAGGCACCAGCGAAAGCGACGGCACCACCTCTACGTCCACCGTCGTCAAGCCGCGGCCGGCCCGCGGCCCGAGGCAAGCCGAGGTCGTCCGGCAAGACCGCCGAAGCCCAGTCAACGACACGACGATCACCGCGGTCGTCAAGGACGCGGCGCGCCTGCTGAGCTGGGGCCGCGACTGGCACGAACTGCCCGAGGCCATCGCGCGCATCGCGGACCGCCCGAGCGTCGCAGCAGGTGCGCCAGATCCTGCGCAGCAAGCAAGGCTACATCGAGCAGCAGGCCGGGCAGTCCGGCGAGCAAACAGCCCACTGACGCATTACAGATCCGCGCCCGCATGGATGAGCAATCCACGACGGGCGCGACCGCAGCCGGACTCTTCCGCCGCCTTGCGCGCGCTCTTCTACGACTTGCCTGCTGTTGCTCGCGCTCGCTGTTCGTGGCGACCTTGCGCTGTTGCCACTGACTGGCGGCGAGGCGATCCTGACGTCGCACGCAGGGTGTCCGCCGCCACCTGGCCTATCGCGCGCTACCTGGCCTGCTCGCACTCGCCTACTTCGGATTCTGCTGGACCCGGGGCGGCCAGACGCTCGGGATGAAGGCCTGGCGGCTCCGCTTCGATTGCGCGGGATGCCCGCTGCGCGTGCCATGGGATCTCGCTGCAAGGCGCTTCGGGCTGGGCCTTGCGCTCGCCGCTGTGGCCGAATTTGGATGCGCCTGGCATCCGCGCCCGGGTATCGGCGCGCATCGTCGCCGGCGTCGCTGCTGTTGCTGCCGCTCATCGCCAATTTTGCCTGGATTCCGTTCGATGGCCCGGGGCCGCAGCCTGCAGGATCTCGCCGGCCGGATGCGCATGCTGCGCGAATGACGCAGCGTCTAGTGCGCGCGCCAGATCGCGACGAAAGCGACGATGGATCAGCAGCAGCGTCGGCCCCCAGGCCACCAGCAGCGGATTGAGGCCATAGACCTGGCCGCTGTTCTCGAGCGTCTGCGTCAGCAGCATGAACAGCACGCCGGCCATGATGCCGAGCACCGTGCGCGAACCGGCGCCGGCCGAACGCAGCGGTCCGAACGCGAACGGCACCGCAAACACGCAGACCACGACGGCTGCGACCAGCCGCGCGATGCGCGACCAGAAAGCGATCTCCCAGGCCCGCGCGTCGAGGTCGTTCGCGCGCAGGTGCTCCTTGTAGGCGTAAGACGTCGCTCAGCGGCAGCGAGCCCGGCCTCGGTGACCGCGAGGCCGAGGAAATCCGCATTGAACTCGGCACCGGCCACCTCGCGGTGCTGACGCCGCGCCTTCACGTGATCGGCCTCGAGCCGGGTCTCGGCGTAGTTCGAAAGCACCCAGCGCCCGCTCCCGTCCTGCGTTCGCGGTATCGGCGCGGCCGACCAGCCGCAGGCGTCGGTCGGCGTCGAGTTCGTAGACGAACACCCCGCCGAACAGGTTCTCGGCCGCCTGCTGGCGCACGTTGATGAACCAGGACCCCTGCGCGCACCCAGGCGCTGCGGCTGCCCGCGAACTCGAGCTGCGAGTAGCGGCTGAAGATCTTGTACTGGCGTGCGTACTGGTCCGCGGGCGGCGCGAAGTACTCGCCGATCACCCACAGCAGTCGCGGCGACGACGAGACCCGCGAGCGCCGCCGACCCGGCGATGCGCGCGACCGACACGCCGGCCGCGCGCACGATCGGTCAGCTCGCTGTCGCGCGCAAGTCCGCCGAGTCCGATGATCGCGCCGATCAGCGTCGCGATCGGCAGCAGCTCATAGGCCTGCTGCGGCAGCAACAGCATCGTGACGAAGAAGGCACCCGCGACGTCGTAACTGCCCTCGCCGATGTCGTCCTGCTGGCCGATGAAGTGTCACCAGCGTCATCAGCGCGAGCAGCACCGCCAGGACCATCAGCGTGTGCATCAGCACCGTCCGCAGCAGATAGCGGTCGAGCAGCGTCATGCCGCTGCCCTCGCGGGCCGCGCCAGCACAGGACGGGGCTCTGCCGGTGCAGCAGCACGAGTCCCACGACCAGGACAGGCGCGTGCACCCACCAGATGCCGATCATCGGCGGCAGGCGGCCCTTCTCGATCCAGATCTGCGCGGCGGAGACCAGGTTCGAGTAGACGAAATAGAGCAGGATCGCGACCGCGACGCGCGCATAGCGGCCCTCGCGCGGCCGCAGCGCCGACAGCGGCACGGCGACCAGCGCCAGCACCAGCACCATGACTGGCATCGAGATGCGCCGCTGCAGCTCGGCGATGTCGACGAGTTCGGCCGAGCCGATCAGCTCGCCGGTCGGCTTGCGCTCCGGATTGTCCGGCCCCGCGCCCGGTTCCGGCACGACCACCGGGATGCCGTGCTCGACGAAGCGGATGCGCCGGAAGTCGGCCTGGCCCGGCACGCCCTCGATGCGCTCGCCATCGTGCAACACGACGAGCTGCGTGCGGCCGCCATCCAGCACGCGCTGCTCGGCCCAGGCCGCCGTCGCGACTTCGACGCGATCGTCCGCATAGCGCTGCACGAAGACATTGATGAGCCGACCGTCGGCGTCGCTTTGCTCGGCGTAGAACACCGCCTTGCCATCGGCGATAGGTGCGGAATGTCCCGGGCTCCAGCATGCCCGAACTGCGCGTCGCGCATGCCGCGGCCGCGCAGTTCCTCGGCGCCGTCGCGCGCCGCCGGGCCGACCACGAAGCGTGAGCCAGGCGAGGCCCAGCGCGACCGGCAGCGCCAGCGCGTACACCGGCAGGTACAGCCGCTCCGGCCCGATGCCGCAGGCGCGCACCGCGGCCATCTCGCTCTCGTGGTAGAGCCGGCCGAGCGCCAGCATCACCGCGAGCAGCATGCTGATCGGCACCAGCACCATCAGGTTCTCGAGCGTCGTGAGGCCGATCAGCGCGAACACGATGTCTTGTGGAAACCCGTATTCCGCGGCGAGGCCGAGGATCCGCGCCACCTGGTAGCTGACCAGGATCGCCAGCAGCACGAGCGGTCACGGCCGCCAGCGACACCGCGACTTCGCGCAGGACATAGCGGTCAATGTGCGGCAAACAAGGCCGATATTGTGCGGATCCCGGCGCGCGGATCCGTCCTTTTCGATTAAACTGGCGTGGACACGGTAAACCAGCGACGAAAGTGCACTCAACGGGCAGGATCCGCGGCAGCGCGGCGCATTCAGGGGATCGAGCGAAACATGCAGTTTCACGCCACCGGTTCATCGGCAGCGCGGCAGCGGACGGCCTGCGCCATCGTCGGAATCCACGAAAGCGCGGAGATGACGGGCCCCGCGCGCGAACTCGACCGCGCGAGCGGCGGCGCCATCCGCCGGGTGCTGCGTCGCGGCGATTTCAGCGGCAAGAGCGGCGAGGCGCTGCCGATCATGGGAGGCCTGAAAGGCCCCGCTGAGCGTGTTCTGCTGGTCGGCCTCGGCACGAAGAAAGGCTATGGCCGCAAGACCTATCGCCGCGCCATCTTCGTCGCGACCAACTGGCTGGCGAAAAGCGGTGCCGCAAATGCCATGCCTGTACCTGCCGGCGGAGCCGGTTCCCGGGTCTCGATGCCTACTACGCCGCGCGACTCGCGGCGGAAGCGTCTCCTCGACCCTCTACCGCATACCCGACCTCAAGTCCGGCAAGAAGCCGCCGCGACCGAAGCTCGCCCGGCTTCGGCATCGGCGTTCGATCCGCCGACCTTGCCGGCGCGCGACGCGGCATCCGCGACGGCCGCGGCATCGCCGCCGGCATGGCACTGACGCGCGACCTCGCGAACCTGCCGGCGAACGTCTGCACGCCTTCCTACCTGGCGAGCGCAGCGCGCAAGCTTGCAAAGGAACATCGCAAGATCCGCGTGCGCGTGCTCGATGAGCGCGCCATCCGCAGGCTTCGAATGGGCTCCTTCCTGTCAGTCACGCGCGGCTCGGACGAGCCCGCGCGGCTTCTCGTGTTCGAGTATCGCGGAACGAAGCGCGGAACGGCACCGGTCGCACTGGTCGGCAAGGGCATCACATTCGACACCGGCGGCATCTCGCTGAAGCAGCCGACTGCCATGGACGAGATGAAATTCGACATGAGCGGTGCCGCCAGCGTGTTCGGGACGATCAAGGCGCTCGCGACGATCGGCGCTGCCGTCAACGTCGTCGGCATCGTCCCGACCTGCGAGAACATGCCGAATGGCCGCGCGACCAAGCCAGGCGACATCGTCACGTCGATGTCCGGCAAGACCATCGAGGTCCTGAATACCGATGCCGAGGGCCGGCTGATCCTGTGCGACGGCATCACCTACGCGCGCCGCTTCAAGCCGCGCGCCGTCGTCGACATCGCCACCCTGACGGGCGCCTGCGTGATCGCGCTCGGCGCGCATTATTGCGGCCTGTTCTCGCCGGACGACAAGCTCGCCACTGCGCTATCAGCCGCCGGCGAACGTGCCGACGACCGTGCCTGGCGCATGCCGGTCGCGGAGGAATATTCGGAACTGCTGAAGAGCAACTTCGCCGACATGGCGAATGTTGCCGGCCGCGAGGCCGGCGCGATCACCGCGGCCTGCTTCCTGTGGAAGTTCGCCGACGGCCTGCGCTGGGCGCACCTGGACATCGCCGGCACGCGCCTACCTGACCGGCAGCCAGAAAGGCAGCACCGGCCGACCCGTGCCGCTGCTGGTGGACTGGCTGCTGCACGGAGACTGAGGGATATGACGATGCCGCGCGTGGATTTCTACGTGCTGGCGAGCGCGGACCCGGCGACGCGGTTGAGATTTGCGTGCCGGCTGGTCGAAAAAGCCTGGTTGCAGGAGCATCGCGTCCGGGTGGAATTTGATCCCGGTGGGGACGGTCGATGCCTTCGACGACCTGCTGTGGACCTTTGCCGACCGAAGTTTCGTACCGCATGAGCGTCTGCCCCTGGATGGCAGTCGGCAAGGACCGGCAGCGCCGGTCGTCATCGCCGAGGGCGCGAGCGGGGGACCTGACGACCGTGATGTGCTGGTCAACCTGGCGACCGGCGTACCCGCCGCGTTTCAGGGCTATGCGCGGATAGCAGAAGTGGTCGACGCCGATGAAAAGCGGCGGAGCTCGGCCCGCGACCGCTTCCGTTTCTACCGGGACCAGGGCATCGAGCCCGGGACGCATGAGATGGGTGAAGACTCGTGAGTCGCGACCCGGCCGACGAACTGCCGATCCTAACCGACATCGTCGAATTACATGCGACCGGCAGCTTTCCCCGCCCAGAACAGGACGATGAAGCGAATGGTCCTTATGCCTCCGGCCTGCTGTCGCCGGACGACATTGCGGCACTGCAGGCGGCCCTGGTCAGCCGCATGATGAACCTGACCGACGAATTGCTGCACGCCGCGGCGCGCGACATCGAGGCCGTCATGTTCGAGCGTGTCATCGATCGACTGCGTGCGGCACTGCCGGAACTCGTTGCCGCCGCACTGCGTGAACACCTCGCCACGAACGAGGACTGACGCGGCCGCCGGGTTCATGGACAAGACCTACTTCCCGAACGAAATCGAAGAGCGCATCTACCGGCAATGGGAGCAGGCGGGCCTGTTCGCCCCGCATGGTGAGGGACCCGCTTACAGCATCGTGATCCCACCGCCCAATGTCACCGGTACGCTGCACATGGGGCATGCGTTCCAGTACACGATCATGGATGCGCTCACGCGCTTCCACCGGATGTCGGGCGACAAGGCACTCTGGCAGCCGGGCATGGATCACGCCGGCATTGCCACACAGATGGTCGTCGAAAGGCAGCTGAACGCCGAAGGCCAGACCCGGCACGAACTGGGGCGCGAACGCTTTGTCGGGCGCGTCTGGCAATGGAAGGAAGAATCGGGCGGCACCATCGCGCGCCAGATGCGAAGGCTCGGTGCCTCCGTGGACTGGAGTCGTGATCGCTTCACGATGGATCCGGGCATGTCGGCTGCCGTACTGGAAGCCTTCGTCCGCCTGCACGAGGAAGGCCTGATCTACCGGGGCAAGCGGCTGGTCAACTGGGATCCGGTGCTGAAGACCGCGCTGTCCGATCTTGAAGTGCTCTCCTCCGAGGAGGACGGACAACTCTGGCACATCAAATACCCGCTGGCCGACGGCAGCGGCCACCTGACCGTCGCGACGACGCGCCCGGAGACGATCCTTGGCGACACGGCCGTCGCCGTGCACCCGGATGACGAGCGCTTCAGGCACTTTGTTGGCCGGCAGATCTCGCTGCCGCTCAGCGGCCGGCAGATACCGGTGATCACGGACAGTTATGTCGATCCGGCCTTCGGCTCCGGATGCGTGAAGATCACGCCGGCCCACGATTTCAACGACTATGAAGTTGGACAGCGGCACAGCCTCCCGCTGATCAACATCCTGACCGCCGACGCAGCCATAGGTGACGCGGCACCGGATGTCTATCGGGGACTCGACCGCTTCGAGGCGCGCAGGCGCGTCGTCCTGGATCTCGAAGCGGCGGGACTGGTCGCGAAGGTTGAGGCACACCGCCTGATGATTCCGCGCGGCGATCGCAGCGGCGCGGTCGTCGAGCCCTGGTTGACCGACCAGTGGTACGTGCGCATCGAGCCGCTGGCGGCGTCGGCACTGAGCGCCGTCGAGGAAGGGAGCATCCGGTTCGTGCCCGCCAACTGGGACAAGACCTACTTCGAGTGGATGCGCAACATCAAGGATTGGTGCATCAGCCGCCAGCTCTGGTGGGGTCACCGGATTCCGGCCTGGTACGCGCCGGACGGCGCCACCTATGTCGGGCGCAGCGAGGACGAGGTCCGCAGGCGCCACGGCATCGCCGCCAGCGTGATGCTGACCCAGGATGAGGACGTGCTGGACACCTGGTTCTCGTCGGCGCTGTGGCCATTCTCGACGATGGGCTGGCCGGCAGACACCCCCGAGATGAAGATTTTCTATCCGACGTCGGTGCTGGTGACGGGATTCGACATCATCTTCTTCTGGGTCGCGCGGATGATCATGATGGGCCTCAAGTTCACCGGCCAGGTGCCGTTCCGTGAGGTCTATGTCCACGGCCTGATCCGCGACAACGAAGGCCAGAAGATGTCGAAGTCCAAGGGCAACGTGCTGGACCCGCTGGACATCGTCGACGGCATCACGCTCGACGAACTCGTCGCAAAGCGCACCAGTGGCCTGATGCAGCCGCAACTCGCGCCGGCGATCGCGAAGGCCACGCGCAAGCAGTATCCGGACGGCATCGCGGCCCATGGCACCGATGCGCTGCGATTCACCTTCGCCTCGCTCGCCACCCAGTCGCGCGACCTGCGCTTCGACCTTGGCCGCGTCGAGGGCTACCGGAATTTCTGCAACAAGCTCTGGAACGCCTCGCGCTACGTGCTGATGGCGACGGCGACGGACAGCGGCGCCGGCCCCGTTGACCCTCTCGCTCGCGGACCGCTGGATACGCTCGCGCCTGGATGCGGCGATTCTCGCCGTGCGCGATGGCTATGCCCAGTACCGCTTCGACCTTGCTGCACAGGCGGTCTACGAATTCACCTGGTACGAGTTCTGCGACTGGTACCTGGAATTCAGCAAGCCCGTCCTGCAGTCGCCGGACAGCCGGCCAGACGAGCTTCGCGGCGCCCGTCGCACGCTGATCATTGTGCTGGAATCCCTGCTGCGCCTGCTGCATCCGCTGATGCCGTTCATCACCGAGGAAATCTGGCAGCGCGTCGGGCCGCTCGCCGGGAAGGAGACAGGATTGATCATGCGCCAGCCCTACCCTTCCGCAGTACCCGGCACTTCGGAACCCGGGCTTAACGCTGAAATGCGCTGGGTCATGGATTTCGTCCTGGGCATCCGGCGGATTCGCGGCGAGCTCGACATCGCGCCTTCGCTGCGCCTTCCCGTGCTGCTGCAGAATGCCGGCGAGGAAGACCTGGCGCGGCACGGCCGCAACGCGGCGTCGATCGCCCGACTGGCGGGTATTGGCGAGGCACGCCCGCTGAATGCAGGCGAGGCGGCCCCGCAGTCCGCCACCGCGCTCCTCGGCGGCATGAAGATCCTCGTGCCCATGGCAGGCCTGATTGACATCGACGCGGAACTTGCGCGCCTGGGCAAGCGGCAGGGCAAGGTCGAGCAGGAGCTCGCCCGCGCCACGGCAAAGCTCGGCAACGACAATTTCGTCCGGAATGCCCCGGCCGAGGTCGTCGCGCAGGAGCAGGCGAGGGTCGAGGAGTTCAAGCGTGAACTGGCGCAACTTGCCGACCAGCTCGAGCGGGTAGCCTCGCTGCGATGAACGCGATGGCTGAAACCCCGGACCGCGAACGCGCGCAGCTGCTCGCTGCGCTCGCGAGCCTCAACCAGGTCGTGCTGGGCAAGGATCGCGAGATCCGGCTCGCGCTCTGCTGCCTGCTGGCGCGCGGTCACCTGCTGATCGAGGACATACCGGGTGTCGGCAAGACGACGCTGGCGCACGCGCTCGCACGCGTGCTCGGCCTTACCTTCCAGCGCATCCAGTTCACGAGCGACCTGCTGCCGGCCGACGTGATCGGCGTCTCGGTCTACGACCGCGGCAGCGGCCGATTCATGTTCCATCGCGGACCTGTATTCGCGCAGCTCGTGATGGCGGACGAAGTCAACCGCGCGACCCCGAAGGCGCAGAGCGCGCTGCTCGAAGCCATGGAGGAGCGCCAGGTCACGGTTGACGGCGAGACTCACATGTTGCCGGAGCCGTTCTTCGTCGTCGCCACGCAGAATCCGTCATTCCAGGTCGGCACTTTTCCGCTGCCGGAATCGCAGATCGACCGCTTCCTGATGCGCATCGAACTCGGCTACCCGGCGGCGGGCCATGAACGGCAACTGCTGCGCGGACGCGACCGCCGCGACCTGCTCGCCGACCTGCCTGCCGTGCTCGATCCCGCCGTCATCCTGTCGCTGCAGCGGCGCATACCCGAGATGCACGCGAGCGATGCGCTCCTCGACTATGTGCAGGCGCTGGCGCGCGCATCGCGCGACAGCGGCCAGCACCAGGCCGGGCTGTCGCCGCGCGCAGTGATCTCGCTGCTGCGCGCGGCGCAGGCCTGGGCATTCCTGCACGGCCATGCGGGTGTCCTGCCGGAGGATTTGCAGGCCGTGCTTGCCGCCGTTGTCGGGCATCGGCTGCGGCCACGCGATGCGCAGGATGCGCGCCGGCCGCTGGAGATCGCTGCGGCACTCCTGAAATCGGTGCCGATACCCTGAGCAGATGTCGCGGGCGTAACGCATGCGCTTGACCGGATTCCTCAGGCAGCGGGTGTGGAACTGGATCCGCCGCCGCCAGGGTCCGGATCGCGGTCCCGTGACCCTGCATCGTGGCCGCATCTATATCCTGCCAACGGGCCTCGGCGCCGCCTTCGGCTTGATGCTTTTCGCGATGCTGCTCGGCTCGCTCAACTACGCCAACAACCTGGGACTCGGACTCACATTCCTGCTCGCGGCGCTCGGACTCGTCGCGATGCAGGCCTGCCACCGCAATCTCGAGTCCGTGGTCGCCAATGAAGCTGGAACTGAACCGCCATTCGCCGGCCAGGATGCGATCTTCCAGTTCGCGCTTTCGAATCCCGGTCGCGCGGAGCGCTTCGACCTCGAGACTGCGACTGCCGCGATGGGAGCCGAACCTGTTTCCATTGCCGCCGGCGGCGAAGCCACGGTGAACCTCCGCGTCGCCACCCGACGCCGCGGCTTTGTCGTGCTCGATCGCGTCGAGATCACGACCCGTTTTCCCTATGGCCTGTTCCGCGCCTGGGCCGTGCTGCATCCGGAGCGGCGCTGCCTCGTCTATCCACGTCCCGCGGACAACGCTCCCGCGCCACCCCCGGCGCCCGGCGAGGGCGGCGTTGGGGCAATGCGGCGCGGTGACGATGACTTCGCGGGACTCAAGGACTATCACCCCGGCGATCCACCGCGGCATATCGCCTGGAAAGCCTACGCGAAGGGCGGCGAGCTCCTGGTCAAGGAATTCAGCGGCGCAGCGGAACCCGTGCCGATCTTCGACCTCGAGCTGGCCCCCGGCCCGGATCTGGAATCGAGATTGTCGGTGCTGGCGCGATGGATAGTCGATGCCGCAGGGTCGCGGCGAGACATTTGGTCTGCGCATGCCCGGTGTCGAGATTCCGCCGCAGCCCGGCCGCCAGCAGCGCCGTCGCTGCCTCGCGGCCCTCGCCGAATACAAGATCGCGGAGCCCGCCGATGCTTGAGCCCGGCGAGCAGTTCCGGCGGCTCTCCTGGACCATGGCGGGGCTGGTTGCCGCACTCGTGCCGCACATGGCTCACCTGCGTATCTGGGTCACAGGCTCGGTACTCGCGGTCTGCGCCTGGCGGCTGCTCGCCGAACGCCGTCGCTGGCGGCTGCCGGGTGCCGTGCTGCGCACGACGATCGCGCTCGCCGCCACGGCAGGCGTGATTGCGAGCTACTCGACCATCACGGGTCTCGACGGAGGTACGGCACTCCTCGCGCTGATGGCCGCATTGAAGCTGCTCGAGACCCGCGCACCGCGTGATCACGTCGTGCTCATATTCATCGGCTGGTTCCTGTGCCTCGCCGCTTTCCTGTATGCGCAGGACATCCGCACAATGGCCTTCGTCGTGCCGACCGTCTGGCTGCTGGCGGCGGCGCTGCTCGAGGTCGCGCGCCGGGGCCAGGGCCTTGCGACTTCTCCGTTCCGTGCGACCGGCGCGATGCTCCTGAAGGCGCTGCCGCTGGCGCTGGTGCTGTTCCTGTTTTTCCCGCGCATTGCGGGCAGTTTCTGGGGCGCCCCATCCAGCGAACGCGCGCTGACCGGTCTGACCGATGAAATGTCGCCGGGCGACATCTCTGACCTGACCCTGAATGACACGGTTGCATTTCGCGTCCGGTTCAGGGGACCGCCACCGCCTCCCTCGGCGCGTTACTGGCGCGGGCCGGTGCTGCATGAGTTCGACGGATACACCTGGTCGCGTGGCGACAACCAGTTCTATTTCCGTCCGCGCGTGCGCTATGCGGGGCAATCCGTCGATTACACCGTGACGCTCGAACCGACCGGCCAGCGGATGCTGTTTGCGCTTGATATGGTGGAAGAGTGGCCGGTGACGATGGCGCAGCAGACCTGGGACTACCAGCTGCGGACACGGAATCCGGTGAATTCGGTGCTGCAATACGATGCGCGTTCGTATTTGCGCTACGAGGCCGGAACGCAGATTTCGCCCGGGCTACGCAACCTGAACCTGCAGCTGGCGCCGGGCCGCAATCCGCGCACGATCGAGCTCGCGCGCGGCATGCGGGCGAAAACGGCCGGCGAGCGTGATTTCATCCAGTCAGTGCTCGCGATGTTCCGCGACCAGGACTTCTACTACACGCTGGCCCCGCCCGGCCTCGACCGCGACTCGGTCGATGATTTTCTGTTCAACACGCGCCGCGGATTCTGCGGGCACTACGCCTCGGCGTTCACGATGATGATGCGCGCCGCCGGCATACCCGCCAGGGTTGTCGCCGGTTACCAGGGCGGCGACTGGAATCCGATCGGCGGCTATCTGATCCTCCGCCAGTCGCACGCACATGCCTGGTCGGAGGTCTGGCTGCCAGGCGCCGGATGGACGCGGATTGATCCCGACAGCTGCCGTCGCGCCGGGGCGCATCGAGCGCGGACTCGAGGCCGCGATTTCCGCGGATGAACTGCGCGAGGGCGGCCTGATACGCGACAGCGGGGTCCTGTGGCAGGCAGGCATGATCTGGGACAACGTCAACGCGCACTGGAACGACTGGGTCGTGCAATTCAACCGTCTCCAGCAGGAGCAACTGCTGCGCGCATTCGGTTTCGACGACCCGGACTGGCAGGACCTGGCGCTGGTGCTGGGCATCGGGCTCGGTATCGCGCTTGCCCTGCTCTTCGGATGGCTCGCCTGGGAGTTCAGGCCGCGGCGGCAGGACCCGGCGACTTCCAGTTACCTGCGCTTTGTTCAAAGGCTTGCCCGGCGGGGCGTGGAAAAATGCACCCCATGAGGCGCCGCGCGACTTCGCGGCGCGCGTGCGTCATCTTCGCCCAGACCTGGCAGCGCCGGCCTCGGCCATTACCGAGTTGTACCTGCGACTGCGCTACCTGCCGGCTCACGGTCCACGCGACCTCGTGCTTCTGCGTGCCCTGGTCCGACGCTTCGATCCCTGATCCGTGGGTTCAGCTTTCGCTCTGCGACTTCCACAGCAGCAGGGCGCCACCGGCAAACAGGACGATGACCGACAGGATACCGGCACGCGAACTGCCGGTCACGAGCGCGGTGATGCCCACCACCAGCGGTCCGAGCACGGCTGCGAACTTGCCCATCATGTTGTAGAAACCGAAAAACTCGCCCTGCTTGCCCGGTGGCACCAGCGTGGCGAAATAGGATCGCGACAGCGACTGGATTCCACCCTGAACGAGCCCGATCAGGACGGCCAGCATGTAGAAATCGCCGATGCTGTCCATCCAGTAGGCAGCGATCGTGCCCCCCGAATAGGCGGCGATAGCGATGAAGATCCCGTTGCGTGCTCCGATGCGCGCGCCCAGCCAGCCAAAGCCGAGCGCCGCAGGAAATGCCACGAACTGCGTGACCAGCAGCGCGGTGATCAGGCTCTGTTGCGGAAAGCCCAGCGACAGGCCGAAATCCACGGCCATCTTGATGATGGTGTTGACGCCGTCGATGTAGAGCCAGTAGGCCAGGAGAAACCACACGAGCGGCCGCAACAGGCGGATGGCACCGATGGTCGCACGCAGTTCGCGAAAGCCCGCGCGCGCTGCTGCCAGGGGCGTCAACGGCCGTGCCGGCTTTTTTTCGCGCACCCACAGCAGGCAAGGAATCGAAAACAGGAGCCACCAGACGGCAACCATCGGATACGCGAGGCGCACGGCCTCGGCAGGGCCCGCGAGCCCGAATGAACCGGGGCTCGCGACCATCGCGGCATTCAGCATGAGCATGAGTCCGCCGCCCGCATATCCCAGCGAGTAGCCATAGGACGACACGAGGTCGTATTCCGCGGGCTCCGCGACGTCGACTAGCAAGGCGTCATTGAACGCCACGCCTCCGGCAAACCCGATTGCCGCCGCCGCATACACCAGTGCCGCGGCAATCCAGTCGCCTTGCTGGACCCAGTAGAGTCCGGCGGTCATTGCAGCGCCAACTAGCGTGAAGAACGCAAGCATGCGGAGCCGCGCGCCGCCCCGATCGGCCATCGCCCCGAGCAGCGGGGCCAGGAGCGCGATCAGGAAGCTGCCTGCGCCATTGGCGAGCCCGAGGCGAAACGTGCTGACCGTGACTTCGGCACCCGCACTCCAGTACTGCTTGAAGAATATCGGGAAGAAGCCCGCCATCACGGTCGTCGCAAATGTCGAGTTGGCCCAGTCGTACAGAGCCCATGCCACCACCGGGCGCCGCGTGAGCACGCGTTTCACGCGGCAACCGCCAGGTGCTCCCGCGTCTCGCGGAATGTGACGTCCGGCCAGCGCTCGACGGTCAGCTCGAGATTGATACGTGTCGGCGCCAGGTAGACCAGCAGGCCCGCGTGATCGACTGCAAGGTGCTCGTAGCAGCGCTCCCGGAAATGCTCCTGCTTGCCGGGATCCTGGAAGTCGACCCAGCGCGCAGTCGAGACATTGACGGGCTCGAAGCTGCAATTCACGCCGTATTCGTCGGCCAGCCGGAATGCGACCACGTCGAATTGCAGGGGCCCGATCGCGCCCAGGATCAGTGTCGTTGTTCCGCATCGGCCGGAACAGCTGCGTCGCGCCCTCCTCGCACAGCTGGTCGAGGCCCTTCTGCAAGGCCTTCACGCGCAACGGGTCCTTGAGCACGGCGCGGCGGAATATCTCCGGCGCGAAGTTCGGTATGCCGGTGAATGTCAGCGTCTCACCTTCGGAAAACGTGTCGCCGATATTGATGGTGCCGTGATTGTGCAGGCCGATGATGTCGCCGGCCCAGGCCTCGTCGGCCTGCTGCCTGTCGGCCGCCATGAATGTCATCGCATCGCCGATGCGGACTTCCTTGCCGAGGCGCACTTGATGGAGGCGCATGCCGCGCTCATAGCGGCCCGAACAGATGCGCAGGAAGGCGATGCGGTCGCGATGGGCGGGATCCATGTTGGCCTGGATCTTGAAGACAAAGCCGGTCAACGCCGACTCGTCGCTCCTGACCAGGCGGGTCGTGGTCTGGCGTGCGCGGGGCGCCGGCGCATTCTGCACGAACGATGCCAGCAATTCCTCAACGCCGAAGTTGCCGATCGCGGAACCGAAGTGCACAGGGGTCTGCCTGCCGGCAAGGTACTCGGCGACGTCGAAGTGCGGCATTGCGCCCCGCACCAGTGCCGCTTCTTCCCGGTAAGCCTGCGCGGAATCGCCGAGCAGCTCACTCGCCTCGGGACTCGCGAGACCGTCAATCGTCACATTCTTCCCGACGCGCCCGCCGCGAACTCCGCCATAGACGTAGATCCTGTCCTCCGGGAAGTGATAGATGCCGCGCAGGTCGCGGCCCATCCCGATCGGCCAGGTGACCGGCGCACAGGTGATGCCGAGCACCCGCTCGATCTCATCCAGCAATTCGACCGGCGATCGTCCGTCGCGGTCCAGCTTGTTGATGAAGGTCATGATCGGGGTATCGCGCAGCCTGCATACCTCCATCAGCTTGATGGTGCGTTCCTCGACCCCCTTGGCGCAGTCGATGACCATCAGCGCCGAGTCGACCGCCGTCAGCGTGCGATAAGTGTCCTCCGAAAAGTCCTCGTGGCCCGGCGTGTCGAGCAGGTTGATGATGCGATCACGATACGGAAACTGCATGACGGACGAGGTCACCGAGATGCCGCGCTGCTGCTCGAGCCGCATCCAGTCCGAGGTAGCATGGCGCGCGGCCTTGCGCCCCTTGACCGTGCCAGCCATCTGGATCGCGCCGCCGAACAGCAGCAGTTTCTCCGTCAGCGTCGTCTTGCCGGCATCCGGATGCGAGATGATCGCGAATGTTCGGCGTCGTGAAATCTCGTCAGACAGCGCTGTCATCGCGCGTCGCGCAGGGCGCCAAGTTCGAGGCGGAAGACCATGGCGTCCTCGCGCCCGTCATGCGACTGGTAGTAACCGCGCCTCTGCCCCACGCATTCAAATCCTATTTCGTGATACAGCGAAATGGCCCCCTTATTGGATCGCCGCACTTCGAGGAAGGCATCGCGGATGCCGCGATCGCGCGCATGGAGCAGCAGGTCCAGCAGCAGTGCGCGCCCGATGCCGCGCCGGCGGATCGCCTGCTCCGACGCAAAGATTGAGCACATGCGCCTCGCCCGCACCCATCGACAGCACCGCGTAACCGGCGACGCCGGCCGGGTGTCGACGACCACGCAGTGGTAGCCGACCCGCAGGCAGTCGCTGAATATCTGGTCGCTCCACGGAAACGCATAGGACGCGCGCTCGAGCGCGGTCACCTGCGCGCAGGTCCGCCTGGGTCATCGGCCGGAAGCGCCACGCGAGCGCGGCGACCGACTCACGTGCTGTCGCCACCGGCCATCACTCCCATTGCCAAGCTTGAGGTCTTCCCAGGACTTGCGCTTCTCCGTCGGCGAGCGCAGCAGGTAAGCCGGGTGATAGGTCACGATCACCGGCCTTCGGCCCAGCCGGTGGATCCGACCGCGCATCCGCGCGAGCGTATCGTCGCGCCCGAGCAGGCGCTGGGCCGCAATGCGGCCCACGCAGAGGATGACTTCGGGGTCGACGAGCTCGATCTGGCGCCGGAGATAAGGCAGGCAACGATCGCTTTCCTCGGTCGCAGGATCACGATTGTTGGGCGGACGGCATTTGAGGACGTTTGCGATGTAGACCTGCGGCGCGGTCGAATCCGGCAGCCCTCAGCATCGAATTCAGGAGCTGGCCCGCGCGGCCGACAAATGGCTCGCCCTGGCGGTCTTCCTCGGCGCCCGGCGCTTCGCCGATGACCATCAGCCGCGCACGTACGTCGCCGACGCCGAAGACAGTCTGCGTGCGGGTAGCGCAGAGCCCGCACAGGCGGCACACGCGCACGGTCTCAGCCAGCACCGCCCAGTCCATTCCTGCCACGCCGGATTCCGTCCCCGGCATTGCTCCGCCGCTGCCCGGCTGTCGACCACGAGGTACGTAGGCGGTGACGCCGAGCGTGTCCAGCACAGTGCTTCGCCGCGCGTCCATGGGCTCAGTCTCCCTCGGCCCCGCCGGTGACGTTGCGCGGCCGCTTGCGCATCTTGAGCCAGGCCCAGCCAATCGGGCCCGAAAGCGCGTAGCCGCCGAACAGCACGAACAGGACGATCGGAGGATCGACCGCAATCAATGCGATGACCAGTGGTACCAGCAGGAATCTCGAATAGCGGACGCGCTCGCCGGCCGCCCGGTCCTTGAAGCTGCGATAGGGGAACCGGCTGACCATCAGGATCGCCGCCAGCGCAGTGACAACGAATGCGAGTATCAGCCCGGGCTGCCCTGTCATGTCGAATCCAAGCAGCCCGGTCGGTTCGTATTTATGCGCGGTGCCGATGAATGCGGCGACGACCGCCGCGGCGGAAGGGCACGGCAGGCCCTCGAAATAGCGCTTGTCCTGCACCGCAGCGCGGGCATTGAAGCGCGCGAGTCGCATCGCGGTCGCGGCGGCAAAGAAGAAAGCGGCGATCCAGCCGAACCTGCCCCAGGCGGCGCCGTACTCCGAAATGCGGGCGACGCCCCACTGGTAGCAGACGACGGCGGGCGCCACCCCGAAAGCCACCATGTCGGCCAGGCTGTCGAACTCCTTGCCGAAGACTGTCTCGGTGCCCGTGAGGCGGGCCACGCGTCCATCCAGCCCGTCGAAGATCATCGCCACGAATATGGCGATCGCCGCGCGTTCGAAATTTCCGTCAATCGCGGCGATGATCGCGTAGAAGCCGCCGAACAGGCAAAGCGTCGTCAGCAGGTTCGGCAGCAGGTAGATGCCGCGCCTTGAGCGTATGTCGTTGAAGTCCACTTTCATGCGGATGCCGTGGCATGGCCGGGGTTCAGCGCCTAAGATACCGCGCTTTGAGGCCGGCGACACTGGCCGCGCCAAGGGTGATCCATGCGACTGTCGGCATATCCGATCCAGAACCTGAAGGAAGTCCCGGCCGACGCCGAGGTGGTGAGCCACCAGCTGATGCTGCGCGCCGGGCTGATCC
Organism: uncultured Gammaproteobacteria bacterium; assembly: GCA_963705405.1. Lineage (GTDB taxonomy): Bacteria > Pseudomonadota > Gammaproteobacteria > Steroidobacterales > Steroidobacteraceae > SCUD01. The sequence goes on along the minus strand of CAVPJJ010000006.1, from coordinate 146,575 downwards.
GCCGCGTAGCGGGCGGCCTTTACACCTGGCTGCCGATGGGACTCCGCGTGCTGCGCAAGGTCGAGCGCATAATCCGCGAGGAAATGGACCGCGCCGGCGCCCTCGAAGTATCGATGCCGGTCGCCCAGCCCGCCGAGCTGTGGGTCGAATCAGGACGCTGGGACAAGTTCGGCCCCGAGCTGCTGCGATTCAAGGACCGTCACGATCGCGACATGGTGCTCGGCCCGACGCACGAGGAAGTCATCACCGACCTCGCGCGCCGTGAGCTGCAAGAGCTACCGCCAGCTGCCGGTCAACTTCTACCAGATCCAGACGAAGTTCCGCGACGAGATCCGCCCGCGATTCGGCGTCATGCGCGCGCGCGAATTCATCATGAAGGACGCGTACAGCTTTCACATGCGACGAGGACTCGCTGGCGGATGGCTACCGGCGGATGTACGACGCCTACAGCGCGATCTTCACGCGCTTGAAGCTGCGCTTCCGTGCCGTGCACGCCGACACCGGCGCGATCGGCGGCAGCGCATCCCAGGAATTCCACGTGCTCGCCGACTCGGGCGAGGACGCAATCGTGTTCTCTGACACCGGCGAGCTATGCGGCCAATCTCGAGCTCGCCGAGGCGCCTGCACCGCGCGAGCCGCGGCCCGCGGCCGCGGCGAAGCTGGCAGAGGTGGCAACACCGGGAGCGCGAACGATCGCCGAGGTTTCGAAGCTCCTGGGCGTAGCGCCGGCGCGCATGGTCAAGACGCTCGTGGTCGAAGCTGTCGACGGCAAACTCATCGCGCTGGTGCTGCGCGGCGATCACGAACTGAACACGCTGAAGGCGCAGAAGCAGGAGGGAGTCGCTTCCCCCTTCAGGATGGCCGATGCAGCACGCATCGCTTCGGTCACTGGTTGCGAACCGGGCTCGCTCGGTCCCGTCGGCCTGAGCCTGCCGGTCATCGTGGACCGGTCCGCGGCGGCGCTTGCGGATTTTGTGTGCGGCGCCAACCGCGCGGATGCGCACCTGACTGGCGTCAACTGGGCCCGCGACCTGCCGGAGCCCGCGGTTGCCGACCTGCGCAATGTCATCGACGGCGATGCAGCCCCGGATGGCAGAGGACGGCTGTCCGTCGCCCGCGGCATCGAAGTCGGTCACATTTTCCAGCTCGGTCGCAAGTACAGCGAGGCAATGGGCGCTACCGTGCTTGATGAGCAGGGCAGGAATATCGCCATGTACATGGGCTGTTACGGCATCGGCGTCACCCGCATCGTCGCGGCGGCGATCGAGCAGAATCACGACGAGCTCGGCATTGTCTGGCCCGCGCCGCTGGCGCCGTTCCAGGTCGTCCTCGTGGCACTCAACTGGGCGAAGTCGGAGCGCGTGCGCGACGCGAGCGAGCTCCTGTACCGCGACCTGACGCGGGCCGGCATCGAGGTGCTGCTCGACGACCGCGACGCGCGCCCCGGGGTCAAGTTCGCGGATGCCGAACTGGTCGGCTTCCCGCATCGCGTCGTCATTTCCGAGCGCGGCCTGGACGCCGGCCGTCTCGAATACCGTCACCGGCGCGCGACCGGCAACGAGGAGATTCCGATGACCGACGCAGTAAAATTCATCGCCTCTCGCCTCGAGGCGGATCGCTGAGGCACCGGCGGTGACCGCGCGGATTTCATATCTGGTTGTGCTGACGGCAGGCATGGCGATTGCACAGGCGGCAATAGCGGACGGGCAACGCGATCCCGGCCTGCGCGATGTCATCGCCGCAGCGATCAGCAGCAAGCCCTGTTTCGATGACAAGTACGATGACGTTGTCTGGTACGCGGTGATGCAACCGCGCGTCGAACAGCGCCTGCGTCAGCAGTCGATGGACCTGCGGCTTGGTGACGACATCGGCGCAGCTGCACAGAGGATACTGCGCTCCGTCCATTGCGAGACGAGCAAGCAGGCGATGCTGCGCGACCGTCCGCAACTCGTGCTTGCGGTGATCGATGTGGAAAGCGCATTCGATCCGTTTGCTGTTTCGTCGGCCGGCGCGGTCGGGATGATGCAGGTCATGCCATTCTGGCCGCAGGAACTCGGACTCTCGAAACGCGACTTGCTGGATGTCGAGATGAACATCCGCATGGGCACGAGCATCCTGGCCTACTATCTCGAGCGCGAACGCGGCGACTACCGTCGCGCGCTCGCCCGTTACAACGGCAGCCTGGGACGCCGGACCTATCCCGATCTCGTGCTTGGGCGCCTGCACTCGCGCTGGCAACGCTAGCGGATTTCGAATCGCTCAGGCCATTCCATCGCCGCCGGGTCGATGATCTCGACCTCGACGGCGGCGACACGCGCCATCGGGGGACCGGTATGCAGCCACTCGACGAGTTGATCGAGCGCGCCGACCTCGCCTGCCGCGAGGACGAGTACGCTGCCGTCGGCCTCGTTGCGCGCATGCCCGCGGATTGCGAGTGAACGCGAGCGCTCTGCCGTGCTCGCGCGGAAGTACACTCCGTGCACTCGTCCCCGGATGCGGATGCGGCGCGCAGCAACCGGAAGCGATCTAGAATTCACTGTTTGAATAGTCTCTAACTATCTAAGAAGATTGATAAAATACTAACATGAGCAATCTGACATGACCGACATCCTCGTGTTGTTCTATTCACGCCATGGCACGACCGCAGAACTCGCGCGCCTGGTGGCTCGTGGCGTGGATGCAGTCGCGGGTGCAAGCGCGCGGCTTCGCACCGTGCCGCCGCTCGCCGGGCAGTGGCCCGCCAGGAGTGCCTGCGGATGGCGCGCCCTACGCGAGCCACGACGACCTGCGCGAATGTGGTGGCCTCGTGCTCGGCAGTCCTGTGCGTTTCGGCAACATGGCGGCGCCGCTGATGGCCTTCTTCGACGGGACGTCGAGCCTGTGGCTGACAGGTGTGCTCGCCGGCAAGCCGGCCGCCGCGTTCACGTCCGGCAGCACGATGCATGGCGGCCAGGAAACGACGCCCCTCTCGATGCTCCTCCCACTGCTTCATCACGGCATGTTGCTGGTCGGCCTGCCATTCACCGAGCCTGCGATGTCCGCGACAACGGGCGGCGGGACGCCCTACGGTGCGAGCCGCGTCGTTCCCAATGGAACCCGCCCGGCCTTGACCGATGCGGAACGACAACTCGCACAGGCCCTCGGCCGGCGCGTCGCGGAAATCGCCTTGCGGCTCGGCGCCACGGCGTGACCGGCGGCGGGAGCGCGCCGCGGATACGCAGGCTGGCGCTCAGAGTCTGGCTTCTGCTTCTGGTTTCCGTCGCCGCCTGGCCATTCGCCTCCGCCGGCATAGGTCTAATCACGACCCTCATCTCGCTGCTCCCGCTCGTGCTGCCGATTCCAGACCTTTTGCGCGCGCGACGCAGGGTCCTGCAGTGGGCGCCACTGACATTGGCGCCGGTACTCGCGCTGACACTGGCCGAAATCCTTGCGAACGCGGCGGCGCGCATTGCCGCGTCCGTGACCCTGGCGCTGATACTCGCGGCATTCGCGGTCACCATCGCTGCACTTCGCGCCAGTCCGCCCGCCAACTAGCCGCCGCGCTCGAGTACCTGTCTCACGAATGGAACCGTCAGCCGTCGCTGAGCGGCGAGCGCTTCCGTATCGAGCTCATCGAGCAGCCGGCATAGCGCGGCGAAGTCGCGCGGGGCCCTGCGCGTCAGGTAGGAGAGCGTGTCGTCCGGAAGCTCGAGGCCGCGGTGAGCTGCGCGGCGCCGCAAGGCAGGGCCCTGAGCGCCCTCAGCAAGCGGTTGCAGAGTCTGCACGATGCAGGCCGACATCCGCGACGCGAGATCGGCCAGCACAAAGGCAAGACCTGCGGGCGGCGATTGTGCCGAGAACGCAAGCCGGCCACCCGCTTCCAGGATCTCGTTGTGGAGCGTGAATAGCGCCCGCTCCCAGTCAGGCCGACCCACGACCGCATCGATATCGTCGATCGCAACGAGATCCAGCTGCTCGAGGCCGGCCAGCAGGCCGGGATCATGAGCCTCTGGCGCGGCCAGCGGCAGGTAGGCGCAGGTCAGGCCGCGCTCTCCTGCGAGTGCGCAGCTGGCCTGCAGCAAATGCGTCTTGCCGACACCCGCCGGCCCCAGGAGCCACAGCGGAGGATGGCCTTTCTCGCCGACGAGCGCGGTGAGCGCCCCGACGGCCGCGCCATTCGCGCCTTCGTGATAGGTACCGAAGCGCATTGAGACGCCGAGCTGGATGCCCAGTGGCAGTTGCCGCACGCCGTCACGCGGTCGAACGGCGGGAGCGATTGACCGCAATCGCCTTGCGCACGTAGGTAACGATGTAGTCCGCGCCGCTGATGACCGTCGTCACGAAGACCAGTGCACCCAGCGTGAGGATCAGCCAGTCCGGAACGGCGGGAAATGCGGCGCGCCCGACGACCGCGATGACGAAAAGCAGCTGGACCAGCGTGTTCAGCTTGCTCGGCATCGTCGGGCGGCCTTCCAGCGGCCCGAACATCGCCACGTAGACCCAGGCGCCGACACCGATGATGACATCGCGCGCGACGGCAACCGCCGCCAGCCACAATGGTATGAGCCCAAGCCAGGTCAGGGTGATGAATACGCTGACCAGCAGCAGTTTGTCCGCGACCGGGTCGAGCACCTTCCCGAGCTCGGTGGCCCAGTTGAATGTCTTCGCCAGATAGCCGTCGAGAATGTCCGAGACGCCCGCAATTCCGAACAGGATCAATGTCGCGCCGTAGTGGCCCTCTGCGAGCAGCCAGACGATCGGCACGGCCAGCGCCATGCGCATCACGCAGATCACATTCGGGACTACCGCGAGACTCATGGCGCCAGCGCGAAGATCATCCGCGATTCGTCGACCGGCACCAGCCGCCTTTCGCGGCGGATCGCCTGCCGAAGTGCTTCAGGATCGCCGCGGATCGTCAACGCAAATGAAACTGAATCCGGCGCCACCTCGTCGACGGCGACGCCGCGCACTAGCGGCAGGCGCCCCAGTGCGCTGAGCACGGTCGCGTACGACTCGAGCGTGTCGATGCCCGAAACCGTCACGAGTTGCTCGACCCGCTGGCCCGCATTGCGCGATGCGTAGGCACTCGCATACTGGTCGGCCGCCAGGTCCGGTCCGGATTCCAGATCGCCCCGGGTCTGCGCCGACAGGCCGGCCGACGAAAAGATCCACTCGACATCCTGCCGCCCGGTGGCGGTCACGACGGCACGCCCGATCAGGACCCCGTCCGCGCCATAGCGGCGCGCTGCATTCAACAGTGATTCGCGGTCGTCCGGCCAAGGTCTGCTGCAGGCCGCGGCCGAGGTCATCGCCGGCACCCGGCCAGACCAGTGGTATGCCGCGTCGAGTAGCGGCCCGCTCGATGCGCTGCTTCTCATCGGCAACGGTCGAGGAGGAAATCAGGCTGCGCCTGCCACCACTGTCAATCGCAAGCCAGACCAGGGTCACTGGCCGGTCCGGCCCCCAGAATGCCAGGCCGGCGGCATCGATCGCATTTTCGATGGTGGATCCGTCAAAAGACACGGCGATCTGGTTGCCGGCTGCGCGACGATAGCTGACGACATACCTGCCGGCGTTCGCAACGAGTGCCGCCAGGCTCTCGAGATCCGGCGCATCCCTGCGGCCAGTGGCGCGTACCAGGATGTCGCGCATCGCATCGCGAAATGCAGCCTGCTGGGCGGAATCGCCCTGGCCCGCGACCGGGACGGTCACGGCGTATATGTCGCCGATGGATGCCGCTTCGGCATGGGTGGCAAGCGCGCCCAGCGCCAGTGCTGCGAGCCAACTTAGCGTCCGTTTCATCATTACAATAGTACACTGCCCGGCAACCGGGCCCTCCCCTGCAAGGCCCCATCCGGACAGATGAGTTCACGCCCACCGCTGAAATACCGGGATGCCGGCGTCGACATCGATGCCGGTGAGGCACTGGTCGAGAGGATCAAGCCGCACGTCGCTCGCACGCACCGGCCTGAGGTTCTTGCGGGCGTCGGCGGCTTTGGCGCGATGATCGAGCTGCCTGCCGGCCGCTGGCGGCAGCCCGTTCTCGTCGCCGGTACCGACGGCGTCGGCACAAAGCTGAGGCTCGCGATCGACGCGGGCCGCCATGATCGCATCGGCCAGGACCTCGTCGCGATGTGCGCCAACGACGTCGTGGTGCAGGGCGCCGAACCGCTTTTCTTCCTGGACTATTACGCGACCGGCCGCCTTTCTGTCGATGTCGCGGCGCGCGTCATCGCCGGTATTGCAGCGGGCTGCCAGCTGGCCGGATGCGCCCTGGTCGGCGGCGAAACGGCGGAAATGCCCGGCATGTACCAGGGTGAGGACTATGACCTCGCCGGCTTTTGCGTCGGCGTCGTGGAAAAGGACCACATCGTCGATGGCTCGCGGATACGGGCCAGCGACGCGGTCATCGGTCTCGCTTCGTCGGGACCGCACTCCAACGGCTACTCGCTGATCCGGCGGCTTGTGGCTGAGACCGGTGCCGATTCCGGCACGCAGATCGGTGCGGCGCGGCTCTTCGACCTGCTGCTGGAACCGACCCGAATCTACGTGAAATCCCTGCTGCATCTGTTGCAGGCGGGCAATGTACACGGGATCGCGCACATTACGGGCGGCGGGCTGACCGACAACATTCCGCGCGTGTTGCCGCGGGGTATCGGCGTGCGGCTCGATCCACATGCGTGGCGGCGCGACGCCGTTTGGCAATGGATCCAGGAGAGCGGTGCGATCACCGACGCGGAAATGCACCGGACATTCAACTGCGGCATCGGCATGGTCGTGCTGGTGCCGAACGCGGGAGCCGAAGCGGCCATCGCCTTGCTGGAATCCTGCGGCGAGCGGGCCACGGTCATCGGCGAGGCCGTACCCGGTGAGGGCGTACGGATCGGCTGATGGGAGGCGCACTGCCATTCGCCGTGCTGATCTCGGGACGCGGATCGAACATGCTCGCGCTTGCCAGGGCCGTGGACGAGGGCCGCATCGCGGGACGCGTCTCGGTCGTCATCAGCGACCAGCCCCAGGCCCCGGGCCTGGCTGAGGCGCGTCGCCGCGGTCTCGCCACCGAATTGATCGAGCCGAAGGATGCTCGCGACCGCCCTGCGTTGGGCAAGGCACTTACCGCGATTCTCGAGCGACAAGGCGCAGAACTCGTGGCGCTCGCGGGATTCATGCGCATCCTCGACGCCGGATTCGTGCGGCGCTGGCAGGGCCGGCTGCTGAATATCCACCCGTCCCTGCTGCCGGCCCACCGCGGCCTGCACACGCACCAGAGGGTGCTGGCCGCAGGCGATGCCGCGCACGGTTGCACGGTCCATTTCGTGACCGAGGAACTAGATGCCGGCCCCGCGGTCATCCAGGGGCGGCTTGCGGTGAATCCCGGCGACGACGAGGATTCCCTTTCAGCGCGCGTTCAGCAGCTCGAACACATCATTTATCCGCGCGCGGTAGGCTGGTTCGCCGGCGGTCGCCTGGGCTGGCGGAATGGCGCGGCATTGCTCGACGGCCGCCCGCTCACGACACCGGTCATAGAGGACCTGAAATGAAGGCTGGCGTGATCCTGATGCTGGCTGCTGTCGCAGCACTCAACGGGTTTCCGCTCCGCGCGGAAGAAGCTTCGTTGTCGCCCTTCGTCGCCGATTACGACGTCAAGTACGGCAGTCTTCTCGAGGGCAGCAGCCGCACGGAATTGCGCCGCACATCCGTGCCGGGGCAGTGGTTGTTCGAGTCGCACACGAGGCCGAGTGGCCTTGCCAGGCTGATTGCAGGCGGCACACTCGTGCAGCGCTCGACCTTTCGGCTCGAAGCCGGGGTCCTGCGGCCGCTCAGCTACCAACTTGATGACGGCATGAAGCGGCTCGACAAGGATGTCGCGCTCGACTTCGACTGGATTTCCGGCCGTGTGCAGGGTGTCGCCGAAGGCAAGCCGGTCGACATCGCGGTGGAACCGGGCCTGCAGGATGCCGTGTCGATGCAGGCGCTTGTACTGCTGCGGCTGAATGACGGCGCCGAGCCCGGCGTGGTGGCCATGATCGAGAAGAACCGCATCAAGTACTACCGCTACACGCTGATCCGGCGCGAGCAGCTGAAGACGGCACTCGGCGTGCTGGACACGCTCGTCTACCGCAGCGCCCGCGACGGCAAGGCGCGCGAGACCCTGTTGTGGTACGCGCCGGCGCTCGGCAATCTGACGGTCAGGGCGGAACAGAGCGAGAACGGCAAGCGGCTGCTGCAATCGTACATCAGGAGTTACCGGCCTGGCGGCTGAGCCTTTCAGGTGCGCGGCAGCGTGACCCCGGTCTGCCCCTGGTACTTGCCGCCACGATCGCGATACGAGGTTTCGCAGGTCTCGTCGGATTCGAAGAACAGCATCTGGGCAACGCCCTCGTTCGCGTAGATCTTCGCGGGCAGCGGCGTCGTGTTGGAAAATTCCAGCGTCACGTGCCCTTCCCACTCGGGCTCGAGCGGCGTGACATTGACGATGATTCCGCAGCGCGCGTAGGTGCTCTTGCCGAGGCAGATGACCATCGTGCTGCGCGGGATCCTGAAGTACTCAACCGTGCGTGCGAGCGCAAAGGAATTCGGCGGGACGATGCAGACGTCCGCCCGCAAGTCGACGAAGTTGTTGGTGTCGAAGTCTTTCGGATCGACGATCGTCGAATTGATGTTCGTGAAGATCTTGAATTCGCGCGCGCAGCGCACATCGTAGCCGTAGCTGGACGTGCCGTAAGAGATGATCTTGCGGTCGTCCGCGACCCGGACCTGACCGGCCTCGAATGGCTCGATCATCCCCTGTGCCGCCATGCGCCTGATCCATCGGTCTGACTTGATGCTCATCAATCGTCCTCGATGCTGATTGCCGGCATGGCCGTTGCGCCCTGGATGGCGCTGGCCGCCAGCCTTCCGGCCGCGCGTCGGGCGATCAAGTGGAAGATACCCGTTGTCCGCGACGAAGGATCGGCGACCACCGTGGGCGTGCCGCCGTCCACCTGCTCGCGGATGCTCGCCTCGAGCGGCAGCTGGCCGAGCAGAGTGGTGTCGTAACGGCTGGCAAGTTCCGCGCCCCCACCCTCGTCGAAGATATGCGACTCGTGGCCGCAGGCCGGGCAGCGATGAATGCCCATGTTCTCGACGATCCCGAGCACCGGGACGCCGACCTTGCGGAACATCTGCAGGCCCTTGCGCGCATCGAGCAGCGCGATTTCCTGGGGTGTCGTAACGATCACCGCGCCGCTGACCGGGACGCGCTGGGTCAGCGTCAACTGGATGTCACCGGTGCCGGGCGGCATGTCGACGACCAGGTAGTCGAGCGCGCCCCAGCGCGTCTCGGAGAGCATCTGCGCCAGTGCCTGGGTCACCATCGGACCGCGCCACGCCATCGGCTGGTCGGAATCGATCAGGAATCCGATCGACATGACAGGTATGCCGTGGCCGCGCGGCGGAACAAGCGTCTTGCCGTCGGTCGTCGTCGGGCGTTCGCCCGCCAGGCCCATCATCCGGGGCTGGCTCGGACCGTATATATCGGCGTCGAGCAAGCCGACGCGGGCGCCCTGAGCGGACAGCGCGAGCGCGAAATTCGCGGCCACCGTCGACTTGCCGACGCCGCCCTTGCCGGAGGCGACAGCGATGACGTTTGCGACTTCGGGCAGTGGACTCATGCGCCGGATCGGCGACGAACGCCGGTATCCGGGCGCGCAACTCCACTGTGAATGACTCCCCGATTCCCGCCGTCCCCGCATGGCTGGCGAGGGCGGCGCTGAATTCGTCGCGGTACCCCTCGACCGGGAAACCGAGGACGATGCTCGCGACCAGCCCGGCAGGCGTCGTTCGCACCGATTCGATTGCGCCGGCTGCCGCAAGCGTCAAGCCGCAGTTCGGCTCGACATACTGTTCCAGCGTGGCTCGCAAGCGGCTCTCTGGGCCGGTGGGCATCGGAAATCGTTCCGCTGATCGGGGGCCGGCATTGTAGCCGAGGAGTCAATCGCCAAATGGGCCCGGCGATGGGTATGGCATACTTTCCAAACGCCAGTTTGGTCCCAACGAGAGCCAGCAACGGATGGGTTTATTCGGAGTGCTACCGCGCCGATCGCCTGATCGCCGAGGTGCGTGAAAGCGGCGATCCGACCAGTCGCCAAGGCGCAGCCGGCGCTCAAGAGACTGCAGGGGCTGGGCGCCACAGCCATCAAGCCGATCGTCGACGCGCTGTCGACCGCGGACAAGCGCGAGACCGTCGCTTTCGTCGAAGTATTGTCCGCCCTGATCGACAACAAGACCTTCCCGCTGCTGGCCAAGGCGCTGGCGGACGAGAACCCGCGCGCGGTCGCGGGCGTCGCCTGGGCCCTTTCCTCGTCGCGGGCATTTTCGCCGTCCCTGCTGCTCGAGCTGCTGAGCGAGCCGGGCGTTTCGAGGCCGGCCGTGCTCGATGTCATCGCCGCGCACAAATCCCGCTTCCAGCTGCGCGACCTGCTGAATGCCGCCTACCAGCAGGATCCGAATGAGAAAGCCGCCCTGTTCCGCATCGCCGGGCGAGATCGTGGACGAGACCTCGATCGACGAACTGGTCGCGAGGGTCGAGGGCAAGGACGCGATCGCGCGCATGCACATCATCGCGTTGCTGGCGCGGTTCAATACGGCGAAGGTGCGCGCGGCCCTGATGTCGACGCTGAAGGACCCGAACAAGATGGTCCGTTCGGCCGCGCTGCAGTCGATCGCCGCCATGGAAGGCCCGGTCGACCCCGCCCTGGTCGCGCCGCTGCTGCGTGATACGGATCTCGATGTCCAGAACAAGGCGATCGATCTCCTTTGCCGCAGCAAGCACCCGGACACCGTGCGGCATCTGGTCGAGGTGCTCAAGGACGAATCCGAGTACACGCGCCGCGCGGCCGTCGAAGTGCTGAATGTCGTCGGCGACAACACCTCCGTGAGGTACCTGCTGCAGGCCATCAAGGATGCCGACTGGTGGGTTCGCAGCCGCGCGGCGGATGCGCTCGGCAAGATCGGCGGACCGCAGGTCATCGGCGCGGCAATCGCGCTGGTCTCCGACCGCGACGAGGAGGTCCGCCGCACGGCAGTCGAGATCCTGAACCAGACCAAGGACGAGCGCGCGGTCAGCCACCTGATCGAGGCGACCAAGGACTCCGACTGGTGGGTCAGTGAACGCGCGGTCGACGCGCTGGGGGCGATCGGCAGCCGCAAGGCCGTGCCGCGTCTCCTTCAGATGATGGAGGCGAACCCCAAGTCGGTGCCGACGATCGTGCGCGCGCTTGGGAAGATCGGCGACCATGGGGCGACCGACAGCATCATGCGCAGCCTCGACCGCCCGGAAACCGACATCCGCGTCGAAGCACTGGCCGCACTCGTGCGCCTGGTCGACGACCGCTCCGTCGATCCGGTGCGCGCCCGAATCGCGCCATTGATGTCGGTGGCCGAGCAGTCCGTAGCCGGCGCCGCGCAACGTGCACTGACCGAGCTCGAGACCAAATTCGGCGGCACGACGCTTGCCGGTGTGCCGGCACCCGGTGCCAGCCTGGCAGCGCGCCCTGGCGCTGACGTGGCGCGGACCCTGCTGATCGAGTCGGCCGACGTCTCGGCGATCATGAAAGCGGCAGAGGCCCAGGGCAGGCTCGACATCGCGACCCTCCAGCCGGGTGACGTGCTGGAAGGCCGCTACAAGTACGTCGAACGCATCGGCAAGGGTGCGTTCGGCACCGTGCTGCTGATGGAGGACACGGTCGTCGACGAACGCTTGATCCTCAAGTTCCTGAATCCGACCATTTCGCAGGACGAGGAGATGATGCAGCGCTTCGTCCACGAGCTGCGCTACAGCCGAAAGATCACCCACCCGAACGTGATACGCATTTACGACTTCCTGCACATCCGCGGAAACTACGCGATCTCGATGGAGTATTTCCCATCGCATACGCTGGGTGGCGAAGTCGCCGACGGCAAACCCGTGGCGCTGCGCCGCGCGCTGAAATTCGGGATGGACATTGCCAAGGGAATGTCCGTCGCCCATGGCGTCGGTATCGTCCACCGCGACCTGAAGCCGGCCAATGTGCTGATCAATGACGAGGGTGTCGTTAAAGTCGTGGATTTCGGCGTCGCGGCCGCGCAGCACCAGGGCGATACGCAGCTGACCAAGACCGGTTATGTGATCGGTTCGCCGAAGTACATGGCGCCCGAGCAGATCCTCGGCAAGAAGGTCGACGAGCGGGCGGACATCTACTCGCTGGGAGTCATGATGTACGAGATGATGACCGGCGTCCCCCCATATCATCGCGGCGACCACATGTCGGTCATGTACCAGCACGTCCAGGGCCGGGCCCGCCCGCCGATCGAGCTCAACCCGGCGCTGCCGCCGGCCCTCTCGGAGCTGATCATGAAGTCCATGTCCGTGGACAAGGAAAAGCGCCCTTCCTCAATGGACGAATTGCAGGTAGCGCTGGAACGATTCTTGTGATTCACTCGCGCGCCGATGCCGCGCATTGATGCATTCCTGAAGCTTGGCACGACCCAGGCCTGCTCCGACGTCCACCTGGCCGTCGGCGTACCGCCGATGCTCCGCATGAATGGCGAACTGGTGGCGATCCGCTTCCGCGACCTGGCCGAGGCCGAGCTCGAGAGCTATGTTACTGAAATCCTATCACGCAACTTGAGCGAGCGATTTAGGGCAGGTCACGACGTCGATTTCTCCTACGTGACAGAGGAAGGCGCGCGTTTCCGCGTGAACGTATTCCGCAAGGATTCCGGCGTCGGGGCCGTATTCCGCTCGATCCCGAACGAAGTGCCGACGCTCGAGTCCTTGCAGCTGCCACCGATCGTCACGAAGCTCTGCGATTTCCACCAGGGCATGATCCTGGTGACCGGCTCCACCGGCACGGGCAAGTCGACCACGCTGGCCGCGATGATCAACCTGCTTAATACGACCCGGAAACTCAACATCATCAGTCTTGAGGACCCGATCGAATTCGTTCATCGGAGCAAGCAGAGCCAGATCGTGCAGCGCGAGCTGGGCACGCATCTGCCGACATTCGCCGAAGGCGTGCGAGCCGCCATGCGCGAGGATCCGGACGTGATCCTGGTCGGCGAATTGCGCGATGCCGAGACGATATCGATGGCCATGACCGCGGCCGAGACCGGCCACCTCGTGCTTGGCACGCTGCACACGACGAGCGCGGTCAAGACCATCGACCGCATGATCGACGCGCTGCCGGCCGACCAGCGTGAACAGACCAAGAGCTTCCTTTCGCAGAGCCTGCTTGCGGTGGTCACACAGGTCCTGGTCCGCAGGCCGGAGAATCGCGGCCGCAAGGCGCTCTGCGAGATCATGATGATGAATCGCGCGATCGCCAAGCTGATCCAGACCGACCAGACGCACCAGATACCGGCGCAGGTCCAGACCGGGCGCGATCTCGGCATGCAATTGATGGACCAGGCGCTGCTGACGGCCATCAAGGCCAAGGAAATCGATCCTGACGACGCATTCGCCTATTCAACTGACAAGCGCGCGTTTGCGAAGCACGTCGTCGACCGGAGCCTGTTGCCCCGCATCGAGACCCTGGAATGAGGCAGTCCTAGCGTGGCGCGCGTCGACGAATATCTCGAGGAAATCCTGAAGCGCGATGGTTCCGACCTTCATTTCATGGCGGGCGATCCGCCGCGCATACGGCTGTACGGCAAGCTCTCGGGCCTGAGGCCCGATTTCCTGGCTGCCGACTTCGTACGCGAGGCGCTCTACGAGATCATGCCGCGCAAGGCGCTCGAGCGATTCGAGACCCGGGACGGCACGGATTTTGCCTACTCGCTCGGCACGAGCGCGCGGTTTCGCGTCAATGTCATGCGCCAGCTGAACGGCATGGGCGCGGTGTTCCGCGCCATACCGTCCAAGGCGCAAACTCTCGACCAGCTGAAGATGCCCGAGGCCGTGCGCAATCTTTGCAAGGCGACGAGCGGCCTGATATTGATGACCGGCAAGACGGGCTCCGGCAAGTCGACGACGCTCGCGGCGATGATCGACGACCTCAACCTGCGCCTGAAGGGCCACATACTGACGATCGAGGACCCGATCGAGTTCGTGCATCCGCGCAAGAACTGCCTGATCAGCCAGCGCGAGATCGGCGTCCATGCCGAGTCTTTTTCGAGTGCGCTGCTGTCGGCCCTGCGCGAAGACCCCGACGTCATCCTGGTCGGCGAGTTGCGGGATCTCGAGACAATCAGCACCGCGATCACCGCTTCTGAGATGGGCATCCTGGTGATGGCAACCCTGCACACGAATGGTGCCGCAGCGACCGTCGACCGCATGGTAAACGCGTTCCCGCCGGACAAGCAGGGGCACGTGCGGACGATGTTGTCGACCTCCCTGCGTGGCGTCGTTTCGCAGCAGTTGATATCGCGCAAGGGCCCGCCGGGCCGGGTCGCGGCGATCGAAGTCCTGATCAACACGCCGGCAGTCTCGAACCTGGTCCGCCAGGGCAAGATCGACCAGCTGGAAACCGCGATGCAGGCGGGTACATCGCTCGGCATGCGCACGATGGACGTCGCCATTCAGCAGCTGCTGGATTCCGGGCAGATCAGCGGGCGATCAGCTTACGAGAAGGCCATCAACAAGGCCAAGTTCGAGGACGGCAAGGAACTCGACTAGCCCGCCGCTCAGGGCATAATGCATGGCTCATCCCCGGACCCGAGTCATGGCCCGCCGAATCCTCGTAACCAGCGCACTGCCCTACGCGAACGGGCCCACGCACCTCGGTCACATGACCGAGCATGTGCAGACCGACATCTGGGTCCGCTGCATGAAAATGCGCGGGCATGAATGCCTGTTCGTGTGCGCCGACGACACGCATGGCACGCCCATCATGCTGAAGGCCGCGGCCGAGGGGATTACACCGGAGCAGCTGATCGCACAGGTCGGCGCCGAGCGGCGCCGCGACTTCGCTGATTTCGGCATCGCATTCGACAATTATTACACGACTCATTCGGAGGAAAACCGCCGACTGACGGTGCGCATGTACCGGGCCCTTGTCGCCGCCGGTCATATCATCCGGCGAATCGTCCGGCAGGCCTATGACGAAAAAGCCGGGATGTTCCTGCCCGACCGCTATGTAAAGGGTACTTGCCCGCGCTGCCAGACCCCGGACCAGTACGGTGACAGCTGCGAGAACTGCGGCGCAACCTATACGCCGTCGGATCTCATAAACCCGGTTTCGGTGATATCCGGCACACCCCCGATCCAGCGTGAATCAGAGCATATCTTTTTCAAGCTCGGGAATTTCGAGGCGATGCTGCGCAAGTGGACGCGTTCCGGCAGCCTGCAGGCGGCGGTCGCAAACAAGCTCGATGAGTGGTTCGAGGCGGGCCTGCGGGACTGGGATGTCTCGCGCGATGCGCCCTACTTCGGCATCGAGATTCCCGATGCGCCGGGCAAGTACTTTTATGTCTGGCTCGACGCGCCGGTCGGCTACATGGCTAGCTTCGAGAATCTCTGCGCGCGCAGTGGCCTCCGATTCGACGACTACTGGGCGCCGGACAGCGAGGCGGAGCTCTACCATTTCATCGGCAAGGACATCTTGTATTTCCACGCGCTGTTCTGGCCCGCAACGCTGGAGGGCGCCGGATTCCGCAAACCGACCGTCGTGCACGCGCACGGCTTCCTGACGATCAACGGCGAGAAAATGTCGAAGTCGCGCGGTACATTCGTCACGGCAAGGCGCTATCTCAACCTGTTGCCGCCCGAATACTTCCGCTACTTCCTGGCGGCAAAGCTGGGGCCGGGGCTCGACGACATCGATATGAACCTGGATGAGTTCGCCACGCGCATCAACGCGGAACTGGTCGGCAAGTTCGTCAATATCGCGAGCCGTTGCGCGGGCTTCATCCATCGCAACCACGCCAGCCGCCTCGCCAAGGCACTGCCCGATCCCGGTCTCTATCGCGAATTTGTCGCGGCGGTCGACTGGATCGCCGCCAGTTACGAATCGAGGGAATATGCGGCCGCGGTGCGTGAGGTAATGTCCCTCACCGACCGCGCGAATCTCTACATCGACCAGCACAAGCCATGGCTGGCCGCCAAGGACCCTGCCCGGGCGGCGGAAGTCCAGGCAATCTGCACCCAGGGACTCAACCTGTTCCGCGTGCTGATGACCTGCCTCATGCCTGTCATGCCGGCCATGGCGGAGCGTGCGGCGGCGTTCCTCGGCAAGCCGGTGCGGCTCTGGAGCGACATTGCAGAACCGCTGCTCGACACGACGATCAATGAGTACCAGCCCCTTGCGACCCGCATCGACCCGGCGCAGGTCCGGAAGCTGGTGGAGACACCGATGGAAAAAACCCCGGAAATTACCGTGGAAGATTTCGCGCGCATCGACCTGCGGGTCGCCCGAATCGAATCGGCCCAACTGGTGGAAGGCGCAGACCGCCTGCTGCGGCTGACCGTCGATCTCGGCGGTGAACAACGCACGGTGTTCTCGGGAATCCGGAGCTCCTACGAGCCCGGGCAGCTGGTCGGGCGTCATGTTGTCGTGGTCGCAAATCTCAAGCCGCGCAAGCTGCGCTTCGGCGTCTCGCAGTCCATGATCCTCGCGGCAGGTTCCGAGGGCGGCGATGGGCTCTACCTGCTGGGGCCGGACGCCGGCGCGACGGCGGGCATGAAGGTCAGCTAGGCATGCTTGCGGACCGGATCGATGCGCTGCTGCCGCAGACCCAGTGCAGGCGCTGCGGGTTTGACGGCTGCCGGCCGTATGCCGAAGCGCTGGCTCGCGGCGAGAGCGCGATCAATCGCTGCCCGCCGGGTGGAAGCGCGGTGATTGCGCAATTGGCGGAGTTGCTGGTGCGACCGGCGCTGCCGCTCGACCCGGAATGCGGGCGTGGGGGACCGCAACTCGTCGCCCTGATCGATGAGGCCGCTTGCATTGGCTGTGCCAGGTGTCTCGACGATTGCCCGACCGATGCAATTGTCGGCGCCCGCAAGCGCATGCACACGGTGATCGCGACAGACTGCACGGGTTGCGAACTGTGCCTTCCGGCATGTCCTGTCGACTGTATTCACATGGTCACGCCGGCCGGGCTGCCGTCTTCGACAGTGGGTCTGGCAGGCGCCGGACACTACCGGAAACTCTACGAATCGCGGCGCGCAAGGCTGGCCCGTGGCCAGGCCGAATGGCGTGATGCCCTGCGTGCAAGCCTGGCTCGAGATGGCGCGTCGCCGGACTGAATCGAAACTGGACGCGGCCGCGCGGCAGCTGTTGTTCGAACGGTTGCGGGCCGCCAATCCCCGGCCCACAACCGAACTCGTCCACCGGTCTCCATACCAGTTGCTGGTCTCGGTCATGCTATCGGCTCAGGCGACCGATCGCAGCGTCAATCTGGCAACGAAACAGCTGTTCCGGGCCGCCGTAACGCCCAAGGCCATGCTCGAGCTCGGAGAGGAAGGCGTTGCCGGCTACATCAGGACGATCGGCTTGTGGCGCGTGAAGGCGCGCCATGTCATTGCTGCGAGCCGGCTCCTGGTCGAGCGCCATCACGGCCGCGTGCCCCGCGAGAGGAAGGCGCTCGAGGCGCTCCCGGGTGTGGGCCGCAAGACCGCCAACGTGGTGCTGAATGCGGCATTCGGCGTGCCGACGATTGCCGTGGATACGCACGTCTTCCGCGTGGCCAATCGCACCGGACTTGCACCCGGTCGAAATGTCCGCGAAGTGGAGGACCGCCTGATGAACGTGGTGCCGGAGGAATTCCGCGCGGATGCGCATCACTGGCTGATCCTTCATGGCCGCCATGTATGCAGGGCCCGGCGGCCGGACTGCCCGGACTGCGTGATCGCAGATCTGTGCCGCTACGACGCCAAGACGGCGGCGCAGTGATCCCGCCCCTCCCAGGCAGCGCGGAACGCGCGGATCTCAGGCGGGCCTGGGTATCCGCATGGCAGAAGGAACGGGATCGACTGCCGATGACGCTGCTGGAGGCAATGCTGGCCGAAGTGCTCGGCCTGCACCCGGAGTACCGGGAACAGCTCGAGGATCCGGACACGCTGGCGCGCGAGTGGATACCCGAAGAAGGGCAGGCCAATCCGTTCCTGCACATGGGATTGCACGTGGCGCTTCGCGAGGGCGTTGCGTCCGACCGTCCGGCGGGGCTGCGAGAAATTTACCAGGGCATGCTCGGATCCGCGGATCCACACGCGGTCGATCACCTGTTGATGGATTGCCTGGCCGAGACGTTGTGGGAAGCCGGGCGCGCGGGCCTGCCCCCGGATGAAGCAGCGTTTCTCGCGCGTGCGCGCCGCGCTGCCGGTCGCTGACACAGGCCGGCCCGCTCCTGCGGGTCAGGCCTTTTTCGGCATGTAGAGATCGGTCAAGGTTCCGTCGAACGCCTCTGCGGCGAATGCGACGGTCTCGGACAGCGTCGGGTGCGGGTGGATTGTCAGGCCGATGTCGGCGGCATCGGCGCCCATCTCGATTGCGAGCGCAACTTCTGAAATCAGGTCGCCGGCGTTGCTGCCGACGATGCCGCCGCCCACGATGCGGTGCGATTCCTCGTCGAACAGCAGCTTGGTGAATCCTTCGTCGCGATTGAGCGCCAGCGAACGGCCGCTCGCCATCCATGGGAAGAGTCCCTTCCCGAGCTTGCGGCCCGTGGCCTGCGCCTCGGTTTCCGTGATCCCGGCCCAGGCGATTTCCGGATCCGTGTAGGCAACCGAAGGTATCACCAGGGCATCGAATTCACGCTTGTGGCCTGCAATCACCTCGGCGGCAACCTTTCCTTCGTGCGTGGCCTTGTGCGCCAGCATTGGCTGCCCGACGATGTCGCCGATCGCAAAAATGTGGCGCACATTGGTCCGCTGCTGCCGGTCCACTGCGATATAGCCGCGCCCGTCAACTTTGATGCCCGCCGCTTCCGCATTGAGCAGCTTGCCATTCGGCACCCGGCCCACCGCGCACAGCACCCGGTCGTAAATCTGGGGTTGGGGCGCCTGCTTGGCGTCAAAGCTGACCTTGAGCCCCGTGTCCTCGGACTCGACGCCCATCACCCGCGTGCCGGTCATGATGGACGCGTAGCGCGAACGCAGGCGTTTCTCCAGGGGACGCACGAGATCACGATCACAACCCGGAATCAGCGTATCTGTCAGCTCAACGACGCTGACGGTGGAACCGAGCGCATCGTAGACGCAGGCCATCTCGAGACCGATGATGCCGCCTCCAATGACCAGCAGTCGCCTCGGGATGTCCTTGAGGTCGAGAGCCGCGGTCGAATCCATGACCCGCGGATCGCTCGGCAGGCCCGGGATGCTTGCAGGCTCCGATCCCGCGGCGATGATGCAGTGCTCGAAACCGATCACGCGCGTAGAGCCGTCCGTCGCGCGCAACTTGACGCGGTGAGGCGAAACGAACCGCGCAAAACCGCGCAGCACGTCAATCTTCCGCTGCTTGGCCAGGATCGTGAGGCCGGCGGTCAGCTTGCCGACAATTTTGTTCTTCCATTGCTTCAGCGCATCAGTATCGATCGCAGGCTCGCCGAAGCGGATGCCATGAGCGGCCATCGCATCGGCCTCCTCGATCACCCGCGCAGCGTGCAGCAGGGCTTTCGAAGGAATGCAGCCGACATTCAGGCAGACGCCGCCGAGTTGCGGCCAGCGATCCACCAGGAGCACGCCGATTCCAAGATCGGCGGCGCGAAATGCCGCCGTGTAGCCGCCGGGTCCGGCGCCGATCACGAGCAGCGGCGTCGTGAGATCGGCCGCTGGCTCGCCGGCGGTAACAGGCGTATCGCCGGTGGGCTGCGATTCCGCATGCCTTGCCGGCAGCACGACAGTCGTGGCTTCCATGATGGCAGTATCAGTAAGCGCCGGCAGTCTCACGGTGTCGCCGCCTGCTGCCGCGACCACGGCAATCAGGCTGTCCTTCGACACCTTGTCGCCCTTCACCACCCGGACATCCTGGACCACGCCACCCACCGTCGCCGGCACGTCCATGGTCGCCTTGTCAGTCTCCAGTGTGATCAACGGCGTTTCGGGCTCGATGATGTCTCCCGGCTTCACCAGCACCTCGATGACCTCGACGTCCCGGAAATCCCCGAGATCCGGCACGCGTTGTTCGATGATGCGGCTCATGGCACGGCCTCGACGAGGCCATCAGGATGACTGAGCTCCTCGGTCAGCGCGACGACGAAGCGCACGGCCTCGGCGCCGTCGATGACCCGGTGGTCGTAGGAAAGCGATAGCGGCAGCTGCAGGCGGGGCTCGAATTGGCCATCCTTCCAGAGTGGCCGCGTGCTGCGAGCGCGAAACGCCGAGTATCGCAACCTCGGGCGCATTGATGATGGGCGTAAATGCCGTGCCTCCGATGCCACCGAGGCTCGAGATCGTGAAGCAGCCGCCCTGCATCTCGGCAGCCGTCAGCTTGCCGGCGCGGGCCCGCGCGGCGAACTCCGCCAAGTCGCGGGCGAGTTCGTAGATGTCCTTGCGATTCGCATCGCGGATCACCGGCACGACGAGTCCGTTCGGCGTGTCCGCTGCAAAGCCAAGGTGCAGGTACTTCTTGAAGACCTGGTTCTGCCCCGTCGCGTCGAGCGAGCTGTTGAAATTCGGGAACCGGGAGATGACACGCACGCAGGCGCGGGCGACGAACGCGAGCGGCGTCAGCTTGATGCCGAGGCTCGCTGCGCGCTCCTTCAGCGATACGCGCAATGCCTCCAGTTCGGTGATATCCGCCTCGTCGTGCTGGGTGACATGCGGGATGTTCACCCAGCTGGCCTGCAGCCTGGCGCTCGAAATCTTCTGGATCCGGCCGAGCGGGCGCGATTCGATCGGCCCGAAGGCGCTGAAATCGACAGCCGCAACCTTTGGAAGCGCAGCCCCAGCCGCCGCGGCCGGTGCGGCCGTCATCGCCTGCTTGACGAAATTCTTGACGTCGTCCTGGGTGATCCGGCCCTTGACTCCGGTACCCCTGATTTTCGTCAGGTCCACGCCAAGTTCGCGGGCGAGATGACGCACTGCCGGTCCGGCATGGGCGCGCGCCGAGCCGGCTTCGACAGCAGGAGTCGGCGCCGGTCTGCTTTCTTCAGTGGCCGTTTCCTTCGCAGGCGGGGACTTCGCCTTGGCGGGGGCAGACGGCGCAGCTGACGTAGCTGGCGCAGCTGCTTCGACCGGCGAAGCTGCCGTGCCCTCCACCGTCGCCACCAGATCGCCGGCGTTGACACGCGCGCCCTTGGCAATGTGCAACTTCACGATCCTGCCCGCGGCAGTCGAAGGCACGTCCATGGTCGCTTTCTCGGTCTCGAGAGTGACCAGCGGCGACTCGAGCTCCACGCGATCGCCGGGACCCACCAGCACGTCGATGACCTCGACATCGTGGAAATCCCCGATATCTGGCACGCGGATCTCGACCGGCACGGCTGCGGCGGATGGCGCGGGCGCCGCTGAAGGCAAAGAGCGTCCGGGCTGCGCCGCGGGTTTCCTGGCACCCGCCGAAGCCGCCCTTTCCGCGGACTCCAGCACCAGGACCGGATCGCCCCTCGAAACCTTGTCGCCCTTCTTGACGTGCAACTCGACGACGCGCCCTGCGGCGGTCGACGGCACGTCCATCGTCGCCTTGTCGGTCTCAAGCGTGATCAACGGGCTGTCCACCGCAATCTCCGTAGCCGGCCTGCAACCAGCACGTCGATGATCTCGACGTCCTTGAAGTCGCCGAGGTCCGGCACGTCGACGGTGATGCGCCTGGCCACGGTATTGTTCAAGCTGACCAGCGGATCCGGCTTCGCGGGATCGATGCCGAATTTCTTGATCGCCATCGAAACCGCTGGCCATGTCGATTTGCCGTCGTCCGCAAGTGCCTTCAACGTGGCCACGACGATCCAGCGCCTGTCGACCTCGAAGAATCCACGCAATGCCTCGCGCGAATCGCTGCGCCCGAATCCATCGGTGCCCAGGACGACATAGCGGCCCGGCATCCACTGGCGGATCTGGTCCGGGACTATCTTCATGTAATCGGTTGCCGCGATGAACGGGCCCGCGCGGCCACTCAGGCATTCACGCACGTACGGCACAGCGGCCTTTGCATCCGGATGCAGCATAGCGGTGCGCTCGGCATCGAGCGCCTCGCGCCGCAACTCCGAGAAACTGGTGACACTGAACACGTCCGCCGGTATCCCGAATTCCGATTCCAGGATCCGCGCGGCGGCCAGCACTTCGCGAAGTATCGTCCCCGATCCCAACAGCGTCGCCCTTACCGGACCACGGCCGCCGATGTGCAGCAGGTACATGCCGCGCAGCACGCCCTGCTCGACACCCTTCGGCATCGGCGGCTGGGCATAGTTCTCGTTCATGCATGTCACGTAGTAGTAGACGCCTTCCTGCTCCACGTACATCCGCCGCAATCCGTCCTGCATGATTATTGCCAGTTCGTATGCGTAGCACGGGTCGTAGGCGATGCAGTTCGGAATCGTCGATGCCAGGAGATGGCTATGGCCATCCTGGTGCTGGAGCCCCTCGCCGGCGAGCGTCGTCCGGCCAGCCGTCGCGCCAATCAGGAAGCCGCGCGCCTGCATGTCGCCCGCCGCCCAGGCGAAATCGCCGATGCGCTGGAACCCGAACATTGAATAGAAGATGTACATCGGAATCATGTTGATCCCGTGATTGGCATAAGCGGTTCCCGCCGCCATCCAGGAGCAGAATGCACCCGCCTCGTTGATCCCTTCCTCGAGAATCTGGCCCTTGCGGTCCTCGCGGTAGTACATCAGCTGGTCGGCGTCCTGAGGCGTGTACAGCTGGCCGACCGAGGAGTAGATGCCGACCTGGCGGAATAGTCCCTCCATGCCGAAGGTGCGTGCCTCGTCCGGGACGATCGGCACGACGTGCGAACCGATATTCTTGTCCTTCAGCAGCTGCGTCAGAATCCTGACGAAAGCCATCGTGGTCGAGATTTCGCGTTCGCCGCTGCCGTCCAGGAGCGACTTGAATGCCGCGAGCGGCGGAATGGCGAGCGGAGGCGCGTTTACGCGCCGGACCGGCAGGTGCCCGCCCAGCGATTTGCGGTGCTTTCGCAGGTACTGCATTTCCGGGCTACCGTCTTCCGGCTTGAAGAACGGCAGGCGGGCGATTGCCTCATCCGATATCGGAATATTGAAGCGATCGCGGAAAGCCTTCAGCGCTTCATCGTCCAGCTTCTTCTGCTGGTGCGTCACATTCAGCGCCTCGCCGGCCTTTCCGAGGCCATAGCCCTTGACGGTCTTCGCGAGAATCACCGTCGGCCGGCCCTTGTGGGCGACCGCAGCCGCATACGCGTTCCAAACCTTGCGCGAATCGTGGCCACCGCGGTTCAGCAGCGAAATCTCCTCGTCCGACATGTTGGCGACGAGTTCCTGGCAGCTCCGGATACTTGCCGAAGAAATGCTCGCGCGTGTAGGCGCCGCCCTTGGCCTTGAAATTCTGGTACTCGCCGTCGACGGCTTCTTCCATGCGTCTGCGAAGCAGTCCCGACGTGTCCTTCGCGAGCAGCGGGTCCCAGCGATAACCCCAGATGACCTTGATGACATTCCAGCCCGCACCGAGGAACGCGGCCTCCAGTTCCTGGATGACCTTGCCATTGCCGCGCACCGGTCCGTCGAGGCGCTGCAGGTTACAGTTGATGACGAATACCAGGTTGTCCAGCTTCTCGCGCACGGGCATCGTGAGCGCGCCCATCGACTCCGGCTCGTCCATCTCGCCGTCACCGAGGAAGCACCAGACCTTCTGGTCGGACGGCTCGACCAGCTCGCGATGCTCGAGATAGCGGGTGAAACGGGCCTGCATGATCGCCTGCAGCGGCCCGAGACCCATCGAAACGGTCGGGAACTGCCAGAACTCCGGCATCAGCCAGGGGTGCGGGTACGAAGAGAGCCCGTCACCCGACACTTCCTGGCGGAACAGCCGCAGCTGCTCCTCGCTCAGCCGGCCCTCGAGGTAGGCGCGCGCATACAGGCCCGGGCTCGAATGGCCCTGGATAAATATCATGTCGCCACGGTGATGCTCAGAAGGCGCATGCCAGAAATGGTTGAAACCGACCTCGTACAGCGTCGCCGATGAAGCGTAGGTCGCGATGTGGCCGCCGTACTCCGAGCTCACGCGATTCGCGTGCACGACCATCGCCATGGCGTTCCAGCGGATCAGCGCCTCGATGCGGCGCTCCAGCGCACGATCGCCCGGATAGGGTTTTTCGCGCGCCACCGGAATCGTGTTGAGGTAGGCGGTATTCGCCTTGAATGGCAGGTAGGCACCCGAACGGCGCGCGTGGTCGATGAGCCGGTCCAGCAGGAAATGCGCGCGGACCGGCCCGTGTACCTTGAGTACGGAATCGATCGACTCGAGCCACTCCTGGGTCTCCAGCGGGTCGAGATCGTCGGATTGCGGGCCGTCAGCCATCAGCTCGTCTCCCATGCCAGCGGCCGGCCCGATATGATCCTAGTTGCAGTGCCTGCGGGTCAAGGTTGCATTCCGTTGCCGAGCCAGACGAACACATTGACGATAACTCGGCCGGACGACTGGCACCTGCACCTGCGGGACGGCGAGGCACTCGCTGCCGTGATCGCCTTCAGCGCCCGGCAGTTTAGGCGCGCCGTCGTCATGCCAAACCTGAAGCCTCCCGTCACCACCGTGGAGGCGGCCGGGCGCTATCGGGACCGCATTCTCCGCGCTTTGCCGGCCGGATCAGACTTCGAGCCGCTGATGACGCTCTACCTCACCGACGAAACAAAGCCGGCGGAGATTGATCGTGCCAGGGAAAGCGGATTCATCTGCGGAGTCAAGTATTACCCCGCCGGCGCCACGACTCACTCCGATGCCGGTGTCACGTCACTGGCTCGCTGCCACGCTGTACTCGCACGCATGGAGGAACTGGATCTGGTCCTGCAGCTGCATGGCGAGGCAACAGGCACCGGGGTCGATCCCTATGACCGCGAAGCCGCATTCATCGAGCACGAACTGGCGCCGCTGGTGAAGCGGTATCCTCGGCTGCGAATCGTCCTCGAGCATGTAACGACCGCAGCCGGCGTCGAGTTCGTGCGCGCCCAGAACTCCCGGATCGCCGCCACCCTGACGCCTCAGCACCTGCTGCTGAATCGCGGCGCGATGTTCGATTGCGGCCTGCGACCACACCTGTATTGCCTGCCGCTGCTGAAACGCGAGCGTGACCGTGAGGCCCTGCTCGCGGCGGCGACGAGCGGTGACCCGCGTTTCTTCCTGGGAACGGATAGTGCGCCGCATGCGCGCAGTGACAAGGAGTCCGCCTGCGGCTGCGCCGGAATCTTCTCAGCGCATGCTGCGACCGAGCTCTACGCGCAGGCTTTCGACCAGGCCGGCGCACTCGCCCGTCTGGAGGGCTTTGCCAGCCATCATGGAGCCGATTTCTACGGGCTGCCGCGTAACAAAGGCAAGCTGACGCTGCGCCGCGAGTCCTGGAGCATTCCGGCGGCTTATCCATTCGGAGCCGGCGAGCTTGTGCCATTTTTCGCCGGCCGGGAGTTGTACTGGAAGCTGGCACCCGCGGATGGCGGCGCGTGAACGCTTCGGCCCCGACGATGCGCGATCGATTCCGTGGCTTCCTGCCGGTGGTCGTCGACGTGGAGACCGGCGGGTTCAATTCGACCACGGACGCGCTACTCGAGATTGCTGCCGTCCTGCTGCGGATCGACAGCGACGGGCGGCTGGTCCGTGAATTGACGATCCGCGAGCATGTGCGGCCATTCGAGGGAGGGCGCCTCGATCCGGCTTCGCTCGCCGTCAACGGCATCGATCCCTGGCACCCGTTGCGGATCGCGGCGCCGGAAGGCGATGCGCTCGGCACGATCTTCAAGGAGGTGAGGCGGGTGATCCGCGAGGAAGACTGCACCCGCGCCATCCTGGTCGGCCACAATGCTTCATTCGACCTCGGCTTCCTGAATGCCGCCGCCACCCGCGCCGGCATCAAACGCAACCCGTTCCACCCATTCTCCTGCTTCGACACGGCAACGCTCGCCGGTGTCGCCTACGGGCAGACCGTATTGTCGCGTGCCGTGCTTGCCGCGGGCCTCGACTGGAGCCCGGATGACGCACACTCGGCGGCCTACGATGCCGAGCGGACCGCAGATCTCTTTTGCGCCGTCTGCAATCAGTTCCAGCCGCTATATGAATCCGCGGTGCGGCGCCTGAAGGACGCTCCGGACGAAGGACCCTCGAATCCGATGCTAGAGCCTGCCCCGGAGTGATGCGCGCGAGAAAGCTTCAGGCAATTGCGCCGGCGTCCTTCAGGAGCGTCTGCAACTCGCCCGAGCGATACATCTCGACGACAATGTCGCAGCCGCCGACTAGTTCGCCCTTGACGTAAAGCTGAGGATATGTCGGCCAGTTCGAGTATGCCTTCAGCGCCTCGCGCAGTTCCGGCTCCTCGAATATGTTGACGTGGCGGTATTCGGCCTTGAGCGCACGGAGCGCCGCCGCGGTCTGCGCGGAGAAGCCGCACTGGGGAAAGTCCGGCGTGCCCTTCATGAACAGCACGACAGGTGCCGCGTCCAGCTGTTCCTTGATGCGCAGTGTCATGTCCGTTTCACTCATGATTTACTCCGATCGTGTTCCGATTCGCTGCGACGGTCGGTTGCCCTCTGTATCACGGCCCATTGTTCACGCGGGTCCATGCGTGCCCAGCCGGCAATCTCGGCGATCGTCCGGAAACATCCGCGGCAGACGTCCCGTTCGTCCAGCGAGCAGATATTCAGGCAGGGCGAATTGGGGCCGCGATCGGTCATGTCTGAATGTCGCCCTCAGACCGGGGCGGCCAATGGCGCTCAAGAGCATCCTGCCGCTAACGCGTTGAATTATGGGGTACGCTGCCCTATTCTTCAATAAAACCTGGGGGACACACATGAATCCTCTCGCAAGTGTCAAGGGCACATTCATCACCGGATTCGTACTGGCGATCCTGTACGCCGTATTTGCGGTCCAGGGCGGCTGGAACGAACTCGGGCTCGCGCGCTGGCTGCATATCATTTCGGGCATCACCTGGATCGGAATCCTCTACTACTTCAACGCGGTGCAGGTTCCGGCGATGGCAGAAGCTGCGGCGGACAAGGGCGGGCCCGGCGGTGCCGGCATTTCCAAGTATGTCGCGCCGCGCGCGCTGCTGTGGTTTCGCTGGTCGGCGTTGGCGACCTGGCTGACGGGCGCGTGGTACCTGCTACGGGGCGGCAACTTCGCAGGCGCGTTCTCGCTTGGCATGGGCGGCGGTGAATTCAGCGCCTACCAGTTCGTTATCGGAACCGGCGCCTGGCTCGGCACGATAATGCTTTTCAATGTCTGGGTACTGATCTGGCCGAACCAGAAGAAGATACTCGGCATGGTGGCGGCGACCGACGAGCAGAAGGCCGCGGCACGCAAGATCGCATTCACCGCATCGCGGACGAATACCGTGCTGTCGATTCCGATGCTGATGTGCATGGCCGGGGCCACGCACGGGGTGGCATTTTAGGCGATCGCGGCCGTTTCGGTGATCTCAAAGCAGATCTTGCTGCCGTCGATGCCGCTCCTGTGGAACTGCTCGATTACGATCGGCATCGTCACGCTGACAACCGTCGCGACCGGGCTGCTGGCCCGCTTCGAGCGGCGGCGAGGCGTCTAGATGACGCGAAGCGTAATTGCCTTCAGCACGGCGCGCGTCCGATCGCGCGTCTCCAGTTTCTGCAGGATGTCGGGCATGTAGTTCTTCACGGTGCCTTCGGCAATGTGCAGGCTGCGGGCAATTTTCTTGTTCGGGTAGCCACCGGCGAGCAGTCGCAGGATCGCCACCTCCCGCTCAGTGAAGCCCGACTTGGGAGCGGACTGATCCCGGTACGCAAAGCGCTGCCGCACGGGATCCGTCGCAACGGGCTGCAACAGTGACTCGCCGTCAACTCGAGCGTGATGCCGGCGCCCGCGAGCGCGATACGGTCGCCCCGGATCAGGATCGTCGCGTTCGGCTCACCCGTCCGTCACTCTTGCTCGAGCTCGACTTCCCCGGCAAGGATCGTCGTGTCCGCGATCTCGGTACCACGGGCCTTGACGAGCGCGCCTGCCGCCAAGGTACCGAAGAACTCGGCCTGCGAGAGTGGCACGCCGTTGGCGTCCTGGAACTCGGTCGCGCCGTCGGTCTCGATGACGAGGCCCAGGATCGTGAAAGTCGGCGATGCGGCGGCCGTCACGAATCCGCGAATCTCGGTGCAGGCATCGGCGTTTTCGCGCTCGAGGATCGACGCGCGCACGCGCCCGCTGGCCGCGGGACGCTCGGCGCCGCGAATCGCGACGCAATCGCCGGCGGCGAGGTCGTCGATCGCGAGCGGCTCGACGCGCGCATCGCTGTGGTCCTCGAGGCGCGTCAGCGCATCGACATCCACCCCGATGCCGAGCAAGACGAGGCTGCTGGCGGCCGTGTCAACGGAATCGACGAACGCCGTGACGCGCACGTCGGTCCCGAGGCGGATGTCCACTTTCGCGGCGGCGATGCAGCCGTTCCCGTCGAGCTGGCCCTCGACTTCCACTTTAACGTCAAGCGCAAGATCCGCGGCGGTACCGCCCTCGAACACGGTCGCCGCGCCGGTCGTCACGCATGCACCCGCGACGTCGAAGTCCTGTGCGGACGCAAACCGGGTGACGAAGCCCTCGACCTCGGTGAAGTCACCAGCCTCGCCTTCGATGGTTTCCCCCTTGAATTCCACGCGCGACGCGACGAGCTCGCCGCCGCCGTTGAGCGCCGCGCCATTGGCTTCCACGGCCTGCCCGTTCTCGATCTGCCCCGCGGGGAAGTCATCGAGCGTCGCAGCCGAATAGTCGACGACGAGCGCGGCCAGCGTGAAGCGGTGGTTCGCGGCGTCGAGGTTCGAAACGACCCCGCTGACCTCGAGATCGCCGGCGGCCGCCCGCTTCTCGATGCGGGTGGCCGCGATGCTGCCGTCGGCCATCACGAGGCCGCTCACCTCGATGAAGTCGCCGACCGCAAGGCCGGCGATGGAACGCGGCTGGATGCTGTCGTCGAAAGAGGTATCGGCGCCGACGTGGACGGTCTGGCCGAGCACGACGAGCACGCCTGCCGCCGCGTCGAGGCTCGCGATCGGCCCCTCGACGTTGGCGTCGAAGGTCACGCTGGTCGCGGTGCCGACGGTGGCGCCATGCTCCATCTCGGCTTCGATCCTGACAACCTGGCCGACCCGCAGGTCGTCCTGCGTCGCCGGTTGCCCGTTGACGGAAATCGTGGCGCCCGTGGTGTCGAAGTGGACGCCGTTGACCACGACGCTGCCGAAGCTCGCGATCGGCCCGACCGACATGCCGGTCATCTGCGCCGCATTGACCGTGAGCGTCGCGGATCCCGTGTTGCTCTCGCCATATCCGCCACCGCGGCAACGGAGCGAGTAGGTGAAGGTCCCGGCCGTCGCCGGCGTGACCGTCTCGCTGCCGCTCGCGGACTTGTTGCCGGTCCAGTCCCCGCTCGCGGTGCAGGTGTTGCCGTTCGTGTTCCAGGTGATCGTGGCGCTCTGCCCGAGCGTGATGCTCGAAGGCGCGACCGAAATGTTCAGGGACGCGGGCGGGCCCATTCCGCCCCCGCCGCCCCCGTAGCCGCCGCCGCAACCCGCGAGCAGGCCCGCTAAAAAGCTCAACACGACTCCGGCTCTTGCGGTCTCGAGAACTTTCATGGCGCCTCCTGTGGGGCGGCTGGCAGACACGGTCATTCGAACGGTATGTGCCGCCCCGCACGGAAAAGGTTCAAGATGCGGCCTGATTTGAACTTCCTGGCCTGGGGGCGGGACTTACTGCATGTCAACAGACTGGCGGCAACCGCAGGCCCGGTTGTGCCGGCAGGATGGGAGGGCGGCGGAGTCATCGTGGATCGGAAACTCAGCCTCGCATCCGACACCGCTCCGGCGGAGGCCGACCCGGAAGCCGCGCTCGTCGCCCGGATCGCAGCCGGCGACCAGCAGGCGTTCGCCGAGTTTTACGCCCAGTACCGCCGGCGCCTCGCGCGTTTCCTGGGCCGCGTGATCGCCTCGCCCGACACCGTGGACGAGTTGATCAACGACGTGATGCTCGTGGTCTGGCAGGATGCCGGCCGCTTCGGGCTGCGCTCGAAGGTCTCCACCTGGGTTTTCGGCATCGCCTGGCACAAGGCGCTGAAGGCCCTGGAACGGCAGCGGCGCAGTGCCCCCGCAGGCGCGCCGCCGCCGGACGACCTGCCGGCGGCGGACCGGAGCGCGTTCGAAGACCGCGACTGGTTGCGGCGCGGCCTCGACCGGCTGCCACCGGAACAGCGCCTGGTCGTCGAGCTGACGTTCTTCGTCGGCTGTTCGTACGCGGAGATCGCGGCGATCGCGAGCTGCCCCGTCAACACGGTGAAAACGCGCATGTTTCATGCGCGCAGAAAGCTGCACGGGATCCTGAATACGCTCGATCCCGCCGGCCGGGAGGATCGCTCATGACCGGACACGAATTGCTCTCACGATCGGAACGCCACGCGCTCGAGCTGTTGCCGTGGTACGTGAACGGCACGCTCGCGGGGGACGAGCGCGAGCAGGTGCGCCGCGAGCTGCGTTCGAGCCTGACCTGCCGCCTCGAGTACGATCGCCTCCGCCGCATGCAGGAGCTCATGCAGCAGAGCGATGCCGAGCATGTCGCGACCGACCGCGGCTTCGAGCGCCTGATGACGCGCATCCAGGCCGACGGCCCGGCGGCGCGCGCACGCGGCGCGTTCGGACGGTTCAACTGGCTGCCGCTCGCCCAGGCCGCCGCCGTCCTCGCGCTCGTGTCGGTGATCGTCTGGTGGTGGAGCGCGGACTCCGGCGTCGAGCCCAGGACCTTCGAGACGCTGACGACCGATGAGCCGGCGGATGTGCCGGCACCGCGACTGCGCCTCGTGTTCGTAGCCGGCGTGCCCGATGAAACGCGGCGCGCGATCCTCGCGGAACTTGGGCTGCGGCCCATCGCGCCGCCGACGCCGGACGGCATCTACACGCTCGCGCTCCCTTCGAGTGCGGATGCGGGCCGGATCGCCGAGCGGTTGCGCGCGGACCCGAGGATTGCAATCGTCTCGACGCCGCCCGCGAGCGAGGGTCCGTGATTCGCGCGCTCTCTGCGCTCGCGTTGCTGGCGAGCCTCGCGGCCGGCTGTGCCGCCGGGCCCGCGGGTGCCCTCGCGGCGCGCGCGCAGCCGGCCGATCGGCTGATCCTCGTGATGGCCGCCGATCCGGGCATCGACCGGCTTGACCTCAGCGGCGCCCGCAGCGGCCCGTACCGCCAGCCGCACGGCTATCCCGGCCTGCCGTTACAGATCGCGCGCGCGATGCAGGCACTCGCCGCGGAACACGGCCTGCGGCCCGTCGATCAATGGCCGATGCTGAGCCTCGGCGTCCAGTGCATGGTATTCGAGGGGCCGCAGGGCGCCGACATCGACGCGCTGCTCGCGCGGCTCGCGGCCGACCCGCGCGTGGAATCGGCCCAGCGCATGAACCGCTTCGAGCTCAGAACTTCCGGCGACCCGGCGCACGAAAACGACCCGTACCGCTCGCTGCAGCGGTCGCTCGACGAGCTCGAGGTTTCGGACGCGCACCGCTGGTCGACGGGCCGCGGCGTGCGCGTCGCGGTGATCGACACCGGCGTCGAGGTCCAGCACCCGGATCTCGAAGGCCAGGTCGCCGAGAGCAAGGATTTCGTCGGCGGCATCGCGACGGCAGACCGGCACGGCACGGCGGTGGCCGGCGTCATCGCTGCGCGGGCCAGCAACCGCCTCGGCATCGTCGGCGTCGCGCCGGGCGCGCGCCTGCTCGCGCTCCGGGCCTGCCAGCAGCGACAGGCTGCCGGCAAGGGCAGCTGCACTACTTTCGACCTCGCGCGCGCGATCGATCATGCCATCGACGCGCGCGCCGACGTCGTCAACCTGAGCCTCGGGGGGCCGCGCGACCGCCTGCTCGAGCGGTTGCTCACGCAGGCGATCGCGCGCGACATCGTCGTGGTCGCGGCCGAGGGCGAGGACGGCGCCTCCTTTCCGGCCACGCTGGACGGCGTCATCGCCGTCGGCGGCGACCGCTCGCGGGTGACGCCGCAGGTGCTCAGCGCACCCGATGTCGACGTGCTGAGCCTGGCCCCGCCGGACGGCTACGACTGGTTCTCGGGCAGCTCGATGGCGGCCGCGCAGGTGTCCGGGATCGTCGCGCTCCTGCTCGAGCGCGCGCCGGGGCTCCAAGCCGCGGAGATACGGGGCGCGCTGCTGCGGTCGGCGCGCCGTTTCACGGCGGCCGACGACGATGCCCGGCTGCAAGTCAATGCCTGCGCCGCGCTCGCCGCGGTGCGTGCGGAAGTGCGCTGCGGCGCGGCGTGCACTGAGCCGGGGTGCGGCCAGCAGGCCAGCCGCTAGAAGCCGATCGACAGGCTGGCGACGACGCGGCCGCGGGTGAGCCGCGGCCCGGCGAAAGATCGCGCCTCGTCGCTCGTATCGAAGTAGCGCAGGTCGAACGTCAACGGTCCGGCGAGCGCCGACAGGCCGGCGTCCCAGTACAGGTAATCCCGCGCGACGCTGCGCGTGAACGCGTAGCGGCCGAGCGTGCCGGAAAGCTGGAAGCGGTCGCCGAACTGGTAGCGCAGCTCGAGCTCTGCGGTCCATGCGCTCGATCCCAGGGTGCGCGCGTTGTCCGAGAACGTGACGCCGAAGCGCGCCACGTCGCGATAGCGCAGGTTGGCGCCGAGCTCTTGGTACGAGTCGTCGGCGGCTTTAGATTGAGGGAACTGGTAGTGGATCAGCTCGACGTCCCACGCGAAGTCGCCGCAGACCGGGCGGCCGAAGCCGAGGTAGCCATCGAGCTCGACCTGCCCCGGGTCCGGGCGGAACGGCGTCGTCGGGTAATCGACGGTGGCGGCGAACAGTCCCAGGAAATAGCCGTCCGCATGCGCGTAGTCGAGGCCCGCCTGCACGGTCGGCCCTTCGTTCGACACCGAGACGCCGCGAAACACGTAGTCGGTGGCGACGGTCGCGTAGCCGTGGAGTTCGCCGGCCAGCGCCGGGCCGCCGCCTGCCAGGGCGAGGATGCCGCAGCAACGCGCGAAGATGAGTGGGTTACGCACCGGTCAGCCTGTCGCCGCGCGCCCGCGGCACGGACGCCAGCATACCAGCGCAACCGAGACCCGCGTCACAGTGGACCGCAGGTTGCGGATCGGGCGCGCTCCCATTGCCGCCGCGGGGCGGAATCATGTGACGTCCGCCGTTTCATGACGGCCGCGCGGCGCGGAGACTCGCCGCATGTTGTTTTTCAAGTTCCGGCGGTGGTGCGTGCCGTTCGCGGCTCTTACGGCCGCGACCGCGGCCTGATCGACGCCACCGGCGGATTCTCGTCTCCCCGCTCCCGCCGGTGCGCGAGCATACGCGCGATCATCTCAGGGTCTTCGATGCTCGCGATTTTCGGTGAAACAGCCGGATTCGCTGACAGCGGCCGAAGAAGGGACAGTCTTTACGCGATCGCGGCACGCTGCACGCGCTGCGGCTGCGAGATGCCGTAGCCCTGCGCGTAGTCGACGCCCAGGCCGCGCAGCACCTCGACGATCTCGGCGTTCTCGGCCCATTCGGCGATCGTCTTCTTGCCGGTCAGGTGGCCGATCTCGTTGATCGAGCGCACCATCTCGCGGTCGATCGGGTCGTGCAGCAGCGCCCTTGACGAAGCTGCCGTCGATCTTCAGGAAATCCACCGGGAAGTGCTTCAGGTAGCCGAACGACGACAGCCCGGTGCCGAAGTCGTCCAGCGCGAACTTGCAGCCGAGTTCCTTCAGCGCCTGGATGAAGCGGCTGGCCTGCGAGAAATTGGCGATCGCCGCCGTCTCCGTGATCTCGAAGCAGATCTTGCTGCCGTCGATGCCGCTCCTGTGGAACTGCTCGATCACGAATGGCAGGAACTTGTCGTCGCCGAGGCTCTGGCCCGGACAGGTTGATCGAGCACATCGTCAGGCGCCTGCGCTCGTCGGCCTCGGAGACCAGCCAGCGGAACGCGCTGTCGATGACCCAGCGGTCGATGCGATGGCGTGATGCCGTAGCGCTCGGCGGCCGCGATGAACTGGTCGGGCGCGACGATCTTGCCGCTCTCGTCGCGCATGCGCAGCAGCAGCTCGAAGTGCTCGCCCGCGTCCTCGTCCTGCAGCGGCAGGATCGTCATGCGGAACAGCTCGAAGCGCGATTCCTCGAGCGCATTGTTGATGCGCGCCGCCCACTGCATCTCGCGGCGGCGGCGCATCAGGTCGATGTCGTTTTCCTCGAAGCAGTGCACGCGGTTGCGGCCGGATTCCTTGGCCGCGCCGCAGGCAGAGTCCGCCGCCGACAGGACCGACGCCACGTCCTCGTTCTCGGCCGTGATCGGCACCACGCCGATCGACGCACCGAGGCGGAATGTGCGGTCTTCCCAGGTGTAGCGGAAGTTGCGGATCGACTCGCGCAGCGTCTCGGCCGTGCGCAGTGCCTCCTCCAGCGAGCAGCTTTCCAGCAGCACGCCGAACTCATCGCCGCCGAGCCGCGCCAGCGTGTCGCGCCAGCGCACCTTCGATTTCAGCAGCGCGCCGACCTGGCCGAGCAGCGCGTCGCCCGCGCTGTGGCCGCAGGTGTCATTGACGATCTTGAACTGGTCGATGTCGATGTAGCACAGCGCGTAGGAGGTCTCGCGCGCCTTGGCGCTCTTCAGCGCCCGCTCGAGCCGCGTCTCGAACTCGCGCCGGTTCACGAGCCCGGTCAGCACGTCGTGGCTCGCGTGGTACGACAGGCGCCGGTTCAGCTCGCGCGATTCCGACACGTCGTGGAACACCAGCACGCCGCCGGTCACCGTGCCGCTGCCGTCGCGGATCGGCGAAGCGGTGCTCTCGATGTAGAGCTCGTTGCCGTCGCGGCGGATCAGCAGCATCGGCCGCACCGACTTGATCGAGCGGATGCGGCGCACCGCGACCGCGAGCGGATTTTCCAGCGGCTCGCAGGTCTCCTCGTGGAAGGACCGGAAGATCTCGTCGATCGTGCGGCCGAGGCTGTCCTCGAGCCGCCAGCCGGTGAGTTCCTCGGCCACCGGATTCAGGTACTCCACGCGGCCGTGCGCATCGCAGGTGATCACGCCGTCCCCGATCGACTGCAGCGTGATCTGGGCGCTCTCCTTCTCCCGGAACAGCGCCTCCTCGTAGAGCTTGCGTTCGGTGATGTCGAGTTCGACGCCGATCAGCCGGCGCAGGCGCCCCTGGTCGTCGACGCGCGCGCGTGCGCGGCCGACGACCCAGCGCCATTCGCCGTCGGTGTGCTTGAGACGGTGCACGCTCTCGAACATCGGCGTCTTGCCGGCGATGTGATCGCGCATCGCGGCGGAGACGCGCGCGAGGTCCTCCGGATGCACCATGCGGTGCCAGTCCGGCGAGGTGATGACGTCGTCCTCGGCGAAACCGAGCATTGCCTTCCAGCGCGGCGAGAACCAGGTCCGGTTGCCCTGGGCGTCGTAATCCCAGAGCCCGTCATTCGCGCACGGCAGCGCCATGTCCTGGCGCTCCTGCACGTCGGCCAGGCGGTCGGCCAGCGAGACTTTTTCGAGGCCGCGTGGCGAGACTCGTGCCGACCAGCTTCAGCAGGAGGTGCAGATTGACGTCCCAGCCGTCGCGCGGCGTCGATGAGGCGAATGCCAGGAAACCGCGTACCGTGCCCTGCACGGCGAATGCGATCAGGAGCAGCGAGCGGATGTCGAGGCCGGCCAGCCGCGCCGCGTCGCTCGCCTGCTCCGGGCGGACGCCGACGGTGTCGCGGAATCTCGAGGATGCGGACATGCTCGAGCCGCGAGCGGATCCAGGGCAGCGCTTCGAGCTGCTCGCCCTTCAGCACCTCGGGCCGGCACTGCGCGAATGGTCCCTTGGAGGTTGCGATCGAATCGATGCGCTCGCCGTGGCCGTCGAGCAGCGCCAGGAAAACCGCGTCGGTATTGGTGGCCTCGCGCAGGATGTCGAGGTTCTGGCGGATCACCGCATCGGCATTGCCGGCGGTGATGTTCTGGAAGTCGACCGCGACCTTGGTGCAGGCAAGGTCGATGCCGAGCGGCGGGCGTTCCGCCCGCTGCTGCCACAGCTTCGACGACAGGATGTCGGAAGCCGTGAACTCGGGAAACGATTCGCCTTGCACCGTAGGCACCCCGATTGGATCCCCCTGAATTTCCTGGCAGTCTGTCAGCTTGGGTCTTGCCCGCCGTAGGAACCAGTTAACGAGTTCGGGCCTTGCTGCCCCACCGGTACTTGCGCCGCATTCTGTCAGAAACCCTTAGGAATGCAAGGTAAGCACATGTATTTGCTATAATCTCGTCACTTCCTCGCACACTGGATCAGGCGCGTCTCTGGGCGATCAGCCCGGGTGAGTGATCTTTCCCGACTTGACGACCTGCGGGTTGCCTTCTGCGTTGCGCTGCACTTTCCAGCGCCGGTAGTTCCACAGCCATTCCGGCGGGCTCTCACGAGTGAGCGCTTCGACGGCGGTCGCGTAGCGCTCGATCAGCTCGCCTGGCGCCAGTTCCTCGCCAGCGGCAGCCAGGGGCACGAACTCCACCCGGTAATGGCCGCGCGCCACGCGCCGCATCGCCAGGTACCAGACCGGCAGGCGGGCTCCGCGCGCAATCGCCTCCGGCCCGATGAAGAACGCCGTGTCGAGCCCCATGAATCGCGTGAAGTAGCGCACCGCCGCCGATGTCGGCGCCTGATCGGCAACGATTGCGACGATGCGCGCCGGGCCGCGGTGGCGCAACACGCGCATCAGGAGCCTGCGCGCCGGAATCATTTCGGCACCGAAGCGCGAACGGATGGTCAGCATCAGGCGATCGCCGAATCGCCCTTTCAGCGGCTTGTAGGCCGCGTGAATCGGGTGACCCATGCCGACCGAAAGCTTGAGCAGCGCCCATTCCCAATTGCAGTTGTGGGATGTGACGACAATGATCGACTGGCCGGAACCGAGCGCTGCGCGAGCAGCCTCGGAATTGTCGAGCGTCACGCGCCTGTCTATCTCTTCCGGCGCAATCGTCGCCGCCTTGACGATCTCGACGGCGACATTACCGAAGCTCCGGTAGAAGGCATGCCGCGTCGCCCGGACCCAGTCGCGATCGCGGTCCGGAAAACAGGCGGCGAGCTGCATGTCGATGATGTCAAGCCGATTGCGCGCCACGTATTCCGCGAGCCATGCGAAGAATGCCGCGATGGCGTACCAGACCGGCAACGGCAGTGACGACAGCGCCCGCAGCCACAGGGGTATGCGCTTGAAGGGAGAGCGATACTTGGTGTCGACTGACCGGCGCCGGGCACGCGGCCCGCGTGTCTTGTGAATTTGCGATGGTAGCGGCATTCCGCGGTGCAGCTTACCGGATCGGCTGCGCAGGCGGCACCGCTGGTCGATTGGCATGCGGCCGCGCGCCGCTCTGCCCTCAGCCGACGGGCAAGCCGAGCGCCACTGCAATGTCCAGCCAGGAAACATACTTGAAGTTCTGGTTCGCCGAGGGTGAAGTGTTTCGACCATCCTGGACCACCAGCAGGCCATCGGGAAACAGCGGCCCAAGCGCGCGGCTGGTGACATCGAGCCCGTCGGTCGCGGAGGCGCCATCGATCCCGAGGCCCGAATCGGCAACGATATAGAACACCCCCATGAAAGCGTTGGCGCCTTCGCGCCGGTAGACCGCGAAATTGCTGGCGCCCTGGTTCGACACGACGAGATAACCTTGACCCGGCTGCCCTTGCCAGATCGCAATTCCTTCGATGTCCGCCCTGAGACCATTTGGCCCGTCCACGCGGTCGATCTGTGTTCGTGCCTCCCCGCCATTCGGTTCCGCGGAGTACCACCAGAGCGCAGTGTTCTCCTCGGCCACGTAGAGGCGTGCAAGTTCATCGTCTGCGGCACAACCCTCGGCGGGGTGGCCTATGACGAACTCACGCACCAGATCGGCCGTTAGTCGCCCGCTGGCGTCCCTGAGCCGCCATTGCTGGACCGCGCCGTCGCCGGAATTGTTGACGAATACGTAGTAACCACCCGTTACCGCGCTCTTGTACATGCAGAGCCCGTAAGGGTCGGCAAGCCCCGTGGGCACCGGATCACCGGCGCGGCTGAGCTCACGCGTCGCCGGATCGAGCAAATAGAACACGATCGAGTCATCGCTGCGATTGCTGGCGGCGACCACGGTGACGCTGCGCCCGCCGAGCTGAAAGCCGTCCCGCAGGTCCACATTGTTCAGGCGTCCGTCGGGCAGCGTCTGCAACAGGCGTCCCTCGACGTCGTAAACGTGGAGCCCACGCTGCTTGTCAGTGCCGATGATCAGGCTTAACGCGGGATCGGCCGGATTCACCCAGATCGTGGTGTCGTCCGCAGCATCGCCTGGGGATGCGACCGGCGGAGTTTCAATGACGGCCCGGACGGTGTTTGCACCGGCAGGCGCGGTATCTGAGGGTTGCGTCTGCGAGCAGCCGGCCAGCGCAAGAAAGGCGATTATTACCTGGGCTCGCTGAAACAAGGCCTGCTCCTGCTGCGGCTGCAATCATGTGACTATCGCGCCGGATCGAGCGACAATCCAGCGTGTACCGACGCCGAATGACGACAGCGGGTGGCAATCATGACCGGTGAACTGGAGCAACTCGGCCATTACATTGACGGCCGGCGCGTCGCGGGCAAGTCGAATCGAATCGCTCCCGTATTCAATCCTGCGCTTGGCGTTGCCACGACACAGGTTGCGCTCGCCTCGGCAGGCGAGACCCGTCGCGCCGTCGCTGCTGCGTGCGTGGCGCTGAAGGACTGGTCCGATACGCCCGCCCTGCGACGCGCACGCGTCCTGTTCCGCTTCCGAGACCTGATCGAACGGCATTCCGAGGAAATCGCCGGAATCCTGACGCGTGAGCACGGCAAGGTGCTCGCCGACGCGCGCGGTGAAGTCACGCGAGGACTGGAGATTGTCGAGTTTGCCTGCGGCATTCCGCAGCTGCTGAAGGGCGAATACAGCGACGCCGTCGGTCGCGGCATCGACAGCTGGTCGCTGCGCCAACCGGTCGGCGTCTGCGCGGGCATCACGCCATTCAATTTCCCGGCGATGGTGCCGATGTGGATGTTCCCGATTGCCATCGCCTGCGGCAACACATTCGTCCTGAAGCCCTCGGAAAAGGACCCCAGCTGCCCGCTCCGACTTGCCGAGCTCCTGACCGAGGCCGGCGCGCCGCCCGGCGTGCTGAATGTCCTCAATGGAGACCGCGAGGCGGTCGATGCACTCCTGACCGATCCGGGCGTCGACGCGATCAGCTTCGTCGGATCCACGCCGGTTGCGGAGCATGTGTTCCGTACCGGCTCCAATCACGGCAAGCGCGTGCAGGCGCTCGGTGGCGCGAAGAACCACATGGTCGTAATGCCGGATGCGGACCCCGCCGGTGCCGCCCACGCGCTCGCAGGCGCCGCCTACGGGTCCGCCGGCGAACGCTGCATGGCGATTTCGGTCGCGGTTGCGGTCGGGGGCGCCGGCGACCGGCTGGTCGAGGCGCTCAGGAAAGAACTTGCGGCGATTCGCGTGCTGCCTGGCACGGCCGAAGGCGCGGACATGGGGCCATTGGTCACGCGCGAGCACCTGGATCGCGTGCTCGGCTACGTGGAGACCGGCGTCCTGGAAGGAGCGAAACTCGTGGTCGACGGTCGCAGTCACAAGGTCGCCGGCAATGAGCGCGGCTTCTTCATGGGACCCGTGCTGTTCGATTCAGTTACACCCGCGATGCGCATCTACCGCGAGGAGATTTTCGGACCGGTGCTCGTGATCGTGCGAGTGCCAGATCTCGAATCGGCGCTGGACCTCATCGACCACCATGAGTACGGCAACGGCGCGGCAATTTTCACGCGCGACGGCGGCGCGGCTCGCGAATTCTGTCGCCGAGTATCGGCAGGTATGGTGGGCGTCAACGTCCCGATACCCGTGCCGATGGCATTTCACAGTTTCGGCGGCTGGAAGCGCTCGCTATTCGGCCCCCTGCACATGCACGGGCTCGATGGCGTGCGATTCTATACACGGCTGAAGACCGTAACCGCGCGCTGGCCGACCGTCTCCGGGGGCGCCGAATTCACGATGCCGACGATGAAGTAATGCTTGGCTTGATGATGCAGACGCCGCTCCTGATCACCGGGATCATGCGGCACGCAGAGCGGCTCAATGCGAGGATCGAAGTCGTTTCGGTCACCGCCGAAAATCCGCGCCACCGCTGCACACTGGCCGACATATTCCGCCGCGCGCGCAAGCTCGCGAATGCGCTGACACGCGCCGGCGTGCGGCCGGGCGACCGCATCGGCACGCTTGCCTGGAATGATCATCGGCACCTCGAGCTGTACTACGCCGTGTCCTGCATCGGCGCGGTACTGCATACGGTGAATCCGCGGCTCTATCCCGAGCAAATCGCCTACATCATCAATCACGCCGGCGACCGCATGCTTTTCGCGGACCTGACCCTCGTGCCTTTGGTCGAAAAGCTGAGGCCATCGCTCATGGGCATCGAGCGCATCGTCGTGATGAGCGATGCTTCCTACGAGGCCTTCATCGCGGATGAGCCGGAGTCGTTCGACTGGCCCGATCTCGATGAACGTACGGCAAGTGCGCTGTGCTACACCTCCGGCACAACCGGCCATCCAAAGGGGGTGCTGTTCGATCATCGCTCGACCGTCCTGCACACCTATGGCTCAGCGCTGGTGGACACCATGGGATTCGGGCAGCGCGACACCGTGCTCGCGGTGGTTCCGATGTTTCACGCCAATGCCTGGGGCCTGCCATACAGCGCCCCGATGGTCGGCGCCAAGCTCGTGTTCCCGGGACCCAGGATGGGCGACGGAGAAACGCTTTCGGCGCTGATCAACGAGGAAAAAGTGACGCTCGCCGCCGGCGTGCCGACTGTCTGGCAACAACTGCTCGCCTACACGCGCGAGCACGACATCGTGCTTGAATCGCTTGAGAAAGTACTGGTCGGTGGCTCAGCCTGCCCGCTGTCCATCATGGATGAATTCCGCGCCCGTCACGGCGTGTGGACGATCCATGCCTGGGGCATGACCGAAATGAGCCCGCTCGGCAGCACGAACTCGAAGCCGCTTGGCTACGAGCGGATGAGCGTGGCCGAACAGGACGCATTCCGCACCCGGCCGGGTCGCCCGCCGTTCGGCGTCGAGATGAAAATCGTCGACGACGCGGGACGCGAGTTGCCCTGGGACGGCAAGAGCACCGGCATGCTGAAGGTCCGCGGGCCCTGGGTTTGCAGCGATTACTACAACCTGGATGAACCTAGCGCAGCGCACGACGAAGACGGCTGGTTCGCGACCGGCGACGTCGCCAATCTGAGTGAGGACGGCACAGTGCAGATCACGGACCGGGCCAAGGACGTCATCAAGTCCGGGGGCGAATGGATCAGCTCGATCGACCTGGAATGCGTCGCCGCAGGCCATCCAAAACTGCTGCAGGCTGCAGTGATCGGCGTACCGCACCCGAAATGGGACGAACGGCCGCTGCTGGTGGCCGTGCCGCGGCCCGGCGAGTCGCCGACCCGCGAGGAATTGCTCGACTGGCTGGTTGGCCGCATCGCCAAATGGTGGATACCCGACGACGTTGTTTTCGTCGAGAAGATTCCGCTGACAGCGACTGGCAAGATCTCGAAGCTGGAGTTGCGCCAGCAGTTCAAGGACTACCGGTTTGGAAATGACTCGCAGATCCGCAGTCCATGACTGCGAACCTGCGACCCTTGTTCTAGCCGGGGCGCTTCAGGAGCGGCCCAGGAATCGCACGACTCCCTTGAACGCCAGGTAGGCGCTTGCCGCTATGACGACCCAAGCGCCGATGCCGAGGTCACTGATGCCGCCCGCGCTACCGCCCATCTGCTGGGCCATCTGGCCCATCATCTGGCCGAATTCGCCCATCGCCGCAATCTGCTTCTTGGCCTGCTGGTGCTGCTCGTACAGCGGCCAGAACGCCATCAGCGTTACGAGCGCCGGCCCCAGAAACGCCAGTGGCGCGAACTTGTGCTTCCAGAAATGCGGCACGGCAATAGTTGCCGTCGCGAGCAGGACCAGGAAGGTCCCCTTGCCATTGCCCATCATTCCCATGTTGTCGCTCAGCAGATTGGTGAGCTTCAACGAGATGCCGATGAATCCACCCGCGCTGATTACGCTCAAGAAGAGCGCCGCAACCAGGAACACGCCGTAGGCGATTGCGACATCCTTGCCGACTGTGACGAATACGGCCTTCGCGACCTTGCTGCCCTCACCGGTCAGCGCCGCCATCTTTTCCTTGGCGAGTGCCGCCTCATCCACCGGCGTCACGGACGACGCCCGGCCATTGGTGACGACGATATCGACCGTCAGATTTGCCGCCGGCGCCGTGTTGCCCTTCCATTCATTGATGCCGAAGTCGTAACGCTGCCCCTCGGCAGTCACGACGCCCTTGTCGCCACTCCACATGAGGATGGTACCGCGCATTGAATTCCCCCCTTCCGAATTGCCGTTATCTGCTTTTTTTTGGCGGGCCTGGGATGCCGCCCCACGGCATTTAACCTGCCTTGGGCGGGCAAGGCAAGAAGTCGCGCGCAGGGCAGCCCCCGGGGGGCTTTCACCTGACCCGCGCGAATGAAGCGCTGAATTCCGGCTGCGGAACCGAGGCCTGCTGCCTGCCCGCACGCCGGAGACGTGCCGCCTCCATCGCGGCCGTACCGAACAGGACCTCGTGCGCACGCCAGCTGTCGACGTCCTCGACGTCGCGCCAGTTCGAGGTCAACACGCCGAGCGATGCGCTGCGTGTCAGCGAACCGTGCGTGCCGGCGCGGCCGCGCAACTTCGCGAAGGCCCGAACCCATCGGTAGCCGGCCTCGCGGCCGTCACTCAGTGAAAGAAGGATCGGGCTGGGCTCGCGCACCGCGCCGTGAAAGGCGCGCCAGATCCGGTGCACCGAATCCGGATAATTTCCATCCCGGCTGGCGCGAAACAGCGCCGCT
Organism: uncultured Gammaproteobacteria bacterium; assembly: GCA_963705405.1. Taxonomy (GTDB): domain Bacteria; phylum Pseudomonadota; class Gammaproteobacteria; order Steroidobacterales; family Steroidobacteraceae; genus SCUD01. Next base: position 103,633 of record CAVPJJ010000006.1, on the reverse strand, counting down.
TCGTCGAAGCTTTGCGTCCGCGGCGCGTCCGCGCCGCCCAGGAGACCTAGCGGGTCGCCGCACAGATTCCGGTAGGTGAAAGCTTCGCCGGAGGCGGTGATGGTCTGCCATATTTCCGCCTCGCCGCCCGCTGCCGACAGGATCCCGACGCGGTCGCCGCGATCGGTGGCTACCAGATCCACGCCATCGGCGCGGGCCAGGCAGCGGGCGACATCATCGACGCGTTCCGGCCTCGCCGATACGGCCACCGAACCGATGATGCCGGCGAGCGAATACGCGACCTCGTCGGCACTCTCGATCTCGCGGCTTCGCTGATAGCCGCAACTTCGCAATTGCTTGTCGAGAGCGACATTACGTCCCTTGACCAGCGTCGAACCATGATCGGAGACGATGTCAACCAGGAGTTCCCTGCCCGTGCGTTCCTGCACCTGCGCTTGCAGGTCAGACAGGAATCGCTCCAATTGCAGCAGGAACTTGGTCCCGCCATCGCGGCCTGCCACGTGCAGCACGGCATCGCTTTGCTCCAGGTAGGCGACAAACGTCGCCTTCTGGCTGCCGAGCACCTCGTCGCCGATCCTGTGCATATCCCAGAGCGCGACGTGATACGCGGCGAGATAGCCGACGATCCGGTGCCAGCTGGAATGATCGCTGGAATCGGCAGGCAGGTTGGGATGCGCCTGGCTGGCAAGGGAAAATAATGTATTACCGACAACACGATTCCTGGAGGGGTCGAAGCGCATGACTTGATAACCCTCGGGTGGCTCGCTGCCGCCGATGGCCGCGAAAGACACGTCCGAGAGCGAAGGAAACGGCGCGACCATGCGCGCAACGGGGCGGAAGTTCGCGAAATGGCCCTGGGCCTGCAGCTCCGCGAACAGGTCGTAGGGAATGCCATCGACGGCCAGCACCAACCGCTGCGGCACCCTGTCCTTGGAAAGCTCAGGATCGGGTCCCTCGGCCTGACCGGCACCGGAGATCAGCGCGAGGGCAACTGCGAGAAAGACGCACAATCGGCATCTGGTGTCGGTGGAGGAAATCAATCTGTAGCCCTAGCGCGATTTTCCTAGAAATATCAGGCAGCTTGAACCTTCCAACCACTGCCCACGAATGATGCCCCAACCGTTGGGACTATACTGGAACCGCAGCGCAACCATGTTTGCCGAAGGAGCATGAAGCCTGTGCTCGCTAGTCTAGCGATGTGCGCATTGCTGGCAACCGACGACAAGACCCCTGCCCTGGCAGGTGACTCGGCCGCAACACCTGTGACCATAGTTGTCGAGTCGCCCAACCTCGCCGGTATGATTTCAATTCCACTAGTAAATTCTCGAAAAATTGAGTACAGCGTCTCCTCTTTCGCTGGCTGTACCGACAACGCCAGCAGGCCGCCACCCTTGAAAGAGCTGGCGAAAGGAAAGCTCGTACCGAAGCAGAACTCCGCGTCCGTGACGGTGCCTGCCAATCTCAACCTTGCAGTGTTTTTGACATACGTCAACACTTCCGGTGGAAATTCATTTAGCTGCGGAACCGCATTGCGTTTTCGCGGCGAGCCTGGCAAGACCTACCACGTGCGCTACACCTCTCCGCAGGGGTTGCACCGCAGGCACTGCGACATGGAGATCTACGAGTTCCAGGATGGCAATGAGCTGCCGGTGGCAAGTGCCCACAAGGCGCTACTGGTCGACAATGGCCTTTGGAAGGGCTCGGAATTGGATATTTGTGCCGGGGAATAAGCAGCCAACAGATAACAAGAAGCAGGCTGCCGGAGCCGGCTTCTGCCGACATCGGCTTCATGGCACTTCCCGACCGCGAAATATGAACTTCCGCTCCCGGGTACTGACCGACAACTCGCCGTAGCGCAGGAGATTGAGTCCAATAACGTTCTCTTCACCAATCAGGAACGAGAATTGAGGTATTCGTACCTGACCAACTGCGACCTTTGCGTGAAGTGCTGGAATCCGCCTGTATTCGGTCGAACCCATCGTTGTGATTTCGAGCTCGATGGAGTCAGCACTAAAGGGCTTGAGTTCATCAATGACCGCCTGCGTCACGCGCGTGGCGCTCGAGCCGGTATCCAGAAGAAAATCGAAAGTCCGACCGTCGATCTCGACGGGAAGATACGTCTTGTAGCCGGACACCCTCAGGCGACCCGATTCGGGGAACGTATCGACCTTCCTGGACCGCAGAGGGTGCGCTCGCCTCGATCGGGAAATCGCGCTTAAGCGGATCACCGTGAATTCCGTTTCGATCGGCAAACTGCCTGGAAACCACAGTGTTCGGGGTTCCCGTGTCAAACAGGAAATTCGCTGGAATGCCGTTAACTTCTACGGGTACTACCAGAAATTGTCTCGATCCCGAATGCCGAACCGGCACGGAAGTTATCGTGGAGCAACCTGCAACGCAGGTAGTCAGAAGCGCGCACAAGGTGATCGTGGCCCTGCCGGACATTGGCCATGCAGCGCCGTGGTGGTCCCGGAAGGACGCACAAGAGCAGGTGGTGCCGGTGGAGGGACTTGAACCCCCGACCTCTCGCTTACGAAGCGACTGCTCTACCAACTGAGCTACACCGGCATTGGGGGCGCGAAGTATAGGCAAGGCATCGCCTGCGGGCAACGCCAAGGGTCAGCGCCGGCGCCGGACCCGGATGACGACTTCGACCCCGACAGATTCCGTGCCAGGCGGCAGGGCCGGAAACTTCGCGAACTCGATCGCGGCCGGGGGCACGTCGATTAACTCGCCGCTGCCCTCTATATGGAAGTGATGGTGCGGCAGCGTATTGGAATCAAATACCCCGCGCTCGCGATCGAAGCAAAGCGCCTTCAGCAGGCCCTTGTCGGCAAACAGGTTGAGCGTGTTGTAGACCGTCGCCTTGGAGACTCGCAATCCATCCCTGGCGAGCAGGCGGATTACCTGCTCGGCGCTCAAGTGCTGCTCGCGCGACAGCAGCACCTCCGCGATGCGGATGCGCTGGGCAGTCGGGTGTATCCCATGGCTCGTGAGCAATGCTGCCGTGCGCCTGCGCTCGGCCCTGGGTGCCTGGCTTGGTGAGTCCATGTGGCCCGAATATACGCCCCGACAGATATCGGCTCAAACGCAGCTGAATTGAAGCAGGGAGCGCGCAGAGATCAAGACTAGCCTCGATGCATGTCGCGTGGCTACACATTGCTCGAATTGCTGGTCGCACTCGCGCTGGTGGTCGTGCTCGCCACTGCCGCCTATCCGGGCTTCAGTGCATGGCTGCTTGACGGCCGGCGCGACGCGATTGTCACGATCACCATGCATGCTGTGCAGTCTGCGCGGCAGTTTGCCGCCGCACGCAGCGAGTCCACCGAGCTCTGCGGCACGCTCGATGCGCTGCATTGCTCCGGTGGCGGCGACTGGTCCAGGGGCCTACTGATACTAGGTGCCGATGGCACGGTCCACCGAAGCCTTCCAGCGTCGAAGCCTGATGGCGGGCCGGAAATCAGGTCGAACCGATCCGTCATTCGTTTCGAGCCCGGCACAAGCTTCGCGAGCCCGGCCACAATGACGATTTGCGACAGGCGCGGCAGCAAGGCAGCGCGCGCGGTGATTGTGAGTCGTAGCGGTCGACCACGCGTCAGCAATCGCGACTCATCGAACCGGCAGCTCCAGTGTTGACCCGGCACTCCGCATGCGGCTTCACCCTGCCCGAGGCACTCATTGCTATTGCCGTCATGGTCGCGGGCCTCACCGGCACGGCCACGATGCTGCTGCAGACGATCAGGCAGGAACGCGAATCTGCCTGCCACCGTGCAGCGATCCGGATAGCGTCATCCATGGCAGACCAGCTGCGCACGCTTCGCAGGCCGGATGATCGGCCGGTCCTGGCGATAACCGGGGTCGATCCCGCAACGGCCTGTGCGTCGAGCACCGCCAGTTGTGCACCGGAGCAGGCAGCAGAACGCATGCGCATCGGCTGGGTGGCGGAGGCTGCACTCACCTTGCCGCAAGGGTCGACGGTTGTTGTCACGGTTCCGGATCAACAGGTGGCCGAATACCTGATCTCGGTGCGCTGGCCGGCCGGCGGCGGGGACGCCGGGGTATTCCTGTTGCCGGTGACGACCTGATGAAGTCCAGCGGTCTTACGCTCGTCGAATTGATGATTGCGATGCTGCTCGCCCTTATTGCGACCGCGGGGGCACTGGCACTGGTCGCACGCGGCCGGGCGATGCACCGGACCGGCGAAGCCGTAGCACAGATCGAGGAGGCGACCGACGCAGCATTTGCGATTATGGCCGAAGAACTGCAACTGGCCGGTTACCTCGGAATGGCCGATCCCGGCGGTCCGGTCGAAGGCTCGAGCGCGATTGGAATCGCGGAAATGCGCGAGCTTTCCGTCAGCGGTGGCTGCGGCGAATCCCTGGCTCACGATATCGACACGCCGGTCACGGCAGCGGACGGCGCCTACCGTGTCGATGCAATCGCTCCACTGCGCTGCGCGGCCGGTCCGCGCGGACGGGTCGTCCCGGGCTCGGACACGCTCACGTTGAGGCATGCGTCCGCAGCCGCCGCCGCGCCCGACGCCGGCCGCCTGCAGGTCGAAACCAGTCCTGGTGGGGCCCGGCTGATGGCAGACGGCGATGCCCACATCGGTGGCAATGCTCGCATACACCATCTCGAAGTCAGCGTCATCTACGTCAGTGCGGACTCGAGCGCGCAGCAGGGTTGGCCTTCGCTCAGACGCAAGCGCCTGGTCGGCGGCAGCCGACCGGCATTCCAGGACGAAGAGCTCGTCACAGGCGTCGAGGATCTGCAGGTGGAGTTTGGGCTCGACGATCCGGAAGACGGGGACGACGCCGTTGATCGATGGGTCACGCCGGCCGGGCTACCGACATCGGACACCATGCGCGCCGTGCGGCTATGGATCCGCGTGCGCAGCGACACCCCGGAGACCCCGATAATCGACTTGCCGGCACTTGCCTACTCGAATCACGCAGAGCCGTCCGTGGCGAGCCGCTACCGTCGCAAACTGTCGAGTCGGGTCATCGAACTGCGCAATCTGCGGGGCCATCCATGAAGGCGGCCTCGAGGGGCGCCGTGCTTGCCATGGCTCTCGTGCTGCTGGCAGGGCTCGCCGCTTTGGCACTCGCGGCGGCGGCGGCCGCGGTTACCGCGCTTGCTTTGACCGGCCACCAGCAGGGAGCTGCCCACGCGCTCGAAGCCGCGGAAGCCGGCGTAACCAGGGCCCTTCAAATTGCGCGAGTGCAGGCAGGCACAGCGACCGACGGTCCACTGCCGCATGGCGTCGGACAGCTTGTCCTGGCGCACTTCGAGACCAGGACCACAGCAGTCGCGGGTGCTGGCACCCCGCCTCCCGGATTCAGCATCGGAACGGCGGAGTCTGCATTCGCGGCTCAGCACTACGTAATCGAGTCGACGGGCCAGGCAATACGAAACGTGCGCGTGCGGATTGAGCAGGGTTTTTACGTCGTGGTGCCGTACCGATGAAACGCATCCGGTTGCCGCGGCTCCTGCTGAAATCAGCCGTGAGCCTTGTTTTCGGCCTCGCTGGCGTAGCTATGGCGGACCCGGATGAGGCATGGCTGGGCCGCGCGCCGCTGCCGCCGGCAGTCAGGCCGCTTTTGATCATTGCGATCGACACCTCCGCGTCGATGAGCGAGTCGATTAGCATCGTCGATCCCTACGATCCGCTGGCTGACTACGGAGCGTCCACCGGCACGGCCCAGCGCTGTGACTCGCGGCGCGTGTACTGGCGCAGGGGGCCAGGCCCCGCACCCGATTGCAGGACCATGGCTGGCCTGCTTCCCGGCGACGCCAGTGGTGCGGAAGGCATGCAATGCGACTCCGCGCGCGCAGCGCTGGCACGGCACGGCTATTTCGTTGCTTCACGCGCAGCTCAATGGCAACCGTCCGGGCGGTACTGGGGCGCGTTGGACAGGGGAAGTACGGCTGCAGTCGAGTGCAGGAGCGACCGCGCTCACCACGGCCGCGAAGCCGGCCCGTGGTTCGCCGCCGACGGCCCGGTGGGGCCATGGAGCCCCAACCCCGATTCCGAAACGGACTGGGAGTCCACGCCGCTTGGCGACCCATACATATTCTATTCCGGCAATTTCCTGAACTACCTGGCGGGGGTGCAGCCGACCGCAGATTCGACGCGCGCGGCAACTGTTGCCGCAGCAATCATCGCCGCCATAGATGCAACGGATGAACTTGAGATCGCACTGGTCCGATACTCGGACAGCGCGCCGGATGCCGCAGGTGGATTTTTCATCCTTGCTCCAGTGCCTGCCGCGGTGGCGGCTTCGCGGCTGCCGCCGTTGCTGGGCGGAATAGCCCCATCGGGCGGCGCGCCGCTCGCCGAAACGATGGTGGAAATCGCGTTGTGGCTGTCCGGCGGACCCGTGCACTTCGGCGACGATGTGCGCGCAGACCTTGCCGCAAGGCATCCACGGGATACAGCGCGTTACAAGTCTCCTTTCTCGAGCCCCTGCCGGCCCGTGACAATTGCCGTCGCAACTGGCGGCACGTCATCGCAGGACACAGAAGCGGCACTGATCGCGGAGCGCCTACCCGGTTTCATGCAACTGAGCGGTGGCTGCGATTCAGGCTGCCTGCCGGCCATCGGGCAGTGGCTGACGCAATCCGACCTGCAGGAGGATCTGCCCGGGCGCCAGTTCACGCAACTGATGTGGCTCACTGCCTCGCCCCTGCCGTCTCTCGTTGCTGGCGCCCTCGATCGAGCGGCAGGCACGGTGGAGTTCATGGGCGATCCACTGGGCCTTCCAAATCTCGTCGCGCGCAGCCTGCAACACGATGCCGCCATTGCGGCCGGCCCGCAGTTATCGTCGGCAGGCCTGTTGCTCGCACCTGGATCGGCGCACGAGCCGGCGGTGATCTATGGCTTGTCCGCGCCACAATCCCGGCAAAGGTGGCTAGGCAACCTGTTTCGCTATCGGCTCCGGGCCCCCGACAGTCCACTCGCCACTCCAGTCGCCGTCGGCCGTGACGGGCAACCCGCATTCGACGCGCAGTCGGGACTGCCGCGCGCCGACAGTATCAGCGTGTGGAGCGATGACCCAGATGCAGATTTGTTGCGATCGGGTGGCGCAGCCGGGCGACTGCCGGATGCGGTTTCACGCCGGATCTATAGCGATGTGACGACCGCCGCCCTGACTTCCGAGCGGAATCGCTTTGCGCCCGACAACATGTCACTGAGCGCGGAGCTCCTTGGTCTCGGTAGGCATGACCGGGAAAGTCCTGCGGAAGTCGTCTCCTGGCTGCTCAATCAACGCCGGCTGGGCGATCCCGGCCTGCGCGCGCCGTCAAGCGTCACATACGAAGCGGACGGCCGGCGCACGACATTCGCGGCAACCCACGACGGACTGTTGCATGCCTTCGATGCCGACAGCGGTGTCGAGCGCTGGGCATTCATTCCGAGGCCAATGCTGGCCCGCCTTCCGGACCTGATGCGCAATGAATCAACCACCGCCAGAGGCCACGGCCTCGACGGACCGCTCGTTCTGCATCGTTATGATCCGGATGGAGACGGCCGAATCGAATCATCCGCAGGCGAGCATCTCTGGCTGATGTTCGGTTTCGGCCGCGGCGGCGGTGGCTACTACGCCCTCGACGTGGCATCACCCGACGAGCCACGACTGTTGTGGTCACTCGATTCCGCTGATATCGGTGATCGGGCCGAGAGTTGGCCTGAACCGGTGATCGCGCGCCTGTCTGTCACCGGTTCCGGCCAGAGCGCCGGCTCCTGGGTTGTCGTGCTGGCCGGTGGTTACGACCGCGCCTACGATTCCCGAGCCTTATCAGTACGAGCGGCTGGCGCGTCGCTCACGATTGTCGATGCGGCCACGGGGCACCGTCTGTGGCGGGCCGCAGGCGCGGCTGCGCTGACGCCCGATCTGCATCTGTCCGCAATGACTTCCAGTCTTGCATCGGCACCTCGCGTGCTTGACATGAATGGCGATGGATTCGCGGATCGGATGTACGCGATCGATGTCGACGGCAAGCTGTGGCGCCTGGATCTGCAGCAGGGGTCCGCGCCCGTGAGCCTGGCCCAGGCCCGCGTTGTCGCCATGCTCGGCGGTTCCGGCCAGCGTTTCTACTCCACTCCGGACATCTCATTGGTTCGCGAGGGCGGCAAGTCCGTGATTGCAATTTCCGTGGGTTCAGGCTGGATCGCAAGGCCTCGAGACGCGACCGTGACTGACAGGATCTACTCGATACGCGATCGGGAGCCCGCGGGTCCGGCGCTGAGCGAAAGCGACCTGCATGACGCGACTGATGGTCTTGTGCCCATGCCCGCTGGCGTTCCTGGCTGGTTCGCGCGGCTCGATGCACACGGCCCTGGGGAAAAAGTAATCGGATCATCGGTGACATTCGATCACCGCCTGTTCTTCCTGACATATCAGCCGACCATCGCACCCGCTGCCGCTGTCTGCGGACCGCCCCAGGCCACGCGGCGCCTGCATACGCTGGAGCTGCGCACCGGCCTGCCCGCTACCCAGCTGGTCCTGCCGCCGAATCCGGATGAACGCGAACTGCCGGGCACCGGCCTCCCCTCTGCGCTTCGTTTTGCATTCCCGCGATCCTGGGATGAAGCCTGCCCTGAATGCCGCGCAAGGCCAATCGGACTCGCAGGACCTGAAATATTCGACCTTGAATTTGCAAATGACCCTGTCAGGACCTCATGGCGCAAACTGCCGATCGAAACGGATTCACGTTGATCGAAGTGAGTGTCGCGCTCGCGATCGTAGCGATCGCGGCGTCCTTCGCACTTGCCTCGTACCGCCATCATCTCTTGCGCAGCTATCGGCTCGAGGCCATACAGGCGCTGATGACAGCGGCTGCGGAACAGGAGAAATTCTATCTGGCCCATGGCCGATACAGTGACAGGCTCGCTGCCTCTGCCGGCGAAGATCCGTCCGGTCTGCCTGTACCTTCGATAACGCCACAACACCGATACGAGGTGATCATCGAGTTCGCGGATCCCACAGCGTTCAGGCTGGCGGCAGTGCCTGTGGCAGGTGGCAGCCAATGGAATGACAAGGATTGCCGGCGTTTTTCGATCGACGAGAGCGGGCGCCGCCAGGCTAGCAGTTCGATGGGTGCCGACTCCACCAGCCGATGCTGGTGACTGCCCTAATGCGCCTGCGTCCTCGTCACGCCGCGCAGCGCCTGCGGCAGGCCGAACACGACGTTCTCCTCGCGCCCGACGACCTCGACCGCCTTCCTGCCCGCCCCATTCGCGCAGCGCGCGACCACCTGCTTGCACCAGCGTCTCGGGGGCGGACGCGCCGGCCGTCACACCGGCCGCATTTCTTGCCTTCGAACCACTCGCGCTTCAGGTCCTCGGCGCCGTCCACCAGGTAGCCCGGGATGCCGCGCGTGGTCGCGATCTCGCGCAGGCGGTTGGAGTTGGAGCTGGACTGCGAGCCGACGACGACCAGCACGTCGCACTGCGCGACCAGCTGCTTGACGGCGTCCTGGCGGTTCTGCGTCGCGTAGCAGATGTCCTCCTTGCGCGGACTCGCCAGCGCCGGAAAACGCTCGCGCAGCGCCGCCACGATCCGCGCCGTGTCATCCACCGACAGCGTCGTCTGCGTGACGACCGCGAGCTCGCGGCGTCGCGCACGGCGAGTCGCTCCGGCATCGGCAACGGTCTCGACCAGGTGGATGCGGCCGCCGGAGCCGGGTCGAAGCGCCCCATCGTGCCCTCCACCTCCGGGTGGCCGGCGTGGCCGATCAGGATCACGTCGAGGCCGTCGCGCGCGTAGCGGCCGACCTCCATGTGCACCTTGGTGACCAGCGGGCAGGTGGCATCGAACACGGCGAGCCCGCGGCGCGCGGCTTCCTGCTCGACCGCGCTCGACACGCCATGCGCGCTGAAGATCACGGTCGCGCCATCCGGCACGGCATCGAGTTCGTCGACGAACACGGCGCCGAGGTCCGCGCAGCCGGTCGACGACGAAGCGATTGTGCACGACCTCGTGCCGCACATAGATCGGCGCGCCGAACAGCTCGATCGCGCGCTCGACGATGTCGATGGCGCGATCGACGCCGGCGCAGAAGCCGCGCGGGTTGGCGAGCAGCACCTTCATCCGGGTGGCGCCTTCGTGCGCCGCGTGTGCAGCAGTGCGTCGATGATCAGCATGATGGCGCCGGTCGTGATCGCGATGTCGGCGACATTGAAGGCCGGGAAGTACGCTTCGCTGCCAGTGGAAGTGCAGGAAGTCCACGACGTGGCCGTGGACGAAGCCGGTCGATCACGTTGCCGACCGCGCCGCCCAGGATCAGCGCGAGCCCGATCGGCAAGCCAGGGATGGCCGCGCGCCGGCAGCGTGCGCAGCCACCAGACGATCGCGACGCTGATCGCGCCGGCGAGCGCGACGAAGAACCAGCGCTGCCAGCCGCCCGCCTGCGCCAGCAGGCTGAAGGCGGCGCCCGTGTTGTGCAGCCGCGTGAGATCGAGGCACCGGCCGAGCGGCAGGATCTCGTACAGCGCGAAGTGGGTCGACGATGAACCACTTGGTCAGCTGGTCGAGCACACCATGATGGCCGAAAGCCACAGCCAGACGAGCGCGGTCTGCTCGGAAAGATGATCGTCCGTCATGCGTAGCGCCTCGTCTCGCCCGGGCCCTCCAGATTGCCGACGCAGCGCACGCAGATCTCCGGATGCCGCGGATCGCAGCCGACATCGGCGCGGCGGTGCCAGCAGCGTGCGCACTTCGGCGCGTCCTGCACCCGACGCTGATCCACGCACCGGTCTTCGCGACCGAGTCCGCGGCACCGCATCGGCCGGCCGCTCGCCGGCGGGCAGCAACCGCGCCGCGGAGGTGATCAGCACGAAACGCAGTTCGTCGCCGATGGCAGCCATGCGGCGATGCTGCGCCTCGTCGAGGAAGACGTCCACCGCGGCCTCGAGCGGCGCGCCGAGCTTGCCGCGGCGCGCAGCCGCTCGAGTTCGCGCGCGACGTCGGTCTTGAGCGCGATCACCGCGTCCCAGTCGATCATCCTTCGCCGGTGCACCTCCGGCAGCTGGCCACCAGGTCGCGAGCAGCACGGACTCGTCGCGCTCGCCGGGCAGGATACTTCCAGATTTCCTCGGCCGTGAACGACAGGATCGGCGCGAGCCAGCGCACCATCGCCTCGGCGACGTGGTACATCGCCGTCTGCGCAGAGCGTCGCGCGGCGCTCGCCGCCGGCATCGTGTAGAGGCGATCCTTGAGGATGTCGAGCCAGAAGGCACCGAGCTCCATGACGCAGAAGTCGTGCACCTTCTGGTAGATCAGGTGGAAATCGTAGTTGCGATAGGCCCTGATGACCTCCTGCTGCAGCGCACCGGCGCGCGCGAGCGCCCAGCGGTCGATCTCCAGCAGTGCCTCCGGCCGGCAGCGCATCGCGGTCCGGATCGAAGCCCGCGAGATTGCCGAGCAGGAAGCGCACGCGTGTTGCGCATGCGCCGGTAGCTGTCCGACATGCGCTTCAGGATCTCGTCGGAGACGCTCATCTCGGCGCTGTAGTCGGTCGCCGCAACCCACAGCCGCAGCACGTCGGCGCCGAGCGTACTGCATGACCTTCTGCGGCGCGACCACGTTGCCGAGCGACTTCGACATCTTGCGGCCCTTGTCGTCGACGGTGAAGCCGTGCGTGACGACCTGCCGGTACGGCGGCACGCCCTGGCCCGCGACCGACGCGAGCAGCGAGCTGTGGAACCAGCCGCGATGCTGGTCGGAGCCCTCGAGATAGACGTCCGCCGGGAACGGGATGCGTCCGGGGCGCAGCGCGGGCAGGCAGTGATGCACGACGCCGGAGTCGAGCCAGACGTCCATGACGTCGTCGCATTTCTCGTAGATCAGCGACTCGTCGCCGAGCAGCTGCGCGGGTTCAGCGCGAACCAGGCCTCGATGCCGCCCTCCTCGACCAGCTCCGCGACCTGCTCCAGCAGTTCCGGCGTCTGCGGATGCGGCTCGCCGGTCTCCTTGTGCACGAACATCGCGAGCGGCACGCCCCAGGCGCGCTGGCGCGAGATGCACCAGTCGGGTCGCGTCTCGATCATGCTGGTGATGCGCTGCTCGCCCCAGTCCGGGATCCAGCGCACCTTGCGGATCGCCGGCGAGCGCATCGCGCCGCAGGCCGTGCCTTCTCCATGCTGAGGAACCACTGCGGCGTCGCGCGGAAGATCACCGGCGTCTTGTGGCGCCAGCAATGCGGATAGCTGTGCCGGTAGGGCTCGTGATGGAGCAGGCGGCCCGCGCTCTGCAGCGTCTCGATGATCGCCGGCGTTGGCGTCGAACACGCGACTGGCCCTCGAACAAGCGGCGTGCCGGCGACGAAGCGGCCGTCGGGCCCGACCGGATTGTCGATCGGCAGGCCGTAGTGGCGGCCGATCTCGTAGTCGTCCGCGCCGTGGCCCGGCGCCGTGTGCACGGCGCCGGTGCCGGTCATCGAGCGTGACGTGGTCGCCGAGGATCACCGGCACCTCGCGCTCGTAGAACGGATGCTCGAGCCGCAGGCCTTCGAGCACCGCGCCACTTGCGTGGCGCGAGCACGCGTGTCGCGGTCGCGCCGATGCGCGTGCGCGACGGCAGCAGCGAGGCCCTCGGCGACGATCAGCCGCTCCGTGCCCGCCGGCCGGTCGAACTCGACGAGCACGTAGTCGATCGTGCGGATGCAGGCAGACGGCCTGGTTCGCCGGCAGCGTCCACGGCGTGGTGGTCCAGATCGCGACCGACGCGCCGTCAAGATCCTTCGCTCGTGAGCTGAAGCGGCGCGCGGCGTCGAGCGGATCCACGATCGGGAAGCGCACGTCCACCGCCGGCGAGGTGCGCTCCTCGTACTCGACCTCCGCCTCGGCCAGCGACGAGCGGCAGTCCAGGCACCAGTGCACCGGCTTGAAGCCGCGCACCAGGTGGCCGCGGCGGATGATCGCCGCGAAGGCGCGCAGCTGCTCGGCCTCGTAGCGCGAGGCCATCGTCAGATAGGGATTGTTCCAGTCGCCGATGACGCCGAGGCGCTGGAAGTCCGCGCGCTGCGCTTCGACCTGGCTCGCCGCGAACTCGCGGCAGGCCTTGCGGAAGGCATCGGCATCGAGCTTCTGCCCGACGCGGCCGTGCTTCTTCTCGACCTGCTGCTCGATCGGCAGGCCGTGGCAATCCCAGCCCGGCACGTAGGGCGAGTCGTAGCCATCGAGCGAGTGCGACTTGACGATGATGTCCTTGAGGATCTTGTTGACCGCATGGCCGATGTGGATCACGCCGTTGGCGTACGGCGGTCCGTCGAGCAGCACGAACTTCGGGCGTCCGGCGGCCTCGCGGCGCTGCTTTCCGTAGATGTCGTCGCGCTGCCAGCGCTCGACCATTTCCGGCTCGCGGCGCGCAAGATCCGCCTTCATCGGGAAGTCGGTCTCCGGCAGGTTGATGGTCGTGCTTGTAGTCCACGTTCTAGTCCTCGTGCGCCGAGCAGTCGCGCGCCTGGCGCGCGTCCGCGGTGCATCTGCGCCGTCATCGTTCGCGAGGTCCGGATAATGCACTTCGTCGCGCAGCTTGCGCGATGAAGTCGACGTCGAGCCGCCGCCGGTAGAGGTCCGCCGTCGAAATCGAACAGGTGAACCTCGAGCAGCCACTCGCTCCCGCCGACGGTCGGGCGCGTGCCGACCGAGGCGACGCCGGGCTGGCGTTCGAGTCCGGCGCCCGAGACGCGCACCGCGAAGATGCCGGCGACCGGCGAGACCCGCCGGTGCAGGCGGATGTTCGCGGTCGGAAACCCGAGCTTCCTGCCCAGGCGCTCGACCCTCGATCACGCGCCCGCTGATGCCGATAGTCGCGGCCGAGCAGCGCCCGCGCCTCGTCCAGCCGGCCCGGCGGCCAGCGCCGCGCGCACGCGCGTCGAGCTCGACAGGCCCGCCATCCAGCTCGAAATGGCGGCACGTCGTCCACGCCGAAGCCGCGCCGCGCGCCCTCGGCGTCGCAGCAATTCCACGTCGCCGCTGCGGTCATGTGCCGAATCGGAAGTCCTCGCCGATCACGACTTGTTTCGCTCCCATGCCCCGGTCCAGCACCCGCTCGATGAATGTCACCGCCATCCCAGCTGCGCTGAGCGCTGCGTCGAAATGCAGCACACGCAGCTCGGCGACCCCCGCCTCTCGCAGCTCCATCCGCCTTGTCGCGCAAGTCGCATCAGCCGCGCCGGCGCCTGCTGCGGGCGCGAAGTACTCGCGCGGATGCGGCTCGAAGGTCAGCACCACGGCCGGCAGCGCCCGGCCTCGCCGGCCACGCTGCTGCAGGCGGCCAGGATCGCCTGGTGCCCGAGATGCAGGCCGTCGAAGTTGCCGATCGCGACGGCGCAGCCGCGATCTGCGGCTCGCGACCGGATCGAAGCCGCGGGTGATCAGCATCGCCTGGGAGCGCCGGTCGGAACCAGCGTGAATTATAGTGATTTCAGGTCGCGCGGGCGCGCGCCGGCGAGCCACGATCACGCGCGAAATAGACCGCCGCGCCGCCGCTGACCGCACAAGCCGAGCCGCCGCGCCCGCTGCAGCGCCGGCCAGGCGGTCCAGCGCGGCCCAGTCGCCCGAGATCCACCACAGGAATGCGGCCATCGCAAGGCTCGCGAGCAGCGACCTGCGGCAGCAGCCTGCGCCAGTGCCGCGGACGGCAGCGTAGACGCCCTGCCGGCGCAGTCCGCGATAGAGGAGCGTCGCGTTGACGAGCGCGGACAGGCCCGTGGACAGGGCCAGCAGCGCGTGCGGCACCGGGAATCCGTTCAGGATAGGCCGGCACGACCACCGCCACGTTGAAGGTCATGTTGATCGACAGCGCGATGATGCCGACCTTGACCGGCGTCTTCGTGTCCTGGCGCGCGAAATATCCCGGCGCCAGCACCTTCACCAGAGAGAAGCCGATCAGGCCCAGCGAATAGGCCATCAGCGCGTAGCTGGCACATCAGCACGTCCCGCGCGCTGAACGCACCGTAGCCGAAGATCGTCGCGATCAGCGGACCCGGAGAGCATCAGCAGTCCGACCGCCGCCGGTGTCACGATCGATGATGGTGAGGCGCAGCGCCCAATCGAGCGTCGCAGTGAACTTCTCCGGCGACTCGCCTGCGTGATGCGAAGAAAGCCCCGGCAGGATCACGGTCGCGAGCGCGATCGAGAACACGCCCATCGGAAACTCGACCAGCCGGTCGGCGTAATACAGCCAGGAGATGCTGCCGACCATCAGGAACGAGGCGATCAGCGTGTCGAGCAGCAACGACACCTGCGCGACCGAGGAGCCGAAGATGCCGGGCAGCATCAGCCGGCGCGATGCGTCGCACGCCCTCGTGCGCGCGATCCCAGCGCGGCACGCGGCAGCAGGCCGAGCTTGTGCAGCGCCGGAAACTGCGCGACCAGCTGCACGAACCCGGCCACGAACACGCCGATCGCAAGCACCAGTCCCGGATTCGGCGAAATGCGGCGCGACGAATCCCCGCCGCGACGATCATCACGACGTTCAGCAGCATCTGGTTGAAGGCCGGCACGCGAAGCGGCCGTAGCTGTTCAGCACGCCGCTGCCGAGCGCGACCAGCGAGATGAAGAACAGGTAGGGAAATGTGAAGCGCAGCATCTCGACCGTGAGGTCGAAGCTGATCACCGGTCATCGCGGAATCCCGGCGCGAACATGAACGCAAGTACCGGCGCGGCGATGACGCCGATCGCGGTGATCGCGAACAGCAGCAACGCCGAACATGCCGGTGACGCCGGCGACCAGCGGCGCACCTCGGCGTGCTCCCTGCGCACCTTGTATTCGGTGATCACCGGCACGAAAGCCTGCGAGAAGGCGCCTTCGGCGGTCAGCCGGCGCAGGAAATTCGGGATCTTGAACGCCACCAGGAAGGCGTCCATCAGCGGCCCGGCGCCGAAGGCCTGGGAATAGACCATGTCGCGGACGCACGCCCGAGATCCGTGGACAGCAGCGTCAGGGAGCCGACGACGGCGGTGTTGCGCAGGAATCCGCGACGTCATGGCCGGGCACTATACCGCGTTGACAAGGCACGCCTGCATCCGCAGAATGCGCGCCCTTATGGCCAACACCAAGTCAGCCGAAAAACGGGCCCGCCAGGCGCAGGAGCGCCGCGCCCTGAATGTCACGCAGCGCTCGAAAGTGCGTAGTGCGGTGCGCAAGGTCGTCGAGCTGCGATCCAGTGCCGGCAACAAGGCCGAGGCGGCGGCGGCGCTCAAGGATGCGACCCCGGTCATCGATGCCATGGCGCGCAAGGGCATCATCCATCCGCAACAAGGCCGCCCGGCACAAGAGCCGCCTCGCCCGCCAGATCAAGGCGCTGGCCGGAAAGAAGGCACGTTGCCGATTGCGAAAAAAGCCGGTCCTTGGCCGGATTTTTTGTACCCGGAGTATCCGCTCAGCTCACTGCCGCGACCGGATGCTGCTCCAGGTGCTTCATGACCGCCTGGCACAGTTGCTTCGTGCCCTGCGCCGGTCGCGCCGGAGATCCGGAACACCGGTCCCTTGAACCGCAGCCGCCGCACGATCTCCGGCGCAGCGCTTCTCGCACTCGCCGGGCCGGCATCAGGTCGATCTTGTTGAGCACCAGCCAGCGCTTCTTCTTCGCGAGCTCCGGGCTGAACTTCCTGAGCTCGCCGACGATCGCGCGCGCGCCCTCGACCGGGATCCGCGTCCGGATCCGAGCGGCGCGATGTCGACCAGGTGCAGCAGCATGCGCGTGCGCTGCAGGTGCTTCAGGAACCGGATGCCGAGGCCGGCGCCTTCCGCCGCGCCCTCGATGAGCCCGGGAATGTCGGCCATCACGAAGCTCCGCTGCGGCCCGACCGCAACCACGCCGAGCTGCGGATGCAGCGTCGTGAACGGATAGTCCGCGACCTTGGGTCGCGCCGCCGACACCGCGCGGATCAGCGTCGACTTGCCGGCATTCGGCAGGCCGAGCAGGCCGACGTCCGCCAGCAGCCGCAGTTCGACGCGCAGGCTGCGCGCCTCGCCCGGCAGGCCCGGCGCGCTCTGGCGCGGCGTGCGGTTGATGGAGCTCTTGAAGCGCTGGTTGCCCCAGCCGCCCTTGCCGCCCCTGGCGACCAGCAGCGTCTGGCCGGCGGTCGAGAGATCGCCGAGCGTCTCGCCGGTGTCGTCGTCGAACACGACGGTGCCGACCGGCATCGGGACGTACAGGTCCTCGCCGCCCCGGCCCGTGCAGTCCTGGCCGCCGCCGGGCTGGCCGTTCTGCGCCCGGAAGGTGCGCTGGATGCGGTAATCGACCAGCGTGTTGATGCCTTCCTGGGCGCGCAGGTACACGCTGCCGCCGCAGCCCGCCGTCACCGCCGTCCGGCCCGCCGAACGGCACGAACTTCTCGCGCCGAAAGCTGACCGCGCCGCGGCCGCCGTTGCCGGCCAGCACCTTCACGATTGCTTCGTCGACGAATTTCATGTTGTCTGTCGCCCCAACGAAAAACCCCGGCCGGGCCGGGGTCTTTCGCTCGATCCTCGCGAGCCCTGGCTTACTCCGGCAGGACGCTGACGAAGGTGCGCTTTTCCGCGCCCTTCTTGCGGAACTGGACGCGGCCGCTCTTCTTCGCGAACAGCGTGTGGTCCGTGCCGACGCCGACGTTGTCGCCGGCGCGATACGGCGTGCCGCGCTGGCGCACCAGGATATTGCCGGCCAGCACATGCTCGCCGCCGAACTTCTTGACGCCGAGGCGCTTCGACTGGGACTCGCGGCCGTTCTTGGTACTGCCGCCTGCTTTCTTGTGTGCCATCTCAGTCTCCTGCTGCGCTCAGGCCGCCGTGATGCCGGTCACCTTGATCTCGGTGTACGGCTGGCGATGGCCCTTCTGGCGCAGGTAATGCTTGCGGCGACGGAACTTGATGATGCCGACCTTGTCGGCCTTGCCGTGCGCCTGCACGGTCGCGGTGACCCGGGCGCCCGTGACATAAGGCGTGCCGACCGCGACGTCCGCACCCTCGCCGACCAGCAGGACCTGGTTGAACTCGACGGTGGCGCCCGCGTCGGCGTCGAGTTTCTCGACGCGCACGACGGTACCCTCGCTCACCCGGTACTGCTTGCCCCCGGTGGCAATGACGGCGTACATGATTGACTGGACTCCAAAAAGAGCCGGCAATTGTAGTGAGCGGGGGGTCCGGTCAAACCCGACCGCGGATTCCGCATTTCCCGCGGTCGAGTTTGCCGCTAGGATGCGCGAGCCCCGCGAGGGTAGCCAGGAAGCCATGCAACTCAAGGACATACGGGCCCTCGTCGCAGCCGACCTCGCCGCGGTCGACGCCGGAGATCCGCCGCCAGCTGGCGAGCGACGTCGCGCTCGTCAACCAGGTGGGCGACTACATCGTCGGCGCCGGCGGCAAGCGCCTGCGACCGCTCCTGGTCGTGCTGGCCGCGCGGGCGGCCGGGCGCCGCAGATTCCGTCCCATATCGCGGCCGCCGCGCTGATCGAGTTCATCCACACGGCGACCCTGCTGCACGACGATGTCGTGGACGATTCCGCCAAGCGCCGCGGGCGCGAAACGGCCAACGAGATGTTTGGCAACCCGGCCTCGGTCCTGGTCGGCGACTTCCTCTATTCGCGCGCTTTCCAGATGATGGCTGCGCTCGACTCGCCCGCGCTCATCCGCGTGATGGCCGACGCGACCAACACGATCGCCGCCGGCGAAGTGATGCAGCTCATGAACTCGGGCGACCCGGACACGACCGAGCTCCGCTACCTGGAGGTCATCTACCGCAAGACCGCGCGGCTCTTCGAAGCCGGAGCCCAGATCGCCGCGATCGTCGCGCGCGCGCCGCCCGGGGTCGAGGCCGCGCTCGCGCGCTACGGCAAGCACCTCGGCATCGCCTTCCAGCTGATCGACGACGCGCTCGACTACCGCGGCGACGCAGCGGAACTCGGCAAGAACGTCGGCGACGACCTCGCCGAGGGCAAACCGACGCTGCCGCTGATCCACGCGCTGCGCCACGGCGATGCCGCGGTGACCGCGGATGATCCGCGATGCGATCGGGCAAGGCGGCACCGAGGACCAGGCCCCGATCCGCGCGGTCATTGAAAGCACGGGGGGGCTTGATTACACTGCCCGACTCGCCGAAAGCGAGGCGTGCCGGGCGCTCGAAGCGCTGGCCGAGGTTCCCGCATCGGCCTATCGCGACGCGCTCGCGGCGCTCGCGCGGTTCGCGGTCAGCCGCAAGGCCTGACCGGTCGGATTTCCCGCCAGTTCGGGGTGTAGCTCAGCCTGGTAGAGCACTACGTTCGGGACGTAGGAGTCGCAGGTTCAAATCCTGTCACCCCGACCAATTGACACGTTTTGTTACGGACGGCGCCAAGCCATTCTCCTTCAGGCTTCGGTTTCGAACGCCCGTACCGACGCGGAACCAAAGGATATGCGACGGGTCAACTGGCCCACACAATGACGTCCTGCTGAATGAGCGCTGAGCTCGTAAGGAGATGAACAAGGTGACTGCAACAAGGATGTTTACGACCCTGGCGACTTCTGCGGCGCTGGCCGCGAGCGCGCTCGCTTCAGGTTGCGGCGACGACCCGGTAAGCAAACCCAGCTACATCGAGGTGCGCCTCGAGGCAAACGCTCCGAACCAGCCTGAGTGCCACGAGGCCGTGGCAATCCGTTTCGAACCCATAGTTGTGGATCCGCAGCCGGCTGGCTCGCTCTACCAGACGGCCACCTACACGGACCAGCCGATAATCGACGGCAAGCCAGTGACGGACGGCGCGAACAACTGGGAATGCTGGTTCACCTACCGTAGCCGCGACCTTGCGCCGGGAACCTGGCGGATCGTGGGCGAATTCTCGGATGGCTCGATGAGTTGCATCCGGGAGGTCGCGCCGGGCGAGGAGAACCGGGTGCGCATCGACCAGGAGGACGGATGCGTGGAATACGAGGGGGCGGATACTGCCGAACCTGGGCCAGCTGGATCATAATCCGTCGCCTGTTTGGCAAGGTCTGGACTGGCTCCAGAGGTTCGCATGCATCGATTGATCACCGCCCTGCTCGCATTGCTCTGTTTCGTGCTGGCGCCAGGGTCCCACGCCGCCCAGGCCTGGGCAGAAGGCACGCATTACACGCTGCTGGTCCCGGCACAGCGCACGAGCGTGCCGGCCGGAAAGATTGAAGTGATGGAAGTATTTTCCTACGGATGCATAGTCTGCAATCGCTTCCAGCCTGTCCTTGAACAACTGAAGGAGAACCTGCCGCCGGGCGCACAGATTGTCCTCCTGCCCGCCTCATTCAACGCGAGCGAAAACTGGCCGATGTTCCAGCGCGCTTACTTCGCCGCGCAGGCGCTTGGCATCGCGGAGCGCACGCATCAGGCGATGTACGACGCCATCTGGAAAACCGGCGAGCTCGCTATCAGCGATCCCGTCACGCACAAGCTCAAGAATCCTCAACCGTCACTTGAAGACGCGGCGGGTTTCTATGCGCGCGCGGCCGGGGTGCAGATCGAGGCGTTTCTCGCCATGGCGAGGTCATTCAGCGTGGACCTCAAGATGAAAGTGGCGGATGCACAGATCGCAGCCATGAAAGTCCCGGGCACGCCCACATTCGTGGTGAATGGCAAGTATCGGGTTGAAATGGAATCGCTGAAGGACTCCGGGGAGCTCATCGAGCTCGTCAACTATCTCGTGAGCCGTGAAAGCCCGCCCTGATTCGAGTGACGGTCAGCGCGGCTCGGCAAGCAGTTCCTGGATGCGCCGCTCGATTTCAAGCGCACGCCGATGATCCGCAGGCCACGGGCTCCAAAACGCTCCTCCACTTCATTCAGCCAGGGAAAGGAACGATTGCAGTCAGACCGGACCGTCGCGGTGCAGCATTTATTACTGCCGGCGGCCAGGCACCTGCCGCAGGTCCACGGCAGGTCCGCACCGGTAGTATGATTCGCCGGTTACGGCCCTGCACTCCCGCGGCCGGATGCCGACAAGGACTCGCAAGATGGCGTTCAAGGTGATGATCCTCGGCGCGAATGGCTTCATCGGCAGCGCGCTGACCAGCGCCATCCTCAAGCATCGCCCTTGGGAGGTCTACGGCATCGACCTGGCCGACGACAAGCTCCGCGGGCACGAGTCCGATCCCCGCTTTCACTTCGTCGAAGGCGACATCACGATCAACCGCGAATGGGTCGAGTACCACGTCAAGAAATGCGACGTGGTCGTGCCACTGGTGGCCATCGCGAATCCGGCCCAGTACGTGCTGCACCCGCTGCGCGTTTTTGAACTCGACTTCGAGTCGAATCTCGACGTCGTGCGGCACTGCGTCAAGTACAAGAAGCGCCTCATGTTCCCGTCCACCTCCGAGCTCTACGGCATGTCGCCCGACAGCGTGCTGGACGAGGAGACGAGCCCGCTGACCTATGGCCCGATCAACAAGCAGCGCTGGATCTATGCCGCTTCCAAGCAACTCCTCGACCGCGTCATCTACGCCTACGGCGTGCGCGACGGCCTCGACTACACCTTGTTCCGGCCATTCAATTTCATCGGCCCGAATCTCGACAACATCGACGAGCCCAAGGAAGGAAGCTCGCGCGTATTCACGCAGTTCCTGTCCGCCGTGTTTCACCGGCGCGTGATCAAGCTGGTCGACGGCGGCACGCAGAAGCGCTCGTTCACGTTCATAGACGACGCCATCGACTGCCTGTTGATGATGATGGACAACCCGGGCGGCAAGGCGACGCAGCGCATTTTCAACATCGGCAATCCCGATAATTGCGTGTCCATTGAGGACCTCGCGCGTCGGGTCGTCCGGATCGCCGGCGAGTTCCCGGTGCTGACGGAGCGTGCCCGAGCGACCAAGATCGAGATGGTCACCGCCGACGTCTACTACGGCAAGTACTACCAGGACATCCAGCTGCGCGTGCCGAAGATCGAGGCGGTGCGCGAAGCCCTGGGATGGGAACCGACCACCGACCTCGATACTGCCATCCGGCGCACCATCGAGTACTACGTCAACAAGGGGCCGATTGGTGCCGGCGGACCGGATTGACGTGACGAACCGCCGGTTTCTGGCATTCTGGCTGCTGTTGGCGGCCGCGTGGTTCGCCACCGGCGCAATCCGCCCCCTGCTCGAGCCCGACGAGGGCCGCTACTCAGAAATCCCGCGTGAAATGCTGATCTCGGGTGACTGGGTGACGCCGCGCCTGAATGAGATCGTCTACTTCGAGAAGCCGCCTCTACAGTACTGGGGCACCGCGGTTGCCTACAAGCTGTTCGGACTGCATGAGCTGACCGCCCGGCTGTGGTCACTCGCGTTCACGTTGCTTGCCCTGCCGCTGGTCTACGCAGTCACCAGGCGCCTGCATGCCTCGCGCGAGGCGGGTCTTGCCGCGACGATCGCGCTGGCTGTGAGTCCTTATTACGTGCTGGTCGGCCAGCTCAATACACTGGACGGGGCATTCACCACGCTGCTGGTCGCTGCCGTGTTCGCGCTGGTGCTCGGCTTGCGCGAATCGGATGCCACCCGCCGCCGGCCTTTTCTGCTCGGGGCCTGGGCCGCATTGGCCTTTGCCGTGCTGTCGAAGGGCATAGTCGCGCCGCTGCTCGCCGGCGGGACAATGGTTGCGTATTCACTGGCGGCGCGCGATTTCTCGCTGTGGCGACGCATGCACTGGCTCGCTGGGCTCGCGCTCTTTGCAGTGATCGTCGTACCGTGGTTCTGGCTGGTCTCGGCGCGCAATCCGGACTTTCTGTATTTCTTCTTCGTTCACGAGCACTTCATGCGGTTCCTGACCACGGTGCACGATCGTGTCGAGCCATGGTGGTTCTTCGGGCCGATTGCCCTGCTCGCCCTGTTGCCCTGGCTGCGTGCGATCCCGGCGACAATCCGTTCGCTTGGGATATCCGATGCCGCGCCGACGGGATTCAGGCCGTCGCTTTTTCTCGGCATCTGGATCGTGCTGGTGCTGGTGTTCTTTTCGCTGTCCGGGTCCAAGCTCGCCACCTATGTGCTGCCATTCATGCCGGCTGCCGCTGTGTTGCTTGGCCCACAATTGCTGCGCCATCCACGCGTCGTCCACACCGCCGCTGCAACCAGCATGGTCCTGGTGATGATCGTCGGCGCCGGCCTGTGTATCGCGGCGTTCATGCGCGGCGCCGAGCAGGAATTGCTCATGCAGGTTGCGGTCTGGTCCGGGGTGGCAATCATGGTGACTATTGCCGGCTGGTTTGGGTCGCGCCGGACGGGCGATGAAACGCCCGATCCGCTCAACTGGGCCCCGATCGCGATTGCCGCTCTGCTCGCCTGGCAGTCGCTCCTGATGAGTGCGACAGCCTTGCCGCCATTACGGACAACCAAGCCCCTGGTTGCGGATATCCGGCATCTAGTGAGGCCTGAGACGCGCGTGTACAGCGTCGAGCAGTACCGACAGACGATTCCCTGGTATCTCCGGCGCAGCATGCGGCTGGCCGCATACCGCGGCGAACTCGGTTTCGGGATCGATCGCGCCGGCGCGGGCGAGATCAAGACACTCGAGGAATTCGCGCTGGCCTGGCAGGGCGAGACCGATAGCATCGCTTTCATGTCTGTTCCCGCACAGTCGGAACTGGTCGCGGCCGGATTGCCCGGCAGGGTCGTCGCTTCCGACCGTCGGACAATCGTGATGGTGCGCCAATGAGAATCTCCGATCTTTCGCTGCTGCTTTCGGGCGTGCTGCTCAATGCCGGCGCCCAGCTCGGCCTGAAGTTCGCGACCCGTGCGACCGGCGAAATCAACCTGGGAGCCGAGGACCTGCGCGGTGCCGCGTTCACGCTTGCCGGCGAGCCGGCATTCTGGGGAGCCATTGCAGCCTATGGATTCAGCGTGCTGGTCTGGGTGATCGGGTTGTCCCGGGTCCCGGTGAGCCAGGCCTACCCGTTGTTGTCGCTCGGCTACGTCCTCAATGCGCTGCTCGCCTGGTGGCTGCTGGGCGAAGCGGTGACCGCCGTACGCATGACCGGCATCGGCGTCATCATCGTCGGGGTTGTGCTGGTCGTGAAATCCTGAGAGGTCGACTCGTAATGTCATCGCCCGGCGATTATTTGCCGTTTACGCGACCCACGCTCGACGAGGAGACGATCCAGGGCGTGGTGGCGGTCTTGCGATCCGGCTGGATCACGACCGGCCCGAATGTCGCCGAGCTCGAGCAGGCCTTGTCCACTTACGTCGGTGGCCGCCCCGTTCGGCTGCTGACATCGGCTACCGCCGCACTTGAAATCGCGCTGCAGGCCTGCGGCATCGGCGCCGGCGATGAGGTGATCACGCCGGCGATGAGCTTTGTCGCAACCGCCAACGTGATCGTGCGCGTCGGCGCCCGCCCGGTCTTTGTCGACATCGACACTGATACCCGCAACATCGATCTCGACGCCATCGAGGCGGCCATCGGCCCGCGTACGCGGGCGATCATGCCGGTTCACTTTGCGGGCCTGCCGGTTGACATGGATCGCCTGTACGCGATCGCGGCCAAGCACAGGCTGCGCGTGATCGAGGATGCTGCCCACGCGATCGGGTCGGCGTGGAAGGGACGGCGCATCGGCAGCTTCGGCGACATCGTCTGCTTCAGCTTCCACCCGAACAAGAACATGACGACCATCGAGGGCGGTGCGATAGTCGCTGATAACCGCGCAGAACTCACCACCGTGGAACGGCAGCGCTTTCACGGGCTGGTCAAGTCGGCGGCAGATCAGTTCGACGTCACGCTCGCCGGCGGCAAGTCCAACCTGACCGATGTCGCCGCACGCGTCGGCCTGGGACAGCTCGCGCGCCTGGAGGAATTCAATGCCATTCGCCGCCGGCTCGTCGCCCGCTATTTCGAGCGCTGGCAATCCGGGGCGCCGGTGCGGCTGCCGGCCCGCGGCGACGATGGCCACAGCTGGCACATCTTTGCGCCGCTCCTGCCGCTCGGGCGCATGCGCATGACCCGCCTTGAATTCATTGCGGCCATGGAACAGCGCAGGATCGGCGTGGGCATGCACTATCCCGCGATTCATCTGTTCGCGGCCTACCGCGCACTTGGTTACCGGGAGGGTCAATTCCCCAATGCCGAGCGCGTCGGACGCGAGACAGTTACGCTGCCGCTGTTTCCGGCCATGCTGGCCGCCGACGTGGACCGCGTAGTGGATGCCGTGGAATCGATCCTTGGGCCGGAGGTCGCGTGAAACTGTCGGTTGTCATCCCCGTCTACAACGAGGAACTGGTGCTACCGCTCCTGATCGAGCGGCTGTATCCGGCACTCGACAGCCTGCGGATCACTTATGAAGTGCTGTTCGTTGACGACGGCAGCAGCGACGGCTCCGTCGCGCTGCTCCGTGAGCAGTTCAAGCGCCGCCCCGATACGACGCGTGCGATCCTGCTGGCACACAATGCCGGCCAGCACATGGCGATACTGGCGGGCTTCGAACACGCTCGCGGTTCGCAGGTCGTGACCATCGACGCCGATCTTCAGAACCCGCCGGAGGAGATCGGCAAGGTCGTGGCTGCGCTGGATGCCGGCGCTGATTACGTCGGCACGATCCGGCTGATGCGAAAGGACATATGGTGGCGGCGTTCCATTTCGCGCCTGCTCAACCGCGTACGCGAGCGCACCACGCGCATCCACATCACCGACCAGGGCTGTATGTTGCGCGGCTACGATCGCAGCGTGATCCAAGCCATCAACCAGTGCCACGAGGTGAATACCTTCATTCCCGCACTCGCGAGTGTGTTCGCGCAGCGGCCGGCCGAGATCGAAGTCGCCCATGCCGAGCGCGCCGCGGGCGAGTCGAAGTATTCGCTGGTCAGCCTGATACGGCTCAATTTCGACCTGATGACGGGCTTCTCCATCGTACCGCTGCAGGTATTCTCGCTCGCGGGCGTTGCCATCGCCCTCGGTGCACTCGCTTTCGTCGTGTTCCTGTTCGTCAGGCGCTTGATCGTCGGGCCGGAAGTCGAGGGCGTGTTTACGTTGTTCGGCATCGCCTTCTTCCTGATCGGGGTGCTGCTGCTCGGCCTTGGCATCATCGGTGAGTACGTGGGCCGCATCTACCAGGAGGTTCGCCGCCGGCCGCGTTACCTGGTGGCGGCGGTCCTCGAGCGGGACGCGGCTCGGCCATGACCCGGCCGAGCGCGGCCGTCTTCGCCTACCACGACGTCGGCGTGCGCTGCCTGCGCGTCCTGCTCGCCGCAGGCATCGATGTGCGCCTGGTCGTGACACATGCTGACGATCCGCGCGAGGCCGGCTGGTTTTCAAGCGTCGCCGGGCTGGCGCGCGACCGCGACTTGCCCTGCATCACACCCGATCGCGGTGATGACCCAGCCGTACTTGAGCGCCTGCGTTCAGAATCGCCGGACTTTGTTTTCTCCTTCTACTATCGCCACCTGCTGCCCGGCGAACTGCTCGGTGTCGCGCGGCGTGGCGCCCTGAACATGCACGGTTCGCTGCTGCCGCGCTACCGCGGCCGCGCACCGGTGAACTGGGCCGTGCTGCACGGCGAGACCGAGACCGGCGCGACGCTTCATTACATGGTGGACCGCGCCGACGCCGGCGATATCGTCGACCAGTCGGCCGTTCCGATCCTGCCTGACGACACCGCAGCCGAAGTCATGCGCAAGGTGACAGTTGCCGCCGAAATCGTGCTGGTGCGTTCGCTGCCGGCGCTCATCGCTGGCAATGCCCCACGCCGGCCGCAACGCATCGAGCCAGGACAGTATTTCGGCCGCCGCCGGCCGGAGGACGGGCGCATCGACTGGCAGAAGCCTGCCCGCGATATTCACAACCTGGTGCGTGCGGTAGCCCCGCCGTTTCCGGGTGCGTTTACCGATCAGCCCGGCGGCCGCGTCTGGATTCACGCCACACGACCGACTAGCGGCATCGTGTCGCCCCTGAAACAGCCCGGCTTTTTCGAGCAGGCCGGCCGTTGTTGCGCAGTCTGTGGCGATGGCGCCGTGCTCGAGATTCGCGCGGCCGCCGATGCGAATGGCGCAATCACTCCCGCGGCACTTGCCAGGCACCTGGCGAAACCAGCCTGAGCGGCGCATGCCATTCCTGGCGCTGAAAATTGACGTCGACACGCTGCGCGGTACACGCGAAGGCGTGCCACGGCTGGTCGCGCTGCTCGAGCGCCACAGGATCCGTGCGACATTCCTGTTCTGCGTCGGCCCGGACCACACGGGACGCGCGATCCGGCGCGTTTTCCGGCGCGGCTTTGTTGGAAAAGTGCGTCGCACCTCGGTGCTGCAGCACTACGGCCTCAAGACATTGCTGTACGGCGTGCTCCTGCCCGGCCCCGATATCGGGCGGCGCTGCCGCGGCGAATTGCGAAACGTGGCGAGTGCGGGCTTCGAGATCGGACTACACGCCCATGATCATGTCCGCTGGCAGGACGGCGTCGCAGATGCGGATGAAGACTGGACACGGCGTGAGCTGGTCCGCGGCCACGAGGCATTTTCGGAGGCGCTTGGCCGGACACCATCCATACACGGCGCTGCCGGCTGGCAGATGAATCAGTTCGTGCCTGCCCTGCAACACGAGCTTGGGTTTGCGCTCGCCTCCGATACGCGCGGCAGCAGCCCATTCGTCCCGGTCGCCCGCGGTGCCGAGGTTCCGGTGCCCCAGCTTCCGACGACCCTGCCGACGCTCGACGAATTGATCGGCCGGCCGGACCTCGGCGACACAAACCCGGTGCAACATCTCCTCACCCTGACCCAGAGCGGTACCGGCCACGTTTACACGCTGCACGCTGAGCTTGAAGGCGGCAGGTACCTGCAGGCATTTGAGACCCTGCTGCATGGCTGGCGCGGGCAGGGTTACGCGCTCGGTACTCTCGGCGATCTTGCTATGCGACTGGATATCGGTGCGCTTCCGCGCCACGCGATCGAACAAGGAACCGTTGAGGGTCGCGCCGGAACACTCGCAGTTCAGGGCGCCAGTTGCTGATACCGGGCGCGAGTCAGACGCTGAGGCCAAGCGCAAGAGCGCAGGCCGACACCTCGTCCAGCTGATCGTTCTGGTTCCCGCCGGCATCGCGCCACCGGGTTCCCAGGTTCTCATGCAGCACGCCCTCCACCGCCGCCCGTACGCGTGCCTCGGCAGGACGCCGCGATGCCTGCCCATGCGCTTCATGCGCGGCATCGGAGCTGATCGCGATTCGCATCGCTTCCTCGTAGCGCCGGTCGTTGCAGGCGAGCAGCGCCATCGCATCAAGCGCCGTGTACAGCTTGCTCGCGTCAAGCCGCTTGGCGAGTTCGTACAACTCGGCGCCCGTCGCCCGGGCCTCGTCGGCCTCACCGGCGATCAGGAGCGCGCTGAAGATCAATATCAGCAACTCGAATCGAGTCTCCCGGCGCCCCAGGTGCTGCAGGCTCAGCGCCAGCGGTCGTCCAAGCTGCAGCGCCGCGGAGGTATCGCCGGTGGCAATGTCCAGCTCGACGATATTGACAGTTGCCGCAAGAGCCTGCCGCTCGCTGGTCGTCAGCGCGAGCTTCAGTGCGCGCAAGTATGCGGCGCGCGCCTCGGAGAATCTTCCGTCGCCCATCATGAGCGCGCCTTCCGTGAATGCCCCCTGCGTCAGCAGACGCTGCGGCCAGGCAGGATTCTCAAGGCGCCGGGCAGCCTCGAACGCCGCACGCGCCGCGTCGGCGTCGCCGCGCCAGTTCAGAGTTAGCAGCATCAGCGCGTAGTACTGGGAACGCGTGTCGCCATTCGCGGCATGCATCGTGGCAGCAAGTTCTGCCGCATAGCTCGCGCGATCGTATTGACGGAAAGATTCGTAGGTGGCGATCGCCTCCCAGAACCTCCCGACGCGCGCGCGCGGCAGTACATCGGAAAGGAGAGCAACTGCCTGTGTGAAACCTGCGCGGCCTTCGGCGTGCAGGTCTGTTTCGACCAGCAATGGCCAGGCCGAGCCAAAAAGACTGATGCAGAGCGAACCATCATGGTCTGCGGCCCAATGAATTGCGGCGCGTACATTGTCGAGCTCGGGCTCGTAGCGATGCAGCCAGTCAGCCTCGTCGAGCGACCAGTATTCCCGGTAGGCATCGTCAAGCACGTCCAGCATGGCCGCCGCCATGCGCGCACGCGCCACTTCGAGCTGGTCGATGGCGCCCAGTCGTTCAAGTGCATAGTAGCGTGCAGTCTCGAGCAAGTCGTAGCGCGATGGCTCGACAGCCAACGAAGTTACCAGCGAACGATCGACAAGCCGCCCGATCAGGTCCATTGCTTCTGTCGTATCGATGTCTGCGCCGGCGACACAGCGTGCTGCCGTCTCCAGCGAGAAGCTGCCCGCGAATGCGCCCAGCCTATTGAAGACATGCTGTTCGGGCGCGGTCAGAAGACCGTAGCTCCAGTCGAACGCTGCAAGCAACGCGTCATGGCGCGAATCCGCGGGCCGTCCGCCCGGCTTCAGCAGGCGGAAGCGGTCCTCGAGCCGCGTCAGCAACGTGCCGAGGCCGAGTGAAGACGTGCGAGCTGCCGCGAGTTCCAGAGCCAGTGGAATTCCATCAAGCCGCCGGCAAATCTCCACCACCAGAGCTATGTTTGCCTCCGACAGGCTGAATCGTCGATCGGCTGCGGCTGCACGCTGGGCAAACATGGCAACCGCGCCACAGTCCGCCGCTTCGGCGCTCGAAGTCGCGGCATCGGGAACCTGAAGCGCGGGAAGCCGATAGACAGTCTCCCCGGTTATGCCTAGCGGAACCTGGCTGGTCACCAGCACACGCAGGCCCTGGGTCTGCATCACGAGGCCGGCCAGCGGCTCCGCAAGCGCATCACTCAGGTGCTCCACACCGTCAATGATCAACAGCAGCGGTATTTTCTCCAGGGCCTGGCGCAGTGCCGTGAATCCATCGAGTCGATCCGGCAGCGCCAGCCCGAGAGCAAGTGCGACCGCTGAAGGTACGCGCTGGATCTCCCCGATAGGCTCGAGCGACACCCATGCAACCGTGGTGGCCCCGCTTTCGGCCCGGCGCGAGTGGATTTCCTGGGCGAGCCGCGTCTTGCCGACGCCTGCGATGCCGACGATGGTCACGAAGCAGGACTGGTCGAGCGCCTCCTCCACTTCCCGCAGTTCGTCCTTGCGACCGACCAGGGGCACAAGTCGTCCCGGTGATACGAACCGCGGCACGGATAACTGCGACAGCGAAAAATCGTCCTGCGCCGCTTTCGCTGCGGGGGCCGCATCGGCCGACTCCGGAGCCGATACCTCCAGTTCGAGGCGGTATCCGAAGCCCGGGATGGTGCGTATGGCACCGGCACCGAATACGCGCCGGAGGCTTGCGATCTGCGTTGGAAGATTATTTTCGTCAACGACGAGACGTGGCCAGACCTGTTCAAGCAATGTCGCCTTGGTTACAAGCCGGCCATGATTCTCGACCAGGACGAGGAGCAGGTCGAACGCGCGCGCGCCCAGCTCCTGTTGCTTGCCGGCAGCAGACAATATTCGTTCCGACGGATAGAGCTCGAAGGATCCGACGCGTATTCGATCCATGCAGCTAAAGCTCTCGACACGGAGACGCCACAAGGGCGGGCTGCAGTCAACTATACGCTGCTCATCCCCAGGGGCCGCGGCAGCGAAGTTTCAGAGGATTTTCACGCCCGATTCAAGACTCTGCATGGCCGGGGGATCAATCATACAGTCGACACTAGTTTCAAAACCCATTAGGGAGACCACGATGAAGCCAATCATTGCAATCCTCGCTGTCCTGTTCGTATCCCAGGCCATGGCCACCGACAGCCACCAGCAGGCGCCTGCGGAACACCGCTTCCTGATCGAGCGCACATTCGCACCCGGCGCGCTCGACGGCCTCGATGCGGCGGGCAAGGTCAGGATCAATTCGACCAATGCACGCTTCGGCGTACGCTGGGTGATGTCCTATGCCAACGCCGACAAGACAAAGACCTATTGCATCTACGAGGCGCCGGACGAGGCTGCGGTGCGCGAAGCCGCCAGCGCCAATGGAATTCCGGTCGACGCCGTGATGGAAGTCCCCGTGACCCTGTCGCCCGAGTGAGCGCATCGTGCAGCAGGGTCGTGCCTACGGCACGGCCCTGCTGTCACCGTAAGTAATTGATAATTAAAATTTTGTTAGAATGGATGGCCATCTGGCCGACATTCAGAATATTTTCATCCGCGATTCAAGACTCGCCTAGCGGGGTAATGGACACTACACCTCACCGACGCGGCCATCGAACTATCAGGGGAAACATGAGATGCCGAAATTTGTAATAGAGAGAGAAATTCCAGGCGCGGGCAAGTTGAGCCCGGTGGAACTAAAGACTATCTCGAAGAAATCCTGTGGAGTCCTCAGCAGCCTCGGGCCCAGCGTGCAGTGGATCCAGAGCTTCGTGACTGCCGACAAGCTCTATTGCATCTACCATGCCGCCGATGAATCACTTGTGCGCCGGCACGCCGAACTTGGCGGCTTCCCGGCAAACAAGATTTCCATGGTCACGAGTGTGATCGATCCCGCGACAGCGGAATAATTCGCGCTGGCGCGCCGCGAACATGGTCAGAGACCGACCGCTTTCAGGAACTCCGACATGGCGGCTGCGTGCACGTTCCATTGTTCATAGGTTGACAGCCGCCCGTTCTCGTCGATCATCGCTACTGACGCGGGCGCGGCCGCGCCCAATTGCGCAAGCTGCACCGTGGACAACGGATACCAGGTCTCCGTGAACTTCACGGTTGGGTCGACCAGTACAGGCTCGCTGAGGCCAACCGCAGACCGTCCGCCCGTCACCGGCGCCAATTCCATCGTGCCGGATGGCCAGATCAGCCGGGCCTTGCTCGGTTTAGCGGCCTCGTCTGGCGTGGAAAAAACACTCCGGTCAATCGTGCTCCACGCGATGATGCCCAGCCAGTAGGCGCGTGTACCGGCGCGATTAGTTTCGACCACGCCGAGATTGAGATAGTCGCGCGCGTTGGCAGCGAGCATGCGGACATCGCGTGCATATATCCACGGCTCCGCCATGATCGTGACGTTGACGGCGGTCTTCTGGTCAAGCTGCTCCTCGGGCCAGAGATCGCGTTCCGCGCAGCCGCCGGGCGCCAGCAGCAGCACCAGAACGGATACACGCAGCCACACGTCAGAATCCCACGCGATAGCCGAGGCTGAACCAGTAGCGGCTCGAATTCTCCCGGTCGACAGCCAGTTCGCGCGACATCCACTCGCCTCCCGCCTCGAACTCTATTGTAGTGCGATCTGAGTGCCAATCGACTCGCACGGCCGGCGTTGCGAGCCACTGGGTCGTGCTGTCTGCGCTGAACTCACGATAATCGAAGCGCAAGCGCGGGCCGGCACGCAGGCGACCCCGGACCGGAAATCGCGAACTCAGCGAAACCGAAGTGGTCCGGACGAGATCACCGTCGGAGAGCCGCAGGCCAAGGATGGATACGTCGCCGGAACGCAACAGGCTGTTGCCGATCAACTGGGCGCCGAAACTAAGCTCCGTGCCGGTTGCGGGTATTGACTCGATGCCACCCGACGCCGGCATTTCGGACATGCGCGTCGCGCCGACATCGGCGATCCACTGAAAGCGCGTGCCCATCGGTCGTGAAACCCCGACCGATACCGTGTCCACGTCGGCTGTGCGGTCCTCGGCGAGAGCGCGAACCGCCGGTTCTCCGATCTGCGCCACCAGTTCGCCAAGCGTCTCGCACGGCCTGCCCGGCCATTGCATTGCGCGTCGTCAGGAACGGGCTCTTGCGATGATCGAGTGTCGTGGTGATGGTCCAGCGCCCAGGCAACTCGAAGTTGCCGAGCAAGCAGCGCCATGTTGAGCGCGCTGTAGTCGATATCATAGTCGAAGAGCCCGACGACCGTGCGGCCGGGCCTGAACCAGCGTAGCTCACTGCCAACGGCCCTCCGATCGGCAACCCCGTCGTAGGTCTGGTCGATCAGAAACGGGCTGATCTCGAGTCCCTCGGTCCAGCCCGACAGATTGGCGCTCAGGCTGACGAAACGGCGATCGGTCGTGAATGAATCGGTGGTCGTCTCAAGGGGACTTCCCGCCATCAGGTTCAGCCGGAGTGAAGGCAACGCGCGCCAGCCCAGAAAGAGCCCGTCGAAGCTGCCGAGTACGCCACCGCTGTGCTTTGATTGCCTGCCCAGGCGTGCATTGATGCCGGTCCGGCGATCATTCAGGTCCGCATAGGCGACGCTCACTCGGGTCTGAGTGCCCGCCGCATCCGGCAGTAGGTCGTACAAATACCCTGCGCTCACGCGCGCCTGGAAATCGAAGCGCTCACCGCGGCCGCGCAATGAATAATCCCCATCCGTAACGACCATTGACTGGCTGACGAAGGTCGTTGAGATATCCGTACTCTGCAGCGAGGTCGAATCGTAGCGATACTCCTGCGCCCAGCCCCCGAAACTCGACCATTCCATGCCGCCTTCCCGCCTTGCGACGGCCGCAACATTCGGCCGCGAATCGCAGCGTCGTCAGCGCCGACAGGCGCTGGGCGACCCGCCCGACCGCCGGACCGTCCGGATAGCGGCGCAGGTATTCCTCGTATTCAGCCTTGGCATGCGCCAGTTGTCCGTTGCGCTCGCGCGCCAGTCCCAGCAATTCCTGTGCTTCGGCGCGCCGCGGATGCTCCGGATATTCGATCAGGCGGGTCAGCAGGCGCACCGCCGCCGGATTGTCGCCTGAGTCGAAGGCAGACTTGGCCTCCATCCACTGCTTTTCCAGCACTTCTGCGCCAGGTAGTACACGGGGCGGAGGTCCCAAAGGTGCCATGGACGCAGTCGCACGATTTTGAACGCGCGGGCGCGCAACAGCCGCCTGGTTGAAGACGGCTATATCGAGTCCCATGAAATCGGGCAAAGGCCGCACGGCAACATCGACCGGCGAACTGAATGTGAGTGTCAGCATCAGCGCCGTGCCAGCCGGTTCCAGGCGAACGTCGCCAAGTCCTGCAGCATTGCCGCCTGGCGCGCGCAAGGCACTGTCGACGACATCCGACGGCAGGCAACCCGGCAACGGCACGAGGCTGATGCGCAGTTCGGTCGCGCCCGTGGCCGGGAAATGACTTGAGTACCGCAACGGGCAGCCGAAACGCACGGACACTCGGGCGCCGTCGCCCAGCGCCACGACATCGACCTGCTCGAGCACCCGGCCCGCGATGTCCGATCGCGTCATCGGCCGAGGCGATTCGGCCGATGCCGGCCAGCAGGAGCGCCAGCAAAAGGGTTACTGCGCGCATTTCAGAAACTCGCCGTCTGGGCCGGTGCTGCGGACCATTGCGCGTCTTCGAAATTGTCGTCAGCGTGGCATCGGTGTAAGTGTGGCAGGCACCGGCGCAATTGCGCAGTTCCGATACCGTGTATCGGACGCCTTGCATCCGTCTTCTTGTGCGGATCGGACTTGTAATCGCCCGCATGGCAACCCGCGCAGTCGGGCTGGTACGCGGGTGTCCGCCAGGTCACGGCATCGCGATTTGTCGTGTGGCAGTCATTGCACTGCACCGAAGTGCGGTGATTGCCCGGATAGTTCGGCGACACGTGGCTGTGTGTCACCGGCAGCCAGGCCGTCTTCCTGTGGCAGCTATCGCACTCAAGGCTGGTGAGCCAGTGATTCGAGGGCTTGCCGGTCGCGCTCGTGCCATTGTGGCACTGAGAGCAGGTACCAGGCGCCACGTTCGCGTGATCGAAACGGGCCGGCAGCCACGCAATCGTCGAGTGGCAAGCGTCGCAGCTCGCCGTCGTGGCAATGTGCGTCGGCGTCTTGCCTGTCGCACGCACGCCGTCATGGCATTGCGCACAGGTTCCGGCTACCACGCCAGTGTGATCCCAGCGGGCCGGCAGCCACGCCGAGGTCACGTGACAATTATCACAGGCGAGCGTTGTCAGTATGTGCGTCGGCGGCTTGCCGGCAGCCTTCGTGCCGTCATGGCAGCTCGTGCAGGTACCGAGGACCTCGGCATGGTCGACGCGAATCGCCGGGATCCACGCTGTTTTGGTGTGGCAGGCATCGCAGGCGTTCGTCGAATTGATGTGCTGCGGATTCTTGCCCGCCGCACGCACGCCGTCATGGCACTGGATGCAGGTGCCGGGAACTACGCTCGAATGGTCGAACCGCGCCGGCTGCCACGCGGAGGTGACGTGGCAGTTGTCGCACTCGAATGTCGTCACGATGTGCGTCGCGCTCTTGCCGGCCGCCGTGGTGCCGTTGTGACAACTCGAACAGGTGCCAAGCACTTCGGCATGGTCGACGCGCGTCACCGGGATCCATGTGGTCGTGACGTGGCAGGCATCGCAGGTATTGGTCGCACTGATGTGCTGCGGGTTCTTGCCGGTCGCCGTGGTGCCGTTGTGGCACTGGAAACAGGTGCCCGGCGCGACATTTGCGTGGCTGAACTGCGCCGGTATCCACGCAGTTGTGTTGTGGCAGGAGTCGCAGCTTGCCGTTGTCGTGATGTGCGTGGGAGTTTTGCCAGTGGCGCTGACGCCGTCATGGCACTGGGCGCAGGTACCCGGCGCGACATTGGCGTGGCTGAACTGCGCCGGCAGCCAGGCAATTGTCGAGTGGCAGGCGTCGCAGCTTGCCGTCGTCGCAATGTGCGTGGGCGTCTTGCCCGTAGAACGCACGCCGTCGTGGCACTGGGCACAGGTCCCGGGCGCGACACCGGTGTGGGTGAAGCGGGCCGGTAGCCAGGCCGAGGTCACGTGGCAGCTGTCGCATTGCTGCGTGGTCGGAATGTGGTTGGGGGTCTTGCCGGCCGCTTTGGTGCCGTTGTGGCAACTCGAGCAGGTGCCGAGCACCTCGGCGTGGTCGACGCGCAAGGCCGGGGTCCACGCGGTTGTCGTGTGGCAGGCGTCGCAGGTGTTGGTGGTAGTAATGTGCCGCGTGCTCTTGCCCGTGGCGCGCGCGCCGTCATGGCACTGGATGCAGGTCCCTGGCGCAACGCCTGAGTGGTCGAAGAGTGCCCCCAGCCAGGTCGATGTCCGATGGCAGTTGTCGCACTCGAGCGGCGTCTGAATGTGCGTCGCGCCTTTTCCGGCAGCCGTGGTGCCGTTGTGGCAACTCGAGCAGGTGCCAAGAACTTCGGCATGATCGACACGAGTGACGGGAATCCAAGTGGTCGTGACGTGGCAGGCGTCGCAGCCATTGGTTGTGGCAATGTGCTGCGGATTCTTGCCCGTAGCGCGAACGCCGTCATGACACTGCACACAGGTACCCGGTGCAACCCCGGCATGGCTGAACTGCGCGGGCCGCCACGCCGTAGTGGCGTGGCAGGTGTCGCATTCGAGAATCGTCTGGACGTGCGTCGCGCCCTTTCCGGTGGCCGCGGTGCCGTTGTGGCAGCTCGAGCAGGCGCCGATGACTTCGGCATGATCGACGCGCGTCACCGGGGTCCAGGTAGTGGTTACATGGCAGGCGTCGCAGTTGTTGGTCGTGCTGATGTGCTGCGGGCTTTTTCCTGTTGCACCAACGCCGTCGTGGCACTGGATGCAGGTGCCTGGCATCACACGTGAATGATCGAACTGAGCGGGTATCCACGCCGAAGTACGGTGGCAGGCATCGCAGTTCAAGGTGGTCGGGACGTGAACGGTCGGTTTGCCGCCAGCCTGCACGCCATTGTGGCAGGCGGCGCAGCTGCCACGCACCTCGTTATGGTCGAAATGGGCAGCCGGCACGAATGCCGTAGTAGAGTGGCACTGGCCACAGTTTTCTGAACTGACCACGTGCGTCGCGGGCTTCGAGGTCGAGCGAATCCGGCTACCCGGCGAATGGCACTCAGCGCAGTCCCGCGGCGTGCCCTTGAATACTGCACCCACATGGCAGGATTCGCAGGTCAGGATCCGGTGCTGACCCGTAAGCTCGAATCCCGTTGTCAGGTGATCGAATACCGGTGCCGTTGCAGCCGCCTGTGCCAGGCCCGGCACAGCCAGCAGCAGTGTCGCGAAGACTCCGATCAGCGTCTTTGATGGTTTGTTCATGACACTTCTCGATTTCGCTAATGCACCAGGATGCGACCAAAGGACTCAGTCCCGTGACAGCGGCCGCAATCGCGGCCGAACTGGCCGTCGTGAACATCGTCGGCGCGGTGGCACGTTGCACACTCGCGCGAGAGGCTGAGATCATGGTCCGGCTTGCGGTGGCAGTCCCGGCAGCCGAGTTTCCCGTGTGCGCCGGTGAGTGCGAAATGGGTCGTGCCGTGGTCGAACTGCCAGAAGTCCCAGCCATTGGGGTTATGGCAGGAGCCGCAGTCTTCCTTCAGCTTCCCTTTGTGCACGTCCTTCGCTCGGTGGCAGGCGAAACAGCGGTCCGGCGCGTCGCGATACGCGCGGCTCGCGTGGCATTCCTCGCAGGGCACACCGACGTGCAATCCGACCAGCGGGAACTTCGAGAGGTCGTGGTCGAACCTGACCTCGTCGCGCCAGCCGCTCTCGCGGTGGCACGATTTGCAGTCGCGGCCCATCGACCCCTTGTGCACATCGTCCACGCGATGGCAGCCAACGCATTCCTTCTCCATCTGCTGCTGCTTCAGGACGCCGGTGTGGCAGACGTGGCAGTCGAGTTTCGCGTGCGCCCCATGAAGAGCAAACTTGGCGCGTTTTTCATGATCGAACGCCGCCACTTTCCACGCATCCTGCGTGTGACAGTCGGCGCAGTCCGATGCAAATCGACCCGAGTGGACGTCCGCAGCCGCATGGCAACTACTGCATTCCTTTGGCAGTTCGGCCTTCAGGTCGCCGCCGCGGTGGCAGCCGTCGCAGGCAAGCTTCGCGTGCTTGCCCAGCAGCGCGTAGCCGCTCGCCTTCTTGTGGTCGAATCGATTCTGCTTCCAGTCAGCCGCGCCGTGGCAGCTGGCGCAGTCGGGCCCGCGGGAACCGCGATGTACATCGTCCGAAGCATGGCAGTCCACGCAGCGCCCCGGCGCGCCCTTGAGGGAGGGATCGCGGTGGCAGGCGAAACAGGCGACCTTGGCGTGCGCGTCGTGGAGGGGAAATTTGGTCTTCGAATGATCAAACTTGGTCTTCTGGAAGCGCACGGTCTCGTGGCATTGCGCGCAATCCTTTCCGAGCTTGCCTTCGTGCGAATCGTCCGCTCGGTGGCAGTCAATGCAGCCGCGGGGCGCCTCGCGAAATTTCTTTCCGGGCTTGTGGCAGGAGGCACAGGGGACCGAAGCATGCCCGCCATCCAGCGCGAAATCCGTCCGCGAATGATCGAATGCTTCCGGGGCGAAGCCGACGGTATCCGCAGCCCGTCCCTTGTGTTCGGTATGACAGGCGTTGCATTCGGCAATCGCCGCCGCCCGTCCGTGGAAGCCTGATTTCCCGCTGACGTCCCGGGCCGTCTCCTTGTGGCAGTCCAGGCACAATTGGCGCTGCTGCAGCTTGTCGCTGCGGTCATGGCATTTCGCGCAATCCGCCTCGATATCGGCATGGGCGCGCGCAAGCTGGCCGGGCATCAGCAGCTTTTCGAGCTCGCTTGCCCTGACCGGATTCATGATTGCCGCGAGTCCTATGGTCATCGCCCATCCAATCCAGTGCGATGCACGCACGTCAGTACACGTGCACCGCGATCACATGCACGACACCCACGATCACAAGCATGAAAAACAACGGCAGGTGCAGGATGTGCCACGCGGCAAACAGCTGCTCCGATGCCTCGAATTCGGCGACCCGGCGAGCGGCCATCAGCCGCGCTGCGACATATCGATTCGAGGCTTTGCGTGAAGCGCGGGTACTCGTCGCGCAGCACGGGCGAGCGCGTGGCAGCCATGGCGACCGCGTCCCTGACCAGCTTCTTGAGCCGCCGCTCCTCGCTCCGCTGCCTGCAGTGCAGCAAGCAGGGGCCGGATCACAATCGCAGCCGGTGCAGCGATGTGCTTCTCGGCGCGTTCGACCTCGTTCATCAGGCCGGGGAGCATTTTCAGCGCGCCCGAGTGCTGGCGCAGGCTCTCGGCATCGCCGGCCAGTTCCTGCAGCGTGGCGCGCCGGCCGTAGAGGCCATGGTGTATGCGCGCATAAAGGTAACGGCCGAACAGGCCGCTGCCGGAAACGATCAGCATGCAGACCAGCGCGACATTGCTGTTGGTCGCGCCGAGGCTGAAATTCGAGTGGTAAAGGATCGCAAGCGGGCCGACGATGCCGAGCACCATGTGGATCCTGAACCAGAGCCCTACGCTGCCGATCACCGCGAGGGACGGCATGCGTTTCCGCATCGGGTAGATCAGCAGGGCGATCATCATCGAGCCGCCGATGATTCCCAGCGCGTATCCGGCGCCGCCCTGCGGGGTCAGATAGTATTCGGTCGGCAGGGCGTAACCGACGATGATGGCCGCCAGTGCGAGCCACAGGCCGATGTGGGAAGCCCGCGGACCGGACTTTGGCGTCGCGGCAACTACGGGTGCTGGCCCGGCTTCGCTGACGGCTGCCATCAGGATCCCTGCCCGCCTGAGCTCAACGCGGCGAGCGCGTCCGCTTCGGCGATGTTCGCGGTAATCACCCTCGCATCCGTGGAGCCTTCCGCGACCAGGGTCCGCAATTCGCGCCAGGTGGCCGCGGCCATCGTGTATCGCTGTTCCTGCAATTCAAGGCTGGCGCGCAGCCACAGTGCCTTGCGGTGCCTCGGATCGATCGCCAGTGCGTGCACGATCGCGTCGCGACCCATTGCGAGGTCGTTGCCGGCGGCAGATGCCGCGGCGTCTGCAAGATCGGCCCAGGCATCGGCATCCGTCGGGTCCGCCAATACGGCCGCGCGATACATCGCCTCGGCCTCGGCAAATCTTCGCTGCACCCGCAGATGCTGGCCCTCCAGCGCCAGCTGCCGGGCCCGGGCCTCGTCATCAGCGGGCGCAACTGCCCCGCGATGCGCACCACCCTCGATCGAATCGCGATTCAGCGCGGTCGCTGCCTGCACGATCCACGTGCTGGGCGCGACAGGCGCATTGTCGGGGTGCTGGAGCCAGATCGCAGCGCCCACGACCCCACACGCGAGAGCCGCGCCGAATAGTGCTTTGCCGTACTTCACTTAATCCAAGCCTCGGGACAATGTGCTTAGTATCCTTGCACGCGCGTGACACCACGCGAATCGCGCTGTCGCCGCAGTGCGACATGAATCACTCGACGATGCGAATTGATTTCATCTGCAGGTGCGACACCGGCGTTTGTGTGATCTGTCGCAAGAAACTGGCGCCGCCGATTTGACATGAATCGGGGCGAGGCGCCAGCTTCGCGGTCAACCCCTGGATTCGCGCAGTTTTGCCGGCGCTACTGGAATCGATGGAAATTCTTGTCTACCTGGTGCCAATCGCGATTTTCCTGGGAATCTACTCCTGGCGCCGCCACCGGCTGCAGGAAAGGAGCCTGCACGCCCAGCGCGAGGCAATCCAGGCTGGATTGGCGGAGCCGCCGTCACTGCACCCCGTCGTTGATCCGCTGACCTGCATCGGCTGCGGATCCTGCATCAAGGCCTGTCCAGAACAGCCCGAGCACGAGGTGCTCGGCATGATCAACGGCAAGGCACAGCTCATCGGCCCCGCCGACTGCATCGGCCACGGAGCCTGCCGTGTCGCCTGTCCTGTCGGTGCCATCCAGCTCGTGTTCGGAACGGCGACGCGCGGCATCGATCTGCCGCGGGTGACGCCCTGGTTCGAGAGCAATGTGCCGGGCATTTTTGTCGCCGGTGAACTGGGCGGCATGGGGCTGATCCGCAACGCCATCGAGCAGGGCCGGCAGGCGATCGAACAGATCCACGCCCGGCGCCCGCGGGGCGCCGGAAGATCTTGACCTGGTCATCATCGGCGCCGGCCCTGCAGGGTTTTCGGCATCTCTTGGCGCCCTCGAGCGCCGCATGCGCTTCGTGACGCTGGAACAGGAATCGCTCGGCGGCTGCGTATTTCAGTACCCGCGCGGCAAGATCGTCATGACGCAGCCGGCGCGCCTGCCCATCGTGGGTGATTTCAAGCTGCGCAGCACCAGCAAGGAGGAACTCCTCGAGCTCTGGCACGCCATCGAGCGCAAGGTGAGCCTCAAGATCAACTGCCGCGAACGCGTCGAGGCAATCAAGCGGGTGAATGGCGGCTTCGTCGTGACCAGCACCGCGGGTGAATACCGCACCCACAGCGTGCTGCTCGCGATCGGGCGGCGCGGCACTCCTCGAAAGCTGGGCGTCGCCGGCGAGGAATTGCCGAAAGTCACCTATCGCCTCATCGAGCCGGAGCAATATGCAGCCCAGCAGGTGCTGGTCGTCGGGGGCGGAGACAGCGCACTCGAGGCGGCCGCCAGCATCGCCGAGGTGAGCAATACCGGACGCGTAATTCTCTCATATCGGGGCGACGCGTTCAGCCGAGCCAAGCAGCGCAATCGCGAGCGCGTCGCCGCGGCCGAGCGCGGCGGACACCTGAGGGTGATGCTCAAGTCACAGGTGGAGGCGATCGAAAGGGGCTCGGTCGCCCTGCGCTGCGCAGACTCCGTGCGCAAGCTCGAGAACGACTCGGTGATTGTCAGCGCCGGTGGCATCCTGCCCACGGAATTCCTGAAATCGATGGGCATCGAGGTCGACACCAAGTACGGAACAGCCTGATGCGCCTTGCGCATGCCGTATTCGTATTGCTGCTGCTTTGCGTAACCGGACCCGCGCTGGCAGCCGATCTCGAGCCGGCCCGCGATGCCGTGCGCCGGCATGAGTACGAGCGCGCGGCGGGCCTGCTGCGCCCACTCGCAGCGGCGGGTGACGCGGAAGCGTCATTCCTGCTGTCGCAGCTCTATCGCTACGGCCATGGCGTCGCCAGCGACCTTCCCGAGGCCTGCCGGTTCCTCGAAGCGGCGGCGACGGCCGGCCACGCCCGTGCGGCCAGCAGCCTGGCTGCAATGCTCGAGTCGCGCGAGTGCGCGTCGTCAGCGCGAACGCCGGACGAATGGCGGGCCCTGGCGCGGAACGCCGGCTACGCTCCCCCCGCCACCTCGACCAGCCAGTCCGAGGGTGACGCGGCGCCCACCGCAGAGTACCTGCTGCGCGCCGCGCGCGCGGGAGATCTGCCGCTGGTGCTCCGCCTGCTCGATTCCCTGCCCATCGACGTCACAGACAGCTATGGCCGCACACCGCTGATGCTCGCGACCGTCGGCGAGCAATTCGTCGTGGCGCGCGAACTCGCCGCGCGCGGCGCTTCGCTTGCCAGTGCCGACCGCAATGGCGAAACGCCCCTGCTGCTGGCGGCCCGCAGCGGGAACGCGGGCCTGTTGTCGTTTCTGATCGATCGTGGCGCGGCCGTCAATGCTGCCAATGGCTCCGGCACGACGCCGCTGATGCTGGCGGCGCGATCCGGCTCAAAGGAGATGTGCGAGCGATTGCTGGACGCCGGCGCCGATCCGGGCCTACTCGACGCTGGCGGCTTGCGTGCCGGTGACTTTGCGGCGCGCAACGGTCATCCGGAACTTGCCGGGCGACTGGGCGTCGCCACCGGCCGCGCCGCAAACGGTCCAGCCAGGGTAGGCGCACTGCACGAGGGACAGACGCAGCTCATGATCGCCGCGGAGGGCGGTGATGTCGCCTTGCTTCGGAAACGACTCGCCGCCGGCGACACGATCAACGCCACCGACGCCCTCGGTATGACCGCGCTTGCGTTCGCGGCGCGCGCAGGCAAGTCAACGGCAGTCGAAGCGCTGATCAAGGCCGGCGCTTCAACCGATGTCCGGGACCGCGCGGGCTGGACAGCGCTGGGACTCGCCCTTCGCTCGGGTCAGGCCGAGGCGACGCAACTCCTGTTGCGTGGTGGGGCTGACCCGCGGGCGCGGCAGGCCAATGGCAAATCGGCATTGCTGATCGCCATCGAGACCGGGGGCGCACGCCTGTCGCGGATGCTGATCGATGCCGGCGCGGATCCTGGCGCCAGCGACGAATCCGGTGTCACGCCCCTGATGGCCGCGGCGTCAATCGACAACGCGGACGCGATAAAGATTCTTCTCGCCGCAGGCGCACGCGCGGACGGGACCGACAAGCACAAGCGCACCGCGCTCTGGTTTGCCGCGAGCCGCGATGCGCCTCTTGCCGTAGCCGCGCTCGCACCGCAATCTGCGCTGAACGCGGTGGATGAAGAAGGCAGCACGCCGCTTGCCGTCGCGGTGAGCAGCGGACATCGCCGGGCCGTGGAGGCCTTGCTGGCTGCCGGCGCCGACACCCGCATCAAGTCACCCAATGGCAATAGCGTGCTTCATATCGCGGCAGCCTCCGGAGAACCGGCACTTATCCCGCTGCTGATCGCTGCCCGGGCGCCGATCGATGGCGTCAACGCCCACGGCGACACGCCCCTGATGCTTGCTGTCAAATCACGCTGCCTTGCATGTGCCAGGAATCTGGTCACCGCCCGCGCGAGCCTGCGCATTCGCAATGGCGACGGGCTGACGGCTCTCGACATCGCCCGACTTTCGACCGACCGGCCGCTGATCGATCTTCTCGACTGAGGCCCTCGCTTCGACCAGCCACCCGCGCTCAGCGCGGCTTGATCCCCGTTATCAGCCGGGCACCGCGCTCGAACACCAGGTACGACCACAGCCACTGTGTCATGACGATGAGGCGATTGCGCAAGCTGACGAGAAAGTAGATGTGGGCAGCGCCCCACAGCCACCAGGCGACCCGTCCCTTGCAGTCGAAGTCGCTTGTAGGTGATCACTGCGGCCTTGCGACCGATTGTCGCAAGCAGGCCGCGATCGCGGTAGATGAATGCGGGTACGGCGCCCTTGCCACGTACACTTGCTTCGATGACTTTTGCGACGTACGCACCCTGCTGCTTCGCGACCGGTGCAATCCCGGGAACCGGCATGCCGCCTGCGTCGCGAACCTGGGCCGTGTCGCCAATGACGAATATGTCGTCGTGACCGGCAGGCCTGAGGTCCGGCCCGACCGGCACGCGGCCCGCGCGATCGCCGGCTACCCCGAGCCAGCGTGCAGCCGGCGATGCCTTGACGCCCGCCGCCCAGACAATCGTGCCCACCTCGATGAATTCGTTCCCCAGTGCGACGCCATTCTCGCTGCAACGGGTGACCGCCTTCCCCAGGCGCACTTCGACGCCAAGGCGCGCCAATGCACGCATTGTGTAGCGCGATAGTTCCTCCGGAAACGTTCGGCAGCAACCGCGGCCCTGCTTCGAGCAACAGCACGCGCGTCTGTTGCGGATCGATCTCGCGGAAGTCCGCTGCAAGCGCCCGGCGCGCCAGTTCAGCGACGGCTCCCGCCATCTCGACGCCGGTCGGCCCTCCACCGACGATCGCGATCGTCAGCAGTCGCGCGCACAGCTCCGGACTCGATGCCATTTCCGCGCGCTCGAATGCGAGCAGCAGGCGCCGGCGAATGCCGGTCGCGTCGTCGAGATCCTTGAGTCCCGGTGCGTGCACGGCCCATTCGTCATGGCCGAAGTAGCCGTGAGTCGCGCCTGTCGCGAGCACGAGCCAGTCGTATGCGATCGGGCCGTCACCGAGCATGACGACCTTGCGCGCCGCGTCGACGCCCGTCACCTCTCCCATCAACACGCCTTGTTCCGCTGGTGCCGGATCAGGTGACGAATGGGCCAGGCGATGTCCGCCGGCGACAGGCCCGCCGTCGCCACCTGGTAGAGCAACGGCTGGAACAGGTGATGGTTCTGGCGATCGATCAGCGTGACGTCGACCGGCACCGCGGCGAGGCGCGCCGCCACCGCCAGTCCGCCGAAGCCGGCACCGACAATCACGACCTGGGGCATCAGGAAAAGCCCGAATTACCAGCGGGTTACGGGC
This sequence comes from uncultured Gammaproteobacteria bacterium, assembly GCA_963705405.1. GTDB lineage: Bacteria > Pseudomonadota > Gammaproteobacteria > Steroidobacterales > Steroidobacteraceae > SCUD01. Next base: position 58,958 of record CAVPJJ010000006.1, on the reverse strand, counting down.
AGTATAGCGGCCCGGGCCCGGTAGTCGGGCCCCGCCCTTGCGCCATCGCCCGCCCCGGGCGTACGCTGGCCGACGGCGTCGGGGGTGCCATGTTTCGTATCGTCGTGCTGAATCCCAAGGGCGGTTCCGGCAAGTCCACGGTCGCGACGGGACTGGCTGCGATGTACGCGGCGCGTGGCTACCATCCGGCACTGATGGACTTCGATCCGCAGGGCACAAGCACGCGCTGGCTCGAAAAGCGCTCGCCGGACCGTCCAAAGGTCCATGGTATCGCCGCCTACGCGCGAATCGATTGCCGTCACGCGGAGCTTTCAGTTGCGCGTTCCGCACGGCGCCGACCCCGTGATCGTCGATACGCCGGCCGCGCTGCAGACACCGCACTTCCATCGAACACGTCAAGGATGCAGATGCCGTGCTGGTGCCGGTGATGCCGTCGGACGCCGACATCCACGCCTGCTCGCGCTGCATCGGGCACCTGCTGATCTCCGGCAAGATCAAGCGCCGCGAGAATCGCCTCGGCGTGATCGCGAATCGCGTGAAGCCGAACACGATCATCTGCCGCACATTGATGCGATTCCTCGACCAGTTGCAGATTCCCGTGGTCACGACACTGCGCGATTCGCAGAGCTACGTTTACGCGGGCGAACTGGGTCTCGGGATCCACGACCTGAATGCCGCGCGAGTCCATCCTGAACTCACGCAGTGGGAGCAGCTCTGGTCGTGGCTCGAGTCGCGACGTCGGACCACGGAACTCGCGCTCAATATCGCCGGCGGCTGAACCCCCCCGATCCGCCCTCAACGCTGATTAATGCTGCCAGCGTCACAAATGCTGGCATTGAACCCAATTGCGCGCGCAGCTTGGCCACTGCTGGCTAGAATGCGTTCATGACCAGCCCTCACCGCCCGCAGTGCGGTTTCGCGCTCCTGTGTCTGTTCGCGGGCTTACCGTCGGCCGCTGCGATAGCTGACACTGCGCCACCGGTGATTGCAGCCGCGGAAACCTGGCCCGGCGACGCCGAACTGGAAGCACAGGGTGCGCGCATCGGCAGTGTGACGATCAGCATCCGGCCGATATTCGACCCTGAAAAGCCCGGCGAACGAAGGGCACTGTATCAGCTTGCGGATCGATGGCACGTCGATACACGTGAATCCGCGATAAATGCACAGTTGCTGTTCCAGCCCGGTGACGCTTTCTCGCGCCGCGTACTGGACGAAACCGAGCGCAACCTGCGCGATTTGCGCTTCATCCGCGAACCCGAGATCCGCATCGTCGGATATCACGACGGCCTCGTGGATCTCGAGGTCGTCACGCAGGACATCTGGACGACGAACCCGGGCGTTTCGTTCGGCCGCGCCGGCGGCAAGAACTCGGCGAGCTTCCAGCTCGAGGAACTCAACCTGCTGGGATTCGGCAAGCAGGTTGCGATCGACTACAGCCATGACGTCGACCGCAATTCCTACACGCTGGCCTGGCAGGATCCGAATGTCGGCGGGTCGCGCTGGCGCAACGAAATGTCCCTCACGGACAGCAATGACGGTTCCGGCGGTACATTCGAACTCGAGCGGCCGTTCTTCTCACTTGATACGCGCTGGAGCGCCGGGCTCGCGCTGGTTCGCGACGATGCGATCCACGACGTCTACCGGCTCGGGCATCGCGTTGCCGAGTACCGGCGGGACGTACAGGATTTCGAAATCAGGTATGGCTGGTCCAAGGGCCTCCAGGATGGCTGGACCTACCGCTGGAATCTGGGGTTGCGGCGCCAGGCGACGCAATTTGCGGAAGTGCCGGGCGCCGCGGCGCCGGAATCGCTACCCGCCGATCGCGATCTCAACTACCCGTTTCTGCGCCTGGAAGCCATCGAAGACGACTTCGAGACGTCACGCAATCTGGACCAGATTGGCCGTACCGAGGACCTGCAATTCGGAAAGCGCTTCCTGGTCGAACTCGGCTGGGCCTCAGCCGCTTTCGGCTCGGACCGCGACGCCGCGATACTTCGTGCCTCAGCGAGCCGCGGTTACCGGCTCGATGGTGGCCAGCTGCTGTTTCTCGGCGGAAGCATTGCCAGCCGCCTCGAGGGCGGCTCGCCGGAGAACGCCCTGCTCTCGGGGCGCATGCGGTACTACCGGCAGACCAGCCCGCGCAGCACATTCTATACGTCGCTGGCCGGCGATCTGGGCGGCATCTCGACGCCGACGGCGAACTCGTGCTGGGAGGTGAAGAAGGATTGCGCGGCTATCCGCTACGCTACCAGACCGGAAATGGCAGGGCGCTGCTGACGGTTGAGCAGCGCTACTTCACCAAGTGGTCGCTCTGGAAACTGGCCGACATCGGCGGCGCTGTGTTCTTCGACGTTGGGCGCACCTGGGGAAATTCGGCGCTCGGCCCTGCCGAAACGCGGGGTATTCTGAAGGACGTCGGCTTCGGGCTGCGTCTCGGCAATACCCGGTCCGCCCTCGGCAACGTGCTGCACATCGATATCGCATTTCCGCTCGACGGAGACAGCACGATCGACGACGTCCAACTTCTTGTGCAGACCAAGCGTACTTTCTGAAATCCCGCATCAAGCGGCGTGAATTTTCAGTAAGCAGGCCGCCAGCCCAGTGTCGTGAGCAGCAGCGCGAACCCCGCCACATATGCAACCGGGATAAGCCAGCCCTCGCGCAGCCATCTGCCGGTCGAACGGGCCTCGGGATAAATCGCGCTGATTGCGACACCCGCCGAGGAACCGAACCACAGCATTGAGCCGCCGAAGCCCACAGCGTAGGCAAGCGCGCCCCAGTCGTAGCCGCCCTGCTTCAACGCCATTGCAGTCAGCGGAATATTGTCGAAGCCGGCCGAAACAAATCCGAGCGCGAGCGCCGTTTGCCACGTCGCAGGTGGCAGCTCCGAGACCGGCATCAGGGAAGCCGAGGCCACCAGGCACAACAGGAATATCGATCCCTTGAATGCGCCACGCAATGCGCGCCAGTCTGGCCGGCGAATTCCGACTGTCATCAGCAGCGCGAATGCAACGCTCATGCCGATGAACGGAAACTCACCCGCGTGCTGCGGCAGCCTCAGGTTGACGATCACATTCACCGCGACCGCACATGCGAGCACCCAGACTACGACCAGGACGCGGACCCAGTCGATGCGTACCGATGATTCGGGGTCCTTGATGATGGGCGCGAATCGCTGCTGCCGCTTCGACTCTGCGACGCCGAACACCAGGAGTGCCGCAACGGCCGCAACATAGGCGTGAGCAACCTGACCTGGCGCGATACCGCTGATCCACATCATCGTCGTGGTCGTATCCCCGATCACGCTGCCCGAACCGCCCGCATTCGACGCCGCGACGATGGCCGCGATAAAGCCGATGCTCACACGCGCCCGGAACAGCGTGTGTGCCATTGCGCCCCCGATCAATGCGGCCGCGATGTTGTCCAGGAACGAGGACATGACGAACACGATGACGAGCAACGCGAAAGCTCCCGTCCAGTCGTCAGGCAGCCAGCGTGGCAGTTCGGCCGGGATACCACTGTCTTCGAAATGCCGCGAAACTTGCGTAAACCCGATCAGCAGCAGGAACAGGTTGGTGAGGATCACCCACTCGTGTGATGCCTGCGAAACGAGGCCCGCCCAGCCGACGCCCGCAGGAAATTGCGTGAAGGACCATTCATAGGCCAACACTACTGCGAGCCCGCCGACAGCGATCGGAAGCGAGTAGCGATGGAAGACAGCAACACCGAGCAGTGTCAGCGCGAACAGGAGGAATTCAATCGGTGGCATTATTATTTGTTATTTCAATAACTTATAGAGCATATTTAAGGTTTTATCGACTCACCGTTCTGAGCGCCCGCGGCACTGCTCCAGCCGGCCGGTCCCCACATTGGCCACTGCCAGTCCGCCGGAGATGCGCGGCAGCCACCGTCCTCCCAGCCGGTCCAGCCTCGGCCGCGAACGACACGTCCGGGTCGATCCGCAGTCGGTTCGCCATCGCGGAGTGCTTCAGCGCCATTCACGATGACATGCGACACGCCGGTCGAGTACTGATGTGGCATGGCATAGGTGGCATGATCCTGGATGGTCGCCGGGTCGAACACGACGATGTCGGCGTAGTAGCCGGTCTTGAGCTGGCCGCGGTCGCGCAGGCCAAGCACGGCAGCCGACTGTGCCGTCATGCGGCGTACGGCCTCCTCGATCGTCAGGAGCTTTTCGTCACGAACATAGCGCGCGAATACGCGCGCGAAGTTTCCGTAACCGCGCGGATGCAGACTGCTCTGGAGGAACACGCCTTCGGCTGACATTGCCGTTCCGTCCGACCCGAATGTCATGTACGGAAGTGCGACCTTCCTGCCCACATTCGTCTTCCGACATCATGAAGTAGATGGCACCGACGCGGCTTTCGTCTTCGGCGACCAGGTCCATCGCCGCGTCTTCTGCGCTCACGCCGCGCATCGACGCAATTTCTGCGAGCGTGTGGCCGATCAGCGGCTTCAACGCCGGATTGCGCAGCACGACGATCAGCACCTGTCCGGGCCCGCCGGAAGCCTGCATCACATTCTCCCAGCCAGCATCGCTCGCGCGCATCTCAGCCGCCACCCGCTTCCTGATTGCGGGGTCCCGCAGGCGCGCGAACCACGCGGCATTGCCTCCCTCCTGGACCCACGGCGGCATCGCAGCATCGAGCCCGGTGCTGCGCCGCCGGGTACGCTGTACATGTCAGTCGAGATCCGCAGGCTTGCGTTGTCGCGCCGCCTCGATGCGGGCGATCGCCTCGCCGAGCCTGGGCCAGTTGTCGCGCCCCGCAGCCTTCAGGTGATAGATGTCGGCAGGCGTGCCGGAGCGACGCGCGATCTCGATCGTCTCGTCGATTGCTTCGAGAAGCCGGCGGCCTTCGCTGCGCATGTGGGTTGCATAGATCCCGCCGCAGCGGCCCGCCGTTTCGGCGAGCGCGACGAGTTCATCGGTTTCCGCAAATGTGCCGGGCGCATAGATCAGCGCAGACGCGACGCCGAGCGCGCCATCCTCCATTGCGCGCCGGACGATGCCGCGCATGTCTTCGAGCTGCGCGGGCGTCGGATCGGCATCCGCAGAACCGAGCAGATTCATGCGCACCGTTGCCGCACCGACGTGCGATGCAACATTGAGCGATATGCCCTTACTTTCGAGGAGCTCCAGGTATTCACCGAGCGTCGTCCATGCAACCGGATACTTGAGGTCACCCTGCTGCGCGACGAGGTCCGCCTTCATCTCGGGTGTCAGTGGGCCCATCGATTCGCCTTCGCCCATGACCTCGAGGGTCACGCCCTGGCGCAGTTCGCCCTGGCCGCGGCCGTCGATCAGCAGCGATTCATTCGACCAGCTCAGCATGTTGATGAAGCCGGGAGACGACTGCGCGGCCGGTGGCGTCGATTTCCCGTGGCGCATCCCCCGGCGCCTTCGGCCCGACATAGGCAATGCGGTCGCCGCGCACGGCAACGTCCCCGACATAGCCCGGCTGCCCGGAGCCGTCGTAGATTGTGCCGCCGCGTATGATCAGGTCGTAGTCCGGCTCGCCCGCGCAGGTCCAGAGGAATGGCAGGGCCAGCAGCCACAACAGTCGAAGGCGATAACTCATTGCTGCGCTTTCTTCAGCATCACTGCTGAATTCATTCCACCGTGATCGAAATCGGCTCGGACACTACCGGCGGCTCGTGCGGCAGGTGCAGGTGATCGGCTAGCAGAAGCTGGAGGCGGTGCGGTCCCGGAGTGAGTTTCACCACCGCTTCCGTCTGCCCCTTGCCGAAATGAAGTGATGTTCATCCGCGGGAACCGGCTGATCGAAGGGTGGCAATTCGACGTCGATCAGCAGATGGTGATGTCCGGTACCCGTCATCGCGATCCCGGCCGGTGCGATACCCATGCCGCTCAAGCCGAATCGCAGGGTGACCGGGCTGGTCACGGTAGCGCCATCCGCCGGCGAGATCATGTAGACCCTGGCGTCCGCCGGTGCCGGGCTTCGCGGCAGGTCCGCCGCGAGCGCCGCACCGGCAACAATCAACAGGGCGAGCAAGTATCTTGCTTTCATTGGCTTCACTCCGGCTTGACGTCGCCGATTATGCCTTGTCGGGCTGGCTCGCGCCTTGAGCCACCCGCACCCGCATGCTGGTCGCACCAATGCAATTGCCCGCTGGAGACTGACATGAGATCTACCCTCGCCGCACAGATTTCCGGGCTGTTACAGGAAATGCTGGGACATTCCGGCTGGCTGCGGTCGGAGCTGCGCAGACTGGATCAAGGCGGCCAGGGGCATCCCTGCATGCGCGACCTCTGCGAACAGCTGGATTCACTGGACACGAGCATCGTCTGGGACCTGCGCGACGAAATGAAGGAGTTGACCGTCCCGTCCACGCCATCGGCGGCACGGATCCTGGACTGGCTGCGCACCGACGTGAATCCGCTGGTCGAATTAGTCTGCCGGCTCGATCGTGAATGCCCGGGTCACGCGCTCGTCAGTGCAGCGATTGTCGCCAGCGGCGACATCGTCGGCCTCTTCCGTGAGCTTGAGCAGATTCTCGTACCTGCGAGGCTACCGGCCACCGCAGGCCCGACCGCATCTCAGCAACCGCCCTGGCAGGCTGCACAACGCCCGCGTCTTTGCTAGGGTTCCGGGGTGCCAAATACCCGGATCGAAACCACCGAGTTCTCCGGGCGCGTGCTGATGGTCGGCTGCGGCAGCATCGGCCAGACCATGCTGCCGCTGCTGCGCCGCCACCTCACGCTGCCCGAAGACGGCCTCACGGTGCTCGAAGCGAGCGAGCGGGCCGCGCGTCGCCGCCGCGAACCAGGCGCGCTTCGTGCACTGCCACCTGAAGCCCGCAACCTATCAGCGCGAACTCAAGCGTCGCCTGAAGCCGGGGGACCTGCTGCTCAACCTGTCGGTGGACGTCTCGAGCCTCGATCTCGTCGAAGTGGTGCTCGGAGCACGGCGTGCTCTATGTCGACACGTCGATCGAGCCCTGGCCCGGCGTATTCGACAACCCGATGCTGACGATGCGCGAACGCACCAATTTCCGCACGCGCGAAGACATGCTGAAGCTGCGGCCGGCGCCTCAAGCCCGGATCGCCGACCGCGGTCGTCGATCACGGCGCGAATCCCGGCCTGGTCTCGCATTTCGTCAAGCAGGCGCCTGCTCGACCTCGCGAGCGGGCTGAAGCGCAGCGCCGATGACGCCGACGGACGCGGCGGGCTGGGCCACGCTCGCGCGCGACCTCGGTGTCTCGCTGATCCAGATCTCCGAGCGCGACACGCAGGCGACCGACCGGCCGAAGCGGCCCAACGAATTCGTCAACACCTGGTCGATCGACGGGTTCATCGACGAACTGATGCAGCCGTCCGAACTTTCGCTCGGCACTTCGGAGCCGCGGCAAGCCGGCGCGGCTCGCACTGGCATCGCCGCGCATTCCGGTTCGGTCTACCTGCACCGGCCGGGCGGCGCCACATTCGCGCGCAGCTGGCTGCCGTCGTCGGGCGGCTTCCAGGGCCTGCTGATGACCCACGACGAGGTCTTTTCGATCGCCGACTACCTGTCGCTGCGCCAGGGATCGCGAAGTTCGAGTATCGGCCGACCGTCATGTTCGTCTATCACCCCTGCGACGACGCGATGCTGTCGGCGCTCGAACTCGAAGGCCGCGGCTGGATGCCGCAGCCGACCCGGCGCATCATCCGCGCGGAGATCGTGACCGGCATGGACGAGCTCGGCGTGCTGCTCGCCGGGCACGCCGAAGAACGCCTACTGGTTCGGTTCGCAGCTCTCGATCGCCGAGGCGCGGCGGCACGTGCCGTACACCAACGCGACCTGCCTGCAGGTGGCGGCCGGCGCGCTCGGCGCCACGATCTGGGCGATCCGCCATCCGCGCGAAGGCCTGCGCGAGGCGGACGAACTGGACTTTCGCGAGGTGCTCGAGATCGCGCGACCCTACCTCGGCTCGCTGGTCGGCGCCTACACCGACTGGACGCCGCTGCAGGGCCGCGGCGAACTGTTCAGCGAACAGCTCGATTCGCGACCAGCCGTGGCATGCTGCAGAACGTGCGCGCCCGCCAATGGCGCGTCCTGAGGCAACTCACATGAAGTCCGGCACCTGATTGCCTGATGTCACCCTGCTCCTCGCTGCCGGCGCAGCCGCCGGTCGCGCCGGAGCGGTCGCCAAGCGCCGATCACCCACGAGGACGTCTGGCTGATGAAGCGCGTCGGCGCGCCGGTGCTGAGCCCGGACGGGCGCTGGATCGTCGTGCCGGTCACCGAGCCAGCCTACGACGAGAACGCAGAAGATCGAGCGACCTGTGGCTCGTGCCGGCGGATGGCAGCGCGGCACCGCGCAGCTGACCTTTTCGACCGGGCTCCGAAGTCGAATCCCGCCTGGAGCCCGGATTCGCGCCGCATCGCATTCGCGGCAAAGCGCGAAGGCCAGGAGGAGTCGCAGATCTACGTGCTCGACATCGCCGGCGGCGGCGAGGCCGAGCGCGTGACCGATGTCTCGACCGGGGCGAGCCGGCCCGCTGTGGCGGCCGGACGGCCAGGCAATTCTTTTCGCCAGCATGATCTATCCGGGCGCGCTGACGGACGCCGAAAACCGCGCGCGCATCGACGAACGCAAGGCGCGCAAGTACAACGCGCGTGCCTTCGACGGATTTCCCGATCCGCCACTGGGATCGCTGGCTCGACGAGCGGCGCCCGACGCTGATGCTGCAGCCGCTCGGCGATGCCGGAGGTGCAGGACCTGCTGGCCGGCACCGAGCTTGCGCGCGGCCGCGGGTTCGGCGGCGACCTCGACAATGACGGCGAGCATACTCGATGCGGCCTGGTCGCCGGATGGCAGCACGATCGTGTTCACGGCGACCACCGACGCGCGACCAGGCCGCGCGCGCCGATGTGCAGCAGTCGCTCTTCGTCCATGCCGGCGGGCGGCGGAGAACCGCGTCGAATGACGGGGACGAGGCGAGCTATTCGGCAGCCGCAGTTCGCGCCGGACGGTTCGGCGCTCTACGCGCTCGGCAACGCCGCGCACGAAGTTCGTCTACAACGACGACGCGCCTCGTGCGCTTCGACTGGGCCAGGCCCGTCGCCGCGGCCCGTTGCCTTCGGATTCGACCGCTCGGTCGGCAACTTCAGGTTGCGCCCGATGGCGAACGCATCTACCTGCTCGCCGAGGACGAGGGGCACGACCGCCTCTACACGGTGCCGCGCACGCGGCGGCGAAGTGCGCGAGCTCGGCCGGCTGGAGGCCGGCAGCGATCATCGGGTCTGCAGGTCGGCGGCAGACGAGGGCGGATCCGGTCGTCGTCGCCAACTGGGACAGCGCGGTGAGCCCGCCGGAGGTGATGCGCATCGATGCCGCGACGCGGCGCGCGCCGCGCGCTGACGTCATTCAATGTCGAACGCGCGGCCGGCGATCGACTGGCAGCCGGTGCAGGAATTCTGGTTCACAGTCGAAGCGCGGCCGGCGCATCCACAACCTGGTCGCGCTGCCGCCGGACTTCGACCCGGCGAAGAAGTATCCGCTGTTCGTGCTGATCCATGGCGGCCCGCACGGCATGTTCAAGGACCAGTTCTTCGTGCGCTGGAACTACCACCTGCTCGCGCAGCCGGGCTACGTCGTGCTGATGACCAATTACTCCGGCTCGACCGGATTCGGCGAGGCATTCGCGCAGGCGCATCCAGGGCGACCCGCTCGCGGGCCCGGCGGACGAGATCAACCAGGCGGCCGACGAGGCGATCCGCCGCTATCCCTTCATCGACGCCGAGCCGCCAGGCCGCGGGCGGCGCGAGCTACGGCGGGCACCTCACCAACTGGCTCGCGGTCTCGACGACGCGCTATCGCGCGCTCGTGAGCCATGCCGGCCTCTACGACCTCAAGACCCAGTGGACCACGAGCGACATCGCCTACTCGCGCGAGCGTAATCTCGGCGGTCCGCCCTGGGAGCGGCAACCCGGTCTGGCGCGACCAGAGCCCGTTCTGGCGCTCGACGAAGCTGAAGACGCCGATCCTGGTGACCTTCGGCGAGAAGGATTTCCGCGTGCCGTACAACAACGGCCTCGAGTTCTGGACCGTGCTGCAGCGCCAGCAGGTCGAGAGCCGGCTCGTGATCTTTCCGGACGAGAATCACTGGATCCTGAAAGGCGAGAACAGCCGCTACTTCTACCAGGAAGTGCAGGACTGGCTGGCGCGGCATACCTCGCACTGAAGCCGGGACCTGTCCCCTCCAGGCCCTCAGGGCATCTGGATTCCGCCCTTGCCGCCGATGCCCTTGAGCGCGGCTGCGAGCCCGCGTCCGGGAATCACGATCGACGACGCGGCCTGGCGGCGCATTTCCTGCAGCTCGCGGGCGGCCTCCTCGATCGCCTGCTGGGCGGCCGGGCCGAACTGCGGCAACCGCATCGGCCAGGTTCTTCGCATCGAGTTCGAACGACAGCGGCAGCGAGCCCATCGGCGTCATGACCGTCGCCTGGCCGATGAACAGCAGCGGGCGCGAAGGATCGTCGCTGCCGTCCGGCTTGACGGGCGTCATGCGCCGCACCGTGCCGACGCGCTGGTCCGTGAAGACGTCCTCGCGGTAGAGCGCCGCCGCGTTCATCTGCGGGTCGCCCGGTCGTTCGTTGCTCATGGCCGGATTTTATCCGAATCAGCGCGCGACCGCGAAGTCGCGACTGTCCGCGTCTCCATGCCGGCGCCGGACTCGATCGCGTGGCAGCACGTCCTCGGGCTCCGCGACGACCGTCCACATGCGTCCGTGGCGCTCGTCCATGAAGCGGCCGTCGATCGCGGCCGCAAGCTGCGCGAGCAGCGGATCGTAGTAGCCGCCCGTATTGACGAGCACGATCGGTCCGAGGAAGAGGCCGAGGCGCTTCAGCGTGATCGCCTCGAACAGCTCCTCGAGCGTCCCGGTGCCGCCCGCGAGCGCGACCACCGCCGATGCGCGCGTCAGCATCTCGTGCTTGCGCGTGCGCATGTCCTCGACGACATGCAGCTCGGTCAGATCATCGTGACCCCACTCCAGGTCCATCATGAATTTCGGGATCACGCCGACCACGCGTCCGCCCGCGGCGAGCGCGCCCTCCGCCAGCGCACCCATCGAACCCGCACGACCGCCACCATAGACGACCGTGCATCCCGCACGTCGCGAGCAGCCGGCCGAGGCGACGCGCCACGTCGTGGTAACGCGGGTCGCAGGCCTGGCTTGACGCGCAGTAGACACAGACGCTCGCCCCGGCGTCGTCAATGCCAGCAGATCACCCATGCTTCCCTCGCGACAACTTGCCTGAAGGCAAATTGTATCCGTCCTGATCGGTCGCCTGAAGGGTATTCAATGAGGGACTTCGCCGTTGTTCCGGGCCGGCCTAGCCGGTCGCCTGCAGTCCGAGACGCGATGCCCGACACGCTCGCCAGCAGCGCGTCGAAGAGCTCTGCGGTCGGCGCGCCCGCCCGCGCGCCAGCGGCGCAGCAGGTCGACCTGCATCAGGTGCACCGGATCGAGATATGGGGCGCGCAGCAGCACGGAACGCTGCATCTGCGGGCGGCTGTCGAGCAGGTCGACCTCACCCTTGATCCACGTGACCCAGCGCTTCGCGAGCGCGTGCTCGCGCCGGATCTCTCCGATGATGCCGGCGGCGGCGCCGGTCGCCAGCGCGTCGTAGTGTGCCGCGATCTCGAGATCGGCGCGCACCAGTTCCATCTCGACGTCGTCGAGCAGGTTCGCGAAGAATGGCCATGCCGACCAGGCCTTGGCGAGCTTGCTCGGCGCCGAGTTCGCGCGCGGCGGTATCGAGGCCCGGTGCCGACGCCGAACCAGCCCGGCAGCACGTGCCGGCTCTGCATCCAGGCGTAAACCCAGGGCATCGGACGCGCAGCGCCTCGATACCGCTGCCATCGCGGTGCGCAACGCGACCGCCGATCTGCATCCGCTCGATCACGTCGATCGGCGTGACATCGCGGAAATAGCGCTGGAAATCCGGCTCGCTCATAGACGAGCGCGCGGATAGCGCGCGCGGCTCGCCGCGGCGATGCGTGCCCATCAGCGCCCGCAGATGCTCCGCGCTGCCGGTGCGCCTGCGGCGCCTCGATGCGGTCCATGCATGACCGCGAACACGGCCTTCTCGAAGGTGCGCAGCGCAATGCGCCGCAGGCCATAACTGTTGCTGATGCCCTCGCCCTGCTCCGTCGCGCGCAGCCGGCCGCGGGTCGCGCCGGCCGGCGTGCTCGCAACCAGCCGGTCGAGCGGTCCGCCGCCGCGGCTCGCGGTGCCGCCGCGGCCGTGGAACAGCGACGAGGTCGACGCCCGCCTCCGCTGCCGCCTTCATCGAGCTCGATCTGCGCCTCGTAGATCGACGTGGCGCGACGCGGCGATGCCGATCTCCTTGTTGCTTTCGGAGTAGCCGACCAGCACCGTCTGCCGGTCGCCGCGTGCGGCCAGATGACGGCGGTAAGCTCGGCTCGGCGAGCAGCGTCGCGAGCACCGCGCCGGCGCCCTCGAGCGCGCTCGTCGTCTCGAGCAGCGGCACGACGTCGAGCGGCACCTCGCCGCTGCTCGCGGTCCGTGATGTCGGCCCAGCGCGCCAGCAGCAGCACCGACAGCACGTCGTCCGCCGCCTTCGGTGCCGCTGACGACGTAGTCACCGATCGCGCGCTCGCCGTACTTGTGGCGGCCCTGCATCATCGCCTCGAACACCGCCAGCGTGCGCCGGCCGACCGCGTCGAACTGCCCGACGGGCCCGCGGTCGCGCGTGATGCGCCTCGCACAGCACGATGCGCCGCGGCCCGCCGTGCGTCTCGTACCCAGTCCTCGCGGGCGAGCCCCTGGCGCGACGACGTCGCGATGCACGGAGGCGTGCTGGCGCACGTCGAGCGTCGCGAGGTGGAAACCGAAGGTGCGCGCGCGGCACAGCAGGCGTCTCCACCGGGAACAGTCCCGCATGCCGGCCGTGATTCGCGCGCAGGCTGGCGGCGACGATCTCGATGTCGCGGATGAACTGCTCCGCGGACTCGTAGTGATTCGGCCGGCCGTCGTAGGTCGTGCGCAGCCGCTCGGCCGACCTGCGCCAGGAAGATGCGGTACGGCATCCGGTCGTGCCGCGTCGAGCGTCACCTCGCGGGCCTTCGGCAGCAGGATGTCGTACTCGGCGATGCGCTGCCTCGAGCTCGCGGCTGACGCCGACGCGGCCGGCGCTCTGCGAGAGCTTGCCGGACGAGCGCCCGGCATTCCTCGTAGTAGGCCGAGATGATGCGCTGCTGCTGGCGGTGCAGGGTCTCGCGGATCGTCTTCGCGTGCACCTCGGTATTGCCGTCCATGTCGCCGCCGACCCAGCTGCCGAAGCGCAGCAGCAGCGGCATGCGCTCGAGCTCGGGTGGCAGGCCGAACACCGTCTCCAGCCAGAGCGCGAGTCTCCTCGTAGAGCGCCGGCACCACGCGATAGACCACTTCCGCGAGGTAGAACAGCACGTGCTCGCGCTCGTCGGCGACCGTCAGCCGCTCGCGCGGATGGGCCTCGGTCTGCCAGCCCGACGTGACCTCCATCCGGATGCGCTCCCAGACCGAGCGGCGCTCGAGCGGCGTCAGCGTCGGGTCGAGCCGCTCGATCATCAGGTCGGCGATCTGCTGCTGCTTGCGCAGCATCGTGCGGCGCGTCGACTCGGTCGGGTGCGCCGTGAACACCGGGTAGATCGTCACGCTCGCGCAGCAGCTCCAGCACCTGCGCAGCGTCGAGGCCGGCGGCCTTCAGCCGGTACATGCAGTCGCCGATGCCGCCCGGCTGCGGCCGGTCGCTGCGGATCAGGTATTCGCGCCGGCGGCGCACGCGGTGCACCCGCTCCGGCCAGGTTGACGACCTCGAACCACTTGCTGAAGGCGCGGATCAGGTCGCGCGCTTCGCTGGCGCGCGGCCGGTCGTGCGGACCGCGCGAGCGTCGACCGCGCTCTCCGGTTCGCCCTCGCGGCGCCCGATCGCCGCGACGCGGTCGCCTTCGACCAGCTTCGAACAGCGCTCACCGCCCTGGTCGCGCAGCACCTCGCCGACCAGCCCGCCGAGCGCGTGCACGTCCTCGCGCAGCGCGGTCTCCTTGGTCGGGAACTGCAGGTTATGGCGGTGTATCACGATGGCTCAACGGTGCGCCGGTGGGCGCGGCATCGCATCCGGCCTGTGTCATGCTCGTGAACGCCCGGCCCGTGCACGTGGCCATGCGTGAACTTCCTCGTGTGTCGCCTTGCGCACCTCGGCGACTTCGACGCTGAAATGCAGCGACCTGTCGCGCAGGTAGGCGACAGACACAGCGCTCTCAGAGGCACCTGGCACCGCGCCGTGCTCATCTCGCAGCGTGTAGTGAATCAAGACGACCTTGCCGTCGGCGACATTCATGTGGAGTCCTGAGACAGCTCCCAAGGCTCAATGGTAGCGCATCGCCGATGGTCAGGCGGGGAAGAACTCGATCGGCTTGGTGGTCGTCATCGCCTCGACGTCCTTGTCCTCGAACCGGAACATTCGGATGCGCGCGACCAGCTTGCGCTCGAGTTCGCGTCCTTGAGTTCGCTCGACACGATGCGACAGTCGGTGATCTCTCCCCAGGGCGCGATGGTCAGCTCGAACACGACTTTGCCGAGCAATGCCGGATTGTCGCGCAGCGCGCGATTGTAAAGCGAGTAGATCGCGGCTTTGTTGCGGTCGAACACGAGTTCGATCTCCTCCTGGCTGCGCGACGCTTTCTTGCCCTTGCCACTGCGCGAGACATTGTCGCCATCGCCGCCGCGCAACGCATTGCCGCTGCCGCTGCCGCCGAGCGGCACCTGCATTCGTGTCGTGCCATGGCCATCGAGGGTGCCGCTGCCGCTGCCGAAGCCGCTGCTGACGCCTGCGGTGTTGATCCCTCCGGTCAGCGTGCCGGTCCGGGTCGTGATCAGTGACCGCTCGGCGCGCGGCGTGCCTCCGTCGCCCCTGGCGCTGGCGAGCGGCGCAAGATCCTCCTTCTTGACATCGAACTTGTCGCGCAGGTCCGAAAGCTGGTCTGCGAATGGCAGCAGGCCGGCCTGCGAGGCCTTGCGTCGCGCGTCCTGCGTGCGCTTCGATCTCGGGGACCGGGACCGCCTTTTCAATCTTTTGCGGCTTTTCCTTCTCCACGCGTTCCGGTTGCACCGGCGGCGGGGGCGGCGGCGGGACAGCCCGCTCGAGGACCAGTTGCGCCAGGCGCGGCGGAATCGGGGGCGGCACGCTGAAGTCCCTCTCCGGCGTCGGCAGCCAGGGCACCGATGAGGCCAATTGCGAGGACCATGCCGATCGCCCACAGCCAGATGCGCCGGAAGCGTTCGCGCTCCTCCTCGGACACGGTCCAGGGCAGCTCGAATCTGCGGTAGTAATATGCGACCGCGGCAGTCAAGCGATTGCTCCGTTGAATTCAGATTCAGCTGGCATCGGCGCCCATCGCCTCCGGTTTCTGGATCACGGCCAGCGAGAGCTTGCCGTAGTCCGCGTCGGTGCAGCTCGCCATGACCTTCTTGAGGATCCGGTAAGGGATATCGCGGTCAGCGAGGATCGTGATCTCCCTCGCGCTCGCATCCGTGGCGGCGGCGCGCAGCAGGGTGCGGTCGCTCTGCACGCGGAGGGCGCGGCGCAGCGGCGAGATGATTACGCCCTCGTGGGCATCCACGTCCGCCACGGATACGACCGGTTCGCCCTGGACCAGCACCTGGTCCCTGGTCACCATGACGATGACGGACTCGCGCGGCTTTTCGAGCGCGATCGACTCCGGTAACTTGATTACCTTGGGTGGCTCGAGCGACTGCACTTCGGCCGAGTTGACCAGCAGGAAGAACACCAGGATCGTGAAGATGTCCATCAGCGAGACGAGTGAAAGCGATGCCGGGCGCCCCCGCTTGTGGTGGCGTTCCATGCGCTTGGCGCGTGTCGAGTGGCTCACTTGCCCCCCTTGAGCGCGGGCGCATCGCCGATCGAGATGTCGGGAAACAATTCCTGCTGGATCTGCCGTCCGCCCTCGCTCACCGCGTGCACCCTGACGGTGTCCATGACCTGGACCACCGTGTCATAGGGAATCTGCGGCTCCAACAGCACGGTCGCGGAAACCAGCTCGGGAAAGCGCGGCTTGATTTCATCCGCCAGGAACCGGCCGAGACCCGCGAAATCGCGCTTGCCGTCGGCATCGGGGAAGGCCCGCAGCAGGCCCGAGCCGCGATCCGCAACCTCGATGCGGCCTTCGCGAACGTGGATCTCGAGATTGATGGCCTGTGGCGTTTCCGGCACGGCCTGGCTCGAGCTCGGCAGGTTCAGTTCCAGGATCGTCAGGCGCGAGAAAACTGCCGTTATCAGCAGGAACGGCACGAGTACGACCATCAGGTTCATAAAGGCCGTGACCGACAATTCCTCCGCATTGCTGCGGCGATGACGACGCGCGGCGCGGCTGACTACGCTCACTCTTTCTCCGCTCTGCGTTCGACGACTGTGTTCAGGAACTTCACGGACGCCATTTCCAGGCTGTCCACGATCTGCGTGGTCTTCGACTGCAGCACCGAATGCAGCATCAGGAGCGGGATCGCGACGATCAGGCCGAACGCGGTCGTGTTCATCGCGACCGAGATCGATGCCGACAGCAATTCCGCCTTGTCCGCCGGATCGGCGGTGGACACGGCCTGGAACGCCTGGATCAGCCCGATAATCGTGCCGAGCAGGCCGAGCAGCGTCGCGATGTTGGCGAAGCTCGCCAGATAGTGCGTGCGCCGCTCGAGTCGCGGCACGACCTCCATCAGGCTCTCTTCCATGGCCTTTTCCACGTCATCCCTGCGCTTTGCAGTCTGCACGCGTGCGAGCCCGTAACTTAGGATCTGGCCGATCGCCGATTTCGAGTCGGTAGTCGCGGCGAGTGCGCGACGATAATCGCCTTGCCCGAGAAATGGCGCCACTTCGTTCCAGGCGCGCCGGTTGGCGCCCTCCGTGTGCCAGAGGTAGAAATATCGCTCGATCGCAACTGCGATTCCGAGTGCCGCTATCAGGGCGATCGGATACATGAACAATCCGCCGTCCTGAAAGAACCTGATCATCGTTCCAAACATTTCCATGGGGTGACTCCTGATGTCTCCCTGCAGACCGGGAAAATCGCTATGGCTTCGCCTGTGGCGCCGTCACGGCTTCGTAGTAATTCACCTCGCGCCGGAATACGTCGCGATCGACCGGCGCGAGAACTTCGTCAATCAGCGAGCGTGCCGGCTTGCCGGACAGATCGCCGAGATCGGCCTTCTTCCAGGGCACGATGTACATCACTTTCGGCAGCTCGCGGTTGCCGGTGATCGAGGTTGTCTCGAGTTCCAGCCGGTCGATCGTGCTGAATCGCGAGTCACGCGGCGCCGGATCAACCGGCGCCTCCGCTGCCTGCGGTGCCGGTTCCTGCGCGGCCACGGGGCCGGACAACAGCAGCATCAGTAAGATCGTCGCCCGCCTCATGGTGCTGCCTCCGCACTTCGCTCTTCCCTGCCTGCGCGTACCCGCACTTCCGTGATCCAGGCCGTAACCTGCGCGTCCGGCTCCGGCAGCAGGGCCTGGTATCGTTCGTATTCTGCGAGGGCTTCCGGCGCCTGACCGAGATACAGGTCAAGAAGTACGCCAAGATTGACGACCGGCAGCGGATTCAGGGGATCGAGTGCCTGGGCGGCGCGGTAGGCTTCCATGGCTTCCGCCATGCGCCCCTGCATGCGCCATACGACGCCACGGACGGTCAGAACGGCCGGCTGTGGTGCGGCATTCGCCAGCCAGGCTTCCGCCTCGGTCAGGTGGCCGGCTGCGAGGTCGGCCAGGGCGGCCTGCACCGCAGGATCGCCGGTGGCGGCCGGAAGGCGCTCCTCCTTGCGATAGCGCGCCGGCTTCAGTTCGGCAAGGGCAGCATAGCTCGCCCGCACGGAGTCGTCGTAGACCCCTGCGGCTGCGCGCGCCGCATTCGCCTCGTGCAACTCGATGGACTTCTCCTCGAAGGGATACGCCTGCTCCTCGAGCAGCAACTCGTACTGCTCCAGCTCATCTGCGTCGAGATTGCCCGGGCGCTCCGAGGCCATGAGGTCACGCGCAAGGCGCCGGTACATTTCCGCCGTCGTAAAGGTCGCGGCAGTCGCCACGGCTGCAATCCCGTAGTCCGCGGCCGCGCGATAAGCCGTCAACGCCGCGTCCATTGCCGCACTCTTCGCCTTGAGTGATTTCGGCAGCGGTGCGTTGAGCTGCACGGCCTCAAAAGCCAGGCGCAGCGGCTCCGCCAGCTCAAGCGCAGCCTGCGCCGCCATGCTCCGGCTCAAATCGGAGCGGCGCCCACCAGCCCTGCCATCAGCGGCAATGATTGCCTGGAGCCATTTTGCGCGCGCCGCCGGATCGCCCGCATCGCGCGACAGGTCGGCCAGTTTCTGGCGTGCCGACATAGCATCGTCGAGCGGCTCGGGGTAACGTTCGACGTAGCGCGCCCACACCTCGATCAATTTGCCGCGATCGCCGGCCTGCTCGTACAGTTCCGCCGCGCGCAGCAGCGCCGCCAGCCGGACATCTGCGGTCTCGTCCACGTCGTCCGCGACCCGCTCGAGTTCCGCCGCAGCTTCCCGCGGCCTGCCAGTTTCGGCATACGCGACGGCCAGGTCGCGCGGCACCGTGCGTGCCAGCGGGTGCGCCGGGAATTCGCGCCGGAACTGCTCCAGTATCGGGATCACGCGTGGCCAGTCCTTGTCGCGCAGCAGCAGTGTCGCCGCATCGTGCTGGGCGCTTGCGACCAGGCTCGAGCGCGGAGCTGCCGCCGCCACGCGCAGGAAGTCATTCACGGCGCCGGCGGAATCTCCCGCCTGCACGCGCGCCTCGCCCTGCTTGTAGACGGAAGCGCCGAGGCGCTCGGCGACGGCGTCCCGATCGGGCGCATCGGCCGGCAGCCAGCTCAGGACCTGTACGTAGGCGGCCTCGGCGTCGGCATAACGCCCCAGGTCGAAACTCGAGTCCGCGACGATGCTCCAGGCGGCACGCTGTTCGTCGGGCGTGAGGGCCGGCAGGTGCGCCGCCGCGCGCCGCGCGCTGTCTGCCGCCTGCTCGTTCATGCCGAGAGCCAGTTGCTGGCGTGCGCTGCGCAGCCACATGTGCCCTGCTTCCGGATGGGTCGAGTGCACGGTCGCAAAACGCACGGACGCATCGATGCTCTCGCGGTGCCAAGCGGCACGCTCCGCGCCCGCAATCTGTTGTTCATGGCGTTCGCGGGCGACGAGTCCTGCATATGCCGCTTCGCTGCTCCGCGTGCTAGCGGGCCGTTCGTAGGCCGTGCGCTCGTATTCGACGGCCGCCTCCCGGAACTGGCCGCTCTCGAACAGCAGGTCGGCGAGCAGGTAGTTGGTCTCGGCGCTGTCCGGCTCGTCCGGGAAGGACTGCAGGAACTCCCGGTACCAGCGGGCGGCCTGCTGGTAATCGCCCGGTTTCGTGCTTGCCTGCGCGAGCGCATGGTAATGCTGCGCAAGATCGCGGAGGTTCGCCTTCAGCTGGGCAACGACTTCCGGCGCACTCTCGCGCGTGCGGGAGGCCCAGAACGGGCCGCCGAAGGCATAGAGCTCCACGTACTCGCGCTTGCCCTCGAGCGCCAGCTCCGAAAACCCTCCCTTCAGGTAGGCATCGATGGCGCGGCCCTGCAGGACCGGCGATCGCGCATCGCCGGGATGCCGTGCCGCATAGGCCCGGTAGGTATCTGCCGCGTCCGTGTACCGTTCCTTCTCCACGAGCAGGTCGCCAAGCGAAGCATGCAGTCTCCATTCATACGCGGGCGAGCCATGCTTCTCGAGGGCGGCGGAAAGCGCGCCGGCCGGATCATCGGCCGTGAACTGGATTCCGAGCACGCGCATCGTATCCAGCACCAGCTCACGATCGGCGCGCGGCAGGGTGTCCAGATCCGCGATCTCGACGCCCGGCGCGCTCAGCAACTTGCGGTCGAGGACGGCGAGGAAGGATTCGGAGCTCTCCTCGAAGCGCGACTGCTTGAACAGGGACCAGCCGTGCTTGTAGAGCGCCTGCTCGTGGAATGCCGATCCGCTGCCGCGTTGTATGACCGCTTCGTAGGCGGTCTCCGCATCCTGCCAGCGCTGCGCGCTGAACAGGATTTCGCCGCGGCGGAACTGCGCTTCCTCGACATGACGGCTACCCGGGTATTCCGCCACCAGGCGATCAAGATACATCAGCGCGCGTTCGGGATTTCCTTCCGCTTCCCAGGCGCGGCCCAGTTGATAGAGCGCGGAATCGAGACGCGGGTGGTCGGGCGCCTCGACCAGCAGGCGCTCATATAGAAGTATCGCCGCACGGGTCTGCTCGACTCCGGCCGCGGGCGTCATGCCGTCGCCGCGTGCCGCATCGGCCGCTTCGAGCTCCAGGTCCGCGAGCCGCCGCAGTGCTTCCGCCCGCAGATCGGGGTCGCCGGCATCGAGATCCAGGAACCGCCGATAGGCCTCGCGAACCTTTGCGGCATCGACGGGCGCTGCCGGCCCTGCCTGGACCGGAATCGCCTTCTTGCGCAGGTCACCGACCGTCTGTGCGCCTGCCGCAATCGCAACAACCGCGATTGCAAGACCGGCAACTGACGACTGCCACCGGCGACTCATGGCGCGCCCGAACTTGCGCGATCGTAAATCGTCGCAATCGCGTAGCGTGCCTGCACCGAGTACTCGTCCAGGCGATTGCGCTGGTCTTCCAGTTCATGGATCGCGATATCCGCGAGACGGCGGCCCTGCGCGGCTTTCGCAGCCTCGACGCGAAGTGTCAGATTGCTGACACGCGGCGCAACGGCATCGACGCGCAGGGCGAGCGCGGCGGCGCGCTCCGGCGTGCCTTGCCGCGCTTTCACAGCTGCCGCCTGGCGGGTGCGGGCATCGTAGACGACCGCGTCCAGTTCACGCATGGCGCGCTGAGCCTGCCAGGCGCGGACTTTCCATGCGGCGTCCAGGTTCCAGGTCACCACGCCACGCGCAAGACGCGCCTTCTCGCGCGCATCGTCAAAGCTCGCGTCGCCTGCATGGGTAGCGAGTTCCGACTCGACGCCCGCCAGCAGGGACAACCATTGGCGCTCGCGCTCGGTCGCGAGCGCGGTGACATCGCGATCATGCAGTGCCGCTTCCAGCCTCGCGCGCAGCTCGTCGCGACGGCGGTTGATTTCGGCAACGTTCACGGTCGAAAGCTTTCGGTCAGCCTCCGGCAGCTTGTCGGCGAAGGCGCTCTTGCGCGTCTCGATCATGTCCGAGAATGCGCCGAGACTCATCGACCAGCCGTTGAGGTTCAGCGACATGGCCTGCAGGGCCCGGTAATTCTTGAGTCCTTCCTGGAATTCATGCCCGGCCAGCAGGTGGTAGAGGTAGCGCGACTCAGGCGCATCCGGCAATGCCTTGAGCTGCGCAAACCAGTCCGGCTGCGCCCCGTTGTCGGCGGCGAGCGCGGCGGCAAGGAGTCGCCCTGCGCGGATCGAAGCAATCGACTCGTCGATCCGGATGCGCTCGGCATCGTAGGCTGCAATTGCCTGTTCGTAATACACGACCGCCTGCCCTATCGCCGAAAGTTCCGCGTAGGCATATGGAACGGCCAGGTAGGATTCCTGGACCGCCGCATCGAGCAGATCGCGCCCGTGCAGTTCGACCCAGGGCACAAGCGCCTGCTGGTAGTGCCCACCGGCAGCGTCCGCCCAGCCCGCACCGAGCAAGGCCTTGTTCGCCTGCGGTCCCTGCAAGCGCACGCGGTCGAGTGCGGCCCGCGCTGCATCCGGCTGCCCGGCCTGCAGCAATGCGTAGCCGAGTGCGAGATTTGCCTTGTCGCGCAGTGCTATCAGCTCGGGGTCGGTCGTCTCCAGTTGGCCTACCTGATCGAGCATGGCGTGACCGCGCTCGGCGCGATTCGCGCGCACCAGCGCAACGCCCAGGTTGAATCTGCCGTAGGCCGTCCAGTTGTCGGGACCCTGCCAGCCATCGAGTTCGGCGATGGCGGCGTCATACTGCCCGCGATACATGAGCCCCTGCGCGATCAGCAGGCGGCGCTCCGAATCGAGCTCCACCGGGAGACCGGCACTGACGGCGCGAAGCGCCCTCTCGGACTGCGTCGTAGCGACCGCTCGCGTAGAGCACCTTGCCGAGATAGAACCAGGCGCGATCGCGGACCGGCGCCGGTGTCGACGTCGATCGGCGAGGAGCCGCTCGAAAATCTCGCGTGCCTCGCGGTGCTGGCCGAGCGACAGATACAGGCCGCCGCGCAGGAGTTCTGCATCGCGGGCATGCGGGTCCAGGTAGCCCTGGTCGCGGTAGGCCGCAGACGGACCAGCGCGTCGAAATGGTCGTGCCGTAGAAATAGAAGAGCACGTCGCCGTAGTGCAGGTCCTGCACCTTGACGGCCGGCAGGCCCCCCGGATCGGCGTCCTTCTCCGGGCGCACCGAGCGCTGGCTCAGTCTCCGCCGGCGTGGAACCCGCGGCAGCACGGCCCAAGCAGAGAACGCGGCCGGATGATGATCAGCCACCGGGCCAGCTTCACTCCCAGACGCGAACCACGAATTCGGGCTGCAGCTTGCGCAGGCGGTCGCTGATGCGGAGCTCGACGTACTTTGCGCCGACGCCCTTCTCGATGGTCAGCGTCGTGCCGCGCTTGTAGTCGCGCTCGTGCGTGCCCTGTCCCGGTGAAGAACGCCACGAGCTTCGTGCTCGCCGGCCTTCAGGTTGCCGAGCCACACCCGCTGCACGCCGCCGCGCATGAGCGCCTCGAGCTCGCGCTCCGTGTAGAGGTAATTGGTGACCTCCTTGTCGTCGACCTGCAGCTGCACCGAATCGAGATCGAAGAACGTGCCGACGTCCATGGACACGAACACGGCGATCTGCGTACTCGCCGGGAACAGCAGGTCCTCCTCGAGCATGAACAGGTCGCGATTGAGGTCGACGACCTCGCGACGGAGGTCCTGGACCTCGGCGTCGAGCGCCGAGCGGTCCGGTGCCGGCGCCGGTTCCTCTGCCCGGCCGGTCGCCAGGGCCAGCAGCATCAGTACGGGAACCGCAGTCGCCTTGATCCAAGTTCTCATGTCATGCAGTTCCTGTCTATTCGTCGATCAGATCGCGCAATTGCACCAGCAGGCCTCGCTCCTCGCGCTCGTCGAGCGCATCGTGGCGCGCGCGGATCACGCCATGCCGGTCGATCAGCAGATCAGTGGCAGGTCGTCAGCCCGGTAGGCTGCGGCTGACGTCCTTGCCGGCATCCAGCAGTACCGGATAGTCGATGCCGGCCGCGGCGGCGAGGCCGCGGCGCGCGCGGGTTCCTCGTCGAGACTGACGCGAAAGCACGACGAGGCCGGCGCGGCCATAGGTCGCGCGCAGGTGTCTCGAATCGCTCGAGTTCACGGCGGCAGTCGCCGCACCAGCTCGCCCAGAACACGAGCGCGACGACTTCGCCGCGGTGTTCTGACAAGCCGGTAATTGGCTGCCGGCCACGGAGCGCAGCGCGAAATCCGGGGCGGTCGACGCCAGCCGCGGCGCCGCGAGCACGATCAGAATCGGGATAGCCGCGACGAAGCGTCCTGCACGCCTGTCGTCGTCAGCGAGTTCCTCGCGGCTGCCATGTCGTCCTGGGCGCGCCGGATGGCCGGCGGCTCGATGCTCCTGGTGTCGACCCGTGTTACATAACGCCGAGGCAACCGGCATGGAACATGTGTTATTCAGGCATCGGGCCGCGCGAGTCTCGGCGCGACGTCACACGATGGTGCCGTTGACGATCGGATTGAAGGCGATGAGGCTGTCCTGCAGAGATGTCGAGCCCAGGCCGTGGCCCGGGAACAGGGAACCGAACTGGCCCTGCTCGCCGTGCAATGCCATGTAATTGAGGATCACGGTCTCGACCAGCAGGTTGACGTTGTTGGCCGCCGGCGTTGACCCGCGGTCTCCACCGACGCGTCGCGCCGGAACCAGCCGATCTGCTGGTGCTGCTCGGGGGGCCGGCTGTCGCCCGTGTAGAGCTGCGGCCGGCCCTGCGGGTTGTAAACCAGGAAGAACGATGCTGCGGTCTGCTGGTTGTCGCTGGTCCAGTCGAACTTGCCGCGGCCGTCGACGCTGAATTGTCGACCGTGCCGTCGGCCGACAGCGAACCGTCGCTGAACACGTAGAGCATCAGCGGCACGCCGCGGCGCGCGGCGATACTCGAGGCAGGCGCCCATGCAGCGGCCAGCGCGCAGGTCGCGGAGCTCGCCGGTCGCGCGGCCCTGGCCGTGGTAGTCGTAGCCGCCCATCGTGATGGTGCCGGCGCCGGCGTAGCCGTTGACGACCAGTTTCATGACCGCCGCGGTCTTGCGGAACTCCGAATCGTTGTCGAACTCCGGCTCGGCGTGAAGATGCCCGCTGGGCCGACGATGTCCGGATCGAGCTCCGGGTTGAGCGCCGACGGATCGCCGTAGCGGTCGGTCAGGTCGGCTGCCTTGACGTAGTTGCAGCGCACCAGGTCCTTGATGACCGCGTCGCGCGTGATGCCGGTGTCGACGCGCGCGAGCTTGCGGTCGCGACAGGCGCTGGATCGATTCCATCACGCGCACGGCGTCGTCCTGATCGAGCAGTCCGACCAGCTTGCCGGTGTCCACCAGGCCGGTGACGTCGCTGGTGCGATCGACCTTGGTCGGCCGCACCGACGGGTCGATCATCGCCGCGGGCGCCATCGAGTTGCCGCCGGATTCCGAGCTCTGCGAGCCGATCAGCGTCAGCAGCTCGCCGTCCGCGCCGGCGCGGTAGATGCCGTACATCGGATTGTGCGGGTTGTTGCCGGTGTCGTTCTCGGAACGCGCCGGGATCACCGCGCCATTGATCGCGGCGGCGGTCGTCACGCTGACGCGCTCGAGGATGCCGCGCACGAAGGCGCTGTCGGAATGGAAGGCGAGTCCGAGGCTGCGGTCTCGATGAAGTCGTTGGTCGCGCTCGCCGGGTTCGGCGCGTTCGGCACCATGTCGCCCGGCAGGCCGAGGCGGCCGTAGCCCGCCACCGACAGGAAATCGAGCTGCCCGCCCTGTGCCGCCGACCAGCACGTTGGAGCCGACCATGTTGGCGCCGCCCGCGAGGTCGATGCAGATGAACGGAATCTTGCCGGCGCCCTGCACGGCGATGCCGCAGCTCTGCTTCAGCGCCTGCGAGGTCCGGCGACAGCGCCGCCTCGGCCGCGCGCGGATTGGCGAACAGGCCGAAGATGGACGGCGCGATGACGGTCGCCGCGCCGCTCATGAAGCCCTGCGAGACGAACTGGCGGCGCGTCACCGGCCGCGGATGGTCCGTGCTGGCAACAGCGGCGCGTCCGGATGAAGCGTTCCGCGGCGGGATTTTCTCCTCATCTTTGCAAGTACCTCATTGCAGCAGCGTACTGGCGCTGCCGACGACCGCCGAACAGGCCGACTTGACGATGACGAGCGTGCGATCCGCACGCGCAGCCGCCGCCGCAGGCTCGTGAGCCGTCCGATCAGCGCATCCACCTCGGCCGTGATCTCGGCCGCGGACGGCTGCGTCGTCGATGTCCCGTGCCGACTGCGCGCGCGATCAGCGGGCCGGTGATCAGCGCGCGTTGCGCCGGCGTGTCGAAGGCCGTGGCGGCCGCGCGCGCCGAAGTTGAAGCCCGGGAAATACGCGGCGCGCAGGCCGGGTCGTCCACCAGCGCGTTGCAGTACTCGATCGCGAGCTGGGCCATGCCGACCTGGTGCGAGGACAGGAAGCCCTCGATGTTCTCGACCGTCGGCAGCTGCTCGCGCACGCGGTTGTAGGTCTCCGTCGACCGCGGTATTGGTCGTCGGCACGCCGGTCATCACCGACATCGTGGCGATGATTTCCTCGAAGGTGCGCAGGCCGATCTGCCGGCGCCGGAGTCGCCGTTCGGGCGGCGGCGGCAGCGGCGTCGGCGCCGGCTCGGTGCGAGGCGTGCGTGGTCGCGCCGATGCTGCTCGAAGCTCAGGAAGAACTCGTCCGCGGCCGGGCCCTTGTCGAGCGCGACGACCGTGCCGATGCTCGGACAGGGCGATAGCCCGTGCGCCGGTGTCGTAGCCGGCCGCGGTCACCGTGCTGGTTGAGCGGCACGTAGGCCTGGCCGACCTGGGCCTCGGCGCCATTGATGCCGATGCGCACGCCGCCGACCGGCAATCTGGTCCGGGTCATGGCTGCCGATCGAGGCTGATGAAGACCGGCTTGTTGAACAGGTAACGAGTAGCTGTCGAACTGGCTGCCCTCGAACATCAGGTAGCTCTCCGGTACATTGATCAGGTGCGCAGACGGAGAACAGCAGGAAGAAGTGCTCGCCGACGCCGGCGTCGAAGTTCTGCTGGATCTGCGCCGGGGTCAGCGCGCGGTTGTGGATCGCGACCATGCGCACGACGCCCTGCCACGGCCGGTCGTTCGAAACCTCGTTGCCGAGCACCAGCGCGAAGGTGTCGTCCCAGTCGGTCAGCAGGCCGCGCCGGCGACTGGGTCCGGCTGCGGTGTCAGCACGCCATTGACATAGATGCGGCGGCCGTCGACCGGATCGTAGGTCGCGACGACGTGCTGCAGCGTCGCCTGCAGATCCTCGTCGGCGGCGGCGTTGCAGTGCGCGGGCGTCGCCATTGCCGCTCGTTGTCGTGCGTGCGATTGAGGAAGTCGTAGTTGTACATCGTCTGGCTCAGCGTGAAGTTGCGCGCCGTCGTGCCGCCCGAGTAGCTGACGATGTGGGCGTCTTCCTGCACGACGTTGGCCGGCGCGACCCAGGCCTCGATCGTGTATTCGCCGGTGGCCTTGATCAGGTCGTGCAGCTTGCGGCTGGCGCTGTCGTGCCCTGGGCCTTGCCGCCACGGATGTCGATGCCCCAGCCGCCGACCCAGGTCACGTCTCCCGACAGAGTCAGGTTGAGCGCCGGCTCGACGCCCGTGGTGTCGTAGGCGACCGTGCCCGTGCCGGTCTTGAACTCGTAGAGTGCGATCGCAGCATTGTCGTAGCGGTTGCCGCCGCTCGCGACGGTGCCGTCGTACAGCGTCAGCGCTTTCGACATCACGAGGTTCGGATCGACCTGCGTGAGCGGCACGCCGGTCGGCGAAGTCCTGCATCGCGGCCTGCATGATCGTCGGCGCTCTGCGCGCAGTCGGTCCAGCAGTTGTGGAACTCGTCGCGCAGACGCACGACCAGGCGCGAATCGGCCGGCGTGTCGAGATTGATCTTGGCGCGCACCGCCGCATAGGCGACGTCGACGTCGGCCTCGGCGAAGAACGGCGACTGCGGCGTGCTCGCGCCGGACGAATGGCAGCGCGAGCAGTACTGGGTCAGCAGCGGGTAGACGGTCGACGGCGAACAGCGCCGGAACTCGCCGGGAACGACTTGCTTGCGCCGACGTCGTGCAGCGGCGGCGGCTGCAGGTTCACGCCGCGCGAGCCGCCGAGCGTCTGCGCCGGCCCAGTTGCGGATCCAGACCGTCAGCTGGTCGGCGCAGGCGGAGTCGGCGGCGAGCCAGCAGTTGTGGCCGCCGCCGACCTTGGTGACCATCATCGACGCGCCGGGATTCCCGAGATCGACCACGCCAGTTGGCGGCCTCGTAGGCCAGGTTGATGTCGTCGTTGCGCACGAAGCGCGGTACCTGGCCGCCCGCTGCCATGGCACGGTCCCGCAGCGATTGCTGCGCCTGCAGGTTGTCCCAGACATTGAGCTTGAAGGCCTGCACGTCCTGGCTCGCCGGCGGCGGGCCCGTGTAGCCGGCGGGGGGCGGCGGCGTGACCACCGGATTCTGCGTGGTCGCTGCGCCGCCGCCGCAGCCGGCGAGGCAAGCGCAGACAAGCGCGAGCGGCAGGACGCGCGAGCAGGCGGATCAGCGGGATTCTTGCAGTCCGTTGCATCGATGGTCCTCAGTCGCCCATGCAGTAGATGGCGGCGTCGGCGAAGACCTGCTTCAGGCGATAGCCGCTTGCGCGGAACGAACTCGACCATCGAGCCGATCTGGCTGCGGTCGGCGGCGTCTTGTCGGCGCGCGCAGGCACACGGTCCGGAAGACCTTCTCGACCTGGCAGGATCGCGAAGGCATCGCTGTTGCCGAGTTCCTGGCCCAGCGACTTGGCGCCATTGCCCGAGTCCGGCAAGGACGGATCCCAGCCCAGCAGCGCGTTCTGGCCGTTGCGCCAGCGGTTCTCCCAGCGGTCGTCCGGCGTGACGTAAGCCGGGCGCTGAAGGTGTCGGCATTGATGAAGTACTTCGGCTGCACCGTGCCGGCGGTGTACACCAGGCGGCCCTGCGTATCGTCATAGGTGTAGTACGCGAAGGCCTGCGTCATCGGGATCCATGCCCGTGTGGCAGCCCACGCAGTTGTTCAGGAACAGGCGCGCATCGCCACCGGGGCTGCGGCTGACATCCTGGCGGATGCGGTCCGGCGGGCGCGAGGTGTCCTGGACCTCCTCGAGGTCGCGGCACATGTGGTTCAGCAGCGTGAAGCGGAACATCGCGCGATTGGTGCCGGCGATGAAGAACGCCTGGGCGGCAGCGCGGCTCGTCATGATGCCGGCCGTCGCGGCAGAGGGCAGGCCGTAGACGCTTGATTGCGTCGTGCGCTGCAGGCCGGTACGCAGATCGACGCCGCGCGACTCCATCTGCTCGTAATGCGTGTTGCTGCTGGCCGACACGGCCGGCAGGCCGAGACCCGCGTTGCCGATATAGAGGATGTCGCCGGACAGCAGTTCGTTGAATGGCACGTCGTCGCGAACCATGCCGATGACGGTCGCCGTGTAGTCGTTCAGCGGCGCGAACACCGTCTGGTCACGGTTGGTCCAGGGCGTGACGAGATTCTTGAGCGTCACCGAGTAGAAAGCGGGATTGTTCATCGCGCGCAATGCAGCCTGTTGCGGCTGGCCGGCGATGAGGTCCGCTTCCATCGCGTTCAGCACGGCGTCCGACGGCGGCACGCCGGCGATGCGGTCATGCATCCGCTTGGCCTGCTCGCGCGGCCCGGCCTGCGCTGCGACGGCAAGCAGCGCCGCGGCCGCCACCGCGGCGGTGACGCGCATCACGATCGATCGGCTGTGGCGTGGCCACAAATGCATTTCCGTGCTCCACTCGCTCGCAGTAATTGAGGCTGCGGTCGAATATATCCGTGGGTACAGGGGCACATAATGTCTCTGAACGGCGACATTCACCCGTGACGCGCGTCGAGTTACCCTGCATCCATGAATGGAGCTCGAGTGCGGAAATGCCTTGAATTCAAGGGAAGCAAAGCGCCGATGCGCGACGCTTCAGCGGTGTTGCGCCCGCATTCTGTCATGTGGATCACGATGCAATGCGGCCCGCGCGATGAGGTAAATTGAGATGCCTGTCACGTTAATGCAATCGCGAATTCCGCTGCTGATTGCCGTACTGATGGCCGTGACGGCCTGTTCGACGGGTCATGGTGGCGACGTCAACATCGGCAGCGGGCAGGAACCCGATCCTGTCGTGCTCGACTTCCCGATCGCCTATGTCAAGGGACCGCTGCCTGACGGGACCGAGGACGTGCGCGAACTGGAGACATTCCAGGCGGGTTCCGATCTCTGGCTGCGTGATCGCGCGGCGCCGGACTCCCCGGAACGCAACCTGACATTCGCCCTCACCGGCGGCTTGTGGAATGTCCGCGATGTCGACGTCTCGTTCGACGGCAACAAGCTCATATTCGCGATGCGGATGCCGCTGATCCCCGGTGCGATGGACAGCGAACAGCCGACCTGGAACATCTACGAGTACGACCGCCCGACCGACACGCTGCGCAGCGTAATTGCATCCGACCTCATCGCCGAGGAAGGCCACGACATCGCGCCCCACTACCTGCCCGATGGGCGCATCGTGTTCACCTCCACGCGCCAGCGCCAGTCGAAGGCCGTGCTGATCGACGAGGGCAAGCCCCAGTTCGCTGCGCAGGACGAGGATCGTAATGAGCACGCCTTCGTGCTGCACGTGATGAATGCGGACGGCAGCGTCATTCGCGAGATCTCCTTTAACCAGAGTCACGACATGGACCCGGCGGTGCTCGAGGACGGCCGCATCGTGTTCAGCCGCTGGGAGAATGCCAGCGGCAGTTCGATTCATCTATATACGGTCAATCCCGACGGCAGCGGGCTTGAGCTCCTGTACGGCGCGAACAGCCATGCAACGGGAACCGGCGCGGCGGGGACCGGCACGACGCAAGTGCAGTTCCTCCGGCCCCGGCCACGTCCCGATGGCAGCATTGTCGCGCTCGTGCGTCCGTTCGATGGCACGGAACTGGGTGGCGACCCTGTTTCCATCGATGGCTCGGGTTTTGTCGAGATCCGGCAGCCGACATTGACGAACGCCGGTCTGCCCGGCCCGGGCCAGACCCGGCTGTCGACAAGCGACGTGCGCACCGATCCGGGTCCTTCGCCCGGCGGACGCTACGCCTCGATCTTCCCGATGTGGGACGGCACGAATCGACTGCTCGTCAGCTGGACGCTGTGCCGGCTGCTCGAGGGGGGACTGACCGTTCCCTGCACTGCGAGCCGCGTGGCCAATCCGGCGGCGGTGACGGCCCCGCCGATTTACAGCGTGTGGATTTACGATCCTCGTGACCGCACGCAGCGACCGGTCCTGCAGCCAACCGAGGGCGTGCGTTACTCGGAGGTAGTCCTGATGGCGCCGCGCGTGCCGTTGCCCGCCGTGATTCTCGATGCGGTTGCGGGTGTCGACTACGACCCGGTGCTGGCGGCAGAGAATGTCGGCATCCTCAATATCAAGAGCGTCTATGACCGCGACGGCCTCTACGCCATGAGCGGCGCCGCTCTTCCGCCGGGCGGCATCACGGCGCTACGCGACCCGGCGCAGACGACAGCGGACGAGCGCCCTGCCCGCTTCCTGCGCGTCGAAAAGGCCGTCGGCCTGCCCGATGACGAGGTGCGCGACTTCCGCGCCACGGCATTCGGTGCCGCGGGCGGTCTCGGCATGCGCGAAATCCTGGGCTATGCGCCGATCGAGCCCGACGGCTCCGTGCAGATCAAGCTGCCCGCCGGCGTCCCATTTGCCGTGGGTGTCGTCGATCGCAACGGTCGGCGTCTTACGCCGCGGCATCTCAACTGGATGCAGCTGCGCGCCGGCGAAATCCTGACCTGCAATGGCTGCCATGTGCCGGCTGGCGCGCAGGCCCCACCCGCGGTCTCCCACGGGCGCAGTAACCTGTTCGCCGCGCTGAATCCCGGCGCGCCGACCACGGGCCAGCCGTTTCCGAATACCAATGCCGCATTTTTCGCGAACATGGGCGAGACGATGGCGGAAGTGCGCACACGCATCAGTTGCCAGACTGATTGCGCCGCGCTGCTGCCTTCGGTGGACATCATCTATGACGATGTCTGGACCGACCCGGTCGCGGCCGGCCGGCCGGCTGACGCCTCGTTCAGCTATCGTTACAGCCAGCTGACGACACCTGTGCCGACAAGAGCGCACCTGCCAGTCCGAACTGGACCTGGCTGTGCCGCATCATAATCCACTACCCGATCCATCTGCAGCCATTGTGGACGCTGCCGCGTCTCACGCTGGACGCGGGTGGCACGGTCATCGCCGACCGCACCTGCGTCTCCTGCCACAGCCCGGCCGATGCGGCCGGGGCGGTGCGCGTGCCGGCCGGCCAACTCGACCTGTCGGGCGGACCGTCGCCCGACCAGGCGGATCATCTTGTCTCTTATCGCGAACTGCTGTTCACGGACAATGCCCAGGAAGTTAACATGGGCGCGCTGCAGGACATCCTGGTGCCGGGACCGCCGGATCCGGTGACCGGGCAGCCGACGCTGGTGCCTGTACCCGTCAGCCCCTCGATGAGTGCTGCGGGAGCCAGGGCATCGGCGACGTTCTTCAGCCGATTCGACGCTGGCGGGTCGCACGCAGGCGATTTGTCACCGGCGGAACTGAGGTTGATCGCCGAGTGGCTGGACATCGGTGGGCAGTATTACAACGACCCGTTCATGGCACCGACGAATTGAGGCGATGAAGCTCTTCCTCGCCTGCGCGCTGCTGCTGTGCGCCGGCGCCACCTTCGCCGCCGACCGCGATGCCCTCCAGGTCATCGTCGTCGATCCCTATCTGGAACTCCGGACCGGCCCTGGCCGCGGCTTCCCGATCGTCCAGGTCGTGCCGCGTGGCGAGACCGTCCAGATACTGAAGCGGCGCACCGACTGGTTTCGCATCAGGGATGCCTCCGGCCATGAAGGCTGGGTGCATCGGAGCCAGATCGCCGAGACGCTGGTGCCCGCCGGTGCGAAGCTCGAAATCGACGATCCCGCGCGCGAGGACTTTGTTGCGCACCGCCGCGAAGTCGGCCTGCTGCTCGGCGACTTCGGCGGTGCCAACGTGATCACCGCCTATGGCGCCTACGCATTCAATGCCCACTTGTCCGGCGAACTGGCACTATCTCACCTGCTCGGCAGCTTTTCCGACGGCCAGATCGCTGCGATCGGCGTGACACACGTGTTCGTTCCCGAATGGCGCATCCAGCCATTCGTGTCCATGGGCACCGGCCTGATCCATGTACAGCCGAAATCCACGGTAGCGCAGTCGCCCCAGCGCACGGACCAGCTGGCGTATGTAGGTGTCGGCGTGCGCGCCTACCTCGCGCGGCGGTTCATACTGCGGGCTGAATACAAGGACTACGTGGTCTTCACGGACCGCGACGAGAACGAGGAAAACTACGAATGGAAAATTGGATTCGCATTCTTCTTCTGACAGCGGTCCTGGGGATGACCGGCTGTGCGTGGATGCCCTGGCGCGACAAGGCGGCCACCGACGGGACGTCGCGGGGCGAGCGCGCCGGTGATTCCGCTAGCCAGGACGCAGGGGCGGGAACCTCTGGCAGCGACGAGAACCAGGTCGTCATCGAGCCCCAGGTCGAGCGGCGCGATATCAAGCCCGCGCGCATCGACACCGAGAATTGGGAAGTCGGCGCTTATGTCGGGTCGCTGTCGGTCGAGGATTTCGAGGTCAATGTCGTATACGGCGCCCGGCTCGCCTACCACATCAACGAGGATTTCTTTGCCGAGGGAATTGTCGGCTTCAGCGACGCCGGACTGTCCAGTTTCGAGCGTCTTTCGGGTTCCGCGCCGCTATTGACCGACAGTGAGAGGCAGTTCACTTACTACAGCCTCGGCATGGGCTGGAATGCACTTCCGGGCGAGGTTTTCCTGGGTGGCAAGCGCGCCCTCAACAGCGCCATCTACCTGACGCTCGGCGCCGGCAGCACACGATTCGCCGGCGGAGACCGTTTCACGGTCACGTTGGGCGCGGGTGCGCGGGTACTGATCAAGGACTGGCTCGCCGCACACCTGGACATACGGGACCACGTGATGGAGATCGATGTCCTGGGCAAGAACAAGACTGCCCACAATTATGAAGCGACGCTGTCGCTGACGGCGTTCTTCTGAGGTCAACGCCGATGCCACAGACCGCAAAATCGCATCTCAGCCTGCTGCTGACCGGATTGCTCGCCATTTCATGGCCGGCCCTCGCGACCGACGGCGCATCGCCGGCACCGGCATTCACGCTCGCCAGCCGTGCGGGCGGCGAAATGTCGCTCGCCGGCCTGCGCGGCCAGGTCGTCATGATCAATTTCTGGGCCAGCTGGTGCGGGCCATGCCGCCAGGAATTCCCTGCGCTCGACGAGATGTACCGCAAGTACAAGCCGATGGGTTTCGCGATGGTCGGCATCAATGTCGAAAGCGAGCAGTCTGACGCGGAGCGCTTCCTCGGCATGCGCCCGGTCACCTTTCCGATCCTGTTCGATCCGGACAATCGCGTGAGCCACAGCTACGGCGTCAGCGCCATGCCGACGACCGTGCTGGTCGACCGCAAGGGCAACATACGCTGGCTGCATCGTGCCTACAAACCGGGCGACGAGGCCGAGTACATTGCGCAGATCCGCGCAATGCTGAGGGAACCGTCTTGAACGTCCCGCGACTGCTGCTAGCCGCGCTCGCCCTGCTAGCCATCTCGGGCTGTTCGCGCATCGAACCGTGGGTGAAACCCTACGAGCGCGAAAATATCGCCGATCCCATCATGGCCTGGGAACGCGACCCGGTCGCCTCCTCCTACATGCGCCATGTCTATGAGTCGCGCGAGGGCGCCCGCGGGGCGGCTGGCGCAAGCGGAGGCGGTTGCGGATGCAACTGATCCGGACCGGCGGCTTTCTTGCCATGCTGGCAGCGGGCTGCCTGCTCTGCCCGCCGCCGGCGCACGCCGGCGTGCTTCCCGAGGATCGCGCCGACCTCATGTACCACTATTACGACGGCGGCGGTGTCACCATCGACGGTCCCTCAGTGCTGGTGCGCAAGAAATTCGCCGAGAAGTACGCCGTCAACGCAAGCTACTACGTCGACATGGTGTCCTCGGCCTCGATCGATGTCGTGACGACCGCGAGCCCCTATACGGAACAGCGCACGCAGTACGGCTTTGGCGTCGAATACCTGCGCGGAAAGGTCACGTATGCCGCCAGTTTCAGCAACAGCAAGGAGCATGACTACAACGCCGACACAACCAGCTTTTCCATCAGCCAGGACATGTTCGGCGACCTGACGACCGTGCAACTCTCCTTCAGCCGAGGCAAGGACGACGTGACCCGCCGCGGTGACGCCTTGTTCCGAGACAAGGTCGATCGCCGGATTTACGGCGTCGATATTTCGCAAATCGTGAGCAAGAAACTGATACTCGGCGCGTCCTTCGAGACCACGACCGAGGACGGATTCCTGAACAACCCCTACCGCCAGGTGCGCTTCGTCGATCCCGCCGCGGCGCGCGGCTACTCATACGAATTCGAGCGTTATCCGCGCACGCGCACCGGCAATGCGCTGGCATTGCGCGGCCGCTATTACCTGCCTTATCGCGCCGCGGTGCAGGGCGACTATCGCTGGTACAACGATACCTGGGGCATCGACGCGAACACATTCGAGGTCTCTTACACGCATCCGCTCGGAGACCGCCTGCTGCTCGATGTGCACTATCGCTATTACACGCAGAATGCCGCCGATTTCTATTCGGACCTGTTCCCGCAGCGCGAATTCCCAGAATTTCCTCGCGCGTGACAAGGAACTCTCGACGATGAACAGCCAGACGCTGGGCTTCGGCATCGGCTATGAGTTCGAGGTTCCCAGGGTCCGCTTCATCCAGAGGGCCAAGGTCGACTTGATGTACGACCGCATGCGATTCAGTTATGACGATTTCCGCGACCTGCGGCCCGTCGGGCTCACGCCCGGTACCGAGCCCACATACAGCTTCGACGCCAACGTCGTCCGGCTCTTCGTCTCCGGCTGGTTCTAGGGGGAACTCCCTCCGGCTGGTGGCGCCAGTCCTTTCGAATAGAACACCCGGCCGTCGCTGCGGACGACCACGGCATCCGCGTCCGGCTGCGCCTCCACCAGGGCGAGACCGCGCTCCGGCCCCATGATGAATACGCTCTTGGTGAGGCCCTCGGTCAGGGTGGCATTGGGGCCGATCACCGTGACACTGCGCACGCCGACCGGGCTCTTGCCCGTGTGCGGGTCGATGATGTGGTGGTAACGCACGCCGTCCTCGTCGAAATAACGCTCGTAGTCACCCGATGTCGAAATTGCCGCGTCCTCCAGCGGAATCCTCGCGATCACGCGACCGGGGTCGTCGGGGTGCCGGATGCCGACGATCCAGGGCCTGCCGCGCCGGTCGCCGATTATCCCGGTGTCGCCCCCGGCGGTGACGCTGCGCATTCTGGATTCCGCGGGCGCGCAGGAAACGCAGGCAATTGTCCACCGCATGGCCCTTGGCGATTCCGCCGAGGTCGATCCGCACGCCGGGCTGCGTGAACCGGACGGTCGAGGCCTCCCGATCTACGACGACATGGCGCCAGCTGATCGCCGGCAGGGCCGCCTGGATCTGGGATTCGCTGGGATGGCGGTGCTCGCGATAGTCGTACAGGTATCCGACACTTGCGTATGTGATGTCGAATGCGCCATCGGAAAGTTCGGAGAATTCCAGCGCCTTCGCGATGAGCCCGGCCAGTTCGGCATCGACCTTGACGGGCGCGGTCGCGGCATCGCGATTGACTTGCGACACCTGACTGGTCGGGCTTGTAGACCGACATCAACTCGTCGATCCGGTGCATTTCAGCCATCACCGCGTCGATCGCCGCCTCGGCCTGGCCCGCATCCTCGTGCCAGAGCTCGACGGCGATGCGCGTGCCCATGATCGCCGCTTCGCGTTCATGCCATTCGGCTTGCGCCGTGATCGGCATCAGGAGCGCGAGCGTAGTGACCGCGCAGGCAAATCGGCGCATCATGACCATCCCAGTTTGGACGATACGGCGGCGCGCAGTCCATTCGCGCGGACCCACCGTCGCACAACGGCTACACTAGCGTAACGCGGCCCGCCTGCCGGGGAACCTGTCACGATTGGCACGGTCAATCCGGTCGGGTCCTGAACAGGAAGCAACGACATGAAATTCTCCCGTCTCATTCTTGGCGCAGTCATCGCCGGCGCACTCGTCTGCGGGCCGGCGGCAGCCGTCACGCGCGAGGAGGCGACCATCGACAATGCGCTGGTCGTGCTGCGCGAACTCCAGGCCATGCCCGATCTCCAGATCCCGGACCAGCTGCTGTCACGTGCCGAAGGCATTGTCATCCTTCCCGCAAACGTCAAGGTCGGATTCGGCCTGGGAGCACGGTTTGGCGGCGGCGTGCTGCTCGTGCGCAAGGCCAATCGCGACTGGAGCAACCCGGTATTCGTGAAGACCGGCGGTGGCAGCTTCGGCTTCCAGGCCGGTGGCCAGGTGGCCGACATCATTCTCGTGCTGACGACCAGGCGAAGCATCGAGGGCATCACCGACGGCAAGCTGACACTCGGCGCCGATGCATCGGTCGCGGCGGGCCCGGTCGGGCGCACGGCCATGGCGTCGACCAGCCTGACATTCGATTCCGAGGTCTACGCCTATTCGCGTAGCAAGGGCCTGTTTGCCGGCGTCTCGCTCGAGGGCAGCGGCATCTTCATCAGCCGCAAATCCAACCGCCGCTTCTATGACGGAGTGGACAGCGCAGCGGCGATCATCGCGCAGACCACGGCGGCGCCTCCGCCTGCCGACGAACTGGTCATCGAGATCCGCCGCATCACTTCGACCGCGCAACGCGTGAACGCCGAAAATGCCGAGTCCCCAGCGCCGGAACCCGCGGCCAAACCGGCCGAAGCGCGCACTTACCCGATGCCCGATCCCGCGCCCGGCACCGAACCGCCCTCAAACTGACGGGCGGCGGGCGGCAGGATGAAAGTCGGCGTGATCGGCCTCGGCACGATGGGCCAGCCCATAGCTCGCCGGATTGCGCGTGCCGGCCACGAAGTACTCGCCTGGAACCGCACGTCCGGCCGCGCCGACGGCCTGCCAGCCGATTCCGCGGTCGCGGTGCGCACGGCGGGAGAAGCCTGCCAGTCCGAGATCGTGATCACCGTGCTTTCCGATGACGCCGCTGTCGAGGCTGTGATGTTCGACGGCGGCCGGCTCCTCACCACGGGCATGCCGGGCCTGATCCATGTCTGCATGAGTACGATCAGCGACAAGCTCGCGCGGAAACTCGCGGCCGCGCACGAAGCTGTGGGCCAGGCCTATGTCTCGGCACCCGTGTTCGGACCGCCCGATGCCGCGGCGACCGGCCGGCTGCTGATAGTCGCGGGCGGGCCGCGCAGCGCCGTCGATCGTGTGCGGCCGCTGCTCGAGGTTCTGGGCAGGGTACAGCACATCAGCGAGGACCCGGCGGCGGCAAATGTCGTCAAGTCAGCGGGAAATTTCCTGATGGCGGCGGTCGTCGAGAGCCTGCGCGACGCGATGCTGATCGTGCATGGCGCCGGCGTGGACCCGCGCGAGTTCGCCGGCATCGTCACGCAGTCGCTGTTTCCGACGCCCGTGTACCAGTACCTCGGCGGCCTGCTGGCCGCGCGGCAGGCGCAGGGAGGCGCGGCCGTGCCGAACCCGTTCCTGCGCGGCGCCGAGCAATGCGCCGGCACGGCGGAGCAACAGGGCGTGGACGCGCCGCTGGTCACTCACATCGACAGGCAATCAGCGGGCCGTCAGGCAACGCCGAGTCCGGCCGGGCAGGCAACACCCGTGCCCCCGACGCCGCAGTAACCGCCGGGATCGAATGCGTATTGCGGACGCTGACGTCAGTTTGGGTTCGCCAAACAAACCCGAATACGGTTGCAAGTCACTTGTCGCCTTCATCCTGCCGGCACCGCATGAGGCGAGTTAAGCTGTCCGGCATAGCGGAAGATTTCTGCGACCATTCCCGAATCAGGTCTGATAAGCATGGCTGACGTCTTCGTTTCATACGCCCGCAGCGACAGTGCACGCGTCGCGCCACTGGTGGCCGTGATCAAGGCACGGGGTTGGTCGGTGTGGTGGGACCCGGAAATCGATCCAGGCGAGGAGTTCGACCGCCAGATCGCGGCGGAACTTGATGCCGCCGCCGCCGTGCTGGTCGTTTGGACGCCAACTTCGGTCGAGTCGCGCTGGGTGCGCGGCGAGGCGCGGGAAGGGGCTGACCGCGGCATCCTGGTCCCGGTACGCTTTGAAGGCGCCAACCTGCCAATCGATGTGCGCGCGCTTCATACGACCGACTTCGATGACTGGGGAGAGAACCCCCAGAGCCCGCCGGCCCAGGACATGCTGCGCGCCCTCGGCGCCATCCTCACTGACCGGCGCGCGACCCAATCCGAAACTGCCAAGCCCGACTTGGCGTCGACTGCTCCCGCCATCGGGCCCGCGCGCGTCGCCATTTGCGTCCTGCCCTTTGCCAACATGAGTGGCGATCCGACACAGGAGCATTTCAGCGACGGCATCACCGAGGACATCATCACTGAGCTGTCGCGTTGGCGCCTCCTTGCTGTACGGTCTCGCTCAGCCTCATTTCGCTATCGTGGCGTCGCAGTTGACTATCAAGCAGGTCGCTCGCGAACTGAATGTCCGCTACGTCGTACAAGGAAGTGTCCGGCGCATGGATGAGCGCATCCGCATCAGCGCCCAATTGATCGACACCGAGACCGGTAGCCACATCTGGGCCGAGAAGTTTGACCGGGAACTGGCCGGTATTTTTGCCGTTCAGGACCACGTCGTACAAACGATCGTCAGTACGCTTGTGGGCCGAGTCCAGGTTTCCGATGTCGATCGGGCGCGGCGGAAACCGCCGACGAGCCTGGCAGCATACGAATATGTTCTGAAGGCCAATGCATTGCCCTGGAACGACCCGGCAGGTGCAGCCGAGGCAACACGTCTGATCGAGAAGGCAATCGAACTTGATCCTGGTTACGGTTTCGCTCACGCCTTGCGTGCGTTGCAATGCTATTGGAGATGGTACGGCGACCCGAGCACATTCCGACGCTGCGCTGCAGGAGGCGTATGTCTACGCAAAGCGGGCCGTCGAACTTGACGAAAACGAGAGTTCCTGCTTTTCAGTAATGGGTAACGTCTGCCTGATGCGGCGATCGTTCGATCAGGCGCTTGCAATACGCGCGACGAGCGATCGAGCTCAATCCAGGCAATCAATGGAACAGGGCTGACCATGGGGTGCGTCCTGATGTATGTCGGCGAGGCTGAAGAGGCGCTCGCGTCATTCAAGCATCGCGAGGGAGATCGATCCGTACTTCGACCGCCGTGGTACTGGCGATCGATTGGCCAGGCTCTACATGGTCTTGCACAGGTACAAGGAAGCCCTGGAAATGTTCGATCATTTGCCCGCTGGCCGTATCGAATCGCCGAATTCAGGCCGGCTGCCATGCCCGGCTGGGGGACATCGACCGTGCCAGGGCCAAGCGCGGCCGAATGTCTGGCCCTGAGCGCCCGATTTCTCGATTCGATACTTCATGTCGAAGGAACCATTCAAGCTCGCGGCCGATGCCGACGCATCTGGCCGAATCCCTGCACATGGCCGGCCTGCCGGACTGATTCCGGCCGTTCAGGAAAGGCGTCTGGCGATTCCCAGTCACGAAATGACGCTCGGGCACGGGCATCCTGTCGTCGCGCCCGGGTAGAGCCTCCGCTGCGGCCGGCATTGTCGTCTTCCGCATGCGTTCTATCCTGACTCGTGGCCGCGCTATCTTACAATGTGCGCATGACGACTTCCGTCAGCACGCCCCGGATCCGGCTGACGCAGGCGCTCTATCTGCTGGTGCTTGCAGCTGGTGGTGATCAGCGATGGCCGCGGCATCCGGGGCGGTCCCGCCTTGCTCGCGCAGACCGCCGGATTCCTGCTGGTCGTCGGCGCCGTTCTCTGGCGCCTCTGGGTCACGCTCTTCATCGCCGGTCGCAAGGAAGCGCAGCTGGTTCGTGAAGGCCCCTTCGCACTATGCCGGCACCCGCTCTACC
Organism: uncultured Gammaproteobacteria bacterium; assembly: GCA_963705405.1. Lineage (GTDB taxonomy): Bacteria > Pseudomonadota > Gammaproteobacteria > Steroidobacterales > Steroidobacteraceae > SCUD01. Next base: position 18,622 of record CAVPJJ010000006.1, on the reverse strand, counting down.
TCGGATCCATCGTCGGCGCGCTGGGAATCGGCCTGACCACCCATTCCATTGCGCTGGCGATCGCCCTGCCGCTCATGGTCGGCGCCATCGTCTTCGCCGCCGCCCGCCGCGAAGACACCGCACTGCTCGCCCTGCATGGCGATGACTGGCGTCGCTACCGCGATTCAGTGCGGGCATTCTGGCCCGCCCGGTCGCGCAGGAGGATGCCGGAATCGGTGGCGGTTCCGCCCACGATCTATCGCAAGGCGTTCCTCGATGCCGCCTCCTTTCTCGGGCTGTGGCTGCTCGTCATGCTGTTCGACGGTCTGCGCGCGAGTGGCGCGTGGCCGGCGCTGTTCAGCCTGCCCTGAAGAACGGCCATGAGCCTGCTGAAGTCCGATCTGTTCGGCCGGATGACGCTCGAGCGGCTGCAAGGGCGGCCGGTCGTCGTCCGCGATGCCGGTGACGCGCGCTGGTGGATCGCCTGGCTCGCACGGCGCCTTTGCAGCCGTGAGGCCCGCGCCCTCGCGCGGCTCGACGGCTTGCCCGGCACTCCGCGGCTGCTCGCGGTCGAGCGCGGCCGCCTGCACCGCGAATGGATCGAGGGCAGGCCGATGCAGCTTGCGAAACCGCGCAACCGGGATTATTTCCGCCGCGCGCATCGCCTGATCGCGACCCTGCACCGCCGCGGCGTCGCGCACAACGACCTCGCCAAGGAACCCAACTGGCTGGTCACGCCGCTGGGTGCGCCAGCACTCGTCGATTTCCAGCTCGCCACCGTTTCGGCGCGGCGCGGACGGCTGTTCCGGGCGCTGGCGCGCGAGGACCTGCGGCACCTGCTGAAGCACAAGCGCCTCTATTGCCCCGAGTGGCTGACCGCGCGCGAACGCCGGATACTCGCAACACCGGCCCTGGTGTCACGGCTCTGGATGGCGACCGGCAAGCGGCTCTACCTGTTCGTCACGCGCCGGTTGCTCGGATGGGTGGATCGGGAAGGTGCAGGCGACCGCCGATTCTGAATTTCCCGGTTGGTCTGGCGACGCAGATTCGCTATCGTTGCGCCATGGCCATCTGCCACGAACACAATCTGAATGCCACCCCGCCCCCAGCGCGGCCATTCGGCATCAAGGTCGGGCTCAGACCGGGTGATCCCTTCGCGAATCTGGTCGGTGCCGACTGGCAGAAGACGCACTGGTTCGCCAGCGCCGCCGAACGCGATACGGTTCTCGTCGACATGGAAGGCCGGCACCTTTACTCGCGACGCGGCGACTATCCCACGATAATCCTCGAGAAAATCGAATTGCCCGGCGCCTAGCGCAGTCGTCCCAGCAGCAGGTAGAAGCTGCGGCTCGCCGCGCTCGTCGACGCCCGCGGCGAGATAGATCGGGCCGAGAAACGTGTCGAACCCCAGGAATGCAGCGCCATTGAAGCGCCCGTTGTCGAAGCCGATATCGCCACGCCGCTCCCAGACGTTTCCAAGCTCGAGTGAAACACCGGCGTATGTCGGCACGTTCAGGAATCCCTCGCCGCCGCTGCCGATGCGCCGGTAATAAATGCCGCGTGCGACGCCGAAATGCGGCCCGCTGAGCGAATCGGCAGGCAAGCCCGACAGGTTGAACAGCCCGCCCAGCGTGTAGAAGTCCTGCGACCGTGTCCTGCGGACCCGACACCACGACTCCGCCGCTCGTCCAGAGGAGATAGGTGTTCTTGTGCCAGGAGCGCGCCAGGATCCAGTCAAAGGAAATCGCGGTCGGCACTCGACGTCGGCGCCCAGTCCCTTGCGCGGGCCGTTCCACTGCAGGGTGAACGACTCGCCATTGCGCGGAAAGAAGACGTCGTCCAGCCGGTCCAGCGCTGAAGCGCGCAACCAATTCGCCGCGGTCGAAGTCGCGAGCGCGGCGGCAGGCCGGATCCGCGGAATCGCCGACCAGCAGACCTGGCGTCGCCCTCGCCGCGGATCAGGCCTGCGCGCAGCTCGCCCCAGCTGCCGAATTCGCGCCCGACATCGAGCCCGGCCTCCTGGTTGCGCACGCGATAGGTCGCGAGCCGGTCGTCCGTCGAATGAAGTCGAAGTTGCGACGCTCGACCAGCAGCCTTGGTGCGACGAACCAGTTCCGAGGCATAACCGATCGGCTGGTAGAACTCGGTGGAGAACCGCGGATTCGCGCCGATCGCGCAGGTCGGTCTGCCACTCGGCGCCATACTTGTTCGCCTCGGTGACCTGCGCCCGGACTCCGGCATTGAAGCTGTTGGAGCCCTCGAAGTCGTCCTGCAGCTCGAGACCGAATCGGATGTAGTTCGGGCCCCAGCTCTTGCGCCGCGCAGACACCTCGATGCCCTGTGCGTCGTGCGTCGCGCACTACCTTGTAGTCCAGCGACTCGAAATTGTCGTCGCCGTACAGCTTTGATAGCCGCCGCTCCATCGCCGCGGGATCCAGCGTCTCGCCGACGACCGGCGAGAGCTCCGCTTCGATCCGCTCGCGATAGCGGCGCGACTTGCGCATCGACCCGGACGAACTGGATTTCCGGAAGCGCCGATTCGCCGGGCCGCCCGCGCGCGCCACGTAACGCTGCCACTCGGCTTCCCCGAGGCCGAGCGACGCGAGCCGCGCTGCCTGGCCGCGTGCGCCCTCGACACCATGCTCGACCGTCTCGTCGACGACCGTGAAATCCAGCGACTGCATGGTACCGAGCGGCGGCTCGACAAGCACGTCGCCATCGACCAGCAGTTCGCGCTGCCGATAGGTCTCGCGCTGCATCATGATCGTCGATCATCTGGTTGGACACCGCCAGCACCGAGTTGAGTTCACGGCGCCCGACGCGGCTGCGAATCCGACGTCCACCGCGATGACGATGTCGACGCCCATTTCCTTCACGACGTCCACCGGCAGGTTCTCGACCAGTCCGCCATCCACGAGCAGGCGGCCGTCCAGCTCGACCGGCGCGAATACGCCGGGCGCCGACATGCTGGCGCGCATGGCCTCGGTCAGGTCGCCGCCGGCAAGCACGCGGCGATTGCCCGTCTCGAGATCGGTCGCGATCGCCCGAAAGCGGGTCGGCAGGCGATCGAAATCGTCGACGCTGGCGACCGATATCGTCTCGCGGCGCAGGATCTGCGTCAGCTTCTGCCCCTGGACGAGCCCGCGAGGAACGCGGAAACTGCCGGCCTTGAGCCCCAGCGGGAAGCGGACGAGGAATTCCCTGTCGTCCTGCTTGCGCCGCAAGTTCAGGTCCTTGCGTGGCGGACGGTCGCGAAATGCCGCATTCCAGTCCAGCGTCTTCACGAGCGCCTCAATTTCCGCGGCCGTCATCCCGGAAGCGTAAAGGCCGCCGATCACCGCGCCCATGCTGGTGCCGGCGATTGCGTCAACCGGGACCTGCATTTCATCGAGGACTTTGAGCACACCGACATGCGCAAGACCGCGCGCGCCGCCGCCGGACAGCACAAGCCCGATGCGCGGCCGCGCCGGCTGTTCGGTGGCTGGTGCCTGATCGGCGAGCGCAGGCGCGGCGCTCAGCAGGCACAACGTCAGCGCGATTGAGCGCGTCATGTTCAGCAACATCGGCGGACTCCGTTCCAGCGCGTCGCCATGTCGGCGCGGAAGAATTCCTCGCGCGTCATCGGTTTGGCACCGGGATGCCTAGTCCGCAGGTGCCCGAGGTATTGTTCGTACGCGTCGAGGCCCGCCGCACCCCTGACGATTTCGCGAACGTGCCTGAGCCAGGCGGAAACAATCCGACCGGGCAACCGCGTGACAGCTCGATCAGCCATTGGCCGCCTCCGCGTATTGAGTCCGCTGGTAAGGCGCTTCGCTGGCAGAAGGCGGGGGCCCGCCGGCGTAGACGCGCCAGCCGATACGCAGCATGTCCACGATCACGATCCAGAGCACCAGCAGGAACAATGCGGTCAGCGCCGCGTCGATTCTCAGGTTCACCATCAGCTTGCCGGCGACCGCCGCCTTGTCCATCGAAAGCGCGCCGGCCGCAAGTTTCCCGGCAAGGTCCGTGGCCCCGGCGAGAAAGCCGATCCTCGAGTCGAGACTGAACAATTTCTGCCAGGCGGCGGCCGAGGTCACGACGGCCAGCCACGCGAGCGGTAGCCCCGTGACCCAGGCGTATCGCGCCCGCCCGCTCTTGAGGAATATCGTGGTCGCGACCGCGAGCGCAATTCCGGCCAGCATCTGGTTGGCAATGCCGAACAGCGGCCAGAGGATATTGATGCCGCCGAACGGATCGATAACGCCGACATACAGAAAGTAGCCCCAGCCGGTGACCACCAGTGCGCTCGATAAGATCACCGACGGATACCAGGAGGTGCGGCCAAGCGGCTCCCACAGTTGTCCCAGTGCATCCTGCAGCATGAACCGCCCCACGCGCGTGCCCGCGTCGAGCGTGGTCAGGATGAAGACTGCCTCGAACATGATGGCGAAGTGGTACCAGATCGCGAGCAACCGCGTGCCGAAGACGCTGGAGAAGATGCTGGCCATGCCCACTGCCAGCGAAGGCGCACCGCCGGTGCGGGCAAACAGCGTCGCCTCGCCCACCTCGTTCGCGAGCGCCTGCATCTGGTCCGTCGTGACCGGGAATCCCCAGGCGCTCAGTGTCGCAACAGCCGCCTCGGGCGAGCCGCCGAGCGCTGCCAGCGGGCTGTTGATGGCGAAATAGACGCCCGGGTCGAGCAGTGTCGCGGCGATCATCGCCATGATGGCCACGAAGGACTCGAGCATCATCGAGCCGTATCCCACGAACCGCACGTCCGCCTCGGTGCGGATGAGCTTCGGCGTCGTGCCGCTCGAGATGAGCGCATGAAAACCGGAAATAGCGCCGCAGGCGATCGTGATGAATACGAAGGGAAACAGCTTGCCGGAGAATATCGGCCCTGTGCCGTCGATGAAGCGCGTCAGTGCCGGCATCTTGAGTTCGGGCTGCATGACCAGGATGGCGATCGCGAGCAGCACCACCGTGCCAAGCTTCAGGAACGTGGAAAGGTAGTCGCGTGGTGCAAGCAACATCCATACCGGCAGGATTGCGGCGACAAACCCATAGCCCATCACGAACCACGCGAGCGCCGGGCCATCGTGATCGAACCAGGTGCGCAGCACCGGATGATGATCGACCCAGCCGCCCCCGACCACCGCGAACAGGAGGAGCGCAATGCCGATGGCCGAAGCCTCGAGCACGCGGCCCGGCCGGATGCCGCGCATGTAGAAACCGATGAGCATGGCGATCGGGATGGTCGCGAACACCGTGGCGGAAGCCCAGGGGCTGTGCTTCATCGCGTTCACGACGACGAGGCCCAGCACGGCGATCAGGATGATCATGATCGCGAGTGTCCCGAACTGCGCGGCCACGCCGCCGACCGGCCCCAGCTCGTCGCGCGCCATCTGGCCGAGCGAGCGGCCGTTCCTGCGGGTCGAAAGAAACAGGATCACCATGTCCTGGACGCAGCCGCCGAGCACGGATCCGATCAGGATCCAGAGCGTGCCCGGCAGGTAGCCGAACTGGGCGGCGAGCGTGGGTCCGATCAGCGGACCGGGCCCGGCGATGGCCGCGAAATGGTGGCCGAATACGACCCAGCGCGGCGTCGGCACGAAGTCGCGCCCATTATCAAGCCGTTCGGCCGGCGTGGCGCGCGTGGCATCCGTCGCAAGCACGCTTGCAGTGACCCAGGCCGCATAGAAGCGGTAGCCGATCGTGTAAATGCAGACCGCCGCGGTCAGGATCCACAGGGCGTTGATGGGTTCACCGCGATTGATCGCGATGCCGGATACGGCGAAGGCGCCGATGACCGCGACCGCGATGCCGATGAGCTTCTTCATGCGGGTTCCCTGCGGGTAATTCCGCGACAATCCGGCGCATCCTCGCCGATAATCGCAGCCGTGCCAAAGGCCGCCGGCAATGTCGTCGTTTTTTCGCTGCTTGCGATATTACACGCGGCGCCGGTGCAATCGCTCGAGGAAGTGATTGTCACCGCGACGCGCAGCCCCGTCGGAATCATGGACTATCCGGGTAGCGCGACCCGCATCGGTGCCGGCACAGCCGTTCTCGCCGGTCCGACCCATTCCTCCGAACTTCTGAACCGTGCGCCCGGAACCATGATCCAGCGCGGCAGCGGCCAGGAATCCCTGATGGCGCTGCGTTCACCCGTGCTGACCGGTGCCGGTGCCTGCGGGGCGGTGCTGGTGCTCGAGGACAGCATCCCGATCCGGCCGGTCGGATCCTGCAATGTCAACGATCTGTTCGAGGTCAATGTCGAACAGGCAGCCGCCGTCGAGATTCTCCGCGGACCGGGCGGCTCCCTGTACGGCTCGAGCGCCGTGCACGGCATCATCAACGTGATTCCGCCGCTGCCGCAGGATCTGCCGTCGCTTGGTGTCGCAATGGAAGCCGGCAGCAACGATTACCGGCGCATCCGGTTGGCGGCTTCGAACGAAGCCGACGGCCGCGGATTCGGCATTGCGCTGCACGCTTCCGACGATGGCGGCTGGCGCGATTCCTCCGGTTTCTCGGAACAGAAGCTGAATGCCGTGTGGACCCGGCCGCTGGCGGCTGGCGACCTGACGCTTCGAATTGCCGCGACCAACCTCGACCAGCAGACCGCGGGTTTCATCGTCGGCCCGGACAGCTACCGCGACGCGGCGACTGCGCGCTCGAACCCGAACCCCGAGGCTTATCGCGATGCGCAGAGCGCGCGATTCACGGCAAGCTACCGGAGCGCATCGGGGCTCGACCTGCGCGCCTACCTTCGAAGCTCACGCATGGATTTCCTGCAGCATTTCCTGCTCGGTCAGCCGGTCGAGGAGAACGGCCAGGACAGCGCAGGCGTCCTGATTTCGCGGGTGATGGCGAGTGTTGCCGGCGGAGAACTGCAACTCGGTGCGGATGCCGAACTTGCGGCAAGCATGCTGCTGCAATTCCAGGATGGCCCGACGACCAGTGGCTCGCCGGCGGCGAACGCGATCCGCCCCGCAGGCCGGCAGTACGACTATGACGTGGACTCACGTTTGCTGGCCGCCCATGCGCGGTGGCGGCGGTCGCTTGCGTCGAACTGGTCAATTGAGGCCGGCGCGCGGCTCGAGCGGGTCGGCTACCGCTATGACAATCGCATGATCGACGGCAACACGGACGAGAATGGCATGTCCTGCCCCGGTGGCTGCCTCTACGCGCGGCCCGCCGACCGCTCCGACGATTTCACGAATTTTGCGCCACGGCTGGGTATCGTCTGGCGGCCGGTCGAGGGCATTGCCGCCTATCTCGCGCTCGCCAGCGGATTCCGCGCGCCGGAGGCCACGGAACTCTACCGCTTGCAGCGTCAGCAGGCCGTCGCCAGTCTCGACCCGGAACGCGCCGACGCCGTCGAACTCGGTCTGCGTTGGCGCGGCGCATCGACCGCATTGGACCTCGCGGCCTTCTCGATGGACAAACGGAATGTGATCCTGCGTGACTCAGCCGGCTTCAATGTCAGCGACGGGCGCACGCGTCACCGGGGCATCGAGTACGATTTCGACTGGGCCTTCACCCGCAGCTGGACGATTGCCGGCAGCGGGACGATTGCCCGGCACGAATACCGGTTCACGGCTGCGGTCGAACAGGGCGAGCAGATCACTGCGGGAAATGATGTCGACACGGCGCCACGTGAGATTCATTCGCTGTGGCTGCGCCACGCGGGGGCGAGTCTTGCCGCGGAACTCGAATGGCTGCACGTGGGCGGCTACTGGGCCGACGCCGCCAACACCGCGAGATACGACGGACACGATCTCCTGAACTTGCGACTGTCGTGGCAGCCGCAATCGGCCTGGACGATCGCGCTGCGCGTGACAAACCTGCTGGACGCGGCATACGCCGACCGGGCCGATTTTGCGTTTGGCAACTATCGATACTTTCCGGGCCGTGGCCGCGCCGCATTCATCGAAATAGGCTGGCAAAAGGACTGACGTCATGCAATACGCCGCGATGATCATCACCGCCCTGGTCGGCGCATCGCTGGCCGTGCAGATCGGACTCAATGCGACCATGAGCGGCCACGTCGGTTCGCCGATAGCCGCGGCCCTGATCAATTTCGCTGTCGGAACCCTGGTGCTGTTCCTGATCGTGCTGCTGGGACGCGGGTCGCTGCCGGTGCTCGCGCAGGCGGGTGGCGCGCCCTGGTGGGCCTGGGGTGCAGGATTTCTCGGCGCCTGTTTCGTCGCCGCTTCGACGGCATTCGGACCGCTGATCGGCGGGGCCGCCTTTCTCGCGCTGCTGGTTGCGGGGCAGATGATCGCCGCGCTCGCAATCGATCATTACGGCGTGCTTGGATTCCCCGTGCGGCCCGTCGACGGCTGGCGTATTGCCGGCGCATTCCTCGTGGTTGCGGGCGTCTACCTCCTCACGCGACGCTAGGCTGCGCTCAGGCGAGTCGCGGTGCCGTCAAACTTTCCTGACGCGACGCGGTCGCGGCTGCTGCTGCGTGATGCAGTGGATATTGCCGCCGCCGAGCAGGATCTCGCGCGAGGGGACACCGATGACCTGGCGTCCGGGAAACAGGCGCGCGATCGTGTCTTCGCGCGCCGGTCGGTGTGCGGATCGAGGAGCGGCATCACGATGTGACGGTTCGCGATGTAGAAATTCACGTACGAGCCTGCGAGACGGTCGCCCCCGCGACGCTGCCGGCTTCCAGGCACATGCTCGATGCCCGCGGCCTCCTCCACTGTCATGTACAAAGGCCCGGGTTGCAGCAGCCTGTGCACTTTCAATGACTTACCGCGTGCATCTCGAGCCATTCGAAGTACCTCGTAGGACTCGTGCGAGATGTCGTACTGCGGATCGTCGGGATCCATCGCACCAAGTCAGCGCCACTTCGCCCGGGCGCACGAAACAGCAGAGATTGTCCACGTGCCCATCGGTCTCGTCCTTGTAGACACCCCGCTTCAGCCAGATGATCTGCTCGCACCGCCAGGTAGCGCTGCAGCAGTGTCTCGATCTGTCCGCGCCGCAGCTCGGGATTGCGATTCGGATTCAGCAGGCATTCTTCGGTGGTCAGCAGCGTGCCGCGACCGTCCACGTGAATTGCGCCGCCCTCCAGCACGAACGGCGCGCGATAGCGCTCGCAGCACTCGATCTCGAGCACCTTGGCCGCGACCTGCGCGTCGCGGTCCCAGGCGTTGTAAAGGCCGCCGGAGCGTCCGCCCCAGGCATTGAAGATCCAGTCGACGCCGCGCACGCGGCCGCGACGATCGACGACGAAGGTCGGCCCGACATCGCGCATCCAGGCATCGTTCGGACGACATCTCGACCACGCGCACAGACGGCGGGCAGCGCGGCGCGCGCCTGCTCGAACTGCTCTGCCGAAGCGCACATCGTCACCGGCTCGCTTTGCGCGATCGCCGCGGCGACCGCAGCGTAGGCCCGTTGCGCCGGCACGGCGTTCGCGCGCCAGTTGTCCGGTCGCTCGGGCCACAGCATCCAGGCGCCCGCGTGCGGCTCGAATTCCGCCGGCATGCGGAATCCGTCCCGGGACGGCGTGCGATCGCGTATGGGCGAGGCTGATTTCTGCGGCTGCATGGAAGGATTCTACGCGATGTCGCGGCGCTTCAACTTCTTCCCGCCCGATGGCGATTTCCTTGACGACCGCGTATATCGCCGGGATCACGATCAGGGCGAGAACGGTTACCGAAATCATGCCACCTACCATCGGTGCCGCGATGCGGCGCATTACCTCGGAGCCGGTTCCGGTACCCCACATGATCGGCAGCAACCCGCCGATGATTGCCGCCACCGTCATCATGATGGGGCGCACGCGCATCAGCGCGCCCTGGGTCACTGACTCATGGAGATCCGTGCCCGTGATCACTTCGCCGGTCGCATGGCGCTTCGCCGCGACGGCTTTCAGGGCTTGATCGATGTAAATGAGGATCACGACGCCGATTTCGGCTGCCACCCCGAGCAGCGCTATGAACCCCACCGCCACGGCCACGCTCAAATTGTAGCCGAGCAGATACATCAGCCAGATTCCGCCCACCAGCGCGAATGGCACCGAAAGCATCACGATCAGCGTTTCCGTAAGCCGCCTGAAGTTCAGGTACAGCAGCACAAAGATGATCAAGATGGTGAGTGGCACGACAACCTTGAGCTTCTCCTTTGCCCGCTGCATGTATTCGAACTGGCCACTCCAGGTGACGTAATAGCCCGGCGGGAATTTGACCTGGTCGCGCACCGCCTTCTGCGCATCGGCGACGTAACCGCCGATATCGCGGTCGCGGATGTCCACGTAGATGTAAGCGACAAGCAACGCATTCTCGGTGCGAACATTGGGCGGGCCCTTGACCAGCTTCACCTTCGCCAACTGCCCCAGTGGCAGCATCGCGCTGCTCAGGGTTGGTGTCGAGGCGCCCATCCCGGCCGTTTGGCTCAAACTCATCACGGGAACAAGCACCTGGGTAGCAATCGCCTGCGGGTCACTGCGGAAATCGCGCGGGTACCGCACGACCACACCATAGCGCTCCAGCCCTTCCACGGTAGTGGTGACCATTTCACCCCCCAGCGCCGTGGAGATCACATCCTGCAGGTCTCCAACGGCGAGCCCATAGCGGGCGAGCGCCATGCGGTCGGGTTCGATATCGACGTAGTAGCCGCCGGTCAAGCGCTCGGCGAATGCGCTGGTCGTGCCCGGTACTGCTTTTACCACCGTCTCTACTTCCTTCGCGACACGCTCGATTTCTGCCAGGTCCTTACCGAACACCTTGATCCCGATCGGCGTGCGGATGCCGGTCGACAGCATGTCGATGCGCGCCTTGATCGGCATGGTCCAGGCGTTTGCGAACCCCGGGAACTGAAGCGCCTGGTCCATTTCGGCAATCAGCTTTTCCATCGTCATGCCCGGGCGCCATTCGTTCTCGGGCTTCAGGTTTATCACCGTCTCGATCATCTCGGGCGGCGCCGGATCGGTGGCGGTATTGGCGCGCCCTGCCTTGCCAAATACCGATTGCACCTCCGGAAATCCCTTGATGATGCGGTCCTGGGTCTGCAGGATTTCCGCCGCCTTGGTCAACGACAGCGACGGCAGCGTGGTCGGCATGTAAAGGAGCGTCCCCTCGTTCAGCACAGGCATGAACTCGGTGCCGAGCTTCATCGCCGGATAAGCGCTGATCCCAAGCACTACGACGGCGGCCAGGATCGTGAGCTTCCGCCAGCGCAGAGCGCCGCCGATGATCGGCCGGTAACCCCAGATGAGAAACCGCGACCAGCGGGTTCTTTTGCTCCGGCGGAATGCGGCCACGAATGAACAGCAACATCAGCACTGGCACCAGCGTGATCGACAGCAGCGCCGCCCCCGCCATCGAAAAGGTCTTCGTGAAGGCGAGCGGCTTGAACATCCGCCCCTCCTGCGCCTCCAGCGTGAATACAGGCAGGAAGGAAACAGTGATAATCAGCAGGCTGAAGAACAGTGCCGGCCCAACTTCCTTGCACGCGGCGATGATGCCCTCGAGCCGCGAGGCGCCGGGCGACAGCCGCTCCAGGTGCTTGTGCGCGTTTTCGATCATCACGATCGCCGCGTCCACCATGGCACCGATGGCGATCGCGATACCGCCCAGGCTCATGATGTTCGAGTTGAGCCCCATGAATCCCATGATGATGAACGCGATCAGCACGCCGACCGGCAGCATGACGACCGCCACCAGGGCGCTCCGCGCGTGGAACAGGAACAGCATGCAGACCAGCGCGACAATCAGGCTTTCCTCGACGAGCGTTCGGTTGAGATTCTTGATTGCGCGTTTGATCAGGTCGGACCGATCGTAAACCGCCTGGATCGATACGCCCGCAGGCAGCCCGCTCGAAATCTCGGATATCTTGGCTTTCACGTTGCGAATTACGTCCTGGGCGTTCTGGCCGAAGCGCGCCACCGCAATGCCGGCCACGACCTCGCCCTCACCATTTAGCTCAGTGATTCCGCGCCGCTCTTCGGGCACCAATTCGACGCGCGCCACATCGCGGATCAGCACCGGCGTGCCCCCATCGGCCTTGACCACGAGCATTTGCAGGTCGTCGATGCCGCGCAGATAGCCGCGGCCGCGCACCATGTACTCGGTTTCCGTCAACTCGATGACGCGTCCACCGACGTCGCGATTACTGTCGCGGATCACCTGCATCACCTGCATCAGCGGCACGTCGTAGGCCTGGAGCTGCCGCGGGTCGACCGTTACCTGGTATTGCCTGACAAAACCGCCAACGCTGGCGATCTCGGAAACCCCGCGCGCCTTGGTGAGCTGATAGCGAATGAACCAGTCCTGGATCGTGCGTAATTCTTCCAGCGTGCGGTCCTTCGCCGTGACCGCGTACTGGTACACCCAACCCACGCCGGTCGCATCCGGCCCAAGCGAGGCTGTCACCCCGCGCGGCAGGCGCCCGGACACGTAATTGAGATACTCCAGGACCCTGCGATCGCGCCCAGTAAATGTCGGTCCCGTCTTCGAAAATAACGTACACGAACGAGGCGCCGAACACCGAGAGCCCGCGCACGACCTTGGACTTCGGCACCCCGAGCATTGCGGTCGTGAGCGGATAGGTGACCTGGTCCTCGATCACCTGTGGCGCCTGGCCGGGATACTCGGTGTAGACGATGACCTGGACGTCCGAGAGGTCGGGAATCGCGTCAACCGGCGTCGTTACAACCGCATAGATGCCTCCCGCAACGATGAAGAACGTCCCGAGCAGGACGATGAAGACATTGCGCGCCGACCAGTCGATGATCCGGTTCAGCATGTCAATGCCCCTCGTGACCGGCGCCGTCGCCTTTCCCACCGAATGTCTCGAGCGCCGCCTTGAGGTTGCTTTCCGCATCGATCAGGAAGTTGGCGCGCACCACGACCTGCTCTCCCGCCTGCAGGCCTTCCATTACCTCGACGTAACCATCGGCCCGCATGCCGAGTTTGACCCTGCGAGGTTCGAACAACCCCTCGCCGCGGCGCACCAGGACCAGCTGCCGCGTCCCGCTGTCGAGCACCGCGGAATCGGGCACTGCCAGCACCTCGCCGTGCGCTCGGCCGGTAGCCAGTTCGACATTGGCGAACATCGCCGGCTTGAGCAGGCCACCGGGGTTGGCGAGTTCGATGCGTACCTTGGCGGTGCGGGTCCCGGTGTCGATAGTCGGATAGAGAAATACGACCCTGCCCGAGAAGGGCTTGCCCGGATAAGCGACGATGTCGAGCCGAGCCTCCTGGCCCAGATGCACGAGACCGATATCCTGTTCGGAAACTTCGGCGAGCAGCCACACCGAGGACAAGTCGGCGATCTCGAACAGGACCTCGCCGGGCATGAAGCGCATGCCCTCGATGCCTGACTTCTGCAGCACGACGCCACTCGCAGCAGAGCGATAGACGCAGCAGCCTGCTGGCCTTGCCGTCCCGCTGCATCGCCTCGAGTTCCTGATCCGAGATTTCCCAGTTGCGCAGGCGACGCAGCGCGTCCTCGGCCATCTTCTGCATCACGGCCCGTGCTTCTGAACTGCTGTCCTTCAAATCGGCTAGCGCCGCGCAGTGCGATCAGGTACTCCTCCTGCGCAGTCACGAGGTCCGGGCTGTAGACTTCCATCAGCGGCTGGCCGCGGCTGACCGATTGCCCGGTCGTGTTCACGTAGAGCTTCTCGATCCAGCCCTCGAAGCGTGGCGCCACCTGGTATAGCAGCCGTTCATTCGCCTGAATCGTGCCGACCGCGTGGACGGTGCGTGTCAACTCCCGCAGCAGCGCAGGCTCGCTACGCACGCCAAGAAGCTGGACCTTGTCCAGACTGATCTTTACCGCGCCCACGGGCATGTCCGGCTCCTCCTCCCCATCTTCGAAGACCGGGACATATTCCATTCCCATGGGATCCTTCTTTGGCACGGGCGACGTGTCGGGAAGCCCCATCGGATTGCGGTAGAAGAGAACCTTGCGCTCCTGCTTTGCACCCTGAGCCACCTCGTGCGGCGCCTGCGCGGTGCTACGCGCTCCCATCCAGTAGCCGGCAGCGGCCACTACTGCGATGACGGCGGCGATTCCGATCCATGCCATTCGATTCATGATTCCACCCGTCCTGGTACCGATCCCGTTGATTGATTCAAAACAACGCCTTCCCGGCGAGCAACTCGATCTCCGCCAGCGCGATGTTGTAATTCGAGAGGGCCGCCGCATGGCTGATCTCGTACTCGAGTACCGCCATCTGGCTGTCGAGCAGCATCAGAAAATCGACCCGATTCACGCGATACGCGGAAAGCGATGACTCCACGGCGAGCCGGGCCTGCGGCAGGATCCCGGATTCATAAAGCCGCGCCGATTTCAGGCTTTGTTCGGCGTTGGCCACCTGTTGACGCAGTTGCGCTGACACCTCATTCAATTGCGCCTGGTACATGTCCGTCGCCTGGTTCCGCATTGCGATGGCTTCCGCGACACCCGGGTCGCGCTTGTTGCCCCGCCAGATCGGCAGGTTGACAGCAACGGTCAGACTCACCATGTCATCGCGGGGCATTCCATCGAGCATGTTCTCGCGCTGGCCATAGGCGAGCTTCACGTCAAAGTCCGGGAAGTAGTCCTTGCGCGCAAGCTCGAGCGCGCTGCCATTGCGATCAATAAGGCTTTGAAGCCCCAGAAGCTGTGGGCGCTCCTTCAGCGCAGTCTCGCGCAACGACTCGAACTGCAACGCCGTCTCCGGCAGCCGCAGCGCCGCCGGCGCGGGCAAGCCCGCTGCCGGCTCGCGCCCAAGGTTGCGGACCAGTTCCGCCTCGATCGCCTGTCGACTGCTCGCGAGCCTGAGCAGCTCGTCGTCCATCTTCGTCAGTTGGGTCTGCGCCTTCAGCACATCGGCCTGTGTCCCCTGCCCGACCGCATAGCGCGACTCGGAGATTCGCAGGAACTGCTCGAGAACCTGCCTGTTCTCCTCCACCAGTCGTGTCGATTCGACGACGAGCGCCAACTCGAAATACGCCGCCTTGACGTCCCGCGCCACCCGGTTGACTGTTTCCTGGTAGGCGTGTGCGACAAATTCCGCGTCCTTCGCCGCGACGTCCTGGCGCAAGCCGCGCTTGCCCGGATAGGGGAACCTCTGC
This sequence comes from uncultured Gammaproteobacteria bacterium, assembly GCA_963705405.1. Classification (GTDB taxonomy): domain Bacteria; phylum Pseudomonadota; class Gammaproteobacteria; order Steroidobacterales; family Steroidobacteraceae; genus SCUD01. The sequence continues at coordinate 3,584 of CAVPJJ010000006.1, read as the reverse complement.
GACAGGCCGAGCATCTTCATGGTCATGTCTTCGCGCCGAAACGTCTGCGACGCCAGCGGCGCATTGACCACCCCCGCTTCGAGCATCGGATCATCGAGCGCTCCCGCAGGTGAAATTCTTTGCTGCGCTGCTTCGCGTTCGTAGCCCGCCGCACGGATTTCAGGGTTGTTGCGCGCCGCCTCCTCAAGGAGGTCCTGCAGTTGCGGATCAAGCCCTTCTGCGGCTGCAACGCGCATTCCCGCGGAAGCCACCACAAGGAGCAGCAGCACGATCGCCAGTCGTCCAAGCTTCTCGCCCAATGGAATATTCATTGTCATGCGCTTCATGCTGCTCTCCTCGCGATCCTTACCGGGCGCCGTAACGCTGATAGACCGTGTAGCGGCCGTTCAGCTGGAACAGCAGTACGTCGTAGGGATCCCTGACATCCGCCTCCATGCCAGGCGAACCGCGCGGCATGCCCGGCACCGCAAGACCGGCCGCATCCGGGCGCTCCCTGAGCAGGCGCTGGATGTCCCCGGCAGGCACATGTCCCTCGACCAGGTAGCCGCCGACGCTCCCGGTGTGGCAGGAACCGAGCGCCGCTGGCACGCCAAGTCTCGCGCGCGACACTGAGATATCGTCAACGTCGTGTGCCTGCACCTCAAAGCCATTGGCGCGGAGATGCCCGATCCACTTCGTGCAACAGCCGCAAGTCGGGCTCTTGAACACTTCGATGACATCGCGGGTGGCGAATGCGGGCCTGGCCAGCAGCATTGCTGCCGAAGCTGCGAGAAAGCGTCTCCGGTCGACTACAAATTGCCTGTTCATCTGCGGACTCCTTGCTGTTCATCGGAAAACGGCGATGCCGCCGGCCGCGCCAGGAGCTTGAATGACGTAGGTATGCCTACTCCTGCGTGGACGCCGAAAAAACTCGGACGGCAGGAATGGCTATTTCAGGTAGATGCAGTAACGCTGCTGGACAGAAGCGTGAGCGACGGGCGTCGATCGAATTCTGGCGTTGGTTGGACAATTATTGCCAGATGAGGGCGAGTCGAAAACCGGGAATGCTGGCGGTGGTGCGGCCTGTGGCTGCATATCGCCAGCCTGGTTGCGCTCCACGATTGCTTGCGCCTTTGTCAGACAGTCGCCGGCAGCAACCATCGTGCACGGCGCGTCGGAACTGGAGTTCGAATCCGGACAATGATCGCAACCGTCCACCGGCATCGAACCATGGTGCGACGAGCCCGAATGCCCTGCGTTCATTGACGCCTGGCAAGGCGCGACGGCCATTCCCAGCCAGGCGACCGCAAGAATCGCGGTGACCAGGCGCGGAGCCCGGAACCGGTGGCGGCGGAAGTTGGCTAACAGGCCCATAGCGATGTGAACACTACGCTGCACCCCACCGGCGGTCAATGACGGCCCCGGCGGAATGCCGTTTCCATCACGATCCGCGTAACCGGGTGGGACCAGGACCCTGTGCTAAAATTCCCCTCCACCGAGGTATCTTCACGAACATGAACGCTGTCACTATTGCGCCGCCCGCGGGCGGCGAAAAAATCCGCGTCGCGAATGGCAAGCTCAAGGTCCCGGACAGGCCGATCATCCCCTTCATTGAGGGCGATGGCACGGGTCCCGATATCTGGAAAGCCAGCGTGCGCGTGCTGGATGCGGCGGTTGCCACGGCCTACGGGAGCAAGCGCCGCATCGCCTGGATGGAGGTCTATGCGGGCGAGAAGGCCAACCGGCTGATGAACACGTGGCTGCCCGACGAGACGGTCGCGGCCTGCCGCGAATACCTCGTCTCGATCAAGGGGCCGCTGACGACGCCGATCGGCGGCGGCATCCGCTCGCTCAATGTCGCGCTGCGCCAGATGCTCGATCTCTACGTCTGCCTGCGCCCGGTGCGCTGGTTCGTCGGCGTGCCATCTCCCGTGCGTTCGCCCGAGAAAGTGGACATGGTGATCTTCCGCGAGAACACGGAGGACATCTATGCCGGCATCGAGTTCGAGGCAGGGCTCGGCCGAGAACACGAAGTTCCTCGCACTGCTGAAGGAGAATTTCCCGAAGCACTACGGCAAGATCCGCTTCCCCGACAGCACCGGCATCGGCATCAAGCCCGTGTCGCGGGAAGGCACGGAGCGGCTGATGCGCTCCGCGATCGAGTACGCAATCGCCAATCGCCGCAAGAGCGTGACGATCGTGCACAAGGGCAACATCATGAAGTACACGGAGGGCGCGTTCCGCAACTGGGGCTATGCGCTCGCCGAGCGCGAATTCGCGGACAGGACCTACACCTGGGACCAGTGGGAGCGCACCCGCGCGGCCCGTGGCGATGCGGCTGCCAATGATGAGCAGAAGAAGGCGCTCGCCTCCGGCAGGGTGCTGATCAAGGACGCCATTGCCGACATCACGCTGCAGCAGGTGCTCACGCGGCCCGAGGAGTTCGACGTCATCGCGACGATGAACCTGAATGGCGACTATCTTTCGGACGCGCTGGCCGCACAGGTCGGCGGTATCGGCATTGCGCCCGGCGGAAATATCAATTACATGACCGGTCACGCCGTGTTCGAGGCCACCCATGGCACGGCGCCGAAGTATGCCAACCTTGACAAGGTGAATCCGAGCTCGGTGATCCTGTCCGGCGAAATGATGCTGCGTTACATGGGCTGGACGGAGGCCGCGGACCTCGTTATCCGTTCCATGGACAAGTCGATCGGCGAAAAGGTGGTCACCTACGATTTTGCGCGGCTCATGGAGGGCGCCACCGAGGTCAAGTGCAGCGAATTCGGCGATGCGCTGATTCGCAACATGACCTGATGGGCCAGGCAGCGCTTGCGCAGGAGGCTGCGGGCGCAATGGTTGCCGCCTTCGCGCGCTACAACGCCGAGTACCGCGCCATCACCCGTCGCGCACCGGAACGCTTTGAGAATCGTGACTGGCGTGGCGTGCAGGCGGACGTCGTCGAACGGCTCGATCTTTACTCCAGCATCGTCAACCAGACCGTGTCGGAGACGCGCCAGCGCCTGGGCGCCCGCGCTATGGACACGGCGCTGTGGGTGGCGATCAAGGGCGCCTACCTGGAGCAGATCGCCGGGCTGAATGACCCGGAATTCCTGAAGACCTTTTTCAGTTCGGTCACGAGACGGCTGTTCGGCACGGTCGGCGTCGACACGGCCGTCGAGTTTTTCGCGCTCGACCTCGATCCGCTTGCGCGGCATCGGTTCGGAGGTCAGCACGAATCGCTATGGAAACCGTGGCTCGGTAGAGCTGCTATTCGAGGAATTACTCTCGGATTTCCGGTTCCGCACGCCCTGGCGCGATTTCGAGGGCAGCGTCCGTCACGTCGCGACCGATGTAAAACTGCACCTCCAGCAGATCGGCGAATTGCGGCCGCTTCGCGAGGTGGAGGTGATCCGGCCGGTCTTCTACCAGATGAGCCGGGCCTACGTGGTGGGCCGCCTCCTCGGCGAAGGCTGGATGCTGCCGCTCGCCATCGCGTTCCGGAATACCGCGCGCGGCGTCCTGGTCGACGCCGTAATGCTCCGGGTCAGCGATGTCTCGATCCTGTTCAGCTTTACGCGCTCCTACTTCCACGTGGATCTCGA